>CAJSZV010000003.1 GCA_910574345.1 Clostridiaceae bacterium | reverse complement strand
ATCAGTTAGAAAGGCTGTTGCCTTTCCGTCACTTTTACCTCTTTGCAGGAAAATCCTACGCAAAGTTTATATGCGACAACGTGTCGCTGCACTGTCAAATGGCGCTAACCTTGCGCCGCAGCTAATCAGGATAGATTTAGCTGTCTTGCCCGCCGCAAGTTTATATTTTTTATATTGGCGGACAGCGAAATGATTAGGGTCTTTTTCCTCCAGTTCCTCAAACAGCAGGTCAACAGCGTTCTTGAAATTCTCGTCATCTTCCCTTGCTTCGCTTGCGTCAATCAAATCAATCAGCATGGCGAAATTCTGTTCTTCCTCCGGGGCTTCGTACCAGATATAGGCGATCAGGGCTGTATAATACAGCTTCTCAGCCTTCACCCAAAAATCCTCTCCGGATTGCTGCCCCTCCCCTTTGGTGTTGACAATAATCGTATTTACAAGTTTCAAAATGTCCTTTTCGCTCCGCAGATAGGCGAAAGGATTGTAGTGCATGGACTTTGCAAAGTTTATGGTATTGAGGACTTTTATCTTATAGCCGCCCTTCTTGAGCATCTTTCCGCACTCGATCAAGACGGTGCCTTTTGGTAATGTCAAGTAGGGAATAAGAAAAAGTGTATCTTCTTTTCAGTTGGTTACACTGTCCTTGTCATTCTCGATAAGCCGCACTACCTTATCCGTAAAGGTTTCCCGGCTGGTTTCGCTGAAATGGATATGAATGTCAAAGGTGGTGTTCCCTATCCGTTTCACAAGGTCGGGCTTCGCGTCCAGAGGGGCGGCGGCGCGGCTGGTCTTGCTGGTGTCATTGTTCATAGGCGCTCCTTTCCGTTCATCAGTCCTTTTAACCGTTCCATTTTCCCCTGTGCCGTGGCTTTCCTGATGTTCTCCCCGGTAATGCAGACAGGGCAGCACATTTCAAGCAGACGGTCATAAATCCGGGCATGGGCGGTGTCCTCCGGGTGCTGTAATTCCTCCAGCGTCAAATTCGTTGTGACAATCAGCGGCTTCCGGCTTCGGTATCGGCTGTCAACCACGTTGTATACCTGTTCAAGCCCGTATTCCGTGCCACGCTCCATGCCAAAATCGTCAAGGATAAGTAGCGGAAAGCGGCAAAGGCGGTCTATGTATTCGTTCCTGCCCTTGTAGCTGGCGGCAAGGTCATTGAGTATCAAGGCAAAATTTGTCATGCACACGGAAACCTCACGCTCCATAAGGGCGTTGGCGATACACCCGGCAAAATAGCTCTTGCCTGTGCCTACCTTGCCCCATAGCAGATAGCCGATATTTTCCGCTTTCATTTCCTCCCAGTTCGCCGCATAGAATAAAGCCTTATCCATTTGGGGGCATTTGCCGTTGTCATTTTCAAAAGTCCACTGGCGCATGGCGGCGTTGGAAAATCCCTGGCGTTTTAATTCCTCCACGGTATCGCGGTGCTTGCGCTCCCGGTCGGTGGCTTCCTGCTTTTCCCGGCGTTTGCGCTGGCAGTCACATTCTTTGGGGTGTCGGTCACGTCCGAAAAGCCCTTTTCCCTCGGTGAAGTAGGCTTCTTTGGGCTGGCGGCAGCTCCCGCAGTACAAAAGCCCGTCCTCGCCCGTGTAGTCCTCCGGCTCTGCTTCCTGTGCCGTGGCAAGCCGGAAAATAGCGTTGTCATAATCGCTCATAAATTGTCCTCCTTGTTCATGGGTTTTTTAACGCCCTGTTTACGGGGCGTTATATCTCTGCCGTCAAAGGCTCTCGCCCTCCTTGTAGGAATAATCGGGGATTCCCTTTTTCGGGTTCTCCTTTTTCTCCCTGTCCGCCCACCTGTAAAGCGTGGCGGCATGGCTCACATAATCATTCCCGCTGGAAGCAATATACCGGCTCATTTCCTCGATAAGCCGTTCAAGGCAGTCCGGGTATTCCTGCTTCAGCTCCGCATATTCGCTTTCAGTGAGGAAAACATTCTGGTATTTGCCATAGGGCGCGGGCGGCTCCCCACTCACTCCCATTCGTTGGCTCTCTTTTAGTTTGTTTATATTTAGTTGGTTAGGGTAAAGTTTTCTTTGTATCATAGGTAAAGTTTTCTTTGTGTCTGATGTACAGTTTTCTTTAGGACTGACATCAAGATTTCTTTGTGTCATATCTAAAGAAACCTTTACTACTTCCGGCACTTTCACATAAAGGCGGTTCGGCGCGGAAAATCCCCGGCGTTCCCTCTCCAAAAGCCCGGCAATGTCCAGTTCTTTTAGGGAGTTCTGTATGGTCATGGTGCTTTTATCCAGTATTTCCGCTATCTCTGCTATGGGGTAGACAATATACGTCCTGCCCTCATTGTCCTGCCAGCCGTTTTTCTGTGAGAGGGTGGAACGGTCAAGGAGCAGCGCATAGAGCAGCTTTGCAGTCTGTGACAAGTCCATTTTCAGCAGAAATCGGGGATAGGGGAGAAAGGATGGCATTGTGGTGTTGGCTGTAATGTATTCGGTTATGGTTTTCACCTCCTGTCTGCGGCTTCTGTTACGCATTTAAAACGGCTTTTCCGGGGGTAAAGGATAAATGTACCGCATACCCGTTGAGCAGTAGCCGGGAAGCCTTGATTTACGGGGGTTCTGTATTTTCTAAAGCGTGACATTTCCCCCTCTGTTTCCGCTTGCGCTGTGCGGCTCTGGCTCTTTTCATGCGTCCGGCGCAGTCCGGGCAGTATTTCCCCCGGTTCGATTTGGGGAGAAACTGACCGCCGCACTCGGTACAGCGTTTCAGTTCTGCCCGGTGGAGTAGGGCGGCTTCCAGTTTCCAGTCAAGGGGAAGCACGGCGGCAATGAACCAGCGGCATAGGAGCGAATAACTGATACTCTGGACGCATACACAAGGCTCGCCGTTATCCAGTACAATGCAGTTGCCGTTATCGTAGTTACAGCACTCATGCACAAGGCGGCGGGCGGCTCTGTGCTGTGGGTAATCCATGTAGGGGCGTTTACCGTTCATTATCCCGCCCCTTTCCCCGTTCCGGCTTTCGCCTTAAAATCTGCTCAATGTTGCCCTTTACGGTCTGCAATTCCTTTGTGCGTTCCCTCTTTGCCCGGTACTCGTTGTAAAGGGCGTTTTTCTCTTTGGTAAGCTGCTCAATCTCGGTCTGTAAGGTTTTGGACGCTGGCAGTTTTTGGATTCCCTGTGCCTTAAAATACCGGGTGGCAGCTTCGGCTATCATAAAATCGCTTTCGTGCTGCTCCCGGTAGTTTTTGCGGGCTTTCTCTGTTTTCTGTGCTTTCAGCCCGTCACGGGCGGGCTTGGTCTTGATGTACGCCAATAGCTGTTTCTGCAAGTCCTTTTTCTCATGCAGGGTGCTTTCCACGGCTTTCAGTTTGGCATGGACGCTCGATAGTTCCGCGCTGGCGGCGGCAATGGCGGTTTCCAGTTCTTCCGGGGAAGAAAAGCCGGATTCCTCGTATATGCTCATGGTAGCCGCCATTTGCTTCAAGTTGTGCAAGGTCGCCCACTTTTCATAGCCCCGCCCCTTGCCCTCGGCTTTCTTGGCTGCTATGTCTACCATGCGTTGTACTCCGTCATTCTTCGGGGCGTTTATGGCGGCTTTGTTGCGCTGTAAACGGTCTTTTATACTGCGGGGGTATTCCTGTTTGGATAGGTACGTTTCGGCGGCTCTGGCGGCGTTCTGTGTGTTTATGGTGAGTGCTTCCAGTACGGCGGCACGGTCAAAATCATCACCCAGTTTCCGGGCGGTGATGGGCTTCGTCCTGTCCGGCGTGAGATAGGACAATCTCCCCCGGCTCTCTTTGACGGTCACGCCCTGTTGTAGCAGCTTCCCAGAAAAGTCCTCAAAGGAAACGGCAGAGGACAGGGCGGTGCGGATTGTGCGCCGCAGCTTCTCCTTGTCGGTTTCAAACTTGGTCTGTTTGGGCGGCTCTCCCGTGGCGGCATGGGAAGCGTTCTCCTTATCCAGCGCGGCTTGTCCTTTCCGCTTCGCCCAATACTCACGCTCGGTAACTCGGTTCTTGCTCCCGTTCAGCAAGTCAATCTGATAGAGGTTTTCCCGGTGGCACATCTCCATGACTTCCGCTTTGAAATACTCCATAGCAGCGTCCGTGCAGCGGTGCTTGCAGCCCTCCCTTGTGTCGGCTGGTCTTTCCATGTACGGCAGCAATGGCACTTCCGCAATCCGCAAAGAATTGATTACGATATGCACATGAATGTTGCCGCTGTGGTTATACCCGTCCGGGTGGGTGCATACAAGGGCTTGGTGTCCGGGGAAATGCTCTTTACAAAACTGCTCGCCCAATGCTTGCGCCCGGTCTACGGTCAAGCCGTTGTCTGGCGCGTCACGGGGGTCAAAACTGATAATGTAATGGTGGCTCTTTACGTCCTCCCGCTTTTGGTTCTTGCCGTATTTCAGATTGGAGCGCATACACGCTATGGCAAAATCTTCATCACCGCAATTCAGAGAGGAAATGAGATAGCCTGTCCTCGGAATAATCTGCCCGTTTTTATCAAGAGTGGGCTTCATAGTAAACTCGTCATGCTCAAAGGTTAGGTACTGCTCGGCTGCTCCATAGTCGGCATTTTTAGAGTTGATATGTTTGAACGTTGCCAACGGCTTCACCTACTTTCTGCAAGACTTCAAACTTTAAGGCGGCAAGCTCGGCGGTGGCGGCTCGTACCTCTTGGGAGAGGGCGTTGTAAGGTGCGCCGTACTCATTCAGACAGCGGGCAATCTGATTGAGGTTGCCGCCGATTTTCCCGTATTCGGCTGTGAGTTTTCCAACGGCAGAGAGTAATTCATCATTGACCGGGGAAACGGTGATAACCGGGCGTATGCTTGACTTAATAAGGGCTTGCCGGATATATTCAGATTGGCTCATTTTGCAGAGAGAAACACGCTCGGAAAACTCGGCGTATTCTTCCTCGGTCAAGCGGGTCTTGATTACCCGGCGGCGGTGGGGCGTGTTGTATTTTCTCATGGGCTTCAACTCCTTTCGTGGGTGGATTTTTTCAAGCGGCGCAAGCCGCAAAAAGGCGGGCTTGGGGTGGCAACCCCAACAAGATTCCCATAGGACAAAATGAGCCGGTAGGCGAAATTTGGTACTGTGGTAGAATCTTGCTCTTAGTAACTGACGGATTCCGCTGTGCTGGCTTTCGCCGTTTTCCCCCGGCTTGCGTGGTGTGGATTCTGCCAATTTTGCGGCGGTATTTTCCCATACAGTAAAGCCGAAAATAAGCAAAATGGACGTAAAAAAACAGGAAACCTTTTTCCTTGATTTCCTGTTTCGTATCTTCGCCAATAGCGGCGGTTATCCTGTTGTTATTCCCCGGAAGTAAACTTGTAGCCTATGCCTAAAACGGTCTTTATGTAGGTGGGGCGGCGGCTGTCCGATTCTATCTTTTTCCGTAGATTGCATATCACATTTGTCACATTTGACTGGCAGCTTTCGCTTTCCATGCTCCACACGGCTTCAAAGATTTGCGCCTTTGTGAACACTCTCCCCGGACTAGCGGCAAGATAGCAGAGTGCGCCGTATTCTAAACGGGTGAGGTAAATGTCCGTGCCGTCTTTTAATACCCGGCGTTGGTGTAATCTGATTTCCAATCCCGGAAAAGTAAGCGCCGGGGAGTGTGGCGGCTGTATGGCTTCCAGCGGTATCATATCGGCAAGGGCGGCTATGGCTTTCTCAACCGCTTTTTCTTCGGTGTCGCTGAATGTAAGCATGACTATTTTCCCGACAAATACCACCTCCCGTTAAGCAGCCCTTTTCAGTCAAAGCGGAACTGGAACAGGGCGGTGATAAGCCGCTGTTTTATGCTATCCTCGGTGTCTATGTTGATGTGTCCGTTTTCAAGGGCGGCAAAGCGGATTCTCTTGCTGTAATGCCGTAAAACCTCGTTCACGGCTTCCGGCTCTCCGCTGGTCGCCCGGACAATGGTTTCATACGGTATAAGGTTAGGATTCCCCATGTAAAAGCACCTCCATTTCCTCCTGCAACAACTGCAAGGCACTGTGGATATAATGCCATGCCGTACTCTTGCATTGCCCGTATAAATCCGCGATTTCCTGCTGTGTGTAATTTCCGAAAAAGTAAAGGTAAATGATTTCCCTCTTTTTCTCCGGTAGAGATAACAGGGCGGCGGCAAGTTCCCCATTGGTGAGTATGATTGTCTGACCGCATATCGTAACGGGGTATTGTTCGTAGAGTGATTTGAGAAATTCGTCTGATGTGCTTAGAGGGTAGAACTTTTCTTCTGTGAGGTATTCAAAGGATATTTCTTTTTGCCGCCGCCTGTTCCTGTCACGCCATGCGTTGATAGCAGCATAGCGTATGACAACTTTGCAAAAGGCGTTGAAAGAATACATGATGTGTTCCCTGTATGCTTCTGTGCAAGCCATAGAAAATTCCCCCTTTCTCCCACATGGGGCGGTGCTTGGTTTATGGTTGCTGTTTATAATCTAAAGGGGCGGTAAGCCGTTACCCTTTGATTAGCTTTCCAATAAAGCCGGGTGGAGTTGCCAACGCTGCACAAAATAGCATTGACTTCGCTTGTCCGGCTGGTTTTGTTTTTCTACTCCAAAGATTGCAGACTATCGCGGTATACACTCATTTCTTTTTCATCAACTGTATCAATGACATACTGCAATTCTCCGATTGACGAATTGCGCTCTTTTGGTAAGTATGCCGCAATGGGATAAAAATTTGATTTTGAATTAGCAAACAAGTGTGTCCGTATTTGCAAATTTTGAATAAATGTCTGCAATTCACGAATACGCTCTTTCTCCCCTGCTTGAATAAATTCCCCGTTTTTTGCCTTATCATAAAGTATTGTACCGGGAAAGAGTGTAAGTGAATCAACAGAGATAAAATAAGGGTTAAGTTGGCTAAATATTTTCGCACTGTTTACTGCATTTCGATAGCCCGCGCCTTTTCCCGCTAATCCTGTCATATACACAAAATAATACTCAATTCCCGCTTCATCTAACTTGCGGCACTGTTCTAAAATATCCTGTGAAGTATATCCTTTATTCGCCAACATAAGCGTATCATCATCACCGCTTTCAGTACCAATACTAAGCCCATTTACTCCCATAGCCCGTAGCTTTCGCAACTGCCATACTTCCTTGTTTTTTATATCCCGTATACTGGCAAACATGGCTATACTTTGACATTTAATTAGATAATCACGGACAGTCAAAATATACGGTTTTAACTTTTCATAGCTCAATGCAAATGGATTCGCGCCTGTAATGAAAATTCTTCTTGCATGGGGCTGATATGATTTAATTTCGCTCAAATCTGCTTCAAACTCTGATAGCGGCGACATCGTAAATGGCTCATCTTTATACAGATTGCAAAAATGGCATTTCTGATAAGTGCAGCCAGAGGTTAATTGAATAATGCAGGAATCCGCTTCATAATTTGGTCGCCATGTTCTTCCTGTAAAGTGCATACAATCACTCCTTATAAGTGACGGAGATTTTTACGGTAATCCCGCAATTCATCTTCGCTCACGCTTTCTATGATTTTATCTAAAACGGATAAAACTTTCTTTTTGTCGTTAGGTAACGTGCCTTGAATCGGTATCGGATTAGAAGCTCCCAATGCTCCAAACCAGACGGGAATTTCTAAGTGTTCAACTAAGGCTTTTAATTCCTCGTACTTTTCAAGCTCTGCTTCTTCCTGCCAATTCCCTTTTTGTATATCTTTGTAAAGTTCTGAATTGGGATAAATTGTCAACATACTTGCCCCGATAATTTGAGGGTGGAGTTGGTTGCATATCCGGGCAGTTGCTTTTGCTCCCTGTTCGCCTTTTCCCATGCCGGAAATACCTGTAAGATAAAAAAAGTTATAGCCGATACCTGCTTTATCAAGCCTTAAACATTGGGTGACAATATCCTTTGAAAGATACCCTTTGTGCATAAATTCCAATGCTTCATCATCACCTGTTTCAATTCCAATCGTTAAAAGGTCAAATCCGGCGGCTGCTAATGCGGACAGTTCTTCATCTGTTTTCAAAGAAATATCCGTTACTCTCGAAAAACAGCCAATCGTTTTATTGCTCGGAAAATATTTTTTAATGAGGTCTGCAATTTCCATTAACCTTGAAAATTTCAGCACAAATGGGTTTGCACCTGTTAAAAATGTTCTTGAAATTCTGCTGTTTTTCCATAGCTTCATCTGTGCCTTTGCTTCTTTCAAATCGGCTTCTATGTCTGTGAGTGGTGACATTTTGAATTTGAATGGCAAATCAGCATATAGCGTACAAAATTTGCAGCTATGATGTGTGCAGCCTGCGGTGACTTCCAAAAGCAGTGAGGACGCTTCATAGGGCGGTCGCCATATTGTTCCTGTGTAGTGCATAATTTTATCGCTCCTTTTCTCTTGTTATTTGAATATTGTTAATTTTGTTTCGGCTCTCAATAACTACTGCATATGTTCCCAAAATGTCGGATTCGGAAACCGCCGTTTTATCTGTTACAACAACTTTTAGTGTGCCATTATTATCCATATCAGCACGGACAATCGAATGAACATACAATTTATATTCAGCATTTCGGCTATCCAAAATAAGTACGCTTGTATCACTCAACGTATAATAAAATATATCATTTGCATACGAGGTACTAATGTTATGCTCAATCAAAAATCCCTCTATATCGGTCACTTCGGAAATTGTTAATTGGGAAGTATGATATGTATTGTAAAAAATAAAGCTAAATAACAAAATCCCAACTACGCAAAATGCAGCTATAATGAATGTTTTTGCTGTATTTTTCATTTTATCTAACTTGCCACTCCTTTCAAATTTTTTTGCTTGCCATACAACTAAAATATCTCAATGCTCCATACACTTCAAGTACTGTCTTTTTTTAGTAGTAGTATTTTTTTAGATACTAAGAATGTTAAAAGAGCGTACCTTGATTTTTCTGTTTTTTTGCAATATACTTTAAGCAGAAAGGAAGTGTTGCTATGTCTGAAAACAAGTTCACTGACAAAAATGTAATAGCTCGTTGTGTGCCTATGAGTAAACTGCAATCCGTTATAGGCGGCAAGTGGAAAATTTTGATTTTGTGGTATGTTGCCTTTTACAAAGTGCAAAGGTTTGGAGAGTTAATGCGCCGTCTTGATGGCATTACACAATCTACACTTACAAAGCAGCTCCGGGAATTAGAGAATGACGGTTTTCTACATAGGGAAATATTCAAAGAAATTCCACCAAAGGTTGAGTATTCTCTAACAGAATTTGGAGAAAGTTTTATCCCTGTTCTTCAAACCATGATGACTTGGAGCGAAAAATATCTATGCCCGGATTATGTGAATCCATATAAAGAAATTATGAATGAATGAGAGGGATTCCGCAGTAGTCGGCATTGGTGGTAATGTGTATAACTGGCTGTCTTATGGAATTGTGGGTAACTCTGTTTGCAGGACGTGGGAAAGCTGCTCTTTCGCTTTTCCATGTGCTGTGAATAGAGTTATCCATGATTCCATAGCCTGTTATGCACATTTCCACAATGCGGTTTTTGTTTTTCCGTCCTTATGCGGTTCGTTCCGCTTCCTGTTTTTTCCTGTGGTATGCTTCCCTCCTTGCGGCAAGATAATTCTCATAGCGTTCCACCGCTTCGGGGTTTCCTGTGGCGGCTTCCTCATACATTTTCTGCCGGGATTTCTTGGTGGCTTCGGATTGATACGCCCGCTTCTGTGCCAGCTCTGCCGCCGCTGCCGGGTCGGTTTCGGCTTGCCGTACCAGCTTTTCCCTTGCTGTCTTTTTCCGGTTCTTGTGGACTTCCAGACGTTCCGTTTCCTCCGGCGTTAAGGCTTCCCCCTCTTTTTGGGCGGCGGCAATCTCTTTGAGCGTCCTTGTCTTGGGCTGTCCGGCTTTCTGCCTTTCGCGCCACGCCTTATGCTGTGCGGCTTTTTTCCGGCGGTGTTCTGCAAGCCGTTCTGTTTCCTCCGGCGTAAGCTCTGCCCCGGTCTTTTCCAATTCCATAAGTTCCTTTATGGATTTTTTCTTAGGCGGCTTGGGCGGCTCTGTGGCTTTGCGTTTCTCCCGCCATTCCTTTTGCCACTCCCGGTTATGTGCAAGCCGTTTTTCCTCCGCTTCTTGTTCTTCTGGCGTAAGAAGCCCCGCTTTCTTCCTTGCGGTAAACTCCCGTTTCTCTGCCTTGCGCTTCTCGTACCGCGCCTTTTCAAGCTCCTTTGAACGTGCTTCCTTTGCCGCCTGTTCCTCCTGCTGGCGGCGTTGTTCCTCCACCTCTGCCGGGGTGACGATATGGGCGGGTACTTCAAAAGCCCCGATAAAGTTTAAATAAATGTCTATCCGCTGGCGGCGGTCATTCCCCCGCCCCTCGCCCTCATGCACAATCACTTTCTCGATAAACTCGTTGAGCATGGGCGTTGTGAGTTCGGAGAAGTCGGTATAGCGTTTCACAAGCTGGATAAACTGGTCTGTTTTCAGCTTGTCGGCGTTCCAGCTTTCAATCTGCCTTTGCCATTCCGCTATGGACGCTTCCAGCCCGGTCTGTTCCTCGTCATATTCGGCAAGAAGCCGGGTAAAATGTTTGTCGGGTATCTTGCCCGTGGCGTTGCCCTCATACAGCTTTTTCACAAGCCCGTCAAGCTCTTTGTGCCGCTTCTGTGCCTTATTGATTTTCTGCTTACATTCCTTGACGGTCTTTTCTTGGTTCTGGTCGGACGCTTCCCGGACACGCTCGGTAAACTCTTTTTCATTGTGCCGCACATACCAGCTTACCCGCTGGATTACGGCAAGGATAGCGGCTTCAATTTTAGCCGTGGGGATATGGTGCATGGTGCAGTCATGGATTAAATGGCGGTAGCCGGAACAGATGAAAGCGTCCTCAATCCATTTCCCTTGCACGAGGGTATAGCGGTGTGTGAGTTTTGAGCCGCAGTCGGCGCAGTAGAGAAGTCCGGTCAAGCGGTTCGGGGCGTTCTGCCGCTTAGGTGCGCGGCGCACGGTTTCCCGTATCTTCTGTACGGTCTGCCACGTTTCCCCGTCCACAATGGCGGGGATTGCGCCCTCGAAGATATACTGTTCTTCCGGCGCGGTCTTGCGGCTGCTCTTGGTCTTGTAGTTCTCGCATACGGTTTTCCCTAATACCTTGCGCCCTGTGTATTCCGGGCGTTTCAGTATGTAGCCGATAGTGGTCGCTGACCATGCGTAGGGGTCTGTGTATTTTGCCGCACGGACTGGCTCGCCCGTCCGCTTCCAATGCTCGGACGGGATAGGGATTTTCTCGGCGCGGAGTGCCTTTGCTATGCTGGCTACGGTTTCCCCGGCAAGGACGCTCTGGAAGATGCGGCGCACAACGGCGGCGGCTTCCTCGTCAATTATCCATTCGCCTTTTTCCTCTTTAGAAGCGCGGTATCCATAGCAGACACTACCAGAGCAGCGCAAGCCCTTTTCCATTCTGGATTTGAAAACGGTCTTGATTTTGCGGCTGGTGTCGGCAACATACCACTCGTTTATCACGTCACGGAAGATAGACATAATATCAAAGCCGTTGGCGGTGTCAAGGTTGTCATTTGCGGCGATAAAACGCACATGGTACTCGTCAAAGGTGCGCTTCAAAAGCCCCACTTCAACCACGTCACGCCCGATTCGGCTTTGGTCTTTGATGATAACCGTTGCCACGTTCCCCGCCCGGATTTCGTCCAACATAGCGTCCAGCCCCGGACGCTTGAACGTAGTTCCCCGGATTCCGTCATCGGTAAAGTGCCGGATATTGGTAAAGCCGTTTTTCCGTGCGTAGTCCTCTAAAATCCGCTTCTGGTTCTCAATGCTGACGGATTCCCCGGCTCTCTCATCGTCATGGGAGAGTCTTTCGTATAGGGCGGTGAGTTTGTCTTTCTCTGTCTGCTTCTTCATGGTGTGTAACCTCCTTTCTTTGAGGGTGCGCGCTTCCCTATAACCTTATTATACTTATCTGTTCGGATCAGTGACGACGTATGAGCTGTGCATCTGCATCAGGTTCGGTTTTACAAAAAACCTCGTCTTGCCCGAACCGGAACCGCCAATCACAAGGATATTTTTATTCCTTGCATACTTTGGCTCTTTCGGCCTGCCCGACATCATCAGCCGCTCCGTCTGCGTCAGCAGGATATTGTTCTCAAACACGGAATCCATGTAAGGCTCTATATCCTTGGGATTGCCCCATGAAGCATTTTGTCAAGTGCTTTTTTAAGTTATTGACGGAAAACTTTTCGGCATGGCGGGAAACGGGGCATAAAAAGGGGTATAAAACGCGCCTGTGGACGCTTAGAAGCCGTTTTCGTGAGTAGGTAGTATAAAACCCTTACCAATGAATTTTCGTATCTGCAACGCCTTAAAAATCAAGCCTTTTCAAGCCCTATTGCGTAACATTCCATTCTGTTCTTTGGGAGAGGTCGGGGGCGCGGGGGCAGAGCCACCGCAAAACTTACCGACAGCCGCCGCACCAGTGGAGCCGGTTTTGCCGTAGAATGAAGCGGTCGGAAACGGGGCAGGATTTTTTTATCCTGTTCCCCGTTTTCGGCGGCGCAATGACACGGCAAAAATCCAACTTGTCAATGGTTCAAGGGTGGAGATTTTTTCGTGTACTTTACGAAAAAATACTACCCGTCCATTGATAAGGTGGATAGGTGGAACGGTTGGGAGAGTGTTATTGTCATTGTGTCCGAAAAACTTCTTAAAGAGTATAAACAAACTCTGTTTGCGACTGTTGATTATCTTTCATCTGGGATATGCTTTAAGAGTAATAAAATACTCTTTTGGAAGGTGGTATATTGATGAAAGATAGACAAGGCTTCGGCAATCGAATTAAAGAAATGAGGGAACATAGGAATCTCACAATCGAACAAGCCGCCGAATTATGTGACTGTTCTGAAAGTACATGGAAACAGTATGAACGTGGTGAACGATTACCAAGCGTGCCAAAATTGAAAAATATATGTTTGGTTTTAAAGGTGAAGCCAGAATATATTTACGGGTCGGAACTGGACGGATTGCAAGAGGGCATTACAGAAGTCGAACAACTCAAACTGAAAATTGAACAACTTTCCTCTGACGATATAGCCGTAATTAAAGCGGCGGTTGAAAAACGTTTGGAATTATTGAATCACAAACGCTAATTAACCATTTTCACTTCTTGACATAACAATTCTAGTGATGTATTCTTAAAGAGTATAAAAGTACTCTTTAAGAGAAAAGGAGAATTGTTATGTTAAACGACATTCCATATAAAAATCTTCTGGGCAAAGGTCGTAAGTATGATGTTTGGGTGCTTCGTGATGTATATGACAACACTTTTGCAGATATAGCAAAGGAATATAATGTTTCAGTGTCTACTATTATCGCTAATTATGAAAATATGTTGTTCTGGAAAACGAGATACTATGTAAATCATCTTTCTATTGTGCATGGTTATGAAAATACAACACATTTCAGAAAAATCTGGAGGAGTGCGCTTGATTGTTATTTGGGAAATAAATATATAGTAGCTTATTTTGAAAAAGAATATGCTGATATATTAAAGGAATACCGAAACGGCGAACCGGGGATGCCAAAACGGATTCTACAATCTTTGCCGCCCTTGCGAAATCAATTTAGTATGCGAACTATTTCCAGTATTATTCGGCTTAGAGAAACTGAGGGATTGACTTATGCCGCTATTGGGAAAAGGTTACGCATGACAAAAGAAAAAGCAGAGGATTTGTATAATCATCATTATCATGTTTTGTACTTTCAGTTATCAGAAAGAATTATGGAAGTCACTGGCGATATGGACTTGCGCGACAAATATCGTAATACCTTCCGTGTTGGAAGTGGAAAGAAAAAATATGACTGCTTAGTTGCGGATTATCCCGAACTGTGCGAAAATTTTCTTAAAGGGAAAAAACAAAAGTGAGAATGGACAGGACAGGAGAAAAAACTATCCTGTCCGTTCTCGTTTTTAATACTCCATATCCTGCGCCCTGTTCGGTTGCCGTTCCCGCTGTTCCTGCCGTAAGATACTGTAAACACTCTTTCTGATTTTCTCGGCTTCTTTCACTTCCTCTTTCAATGCAAGATACCGCTGATTGAGCGTTTTTCTCTCGGCGGTCAACTTTGTATATTCTTCTTTCCATGTCTTTGTTGGGATTGTGGTTTTTCCGTTCATCACACCTTTGAGATAGTCTTTCGCCGCTGTAAGCAAGATTTGCTCCGCTTCGGTCAGCGGTTTCTTTCCCTTGTACTTGAAATAAATGTCAGCTTGTTCTATGTGCTTTTTCAGAGTTCCTAACCGCCGTTCAACGGGTTTCAGTTTCCCTTGAATATCCAGTTGTTCCCCTATCATAGACTTGAATTTTTCATCAAGCCCCGTCATATCCATGATGTTATTGGCTTGCAGGAAATTCAGCATATTTGCCGCGTCTTTGAGGTTATACAGCGATTGTGAATATCCCGATTTTCCCGACTGTGCCTTGCGTGACAAAATGCCTTGAATGTAGTCGGCAAGGGTGGGCGGCTCGGTGTTCTCGGTTTCTTCCTTTAACCAGTTTTGCAGTTTGGAGATACGCGCCTTTAACTGCCGCAAACGCTTATTCGTTACCTCGATTTCGCGGTTAAGGTCGCCGCGCTCGGTGCGGATGCCGCGCTTCTCCATAGCGGAAGCGGCAACGCCTAAATGGACGGTTGGTATCTGGTCTATCCCTTGCCGTTCATAACTGCGGTGGTCTACGCGCTCCGCGTGTCCGTTCTGCTCCAACGCCTGATTGCAAAGCCTCGCCCATGCCGCCCTCCATTCCTCCGCTTTGGTCTGTTCGTTCCAGTCGGTAGCGGGAATGGATTTACATTTGTACTGCCGCTTTTTCGGGTCATAGATTTTGTTCCCGTCCCTGTCAAGAATGTACTCCTTTTTCTGCTTCGCTCCCCACTCGCCGCCCTCGTCAAAAGGGCGCATTGTCAGCATGATGTGGGCGTGGGGGTTGCCGCCGCCTGTGTCGTGCAGGCATACATCGGCGCACATTCCCGCCGCCACAAAATGCCGTTTCACATACTCGCGGACAAGGGAAATGCCTTGCTCCCTCGTCAGTTCGCGGGGTAAGGCAATTTCAATCTCCCGCGCAAGTTGGGCGTTCTTCGCTTTCTCGACTTTCTCCACTTCGTTCCATAAAACCGCCCTGTCCGCATACTCGGCGGGGGCGTGGTCGGGGAGTAAAATCTCGGTGTGGACTATGCCGCCCTTATGGGTGTAGTCGTGGGTCATTCCGTCAAACTCATTTGTGATTTTTTCTCCCGCCCGATAAGCGGCGGCGGCAACAGCGGACTTGCCCTTGCCGCGGGATATGACTTTGATACTGCAATGATAGATTGCCACGCGCCGCACTCCTTTCTGCGGGTAACTCCCGCCGTTTTCTTTTGTGACGACAGGCACAAAACGCCGTCTGCAAGACCGCACATACCACAATTCATTGTGGTATATAAGTGCGCCCTTGCTTTTTTAGCAAGGGTAGAGGGATAGCCCGTTACCCTTGCAAGCCGCCCCCGTCCGCGTCCCCGCCTGCGCCGCCCTCGCGGGCTGTATGGGTGGTTTGGGTGGCGGGCGGCGTGTTACCCTGTGCCGCCGTTTCTGCGCCCTGTGCGGGGGCTGTGGGGGCGTTCTGGGCGGTCAGTCCGTCCAGTATGCGGCGGGCGTGGTCGGTCATTACAGTTTTTTCAAGGAAGGTCTTGAATTGTTCCTCTGTCAGCAGTATCGTGTCGGGGACAAGGCTTTCAAAAAGCCCCATGCGGCGGCATAGGCGTTTCGTCCTGTCCTTGCGATCCTGCGCCTTTTGCTCCTGCACAAGCTGTCTGCGCCTGTTTTCAAGCTGTCGGATTTCTTCCTCAATGCTCGTGATTTTTTCGGCTTTGGTCTTTGCCACGGGTCAATCGCTCCTTTCATGTCTGGTATGGATTGGATGGGATAGGATGGGAATGGAATGGATTTTTACAGATAACCGTTTTCCCGTTTTATTCCTGCTTGTCGGCAAGTATCATTTTCAATATCTTGTCGCGGAAGGTTTCTGTGCCGCTGTGGTTGAAAAACAACTCCGCAACAATGGTCTGCCCGTTCCTCTGTGTCGTGATGATACCGTCCGGCTTTCGGGGCGGGGCGGGGGTTTTGTTCTTTTCTGTCAATGGGTCGCTCCTTTCTTTGGGCGTGAAAAAGGGATTTCCCGTAATTGGAAAATCCCTCTTAGCTGTTGGCTGTTTGGTTTTACTGTGCGGTTGCGGCGGCTTGCGCCTTTTTTCTCGCTCTGTATTCCCGCGCTTTGATACGGTCATACTCCCGTTGCTTTTCAATGTTTTTAGCGCGGTAGGCTCTGGAATATTCCCGGTGGTAGGCGCGGCTCTTTTCCTTTTTCGCTTCTTCGATTTCCTCCCGCATTTTTTTGATTTCCTGCTCTGTCGGCTCTGCAAGCTGTGTCAGTTCATTCTCAAATTTGCCGATATGGTTGAAGTATATCCCGATATGCTGAATGGCGTATCTCGCCCGCTTCTGGTCGCGCTCATGCACTTCAATCCTGTTGATAAACTCGTTTAGAATGGCGGGGGTGAGTTCGGCAAAGCCGGCGTATCGTTCTGTCAGCTTCACAAACCTCTGCGCCCGTCCTCCCGCGTTTTCAAAAGCGGACAACTGCTCTTTGATTTCCGCAAGCTCCGCTTTCAGTGTATAGTATTCTTCTGAATACTTCTGCGACATCTGCTCATAACGGTCTTGCGGGATAGCGCCCAGTGCGTTGTCCTCGTACAGCTTATCCAGAACCTTTTCGATTTGTTCAAGCCGCATTGTGACTTGCGGTACGCGCTTCTGCTGTTTCTTCGTCCGGTCGGTCTGCTGTACGTCAAGGCTCTTTTTCACTAAGGCTTCAAAATCCGCCCTGTTGCTGATGGAGTATTCCGCGATTTTTTTCAGCACGTCCGCAACGGTCTGCATGAGTAAATCCGCGTCCATGATATGTGGGGAATGGCACTTCGGGTTTCTGGCTTTCCCCTTGTGGTATTCACTGCAAAAGGCAACGTGCCGTTTGCCGCCGTTCCTGTAATCTATCCGTATGTGCATTTTTGCGCCGCAGTCCTTACAGAAAAGCAAGCCCGACAAAGGGTGGATTTCCCCGTCCCCGTTTGGTCGCTTGACAGGGGCGTTTTCTAAAATCCGCTGTACGTTTTCAAAATCGGTGCGGTCGATAACCGGCGCATGGACATTTTCGGTAATCTGCCACTGGCTTCTATCTACATAGTGGTTTCGTTTGTCACGGAAATGCTTTGTGGTCTTGAAGTTCACAACGTCGCCGCAATACTCCTGCCTTGTGAGGATACGGGTCAAGGTCGCCTTATTCCATTTGTAGCGGTTTTCCTCGTTCAGCGTCCTGCTTTTTGCCGTTCCCCGCCCACGGTCTTTCATGTAGAATGTGGGGGTCGGGATTTGCTCATTTTTCAGATATACGGCAATCTGGTTTCGGTTTTTCCCGTCCAGAAACAGGCGGAAAATCAAGCGGACAATTTCGGCGGCTTCTTCGTCAATCAACCAAAAATCCTTGTTGTCGGGGTCTTTCACATAACCATAGGGGGCTTCGGTTGCGATTGGCTTCCCACTCATGCCTTTGGTCTTAATGCCCGTTTTCACTTTCTTGCTGATGTCCTTTGCGTACCACTCTGACATGATATTGATGAACGGCGCAAACTCCAACGTGTCGGGCTTTTCGCTGTCTATTCCGTTGTTTACCGCGATAAAGCGCACGTTGTTTCTGCGGAAAATCTCCATAGCGTTTCCCACTTGGAGATAGTCGCGCCCCCAACGGGTCATATCTTTCATAATGCACACGCCGACTTTGCCGTTTTCCACGTCCTCTATCATGCGGGAGTAGGCAGAACGGTCAAAAAATCTGCCGCTTTCGTCATCATCAATGTAGTGCCGGATATTGGTTAATTTTAACTGTCTGGCATAGCTTTCCAGAAATTTCTTCTGGTTCTGTATGGAGTTGCTCTCGCCGCCGTCCCTGTCCTCGTCCCCCACGGATAGGCGGGAGTAAAGGGCTGTGATTTTGCTGTAATCATTCATGTGCATACCCTCCTGCGTCAATATAGGTGTTGCTTACAGTTAAGATTATGCACCTCACCTTGCGGAACCGTACTCCATGCCATGCCGGAACTTCTTGGCATTCTTGGCTTTGAAATACACGATAAAATAAAGTGCAATTCCACAGCCTGCGCCAATCAGCAGATCTTTCGGGTGCAGACTTGGGAGCGGGTTCTTAAATAAATCATTCAGCCCCTCCAAAACCGCCATCATCTTTGCGGAAGCGTCCTGCCCCGGCGATACCCGCCACAGACACGCCACTTTATCACAGAAATATCCGGTAAGGATATAAGGGAGATTCATCAGGACAAATTTCTTTTTGTCGATGTTCCCGGTCTTTGCCTTGAGTTTCTTCGGAATGGCTTTCAGGTCTTTCGCTATGCCGTTTACGATCTTGCTCATAGGCTCTGCCCCCTGTCCTTATTCTTCTCCCGGCTCCGTTCCCGGTTCTTATCCTGCGATACTGCGTCCTTCAAGTGCTTCAATTTCTCCCTTACGGAAACCCTTCCTTTCTTTTTCTCGTTACCATAAACAAATTCCTTGAATGCCTGCGCCACTGCATCGGCATCCCTGCCCTTGAAAAAGACCAGATATTTCGGCGGTTCGGTTGTCTTGTCTTTCTTTATGGCAAAATCAACACGGTACTTTTTGGCTACCCGCTCAAAAGATTTGATATTGCCATCCGTGACTTCAATCGACGATACCCCAACGCCCTCGCCAACGAGCTTTTTCACAGAGGTCTTTCCATGCGTTTTCTGTGCTTTCTGCTTCTGGTGGTTTAAGTACATCCGCATTGCAGCCTTTAGCACGTTGGCGTCTAATTTTGCGGTCTTAATCACAAGGGCAATCGTTTTTTGTGTTACTTCCTCCTGCATTAAGCACCTCCTTGTTACGTTCCTGCATCCGTCCATGCGCTACGGGGGAATCCCCCGGCAGATAATGTAAAAGACAATCTTCAAAGCAAAATTCACGATATTCCTCCTACTTCTGGACATCATGTCCAGAGGTTAATATGACGGGCAATCTCTCCGGATATAGTCCTCATATTCCTTTAATTCCATATCTGTATCAGCTCCATAAGATAAACTGATACCGGTAAACCCGCACAGGCCATCAGCGATCAGGCAATCTTTATAGAGCCTGCCAAAATCAGCGGCAAACTTCTCTATGATACGCTCATGGCTGTCTTTAAAACAGTACTCATAATAAATTTTCTTTTTGCTGCCGCCCCCACGCATATCCGAGAACGAATAATTTATTTCCCCTGAATGTTTTACCGAAACCTGTATGCAGCTTCCCTGCCTCCTTAACTGAAAACAGGCGACATTTTTCCTTGTTGAAACCGTAATGCTTGGATTCACCCCCGCTTTTCCACAGGCTTCCGCTATTTTCCCTAATAATGCAGCCACCGCTTTTTTCTGAAATTCGTTTCTTTCCATTTTGCTCCCTTTCCACTTCTGGACATCATGTCCAGAGGTTACCGCTTTTCATTTAAACAATAGATTGTGTGGAGATTGGCACATAACTGATTTCCCCCATACTCCACATCATCAAGCAATAATGCCTGAAAAAGCACATCCCCCACTCCGTCAAGCAGCATGATCTTCTGCTCCTGCTCTGAAAGGTGTTTGTACTCCGCCCCGTCCATAACAGCGGATTTCCTTGCAGCTTCACAGCAAGTAAACAGACCGAGGATATATTTGTTTGACATGATAAAGGCATATGTTTCCTTTCCGTCATAAATCATCCGGTATTTTTCTGCTTCTCCCTCCGGAAGCGTAAAGAGACACTGCACCGTTTCCAGACAAAGCCCGCTGTCATAATCCGGCTGTAACCGCTTTTTGTACTTCTGTACCCTTGCATAAATCCCCTCCCGTTCTAAAACGGAATGGGTACGCTTAAACTGCGGCTTTCTGCAGAGCATATCCAAATCCATATATACGTTGTTGATTATGGTCTTTTCTGCAAACTGCCGGAAAGACTTTACCCTCAGCAGATAGGCAAGCACTTCATCCAGCTTCTCCTCTGATGTGATGCTCTGGAAAGGTGCGCCGCCAAACTCCAGCCTGTCAAACTTAAGCGGGCAGCTCCCCTTTTTTATCTCCCGTTCCATTGCCCTTTTTACATCCCGTAAGGATTCCATAGTTATCTCCTTTCCGCTTCCTTGTACATTGACCGGAAGCAATAAAAAAAGGGCGGCTACAAATCTACTGATCCATAACCGCCCTTACGCTGTTCCCATATTTATTTTTTTTAAGACAGAGGTCTTCCACCTCCGTACCTCTGGAAACCTTGCCGGAAGTGTGATTGAAAAGATAATCACACTTCCAACAAGGCTAGAAAGTGCCACCCACCACGCTCTGACAGGCTTAACCGTTTTCTATTCCCGCCAGTTCTGCGAAATGCTGTTTCCTGCCTCCAAGCTCATTCTGCTTTTCTTCCGGCAGACGCTTGAAAATATCATCATAGTCAACATCATCTATTTTCATTTCCTTCGCCATCATGATAAGCTGTGTATGCAACCATTCCTCCCACAAATCATCAAACAATTTCATGCTGTCCGTGAAAGTAAAATCATTCTCAAAACCTGTTGGTGGAGTGTAATATTGCAGTTTAACGAAGCCGTATCTGCCAACATCGACCACCACAACGTCCACATCTTCAAGCTCTGCAAAGGCATCTGCCACCCTTCGGCATTTTTTCTGTTCTTCCTCTGTAATATATGCTTTTTTCTCCATGCGTTCCTCCGTTTCCTGTCCATAGCAGTATCATACACGTCATTTAAAAATTTTTCCACCTCTGGACATTGTGTCCAGAAGTTAGTTAAGTAATCCCTTTTTCTGCCCATCCGCCGCCATACATATCATGCTGTACTTCCTGCTGGTAGTAGTGGCTCATGGTTGAGGGAGCATTATAGAGGGCTGTAATCAGATACGCCCTGATATTGGTAATCTTTGTGGCGGTATTTTTCATGCAGTCCATGACATACGCTACATGACCGCTGTTCAGTTTCAGGAACCGGGATTTTACAAGCTCATAAGGGTAATCTTCCCCATTGATGCGGATTGTCCTGCGCTTCACACAGACCACATCGCAGACAGTTTCGTAGATTTCCTCATACATCTCCCTTTCTCCATACCGTTCATATTTCATGTGGTGTTCATATTCCAGATTTTCACGGATCAGTGCCATATATGTGCTTGTTTCATCCATCCCATCAATCACATCGTCTTTTCCCACGGATAGATTGATAGGATTGGGATAACTCATATCAGTATGGTTCTGATCGTTATAGTTAGTATTGTTATAATTAGGGGCAAATTCCTTTACTTCTTGAAGTCCAGTTTCTTTACTTCCAGAAGTCAAATTATTTTCCCTCTTGAAGTCAGTTTCTTTTACTTGCTGAAGTTCAGTTTCTTTACTTCCAGAAGTCAAATTTCTTTCCTTCTTGAAGTAAAGATTTTTTACTTCTGTGGAAACATCAGCGTTTGCAGGCTTTTCTTCACTCTCTTTTTCCGGCACAGACGCAAAATTTTTCACATAAATGATATCCGGTTTTCCAAGCCCCCTGCGTTTTTTCTCTATCAGTCCAATCCCGTTATCTGCATCCAGCTCCTTAATGACTTTTATGCAGGTAGGTTTAGAGCATCCCAAATCTTCCATGATGTTCTCCACAGCATAGATAATATATGCTCTATTTTCATCATCCAGCCACCCATTTTTCATCGACAGTGACATCCTGTCAAGCATCAATCCATATAGGAGCTTAGCATCGCTGCTAAGCCCCTTGAAACGCTCGTCTTTGATCAACAGGCGGGGAACACGGTAAAAAGAAAACTGTTCTGCTTCAATGCCATAGTAATAATCAAATTTCAATGGCTCGCCCATTTTACCGCCTCCTTCACTGTTTCTTCTGCCACTCCTCCAAAAGCTCAAGAATGACACCCTCTATATCGTCATTGGAATAATCCTCTGGAAAATATTGGCTGATCTTATCGCCTTTGATTGTCACTTTTCTTTCTTTCGGTTTTTCCTCTGTCAATATAAGCCTTACCATTGCAGGCGTAAGCTCGCCGCTTTTGCCATATTCCTTCAGCTTTGCCGATTGGGAAGCGTTCACTCCTGCCCCTGTTTCCTCTAAGGTAGCAGATACCCACTGCTGAGCTTCATCGGACAGGAAAGAAATGTCCACGCCCTGTGCTATCCCTATCTTTTTCCTATCCACCATGTCAAGCAGGCCATCAGAGAGCCTTGCAAGCCATACATACCTCTGTACCGTCTTTCCGCTCTCCCCAGCAGCTTCCCCCACTTCGTCAAGGGTACTGCCGCCTTTGCTGCCCTGGTGTTTCATCGCTTCGTATTTCATGGCATAAGCCCTTGCTTTTTCGCTCGGTAAAATATCCTCTCTCTGGATATTGGAATCCACCATGATTATCGTGGCTTCATCATCCGTATAATTCCTGACAATGACGGGCATCGTGTCCAGTCCTGCCCTTTCAGAACCCCGTTTCCTCCGGTGTCCGGCTATGATCTCATAGCCGCCACCTTCCCTCGGTCTTGCAAGCCCTGGCACAAGCACACCGTACCTGCTGATACTCTCCGTGGTTTCTTCCATCTTTTCATCATCCAGGACACGGAAAGGGTGTCCCTTAAATGTATGTAAATCAGTCAGTTTCGCATGGATAATCTGCTCCCCTGCTGTATTTTCTGCACCGCCAAATAAATCGTCAAAGCTGTTCAGTTTGACTTTTGATGCGCTCCCTGCCTTACTGCCCATTGCCAAGCACCTCCTCCGTCAAAGACTGGTATGCGCCCGCAACCCTGCCTTTCGGGTCATGCTGGTAGATGCTGACACCTTCTGCAGAAGTTTCCGCAGCCCTTACCGACATCGGTATGCTGTTCTCAAATATCCGTACCCTGCTCCCATACGTTTCAATAAGCAGCGCTGTAATATCCCTCGCATAATTAGTCCGGTTGTCCACCATCGTCAACAAAATACCCTCTATCTCCAGTTTTGGATTGATCTGCCGCTTTACCTTCCCTATGGTCTTAATAAGCTGTTCCAGACCTTTCACGGGCAGATATGCGGCCTGCACTGGTATCAGTATGCTGTCCGCACAGGCAAAGGCATTTATGGTAATCATGCCAAGTGAGGGCATACAGTCAATCAGGATATAATCGTACTGCTCCTTTACCATGTCCATATAAGAGCGCATCATGATTTCTCTGCTCATCACGTTCACAAGGGAAACTTCCAGGCCGGACAGCTCAATGTTCCCCGGCATCAGGTCAATCCCTTCTTCGTGCTTCAAGATACCGTAGCCCGGTTCCATTTCTTCATCGTTGATAACCTTTTCCATTACGCTTGCAAGGGTAACTTCCAGCTTGTCAGGCTCCGTAAAGCCAAGGCTTGCGGTCAGGCTCCCCTGTGCATCTGCGTCAATAAGTAAAATTCTTTTTCCCTGTTTCGCCAGTCCAATCCCCAAATTACTCGTCGTGGTGGTCTTGCCGACACCGCCTTTCTGGTTTGCGATTGCTATAATTTTACACATGGTTTTATTCCTCCGTATTAGTTAGATTTTTCTTTGATGTTGGCTTTCTGCACTTCCACATAAGCCCGGTAATACCTGTTTGTACCTTTATTCCGGTACATCTCTGAAACTTCCGTCACAGCCACTTTGGGCTGTCTTTTCAGAATCTTCTCGAACCATCTAATATCATTCTTCGTTCCCATCAGTCGAATTTTCAGCACGTTTCCTCTCCATTTCTGCAAGGATCTCCTCAATGGACTTCTGCTTTTTGCAGTATTCCGGATAACGGAGCTTGATGCCCTGCCAGAAGTACATCGCATAGCCGCAGCAAAAAATATCACTCACGGAATACTCACTGCACTCTCTGATCTGCTCGTCCTTGCGCTTATAATCGTCAACACTCGGCGTTCCGTCTGTGTAAAGGTTAAAGGCAAGCCTTACTACACGGACACTGCCGCTTGTCTGCCAGCCCTGGTGCAGACACTCCGGCTTGATAAACCCGGACTTAATATCATAAATCTGGCTGAAATGATTCCTTGTGTCCTCTGAAATACCGAGAATGTAAATCAACGCCTTGTGATAGCAGTCCTGATACCTCGCCTGCTCCAGTTTCTCATAATAAAACTTCTCATGTTCCTCGCTGTTAAAAACCATGTGTTTGTTGTTGGCGCTCTGCGCCTCTGCTCTTAACGCTGTGTTGTTCATTGTATACCCTCCTAGTATTAAATTTTTGATATAAAGGATTGAGATAGGGTTTTAAGGAACTGCTATAATTGAGTAAACTTCGCCGAAGATTGTGAATACTCATTTTACTCAACATCGCACTTGAGTAATACTCAACTTGAAGTGATTTTAGACGGTTTCAGACGGTAAAAGACGGTATTTTCGTTTTTCCTTTTTAGAATACAAAAAAGGCTCTGAAATCCTCATAATCACTTAGAAATGCGTGATTACAAGGCTTTCAGAGCCTCATATTTTTTTACAATATTCTGATATGCAAACTTCGCTTACATTCCCATCTGCTTCGCCACTTCCTCAGCGAAATTCTCCTCTTTCTTTTCCAATCCTTCACCGGTCTCGAACCGAACAAACTTCTTAATCTTAATATTTGCCCCGTTCTCCTTCGCCACAGCCTTCACATACTGGTCCACGGACTGCTTGCCGTCTTCTGCCTTCACATAGACCTGATCCAACAGGCAGATCTCTTTCAGCTCCTTATTGATACGTCCCTGAATCATGCCGGCGATGACCTTCTCCGGCTTGGAAGCCTCCTTGGGATCATTCTGGATCTGAGCCATAAGGATGGCCTTCTCGTGCTCGATAAACTCCTCGCTCACTTCGCTTCTGTCTGTATACATAGGCTTTAAAGCCGCCGCCTGCATGGCCACATTCTTTGCCATCTCCTTCACTGCGTCGTTGACCACATCGGTCTCAACATCGATCAGCACGCCGATCTTGCCGCCGCCGTGGATATAGGAAGCCACGAAACCGTTGTCCTCCGCAACCTGCTGGAATCTTCTGATGTTCATGTTCTCGCCGATGATGGAGATCTGGGAAGACAGAGCCTCCTTGACGGTCATGGTCGTGTCCTTAGCCCATGTCTCAGCCATAAATGCGTCGATGTCCGCCGCGGCGGTAACCAGTGCCTGAGCCGCCACGTCCGCCGCGTAGGTCTGAAACTTCTCGTTCTTTGCCACAAAGTCGGTCTCCGCGTTAACCTCAACTACAACCGCCTTCTTGGCGTCATCTGTGAGAGCGGTCACTACAATGCCCTCCGCCGCGATACGGCCCGCCTTCTTGGCTGCGCCTGCCAGACCTTTCTCTCTCAGAAACTCAACTGCTTTATCCATGTCGCCGTCGGTAGCTGCAAGAGCCTTCTTGCAGTCCATCATACCTGCACCGGTCATTTCTCTTAACTCTTTTACCATTGCTGCTGTTACTGCCATGATTATTCCCTCCGTTCTATTTGATAAACTCGCCCCTCACAACTGTCTGTCCCTTTCACAGTCACGAGTAAAAATTCAGGCTGACATATTCACTTTTATTTCTGCAGTGCATCATTAGCCGCACCTTTATTCCAAGAAATGCTTCAACCCGTTATTCACAGATCGAAGCATCCACTCTGACCTTAAGCTTCTACAGTTTCCTCTTCTGCCTCAACTGCTTCTTCGTAAGCATCAACTGCCTCACCCTGGTTTGCCTCTATTACTGCATCCGCCATCTTGGCAACGATCAGCTTCACTGCCCGGATTGCATCATCATTACCCGGAATTACATAATCCAGTTCTTCCGGATCGCAGTTGGTATCGCAGATGCCGATGAGCGGAATACCCAGAGTATGGGCTTCCTGTACGCAGATTCTTTCCTTCTTCGGATCTACGATAAAGATAGCATCCGGGATTCGCTTCATCTCCTTGATGCCGCCCAGGTTCTTCTCTAATTTCTCCCACTCTTTCTTGATCTGGATTACTTCCTTCTTCGGCAGCACGTCAAATGTACCGTCCTCAGCCATAACCTCAATCTCTTTCAGTCTTGCGATTCTGCTCTGAATCGTCTTAAAGTTGGTCAGCATGCCGCCTAACCATCTCTCATTTACATAGAACATGTTGCAGCGCTCCGCCT
Organism: Clostridiaceae bacterium; assembly: GCA_910574345.1. Taxonomy (GTDB): domain Bacteria; phylum Bacillota; class Clostridia; order Lachnospirales; family Lachnospiraceae; genus UBA3402. Next base: position 297,353 of record CAJSZV010000003.1, on the reverse strand, counting down.
CTACCTTGATGGCGTCCTGAGCCTGCTTCTTAGTTCCTACAAAGAGAATGGTGCCGCCATTGGCCACAATATCGGAAACCGCCTGATATGCCTCGTCCACTTTTCCCACGGACTTCTGCAGGTCGATGATATAGATACCGTTTCTCTCTGTGTAAATGTACGGAGCCATCTTAGGGTTCCATCTTCTTGTCTGGTGTCCGAAATGCACACCGGCTTCCAAAAGCTGTTTCATTGAAATAACGCTCATGTTCATTACCTCCGTTTGGTTTTTCTTCCGCCTGTGTCTTGTGCTTCCCCGGGGACCTTACATCCAAGGCACCGCCCTCAGAATCAACAGGCGTGATTTTTCTCAACTTTAAAAGCATACCACAGAAAATCCGTCATTGCAAGCATTTTTTCCCAAATATCATTTGACGCTCCCGCCAAAAAACCGTATAATAAAATCAGGCACCAATGACAACCAAAGACAGGAGGGAACTTACTTGATACCTTACAGCCAGAAATACCTTCTGGAACACCCCGTTTCATTATCTCCCATGGGCGAAGTTTCCGGTTTTTCCGTGCGGCCCGGTTTGTTTGATGTAAACGGAGCTATGGCTTTGCCCAACGGAGTCAATTTTACGATTCACACACACAACGGAACATCCTGTGAGCTGCTTCTCTTTCACAAGGATGAGGAAGAACCTTTCGCCATTCTTCCTTTTCCGGAATCTTATAAGATCGGCGATGTCTACTCCATGATTGTGTTTGATTTGGATATTGACACATTTGACTACGCATACCGTGTGGACGGTCCCTATTGTCCCGAAGAGGGACTGCTTTTTAACCGGCGCAATATCCTGCTTGATCCTTACGCCATGGCCGTTACCGGTCAGGACTCCTGGGGAAAAAAGAAAAAGAAGACCTATCATGCGAGAGTGATCAAAGACATCTTTGACTGGGGGGACATGCCTCAGTCCTCCAAGGAGATGTGCGACCTGGTTATTTATGAACTGCATGTGAGGGGATTCACCCGTCACCCGTCCTCCAATGTGACTCACAAAGGAACCTTTGAGGGATTGAAAGAAAAGATTCCCTATTTAAAAGAACTGGGAATCAATGCCGTGGAACTGATGCCCATATTTGAATTTGATGAAAATATGAATTCCCGGACAGTGGACGGCAAACTGCTTCTGGACTACTGGGGTTACAACACAGTCAGTTTCTTTGCCCCCAATGCCAGCTACGCCGCGTCTGCAGAATATAACAAAGAAGGGACAGAATTAAAAGAACTCATCAAAGCCCTTCATGACAATGGAATCGAAGTCATTCTTGACGTGGTTTTCAACCACACGGCAGAGGGCAACGAACAAGGTCCTGTTTTCTGTTTCAAGGGACTGGACAACAAGATGTACTACATGCTGACCCCGGACGGCAACTACTATAATTTCAGCGGCTGCGGCAACACCTTAAACTGCAACCATCCCATTGTCCAGCAGATGATTCTGGAGTGCCTGCGCTACTGGACCATTAATTTCCGCGTAGACGGATTCCGCTTTGACCTTGCAAGCATTCTTGGGAGAAACGAAGACGGCTCCCCTATGAATAACCCGCCTCTTTTAAAGAGTCTGGCCTATGATCCTCTCTTAAGCAACGTAAAGCTCATCGCCGAGGCATGGGACGCAGGCGGCATGTATCAGGTGGGAAGTTTTCCCGCCAACAAAAGATGGGCCGAGTGGAACGGAAGATACAGGGACTGCCTGCGCTCTTTCCTGAAAGGCGAATTCTGGGCGGCCTGGGACGCTGCAGCCAGCATCTCCGGCTCCGGCGATTTATACGGCGGTTTCTATACGGATTTCAAAGGCAACTACGCAGGTTACAATTCCTGCATCAATTTTCTCACATGTCATGACGGTTTCACCATGTATGACTTATATTCTTATAATGTAAAACACAACGAGGAAAACGGCTGGAACAACACCGATGGTTCAGACGACAACCGAAGCTGGAACTGCGGCATAGAAGGCCCTACGGATGACCCTGAAGTGCTGCACCTGCGTTTCCGCATGATACGCAATGCCTGTACCGTGCTTATGTGCAGCCGCGGGACTCCCATGTTTCTGGCAGGCGACGAATTCGGCAATACCCAGTTCGGCAACAACAACTGCTACTGCCAGGACAATGAGATCTCCTGGCTGGACTGGCGCCTTTTGGAAAAGAATCGGGAATTGTTTGAATTCTTCCGTTTTGTCATACACTACCGCCACGAACACACCGTAATCCGCCGAAAGCTGCCGGATGCGGTCTGCGGCATGGAACCTCTCCACACCCACAGTCTCAATGCGGAGGACTGGAACATTCCGAAAAACGCCAGGACATTCTGTATCAGCTTTGCAGGCTATGACAGAAAAAAAGGTCATGATGACCTGGTCTATGTAGCGGTCAACGCGGATTGGCGGGATGCCGTCATAACCCTTCCCGATCTTCACCAAAGAGGCGCCTGGTATCTAAGCATCAACACCTATGGCGACGGACAGGGGCGTTTCACCTATCCGGCAGGGCAGGAAGTGCGCATTGACCATACCTTTATCATACGCCCCCGCTCCGTAGCCGTGTTTACAGGACGACCCTTTCTGGAATACCGCTCCTACACTTAATAAATCCCGCAGTCCGCGGCTTTGGAACTTTCCGGTCCCCATATAGCAACAGCAGTGCGAAAAGGCAGACATCTTCCCGGTGCCTGCCTTTTCTTTATCGCTTTCTTTTTTAGTCCAGTTCCCTCAGCCCTGTATACAATTCATAGTACCGGCCTTTCATGGCCAGGAGTTCTTCATGATCTCCCCTCTCTATGATCTCCCCCTGCTCCAATACCATGATGGCATTGGCATTGCGGACCGTTGAAAGACGGTGCGCGATGACAAATGTGGTGCGGTTGGTCATAAGACGGTCCATGCCGTGTTCAATATGTTTCTCGGTTCTGGTATCCACAGAACTGGTGGCTTCATCAAGAATCAGAATAGGCGCTTTGGACACTGCCGCCCTGGCAATATTTAAAAGCTGCCTCTGTCCCTGGCTTAAGTTGGCCCCGTCCCCCTCAAGCATGGTGTCATACCCCTGGGGAAGACGCATGATAAAAGAGTGGGCCGACGCCGTCTTCGCTGCCTGGACAATCTCCTCATCCGTGGCATCCAGTCTGCCATACCGGATGTTCTCCTTTACGGTTCCCGTAAACAGGTGGGTATCCTGAAGCACCATGGCAATGTTCTGCCTTAGGTTCTCCCTCTTTATATGATGGATTTCCACACCGTCAATGGTGATGGAACCGGATTGGATGTCGTAAAACCGGTTTAGCAAGTTGGTGATCGTAGTTTTGCCTGCACCTGTTGATCCCACAAAAGCAATCTTCTGACCCGGCTTTGCATAAAGGCTGATATCCTTTAAGATCACCTTGTCAGGATTGTACCCGAAGGTCACATGGTCCAGAACCACCTGCCCCACCATAGGACTCTGCACAACCGCATCCTCATGATCTTTGGGCTCCGGCTCCTCATCCATGACCGCAAACACTCTCTCGGCTCCGGCCAGGGCGGAAAATACATTGCTGACCTGCATGGAAATCTCGTTGATCGGACGGCTGAACTGCCGCGAAAAGTTCAAAAACACCGTAAGCCCGCCTACGTCAAAATTCCGGCATACACACAAGATGCCTCCTATACATGCGGTGAGAGAATAATTAATCTGGCTTAAATTGCCCATGATCGGCCCCATGATTCCTCCGAAGAACTGGGCTTTGATCTGATTATCCCTTAAATCCCTGTTGAGAATTCCAAACTCCTCTTTGGCAGTCTCTTCATGGCAGAATACTTTTACCACCTTCTGGCCTGTAATGGTCTCCTCCACATAACCGTTTACCGCCCCAAGAGATGACTGCTGGGCCGTAAAATACTTCTGGCTTCTTCTGGCCACCGCTCCTCCCGCCTTCATCATCAGCGGCACCATAACAACCGTGACCACAGTCAGATAAAGATTGGTATAAATCATAAGCCCTAAGGTTCCCAGAATGTTTAAAGCACCGGAGAACAGCTGTACCAGGGTGTTCGAGAGCATCTGCCCCACCGTGTCCACATCATTGGTAAAACGGCTCATGAGATCACCGTTATTGTTGGTGTCATAGAAGCGGACGGGAAGGGCCTGCATCCTGGTAAATAAGTCATCCCGGATCTTCTGCAGTGCATTCTGCGCCACATGAAGCATGACCCTTGCCTGGGCATAGTTAGCCCCGACGCCGATTCCGTAAATCACTGCCAGAACCCCAAGGGCTCCCGCAAGCCCTGCCGCGTCGCCCCGGCTGCCGTCCACAGGCACGATGTACCGGTTAATAATAGGCCGCAGCATATAGGAGCCAGCCAGGGAAGCTGCGGTATTGACAATGACGCAGAAGAATGCCAGAGCCATTCTGGCTTTGTCTTCGTTCAGATACCCAAGAAGCCTTTTTACGGTTTTCCTGCTGTTTTTGGGAGTTCCTTTTGCCATGTTTCTTCTTCTCCCCGGCCCTCCCGGTCCGTGTCCCATGGGACCTTTTGGAGGCGGAAGTGTTCTCCCGTACCGCTTTTTCAGGCTTTGGACCTTTCGCGAATCATCCATTATGCGCTTACCTCCTTTTCCCGGTCTCTCTGAGAATAGTAAATCTCCTGATATGCCTGGCACTGTTCCATCAATTCCTTATGGCTTCCCACTCCGATGATTCTTCCCTCATCAAGAACCAATATCTTGTCCGCCTCCTCCACGGAACTGATTCTCTGAGCGATGATGATCTTTGTGGTGCTTTTCAGCGCAGTGGCAAAACATTCCCGAATCCTTGCCTCCGTGGCCGTATCCACCGCACTGGTGCTGTCGTCAAGAATCAATATCTTAGGCCGTTTTAAAAGAGCCCTGGCAATACAGAGGCGCTGTTTCTGTCCTCCGGATACATTGACGCCTCCCTGACCCAGATCTTTCTGATATCCCTCGGCAAAGGCCATGATAAACCCGTCTGCCTGGGCGCTCTCAGCAGCTTCCCTTAAGTCCTTCTCTGTGGCATTTTCCCTGCCCCACTGAAGATTTTCCTCTATGGTGCCGGAAAACAGTACATTTTTCTGGAGCACCATTCCCACGCCTTCCCTTAAGTTTTCCAGAGCGTACTCCCGCACATCCACTCCGTCCACCAGCACACTTCCTTCGCTTACGTCGTAGAGCCTGGGAATCAGCTGCACCAGCGTGGTCTTGCCGCTTCCCGTAGCCCCGATGATGCCAAGGGTCTGCCCAGGCTCCACGGAGAAACTGATCTGTTTCAGTACCTTCTCCCCTGCGTCTTCGTGATAGCTGAAGCTTACATCCCGAAATTCCACCTTCCCTCTGGACACAAGAAGTTCTTTTCTCGACGCATTCTCATCAGTCAGATCAACAACCGTATCCATAACCTCATTGATTCGCCGGACAGAGGCCATGGCCCTGGAACTCTGTAAAAGTACCATGGACAGCATCATAAGGGACATAAGAATCTGCACAATATAGGTGGTAAACGCAGTCAGATCCCCCACAGCCATATCACCGGCGATGATAATATTCCCTCCGTACCACACGACAGCCAGTGTGGTAATATTCATAGCCAGCATCATTACCGGCATGGTCATAATCACGATATTCATGGCGCTCAGACTGCTTTCCTTCAAATCCCTGTTCATGCCTGTAAACCGCTCTTTCTCATAATCCTCCCTCACAAAGGATTTGATCACCCGCACATTGGTAAGGGCCTCCTGAATTCCCGAATTGAGCCGGTCCAGCTTCTTCTGCATCTGAGTAAATCTGGGAAAAGCCGTCTTTAAAATCCCGGCAATGGCCAGGGCCAAAAAGGGAATCACTATGAGAATCACAAAGGCCAGCCTTTTATTCATGATAAAAGCCATGATCAGCGCGCCTATAAGCATCCCAGGAGCCCGAAACATCATCCTCAGTCCCATCATGGTCACATTCTGAATCTGCTGAATATCATTGGTCAGACGAGTCACCAGGGAACCGGTGCTGAACTGATCAATATTTTTAAAGGAAAATTTCTGTACTTTGGCAAAGAGCTCCGCCCTGAGATCGCTGGTAAAACAGATGGATGCCTTGGAAGAGAAATAGGCTCCGCCTACGCCCCCCAAAGCCATAAGCATAGAAAATACCACCATCACCGCTCCGACTCCTATGATGTAGGAGAGATCCCTCTGTGCCACTCCGCGGTTGACAATCATAGACATCAGTTTCGGCAGCATGATCTCTCCGAAAACCTCTGTCAGCATGCACAAGGGCGCCAGAATAAAGGCCGCTGCATAAGGTTTTATATATTTCATGTATCTCTTCACGCTATCAGTCCCCTCTTTCTTCGGTTAATGCTTAAAATATACTGCCATATTGTCATAGATCCGGTCTAAAAGTTCCCCCATGGTACGAAAATCCTCCGGTGAAAATCCCTGAAACATGGTTCGCTCGATCCCCTCGAATATGGCAACACTCTGCTTGACAACCTCCCGGCCTTTGGGAGTAATGCAGATCTGATTATAGCGGTTGTCCTCGGAATCCACTTCTCTTTTAATATACCCTCCCTGCTCCAGCTTTTTCAGAGAAACAGCCATAGTTGCAGTGGAAACCGAATGCAGCCGGGCCAGTTCTTTCTGGGATACATTGGGATTCTCCGCTATAAACATAAGGATCTGATGCTGGCTCCGATATACTCCTGTAGAACTCAGTTCCTGCTCCAGCGCCCTTCTGTGGCGCTTATTGGTTCGTATATACTTCTCCACCAGCCGAAACTCCGACGTATCACACCGCTTTCTCATTCCCTCTCCCACGCGCCCTCATCTCCCCTCAGCATAGGATTTTAATAGTTAACCAGCTGACGATTAGTTAGCTAACTGTTTTCCATTATACTCATCCGCCCTTCAAAAAGCAACCTGTTTTCTTATTTTTTATATTTTTTTCATTTCGTCTGCCAACAAAAATTTCCCGGATTTACATAACCCGTAAGGGCCTCACTGCCCCTTCTTTCGGTACAGCTCCTTAAACCTTCCTAAGGCCTGCGCGGATTCCGCCGTACGCTGTCCTTCCACATCCACAGCGGCCAGCATATTCCCCTGCTCATAGCACACGGGAATCAGTATCCCATACTCAATCAGGTCGCAGGTAAGGCTCCATGCCCGCTCCTCTTCGGCAATATAACCGGCCTGGGCATAGACATAATCCGTCTTTGCATATTTCATAAATTCCACAAAATTATCCATATATTTTACCAGAACCACATTGCCCCATGTCCCTGTAATATCAAGATAGGACTGGGCATTGCAGGGGAAAAGAAGGGCCTCTGGATGATCCCCTATGGAGATCAGCCGGTTTCTGGAATCCTTGGCCAAAATATCCCATATGGAACCCTTTCCCTCCTCCTCCATCTCTCTCTTCTGTATCTTCTGGTGATCATAATATCCCCTGTGAAGCCATGATGCAGGCGTAAATCCCCTCGTCCAGCTCCAGTTGGTAAGACTCATCACAATCACGGAACACGTCATAACCAGGGCTGCCAGCCGGCAGAACCATGATTTCATCCGCACCTGTTTTATCCGGGACACAGAGCGGAAGACATAAACGGTGCACAGCACATAAAACAGCATAAAATAATTGCCGTCCACCTGGGTCAGCAGGGCAAGGCTTATGAGACTGCAGGCCAGGAAAGGAAGAAATACCATGTTAAGACAGACGTCCAATTGGCGCTCCCCTCTTTTCCTTCCCTTCTTCTCAAGAAAAAGCCATAAAAACCATACCCACAAAAGGAACCACATTCCAGGGCCGCTCCAGGCCAGAATCACATGGCTCATGTCTTCTCCCTGGGGGTTCAGGAGGATTCCATAAAGCCTTTTTATCATATTGCCTCCCCACTGTGTAAGGGAAAGACCCTGACCGCTGTTGGGAACTTTCTGAATCTGAAAGGGGTATTTCATCTCGAATCCGATTTTGGTCAAAACAGACGAGAACACGGAAGTCACGGGAAGACCTGTAATAAGCCAGGTCCTGGCCCAGATTCCTCCCAGAACAAGGAGGGACAGAAAGGTCACTGCCGCGGCTTTTTTCTCCCTTTTGTCTCCGTTTTTCCACGAAAAGAAGCGCCCTGCTCTTATAAGATACAGACCGCTCATACCCATAACCGCCGTGGAAAACACCAGGGCTGTAGGCTTTAATGTCCATGTAAAGAAAAAGGATGCCAGGCTGTACCAGAATGCCCGCCTGTCTCCCTTTACAAAAAGAAGCATCTCATAGAACATGATCAGCTGAAAACATAAGGTGGCAATATCACTTTTTGCCGTAATGCTCATGTTCATAATTCCCGGCATAGCGGCCAGGAAAAGAGTCATGACCCGTGCCAGGCCGTCTTCCATATAGATCCTGCCGATCATAAAGGACAACATAAGAATCCCTGCTGCCAGCCACAGGTTAAAGGAGATCCCAAAACTATAGGACGGCAGAATGGAAAGAGGCAGAGTCAATACCTCAAACCCCTTGGAATAGGTATAGACAATGCCGATGGTACCCATGTTTTCGTAAATCCCATTGCCGTTGTCCAGAATATAAGGGGAGCGGACACCGTACCACAGACTGTCAAAATCCACCGCAATATTCATTCGGCCTGCCTGGATGCAAAAGATTGTCAGAACCGCTGCAGCCATCAGCGCCTGTTTCGTGCCCACAGAAGACGGCTCCTGAAGGGACCATCCCTGAAGCCGGGAATCAATCCTCCCACGCCAGGAACGCCAAAATTCCCTGTCCGCCGCCATCACTGCCGTCATGGCCAGCACAAATATCCAGAGATTGCCGATCCGGCCTGCTGAAAGAGCCGACATGAAGCAGAACACCCCCACAGTCCCCATGCATCCTGTAAGAAAAAAGCGGCAGAAACTCCCTTTCGCCGCCCCCTTAAGAAGCCTATAATCAAGCCACCCGCCCAGACTGCACAGATATGCCCCATAAAGACCGGACACCGCCACAGGCACCAGGGCCATATGAGCCCACAAAAACAGAGCCATGACACCGCTGGCTGCCAGAAGGCGTCCTCTTCTGCGCCGAAACAGCAGAGGAACATATGCCTGTCCCGCCCTTTTTCCCATGTCCGGCAGCCGAAAGACTGCCGTAAACAGGCCGAAAAGCGCGGCTGCCTCCGCCGCCATAACCTGAACTTCTCTCTCTTTCCCGCAGCCGGACAGCACTCCCTTCACCAGCAAAGAGTCCGCGGAATAAAAGACAGCTCCCACGGTCACGATCCCCAGTACGAGAAGTATGATCTTTTCCCTTCCGCGCAAACTCTTCATCTGTCAACTCCCGTTCTGTTATTCTTTTCCGTCAAAGCAGTACGTACATACCCTGCATTTGGGCAGGCCGATGGATTCCACCAAATCGTCAAGCCGGTGATACCTTAAGCTTGTAAAGTTCTGCCTCCTGCAGATCTCCGAGCACATGCACTCATAGCGCTGGCTGGCCGGATCGGCGTACTCATCCAGAACCTCCTGCGCATGATCTCCCTCTTTTTCCAGAATCACCTGTCTGGTGATCAGATCCAGTTCCGATTTGGAACGGGAAAAATTCAAATATTTACATCCATATAAGAGAGGCGGGCATGCAGGGCGGACATGGACCTCCCTGGCTCCGCTCTGGTACAAAAATTCCGTGGTCTCCCGAAGCTGAGTTCCCCGGACGATGGAATCGTCGATGAGAAGCAGCTTCTTCTTCTCAATCAATGCCTTCACGGGAATCAGCTTCATGCGCGCGATGAGATTGCGCTGCTCCTGATTCACAGGCATAAAGGATCTAGGCCATGTAGGCGTATATTTAATGAAGGGACGGGCAAAGGGAATCTTGGATTCGTTGGCGTAGCCGATGGCATGGGCGATTCCCGAATCAGGGACGCCGGCCACCACATCGGGCTGCACACCGCCCTCCAGCCTATCCCTTTTCGCCAGCATACTGCCGCATTTATACCGCATCTCCTCCACATTGATTCCCTCATAGGATGAAGTGGGATAACCATAATAAACCCACAGGAAGGAACAGATCCGCATCTCGTCGCGAGGCGGACAGATATCCTCCACTCCGTCCGGCGTGATCTTCACGATCTCTCCCGGCCCCAGTTCCCGGTAATCTTCATATCCAAGGTTGATATAGGCAAAGTTCTCAAAAGACACACAGTACGCATCTTCCTTTTTTCCCATAATCAGGGGCGTCCGTCCCATCTTGTCCCTGGCCGCATAGACACAGTCCTTTGTCATCACAAGGAGGGTCATGGAACCGTCGATGATCTCCTGAACATAATGGATTCCGTCGGAGATACGATCCTTTTTGCAGATCAGAGACGCCACCAGTTCCGTGGCATTGACCTGTCCGCTGGTCATCTCCTGAAAATGGGTGTTGCCATTGTCATAAAGCTCTTTTAACAGCACCTGAAAATTGTTGATCTTTCCCACTGTGGCAATGGCAAAGCTGCCTAAATGGGACTGAATCAGCAGGGGCTGAGGCTCGTAATCAGAGATGCTGGCAATTCCCATGTTGCCTTCCATCTCCTGCACATCTCTTTCGAACTTGGTCCGGAAGGGAGAATTCTCAATATTGTGAATGGCTCGGTTAAATCCGCCGGGTCCGTAGGTAGCCATACCGCCTCGTCTGGTTCCCAGGTGCGAATGGTAGTCGACTCCGTAAAATAACTCCAATGCACAATTCTTTTTGGAAATAACTCCAAAGATACCTCCCATATCAACTCTCCTTTTTCTATCGGTGTTTAGAAATAACGGGTATAGTATAGCACGCACAGCTTCCCTGCGTAAAGAGTAAATTTAGACAAGTCCTGCGGTGAGAAACACAAAGAATGCGATTCCTGCCAGAAAGGCAGTCCGGATCATGGCTCCTGCCAGATCCTTTCCTGACGGCTTCCCGAAAACATAGGTCAGATGTCCCTCCGCCATAACCTCATGCACTTCCTTATTCTCCGGGCTGAAGGCAAGAATCTCCCTCCTTAAGCTCTCCGCCTCCTCTTCCTTTCCCAGATACTCCTTTACGGATTTCAGCACCCCCAGAACAGGCAGACGGAAATATCCCTCCCTGCACCGGTCCAGCAGCTTGCAGGCGCCCGCCTCGGCCTGCTCCATCTCTCCCGCCTCAATCTGCTCCCTGACCTTGTCCATATCCAGGTTATTTTGAATATCCTGCCGCTTCTTTAGAGACGGGCAGCAGGTCAAAAGCTCCTCAAGAGCCTGTTTTTCCCTTTCCCCTTCCACGCCCCGGCCCAGTTCGGCCAGACAGCTGTATTTCACTCTGGTATGAATATATCTTGTATAAGCATTGGTTTTCTTTTTCATAAGGGGTTCTATGGCTTCGGACAGCGTCAGCGCTTCCTTATAGTATCCGGCCCGGCAAAGTCCTGTGATCCCGTTCTGATACCAGATACATCTGCTTTTTTTGTCCCCTGTTCCCTCTGCGGCCATAAGGAGAAATGAGACCGCAGCCGTAAGGGGACGACAGTCTTTTATAAGGATTTTCACCATGGAACGGTGAAGCATGGCCGATGCCCTCCAGGCCAGGACAAGAAGAATTGCCCCAAGTCCCCCGTACAGGCCCATATGACTTTTAAGAGGTTTCCCATGATACGTCCGGTGCACCATCCAGAAAACCATAAACAGCCACATCCAGACGGACAAGAGACGATTCATGACCTTCCGGCCTTCATGGAGAAGAAAGAAGGAGCTGCCGTCTTCCCATGACTTTTTTGCGGCTGTATCCTGACTGAGCATATGAAAAATCTCTCCGGCAAAGGCTTTTGCCTCCCTGTCATAGGTTTTTCTTTCCCTGTCTGTGAAGATAATGCACAAGAGAACCATGGCAAAGGCTCCTGCAGAAAGATACCATATCCGGCCTCTGTTAACCTGCCCGGTCAGTTCAGGCTCCCCCGCCTTTTCTCCTGTCAGAATCTGATATCTCCAGGTTTCATGTGGGCTGTCCGAATCGCTGACAATCAAAAGGCTCACAGGCCGGCTACGGTTTGTATCTTCCCGTGTTCCGTGAATCAAAAGCCCGGTCTTTCCCTCCGCGGTCTTTCGTTCCACATACAGCTTCGTGTCCCGGTCTTTGCTTGTTACCGTCACATTCCTTCCCTCTGCCAGGACTTCTGCCTGAAAGCGTCCCTGTTCCGGCACAATCTCCAAAGTCATAGTCTTAATATAAGCATCTTCTCTATAATACAGCCAGACTGTCAATGCCATGAAAAGCAGACTGACAGCCGCGGAAAACAAACGTATGCCTTTTCCCCAGGTTCTCTGTTCCATACAGCACTCCTTTTTTTGTTCTCTCACAAGTTTCAATGGGTTCTATTATGGTCCAGGCGGGCCGGGAAATCAATAGTTATTCTTTTACATTTTTCTTATCATTTGTTACCATTTTCTATCAAAAAAATGAAGATCATTCCATAGATTCTTCTGTCAATTTCCCCATAAGCTCCCAGATTTCCTCTCTTCCCTGCTTCGTCTGGGCGGAAAAGGGAATGAGGATATCTCCTTTTTCCATGCCGAGACCATTCCTCACCATCTTCACATGCTTTTGAATCTGGCTGCGGTTGATCTTATCCGCCTTCGTGGCGATAACTGCAGGGTGATAACCGTTATATAAGATCCAGTCATACATGGTCTTGTCGTTTCCCGACGGCTCATGGCGGATATCCACCAGAAGGAAGACTCCCTTGAGCATTCTGGTGCTTTTCAGATACCGCTCCACCATCTTTCCCCATTTCTCCTTGACTTCCACAGAGGCTTTTGCATATCCGTAGCCAGGCAGGTCCACAAAATACACTTCATTGTTCACATGATAGAAATTAACGGTCTGGGTTTTCCCCGGCTGAGACGAGGTCCGCGCAAGAGACTTGCGGTTCATCAGTCCGTTGATCAGAGAAGATTTTCCCACATTGGACTTTCCGGCAAAGGCAAATTCCGGATGGGCATTCTCAGGAAATGTACTGGTGATTCCACACACCGTCTCCAGTTCGGCCCTCTTTATGATTCCTCTCGCAGTCGCATCTGTCATATCTGTTTTCCTTCCTGGTTCACCAGGGCTTCTTTCAACACCTGGGACATATCCTTTACATATACAATCTTAAGTCCTTTTGTGATCTCCCCTGACAGTTCCCCTATATCCGGCTTATTCCTCTCTGGAACAAGAACCTTTTTGATCCGCGCCATCTTGGCTGCCAGAAGTTTCTCCTTAAGGCCGCCTATGGGCAGAACCCGGCCTCTGAGGGTGATCTCACCGGTCATGGCTGTCCTGGCATCCACAGGGCATCCGATCACCGCGGATATCATAGCCGCAGCCATGGTAATGCCGGCTGAGGGCCCGTCCTTGGGCACTGCTCCTTCAGGAATATGGATATGGATGTCATGCTTTTCAAAGAAGTCCTCCTTTACCTGATATTCCGGGCACACGGAACGGACATAAGTAAGGGCGATCTGTGCCGATTCCTTCATCACATCCCCCATCTGCCCGGTCATCTTAAGTTCTCCCTTGCCCGGCATCACATTCACTTCGATCTGCAGGGTATCTCCCCCTACGCTGGTCCAGGCCAGTCCCCGGACGATTCCTATCTGGTCTTCGCTGTTTGCATCCTCAAAGGATATTTTCTCCTTGCCCAGATACTTTTCCAGCCCTGACTCCGTGACTTTCAGGTTCAGTTCCTTATGCTCCAGATATTCCCTGGCGGCTTTCCGGCAGATATCCCCGATCCTTCTTTCCAGATTTCTCACGCCGGCCTCTCTTGTATAATTGTGAATGATCTTTCTCAGAGCATTGTCGCTGATGGACAGCCATTCCGGCTTCAGTCCGTTCTTCTCAAGCTGTTTGCCCACCAGATATTGTCTGGCAATATGAAATTTTTCATTCTCCGTGTAGCTGTTTACTTCGATGACTTCCATCCTGTCAAGGAGGGGTTTGGGAATAGTCTGTGTGGTGTTGGCCGTGGCGATAAACAATACCTGCGACAGATCAATGGGCGTCTCCACATAGTGGTCCCTAAACCTCATATTCTGTTCCCCGTCTAAAACCTCCAAAAGAGCCGCGGAAGTATCTCCCTTATAATCGCTGCTCACCTTGTCAATCTCGTCCAACAGCATAAGAGGATTGCTGACTCCCGCCTGGCGCAGCCCCTCCACAAGGCGTCCCGGCATGGCTCCCACATAGGTTTTTCTATGTCCTCTGATCTCCGCTTCGTCTCTGACGCCGCCTAAGCTGATGCGGACATACTGTTTATTCAGAGCTCTTGCCACGGAGCGGGCCACAGAGGTCTTGCCTGTTCCGGGAGGACCTACCAGACAGATAATGGGGCCATTTCCTTTGGGAGCCAGGGTCCGCACTGCCAGATACTCCAGGATTCTCTCCTTCACCTTTTCCAGGCCGTAATGATCCTCGTCAAGAATCTGTTCCGCATGGCGGATGTCGTTGTTGTCCTTGGACATCTTCTTCCAGGGCAGTTCCAGAAGAGTCTCGATGTACATCCGCAGCACATTGGCCTCCTGACTGGTTCCCGGCGTATTGCGGAACCGCTCAATCTCCTTGGTCAGCTTTTCCCTTGTCTCTTTCTCCATCTTGAGTTTCGACAGACGTGCCAGATAGTCATCGGCTTCATCCCCTTCGTTCTCCTCCCCCAGTTCTTCCCGGATGATCCGCATCTGTTCCCGAAGGATATAGTCCTTCTGATTCTTCTCCACCTTGGATCTGACCTTGCCCTGAAATTCCTTTTTCACCTGAGCCACTTCAATCTCCATGATCAGGTGATGGACCAGAACTTCGTACAGATGGGAGTGGCTTGACACCTCTAAGAATTTCTGGCGGACTGTGTATTCCCATGGAAGCTGAGTACTTGCCTGAAACATAAACTCCTCTAAATCCTGAGTCGCCAGCAGTTCCGATATGGAATCTCTGCTTAATCTTGAACTCTCGGCGCAGAACTCTTCCACTTTTTCTTTCAAAATCCGCAGCATCGCCTCCCTGACTACAGGGTCTGTCACATCCTCCTCCAAAAGCTCCGGCTCTACCCTGCCAGTCAGCATAGGGGCCGTGGAATCCAGACACAAAAGCCTGGCCCGCTCCTTCCCCTCCACCATGACTCTGATCAAACCGCCGGGCATCTTCACAAGCTGTCTGATCTCCGCTATGGTCCCCATCTCCCACAGATCATCCTCGGAAGGGTCCGTTATATCCGGCGACTTCTGCCCTATAAGAAAAAGCTTTTGATCCGCCATCATAGCCTTTTCCAATGCCGCTATGGATTTTTTTCTGCTGATATCAAAATGGATCACCATAGCAGGAAGAACTGTCAGCCCCCTCAGCGCAATCACAGGCATGGTCAAAATGTTTTCTTCCATATGATATTTCCTCTCTTTTTGTATCTCTCATGACCCCTTATGTGCAAAGGGGACCGCATTCGAAAAAATGGGAGCAAAACGCTCCCATTTCTGTGACTCATATGCCAACTTCATACGGATTATGCAATCTCTCCAGGTCTTTCTTTTCGAATTCTCTGGCCAAGACCTCTCTTTGGCACTGCAGTGTCCCGGTAAATAATCTCCGGCACCCCTGTCTTATCCACCACCTGTTCCGTGATTGTGCAGATGCCGATGGAATTATCAGACGGCACCTCATACATCAGATCCATCATGGCTGATTCCATAATGGAACGAAGGCCTCTGGCTCCGGTCTTCCGCTCCATGGCTAACCTTGCAATGGCTCTCAAAGCTTCGTCCTTGAATTCCAGCTTCACGTCATCCATCTCAAACAGCTTCTGATACTGTTTTACCAGGGCGTTCTTCGGTTCCTTGAGAATCCGCAGCAATGCCTCTTCCGACAGAAGTTCCAGGGAAACCGTTACCGGCACACGGCCGATAAACTCAGGAATCAAACCAAACTTAATAAGATCCTGTGGTTCTACCTGTTTTAACAGCTTATCAATATCCGTGCTCTTCTTATCCACAACCTCGGCGTTAAAACCGATAGAGCCCTTGCTGATCCGGTTCTCGATGATCTTCTCCAAACCGTCAAAAGCGCCTCCGCAGAGGAACAGAATATTGGTGGTGTCGATCTGCAAAAGCTCCTGATGCGGATGCTTTCTTCCTCCCTGGGGAGGAACGCTTGCAACGGTTCCCTCCAGAATCTTAAGAAGAGCCTGCTGCACCCCTTCACCGGATACGTCTCTGGTAATGGATACGTTCTCGGACTTTTTGGTTATCTTGTCAATCTCATCAATATAGATGATTCCGTATTCCGCCTTGTGAATATCTCCGTCCGCCGCCTGAATCAGCTTAAGGAGGATATTCTCCACATCTTCTCCCACATAGCCGGCCTCTGTTAGAGCCGTTGCATCGGCAATGGCAAAGGGAACGTTAAGAATCTTAGCCAATGTCTGTGCCAGATAGGTCTTGCCGGAACCTGTGGGACCTAACAGAAGAATATTGCTCTTCTGCACATCCACATCCATATTTTTTCTGGAAGTAATTCTTTTGTAATGATTGTACACAGCCACGGACAACACCTTCTTGGCCTGGTCCTGACCGATGACATACTCATCCAGAAAATTCTTGATCTCTCTGGGCTTTAACAGATTGATCTCGCCGAATTCCTCGCCGGCCGGCTCCTCTCCGTCCAGCTCCTCTTCCAGAATCTCAGCACATAAGTCAATACACTCGTCGCAGATAAATACATTGGTGGTGCCTGCGATCAGCTTTCGCACCTGTTCCTGCGTTTTACCGCAGAACGAACATCGGATTTTATCATCCATTCTGCCCGGCATATTCTCACCTCGCTTTTTTCTTCTCCAAAACATCATTTTTACTCATCTCGGCCGTTTGCAGTCTCACAGCCCTGTCTCGTCTTAGTGTTTTACCAGTATTCCGTCAATCAGACCGTATGCTTTCGCTTCCTCAGCCGTCATGTAATTGTCCCGTTCCGTGTCTCTCTCGATGACTTCAATGGGCTGCCCTGTGTTGGCTGCCAGAATCTCATTCAGCTTCTTCCTGGTCTGCAAAATCTTCTCCGCCACGATCTTAATCTCTGTGGCCTGGCCCTTGGCGCCGCCGGAAGGCTGATGGATCATGACCTCGGCATTGGGAAGGGCAAATCTCTTTCCCTTGGCGCCGCCTGCGAGAAGAAAAGCTCCCATGCTGGCCGCCATACCCATGCAGACTGTGGACACATCGCACTTAATGTAATTCATGGTATCATAAATAGCCATTCCTGCAGTCACAGAACCTCCCGGACTGTTGATGTACAGGTTGATGTCCTTGGACGGATCCTCGGATTCCAGAAACAACAGCTGTGCCACAATAAGGCTTGCAGACACATCGGTCACTTCCTCACCTAAAAAGATGATTCTCTCTTTTAAAAGGCGGGAATAAATATCATAAGAACGCTCTCCCCTGCTGGTTGACTCTATGACGTATGGTACTAAACTCATCCTGACTCCTCCAATCTTTTATGACGCACAAATTCTGAGTCCGGTCAAACCGGACCCAGAACCCACTTTCGTCCCTAAACTAATTTCGCCTCTGCCACAAGGAAATCCACGGCCTCCTGAACTGCCATATCTTCCTTCATCTGCTCAATGCCTCTCTCGCCCATATAAGACCTTACCTGATCCGGTTCCATCTTATAGGAGTTAGCCATATTCCGGATCTCTTCCTCCAGCTTCTCATCGCTGACCTCAATGTTCTCCGCTTTCACCACTGCCTCAAGAACCAGTCTGGTGCGGATGGTCTTCTCCGCCTGAGGCCTTGTCTGGGCTTTAAGCTGTTCAACTGTCATGCCCGTGTATTTCATATACTGGTCAAAAGACATGCCCTGGCCCTGCATTCTTCTGGCATAATCATTGATCATGTTCTGAACCTGCATATCCACCATAGCCTCAGGAATATCCATGGACGCGCCTTCTACCACTTTCTCCACTACCCGGTTCTCATTCTCCGTGGCCGCCTGTTTCTGTCTGGTCTCTAAAAGTTTCGCCCTGATGTCTCCTTTGTATTCATCAAGGGTGTCAAAATCGGAAACTTCCTCGGCAAACTCGTCGTTGAGCTCCGGCAGTTCCTTTTCCTTGATCTCTTTTACCGTCACCTTGAAGACAGCCGGCTTGCCTGCCAGTTCTTTGGCATGGTATTCTGACGGGAATGTAACGTTAACCTCACACTCTTCCCCTATGTTCTTGCCGATAAGCTGCTCCTCAAAGGTATCAATAAAGGAATGGGAGCCGATAACCAGGCTGTAATCTTCAGCCTTGCCGCCGTCAAAAGTCCTGCCGTCCACAAACCCCTCAAAATCAATAATGGTCTCATCACCGTCCGCTACGGGTCTGTCCTCCACCGTAAGGATCCTTGCATTCTGATTCTGGATCTTCTTCAGTTCATTCTCCACATCCTCATCTGTGACTTCAGCAGCGGCCTTCCCAACTTCGATTCCCTTATATTCTCCTAAGGTCACTTCCGGCTTCACTGCCACAGTCGCCGTATAGATAAAGGGCTTGCCCTTCTCGATCTGTACCAAATCAATCTCCGGTCTGGATACGATTTCCAGCTTGCTCTCGTCGGCAGCGTCTCCGTATGTGTCATCCAGCACGATGTTCGCCGCCTCCTCGTAGAACACCTCCACGCCGTACATCTTCTCTATCATGGCAAGGGGTGCTTTGCCCTTACGGAAACCTGGGATGGAGAAACGGCCTTTATTCTTATTATAAGCAGCCTTGATCGCCTCATCAAACTGCTCTGCCGGTACTTCAACGGTAAGCTTCGCCATGTTCTTCTCTAAATTCTCTACCTGTAAACTCATGTTATGGGTTCCTCCTTAATCTATATGTGAATCGCCTGCTCCGCTTGGGCGCTACACTTCAATTTAGCATTATAGCATAGGTTTTGGGGAAATACAAGAAGGACTTTCGTGGGTTTTGAGGGGAGGATTCGGGAATTCAGGGGAGGCTAACGGGTCCGCCCCGGATTCCCCCTATTCCCCATGAGGGAACGCTTGCGCTTTGGAGGCGGTTCGTGGTATTATGGCAGAAAACAGTAAGGAGATTGTTATGGAAATTGAACGTAAATATCTGGTCACTGCCCCGCCAAAGGATTATCAGTCCTTTCCTTCCCACCTTATTGAACAGGCTTACCTGTGTACGGAACCTGTTGTGAGAATACGGAAAGAAGACCAGGAATATTATCTCACTTATAAGTCAAAAGGCCTTTTGGCCCGTGAGGAATATAACCTTCCTCTTACCGAAGATGCCTACCGCCACCTTCTTAAAAAAGCTGACGGTATTGTCCTCACCAAACGAAGATACCTGATTCCCATTCCGGACACGGATTTGACCGTCGAACTTGACGAATTTTCCGGAGAATATAAAGGACTTTTCCTTGCGGAAGTAGAATTTGAGACCATGGATATGGCCGAGAACTTCATCCCCCCGTCCTGGTTCGGCACGGATGTGACATTTTCCGGAGAATACCAGAACAGCAGATTGTCCTTATTAAAAAGGCATTAATTTCTTTCTATATCTATACCTGCCAGAGAACCGGGCGGGGCGGACCCTCTGCCATCCCACACATAGAAAGAAAAAATACCGCCCCCTGAAATTCTATCCCAGGGGGCGGCACATTCTGTCTTACCATGTCTTCTCAAGAGTCGTATTATAATCAACAGCATAAGGATTGTCATCCCTGCTCTTCAGATCTTCATAGATACCCTGGCGCTCTGCACTGCTTTCCTCTGCCCAGTACTCATAACCGCGCATATAGCTGGCGATCAGATCATCCCATGAAGTAAACAGAGGCTGAACTGTCTGGGCAATCTCCAAAGACTTGTCCAGGGCCTCCTCTTCTGTATAATAGCCTGCCAGATAGTAGAAGCTCATCAGATTCAGGGCACGGCAGTAATCCCAGCCGGCAATGGCATTGTCGCCAAATTCTTCATACATGGCGTAAGAATCCACATAACCCTGGGCTTCTTCGTCCGTCACGTCAAAGTTCTCCAGAATAAAGTCCTTGCGGCCGTCTGCTTCCACATCGCCTAACCCTGCTTCTTTCAGGTATGACATATTCTCTACAAAATCAGCCCGGTGTCCTTCATCCAGAATCCAGGTAAGAGTCTCGTCTGCGGATGCGCGGTCTGTCACATCCCACCACTCTTTCAGAGATTCCTGCTGAATGGCTTTCGTCTCGTCATTGGCCGGCGCTCCTGCAAAACGGTTGTAGTCCCATCCGTTCACTTCTGTGAGAACTGCATAGGAAGCGTTGAACCAGCGTACGGTATCGGTGATCTCCACGGTAGTGTTATCCTCAGGCTCAATGGGAGTCTCCACGAAAGAAGAACAGGAAGCCTTCATGGAAGTGATCTGTTTGTCGCCGATTTTATTGGATGCGTACATCAGCGCATAGTAAGCATAGTCGGTCTCGCCGTATATTACATAGAGTTCTCCGCTGTCGCCCTCGGCAGTGAACTTTCCGGTATTGGCCGTCATGTTTGTCATGCCCGGTACTGTGGGAACTTCCGCGTCCGCCACGTCTGTCATGGCATAGCTTTCATTGATCAGGTCCTTTACCCCGTCTAAGTCCTCCACCTGTACGACTGAACCGGCCTTGGGAAACTGCATCACGATAACCGCGTCCCTTCCGCTGCTGCTTTGGGCACCAAGCCAGAAATCAACACCCATATCCTCTGTAGCCCAGCTCTCGTCCAGCTTAATGGACACGGAGCCGTCGGGTGTGGTGAATTCCTTCATCTTTGCCAATGCCTCTTCCTGGGTTACGGTCTTACCGCCGCAGCCCTGCATCACGGTGCCTGCAAGCATCACAGCCGCGCCTGCACACAACAACAGTTTTTTGCATTTTTTTGCATACATACTCTTTTCTCTCCTTTTTAAATATGTTTTTAGTCAAAAAACGGCCTGAAAGGCTTAAAGCTCCTCTCAGAATGTTTCTCTGAACTATAAAACCTATACCCTTGACAAATACTCCCCTGTACGGGTATCAATCTTGATCTTATCCCCCTGATCAACAAACAACGGAACATACACCGTAGCTCCGGTCTCAACTACTGCCGGCTTAGTCGCTCCGGTCGCCGTATCGCCCTTAAAGCCCGGCTCTGTATCCGTGATCTCCAATTCTACAAACAAGGGCGGCTCCACGGAAAATACTTTTCCGTTATAAGAGCACACTTTGCACATCTCATTCTCTTTCACAAACTTCAAAGCATCTCCGATGGTCTCCTTGCTTAAAGCCATCTGCTCGTAGGTGTTCACATCCATAAAGTTAAACAGATCGCCGTCGGCATACAGATACTGCATGTCCACTCTGTCAATCCTTGCAGCCGGGAACTTCTCCGTGGGACGGAAAGTCTTCTCCACCACACCGCCGTTGATCACGTTCTTGATCTTGGTTCTTACAAAAGCAGCACCTTTGCCCGGTTTTACATGCTGAAACTCCATAATCTGATATACATTGCCGTCAATCTCTAAGGTAACACCGTTCCTAAAATCGCCCGCTGATATCATAAATGATATTCCTCCTTGAATTTCTCATTAATCCTTTTCATTCTATACTAAATGCTCCATATTTTCAACCGTTTTTTACAAAGAATCCCGGCTTTTATCTTGTATACTGCTGCCGGTGCTTTTTCTGAGAATCTCCTCTGCTATCTCTTCAGGCCTCTTCCCGTCCACATCCACGGTGATATGAGCGGCCTCTTCATAGACAGGGCTGCGGTCAGACAGAAGTTTTTCCACCCGCTCCTTTACATCCCCTCCCGAAAGCAGGGGTCTTGTCGTATCCCCTCTGAGACGGTTCAGCACAGTTCCCGGCTGTACTCTCAGATAGATGACACATCCTGCCTGCTTTAAAAGTTTTCTGTTCTCTTTCCTAAGAGGCAGCCCCCCTCCCACAGACAGCACCCAGCTGCCCTGGGCTGATACCATATTTCTTATGGTCTCCGTCTCCAGACTGCGGAATCTCTCCTCGCCGTAAACTTCAAAAATCCGGCTGATACTCATGGCCGCCTGTTCCTCAATGAGTTTGTCCGTGTCAAACAGAGGCCTGTCCAAAGCCTTTGCCAAAGCCTTTCCCACAGTCGTCTTTCCCGCGCCCATAAAGCCGATCAGAATTATATGCGTTCCCATAGCCTACCTCATCAGTTCCTTTATCATCATCTGCCGGGCCTCATGGATCACATGCTTTGGCACCTTTTGTCCCTGATTCCACAGTTCAAAGGCTTCAATTCCCTGATAGATCAACATGTCCAGGCCGTTAATCGCCCTTCCCCCCGCTTCCTCCACAAGAGTCATAAACCTGGTCTTAAAGGGGGTGTAGATCACATCCACAGCGCTGTGGATATTTCGGTAAAACTCCCTGTCTTCGATAAGCACCTGGTCTTTGTGGGGATACATGCCCACACTGGTAGTCTGCACTGCCAACCTTGGCCCGGAAGGAAGCTTTTCATAGTCTGCCAGGGCCATGGCGCTCATGAATTCCCTTTTGAACCGTTCATTCATCTCCCTTGCCAGTTCCCACGCCCGCTTTTCGTTTCTGTTCAGCACGATGACAGACCCTGCCTCCTGGCTTCCCAGAACATAAGCCGCTGCCTTCGCGGCCCCGCCTGCTCCCAAAAGCAAACAGTCCTGTCCACTGATTTTCATTCCCGCCTCATTCATGGCTCTGAAAAGGCCCGGCCCGTCTGTGTTGTATCCTTTATACCCGCCGTCCACTCTCACCAAGGTGTTCACGGCTCCAATGGCATCAGCCGTCCTGTCCAGTTCCTTCAGATAGGGAATCACCCTCTGCTTGTGAGGAACCGTAACGTTCAGTCCCTCAAGATTCAGGGCATAGGCCCCCTTTACGGCGGTCTCCACCTGATCCTCCTCCACTTTAAAAGGCACATAGGCAAAATCAATCCCCATCTGCCCCGCATAAAAATTATGCATCATGGGAGACAGGGAATGTTCCACCGGACATGCCATGATTCCGCATACTTTTGCTTTTCCGCTTATCATGATCTCATCCCTTTTTTATTCTGTTTTGTCTTCTTTATCTTTCTTTTGTAAAAATAGAGCACCACTGCCTCAAAGTATCTCTTCACCATGATCTGAATCTCTTCCCTGGGGTGAATGGGCTTCACAAGATAACTTAAAATTCCTGCCCTGTTGGCGCCGTACACATCCGTAAAAATCTGATCGCCTACAAAGACAGTGGTCTCTCTCCTGGTCCCCATAAGCTTCATGGCCCTCCTGTAACCTTTTACGGAAGGTTTCCCGCCTTTATAGATGTACTTTGTTCCTACCTCCCCGGCAAAAGCAGCCACCCGGGGCTCCTTGTTATTGGACAGAAGGCAGGTCTCCATGCCCATGTCATGAAAGGTTTCAAACAATTTCCTTGCTCTGTCGTCAGCCGGCGCGTCATGGGGAACCAGGGTGTTATCCACATCAAAGATAACCCCCCGGATTCCCCTGCGGTATAAGGTTTCGTAAGGGACCACATACGCTGAGCTTACGTAATATTTTGGATAAAATGCTTCTAACATAAACCATAACCTACTTTTTCAGTAATTTTCCCAGCTCTTCCATAAAAGTGTTCACATCCTTGAATTCCCGGTACACAGATGCAAACCTGACATAGGCGACTTCATCCAGATCCTTTAAGTTATTCATCACCAATTCTCCGATTACGGATGTGGATATCTCTTTCTCCTCCAGATTAAAGATCTGATTCTCAATCTCATCAATCATGGAATCAATCTGCTGGGTGGAAACAGGCCGTTTATGACAGGAGCGAATCACTCCTGATTCCATCTTGGAACGGTCATAGGATTCTCTGGTATTGTCTTTCTTGATTACCATAAGAGGCATGGTCTCTAACTTCTCATAAGTCGTAAAACGCTTTCCGCACCTCTCGCACTGTCTCCGCCTGCGAATCGAGCTGTTGTCATCCGCCGGTCTGGAGTCAATCACTTTGGTGTCTCCTTCATTGCAGTAAGGGCATTTCATGGACGTTTCCTCCTTAAGTCTTGTCACCAGCTGTCAGCCTGACGAAGTAAGCATATACAAACCTATATTTTGCTGGTCATTTATCTGTCAGTTATATATATTTTACTCCATTATCTGTAAATCCGCAAGTTTTATTTCCATTTTATTCCTATATCTTACAAGACCCTTCCACATCTTTCTTCTTCACATTCACCAAAATGATATCATCTCCCACCTGGCAGATATCCCTGAACGGAATGACAAATTCCTTCTCCCTTCCCAAAAATCCGCAGAAGCATCCCGGTCCGGGCACGATAATCGCCACCATACACCCGTCCTCCATGTTAAAATCCACATCTCCCACAAATCCAAGGCGCTTACAGTCCTCTGCGTTGATAACCTCTTTCTGCTTTAACTCAGAAATCCGCATAGTTCCACCTCACAACTCTTTGGTGTAATCTATGCGGATTTTTCCATGTCTTATTCCCTGTGAATCTCTTTCAGATTCAGATAAAAATATACATTGGTGGTCATCATGTAAGGCACAAGCCACAGAATGGACAGTCCAAAGGTTATGTAGACGAGGGCAAACCATCCAAGGAAGCTTAAGCCCAGGACAAAGAGACGAAATCTGCTGCCTCTCATAAGCCTTCTGCTTTCTTTTAAAGCCTCCCCCAGAGCCATACCCGGATTATCCGCCAAGATCAGATAAAACTGCCCGTATGTAAAGCTCACGTAAAGCCCGGCAATCATCAGGCAGAGATTATACACGGACATAAATATCAGGGGAAAGAAAACCTCATCCATGGTGACCATAACCGATGTGAGCACAATATCAGGTGTAATGAGAAGGCCAAAGATCAGAGAGATCACCAGACCGACTCCCCAAAATCTTCCTTCCGCAAATCCCCGGAAAATATCCGAGACGCCCCCTTCCCTGCCCAGACAGATGTTCAGGTAAAACCTGCAGTACCCTGGAAGCACAAGGCAGAAAAACCACAGAAATATGACCATAAGCACGCCGAAGAACCCTAAGAAGGTCAGAAACCCCATCTCCTCATTCAGCACAGGGCTGAGAATCGCCAGAATGATGACTCCGCCCAGTTCCATGACGGCCAAAAACAGGATGCACAGAATTTCCGTAAGAATGAACATCCCCACAGCTGCAGGATATCTTCCCAGCAGTGCCCTTCTTGCTTTTAACTTTAAACTCTTTCTGCTCTCTCTCATCATATCCTCCTATGCGCTCAGAGAAATCCACAGGATTATAGAGGCAAATCCCAGCAAAATTCCTATGATTCCTGTAATGAGCCCTGTCCTTCCCTGTCTGTTCATCTTTACATCCACTCTTGAGAGAGCGGCAAAAAACACTGCCAGTCCGCCAAGGGCCATTCCCGAAAAAAAGCAGCAGGCCGTCACAATGGACAGGATTCCAAGGATCATGGAAGCCAGAGACATGTAATTTTTCTGCCTCCCGCCCTGGTCCTGCATACTGTCCCATTCCCGGCTCCCATATGGGGCCTGGATGTAGGGATCCTGACTTTTATCCCCTTCCTGTCCCGGTTCATACTGTCCGGCTCTATTGGTCTCCTGATACATAACACCACTCCTCTTTTTGTCAGCTTATTTTCTTAATTCAGAGGAACTACTGCTCCCGCGTAAGTACTCTCTATAAATGATTTTACCTCATCGCTGTTTAACGCCTCCACAAGGGCTTTAATGGCCTCGTCATTCTCATGGCCTTCCTTCACGGCGATGACATTGCCATAAGTAGTCGCCGCGATAGACTGAGAGTCCTCCACCGCAAGAGCATCGGACATCTTAAATCCCGCGTCAATGGCATAATTTCCGTTGATGACCGCCACATCCACATCGTCAATGGATCTTGGAATCTGAGCCGCCTCCACCTCATAGAGCTTAATATTTTTGGGATTTTCCACAATATCGTTCTTGGTAGCGGTCAGTCCTGCTCCGTCCTTTAATTTGATAAGACCCTGGGCTTCCAGAAGAAGGAGGGCTCTCGCCTCGTTGCTGGTATCATTGGGAACCGCAATGGTAGCCCCGTCCCCAAGCTCCTCAAGGGAAGAGGTTTTTCCCGCATAAATACCGAAGGGTTCATAGTGAATGGACGCTGCCGATACCAGTTTGGTTTTGTTCTCCTCGTTAAAGGATTCCAGATAAGGAAGGTGCTGGAAATAGTTGGCATCCAGATCTCCTGACTCCAGCGCAAGGTTCGGCTGAATATAATCCACATACTCCTTAATATCCAGTTCATAGCCTTTTTCCGCCAGAACATCTGCCGCTGCTCTCAAGATCTCTCCATGGGGAGCCGGACTTGCACCTACAATGATCTTTTTCAGTTCTCCTTTTGACTCTTCTCCTTTCGTCTCTCCTGCCTGAGCGGTCTCTGCGCTTTCTGAGATTTCCGTCTCCTTAACGCTTTCTGCTGCCTGGGTGGTCTCGGCTGTCTGGCCGCCTGAACATCCTGCAATGCTTGCCGTAAGTAATGCCGCTGCAATTGCACACACTGTTTTTTTCATAATCTGTTTCTCCTCTCCATATTGGAATTTTCCGGCTCCGGACTGCACCGGAGCCTGTTTTATTATAAGGGCATATTCTTCCCTCATAACCATTGATCAGGAACCCTTTTAAATCTAACGGATCCTCTTGTCCCCTTTTCGGGACAGTTTCATTCCCGCCTCCTGAATAATCTGCACCAGAACCACCAGGAGAATCACGGACACCCACATAAGGCCCGCCTCATACCGGTAGTAGCCATAATTGATGGCAATGGCTCCCAGACCGCCGCCGCCCACGAACCCTGCCATGGCCGAATAGCTCAAGATAGTGGTCACAGCGAGAGCGGCTCCCACTAACAGAGACGGCCTGCATTCGGGGAGCAGGACTTTCCGGATGATCTGCCAGTCGGAAGCTCCCATGGACTTTGCCGCCTCGATGACGCCTCCGTCGATCTCCCGAATGGAAGACTCCACCACCCTGGCCACATAGGGCCCTGCCGCAATGGTCAAAGGAATTACCATGGCCGGGGAACCGATTCTGGTTCCGATGACAATCTTTGACAAGGGCAGTACAATAAACAAAAGAATCAGGAAGGGCACGGAACGGAGAAGATTGATCACCGTTCCCAGTATCTTCTGAAGCCATGCTATGGGGTGAATGCCCCCATCATCCGTCACCACCAGCACAATTCCCAGGGGAAGCCCTATGACATATGCAAAGAGGGAGGATAAAAGCACCATGTAAAAAGTCTCCCAAATGCCTGTTTTCAACATCTGTAATGTAGCTCCGTCAAATGTCATGTTCTCTTACCTCCTCATAGGGAATTTTAACCGTATCCAGATAGTGAAGCACCCGCTCCCCGTCCGTCTTGTCTTCCGGCAGCTGGATAATCATCTGGCCCATGGCCGTACCTCCCACATCCCTGGTCTGGGCATACATAATGTTCACCGGCACCTTGCAGGCCAGCACCAGATTGGAAATCACCGGCTCCTCAGACTCCCGCCCGTCAAAGATTATGCGAAGCTGCTTGGAATCGCCGAATTTCACCTGGCCTGCCGCATCGCCCAAGATCAGCTGACGTCCGATCTTTGATTTGGGCTCTGAGAAGATCTCCGAAACCCTGCCCACCTCCGCGATCCGGCTCTGATCAATAATTGCCACTCTGTCACAGATGGATTCAATGACCGACATCTCATGGGTGATGACGATTACAGTCACTCCCATGGTCTTGTTGATCTCCTTAAGGAGACTCAGAATAGACTTGGTGGTATTGGGGTCTAAGGCGCTGGTAGCTTCGTCACATAAGATTACTTTCGGGTTCGTAGCCAGAGCCCTGGCAATGGCCACCCGCTGTTTCTGGCCTCCTGACAGCTGGGCCGGGTAAGCCTCCGCCTTTTCTTTCAGTCCCACAGTCTCCAACAGCTCCATGGCCCGCCTCTTTGCCTCTGTCTTGGACACCCCTGCCAGTTCCAGAGGGAAACACACATTCTTCATTACATTCCGCTGCGCCAAGAGATTAAACTGCTGGAAGATCATGCCCATGGACCGTCTTGTCTTTCGAAGCTCCGCCCCTGTCATCTGCTTTAAACTCTTTCCCTCAAAGAATACATCTCCCTCTGTGGGAACCTCCAGATAGTTGATGCATCGAACCAGCGTACTTTTTCCGGCGCCGCTTAAACCGATGATGCCAAAGATCTCTCCCTGGCAGATATCCAGGTTAATATCATCAAGGGCCCGGACCTGACCGGCGCTGGTCTTAAACTCTTTTCCCAGATTCTGTATCCGGATAATCGGGTTTTCCATAGTCTCCTCCTGTACATTCTTCATACTTTAAACACACAAAAAGCCGCAAGTCTTATAGACCTACGGCTAAATATCACATCACAGACAAAATGCCCCTTACGGCTCTTCCTCTGCAAGCACTGTCCCTACAAGACCTTCAAACTCCACTTGATTTTCTGCACATGAACATACGGCACATGACTGCACTGCCGTTCATCATATACATATTCATCATCATGGACTTTGAATTGTACATTGTGGTTCCTCCAAATTCTTTCTATGTGTGGTATTCTACACTTCCAGGACATGGTTGTCAAGTTCTTTTTGTGAATTCACATACACAAATCCACAATCACCTGTGCAAATATCTTGGCGCTCATTACCAGTTCTTCAAGAACCGCAAACTCATCCGCCCCGTGCATATGGTTGTCCGTCCCCGGCATAGCGGCTCCGAAAACGACGCCGTTCTTTAGTTCATGGACATAGCTTCCGCCGCCCGTATACTGACAATGCCCTTTTTTGCCGGTATAGGATTCGTAGGCTTTTAACAGCGTCTGAACAAACAGGCTGTTCCCGTCCACATGATGGGGCGGCCTCATCTGGTCATTGTGGAGCGTCAGGCCGATTTTCTCCATCTTGTCTTTCACCACCAAAAGCACATTATCCCTTGTGGCGCAGAGAGGACAGCGGCTGTCAAACCCTCCCTCCAGCCGGTTCTCTGTCACTTTCAGCATGCTGAAAGCCAGAGTCAGCTGTCCTGACAGCTCGTCCTCCATGGCAATCCCCATGGCTTTTCCATAGAGATCCCCGTGAGGAATCAGTTTTAGAAGATGTTTCAGACATATGATCTGGGGGCATTCTCCCAGAGGAAGCCTTGTGACGTAGACAAGAAGACCTGTAAGGGCATTGTTCCCTCCTTCCGGATGAGCCGCATGGGCATTCTTTCCCTGAGCCGTAATCTTTATGTGCGGCCCTTCCTGGCTGAATGTGAATGCAATGCCGGTCTCCTCCTTCACCTGCCTTGCCGTGTCCTCAAGGATCTCCATCTCCAGGCCGGCTACCACCGCCTCAGCCTTTCCCGGCACTACATTAATCTTGATGCCCGCATCCAGGGATATGAGCCTGGCACAGTCCCTGCTCTCTGCAAAAGCACCTGTAAAATGGGCCGGCAGTCCTCCTTTTTCCACGTTGATCACCGGGAATTCCGCATCAGGCGAAAAAGTCATGGGAACTTCCTTTTCTATCTTATAATAATGTTCAATGTCGGAACTTCCGCATTCCTCGTCCGTACCCAGAATCAGACGCACGTTTTTCGACAAGGGAATTCCCAGTTCCTTCACCGCCCGCATGGCATAGAGAGCCGCCACTGCCGGTCCCTTATCGTCCGCTGTCCCCCGGCCATAGAGACGGCCATCCTTTAACACAGGCTCAAAGGGCCCTGTCACCTGCCAGCCTTCCCCTGCCGGAACCACATCCAAGTGGGCCAGAATATTCAGCTGCTGTTCCCTGTCATTGAAATCCGCCGTCCCCACATAGTTGTCATAATTGCGAACCGCAAATCCGTAGCTCTCGGCCATATTCATAGCGGCCCTTAACGCCTCTGCGGCTCCCTCGCCAAAAGGAGCACCCTCCTTAGGCTCTGCCTTTTCACTATTGATACGGCATAACGTAAAGATATCCTCCACCATCTCCTGGATATGGCTGTCAATATATGCATCAATCTCTTTTCTGTACATAGCTGCTGCTCCTTCTGTCTTGTTTATCTAACGGGACATTTTGGCAAGAGTCTCATTGACTACCTTGCCGTCTGCCTTGCCTTTCACCTTAGGCATCAAAACTTTCATGATCTTTCCTTTATCGGCAGGTCCGGGTTTTTCAATTCCCAGTTCCTTTAAGACCGACTGAATCACCTCTGTAATCTGCTCCACGGACATATCCTCCGGTGCAAATTCCCTGTAGACCTGAATTCTCAGGGCCGCTTCCTCCCGGATATCGGTCCGGTCCTCCGGCGCCGAATCATAAGTCTCCTGACACTGTTTGATCTCCTTTTTCACGACGGCATTTTCCTCATCCTCCGTAAGAGGAGAGCGTTTGTCAATTTCTGCATTTTTAAGAACGCTTAAGAGCATGGACAGGGCGTCTTTTCTCTCCTTGTCCTTGTTCTTCATGGCCTGAACCATGGCGTCTCTTACTACGTCAATCTTGCTCATATTTTTCTCCTTTCTGATTTTCTACTTCCCCTGTTCTTTGCACACATCCACCCAACTCACATAGCCGGAATATTTCTCCAGTTCCGGAATCGTCAGTTCAATGGCGCTGTTGGAGCTTCCGCAGGCGGGAAACACGGTTTCAAAACGCTTCAAAGACACATCCAAATACACCTCCACCCCTTCCTTCACCCCAAAGGGACAAACGCCTCCCACACCATGGCCCACTAAGTCTTCTACCTCCTGAGGCGAAAGCATCTTGGCTTTTGTGCCGAACTGCGCCTTGTACTTATGATTGTCAATCCTGGCATCTCCTGCCGCCACCACCAGCACCCCATGTCCGTCCGCCAGAAAAGATAAGGTCTTGGCGATTCGCTGGGGTTCGCAGCGAAGGGCCGCAGCAGCCAGCTCCACCGTCGCACTGGACACGTCAAACTCCCGGACCCTGTCTTCTATTCCCAATTCTCTGAAATATGCTTTTACTCTTTCGATTGACATGTTTCCCTCCTTATATATTTCCCGTTTAATGGTTTCATAAGACCCTATCTCCTATGAAATCAAAAAGAAATCCTATCTCTTTTTCAGCAGCGCGCTTTCCACTTTCCCCACCGAAATATATCCTGCCAGAACAGCTGCCATATCACTGCCTTCCTCCGCCCCTTCCTGCCGAATCCCGGTGATAGACAGTCTTACCGTACCATCCCTTTCTTCCACAGGCGTATACACATTTTTGTAGGCGGATTTTGACGCGGTAAAACGGTCCGTTAAAATTCCCTTCACCTTTTCCGGATCTCCTTTGGGAAAATTGATATTCCAGATTTCATGGCCGGAGATCTCTCTCCCAAGAAGCTCCTTTACAATGGGAATCAGATAATGATCCGATATCCGGCAGTCATCGTTGGTGTCATTGGAAAATGCCATGGCGGGGATTCCATTGACCAGGGCCTCCATGGCAGCTCCCACAGTGCCGGAATAGAGAATATCCAGTCCCACATTGTAGCCATGGTTAATGCCTGAAAAAACAAGGTCCGGTTTCCGGGGCATCAGATATTCCAGAGCCACTTTCACACAGTCCGCCGGAGTTCCCGTCACATGGAAAGCCTGTACTCCCTCTACAGGAAATTCCGGCTCCTTCTTAACATCCAGGCAATCAAAGACGGAAATCCTGTGGGACATGGCGCTGCACTGGCTGTGAGGCGCGGCTACCCACACCTCCCCCAGTTCCTTTGCCAAAAAAGCCAGGCGGTGAAGGCCTCTGGAATCAATCCCGTCATCATTTGCAATTAATATTCTCATAAGGCATTTACCTTTGTTCTTCCGTAATGGTTATGTTGTCCCCTGCTCTAAGCACCTGCTGAAATCTTCCCTCTTCCCCGTTGACCCTTAAAGCCACAGTGCCCTTTGGATGATCCAGATCAATACCGGAATACTGGATAAGATCCATCAGATAATAGGGACGCCCGTCCTCTTTCCTGGGAAGTCTTAAGGGAGAACCGTTAAAATGGAACATGATCATGGGTTTTTCCTCCGCAGGTTTTTCTGCCGCCTCTTCCGCTTCCCCAGGTTCTTCCTCCGCTGTTGATTCCTCCGCCCGTACCGGTTTTTCCGCTGATATGGGTTCTTCCGCCCGCACCGGTTCTTCGGACAGGGTCTGCTCTTCTGGTAAGCCAGGCTCTTCCAATATAGCCGGTTCTTCCCCGGCAGGCGGCTCATGTTTCATGGGCATCACCTTCCCGCCGAACTGCCCAAGCCTTGCAAAAGCCGAACCTTCCGCCGGTTCTTCTCCGGCTGTCTCTGTCCCTAGCGCCGTCTCCTGCGGGAACCTGGTCTCTTCTTTTTCCTTCCCGTCTGTCTCCTCTTCTTTCACGTTCTCCGTATCTTTCCCCAAGGCTTGGGATCCGGTCTCTTCCTGCCCGTTAACAGCTTCCCCATCCGGCACTTTCGGCTGTTCCTGCTCTTTTACCGTCTCTTTTTCAGGCATCCTGATAAAGATCACATCCCCGTTTTTCAGAGCCGTCTTTAAAGAAGCTCTCATTCCGTTGACCGTAACATCGTCACTGGCCTTTGCTCCCTCGATATCTCCCAGATATGCCCTGGCCGGCGTCCCGTGGACAGCCGGAATAAATTCAATGTTATCCCCGGCATGAATTACATCAGAAAGTTTCCCCTCTTTCTGATTAATGAAAAGGGACGCAGGCTCCGATGCCGTGCCGTAGAACACTTTTCGTCTCCCGTTGACCGTAACCGTCAGATTGGCTCCTGTGCGCCCCATAATATCCCGGAAATTATAACCGTTCATCATCAAAAGATTCAGAGCCGTAAAAGTCCCGCTTCTGAACAATTTAGCCGGCCTGTTGTTGAGGATTACCCGGAAGCTGTCATTGATCATGTTCAATCCCGACGACACGGCAATGCCAAGGGGGGTGGCATATTCCGGATTATTCAAATCATACTCCTCTGAATATGCACTGGTCTGAAAATAATTGCCGGCAATGGCCACACGGCTGTCCTCCATGCCCAAAGCCTCTGTGATGGCCTCCTTCAATCCTGCCAGCTTGCTTCCTCCTCCTGCCAAAAACAGGGCTGAGGGCGCCGTACCGTTGATCTCCACAACCTTATCGGCAATCTCCTTGGAAAGAGTTTCTTTGGCGCCCTGAATGCATTTGCAGATGTCCGCTTTGGAAAATTTCTGTTCAAAGCCCAAAATATTGGCAAATGATATCTCGTCCTGGTGCTCCAGCTGGGCCTTGACGGACTCGGCTGTAGAGAAATCCACCAGATACCGTTTCATGATCGTCTCCGTGATCTCATCGCCTGCCATAGTAGCCATGGTATAACCTGTCACGCTTCCCCCTGTACAGGCAGCGATATCCGAGGTTCCCGCCCCGATATCCACAAGAACCAGATTCAGAAGCCTGATATTTTCCGGAATCGCCGCATTAATGGCGGCGATAGGTTCCAGAGTCATGCTGGCCACCTCAAGGCCGATCTTGTTCATGGTCGTATAAAGACTCTCCACCACCTCGCTGGGAAGGAACGTGGCGATGAGATCCACCTTGATCTGACGTCCTCTGTGATCCTTTAAATTGGAGATCATATACTGATCCAGGAAATACTGGCACACCGTATATCCCACCAGATAATACCGGCGGGAATCGTCCGCCGCTTCATTCTCTGCATCAAAGGCTTCCTCCGCCCTGGTGATGGCTCCTGCCTCCAGTCGGCTGATAATCTCATCATCAATCAGCTGTGTCCCAGGCAGTTCCAGCTCATAATCCGCCCGCTTGGTTCGAAGGGCGCGTCCTGCGGCGGCCACACACACCCTCTCCAGCTTGATATTGGACTTTGTCTCCAGACCTTTCTTCACCTTCTTAGCAATGGAAGCCACCTTCTCAATATTTTCGATCTGTCCGTCGATCATGGCCCGTTCCGTGTGTTCCTCTTTTTCCACGGCAATGATATTGACCTTGTTGTCCTCCACAACACCCACCATTCCGATGATGCTTCTGGTACCGATATCCATAGCCAGCACCACATCATTGGTCTGGGTCTTCATAGGAACCTTTGCCGGAACCGGAGCCTTTGCCGGAACCGAAACAGTTGTTTTCTTCCCTTGTCCTCTAGCCATATCTCCTCCTGTATTGCCTCAGCATTTTCATGGCTGTCTAAAGCCTTTTTCTGCTCTCCGATAACGGGATATGATCATCTCCCGCACTAGTTACCATTATAATAAAATAGCCCTGCAATGTAAATCCCCTTTTCCCTCATATTCGGCGTTACGGGGCGGGACTTATATCCCCCAGGCCGTCTCACTCGAACAACAGAGCCGGAAACTGAATATCCTCCCCCGCATACTCAAAAGGCCATACGGTCCTGTACTCGCCGTCCTGAATCTGGGCGATGGCCACGGAGGCCGACGTATTATTGTTGTAGTGGCTTACCCCCTTCAGTTCATGATCCTCAAACCGGATTCGGTCATAGGGCAGAATAATCTGGGGGCCCCCCGGAAATCCTCCCTGAATATCCAGGCAGTCCAGGGCCTCTTTCACCGCCGTGCCGTCATCCGTCCCCGCCTGCTCAAAGGCGGTCTTAAAGGTCCATATGGCAGTATAAGCCTCTGCCGAGTGCCCGTTCATATCCATACCGAAGATCTCTTTAAATCTCCGGTTAATGTCCTGTCCCTTGATCAGATCCGGATTCCATTCCACCACGGAAGTCAGCCCGTCGCATATCCCTTCTGTGGCAGGAATAAAACTGGGATCGGCAAACCCGTTGGCCTTGGCAATCAGAATCGGCGGACGATAATCCTGTTCTTTCAGAGTCTTCATAAGAAGAATGGCATCTGAAATATAGCTTTCCGCCATAACCGCATCCGCCCCGGCCTCCTTTAACGCCAAAATCTCGGAAGTCAAATCCGCGGCTCCCTGACTGTACTGGATTTCCACCACAATTTCCATATCATACTGGGGAGCATAAATTT
Organism: Clostridiaceae bacterium; assembly: GCA_910574345.1. Classification (GTDB taxonomy): domain Bacteria; phylum Bacillota; class Clostridia; order Lachnospirales; family Lachnospiraceae; genus UBA3402. The sequence continues at coordinate 262,318 of CAJSZV010000003.1, read as the reverse complement.
TCGCACAGCGGATGGCTTCCTGCCCGATCATACTGTTGTCCGCAAACAGCGCTACGGTCTTTACCTCTTTTCCCGTCTTCTCAGCCTGATCCTTGAGATACATAAACATATTTTCCATATACAGAGAGTTCATGGGACACAGGCGGAAAAAGTACTCATAGCCATGAGTGGAGATACTGTCCACAGTGGATATCGCTGTGATCATGGGAATCCTGTACTCTTCACACACTTGTGCCACAACCTCTGTCAGCGTGCTTTGATGGCATCCTAAGATTGCGTGGACCTGTTCCTTTGTGATGAGACGTTTCGCCACCTGGCGGGCTACTCCGGAATCACCCTGGGTATCGCCCCGAACGATCTCAATGGGACGGCCGTCGATTCCTCCGGCGGTATTGATATCCTCAACCGCAAAATCAATACCTCTCAAAATGTTGGTGCCGATGGCCGCATTATTGCCGCTTAAGGCATACATGACGCCGATGCGGATAGGGGCCTTTGTCAGTTCTGTCTTCTCCTGGGAAACCGCTCTTTCTTCAAGACGGTCCGGCCGGGCCCCGTCAGGCGGCCTGTCTTCCCTGAAACATCCTGCCATAAGAAAAACTGCCGCGCCTATGGCCAATATGGCTCCTTTATTCCGCTTCATACAGTAATCCTCCCCATCACCCAATCATGATGTTTTGTCTTTTTATCATATTTGCTATGACCATTTTATCATCACCACAAGAAAATGGCAAATAAAAAGAATCCTGCTCCGCAGGATTCTCCGCCTGCGGCGGATCGCTTCAGCGGCATAATTCCTTTCCGCCGCAGTGCGGTCCTAAGCGGGGCGTTTTGCTTTATAGGGCGCACCCTATAAGCAAAAACATCCGGCAAAACACGTCCGCAGACGCATTTTGCCGGATTTGGCAGTTTATAAAACAGGTAACAGGTGAAACAGCTCCGTCTTACTGAAGAGGTGCCGGATACGCAATCTTGGTATCAGAGAAATTGAATGGCCAAACCGTCTTCCACTGGCCGTCCTGGATCTGAGCGATAGCTACCGATGCAGAAGTGTTGTCTCTGTAATGTGCTTCTCCAGCCAGGTCATAGTTCTCAAACTTAATCTGGTCATAGGGAAGAACGATCTTGCGTCCGCCTGGGAATTCCCCTTTGATATCTATAGCAGCCAGAGCATCCCTCACTGCCGGACCTTCTGTGCTTCCTGCCTGCTCAATGGCGGTCTTGAACAGCCATACAACTGTGTAGCTCTCTGCGGAGTGGCCGTTCATGTCAACGCCGAACTCAGCTTTGAACTCTTCATTGATCTCTTTGCCGTTGGTTAAGTCAGGGTTAAACTCCACAACAGAAGCCACGCCGTTGGCAATGGCGCCCAGGTTTGTAATAAAGGAAGGATCCGTAAAGCCGTTTGCCTTGGCAACGATCATCTTCGGGCTGTAGTTCTGTTCTTTTAAGGTCTGGATAAACAGAGTGGCGTCGCCGATGTAGGAATCGCACAGAACAGCGTCAGGATCAGCCTGCTTTAATGCCAGAACCTGAGCACTTAAATCCGTGGCATTGCTGGTGTAGTCCACCGTCGCCACCAGCTCAAGACCATACTCATCCTTGAACAGTTCCACGCAGCGGATCAGCTCCTGGCCGATGGCCGCCCTGTCAGTAAAGATCGCCACTGTCTTGATCTCCTCGCCGGTCTGCTCTGCAGAATCTCTCAGATACATGAGCATATCCTCTACATATACGGAGTTTAAGGGGCAGAGACGGAAGAAATAGTCCATATCCTTGTGCTCCTCGTTGGACAGTCTGTCCAGAGTGGAGATAGCGGTAATCATGGGAACCTCATACTGCTGGCACACCTGAGCCACAACCTCGGTGACAACGGACATATGGCAGCCCATCATCACATCCACATGCTCCTGGGTAATGAGACGCTCCGCCTCGGATCTTCCTGTGGCGGCATCGCCTGCATGATCGCCGCGGACAACTTCCAGAGGACGTCCGTTTACGCCGCCTGCCGCATTGATCTCCGCTACCGCAAAGTCAATACCGCGGAGAATGTTGGCACCGATGGCGGCAGAACCGCCGGACATAGCATAGATGGTACCGATCTTAATGGGTTCGCCGGTCAGTTCAGCGCCTGCCGCCTCGCCTGCTGCTTCTGTCTCTTTCGCTGCCTCAGTCTCCTTAGGCGCCTCCGTTCCTGCTGCCGCAGTCGTGGCCGCCGGTGCTGCCGTCGTAGCCGCTGCATCTGTTCCTGATGAAGAAGAACAGCCGGCTAAAGCGGATATGGCTATAACCGCCGCGCACAGTATGGAAGTAAGTTTTCTCAATTTCATAATATTCCTCCTTTAAAATAATATATTTTTACACCGAACTGCCACGGTGCAAATATCCGTCTAAATCCCAAGATAAGCCTTCTTCACATGCTCATTGGCCTGCAGTTCTTTTGCAGTGCCTTCCAGTGCAATATGCCCGTTCTCAATAACATATCCTCTGTCCGCAGAGGCAAGAGCCTTTGTGATATCCTGCTCTACCAGAAGAACGGAAAGCCCGTCGTTCCTGGCAAGGGTGGAGGCAACTTTTAAAATATCATCCACTATGTTGGGCGCCAGTCCAAGGGAGGGTTCGTCCAAAATCAGAAGCCTTGGCTCTCCGATAATGGCCCTGGCCACGGCCACCATCTGCTGTTCGCCGCCGGACAGCGTACCGGCTGCCTGCTTTGCCCGCTCTTCCAGCTTTGGAAACCACTCATAGGCTTTCTTTAAATTCTCCTGAAAATGAGCCTTTGTCTCTTTATTGAAGGCTCCCATCTGCAGATTTTCCAAAACCGTCATATCCGTAAAAAGCTGTCTTCCCTCAGGAACCTGGACAATGCCTTTATTTAAGATCACTCTGGAATTCTTTTTCGCCAATTCCTCGCCGTTAAATACCACGGAACCGGAAGAGGGCTTTAACATGCCGGTGACGGCGCGCACCATGGTGGTCTTTCCCGCCCCGTTGGAGCCCAGGACTGCCACGATCTCCCCGTCTTCCAGCGTAAAACTAATATCCCACAGAATATTGACGGAGCCATACCCTGCATTCAATCCTTCGACTTTAAGCATGTGTATCCTCCTTCTTCGTACCCAGATATACTTCCATAACATAGGGATCGTTCATAACCTGTTCCGGAGTGCCTTCCGCGATCTTTTCCCCGTGATGCAGCACGATCACCTCTTCACACAGGCTCACAACCGCCTTCATAATGTGCTCAATGAGAAGGATGGTGACGCCGGATTCATTGATCCTGCGGATTAAGCCAATGGCTTCCTCCGTCTCGGCAGGATTCAGGCCCGCCATATTTTCATCTAAGAACAGCATCTTAGGCCTGGTGGCCAGGGCCCTTGCCATCTCCAGACGCTTCTGGTCGGGAGTGCCCATATCCTTGGAGAGCACATGGCGCTTTTCATAGAGTCCCGTAAACTGCAGCACCTCCATGGCCCGCTCTCTCGCCTCTTTCACATTCTTCGCTGCTGCATGGCCGAAATAGGAAGATGCCACCACATTGTCCAGCACGCTTAAGTTTTTCAGCGGCTTCATGATCTGGAAGGTGCGTGCGATCTTCATATTCGTATACTCATATGCCTTCTTGTCCGTAATATCCTGACCCTTATAAAAGATCTTTCCCTCCGTAGGCGGATAATAGCCGCAGATCATGTTAAAGGTAGTGGACTTCCCGGCTCCGTTGGGCCCGATCATGCCGGTAATGCCTCCCTCCCTCACGGAGAAGGACACATTGTTTACAGCCGTCAGGCCTTTAAAACGCTTGGTTATATTTTTCACCTCAATAATAGGAGATTCTGCCATCTTTAAGCCTCCCTCTTCCTGTATTCCATCATCTCAACCTCCTCCAGAACTTCCAGGGAAGGTTTCCTGAGGATCTTCTCATCCACAAACTTTTTCGTCTTGCTGTTCATGTACCACCCCAAGATGCCCGTGGGACGGAACCGGATCACCAGAAGAAGCATGACCGCGTACATGAGCATATTGATGCCGGGCAGAATACTGCTGAAGTTCGCCCGCAGATACTCGGACAAGGGAATCATAATCAGGCCGCCTACAATGGGCCCCTCCACGTAGGCCGCACCGCCTACCACTGCCGGCAGCACGGATTCCGTGGACTTGGCCTGAATCATCAGCTCCGGATCAATATAGCGGATATAGCTGGCATAGAAGAAACCTACCAGACCGGCCACCATGGCGGAGATCACCACTGCCATAATCTTGTACCTTGTGGGGTTGATGCCGATAGCAGCCGCCGCATCCTCGTCCTCACGAATGGTCTTTAAGGCAAATCCCATCTTGGAACGGTCAATCTTCTTCATCACCACATAGACGCCGATCATCATAATCAGACCCACGTAGTAATAGGGAACTTTGCTGGTAAAACGGAAGTTTATAAAGGAGTCGGAGCCGAAAGGAAGTCCCACTCCGCTGGCCCTTCCGAAAAAGGCGGAGTTAATGATCACCTGGCGGATGGACTCGCCGAAGGCAATGGAAACCAGAGTAAAGTAGGGGCCCCGAAGGATAAAACAGGGGTAAAAGACAATGCCGGCGACCAGTCCCACCACCACCATGCCGAAGATACCCGCAAGCCAGGGATTGGCTCCTGTCTTCACAACCAGCAGACAGCATGCATAGGCGCCCAGGCCCATATACGCCGCATGTCCCAGGGAATTCTGCCCGGTCATGCCTCCCAGCAGGTTCCATGCCATGGACAGTGTGGACATATAAAACACCAGAACAAATATATTTAAAATATAAGGTGACTTGACCATTATGGGAATCATTGCAAAGATCAGCAGGATCAGTCCGATTACAATGGCAAGATTCCGACGGTAAGTATGTACTGCTTTCTTGCTGTTCATATTATTTCCTCCTTGCTATCATTGTCTGGCGGACTACCAGTATTACAATAAATGTCATAAATACAATCAAGTCGCTGTAGGAAGGGCTGATAAACAAGGCGCTCATAGTCTCCAAAAGTCCCAGGAAGATACCCGCAAAAAAAGCTCCCGGAATAGACCCCAGGCCTCCCACCACCACCACGATCAGAGCCCTGAAACCGAAACTGGCTCCCGCCGTGGGAAAGATCGTATAAAACTGTGTCAGCAGCGCCCCCGCCGTGCCGGCTAAGGCAACGCCCAGGCCGTAAGTAAGAATATAAATCTTCTTGACGTCAATTCCCACCACCTCTGCACCTGTGGGATTCTGTGATACGGCACGTATCTGCTTTCCTATGGTGGTATACTTTAAAAAGGCAAACAAAGCCACGGTAACTACGATGAGCACGCCGAAACTGATCAGCCTTGGAAGCGCCATGGTTACAGGCCCCAGCTGGATGTAGGTCTGGGAATAGGCCGTGCGGATGGAACGGTACTCCGACCCAAAGATAACCAGGGCGCCGTTGGACAAAAGAAGTCCCAGTCCTACGGTCAGAAACAAAAGATTGGTAAAGCTTTTTGTTCCCAGGGAAGGGGTGATCAGCGTGTGCTGAATCACGGATCCGATGCAGAACATGGTTACAGCCACAATGGGAACCGCCAGATAGGGATCGATTCCAAAAAACGTGTAGAGAATAAATGTCAGGTACATTCCCACCATCAGCATCTCGCCGTGGCAGAAATTTACGATTTTCATAACGCCAAAAATAATGTTTTGCCCCATGCCCATGAGAGAATAAAATCCCCCCATCAAAAGTCCGTTGACACAAGCCTGCAAAAACATGTCCATGAGCGCAATCCTCCTCTCTTAAAATACCTTTTTGCAACTCAGCTATTCGAAGTATAGCACAAAAAAAATAGCACAAACTTGCAAATTACTGCACATTTTCATTGTCCGCCTGAGGTTCCCGCAAATGTGTAGCATTTTTTTGTTGCAAATTTGTGCTATTCTTTATCCAAATATAACCGTTCCGAAGGGCCCTGTCCCTTTGGTAAGGAAAGTCAGTAAATATCCCGAAACTCCGTGGGAGTGATTCCCGTCCATTTCTTAAAAATCCTGCTGAAATAGTTGGGATTGGCATACCCGGAATCCAGGCATACCTGCTTGATGCTCAGCTCCCTGTTTTTCAAAAGAGCCTTGGCCGTCTCAATCCGCAGGCCTGTCAGGTACTCCGTAAAATTCACCCCCGTCTCCTCTTTAAACAATTTGCTGAAATAATAAGGGCTGATATTCACTGCCTGGGCCACTTCCTCAAGGGCCATATCTTTGGTAAAATTCTGCCGTATGTATTCCTGGGCTTTGGTGATGATTCCGTCCGGCTCCTGGTCCCGGATCACCACCGCCTGCGTCATCCCCGCCATGGCTTCCACAAACCTTTGTCTCAGCTCTTCCTGATCTTCTGCTACAAGAAGCCCCTTTGCCATATCCTGTCCCTCAAACAGGGTTTTCTCCTGCTCCGCGACACAGCGTTTGGCCAGAAAGAGAACCTCCAGAAGCTTCAGTTTCGCCTCTGTAAAAGAACAGCCCTGCCTTTTTAAGGCCCATCCCGCAAAAATCCTGGCTTCCTGGCGCACATCATGCTCCATGCCTCTCCGGACCGCATCAAGAACCATATTCTCCATCACTCTCTGCTTCTTTTCTTCCGTGTCCATAACCAGCAGATCATCTATGTGAGTCACGTTCCGTTTTCCGTGGCGAAGGGCATTTAAGGCTTCCTCATAGGAATCAAACATGGATTCCCATGGTCTCACAGAGCCGATTCTCACTTTAAAATGAATTCCCACGGCATTTTTTAAAGACGCTGTCAGGTTTCTTCCCTTCTCGATCATGCGCAGACGGGCTTCATACTCCAGCTGAGGCGCCTGAGAGGGAATCACACACAGGATCTTATTGCCCATAATGCTGCCGGTATAGGCTTTAAAATACACCTTTACAAGTTCCGCCATCTTGTCATAATACTTATGAGCCCTTACGCCTGAGCCCACCACGTTGCCCAGATTGCCGTTTTCCTGCTCCTCCCCCCATTCCAGAACCATGATGATCCCATATTCCTCTTCAATGTTTAAAAGGCTCCGATACTGCTGTCCGCTGTCCTGATACTCGTTCTGAATGATCAGGCTCACCACAAAGCCGTTCTCCAGAATGGGGATGACCGCCTCCATTTTCTCCTTTACCGTCAAGTCCTCCCGGCGTCTCTGACGCTCCTCATCAATGGTATGCATGATGCCTGTAAGCAGCTCCACGATCACCTTTTTGTTAACGGGCTTTAAGAGATAATCTACGGCCCCCAGCCGGATGGCCTCCTTGGCATAATCAAAGTTGTCATAGGCCGTGAGGATCAGAGTCTTCACCTTGGGATTATGGGCACGGATCTCCTCCATGGCCTTCAGCCCGTTGATTCCCGGCATCTGAATATCCAAAAAGGCGATATCCGGCTGAAAGCTTTCCGCCTGTTCGATAGCCTGCCTTCCGTTTTTTGCAATGCTCACCAGGCAGTCGCCGCCGAAATTCTTCTTGATGATAAACTGCAGAGAGTCTGTGACGATCCCCTCGTCGTCGGCAATCAGAATCTTATACATGTTCTCTCTCCTTCTCCTCTGTCTGTCCCGCAGCTCCTTCCGCCTTGTGCACAACAGGCACTCGAATGATCACCGATGTGCCTTTGCCCTCGCCTTCGCTCTCCACAGTCATTGCATCGGTCTGATTATAGTAAAGCCGGAGCCGTTCCCTTACATTCATAAGGCCCACGCCGTTTCCCGAATCCTCCTGACCGGAGGGCTTCAGACTGCCCTGATTGATCTCATCAAGCACATGGGACAAAATCCCCACCCCGTTGTCCCTGATGGTGATCACTGCCTCCGAATTCTCCTGTTTCACGCAGAACCAGATCCGTTTCTCCCACTCCACACCGCCCAGTCCGTGGCGCAGGGCATTTTCCACCACAGGCTGCAGCACCATGCCCGGAAAGAGCATATCCAAAAGATCCGGATCAATGTCTTTCTCCAGGTGTATCTCGCCGGAGTAGCGCACATTCATAATATACATGTAACTGTCAATAAGTCTCGTTTCTTCCAGCAGAGTCGACTCTTCTCCGCTGTTTCGCAGACGGCAGCGGAAAAAAGAAGCCATATTTTCGATAAATGCATAGGTCCGCTCCGCATCTTCCATCATGGCCAGCTGCTGGCCTGCATTTAAGGTATTGAACAGGAAATGAGGGTTGATCTGGGCCTGGTAATATTTCAGCTGGGCATCTTTCAGGAGATTTTCCATGACCAGTTCCTGTTCCTTCATCCTGCTCTCCCGCTCAATGTTCTCTCTTGTCTTTTTGATGTAGGCATTGATGCTGACGATCATCTGGTTAAATGCCCTGGTAACGGTCCCCACCTCATCCTCGTGCCTGGGTTCGTCCAGTATGATGTCCAAATTGCCCCGCCCCACTTCCTTTGCCTTCACAGCCAGCCTTTCAAGTGGCCTGGTAAAGCTTCCCATAATCACGTACAAAAGCACCATAAGACAGCAGGTCACCCCTACGAGGACCGCCGTCATAAAGACTTCCAGATAGCGCAGGTAGCGGTAGAGCACGCTGTAATTCTCCGAATTATACTGAAACCGCAAGGTGTCCAGTCCCTGAATGTGGGACAGCAGATAGGTATAGATAGACTGAAGCTCCTCAAAATCATCTTTATACGCAGTTACGTCGTGATTTTCCTTTGCCGTCACGGCTCTGTCCGCCAGTTCCAGGTAGGAAAGGCCCATGTTGCGGATATTCAGCTCCATGCGCCGGGCCGGATGGTCCGTTATAGTGCTGTCGATCTCCCCGATCATCGCAAAAAAATGCTGCCTGCTGTCCTCATACCCCTTTAAAGCCTCTCCGCTCTGGGTGTTCAGATACTCATAGACCCCTCCGTGAATCTCTGTCAGAAGGTGCTCCAGCTCGCTTAAGCGGATATTGGTGTCGTACACATCATCCATATTTTCCACTGTGGTGTTAATCTTGCCGAACAATAGAAGGTTCACTCCCAGGGAGACCGTCATCGTGATGATCACCGGAAGGATCAGTTTCATTCTCAGAGACTGGTTGAAAAATGCCTTACTTCTCCCTATGACCTTCTCCCCCATCCTCTTCCTCCTTCCCGTATTCTCCCACAGAATCGTGATCAATCAGTCTGGTATTGACCTCCGTATAGTAACTGACCATATGATGGCGCTTATAAGTCATCATGGCGTCCACACTCATTCTGCCCATGGCAGCAGGATCTATGGTAATGGTAGAATCAATATATCCCTGAGCAATCCCTTCGGCAATGGTATCCGAGACGGAACTTCCGATAACCGTCACCTGCTTTGCCGGCTCCCATTCTCTGAGGATCTGATACGTAGTCTGGGTGATCACTTCGTCCAGACAGATAATGATATCGGGACACTCCATGTACCCTGCCGCCATGCCGTGGATGACCTCTTCCGCATTGTTTAATCCCTTATCATCCCTGATGATACGGAAATCAAACCGGATGGCATCGCTTTTTACCGTATTGCTTAACCCCTGTCTGAACCAGCTGCGGCTTGTCTCGTTGAAGCTGGCGCCGGGCACCAAAACCGTCACCAAACCGGTGTCGCCGCCGGCAATCTTAAGGATCCGCTTTCCATACTCCTGACCGAGAAAATAGTCATTGATGCCCACGAATCCCTGTCTCCTGGAATCAGGAATGTCTTTTTCCATGGTAATGACAGGAATCCCCCTGTCCACAGCCTTGTCAATCATGGCCTGGATTCCCGGCCCCTCCGCCGGACGCAGAAAGATCCCGTCCACCTCTTCATAGATCGCCATATTGATGGCATCCTCCACGGACAGACGGACGGAAAGGCCCTCTCCCGGCTGCTCCACATAAGCTCCGTACTCCGCCGCGCGCTCCACAGTGCCCTCATACACATCATTCCAAAAGGAGGTGTCCGTATTTTCCGCGATCATGGCGAAATGATACTGATAGACATTAAAGCCCGCCTCATCTTCCGGCGCTCCGTTTTTGGAAAGAAAAGAATAACTGACCCACATGACAGCCAGAGACGCGATTGTCACAGTCCCCCCTAAAAACCACAGACTCTTTAATATGGGTTTTGACTTTGGGCGGCTCTCCTTTGGTTTGGTCATATTCCTTCCCTCCCTTTACTGCGCCGTCGCCTGTTCTTCCCAGCAAAGCTTTTCCCCCGATTCCCATCACTCATAAATCGTCACAAAAGAATCCGTATTCACTGCCACATCCCCGGACACTTTAAGCCCGGATGCGGCATCGGAATCTATGGAGATAATCTCCAGTCTCTTCAAACCGGAAAGCGCCGGCAGCTCCCGAAGGTCATTATCCTGAAGGCTTAATGCCCGCAGGTTGGAAAACTCCGGCACAAAAGAGAGATCCGTCAGGTCACACCCGTCCAGATACAGTCTTTTTACCCCCGGATAGTGGCGAAGAAACGCAAAGTCCATCTCTTCCCCGGTCTCTTTATCTTTGGGAAAGCAATTTAAAAAAGCCACCTCTTCCATGGCCGGATTATCCGAAAGCAGAGATGTATCCAAAAGAAGCTCCATATCGCTGGACATCCGTTTGCCCAGCCGGAATACTGTAAGATCAGGCAGATTTAAGATAGGTTCCAGGCCGGTGATCTCCCCGCCCCAGAAATTATCCATATAAATCTTTTCCAGGCCGGAAAGCTTCCCAAGAGAAGACACATCCACAGGCACGCCGTATTCATTGATGGACATGTGAAGCCTCAGCACCTTTAAGGAATCCATGGCGGAAAGGATATCCAGACATTCCGGTTCCTTTATGGACAGGAGCAGTTCCTCCAGCCCCTTTAACTTTCTCAGTTCCTCTGCCGGAATATACTCCGTATCCAAAAACTCCACCTGCTTAAGAGACGGAAGCTTTTCAAGAATCGTCAGATCAGGCTCTGTCCCCGTGTAGATGGATAGTTTCTTAAGCTCAGGCAGATTTTCCAAAAACTTACAAGTTCCAAGTTCTGTATGATCAATAAAAAGGCTTTCCAGACCTTTCAGTTTCCCAATGCTTTCCACTCCGGAATACCCGTCCCCGCACCGAAGTTTCAAACGCTTCAGATTCCTGCACGCCTCAAGTTTGCTGATGTCTATGGTCTTGTTAAACCCCTGATTCGTATCCACCTCAAGTTCCTCCAGGTTCTTAAACTGGCCAATATCATCCAGATTCACTCCCATAATACCCACATGGAGAACTTTCAGCTGCTCCGGATTCAAAACCGCAGAAACCGTATCCAGCCTGTCGTCCGTATCCACATAGGTAATGGCATTGTCCGGCGAAAACTTGAGAAGAGACAGCCACACCGCGTCCGTGGTGTCGATTCTTGTAAGCCCTGTGAGCATGGAATAATCCGAGGGCCAGCTTACCTGTTTCGTGCGGTAAGTCCAGCTCTTTACCGTATCCTGAAATTCCTCCTCGCTTTCACAGTCCTCATAATCAGTAAAACTGTAGGAAATGGAGTTAAAGGTCTCACTGCCCTCTCTCACATATTCACACCGGATATAGCGGATGCTTCCCAGCTCTTCCTGGGAAATGTCCTTATAATCCTTTCCGAAGATATCCTGGAAAAAGATTACCAGCAGCTGTCCGTGGGCATCTACGGGAATGTCCGAATCCGATGTGGAGAACACGGATTTCTTGGCTGCAAGGTTGAATGCCAGAATAATAACCACCAGAATTGTGGCGATGGCTCCGAAAATAAGCAGCATATTTCTGGCGCTGTTTACCGCCCTGTGCATATCCTCATTGCCGCTGTAATCCACCTGAACGTTGATCACCGTGCCTTTGGCCTCATCAATCAGGTATTTCTGTCCGCAGTAAGGGCATACGGCATGGGTCCTGTCCGTCAGTTCCAGCACGCCGCCGCAATTCCTGCACTCCAGCCCCATAAGTTCCGGCTTCTCATTGTAAGCAGAAGTCCGAATGGTATACTTATCATTTTTCTGCTCGTTCATCTTTCCTTAACTCCTTTCCTGTGGTTTATCCGCCGCCGGGCCCATGGAGGGCTGCTTTAAAAGTCCCGCCGCCGGACAGACGGCAGGTTTACTCCCGAATCAGCAGAACCTTTCCCTCATATTCCTTCTCAAGACCTTCCCATTCCTCATCGGTCACATACCACCCGCTCTTCCCCGTAATGGCGAAGACCTTAAGGGAGGGCAGGGAAACCAGTTTTTTCACATACTCATAAGCCTCTTCTTCCTCTATCTCCGCATAATACAGCACAAGATGCTCCAGGCGGTCAAATCCCTCAAACATATCCACATTCTTCAGCCTGGCATTCTCCAGCAGAAGCCCTTTCACGCCCTTGATATTCTCCATAAAGGAATAGTCCTCCAGGTTATCCGCCTTAAGAATCATGACCTCCTCCAGTGTCTCCTGATTGACGCGGTCGAAAAACTGAGGCGTGCCGTATTTTGACAAACCGTCCGTGCACAGGATTCCCTTAATGCCGTTTTCCTCCGGCAGCACATAATTCTCCCATGCCTCCGTGTAGAGTTCCACTCTGGTCAGCCCTGTAAAATACTGAACATTGCTTGGGGAAAAATCATCTTTTCCTGCCTCTATGGATATGCGTTTCGTGGTTTTCTCAAACTCATCCTCGTCTCCATAGTCATAATAATCTTCATAGCCATAGGTAAATACATATTGCTTTTTATCTTTCTCAATCCTTAAAAACCGTATCCGGCTTAAATCTTCCTCCTTAATGTCAGCAACAGGCTTTTCATAAACTTTCATGAGAAAATCACGGAAAGCCACAGAAAAACGGCTGGCTGACGCCACCATATGTCCTGTATAGTACTCATATCCCAGCACGGCTCCGGTTCCCAGAATCATAACGCACGCGATGATGACCAGCACAATCTGTCCCATGGACAGGCGGATTGACACTTTGTGCAGCTTATCCCCGGATACGTAGTATTTCCTCCCGCAGGAAGTACACTGATACTCTTCGGGGCTGATACGGGAAAGCTCTCCGCCGCAGGACATACACACCTTTTGTTTTTCTTCCGATGGGCTCATGTTCACTCCTCCTTGGTATGGGCACAGGAAAAAATGTTCTGTTTTCCCCTTATCACTTTAATCTTATATATTTGTATTGACTCCCCTTTATTATAATACTTGTGAAAAATATCGCAACAATTTTACAAAATTTATACACATTTTTGCCACATTCAGAAGATTTTTCTATGTTAATGAAATATTTTCCCAAATTTATCATTCTGCGCCGATTATGGCCGTATCTGCCCGTTTCCATAGATCACATACTTGGTGGAAGTCAGGGCCAAAAGCCCCATAGGCCCTCTGGCATGAAGCTTCTGGGTGCTGATTCCGATCTCCGCTCCAAACCCAAACTCAAATCCGTCCGTAAATCTGGTGGAAGCATTGACATAAACCGCCGCCGCGTCAATCTCATCCAGAAATCTCCTGGCATGATTGTAATCGGATGTCACGATTGCCTCTGAATGCTTCGTGTTATAGCGGTTAATGTGGGCGATGGCCTCATCCAGGGAATCCACGGTCTTCACGGAAATGATATAATCCAGATATTCCTTTCCCCAGTCCTCCTCCCCGGCGGCCGCCAATTCCGGCACCACCTTTCTGGCCCGCTCATCCGCCCGTATCTCCACCTGTTTCTTATCCAGGCATTCCTTTAACCGGGGCAGGAAATCATGTGCAATGTTTTCATGAACCACGAGAGACTCGCAGGCATTGCATACTCCGATTCTCTGAGTCTTCGCATTGTAAATAATATCCAGAGCCATCTGGATATCCGCCGACTCATCCACATAGATATGGCAGTTGCCCGTCCCTGTCTCGATGACAGGCACGGTGCTGTTCTCCACCACCGTGCGGATCAGCCCTGCGCCGCCTCTGGGAATCAGCACATCCAGATACCGGTTCATCCTCATAAACTCCCTTGTCACTTCCCGGTCTCCGCTTTCGATAAGCTGAACCGCCGTTTCCGGAAGCCCTGCCCTCAAAAGCCCCTGCCCGATACATTCCACAACAGCCTTATTGGAATGCAAGGCGTCGCTGCCGCCTTTCAGGATCACCGCATTCCCCGTCTTAAAGCACAGTCCGAAGGCATCCGCCGTCACATTGGGCCTGGCCTCATAGATCATACCCACGACGCCCAGGGGAACTCTCTTCTGCCCGATCAGCAGTCCGTTGGGCCTGGGCTTCATGGAAATCACTTCTCCTACCGGATCCTCCAAAAGGGCCACTGCCAAAAGTCCGTCGGCCATAGCCTTCACCCGGTCCTCATTCAGCATGAGCCGGTCCACCAGCCCCGGATTCATCCCTTTGTCCCTGGCCGCCCGCACGTCCTCCTCATTGGCCTTCAGAATTTCCTTTGTCCCTTCCAGCAGAGCATCCGCCCCTTCCCTAAGACCCCTGTTTTTCTCCTCCATCCCCAGACGTCCCAGGACAGACGAGGCCTCTCTGGCCTTCTTTCCCATCTCTTCCAGAATACTCATTCTTATCTCCTTTCCCTCAGACTTCTTTTATTCCCCCATACTTTTTCCCCAGATCCGTAATACTTCCGTCCTTCTCCTTAATAGATATACGATTCAGGTCCGCCCTCATATTCGCCCGTATAGCCTGAATATACTTTTGCCGCAGTTCCTGCTGCTCCTTCTTCTCCCCCTCCGTAAGCCCCTCATCCTGAGACTTATGATACAACTCATTAATCCGATTTATCATCTCCTGGGTAATCATACAACCTCCTAAATACTGCAAATTTTCACCTGTTTTGCCATTCCGCCAGGGCGGACCTTTCGCAATCCCCCAAAATAAACCCTCAATACTCATTATTAAGATAATGCATCAAATCAAAATCCTGATTCTTATGCGCCATAAACAAGGTTCCCCTCTCCTCCCCCTGAACAATCTCATAGATGACCTGAACCTGGTCTGCATTTGCAATAACCATATCCGAACCGCTGTCCGTAGCAATCCGCGCCGCCGCCAGTTTGGCCGCCATGCCGCCGGTTCCCACATCACTGCCTGAAGTTCCCTTTCCCATGGCCATAAGCTCCGGCGTTATCTCCGGCACCAGACTGATGAACCGCGCATCCTTATTGACTCTTGGATCATCGGTATACAAACCGTCAATATCCGAGAGAAGAATCAAAAGATCCGCCCCGATAAGGGCAGCCACAATGGCGGAAAGCCGGTCATTGTCCCCGAAATTGTCTACCAGAGGGATCTCCGATGTGGACACCGTATCATTTTCATTGACCACAGGTACGGCGCCCATGAGGAGAAGCTCGTCAAAGGTATTCTGGGCATTATAGCGGGAACTGTCATTGACCATGGTATCCTTGGTCAAAAGAACCTGAGCCGCCACCTGATTGTACTCGGCGAATAATTTCTGATACACCATCATGAGCCGCGCCTGGCCCACTGCCGCAAAGGCCTGTTTCTGGGCCAGGCTTTCCGGCTTTTTCGGATGATGGAGGGCCTGCCTCCCTGTGGCGATGGCGCCGGAGGAAACCAGAACCACCTCTTTTCCCGATCCTTTCAGATCACTGATTATCCTGACAAGACCCTCGATCTTAAGCAGATTCAGTTCCCCTGTCTCCGGATGGGTCAGGGAAGACGAACCGATCTTTATGACAATCCTTTTTTTTCTTTTTAATTCCTCTCTCATGAAACCGCTCATATCATTCTCCTCATATGCATGGGGCCGCGCCCCCTGTTCTATTTTATGGGCCCGTATGTGCCGGCGATTGCCTCCGCCACCCGGATTCCGTCCATGGCCGCCGAGGTAATTCCGCCGGCATACCCGGCTCCCTCTCCGCAGGGGTACAGTCCCTTTATCTCACTCTCAAGTCCCTGATCTCTGTGAATCCGCACCGGGGACGATGTCCGGCTCTCCACACCTGCCAGGATGCTGTCATATCTGGCAAATCCCCGGATCCGTCCTTCAAACTGTTCCATCCCCTCCATGAGAGGAAGGCTTAAAGCCTCCGGCAGCACATCCCTCAGATTGCCGAATTCGTACCGCCCCTTGATCTCTGGTCCCACATCGCCAAATCCATGGGTCCTTTTCCCCTCTTTAAAATCTCCGTAAAGCTGCACCGGTATCTTTCCGCCGCCGCATTCATAGGCCTTCTCCTCCAGCCTTCTCTGAAATTCCACGCCTGACAGCGGCCCCTGTCCGGGAAAATCATCAGGCGTCACCGTGACGATCAAAGCGCTGTTGGCATTCTCGCCGCCGCGGTCGTGGTTGCTCATTCCGTTTACCGCCAGACGTCCTGTTTCCGAGGATGCATCCACCACATAGCCGCCGGGGCACATGCAGAAGGAATAGACCCCCCGCCCCATGACCGACTGCCAGGTGACCTTGTAGGACGCCGCTCCCAGCTTTTGACTGTACTTGGCTCCGTACTGGGACTCGTTGATCATCTTCTGGGGATGCTGAATCCTTAATCCTACGGCAAAGGCCTTGGAGGCCATAGGGACTTTCTTGTCATAGAGCATGGAAAAAGTATCCCTGGCGCTGTGGCCTATGGCCAAAACTGCCACAGCGGCGGGGAGCGTCTCCTTTTGGTTTACCACAACCCCTTCTATATGCCCGTCCTTCACCATAAGGTCCGTCACCTGGGCGCCAAAGCGGACCCTGCCGCCCAGCTCCTCAATCTGTTTTCTCATATTTTTCACTACCTGGCTCAGCACATCCGTACCGATATGGGGCTTCTGCACATAGAGAATCTCCGGGTCTGCGCCGTGTTCCACAAAAAGTTCCAGAACCTTCTGATTCCTTCTCCCCGGACCCTTGATCATGGTATTTAACTTTCCGTCGGAAAAGGTGCCGGCGCCTCCTTCCCCAAACTGCACATTAGACCAGGGGTCTAAAATACCCGTCCGCCAGAAAGCTTCCACCTTTTTCTGCCGGCTCTCCACATCCTCCCCCCGCTCCAGAATGAGAGGGCAATATCCTGCCTTTGCAAGCATCAGACCGCAGAACAAACCTGCCGGCCCGCTGCCTACGATCACCGGAGGGTGGGAAAGGACCTTTTTGCCGCTCTTTGGAAACTCATAGACTTCCTCCTTCACTATGGTGATCTGGGGACTCTTTGCCTTCTTCACAATCTGGGATTCCTTTTTCGCCTCTATATCAACGGTATAACTAAATAAAATTTCTTCCTTCTTCCTGGCGTCAACAGACCGCCGCACCACATTCAATTTCCTGATTTCCTCCGGGGAAACCCGCAGAAGCTTTGCCGCCTTCTTTTTTAAATCCCACTGTTTGTGATCCACAGGAAGTTTTAACTGACTGATCCGAATCATGTCCTGCCCTTTCTCTTCTTGTTGTGAAACCGCCCTGGTTCTTTTTGAACCGTCCCGTCAGCTGCGGCCGCTCTGTGCCCTGTTCCCCTGGGGGAAGACTTTATGCCGTTTCCGCTGCCTGCCGCGCTGGTTCCCGCTGCCGCTCCGCTGGACCAGGCCCACTGCAGATTATATCCGCCGCAGCACCCGTCCACATCCAGGATTTCACCGCAGAAATACAGATCCCTTACCAACCTGGACTCTAAAGTGCCCTCATATATCTGCCTCGTATCCACGCCGCCGCAGCACACCTGGGCATTCTCAAAGGGATTGGCGGCTATGACCGTGGTTTCATAAGCCGTAATCTGTCTGAGCAGCCTGTCCCACTGCCTGGGAGAGAGTCCATTGATCTTCTCATCCTTTTCAATTCCCGACAGCTTAAGAAGCACCAAAGACAGTTTCCGATTCAAAAGCCCGTTCATCCACTGCCCGCAGGTCCTCTCTCCAAGACTTTGCCGACGCCTGCCAAGGAATTCTTCTGCCTCTTTTTCACTCATATGAGGAAGAAAATCAATGGTGACGGTGACCTTCTGTTTTCTATGTAATGCCGCACAAGCGTATCGGCTGACCTGAAACGTAGGGATGCCTGATATGCCATAATCGGTTAATTGGAGTTCTCCCCGCTCCCCGGCAAGGAAGGTTTGGTCGGCGAAAAGGCTTAATCTGGCCTCTGTGCGGACTCCTGCCAGCTGTCTGTAATAAGGCTCCCTGCACCTTAACTGCACCAGGGCGGGAAGAGGCGTAATCACCTTATGTCCCAGAGCCGCTGCCAGCTCATATCCGCTGCCGTCAGACCCTGTAACCGGAGCCGCCTTGGAACCCGCCGCCAGAATCAGGGCGTCCGCCAAATACTCGCCCTGACTGGAGGACACACAAAAACGCCCTTCCCTTTTTTCAATCTTATGAACCCGGCACTCATATAAGATCTTCACCCCAAGCCCTTTTGTCTCCAGCAAAAGGGCCTCCAAAACCGACGACGCCTGGTCGGAGTTGGGATAGATATATCCGTTCCGGCTTTTGGGAACAATGCCAAGACCCTCAAAAAAATTCAGGGTGTCTTCCACTGTAAATCTCGTAAGAACGCTTTGGGGGAATCCTTTTTGACTGCACCGGTAATATTCTTCCCTCTGATCCAAATTGGTCAGATTGCATCTGCCGTTTCCTGTGGACAGAATCTTCTTTCCCGCCTGCTCCTTATGTTCCAGAAGAGTCACCAAAGCTCCGGCACGGGCGGCATGGATAGCAGCCATGAGGCCGGAAGCCCCGGCCCCGATGATCAGCACCTGTCTCCTCATAGTTCCCTCCGTTCTAAAAACATTGTGACCTTTCGGCCCTGGTATCAATTTTAGTCGGTTTAAGCCTTATTTTCAAGCTATAATTAAAAATCCTCTAACTCGTATAGGATTCCAGGTAATGGAATATCTCCATCATGGAGGAAAACCAGATTCCCGCTCTCAGTTTTTCCTGCTCCTTTTCCGGAAATTCCGTTATGGGAATATGGGTATACAGGCAGATGGTTGACTGGTCCTCGGCAAATACCAGAAGATACCCGGTTTCCGACACCAGATAAAATTCTTCTTTCGGACTGACGGCAACAGGTTCCACCTCCTTCTGATTGATTACCAGCTGGGGTTCTGTAACTGTTTCCGGCGTCTCTGTCTCCCAGACTGTTTCTGCAGCGGTGGGTTCCGCCTCCCTGGCGTCAGGTCTTGTCAGCCAGAACCCGGCCCCAAAACACGAAACAGCCGTGATGAGAATCAAAAAAATGCAGATACTATATTTTCTCATGGATCGTCCCTCCTTGAAGACATCAGATATCCTGAGCATAGTATCTGCATATTTTTGTCATTTTAAACATTTACTGTTTTCTGTCCTGCCCGTTATCGAAAGGATTCTGCCTATAGGGTTCCTGACTGTTCACAGGCCCTGTATGATCAGAGGAAAAGACCAAAGGCCCTCCCGTCAGAGGCGGAGTCTTTATGTGACGGATGCCTCCTGACAGATAGAGAAGAGAAATCCCTATGCTGATGACCGTATAAAAGGGAATGCCAAAGGGCAGAAAAGACATAACCGCCTTAATTATAAGGGGGGTGGTCCTTGTGTAAATTCCCAGCTTATACAGCTGGCCAAAGGTCAGCTGGCACTGCATACAGGAAGCCACAATCATGCCGAAAAGCGCAACAAACAGCACGCCGAAGAAAAACAGAAGTTCCATTCCCGCAAAGACAATCAAAAGTCCCGCCGCCAGAATAGCGGTAATAACCGGGCTTATCTCTTCTAAAAGTTCAGCCTTTGTCATATTCGACTCCGGGTCTATATCCCGGTACATGATCTCCTTAGTCTGTCCGCTGCTCTTTACAACCGCTCTCTCACAGTCCATGATCACAACCTGCCCGTAATCCCGCAGACAGGCTTTGATCTGAGAATCCTCCAGACTCACGTCTGTGTTCACATAAATGTATGTATTTCCTGCCTGGTATTCCACCGGACGCGCTACCGTAACCCTACCGTTCTCAATGGCAAAATCCGGAACAGCCTCATTAATCAGGTTCACAATGCCGCCTGTGGACAGCTGAAATTTTGTAAAGGGAACCATAATGGTGATCAAAAAGTAAATCATCACAAGCAGAAACCCAAAGACAAAGGTCTTGCTTTTCTTATCCCTTAAAAACTGTCCGTAGCATTTGGTATCATAAATGGAATGGAGCAATTCTGAAAATACATTCATCCCCTCAGACTCCTTAATACAAAGCCGCCGCAAGGGCAAAAGCCAGCGCAAACATCACGCCCACGCACACCACCACCAGGGCAATATCAAGAAGGACCTTAACGCCTGTGGACATCTTGGGATTACTGGAAATGGATATGGTAGCCATGACGCCTACAATGGCAAGCAGGGCTCCCAGGGCTCCGTTCATGAAGTTAAGGCAGTGAATCACCATAAACACATATGCCCACTTCGGCATAGCCGGCGGTGTAAAAGGCGCTCCTGTGGCGCAGTCAATGCCGTCCATAGCCAGCTTCGCTCCTCCTACCCAGGTATTCACATAATACTGGGCTGTCTTGGTTCCCAGGGGTACATCGTACACCTTAAAGATCCCGTCCTTTTTGGACATCAGATTTTTCAGTTTCGTCTTCTCTCCGTCGATAACCAGACTGTTACCTTTTTGTTTGATGTTGTGTGTTCTTCCGTCAACTACCACACTCCATGACGCAGCCATACTCATAGCCTCCATTTTCATTATTATTTTGTGCAGCTTCTGCCCTCTTCGCTTTGTAGGGCATTTAATCTTACATAATAGAGTCTACAACATTTTGTGTTATTTGTCTATTATTTTATGTGATGTTGCCCTGCGCGTGCAGAAGCGATGTTACTGTTCACTCCGCTGATTGACCGGAAGCCACTGCAATAATGGAGCCAAAGCTTTCTGATTACCGCGGCTTCCCTACAAAAGCCGCAGCTTTCTTGCCACCCGAAACAGCCTGGTTCCGCCCGGCATGCTCTTTAACTCCTTCTCATCCACCCCTCTGAGCAGTATGAGAAGGACAAAATACACTGCCGCTGCCGCCAGGATGGCGGCTGCCGTGCTGATGCTGCTTCCGATTACCTTGGCGCAGAGATCATAGATTCCCCATGCCGCGCCTCCCATGGCTGCGGAGGCCAAAAGAGGGATCAGGAATGTCTTTAAGATCTCCTGGCGGTATCTCATGGCCCTGGCAATGGACACTGCATTGAACAGGCACACAAGGGCCGCAAACAGGATATTGGCATAGACCACGCTGTAGATTCCCAGATGGAACACCGCAAGCATGATATAAAGAGCCCCCACATGAATTGCCAGGGAAACGGCGGAATTGATAATGGGAACCCGCATCCGGTTAATCCCCTGAAGAACCGCATTGGTCACGGTTGACAAGGAAAAGAATACCACTGCCGACGATCCAAGATACATCATCCGGATTAACATGGTATTGTCCATTCCGGAGAACAGAAGATTGCTGATCGGCTCGGCCAGCACCGTAAGGCCTACGGCGGAGGGAATGGCGATAATCATTGAAAAACGGATGGCGCTGGCGATCCTTGCCTGGACCTGCCTTCTATTCCTCTCCGCAACTGCCCTGGAAAGAGAGGGAATGAGGGAGGAGGAAAGGGAATTGGCAATAGCCACAGGGATATTAAACAGCAGGTGATACCGTCCCATATACACACCCCAGTGGGAAGCCGTCATGGCGCTTTCTCCAAGAGCTTCCATTACATGGCCGAACAGACTGTTGTCCACCACATTGCTGACATTGTAGATGGCGCTGCTGACAATGATGGGAACAATGGTGAAGCACAAAGCCCGGGAAATGGAGCCATAGCTTTCCGTATTCCCGCCCTGGTCCTTTCTGGCCTGCCTTTTCATAACGGGTCTGTATGCAAAGGCCAGCATGACAAAGAGAAGGAAAGCGGTGAGAGCGCCGGCGCCGGTTCCGATGGCTCCTCCTGCCGCACCGAAAGCATAGGAATATTCGGTGGACCCGTAGACCAAATTGGACTTGACCCCCATATCAAAGAGAAGAGATGCAGCCAGAATGCTTACTACGGCATTGATCACCTGCTCGAAGATCTGAGAAACCGCAGTGGGAATCATGGTGGAATGGCCCTGAAAATATCCTCTCAAAACCCCCAGATACGCCATGATCCAGATCGTAGGCGCAAGGGCTTTTAATGCATAGGAACTAAAGGGCATCTTGATCACCGTGTTGGCAAAGTAATCCGCACCGAACCACAGCGCGCAGAATCCTGCCATTCCCGCCGCCGTGGCATAAAACATGGCGGCTTTGAATATTCTCACGGAATTGCGGTATTCTCGCTGGGCCAGCTTGGCGGATACCATCTTGGACACTGCCGTAGGAAGGCTGTAGGAAGACATGATCAGCAGAATCGAGTAGATCGAATACGCTGCATTATAATAACCGTTCCCGTTATCCCCGATCTTTTTTGCCAGGGGTATCCGATAGACCATACCGATGAGGCGAACGATGATTCCCGCCGCTGCCAGTATGCTGCCCTGTACCAGAAAATTAGCACCGGCACCGGACTTTTTTTTCGCCGGTGCTGCCGCCCTGTACTCCGTTGATACTTGTCTTGCTGTCTGTCTGGCGGGACTTCCTGCCTGGCCTGCCTCACCGCCAGAACGCCTGGCCTGCCGGCTCTCATAACCGGACGGCCCCGGCCTGCCCGACTGCTGCCTTACTGGCTGTCTTGAACCGCCTGGCTGCTGCCTGGCTGACTGCTGCTGTCTTACTGGCTGTCCCGAACCGCCTGACTGCCGCCTGACTGTCTGTCTCGGCTCGCCCCACTGATGCACGGCTGTCTGCCCCGGTCTGCCTGACTGCTGCCTGACTGGCTGTCTCGGCTCGCCCCACTGATGCCCAGACGGCGTTCTCGCCTGACCTGCCGCCTGCCGCCTGGCCGTCTGCCTTGGCTGGCCCGCCGGTCTGCCTCCCCCGCCGCGTTCCTCCATACTTCCGGCAGAAACTCCTCTCTGTGCCATGGGGGGAGGGAGGGAGGTTCCTCCAGGTTCATAAAAGGATACGGGCCCGCCGCCCCTCTGGCCCCCTGCTCTACTCGTCTTTTCCATGAATCTCCGATTTGGAGAAATCACCTGTGGGAATAATGCAGACCCAGGTCTTGCCCTGGTTCAGGGTGATCTCTTCCTTCTCCGTATTATAATAATGGGTTACACCAAACTGGCCGTCCTTTTCCCATGACACAGGAATCGCTTTGCCGCCAGTTATGTAATATCCGTACTGAGGAGTGTGAACATCAATATTCAAGTACTGTGTGGTGGCATAATGCCCCACAGGACAATACTGAAAGATAATATTCTTCACCGCAATCTGCCCCTCGTCTCCTTTATGAGGGCCGTTATACTGATACCGATAATATAACCCGTCTTCCTCATTGTATTCGAAATATGCCTTGTTCATGGCATACCCCGGAGCCACGCGCCATGCCTCAAGGGCATTGTTAAGTACCACTTCCTGACCGTTTCTGGCAAACTGATAATGGCCCTTATAATCAGCGTCATATTCCTGTGAATAGCCCAGTTTTTCCATGGCCGCCTGCACTTTTTCAAAGCTGATATAAGCGTTGTGGGGGGACTTTCTGTCACTGGAACGGTAAAAAGCGCTGCTTCCCACGCCTTCAATCCCGTTAATATTATCCACATTTTTCAGATAGGGTTTGGCAAAAGTGCTCTGGCCGAAATGAGCATAGACGGCATCAAACTCCCTGGCAAAAAAAGTATAATACGTGCGGCAGCTGCGGACAGAGCCAATACGGTCCAGATCATCATAATCCTCTATGATGGCCATATACCGGTTCATGGCACCTTCCACCGGAGCCTCGTACACCACGCCCGCCCGGTTGATCCCATACTGGGGGAGAGCCTCCTTGTCGTTGCTCATCATGACAGCCAAAGGCCTTCTGTTGGCTTTCTTCACATCCACCATCTCGCCGGTTAAGTAGCTCTTTATCTTTCCGTCTACAGGAACCCTCTCTTCGGGCTCCTCCGCTGTCTCTTCCTCCGTCGTCTCCGGCTCTGCAGGCGTGGTCTCCCTCGGCGCTGCCGTGGTGATCTGCACCGGCGTCTCCTCTGTGGCAGCCGTAGCGTCAGCCTCCACATAGGATTTGCCGCATCCGCCGAGGATCATGGAAACAATCAGAATCAGTATTCCAAGTCGTCTTTTCATCTGGCGTACCCCCTGCTCTCCAGGATCTCATTCTGCTTTTGTTCCATGACCAATCTCTGTGCATCCTCCATATGGTCATACCCGAAAAGGTGAAGCATGCTGTGAGCCACCAAAAATGCCAGCTCCCTCTTCTGTGAATGTCCATATTTCTCCGCCTGCTCTGTTACTTTGTCCACGGAAATCATAATATCTCCCAGCATCAGCTCCCCGCTCTCCGGATTGAAGCAGTCGGCAAACATGTCTTCCGCCTGACTGAAATCAGAAGGCGTCACATATTCCAGCATAGGAAATGAGAGCACATCCGTAGGCGCGTCAATCTGCCTGTATTCCCGATTCACCTGCCGGATTCCCGGATTATCCGTCAAAACCACATTGATCTCAGCTTCATAAGGGCACTGCTCATAGTCAAGAGCCGCGGATATAATATCCCGGATAATCTCCTCACAGGGAATCTCCAGTTTTTTCTCTGCCTCGTAATCCATCTGAATTGTCATAAGTATTCTGCCCCTTTACCGGTTTCTTTTTTTTTGTTCCTATCCTGTTTTCCTGTCTCATATGCCTGTCCTTCATCTCCGCCTGACGCGCTGCCTTAGACTCATAGTCATCATAGGCCTGTACGATCTTCTGCACCAGAGGATGCCGCACCACGTCGCTGCTTGTAAGATAGCAAAAGCCGATATCCTCCACTTTCTTAAGCACCTTAATAGCCGTATCCAGACCCGACGCAGCCGTTCCCGGCAGATCCTTCTGGGTCTGGTCTCCGGTGATGACCACTTTTGATCCGAAACCGATACGGGTCAAAAACATCTTCATCTGAGCCGGTGTGGTATTCTGAGCCTCATCCAGTATAATATAGGCATTGTCCAAAGTCCGCCCTCTCATATAAGCCAGAGGCGCCACCTCAATAAGTCCTTTCTCTGAATTATGGAGGTAACTCTCCGCCCCCATAATCTGATACAGGGCATCATACAAAGGCCGCAGATAAGGGTCGATCTTACTCTGTAAATCTCCGGGCAGAAATCCCAGCTTTTCCCCCGCCTCGATGGCCGGGCGGGTCAAAATAATCCGCCCCACCTCTCCGTCCTTAAATGCCTGGATAGCCATAGCCATGGCCAGATAAGTCTTTCCCGTTCCCGCAGGACCAATACCGAAGACAATCATCTTCTTTCTGATGGCATCCACATACTCCTTCTGCCCCAGAGTTTTGGGCTTCACCGGCTTTCCGTTTACGGTCCGGCAGATAATATCCTTGTCTATCTCCAAAATCTCATGATCCTTTTCCGAAAATGACAGAGCCAGCGCATAGTCCACATTCTGCTGGGTAATGGTGTTGCCTCTCTTAGACAGCTCCATAAGATTGTTGAAGACGCTTTTCGCTTTTCCGATCATCTCATCCGGTCCGATAATCTTAAGGGCGCCGTCCCTTGCCACCATGGTCACATGGAGAGTCCGTTCAATCTTTTTTACATACTCGTCAAACTGCCCGCATACATTTCTCTCATGCTCTGCAGGAATATCAATCATTGTCTCAGTTACGCTCATCCGTCTCGCTCGTCTCCTCAAATTCTGTGATGTACCGTTCCACGCCGATCTGTTCCTCGCACGTCACGCTGCCTTCCACTTTCCATGAAACTCCATACTCTTGTATTTTAACATTATTTTCAATAATTTGAACCCCTTTTTCCATTAAATTTTCAACATACTTTTTCTGTATTTTTTCGGCCTCCTCCTTTTTCTCCTGATCCGTGTAGGGGCGCTCATAGGAGACAAAGGCTTCTCCCCTTATTTTCTCCACATAAAGAGGCAGATAAAAGTCTCCGAACAGACATACCTGAGTCATATTGGTCACATAACTCCAGGAAGATTTTTGAAAATCAGGGAAAAGAAACCGAAGACGGTAAGGTCCCGCGGCAATGCCCGCTCCCTTCCTCTCTCTTCCCGTCTTCACCCGGACAGTATGATACTGAGGGAATTCCTCCTCATAGTCATACCGGGTTCTGGCATAGATGTCCCCGTCCGCATGGACATAAGCGATCCGCACAACCTCCGCTCCGTCATTTAAGATGGACAGCCGCCCTTCCACCAGCCGTTGCCCCTCCTCCACCTCGTCTCCCACAGCCACGGCTGCCTTCCCCTGGCGCACTACCATTCTGGTAATCACTCCCTTCGATGAGGCGATAAGTTCACAGGGCTCATTTTGCTGTTTCGGAATGGAAGAGAGCACTTCATTTTCCTTTATTTTGACCAGAAGCCGGGTTCCTGATACACGGGCTGAAACCCATGTAATCTCAGGAAAACGGCTCCGCATGCCCTCCTCCAAGGCGTCGCAGTCCACGCCATGCTTGATCATGCCGTATGTAATGTTCTCCTCCTCCAGATAATCCAAAAGAGTCTCTCTGCTGTAATGATGATTTCCCTCAAAAGAAATATCCCATACAAAAAGAGACAGCACATATAGCAGGATAAAAAATAAGAGAAACGCCGCTGCCAGGGCTTTTCTCTTTTGGTTCTTACGTATCACAAAGGGCAGGCCTTTTCGGGAAACGATTCTCATGGACATGCGGGACTTTCGAAGCAGGGGCCGAATCCTGTAAAAATCCTTTAAGGCCATATAAAAGAAATACCCCTCTTTTTTCTGCCTCACTGTCCAGTACTCCAGACGGCTGTTTTTGCACAAATTAAAAAAACGTTCCGGCATGTATCCCTCAATTCTGGCCTGCACATACCCGCCGGTCCATCTGCTGATTCGTCCTGCCAAACTCATCATCCCTTTCCGTCCTTTTTTGTTACCCTTCCGTCACAACCCCATGGATGAGTCCGGTTATAAGAATATCATCCCCTGTATAATACTGAATCTCCAGCCGTTTCCCCTGGACAATGATCCGGCATGTCTTGGCCTGAATCTTTACCTCGTTATCCAGGAAACTGATAATCCTGTTATAATTCTCAATATAAACATTTCGCCTTCCCGTAATCGTAATAACCGGCTCTCCCGGTATCACATCCTGGGGAATGCGCAGAAAATCCGCTGCCTGTGAAAATACTCGCATCATAACATAAGCCTCTGAAAAGCTCCATGATCATTACCAGTCTATGTCTGTCTCACAGAAAAAAGTCCTCAATCTTACGACTGAGGACTCCAAATACCTGTCAGCTTAGTTATACTTACGCTTTCTTGCAGCTTCGGACTTTTTCTTGCGTCTTACGCTGGGCTTCTCGTAATGCTCTCTCTTACGAATCTCCTGCTGAATACCAGCCTTCGCGCAGTTTCTTTTGAATCTGCGTAAAGCGCTGTCCAACGACTCATTATCTTTAACAATAACGTTCGACATAGCTCACACCTAACCTCCCTCCAGTTGTGTACTTGTGCATAATACAACTGTTTGGGTATTTTATAGCACTGCTATGATTATAGCATAAAATCCCCATTCGTCAACTGCTTTTTTTAAGGATTTACAATTTTTTACCAATTTTTTGTATATTGGCTTGTTTGTCCCCTCAAAAGCTTTATTTATCCAACCTGAGCCTTCACCGTCTCCGCCACCTTGGCCAGAGCATCGTCGATTCCTTCCGGATTCCTGCCGCCGGCCTGGGCCATGCCCGGACGGCCGCCTCCTCCGCCGCCCACAAGTCCGGCAATGGCTTTGATCAAATTCCCCGCATGAGCTCCTCTCTTCTGAGCTCCGTCCGTAGCCGCCGCCATAAGATTCACTTTGTCTCCCTGGGCGGAAGCGATGACGATGACGCCCTCGCCTAATTTTTCCTTCAGCTGGTCTCCAAGGTTCCTCAGGCCGTTCATATCCACATCGGCAACCTTGACCGCCAGCACCTTGACGCCTTCTACATCCACAACCTGATTCATGACATCGCCCATGGCGGAATTGGCAAGTCTGCTCTTTAATTTTTCATTTTCAGTATGAAGGGCCTTTAACTCCGTCAGAAGAGACTCAATCCTGCGGGTCAGTTCCCCAGGCGTGGTCTTGGCAATCTTCACTGCCTCGTGAAGTTCCCTCTCCACTTCCTGATAATAGGCCATAAGCCCCTCGCCGGTCAGAGCCTCAATTCTGCGGACATTGGCAGCGATGCCTGTCTCGGAAAGGATCTTAAAGGCCGTGATTACGCCTGTATCCTTCACATGGGTTCCGCCGCAGAGTTCCACGGAGAAATCCCCCATCTTCACCACCCGGACCGTATCGCCGTATTTCTCACCGAACAGCGCCATGGCGCCGGACTTTCTCGCCTCATCCAGACTCATCTCCTCCGTAACCACAGCCAGGTCTTCCCTGATCTTTTCATTGACCAGATCCTCAACCTTTTTGATCTCCTCCGGAGTCATAGCGGAAAAATGGGTGAAGTCAAAGCGAAGTCTTCCGGAATCCACATAGGAACCGGCCTGCTCCACATGATCTCCCAGGACCGTGCGCAGGGCTTTCTGCAGCAGGTGGGTGGCGCTGTGATTCTTGCCTGTGGACAGACGGTTTGCTTCACAGACCTTAAGGGTCACCTTGTCGCCGGTCTTTAACATGCCCTCTGTCATCCTGCCTACATGGCCGATCTTACCGCCCTGAAGGTGAATGGTATCCTCCACCTCAAAACATCCGTTTTCACAGAAAATCCTTCCCACATCAGCCTGCTGTCCGCCCATGGTTCCATAAAAGGGGGTCTCGTCCACAATAATGGTTCCCGTCTCTCCGTCCGTAAGGGCCTCCACAATCTCTGTCTCCGTAGTAAGCACGGATATGACGGAATCATGGACGAGGCGGTCATATCCTACAAACCGGGAAGTGACGGCAGCCGGAATCGACTGATAGACAGTGACGTCGGCGCCCATGTAGTTGGTGGTCTTGCGGGCTTTTCTCGCCTTCTCCCGCTGCTCCTTCATGGCGGCCTGGAAGCCTTCCTCGTCTACCTTAAAATTCTTCTCCTCCAAAATCTCAATGGTCAGATCCAGAGGGAATCCGTAAGTGTCGTATAATTTAAACGCGTCTGCTCCGGAAAGGACAGCAGAACCGGCCTCCACCATAGTCTGCTCCATATCATTCAGAATCGAAAGACCCTGGTCGATGGTCTTGTTAAACTTCTCTTCCTCCTCGCTCAATACCTTGAGGATCATGGACTGCTTCTCTTCCAGTTCCGGATAACCGTCCTTGGAAAGGGAGATGACGGTCTTGCTCAGTTCCCCTAAGAATCTGCCCTGAATTCCCAAAAGTCTTCCATGACGGGCGGCCCGGCGCAGAAGACGACGCAGCACGTATCCCCTTCCCTCATTAGACGGCATAATGCCATCGGAGATCATAAAGGTACAGGACTTTACATGGTCCGCAATAATCCGCAGGGACACGTCCTTCTTCTCATCCTCCTGATATCCCACATGGGCCATGGCACAGACCTCGTCTAAGAGCGCCTTGTTGGTATCCACCGTAAACAGGGAGTCCACGTCCTGAACCACTACGGCCAGACGCTCCAACCCCATGCCCGTATCGATATTCTTCTGCTTTAACTCGGTGTAATTGCCCTGGCCATCGTTTTCAAACTGGGTAAACACATTGTTCCACACTTCGATATAGCGGTCGCATTCGCAGCCCACGGTACATCCCGGCTTCCCGCAGCCGTACTTCTCACCCCGGTCATAGTAAATCTCCGAACAGGGGCCGCAGGGGCCTGCTCCATGCTCCCAGAAGTTATCCTCCTTGCCGAAGCGGAAGATCCGCTCCTTCGGAATCCCGATCTCCTTGTTCCAGATATCAAAGGCCTCGTCATCGTCCAAATAGACCGAAGGGTAAAGCCTGTCCGCATCCAGTCCCACCACCTCTGTCAGAAATTCCCAGGACCAGTGGATAGCCTCTGTCTTAAAATAATCCCCAAAGGAAAAGTTACCAAGCATCTCAAAAAATGTACCGTGACGGGCGGTTTTTCCGATATTCTCAATATCCCCTGTACGAATACACTTCTGACATGTGGTAACGCGCTTTCTCGGCGGAATCTCCTGTCCTGTAAAGTATGGCTTTAAAGGAGCCATACCCGAATTGATCAGCAGCAGACTGTTGTCATTATGCGGAACCAGGGAAAAGCTCTTCATAGCCAGATGGCCTTTGCTCTCGAAGAATTCCAGAAACATCTTTCTTAATTCGTTAACACCGTACTTTTTCACCTTACTTCCTCCGCCTCTAGTTTGTACTGTTCTTCCCCGATGTCTTGCTCTCCTTAAGCTTCTTTCCGCCTATAATACCGGCCCATGCAATCACCACAAATACGGCAACCTCTATGAGATTTTTAATCAAACTTCCTATAATGGCTCCCATGAAAGAGACCTCCTTTTATTCCTTTATTTTTTGCACTCTTTTAATCCTATCACATGAATGTACAATTATCAAGCACTTAATCGGCCAGTTCGGCTTTATATAATTCCGCCAGTTCATAGGCTCTGGCCCTGGTGGACTCCGCCAGGGAAGCCGTATATTCCAGACTTTCGCTGGAACCGCCTGCAGAGTTCTTTGCCGCCTCCACGGCTGCGCTGTCCCTCTCTTTCAGCCAGGCACGCTGCTGTTCCACAAGTTCTCCTGCGCGCTCCTGATTTAAGCGCTCCAGAATCTCGTTGTAGATGGAATTCAGCTCACTGTCCCACAATTTCAGTTCATTGGAAGCCGCAGACCTGGCAGAGTTGTTGACACCTGGAGCATTCTGGGAATTCCGGCTTTTCTCGATCTGACTGTCCAAATCCTTGAGCCGTTTTAAATAGTAAGATTGGGATTCCGGCTCCGCCTCCTCTTTTGCCGTATCGAACTCTGCATTGGCTGTTTCGCCGCCCGCAACTGCCGCCGGCGGGTCCAGAGGGGTAATGGATGCCATAAGAGGTTCCGTCTGGACATACTCCTCCTCAAAGGCTTCCGGCATACCGGGGCTCTCCCCTCCCTGAACGGAATCCCTCAAAGAGTAGGGGGCTATTCCGCCGCTTAAAGCGCTTCCCTCTTCCGTGTCCGCAGGGATATTATCCATAAGGGAAGCTGCCTTTTCGGCTATACTTTCCTCCTCTCCCATGTCCTGAGGAGCCGGGGCGCCTTTTCCCATGGCCTGTTCCATATCCGCCGCCGGAACCGCCCCGGCCTCTTCCGAATCTTCTGCTCCGCCCTGAGCGGTCTCCATGGCTTCTGTCATAATCCGGGCCCCTGGCCCGTCTGACCCTGAACTGTTGCTCTCAATAAAATGATGCGTGCCTTTTGTAATCAGCATTCCAATGGCAAAAACCACCGCCATGGAAATCAGAACTCCTTTATTCTTCATGGGATTCTTCCTTTAAACTATGATGTATTTAACATAACATAATCTTTTTAGAAATGGAATAGACATGAAGAATTAGTAATATTTTGTAAGATTTATTTAACTTTTCAGCCTGTCGTCAGCCGTTTTCCAAGCCGGTGTCCGTAAGCAGTTCATCCCCGTCCGCCGCCGACGTGGCCAGTTTATCGCACCGCTCGTTTTCCGGGTGGCCCGCATGGCCTTTTACCCAGATAAAAGCAACCTCATGAGGCTCTTTGGCTTTTAGAAGGCGCTGCCAAAGATCAATATTCTTCACCGGTCCGCTTTTGCCCCGCTTCCAGTTATTCCTCACCCAGTTATCAATCCATCTCTGGTTAAATGCATCGGTCAGATATTTGGAATCGGAATAAAGCTCTACCTTACAGGGCCGATTCAGGGCCTCCAGGCCGGCAATGGCCGCCATAAGTTCCATTCGGTTGTTTGTGGTCCGCTCATATCCGGCAGAAAGGGTTCTCTCATGGAGAACCCCTTTCTGATCCGTATAATGGAGCACCACACCGTATCCGCCGGGACCGTCGGGGTTGCCCCTGGCGGCTCCGTCCGTATAGATCAGTACTTTTCCCATATGATAAAACTCCTTTTTGTTAACCATTTCAGCCCTCCGAAGGGGCACTATCTGTCCCACCGGTCGCACAGCGAATGAATCTGGTCTGCGAATCGGGCCAAATCTTTGTTGGCGCCTCCCTCGTTGCGCAGAATCACCTTGGCCAGTCTCTCTCCCGCCGCCACAAGACGCGCAAATACGGAATCGGAACGTCTCCTCGCCGGAGTCACCTTTTGAATCGGGATACCCACCGTCTCCTCAATCCATCTGCCCTCAATCAGATCAAAGACAGAACCGCTGAAAGGCGCAGAGGCGTTCAGTCCCAGCTCATGGGTCAGCCTGTCTGCAAAGACATCACACACCGCATCGTCTCCGTGTACTGCGAATACCCTCTCCGGCTTCTTCTCAAAGGCTTTGATCCACTCCAAGAGTCCGTTGATATCCGCGTGGCTGCTAAGGCCTTTCATCACCTCAATGTGAGCCTCCACATCAATGGATTCGCCGAAAAGCTTCACCTCCGCAGCGCCGTCGATGAGGCTGCGGCCAAGAGTCGCCTCCGCCTGGTATCCGGCAAATACAATACTGCACTCCGGGCGCCACAGATTATGCTTGAGATGATGGCGGATACGTCCTGCATCGCACATGCCGGAAGCGGAGATAATCACCTTAGGCTCCGCGTCAAAGTTGATGGCCTTGGAATCCTCGCTGGTCACGGAGAGGTAAAGTCCCGGAAACTCAATGGGGTTAATGCCCTGCTCCACCAGCTCCCTTGTCTCATCGTCATAACACCGCATCAGGTTCTTCTTAAATACATGAGTGGCCTCCACTGCCAGAGGACTGTCCACATACACGGGAAATCCCTCATGGCCGAAGATCAGATGATCGTTCTTGATCTTCCTGATAAAGTACAAAAGCTCCTGGGTACGCCCTACGGCAAAGGCGGGAATTACCACATTGCCGCCCCGGTCCAGAGTCTTCTGGATAATGTGGGTCAGCTCGTCAATATGCTCCATAACCGCCCCATGTTCTCTGTCGCCATACGTACATTCCATCACCACATAGTCCGCTTCTTTGATGTATTCCGGGTCACGAATCAGCGGCTTGTTCTTGTTGCCGATATCGCCGGAGAAGACAATCTTTTTCTCCACGCCCTCTTCTCTGCACCATACCTCAATGGAAGCGGAACCAAACAGATGTCCGGCATCAATAAAGCGAAGAGAAATGTCATCGTTGAGCTTGACTATCTCCCCATATTCAAAGGTCTTAAGATGGGATAAGGCACCCTGGGCGTCCGCCATGGTATACAGCGGCACCACCTCCGGCGAGCCTGCACGTCTGGCCTTCCGGTTCTTCCACTCCGCCTCCATCTCCTGAATGTGGGCACTGTCACGAAGCATGATCTGGCACAGATCGCCGGTTGCATAGGTGGTGATGATCTGCCCTCTGAATCCCTTTGCATAGAGAAGCGGAATGCACCCTGCGTGGTCAATATGTGCATGGGTCAGGAGAACATAATCCAGGTCTGAAAATGCTACCGGAAGATCTGCGTTTTCGTAGCGGTTCACTCCCTGCTCCATTCCGTAGTCCACTACCAGTTTCGTATCTCCGCACTCCAGATAGTGGCAGCTGCCGGTTACTTCATGATCCGCACCGATAAACATTAACTTCATACGGTTTCCTCCTTTTTTCGTATATAATGTTACTATAGCATAATTTACCGCAACCTGCAAGGGAGAGCCGCAATTAGTGTGACATTTGCAAAAATATCCTTATATTATATAAAAATTCTCCGGCCTATTCTTCCGGCAGCTCAGGTGCCCAGTAATGCTGGCTGTAGATATCCGTGAAACGATAGGTTGCCGACACATCTCCCTCCCTATGTCTGCATTGCTGATCTCCTTGGTCTCTCCCACGGTCATAGGCTCTCCAAGATAATAGCTATTCACAAAGGTTCCGTCATAGTCCCCTATTATACTTTCCAAAGACCTGCCGCTTAACCTGGCCGCCATCATCTCCTGAAGATCTGAGGTGGCCATACCGTTTCTGGATTCCAGACCGGTTCCGCCCATATAAATCATAACCGTCACCTGGTCCGGGCCGCCGCCTTTGGGCCGCCGACCGCTCCCCATGCCGCCTCCCTTTCCCAGACTGCCGCCTCCCATGATCATTCTTTTTAACAGACAGACAGCCAGTTGCCCTCGTGTATCCACGACACAGCTGACTGTCTCTATGATTCCTATGTGTCCGGCGGTCTTATGCTCTTACAGCGCCTGACAGCCTTGCGGCCTCTCCCACCTTCTCGGCCACATGCTTTGCCACTCTTGGGTCAAGAGCCGACGGAATAATATACTCCGCGCACAGTTTTTCCGGTTCCACCAGCTCGGCGATGGCCCTGGCCGCCGCCAGTTTCATGTCATAGTTAATGTCTCTGGCCCCTGCATCCAGGGCTCCCCTGAAGATTCCCGGAAATGCCAGCACGTTGTTGATCTGGTTGGGGAAATCCGAACGTCCTGTTCCCATCACCTTCACTCCCGCTGCCATAGCCTCGTCATACATGATCTCCGGCACGGGATTGGCCATGGCAAACACGATGGGATCCGGATTCATGACGGAAATCATATGAGCTTTTAAAGCTCCTCCTATGGAGACGCCCACAAACACATCGGCTCCCTTCAGGGCATCTTCCAGGGTTCCTCTTTTATCCTCCAGGTTCGTGATATCACACAGCATCTTCTTGTGATCCACGATCCCTATGCCCCTGTCCTTGTAGAGAATGCCGTTCTCGTCGCAGGCAATAATATGCTTCACGCCTGCCGTCAAAAGCATTTTAATAATGGCTGTGCCGGCTGACCCCGGCCCGTTCAGCACAACTTTGATCTCTCCAATATCTTTCCCCACTACTTTCAGCGCATTGAGAAGAGCCGCGGTCACCACAATGGCTGTCCCGTGCTGATCGTCATGGAACACGGGAATATCCAGTTCTTCCTCCAGCCGGCGCTCGATCTCAAAACACTTGGGGGACGCAATATCCTCCAGATTGATCCCGCCGAACACCGGTGCAATCTGCTTCACTGCCCGGATGATCTCCTCCGTATCCTTGGTATCAAGGCAGATGGGGAATGCATCCACTCCTCCGAACTGCTTAAAGAGGATGGATTTGCCTTCCATCACCGGAATGGCCGCCTCCGCTCCGATATTCCCCAGGCCCAGGACTGCCGTGCCGTCGGACACCACACCTACCAGATTGCTCTTGGCCGTATATTTGTACACATTCTTCTTATCCTTGGCAATCTCCTTGCAGGGCTCAGCCACGCCCGGAGTGTAGGCCGTGCTTAAATCATCCCTGCTCTCCAGTTTCACCTTGCTGACTACCTCAATCTTTCCTCTGTGTTCCTCGTGAAGCTTCAGGGCTTCTTCATAGTAATTCATGGGCTTATGGTCTCCTCTCATTTACCCGATCCTTTTATCTCACCAGCATCGTTTCTATCCACATTATACCGGAAGGAACCGGAGATGTAAAGCCCTCCGAACCCGGATTTCACCCCTTTCGTTACTGTTCTCATGTCATTCTAAACGGCAGCTCCAAAATCTCTAAATAATATAAAAATTTATAATTGCCTCTCAAAATTTTTACTCTTGACAAAACTGCTCTATGCCTTTAAAATACGATCCGTAAAGAGAAATGAGTTTTTCGACCGTACAGCTATTGCTCAAGCGGCTTGCTCGCTCGTTTCTTTTTTTGTTCTTAAAATATCATACAGATACAGTCTTCCGTCTTTTGCATGGCGCACCAGTATTTTTGACTTAAAGACATTGTACCTGACCAATTCACCCGCACTGTCATAAAAAGGGATTGCAAAGCGTGTATCATACCTGTACCATCCAAATTTTGCATCTGTGTTATGCTTCTGTGCATAATTCTCCGCAAATGTTTTATTTGCGGCAATTTCAATCATCTCCTTAATTTTTCCGTCTGAGCGGACCACATTGCCGCCTGCCCCTCCATCTCCATCCTGTAACCGAAGCCGCGCACAGTCCGAACGGCGCATCCGCAGGAGCCTATGGCCTTTCGAAGTTTTTTGATGTGATTGTCCACCACTCTCTCATTCCCGTCGAAATCATAGCCCCAAAAACAGACAAGAAGCTGCTCCCTGCTGAATGTCCGGCCAGGATTCTTAAGAAAGAAGAGGAGAATCTCATACTCCTTAGGCGGCAGGGACAGAAGATTTCCGTCTCTTAACACCTGCCGTCTTCCCACGTCCACCTTAAGGCCGCCGGCCTCCAGAAGAGAAGCCTTTTTCTGCACTCTCTCAGTCAAGGCTTTGGCCTTGGCATAGAGTACGGGAAGGGAAAAGGGCTTGGTCACATAATCGTCCGCCCCTAAGGCGTACCCATAAAGCATATCCTCCTCAAGCACCCTGGCTGTGATAAAGATAATGGGCACATCACTTTCCTCCCGGATTCCCCGGCACAATGTAAATCCATCCATCTTTGGCATCATCACATCCAAAAGAATCAGGTGAAAGCTCATTGTTTTCAGTAGTTCTAAAGCCAGGACACCATTCTCACTTGTCTTGACACTCCAGCCTTTGGCTGTAAAATAATCGGCGGCAGCCTCCGCCATCAGGCGGTCGTCCTCCATGATCAGCAGTCTGCGTTCCATGTGCACTCTCTGTCAAGGTTTATTTGGTGGTTTCAATGTAACATTCCAATGTATCCTTTTTGTATCTCTATCTTACTATTTATTTTGTGTTCTCTCAACGATAAGGATTGATCTCATTCCTCATTTATAGTAAAATTTTCCTGACAGACAATCTGTCAGCATACCAATGAATCATTTTGAGGTGAATGATATGAATATTTTTAATGCGATTACCCTTTTCGGCGGACTGGCCATGTTTCTATACGGAATGCGTATGATGGGGGACGGTCTGAAAACCAGTTCCTCCGGTCCCTTAAAGAAAGCTATGGAGCGGATTACGGGCACTCCCATAAAGGCGTTTTTCCTGGGACTCATCGTAACCGCTGTGATCCAGTCCTCCAAGGCAACCATTGTCCTCACTTCCGGCTTAGTGGGTGCGGGAATTATCTCCTTAAGACAGTCACTAGGCATTATCATCGGCGCCAATGTGGGAACCACCATTACCGGCCAGATCATCCGGCTTCTGGACCTGAATACATCAGGAACCTGGTTTCTGCAGTTTCTAAAGCCCTCCACCCTGGCTCCCCTGGCCCTGATTGTGGGAATCGTCATTATCATGGGAATGAAAGCCGAAAGTTCCAACAAGATCGGGCAGATTATCATCGGATTTGGAATCCTGTTCTCCGGGCTCATGAATATGACCGACGCCGTAAGCGTCCTTTCCGACAGCGGAATCGTGGAACGGCTTTTATCCCGTTTGGGCGAGAATCCTTTCCTTGGCTATCTGTTCGGAGCGGGAGTCGCTTTCGTGCTGCAGAGTTCCTCCGCCACAGTAGGCATCCTGCAGGCCTTCTCTACCTCCGGCCAGATGACCTTCGGCAATATCTATGTGGTGCTGGTTGGGATTTATCTGGGCGAATGCGTGACCACTGCCATTGTCTGCAACATCGGAGCCAAACCGGAAGCAAAACGGGTAGGCGTGGTTAATATTTTATTTAACTTAAGCAAATCCGTGCTGATTCTGGCTGCCGTCGCGGTGATTCACAGAATGGGGCTGCTGGATGGTATCTGGAACCATACCATTCACTCCGGCGGTATTGCCAATACCAACACCGTCTTCAATCTGTCCTGCGCCTTTCTTCTCCTTCCCTTTGTGGGAGTTTACGAAAAACTCAGCCACAGGCTTGTGAAAGAAGAACCTACGGCTGCGGGAAAATACGACGAACTGCTGGACAGCCTGAATCCCATATTCATCAGTACGCCGGCAGTGGCTTTCGGGCGCTGCTATGATATTCTTTTAGTCATGTGCCGGCTGGCAAGAACCAATATTGGCCGTGCTTTTGATATGCTCACTCAGTATACCCCGGAAGTTATGGAACAGCTCATGGAAGATGAAGAATATATTGACGCCATGGCGGACCGGGTAAGCAACTATCTGGTGCAGATCTCCGGCGTTATCACATTTCCCTATCATGTGGAAATCATGAACTACTATTTTTCCGCCATCACGGAATTTGAACGCCTCGGCGACCATGCCTGCAACATTGCCGAAATCGCGGATACGCTGAATAAAAAGAACAGCATGTTCTCAAAAACAGCCCTGTCTGAATTAGAAGTCCTGCGGGAGCTGCTGGATGTGATTCTCGGTCACACAGCAGAAGCTTTCCGCAAGCGCAATCTGGTGGAGGCCCGCCAGATCGAACCTTTGGAAGAAGTTGTGGACGACCTGGTGAATGCCTTAAAAAACAGTCATCTGGAACGGCTCCGCTGCGGGGCCTGCGAACTGTTCAACGGCTCGGAGTTCTTTAATCTTCTCTCGGAGGCGGAAAGAATTTCCGATGTCTGCTCCAATGTGGGAGTGGCAATCGTGGCCAGAGCCCTGCCTGAGCTCCATCATCAGGTTCACGATTATATCTCCAGGCTCCATTCCGGGCGGGACGAAGAGTTCAACCGGATATACCAGAAAACCCATGACGAATATTTTGAAAAGCTGAAAATTCTTTCGCCAAAATAAAAAAATATTAATAATCCCTCAATAAATTTCCCAATACTGTAAAGAAAAGGTGAGGGAAACGTAACATCCTCCTTCCTTTTCTATGGTACAATTTTTACAGGAAAGGGAAAGGAGACGAATCGTCTATGAAAAAAAAGAAACCATGGCTGATCTGTTCCATTTTATTAGCCCTGGTGCTTCCGTCACTGTCCTGCCTGCCGGTCTACGGAGCCACCAGCAAAAAAACAGTCTCATCGGTAAGGCTGAACGTAGACTGCAAAAAGCAACCGGAAGCAGGACAAAAGATCGACACCGTAACTGTCACCACCTCCACCGCTCAGGCGGAGATCCTGGAACCGGCAGAATATTATGACACGGAAGACAATGAAGTTTGGATACGAGGCGAGGTGCCCCTTATCCGAGTAACCCTGGCTGTGAAGGATCCCGGCCAATATCGCTTTACCTCTTCCACAAAGGTCATCGTCTCAGGATTTCAAAGTGATGTGAAGTCCAAAAAGGTTCAAAACGGCGGGGAAACCCTGGATGTGGAAATAAGACTCAAACGAGTCGGCGGAGATTTGGATTCTGTGTATGACTGCTACTGGAACGGAAGCAGCGCAGCCTGGTCAGAAGTGGAATATGCTGACAAGTATGAGGTAAAGCTCTACCGGGGCACTTCCCTTGTGACGACTGTAACAGCCATGGACAACCAATACTATTTTTATCCATATATGACAAAGACCGGGGCTTACCGCTTCAAAGTACGGCCCTTGAGCACTTATGACGGCGGCCGCGGTCCCTGGTCTGAACGGTCGGAAGAATACTACATTACCCCCGAATATGTTTACACCGGTCCGGCACCTTCAGGCTCATCCGGTTCTGGATGGGTACAGGACACTTACGGCTGGACCTATCATTTTTCCAATGGTCAGTTGGCACGAAGCTCCTGGCTTAATACGGATAATAACTGGTTCTATCTTGGGGACGACGGCTATATGAAGACCAACTGGCTGTATACAGACAACAACTGGTTCTACCTGAACCCTGTCTCCGACGGCACCAGAGGCGCCATGAAGACCGGATGGCTCTATACAGACAACAACTGGTTTTATCTGAACCCGGTATCTGACGGCACCAGAGGCGCCATGAAGACCGGATGGCTCTATGCAGACAGCAACTGGTTTTATCTGAACCCGGTATCCGACGGCACCAGAGGCGCCATGAAAACCGGATGGCAGAATATTAACGGCAAATATTACTATCTGAACCCGGTATCCGACGGCACCAGAGGCGCCATGAAGACCGGTTATCAGCAGATCAGCGGAGTATGGTACTTCCTTGATCCCGGCTCCGGGGAGTTGTGGGTAAACAGACGGACTCCCGACGGCAGATGGGCGGACGGAAGCGGGGCCGTCTCATAAGTTCTTCCATCATTAAAATCTTCCAAAAAAGGACATGGGAATCCGTGGTTCGGCCTCCCGTGTCCTTTTTTTGAATGTCTTCTCTGCTCCTGTTCAGATATGGAAATCAGGTACATATATATTGTTATTTTCCATATGGGGAATTTCCATCCACAAGCCAAATGACAATAAATATGATTTGAGGGTTTCGCTCTTCCTCATCAGATCATCGGGAGATAATCTCCCATAAGCAAGTTCTTCCAGCAGGTCTTTCATAAACATTACTTCATCGAAAGCCGCCTTGTCAATATCCCTGAGATCATAAACTCTGCTTTTTAAATATTCATACAGCCTGCTCTCCAGCTTGTCTTTTGTGCCTAAAGAATCACCAAAATAGTCCTGGTTTTTTTCGATCAGCCGGTTTATGCAGTTTTTATTCCCTGTAATTCTGCGGATAAGCTCGTCATAAATATTTATGACGGTCAGATTTTCTTTCCCGTTCCAGTCTCTGCTTATCCAAACCGAAGCGGAATAATCTATGACCGGCACACAGACAATCGGCACACAATACCGAACCGTGACAATATCCGAAAGAATATAGCTGACCATGTCATTGCTTGTTTTAACCTGCAGACCGGCGCACTGCCCTGCCAGCAATGTGGCGTTGCTCATCAATGCCGGCTTATGGGCTTTGTTGACAAAAATAATATCCCGCTGTGTATCCCCAGGATTATAATGGCTGCCATGGCTTGTTCTCGTATCAAGCAGACCGGTGCCAATGGCTTCAAACTGCTTCGCCGTTTTTTTATGGGCCTTTTTTCCGGCAGCGATGCAGAACAATTCGTAATGCGTATCTTCTGACTCGGAACATCGTTTTACAATAACGGCTTCCGCAACTCTTCCCAGCTGCGACATCACGGTTCGATTCCTGCTCTCTTGTATGACAAAATTAAGAAACGCTCTGTTTTCTTCGAACCGTATGATTCCGCTGTTTACCAAAATCCCCTGTATTCGGGAAGGATCAACGGTTCTATGGGGCAGAACCATTCCATGGCCTTCCAAAATACTGTCAGGATAGCTGATCGGTCTGCCGTCTCCATTAAGAACAGCGGCTTCCCCCCTGGCGATTATAATTGACTGCTGCATCTTTGCTGCCTCCTCAGACTTCTGCCTGCGCTTCAGAGAAATGGCAGAACTAATCCTTTGCCCATTCATCATCAGAAATATAGACCTGGGCCGGAAGATTGCCTCTCCTCCCGGTATTGAAAATATGAAGCCTCTGAGACGGACTGCAGCTTTTCGTACACATAGTATTATGTATCAGCTGATCTCTGCAGCAGAATATCAGCGTCGCTTCTGCGTCATTGATCAGCTGTCTGAGGTTCTCATCTGATATGGACTCAGGTCTGACTATGGTCCCCAGCCTGACATACTTCTTCCCCCGGTAATTGCCTAGCCAGTACCACCAGTGACTGTCCAGACGGCTCTTGTAGCTGTATACGGTCTTTCCAATATAAAGATCCGAGATTTTACCCCCAAATTTGCGAGTGATATAATAAATGCCGATATCGCTCATACGGCTGTCATTTAAGATATGATCAATATCCATAGGGTAAGACCAGTCGATGGTTATCTTTTGCATCGGATTTATGTTTATCCTTCCTTATAAATTTATGCAGGGAATTACCATTCTTTTTCAAGCTCTGTATTCCAATCCACAGAGAAGGGGCCGTTGGCCTGAGAACTGAGCGTATCCACAATACCGGCACGTTCGGCGGTACTGCTGTCTGCATCCATGGGGTCCTCGCCTAACCAGTAAGCGTATCCATAGAGGTAACTCTGGTTGAATTCCTCCCAGGAATTGAAGTATTCCTGTGCGATTTTGGCGGCTTCCAGGCATTTGTCCAGAGCTTCCTCGTAGGTACAGAAACCTGCTCCGTATCCGAATTCCATGATTGTGCCTACCCGGCTCAGATCCCAGGCGGCAATAGCAGCGTCTCCATAAGCGGACCATGCGTCATAGGCAGCCAGAGCACTGTTACGGGTTTCTTCATCTTCGCCTTCCAGCTGTGCTTCCAGGGCAGCCCGATCCGCCGCTTCCGTTCCATTAAACTGGCCCAGGAATTCCAGAGCGTCCTTGTTGTGACCTTCGTTCATAAGCTGATCTGCCATTTCCATCAAGCCGGCAGGGTCCTCTATGCCCCAGCTGTCTGCAAGGGATTGGGCGGCCTGGGTCTTTATAGCGTCCAGCTGGCTGACGTCCGCCCCCATATCTGTCAAAGTCCGAACTGTCTCCATAACGCTGGCGCCGTTGACAGTATCCAGAACTGCAGTCATGCCGCGGATAAACGCTTTGCTGTCCAGAGCTGTCTGCGCTCCATCAAGAAGTTCCAGGCTTAATACCTTCTTAGCATCCTCCACATCGTCATCATTGCCAATAATGATCAAAGAATAGTATCTGTCACTGGTTTCTGCAAAATAACCATATGCCAGACCGGTGGAGCCGTTGACTGTGGCTTTGCCGCCTCTGGCCAGACATGGCCCGGCACCCTCCGGAGCTTTCGCTTCCATATCTTCCCATTCAACGGTTACTCCGGTACCATCGAGAGCCAGTCCGATGGCATGATCTGCGAAGTCTTCCAGGTTTTCCATCTTATCCGGATTCCCCGGAACGCTTCCCTTGGGACTTCCCAGGGAGAGTGCAGAAAACCCGCCTCTTACGGAACCGCCGTCCAGTCCCATCATACTGGAATTAGACTGAAGCTGCATATCGGTCTGCTCCAGCCCTTTCAGCAAAGTCACCTTGTATGTGCCGTCCACAGAGGTGTACTCCTCAGACTCCGGAAGTTCTTCATACACCTGGGGCTCCGCTGCTTTTGTGGTCTCCATACCAGCTGCTCCCGTAGTTCCTGAAGTGGCGCTTGCCGGCTCGTTGGAACTGCCGCAGGCCGTGACCGACAGACCCAGAGCGGCCGCCGTCACCAGAACTGCTGTTGTTTTTTTCACGATTTTCATCATTTTCTTATCCTCTCCTTGATATAAATAATTTGAACTGCCTCGGTAAGGATTCTTTGTCGTTCCTCACGAAATTACATACTTTTTATATACATTAGTTAACCGGTTATGCTGGTTGATATAAAAAACTTCAGCATAATATGCTATTCTATAGTTGTACACCACTACGACTATAAAAGGAGACACATTATGCTGAAGCTTCAAGATGATTATACCACCCTCACAGCAACTTTTGAAGATTTTCTTTTGCTTGTTTATACAATTATTAATGACCTGTACCAACCGTTTATCCCTTCAAATAGCACGTTATGTAACTCTTTCCCTATTGCTCCAGCAACTCCAACAAAAAAAATACATTAGAAAATGTTAAAACATTAATATTGTTTTTCTGTTTTGAAAAATATAAATCTAAACATGTATTATACAAATAATCCTGTCCATTGCTAGTTTTGGGCAAATTAATCTGATTTCGTTTGAAACCTTTGGTTGGATATTCATCTTCTTTATGAGATTCCCCATACAAACGAAAACTTTCTATAATGGAAAATGCAGTGTATAGTGCCAAATATTCATTTAACAACTCATATTCTCTGGAAAAATATCGTTTAAGACGATACTTTTCCCATTTTATCCGTAATGATACTTTGATTGGACTTACCTTCACAATCGCATAAACAATGCATGCCGCAATCTTATGCCTGTCAAGATGTGTATTTCCACATAGCATATAGTTTTCTTTTACAAAAGACTTTTTTCTTTGATATTCTCTGTATATTTTTTGTTTTGCATTCCTTTTTAAAAATAAAATGTCATATTCATTCATTTCATCATAAATTGGCAAAACTATATTATTCCACAATTCATCAAATTTATCTCTCTTCATCTTTTTCAATACCAGAATACTCAAAATGATAATGTTGTTCTAACTTGATTTTTCCTAATGGAATTTCATCATTAATAAAACCTGGTTTAACAAAGACAGATGCTTCAATATAATGAACCATGAAATAAATAAATATAATAATACAAATAATAATCCCTAAAATAACTATTTTCATAATATTTCTGTAAAAGTTCCTTCCACAATAACGATGTAGTACATATTGCTCAATTTTTCGATACTTAAACAACCTATTGCTCCCAAAAAAGCGATTACTGTACATAAACCATTAAAAATAATAAGCACTATACTAATATAGTATGCCCCTTTTAAGGAACTTGATGCTTTTGAACAGGATTCTATTGCATTAAATATCAAATCGAAGATTATTGCTCCGCTATAAATCATAATAGATGTGAGAAAGATTTGTGGATTATCCGTTGAATTTGATTGAAATAATA
This sequence comes from Clostridiaceae bacterium, assembly GCA_910574345.1. Taxonomy (GTDB): domain Bacteria; phylum Bacillota; class Clostridia; order Lachnospirales; family Lachnospiraceae; genus UBA3402. The sequence goes on along the minus strand of CAJSZV010000003.1, from coordinate 217,965 downwards.
TAATCTATGAAAAAATCAAGAATAACACTTTAAAAACATATGTAACTTTTACTTCCATATCTCATCATCCATTTTTTCATACCGTATTTTCATTAAATCTACTATCTACATTTATATTTTTATACAAGTATCCGGCATAATCTATATGCCGGATACCATTGTAAGAAATATTTGTACTTTTTTCAAATATTTACTTAGAACTTCCCAGCCTTCGCTGCTTCCTCCACAGCCACTGCCACAGACACAGTCATGCCAACCATGGGGTTGTTGCCTGCGCCGATAAGACCCATCATCTCAACATGAGCCGGTACGGAAGAAGAACCTGCAAACTGAGCGTCAGAGTGCATACGGCCCATGGTATCGGTCATACCGTAGGAAGCCGGTCCTGCCGCCATGTTGTCGGGATGCAGAGTACGGCCTGTGCCGCCGCCGGATGCTACGGAGAAGTACTTCTTGCCTTTCTCCACGCACTCTTTCTTGTAGGTGCCTGCAACGGGATGCTGGAATCTGGTGGGGTTGGTGGAGTTGCCGGTGATGGACACATCCACACCCTCTTTCCACATGATAGCAACGCCTTCTGTTACATCGTTGGCGCCGTAGCAGTTTACTTTTGCACGGGGACCGTCGGAGTATGCCTTTCGGTACACTTCCTTAACTTCCCCTGTGTAGTAGTCCATCTCGGTCTCAACGAAGGTAAAGCCGTTGATTCTTGCGATAACCTGGGCAGCGTCTTTTCCAAGACCGTTCAGGATAACGCGGAGCGGTTTCTGACGAACGCGGTTAGCCTTCTCTGCGATACCGATAGCGCCCTCTGCCGCTGCGAAGGACTCATGGCCTGCCAGGAATGCGAAGCAGTCGGTCTCCTCCTCCAGAAGCATCTTGCCAAGGTTTCCATGTCCAAGACCTACTTTACGCTGATCGGCAACGGATCCCGGAATACAGAAGGACTGAAGTCCCTCGCCGATAGCTGCTGCTGCGTCGGCTGCCTTGCGGCAATTTTTCTTGATGGCAATGGCTGCACCTACGGTGTAAGCCCACTTTGCGTTCTCAAAACAGATGGGCTGAATGCCCTCCACCATCTTATATACATCTAATCCGGCATCCTTGGTGATCTTCTCTGCTTCCTCGATAGAAGCGATGCCGTAGCTTGCCAAAACCTCATTGATTTGTTTAATACGTCTCTCGTATGATTCGAATAATGCCATGATATGTACTTCCCTCCTGAATATTCCTTATTCCTGACGTGGATCGATGATCTTTACTGCGTCTGCTACGCGGCCGTACTGACCTTTTGCCTTCTCCCATGCAGTGTTGGGATCGTCGCCTTTTTTGATAAAGTCCGTCATCTTTCCAAGGCTTACAAACTGATAACCGATGATCTGATCCTCTGCATCCAGTGCAATACCTGTTACATATCCTTCCGCCATCTCCAGATAACGGGGGCCCTTCTTCAGAGTTCCATACATTGTACCAACCTGAGAACGAAGTCCCTTTCCTAAATCTTCAAGACCGGCGCCGATTGGCAGACCTTCCTCGGAGAACGCGCTCTGGGTTCTGCCGTATGCAATCTGCAGGAACAATTCTCTCATAGCAGTATTGATTGCATCACATACAAGGTCGGTATTGAGTGCCTCTAATACCGTCAAGCCCGGAAGAATCTCAGATGCCATAGCTGCAGAGTGTGTCATACCGGAACATCCGATGGTCTCCACCAGTGCTTCCTGGATGATACCTTCCTTCACGTTCAGGGTAAGCTTGCAGGCACCCTGCTGAGGAGCACACCAGCCAATACCATGGGTCAAACCGGAGATGTCTGAAACCTGTTTGGATTTTACCCATTTTGCTTCTTCCGGGATCGGAGCTGCGCCATGATGAACGCCCTGTGCAACTGTGCACATTTTCTCTACTTCATGTGAATAAATCATTGTAAAACTCCTTTCAAATAAGTAATAATTGTGAAGTACTTTGCTCGTTAAATTTATCACATCATACTTACATGTATTTTCTCACAAAATGAGAAAATAGTCCAGTATTTTTTTAACAAAACTTGCAAAAGATGGGAATGGGGGCTTGCTGGAAGGTCCGCGAAAGACCCGCCGGGTAATAATTAACTGGCAGGATTAGGCAGAACAGAAAGAACAAGTGAACGAACTATTCATTCTTCCCTCTTCCGCCTTCCTGGCGCTTTCGAACCAGGGCTTCGAAATCTTCTTCGCTGTATCCGATCTCCTGAAGCCGCTGCCTTCGGCGTTCCCGCCTTATTTCTCTGGCCATTCTCTCCCGCTTCTTTTTTCTTGCCGTGATAAAGATGATAACGCCCGCCACGGCCACAGCTGCCAGGATTCCGGCCAGCATGATAAGCTGGTTCTGTCCGAAACGGAACGCTGGCAGCTTAAGACCGGAAGGGCTGTCAGACCCTGTCTCCTGGGGAAGCGTTTCTTCGGGGGTCATGGGACTTATGACAGGGGGCTCATTCTCGGCTTCCCTGGATTCCCTCAGAGCTTCCTCCGCTTCCCGGCTTGCCTGGGCGGCAAGTTCTGCTTCCAGGTCGGTGTCATAGATGTAGGCGCTTCCCACCTTTCGCTCATTGTATGTATATACGAGCATACCCACGGCTGCCGCCGGGCGGTTGGCAGGCATATTTTCGGCCAGTGTTCTCTCTGCGTCGGAGAACTGCGCAGCGGCGGGAAGGGTAACGACCGTGTCCTCTAAGCGCAGACGGGACACAGGATAGGCTGCGCCTTCATATTCCAGCTCTTCTATCTCCTGAAGAAATGTCTCGGACTCTTTCAGCGATTCATTTTTAAAGGATGCGAAACCAAAGTTTAAGATCGTCTTGGCATCTAAGTAGTATTGGGGCTGGCTGCCTTTTAAGATGACGGAGATTAAGTTCCTTCCGTCTCTCTGGGCATAGGTTACGAGAGTGTTGCCGGCAAGGGAGGTGTAACCTGTCTTTCCTGCCGTGGCTCCATTGCAGTAATACTGGCTGCTGCTGTTTTCAGCCATGAGAATCCGATGCTCCATGCTGATATTGGCGCCCTGGGGATTATTGATGGTAGGCCCTACGGAATACCGCTTGGTGGAACTGATCCGCAGTACGGTCTCATTTTTAAAAGCCGCTGCCGAGATAAGGGCCATATCGTAGGCGCTGACATTCTGATCCGGATCGTTTAACCCTGACGGGTTGGCAAAATGGCTCTCCACACATCCGATATCTTTGATCTTTTCATTCATCATATCTACAAATCCGTCCCTGCTTCCGGCCACGTGCTCTGCCAGGGCATTGGCGGACTGATTGCTTGACAAAAGGAGCATCATGTGAAGGCAGTCCTCCACCGATATCTGATCCCCCTCCTCCAGGGCTAGTTTGTTGCCTGCGCCCTCTTCCAGGTTATAAACCGCATCATGGGAAAAGGTTACGATCTCATCCAGTTCACAGTGCTCCGCCACCACCAAAGCCGTCAAAAGCTTGGTGATGCTGGCAGGCGGAAGGGGCACATGGATATTCTGGCCGAAAAGAACTGTCCCGGAATCCGCGTCCATGACAATCCCCGCATCCGCCATAATCCCCGTATCCGAAGGCCAGTCCGGACGGGCATAGGCTGTTAATGGATTTGCAGCCGCAACCATGGCTGCACATATGAAAAAACTTGTAATCTTTTTTACCAGCTGCCTCATGATCTGTCTCCATTCTTTCATGACAACACCTTTTAGCCCCGCCGCTGTCCGGGATTTCCCAAAGAGCTGCCTTTCATGTCTTGCTGTCGCTGCTGTTCACGTGGGTTCACAACAGCTTCACGTTCTCTCATCTGCTTCAATTCCTTCAGCACTCCCGTGACAATGGCTGTCGCCAGAACAAAGGTCAGCATATCCGCCACCGGCTGGGATATCTGAAGTCCCAGCAGCCCCATGGTTCTGGGGAAAATCAAAAGGGACGGAATCAGGAACAGCCCCTGTCTTCCCATAGCTACCGCGGAAGCCCTGAAACCATAGCCGATGGACTGAGTCAGCATGTTGACCATGATGACCCAGGCCTGGAAAGGCATGGTTACTAGCTGCAGACGGAGAGCCAGAGTGCCGATGCGGATGACCTCTGCATCTTCTCTTCTAAATGTGGTAATAATGGACTGGCTCAGCAGAAATGCCGCCGCGCCGAAGCAGGTCAGCATAATAATCGCTACTTTTACGCAAAACCAAAAGGCATCCAAAACCCTGTCATACCGTTTTGCACCAAAATTAAAGCCGCACACAGGCTGGAAGCCCTGGCCGAAACCAATAAGGCTGGAATTGATAAACATCATGAAGCGGGAGACGATGGACATGGCCGCAATGGCTGCATCCCCGTAAGGGCCTGCCGCAAAGTTCAGTACCACCACAGCCACACTTGCAAGACCCTGCCTGCAGAAAGAAGGAAGGCCTGCGTGAAGAATCTCTCCGTACATCTTGAGAGTCGGCGTGAATCGGCTGATCTGAATGCTGATGCACCCTTTCTGCACATTGCACTGGTACAGAAGAATGGCAAAGCCGATCATCTGGCTGACCATAGTGGCAATGGCGGCGCCGGAAATTCCCATGTTGAACTTGAAGATAAGGATGGGATCCAAAAACATATTAAGGACTCCGCCGGCGGTAATGCCGATCATGGCAAAGACCGCATTGCCCTGAGCCCTTAAGATATTGTTCATCACAAAGGAAGTGAGCATAAAGGGGGCGGCAAACAGAATATATCTGGCGTAATCCTGGGCATAGGGGGCGATGGTGTCCGTGGCTCCGAGAAAATACACCATAGGCCGGGAAAACAAAGTGCCGAACACCGCTATGAGGATACCGATGATCAGAGCCGTGAAAAAGGCCGTGGCCGCCGAGCGGGAGGCGATCTCCTCATCCCGGTTGCCCAGGGACCTTGAGATATAGTTGCCGCTTCCCATACCCAAAGTAAACCCGATGGCCTGGATCATAGCCATGGCAGAGAACATGATTCCCACGGCCCCCGAAGCACTGGTTCCGATCTGACTTACAAAAAACGTATCCGCCATGTTGTAGACGGAAGTCACCAGCATGCTGATGATGGTGGGAACTGCCAGCCGCGGTATAAGCTTCTGCACCGGTGTATCAATCATCTGTTTGTATTTGTCCTCTCTTGTCATTCCCTTTGCCATGATCTTTTCCCTTTCTTATGTACCCTTAGTTAAAAATCCTGCGGACACTCAGAATACTTCTGTAAGTTGCATTGCCCACCTTAATCCCCGTAGTGGGGGAACTGGCATGGACGATCTGATTATTGCCGATATAGATACCCACATGTCCCGCGTAGCAGATAATATCTCCCGGCTGGGCCTCCGTATAGCTTACTCCCGTTCCGGCTGACCGCTGGTCCGTGGAGCTTCTTGGAAGAGTTACTCCAAAATTCTTATAGACGCTCTGAACAAAGCCGGAACAGTCCGCACCGTTGGTCAGACTGGTGCCGCCGAATACATAGGGATTGCCGATAAAATTCATGGCATAATCCGCCACTGACTGGCCTTTTGCCGATCCTTTGCTTGGAGCTTTCGCCTCCGACGGTCCACCTCCCGAAGCCATAGTAGTTTCTGCTTTTGGGCCGTCGGCCTGACTTGTCGTTCTCTCCGGCTCCTCAGGATTTCCCGCCGCGGCCATAGTAGGCGCCGCGGCTGTCTGGGTATGGCTGAAACCGCCGGGATTGACATCTGTCACATCCGGGGCATTGACGGCGTTTTCGCTGGTCTGCGCCGCTGCCAGCCTGGCCGCCTCTTCACTCTGTCTCTGGGCTTCTGCTGCCCTGGCCGCCTCCTGCTCTCTGGCAAGCCTCTCGGCCTCCGCCTTTCTTTTCGCTTCCGCTTCCGCCTGACGGATCTGCTCCGTCTTTCTGGCAATGGCCGCCGTGTAGGCAGCCGCTTCCTCCCTGGCAGATTCCAGCTGCTCATCAAAATTAGCGATCTCCACCCGCTTCTTTGAGATGGTGTTTTCTAAGTGGGCCTGCTGCTCCTGGTACTCGATCTGCATGCCCTCCATCTCTGCCTTCTCATTCTCCAATTGAGCCTTGTACTGCTTTACCTGCTCCTTCGTCTCCTGAAATTCCGTGAGTTTCTTTCTGTCATAGGTGTAGAGAGCTTCTATGTACTCGCTCTTATTGAGAAGTTCCGTCATGCTTTTCACCTGGAGAAGAATCTCCAGATACTCCGTATCCCCCCGCTCATACATATATTTGATCCGCTTCTTCATAGCCTCATACTGGCTTTCTTCCTTCACTTTCGCCGCGTCGTACTCTCCCTGAGCCTGGTGAATCTGTTCATTTTTATATTCAATATCCATCTCCAGAAGGGAGATGTCTGCGATCAGCGCCGACAATTCATTGGAAAGGCTGGTGACCTCCGCCTCCGCCTGCTCAATCTTCTGCTGGGCCTCATCGGCCCTCCTGTTGGCCTGATCCCTTTTTCTCTCCGCCTCCTGCTTCTCTTTCTTGGCCTGTGACGTTGCAAAGGAAGGAAAGGGCGTCCTCCACAGCATCACTCCGGTAAGGACCAGAATTCCGGCCCTTACGATTCTGTCTCTTAACTTCTTCTGTCTCTTCTCCATTCGTTATCCTATCTCCTTATGGCTCTCCCTTACCCTTGTCTCCTCACATACCGCCGGAAGCTGTAACAAAGGTCAAAGCAGGTGGCCTCCTCCGTCTCCAAATCCATGATCCACTGCGGATCCTTATCCAAATCAGGACAATATCTGTCCGCTTCATAGACATAATCAATGTATGTTATATGGGCAGTGCGGCAGTACGGCAGAAATTCCCTGTAGATTTCCTCTCCCCCTGCCACAAAGATGTGTTCCCTGGCTGTGCCTTCCACGGCCCTTAAAACCTCCTCCACGCTGTGGCAGCAGACGGCTCCCTTTACCCTGTAGTCCGGGTCTCTCGTGAGCACCAGGGTCTTTCGCCCATAAAGGGGCTTTCCCCCCGGAAGGCTCTCCAGAGTCTTTCTGCCCATGATCACGGTCTTTCCAAGAGTTTCTTCCCGAAACAGCCGCTGATCCTCCGGAATACTGACAAGAAGCCTGCCCTTTTTCCCAATGCCCCAATGTCTGTCAACTGCGGCGATCAAGTTCATATGGTTTCCTCTTCTCCTGCAATCAATTCTCTTCCATATGGCAGAGACTCTGCCCAGCGGCAGAACTCGTGCCACTCCTCCAGCTTATGATTTCTTCTGGCATAGTAAATATTGACCAATGTCTCATAATTCAGCGTGCAGGTCCGCATCTGATTATAGCTGGAGGGCAGAAGCTGAATTAAGTCATACCAGTCTTCCTTTTTCTTTCCCGCCGCAAAGCGAAGGCGGATCTTCTCCAATTCCGCCATAATCCCCTTAAGGATCTCAAGTCCCGACTCTGTCAGGTGGTCATGGCTGAAGTCTTCCAGTTCAAAAGGTTTGCTGTGAATCTTATGCATGGTACTGGTGGAGTTGGCTACCGTAGCCACTTTGTAAGTGTCATATTCCTTCCACCAATAAATCGGCGCTGTAATATCCACAGACACCAAAATCTGTCTCATAAATTTTCTATGGTCGCTGCCGGCCTTTCTCAGTCTCTTCGCCAAATCCAGATCATTAGGCCCTAAGCAGTAATTTCCCTCTTCATCGTACTCACTGTCCCTGCGCCCCCAGCTGTTCATAGGGTTTCTGGCTCCTCTCATGGCATTCTCCAGGTTCATCACGCTGGTTCTCTCCATCCGAATCATATCTCACTGTCCTCTCGTCATAATTGATACAACAGGCTGTTTACCACAGCGGCGGCCACATTGCTGCCGCCTTTTCTTCCTCTCGCCACAATACAGGGCACATCCAGGGACAAGATCAGTTCCTTTGCCTGAATCACATTGACAAATCCCACAGGCACCCCGATAACCAATCCCGGATGAATCTTCTCTTCTCTTATGAGTTCGTAAAGCCGAATAAGAGCCGTAGGCGCATTGCCTATGGCAAAGATACAGTCCCTTCCAAGCTCTGCGGCTTTCTCCATGCTGGCCCAGGCTCTGGTGGTCCCGTGCTCAGCCGCCCGCCGGGCCACATCCTCATCCGACATAAAACAGTATACTTCACTTCCCCATTTTTTTAAAGCCCTTTTATTAATTCCAGCCTTTCCCATATTGGTATCCGTCACAACAGGCATGCCCTTTCTTAAGGCCTCAAGGCCCAGGGCCACCGCATCAGGGGAAAATATCAGGTTGTCCGCATAATCAAAATCCGCCGTGGTGTGAATGACTCTCTTGATGACAGCCCCATTGACAGGGTCAAGGCGCCGCTCTCCAAGTTCTTGTGCAATTATCTCAAAACTCCGTCTCTCAATATCCATCGGCAGTACCTGTTCCAGTTCCATCTATCGTCTCACTCCCATAATTCTGTATATGCTGTCCATGTCCAGATGTCTGCGAAGTTCCTCTGCCAGCAGATCATACTGTTCCTCTTTGTAGGCTTTATAATCCCTGCCGTGGAGTTCGCCATATTCCAGCCCTTTTCTTTTAAGCAGGGCCTTTACAAGCTCTGGTGCCACTTTGTTTCCGTCAAATATTCCGTGAATATAAGTACCGCAGCAGTTTCCCTTAACGGCGCCGTCCTCCTGGTCTCCTTCCCTTTCCCCTCCGGCCCCGCCAGACCGGCGTCCGCTGATACAGGAAAAGGCCTGGCTCTCTCCTCTTCTTTTTGTCGTCCCCATGTGGATCTCATACCCCTTCACATCCATACCGGACAGACAGGAAAATACACCGTCAAACTGCCCTATGGTGCCCCTGACCCTTGTTCTTGTCTTGTCCTCTTCAAATACGGTATCCACATCCAAAAGCCCCATGGCTCTTACATGTTTTCGGGGGCTTTCCACCTGTTTCGGGTCGTGAAGGGTCATGCCCATCATCTGATACCCGCCGCAGATGCCAAATACGGGAGTCCCTAAAGCAGCCGCCTTTAACACCGCCGCCTCAAGACCTGTCTCCCTCATCCACAAAAGATCCCCTATGGTATTCTTCGTCCCCGGAAGAATGATCATATCCGGGCTGCCTAAGGCTTTGACATGATCCACATACCGAAGCCCCGCTTCCGGCAGCGTAAAAAACACCTGAAAATCCGTAAAGTTAGAAATCCTTGGAAGCCGGATCACGGCAATATCCGCCAGGCCTCCCTGCTTCTTTCCCGCCAGGTGAACCCCAAGGCTGTCCTCGTCCTCCAAGTCCACGTCCATAAAAGGCACCACCCCTGTCACGGGAATCTGACACAAGTTTTCGATCATGGCCACTCCAGGAGCCAGGATGGTCTTATCTCCCCGGAACTTATTGATGATCAGTCCTTTTATCCTCTCCCGTTCCCCCTCTTCAAGAAGCATTACCGTCCCGTAAAGCTGGGCAAAGACCCCGCCTCTGTCAATGTCTCCCACCAAAAGCACGGGGGCGTCCACAAGCCCGGCCAGGCCCATATTCACAATATCATCCTGTTTTAAATTGATCTCTGCCGGGCTTCCGGCCCCTTCTATGACAATGATGTCGTATTGCTCTTTCAGCCGGCCAAAGGAGGCAAGGATCTCCGGAATCAATGTCTTCTTGTAAGCGAAATACTGCCTGGCCTCCATATTGCCCACATGGATTCCGTGGACGATGACCTGAGAGCCCACATCAGTGGTAGGCTTTAACAAAATAGGATTCATATCCGCCGAAGGCTCTGTCCCTGCCGCTTCCGCCTGAACCGCCTGGGCTCTTCCCATCTCCAGGCCCTCCTCTGTGATGTAGGAATTCAGAGCCATATTCTGAGACTTAAAAGGAGCAGCCTTAAAACCGTCCTGTTTCATAATCCGCAGAAGACCGGCAGTGATCAGGCTTTTGCCTGCATTGGACATGGTGCCCTGAATCATCAGTGTTTTCGCCATAAAAGCCTCCTTATTCCCGTTTTCCCCTCCAGTCCCAAAAGTCCTAAGGTGCAGAGGGATACCATGACCCCCGCCGCCCCAAGCATCAGCCTGTTTGCCCTCTTAATATCTTCCGCCTCCACAGGCCTTTTGTCATCCCCGATAAAAGGCTTTTTGTGAAGCACCCCAAAATACCATGCATCCCCTGCCAGCCGCACTCCCAGGGCTCCGGCGCAGGCCGCCTCGGTCTGGGCGGAATTAGGACTCTTATGGTTATGCCTGTCCCGCCAAAAGACCTTCCAGGCGCTCTCTGCGTCAAATCCCAGAGGCCGGGAGCAGATGATCATGAGAAGGGCCCCGATTCTTGAGGGAACCAGGTTCATAAGATCATCCAGCTTAGCACCGCATTTTCCAATATATTCATAAGTTTCATTCCGATATCCCACCATGGAATCCATGGTGTTCACGGCTTTGTAGACATACATGAGAGGAACCCCGCCCAGGGCCATGTAAAACATAGGGGCGATGACTCCGTCCGACGTGTTCTCCGCCACAGTCTCCACCGCCGCCCTGATAACCCCCTCCTTTGACAGACTCCAGGTGTCCCGGCCCACGATCATGGATACGGCCTTTCGCCCGCTCTCCAGACTGCCATGGACAAGTTCCTCATATACCTTCATGCTCTCTGTCAGCAGGGATTTTGCCGCCAGCATCTGATAGCACATAAAGGTGTCAAGAACCAGGCGCAGCTTCTTATGAACGGCTCCCGCTATAACACGCACAGAAAAAACAGCAAAACCTGTGGCAAAAAGCACATCCGCCGCCAGATTGACTCCTGCAGCCAATTCTCCCTCTTTTGTTTTGGGATACCGTTTTCTCAGGGCTTTTTCCCTTTTTCCGATGAAAGTTCCCATCCACCTTACGGGATGGGGGAATGTATGAGGATCTCCGAGAAACAGATCAAGAAGGAATCCTGCCGCCAAAACAAACGCTCTCTCTTTCATCTCTCTTACCCTTTAATCTTTACTCCGATGCCGCAGATGACCCGGTAAACCTCTTTTGCCTCCCTTGCGAGAAGCTGGCCTGCCCGGCCCACAGCATCCCGGTATTCCCGGTCCGACCGTTCTACAGGCACTACGCCTGCCCCCACTTCGTCCATGACGATGACCACGTTCGGCGTCTTCTCAAGAAGGTCTCTTATATAGGCTTCCCCATCCTCCCCATCCTCCAGAATCTTCTGGATCCGGTTATGGAAAAAGTTTATCGTCTCCATCTTTCTGCGGGCCGCCAGCTCCCTGGCAAATTCCTGTTTTCCCTGAAACGCTCCGCCAACCACTAAAATCATAGAATCTCCCTTCTCCATGTCTGCACGTTTTCGGACCAATCCCTCAGGCCTTAACCGGCTGTCCTGGATAAGATTGCAATCACCGCCATCAGGGCCAGCTCCGTGCACTGCAAAAACCACCCTGCCAGGTCCCCGGTCATGCCGCCAAATTCTTTCACGGCTATTCTGTAATACCGCCAGAACAAAACTGCCGAGACACCGCCTGCCGCCGCCGCTGTCTCCCATCCCTCATGCATAAACAGAAATGCCAGACAGCCCATGAAATAGACGGCCATGATTCCCGACACGATTCTTTCCCTGGCTCCCTGGGAAAAAGCCGCCGCCAGTCCTTCTTTCCTTGCCTTGGGAAATAAGACCACAGACAGCCCGCTCATGGCTCTTGTTATGACAAACACCGCTCCCATGGCGGGAAGCCTGCTTACGGGAAGCTCTGAAAAAACCGCCAGATACAAGAAAAGATACATGCTCCCCTTTATGACCGCGAAGGCGCCTACATGGGGATCCTTTAAGATCTCCAGTTTTTTCTCCGGCTCTCCATAGGAAGACCTGGCATCCGACACATCCAAAAATCCGTCCATATGAATGCCTCCCGTGATCCCAAGAGGCAGCAGGGTTCCTCCCAAACAGTAGGACAGCAGGCCAAGGCCCAGCACTCCGGCGATCTGCCCCCAGGCCCACAGACAGATGCCTATGACAAGACCGATAAGGGGGAAAAAACACATGACATATTTCATGCGCTCTTTTGTCCACTGAACTTTCGGCATAGGGATTCGTGAATACATGGAACAGGCAATGACCAGGCTTCCCATAAGATTCCTCATGTTTTCTCCTTTTGTATGAGCACAGGTATTCCGTAGACGACCTCCGTCACCTGATCCGCCTCTTTTGCCAGATTTTTATTGACCTGTCCCAGTACGGCCCGGTAAGCTTCCGTCTCCACTCCATAGAACAGCCCGTCGGAAAAAATATCGTTGGTTACAATCATAAGGGTTTTTGTCCGTTTTTGCAAGTCCAGAATATCATTGGTCAGAATCTGAGCCATATCCTCCCCCTCCGCCTCCTGGCTGTAAAACAGATTGGCTGTCAGGTTGCCCAGGCATTCCAGGAGGACACTGCTTCCCTGAGGTATGGCAAGACTGTCCAGCCTGCCGTAGCATTCCATGGTGGCAAATCCCTTTCCCCGGCGCATAATCCGGTGTCTCTCAATCTTCTGCCGGCATTCCTCATCCCATGGCTTCATAGTGGCAAGATAGATCCGCTTTCCTTCCGGTTCCCGCATCATCAGCTTCTCCGCATATTCCGATTTTCCGCTTCCGCTTCCTCCGATTATAAGATGCAGCATCCTTCATCCCTCCAATATCACTGCTCAAAAACTTTGTATTCCTCCACGCGAATATCATCAAAAGTGCTCATATGAAGGTAAATATCCACAGCCATGGAAAGCATGGGAATAAATGCCATGGCCCCCGTCCCTTCTCCCAGGCACATGCCCCCCTGAATAGGCGCTTTCAGGCCCAGTCTGTCAAGAATCATCTGCCCTGCCGGCTCCGCCGATACATGGGACGCGATCAGATATCCGGCTGTTTCTTTGCACAGACTGCAGGCAGCCAAGGCGGCGGCGGCGGTGATGACTCCGTCAAGAACCACAGGAATGTGGTATATGGCGCCGCCTAAACATACTCCCGCAAGGCCTGCCAGATCAAGGCCGCCTACCTTGGACAGCACATCTATGGCATCCTCCCTGTCAGGCTTATGAAAGGCAACGGCATCCTCAATGACTTTTTTCTTTCTCGCAAGACCCTGACCGGACAGTCCCGCCCCTCTTCCTGTAAGCCGTGAAGATTCGATTCCCAGAAGAACCGATGCCACAGCGCTGCTTGTGGTGGTATTGCCGATGCCCATTTCCCCCACGGCCAGAAGATGGTAGCCCTGTTCTTTCAGCTCTCTTACCAGATCAATTCCCGTGCCAATGGCTCTCTTTGTCTCCTGCCTGGTCATGGCCGGTTCCTTTAACATATTTCTGGTGCCGTAAGATATTTTTTTTCTCACAAGAGGACAGCGATTTCCGCAGCGGTCCAAATCCGAGGCCACCCCTATGTCAACAGGGATCACCCGTACCCCCGCCTGCTCTGCCATCATGCAGGCGCAGGAGAGGCCTTTGGTGAAGTTCTCCGTCACCACGGCGGTGACCTCCTGTCCTGTCTGAGTGACTCCCTCTTCCACCACTCCGTTGTCAGCGCACATGATGATCAGGGCCTTTTTGTCGATACAGATCTTCTCCTGTCTCTGAATTCCCGCTACGCGTATGACAGCCTCCTCCAAAAGTCCCAAGCTGTTCAGGGGTTTTGCCACATGGCTCCACCGCAGCCGTGCCAGATTCTCAGCTTCCTCTGACACAGGCACGATCCCTGGCCCTTCCTGTTTTCCCGCCGTCTTTTCTTCTGTCATCTTTCCTCCCATTGATCTGCACCTCCCATGGAGATTATGTACACCGGATTCTGCCCCTTCATCAAATGACAGTTTCCTTTCCTTTCCCCCCGCGCCACCCAAACCGACACCACCTCGGCGGAAAGTCCCAGGGCTTTTGTCAGGGAAAGGATCCGGCACAGGCTTTCCAGGGCGATGACATTGGCCACAATCCGCACAGAAGGATTTTTCTCAAGAACCAGCTTTATGACCGGTTCCATCTTCCCGCCGCTGCCCCCCAGGAATACATGAGTGGGCGCGGGAAGGGAAACAAGACTTTCCGGGGCGCTGCCATGGATAACCGTCACTTGTTCCCCATGAAATTTCTTCTTGTTGGCCAAAATGAGATCTACGGCCTCCTCATTGCGCTCAACGGCGTACACACGGCCTTTCCTCATCTGCAGAGCCGCCTCTATGGACACGGAACCCGTTCCCGCACCGACATCGTACAATATGGAATCAGGCCTCAGCTCCAGTTTGGCAATGGCTACGGCCCGCACCTCGCATTTTGTCATGGGAACATTGCCCCGGATAAACCACTCATCTCTCATCTCGTTCACCTTGTTCCAGGAGAACCGCCCAGGGTCCTTCCGGAAAACCGTTCTCCTCCTCAAACATGTCTTTCAGTTCTTCTATGGTTCCCGTTACAATCCGTTCCCCGGCACGGGACAGGGACATGCCCCCTGACATCCTGACTTTTCCGTATCCTTCCCTTTTAAGCCTTTCTAACAGTCTGTCCACGGATTTTGTGCCCTCCATCAGGAGAAATACCCGTCTGTGCCTTCTAAGCATCTCCTCCACATTAGCCTCCCGTCCGTGAAGACTTGCCAGATATACATCTTCCCAGGAGGTCTTAAGCTTTCCGCACAGGAAAGATACGGTGGAAATCCCCGGCACCATCACCACTTCATAGCGCTGCCCTTCCTGTTCCAGGCGTTTTGCCATGGCTCCGGCACCGCTGTAGAACCCTGTGTCGCCGGAATAGACAATGGCCGCTTCTTCAATATAAGCGTGTTCCTCAAGCCATGGGACAATCTCCTCAGGCTTGTAGGAGAGAAAGGTCTCCTTCCCTCTGCACCACTTATCCACCCTTTCCACCATAGACCCCGCCCCGATCACTGCCTGGGCCCTCTCAAGGCAGGAAACCGCCTCCCCTGTCAGCTGTCCTTCTCCCCCCATGCCTATGCCCACCAGAAAAATCCTTTGTCTGAACATTCTGCCGTAAGGGCTTATGAGCTTCATGGCCTCCTCCAGGCTTATGCCCTCAGACTCCGGAGGTCTTCCGATGACCACTGCCTGAATCTTCATGGCCTCCGCCGCCTCCAGTTTCTGGAGGAATCCTCCGGCTGTCCCCGACTCCTTGGTCACCAGGTATTTCGCTTTTGTCACGGACACCATGGCCCGGTTCATTTCCGCGGAAAAAGGTCCCTGCATGGCCATAATATGGGAACCTGCAAGCCCCATATCCCGGCACAGCCTCACGGCCTTCTCATCAGGCAGGACTCTTGCATAGACCCGCTTCTCAAAATCCCTGATTCCGGCAAATATCCCCAGTTCCTTAGTACCCGTTGTCAAAAGAATGTTTCCCTCTGCTAAGGACAGATAGTCAGCCGCCTCCTTAGCTGAGCAAACCCACCGCACATCCCCTTCCGCCCCTTGTGCCTGGCTGTCTCTGACTATGCGTATGTAAGTTATCTTCTGGCCCGCACAGGCCTCCTTTATATTCTCCGTCGCCGCGGCGGCGTAAGGGTGGGTGGCGTCCAGAACCATCTTTGGCTTTTCCCGGACCAAAAGGGCCTCTATGTCCTCCCGATCCTTTTCTCCTTCCCATATGGTTATACAGGGGCTTTCCGGAAGGAGTCCGGCTCCGTACTCCGACACCACACAGACGGCGGCAGCGATCTCATGTCCGGCGCAGTACCATGCCAGTTTTCTTCCCTCCGCAGTGCCTCCGAAGATTATGATCTTACACATATTCATATCCTCTGGGAGTGATCATGCGCCCTCCGCGGATTACAGTCCGGGAACTGCCTATATAGACGGTGGTAAACATATCCGCCTCTGTCTCCGTCAGTTCCCTGAGGGTCATGGTCTTCCAGGTCTCCCCCTCTCTTCCGATATTCCTCACCAGGCCGCAGACCGTGTCCGGACTCTGATAACTCCCCACCACTTCACATGCCCATCTCAGATAGTCTTTTCTGTGCCTGCTGGCAGGATTATAGAGACAGATCACCATGTCGGACATGGCGGCGCACTCCAGACGCTTTTTGATCAGCTCTTTAGGCGTCAGCCTGTCGCTTAAACTGATCACCGCAAAATCATGGCATACAGGTGCTCCAAGAACTGCCCCTCCGGAACTGGCCGCCGTGACTCCTGCCACCACCTCCACGGAAACTTCCGGGTATTGTTCCGCCAGTTCCAGAATCAGCCCTGCCATTCCGTAGATTCCCCCGTCGCCGCTGCATACCATGGACACCGCATATCCCTCGTCCGCTTTCTCAAAGGCCATGCGGCACCTGTCCACTTCCCTGGTCATTGGCGTGGCCATGTATTCTTTTCCCGGAAAATATTCCCTGATTAAATCAATATACAGGGTATATCCTATGAGAATCTGACTCCGGTTCAGGGCCCCTGCCGCCTTGAACGTCATCTGTTCATATTCCCCCGGACCGATTCCCACTACATACAATGTTTTCTCATCCATATTCGAAAGTTCCTTTCCAGTTTTCCTCAGCCAATGCCACTGTCACACCGGAATCTATTTGTTTGGGGCAGATGATCTGTCCCCCTTTTGCGGACAGGAAAGCTGCCCGCTCACAGACATTTCCCACACCTGTGACTTCGGCCACAAAGGAGGACTCTTCAAACCTTCCCATGACTTCTGAAAGCTCCCTGGCGGAGAAGGTGTGAAAAGGCACATGAAAATATTCTGCCAGTTTCAGAATCCCTTCCTCATCCCTTTTCCGGTCAATGCTTGCCACTGCCGCCACGGATTCCGGCAGGCAGTCCCAGTCCTTTAGAGTCTTAAGGACAACGGTTCTGATCTTCCCGGCATCCGCATCTCTTCGGCATCCCACTCCGATATGGATCACCTTGGGCACCAGCTTTAAACCCGGAGATTCTGACCGGCGTCTGGTAATCCAAATATTGTTATCCCTCTTTTCCTCAGATACCAGTTCCCCTGGCATCCTGCCCTCTATGGGATAATGGCTGAACATTCCCACCTGACTGCCTTCAAGAACCGCCGCTGAAATCTCCTTTGCAAGGGTTTTGTCCATAATGGAGAGACCGTTTTTCACGGCAAACACATCCACGGCAAATCTGCCGTTTATGTCCGTGGCTGTGGTGATGACGGGAATTCCTTTCAGAATTTTCGCTGCCTCCACAGCCAGTTCATTGGCGCCTCCCCCATGGCCTGACAGGAGAGGGATCACATAAGTGCCTGCCTCGTCCACCGCGATGACTGCCGGGTCCGTCCATTTATCCTTCACCCATGGAGCCATGGAGCGAACGGCGATGCCCACGGCCCCGATAAAGATGAGAACCCCGGAATCGGAAAATCGTTTTCCTGTCCATTCTCTCACGGATTCCTCTGCAAAAACCACCGTCTCCTGATGGCCGAAATCCCCCTTTCCCGACCGGGAGCCGCGTTTTTCATAGCTTGTACACAGATACCCTCTTTTTTTCAGTTCCCGCTGCAGAAGCCGGTTCACCTGAAAGCCTCTGGCCGTAAAACTTATAAGGGCGACCCGAAGATTCTCTTCCCTCACACTCTACTCCCTTCCCCTTCGGTATTCCGTGGTAAATCCGGGATCATACAGGTTGGAGCGGTCATAATCTGCCTGTCTCACGCTGTCCCCCACAATCACCAAAGCGGTCTTGGCAATGCCCTGCTCCCTGGCCTTCCCGGCCAGGGTTCCAACGGTACAGAGGATTCTCTTCTCATCGGGCCAGGTGGCCTTATAGACGATGGCCGCCGGCGTGTCAGGATCATATCCTCCTCTCATCAGTTCATGGGAAAGCTCTTCCATCATACCGGCGCTTAAAAAAATCACCATAGCCGCCTTGTGGGCGGCAAAGGAGGCGATGGATTCCCGGTCCGGCACCGGCGTTCTGCCTGCCATGCGGGTCAGCACCACACTCTGAGACACGCCGGGAAGAGTGTACTCCATGTTCAAAGCCGCCGCTGCACCGCAAAAGGAACTGACACCGGGACATATCTCCCAGGCAATCCCCTTCTGTTCAAGGCTGTCCATCTGCTCCCGGATGGCGCCATAGACACAGGGATCCCCTGTGTGAAGCCTTACAATGATCTTTCCCTCCGTCTCCCCTCGAACCATGACCTGAATCACTTCCTCCAGGGTCATGCCTGCGCTGTTATAGATCTCACAGTCCTCCCTCGTCTCCTTCAGCAGTTCCGGATTCACCAGAGACCCTGCATAAATTACCATATCCGCCTTTTTGAGAAGCCTTGCTCCTCTCACCGTAATCAGATCCTCCGCCCCCGGTCCTGCACCTACAAAATAAACCATTATGTATCCCTCTCACATTCCTTATTCCGCACAATCATCAGGGAATAATACCCGGCCTCAGAAGGCATGGCCTCCAGGGAATCATAGAGCTGTTCCCCTTCCATTCCGCAGTTTTGTGCCATATGCACCTCATAACTTCCTCCGGCAAGAATTTCTTTTACCTGTCCGTAATTCTTTCCCATTTTCATCAGGACCTTCACCCCCGGAAGTTTCAGACTTTCTTCTATATGATAGGAGCCTGGTAAGATATGGATCTCCTCATCCCTCTCCCCCAGAGAAATCTTAAGTTCTGCCGCAGCTTTGCAGAAGGAAGGAATGCCATTTACCACCTGTACCGGAAAATCCATGTTTTTCACTTCATTTAACAGATACCTGTCGCTGGCGTAGATTGTGGCATCTCCCAAGGTGAGAAGAGCCGCATCATGCCCCTGCCTCAGATAGGCGGCAATTTTTTTTGCTCCCTCACGGTAGCTTTCCCTGCTTTGATCCCGGTTCTTGGTCATGGGCACATCCACGCACACCAGTATCTTATCCCTGATCTCAGGCACTGCCTGCAAAGCGATTCGATAGGAAACACAGCGGTCCGGCTCCTTTTTCGGAATCGCAATCACCGGACACTGTTTCAAGATTCTGACCGCCTTCAAGGTCATATCCTCCGGATCCCCCGGCCCCACTCCTATGCCGTATAATGTTCCCTTCATATCTGTCGTTCTCTCCATTCCTGAATCATCTGTTCACAAAAGCTGCTCATTCCCAGTATACCGTAAACGGAAGAAAATGTCAGCACTTCTATCTGCACCTTTTTTTCTCCCCATTCCTTCATCTGCCTTTGAATCCTTTCCGTTACGTCAGCCATAACCTGCTGTCTTAAGCCTTCCCGTTCCAAACATTCTATGGCTTCCTCCGTGGTATTGCACCCAAGAATCCGTCTTTTTATCTCCTCTGTCCGCGGCAAATGAAGGCAAGCTCCCGCATGCTCCGCGCATTCCGCCAGGATTTCCATTCTCCTGTCGCCGTACCGGGAGTGGGTATTTTCCGCACCCCCTGCCACCTTCACCAGTTTTCCCAGATGACCCACAAACAAAATCTTTCTTATGCCTTCTCTTGCTGCCATGCGAACGGCATCCGCCGCAAAATTGCTGCACCGCACTGCTCTGTCTATGGAAATCCCCAGGTTTTTCCTTAAAAACTCTTCCCCATAGTTGCCCGGAACCAGAATGAGAGAATCCTCTCCTCCTGTCCGTCTCATATGGATCTCAAGTCCGATGGTGTCCTTTAAGGCCTCCTCGCTCATGGGATTCACAATCCCGCTGGTGCCCAGAACGGATATGCCGCCTTTAATACCCAGCCTGGGATTAAACGTTTTCCCGGCCAGTTCCCGGCCAGCCGGAATCTTAATCCGTATGACATAATTTCCCTTCATGCCCAGTTCCTCATAGACTTCTCCCGCCGCCTGAAAAATCATGGCTCTGGGAACGGGATTAAGGGCATAATACCCTACAGGACAGGACAAGCCCGGCTTTGTCACCACGCCGATGCCCGGCCCTCCCGTAAGAAACAAAAAAGGATACTCGTCAGAACCATACCAGGCCTTTTCCCTGTGCTCCCTGACTTTCTCCCCAATTCCGGCCTCCCCTGCATCTGTCAGGGCCTCTGCCGGCTCCACCGCAGCATAGACGAAACAACCGTCGGTCACATCCGGGTCATCTCCTGCGTCTTTCCTGACCCAAAACCATGTGCGATTCCCTTCCTGCTCTGTTCCCACAGGCAGGCGAACCTTCCGCCCGTCCGGCAGCCGAGCCATACCCCAGGCTCTTTTCAGTCCTCCAAACGCATCCCACGCCGCCGCCCACGCCGCCGCTGCCGCACAGGTTCCAGTAGTATATCCGGTTCTCAACCGACCCCACCTCCCCCCCCCTATCATACTACGATTCCTCTAATCCTGCAACGTCCTTTAAAGCCTCCTGTTTCATCTCCCTCTTCCGCTTTGTCATAAGCCCCCCGATTCTTCCGCTCTCTTTGGCTGTCAGGCTGCGCCATCCTTGTTCCATGACCTTATGGCTGAGTCCTAATTCTGTGGCGATCTCGAATTTCAGCAAATCCTCCGGTGTCTTTAAACTGGCCGGATCAAATGGTTTTTCATTTTTCTTTTTAGGCATAATTAACGGGTACACTCCTTTCCTTACTTCTCTAAGAGTATACCCGTTTCTTCTGTGTCTATTCGATGTTGTGTACCTTACTGACAGGTGTCTGACGGAATGATAATCGCTGCGATAAAATAGGCCAGAATCCCTGTGCCTGTACAGGCGAAGATTGCCCACACAAGTCTTATAAGGGTGGAATCCACATTCAGATATTCTCCGATCCCTCCGCAGACACCGCACAACATGCGGTTGACCGATGATTTATACAATTTCTTTCCTAAGTCCATGCTTTTTCTCCTTTCTTTTTCCTTCTTTATCAGGCCGCCTTTTATGGTTCGGAAAAATTAATACTGACCGCCCCAACCTTGCACTCCAGCTCCGCCTTCTTGCCGGCTCCCGGATGATTCACCACTTCTTTTTTATCAAACTGTCCTCTCTCCGTTCCGTTGATCACGATGCTTCCCATCTCTTTTTCCAGTTCATAATTAAAATCTGTTTCGCTGCCTGTAAGGGCGTATTCAATGGTTCCTGCACTGCAGTCCGCCTCGATCTGCCGCTGGACTGTTCCTTCATAAAATAATTCACCGGCTTTGCAGTCGCCGTTCAGTTCTCCTACATTGCTGTTGACCACTTCCAAGCCTCCCGCCTTCAGTTCAAGATCCAAGGTGTCAGCCGTAATTCCGCCGACAAGCAGCATTCCCCCGTTTACCTCCAGCTCCACATCCTGGAATACACAGCCTGCCGGAATTCGAATGACTGCTCCTATGTCGCCGGACTGATCAAAATCAGACAGAGCATCAAAGGTATCCTTTCTTTTTCGTACATTGATCTTAAGGGTATCATCATCCACCTCCTGATCATACCGGTAATCATCATTGCTGAGATCTACCGTGATCTCCTCCGCCCCTTCATCAAATATTACCTCCGCATACAACCCGCCTACTGTGATCTCCAGTTCCTTAATCGGATTCCCCTCTATCATAAGCCATCCGCCATATGTCTTCTCCGTCTCCTGAAAGGGTTCCGATTCCGCATACACCCTTCTGCCCGGATCATCGGGACTTATCCTATTCTCCTTCTGAAGAACCTCTTCCCTTTCGGACTCCGGTTCCGTTCTGTCTTCCGCCGTAATTCCGTATCTTTTATGGCGGTAATGGGAAAATCTTCCTCCCATAGCCCATGCCACACCACACACCGCCGTCCCTGCTGCCATACAGACAACAGCGGCGGCCAGCATACCTTTCATCCATCTTTTCATATCTTTTTCCTCCTTCCATAAATCAGCCGGCTGATTCCATTTACTACACCCCGAATCATCCATGGCAGACATTTCCCATAAAACAAAATGGACACCATGAGACTTAAAATTCCGATTCCCATAACCACCACTCCGGCTCCAAATACAAGGAGCCCTCCCGGAAGCCAGGAAATCATGGAAATAATTCCCAAGGCACATAATGCGAATCCCCCTAAAAGCAGGGCAAGAGTCACCGCTGCCAGAAGGGCTATGGCTCCCACCAGAAGCCCTATGGCTCCTGCCGCAATCCCCATGACCACTCCTCCTGCTCCCACAAGAATAGGACTGGCCGCGATAATCAAAATAATCCACAGAACCGCCTTTAAAGCCTTGTTGGTGCGGGGCGGCGTCTTAGACTTTCCATGATCTTCCCCTTTATCTGAACCGGATGCTGTCCCCTGGCCTTCCTGCTCCTTCACCTCCGGCAGATCGTACCTTTTCGCCACCGCGTAATTAGGGTCACGGAATCTCTCGTCCTCAAATCCTCTCTCCGTAAAAGCGCCGCCCTCTTCCATTCCCCCTGACAGGTCAGACCGGATAATGGCAGCGATGCGCTCCGGACTTCCGAACTCTTCCATCGCCTGGCCTGCATGGTCTCCCGCTTCCTCCAGATAGTCTCTGTAATAGGCAAGGGCATCTACCTTGTCTTCCTCAGGAATATCGGACAGCAGATATTCCAGCCTTTCCATAAACTCCATCTTATTCATCACTTATGTCTCCTCCAGTATACGTGAGATTTTCCCGGAGTAAATGCTCCACTCGCTTCTGTACAAGTTCAGCTGCACCCGCCCCTTCTCCGTAATCTTGTAATATCTCCGATTCCTGCCGTCGATGGCAAGATCGTAAACCTCTAGACAGTCCTCTTTCTGTAGTCTGCGCAGAACCGGGTAAAGGGTGGACTCCGAAACCTCTATGGCTCCCCTCACATCCTGGGTAATCCTGTAACCATAGGTTCCTTCCAGCTTCCTGGACACCACGGCAAGCACGATTGCATCCAGAAGAGCTGCGCCCGTGTTAAACACCATATCTTCACTCCTTGTCTTATTGTTCAAAATTACAATATTGTTTTGTTGACTATATTATATATTATATAATATTAGTTGTCAAGTAGTTACAGACAAAAAAAGGACCACTTTTCAGAAGTCCCTTACAAATTTCATATGCCCATATCTGATCCCGGCAGGCAATCCTTACCTCTCCCCCACATGCACGACATCCCGCTCCAGAAGCCCTTCCTTCACCGCCTGTCTGTACTTCTTCAGCATCTCTGTAATCTGAGCCCTGGTATAAGGTTTGATGATAAACCCGAAAGCCCGTATCTTCCAGGCCTCCAGAGAAAACCCTGGAATTCCCGAAAGCAATATCACTTCCGGGTGCTCTTTTCTTTCATAAATCATGGAAGCTAGAGTGATTCCGCTGATCTCCGGCATCACCACATCGGAAAACACCAGATCCACCGGATTCTCCTCCACATACTGCATGGCGGCCGCGGCGTCGTCAAAACTTCTGCAGACCGTCACATCCTCCATGGCTGACAATATGGTCACCAGCCTCTGCTTTAACTCCGGGGAATTATCCACCACAATCGCTTTTATCTCCATGCTCATACTTCTCCCTTATACTGTCAATTCTTTCTGTCATATCCCCGATGCCTTTCATGGAAAAGGGCCGCCAACCCATAAGGGCTGGCGGTCCTTCCTGATCTCTTATGTTGGGGACTTACTCAGCGTCCTCTGCTGCCATAGCTTCCACGTCCACATCCACAACGTCTGCTTCCGCTTCTGCTGCCTCAGCCTGAATCTGAAGGGCTTTCATGCTCAGACTGATCTTTCTGTCCTGCTCATTAAAATCAACGATCTTTGCCTCGATCTCCTGACCGATGGACAACACGTCAGCCGGCTTCTCCACATGCTCTCTGGAGATCTGAGACACATGAAGGAGAGCGTCAACTCCCGGCTCCAGCTCCACGAAGGCGCCGAAGTCTGTCATACGGGCGACTCTTCCAGTCACCACATTGCCTGCCGCATACTTGAAAGCAGCGTCAGCCCAAGGATTGGCCTCCGGGAACTTAAGACTTAAGGCGATCTTCTCGCCGTTGATGTCCTTAATCATGGTTGTAACGACCTCACCCGCCTTGAATACCTTCTTAGGATTCTCCACACGGCCCCAGGACATCTCTGATATATGAAGCAGTCCGTCTGCTCCGCCAAGGTCGATGAACGCACCGAAATCCGTTACATTCTTAACCGTACCTTCCACTCTGTCGCCTACCTGGATTCTCTCAAACAGGGCTTTCTGCATCTCGGCCTTTTTTGCGATCATAAGCTGCTTGCGGTCGCCAATGATTCTTCTCCTGCGGGGATTGAACTCTGTGATCACGAACTCAATCTCCTGGCCTGCATACTTGGACAGATCTCTCTCATAGGAATCGGACACCAGGCTTGCCGGAATAAACACTCTGGCTTCCTCAACCACAACGCTCAAACCACCGTCCAGTACCTGAGCTACTTTTGCAGTCAATACTTCCTGATTGTTAAATGCTTCCTCTAATCTTTTGTTGCCTCTGTCAGCTGCCAGTCTCTTATAGGACAAAGCAACCTGGCCTTCCCCGTCATTCACCTTTATGACTTTGGCCTCCATCTCATCACCCACATGTACCAGGGAAGTCAGATCCGCACCAGATTCGTTGGTATATTCGTTTCTTGGAATAATGCCGTCGGACTTGTAGCCAATATTCAAAACGATTTCGTCTTCTTTGACGTCGATGACCTTACCAGTGACAATCTCTCCTGTACGTATAGTTTTTAATGAATCTTCCAACATTTGTTCAAACTCGTTTAACTCTGACATTAGTATGAACCTCCTCAATAATATTCTTCGGGGTGGACGCCCCTGCTGTAATACCTACGCTGCGCACAGAACTTACACTTTCAGGATCGAAATCGCCCAGAGTCTGAATGTAATAGGTGTTTTTACACTCCTTTCGGCATATCTCGTACAGTTTGCGGGTATTGGAACTGTTCTTTCCGCCTATGACAATCATGGCATCTACCTGCGAAGCTATACGTTCAGCTTCCACTTGTCTTTCCTGTGTTGCATTGCAAATCGTATTTAAAACAAATATATCATAACCCTTTTCCGAAAATTTTTCAACTAATTCTTTAAATTTATTGTAATTAAATGTCGTCTGGGATACAATACACAGTTTTTCACCTGTGAGATCCGGTAAATTTTCTATGTCTTTTTCATTTTTCACTACCAGAGTCTTCTCATCTCCCCAACCCCGGATTCCTTCCACCTCCGGGTGGGTCTCATCCCCCGCAATAATAACCCGATATCCCTCTCTGCTTCGCTCCTCCACGATGCGGTGAATCTTCTTCACAAAGGGACAGGTGGCGTCCACCATACAAAGACCCTGCTTTTTGGCCTTCTCGTAGACTGCCTTGCCGACTCCATGAGACCGGATAATCACGGTTCCCTCCAAAACCTTTTCCAGAGCGTCCTCATTTTCCAGCACAGTCACGCCTTTTTCCTCTAGATCCCGCACCACTTCCTCATTGTGAATTATGGGACCCAGGGTATAGACCGGCCTCTTTCCATGATCAATCTGCTCATATACCTGTTCCACTGCCCGTCTGACGCCGAAGCAG
Source organism: Clostridiaceae bacterium (assembly GCA_910574345.1). GTDB lineage: Bacteria > Bacillota > Clostridia > Lachnospirales > Lachnospiraceae > UBA3402. The sequence continues at coordinate 192,637 of CAJSZV010000003.1, read as the reverse complement.
AAACCTGCTGTCTTCGCAACGATTACCTCCATGGGCTATCCTCTGTCCTCCAATCCCCGTTCTCCTGCCGCCTTTATGATGGCGTCTGACACCTGATCTATGGCCATATGGGAGGAATCAATGAGGACCGCATCCTCCGCCTGTTTGAGAGGAGCAATCTCACGGTGCATATCCCGATAATCCCTTTCTATTATATCTTGCTCAATTTCTTCCAAATTACACATCTGGCCTTTCTCTTCCAGTTCTTTAAACCGTCTCACGGCCCGCACATGGCTGCTGGCAGTCAGATAGATCTTGGTCTGGGCATGGGGAAGAACACAGGTTCCGATATCACGTCCGTCCATAATCACGTTGTTTGTCCTGGCCAGCTCCTGCTGGAGCTGCAGCAGTTTCTGCCGCACCGGGGCATAGACGGAGATGGCGGAAGTGGTCTGACTTACCTCCTCTGTTCTGATGAGTCCCGACACATCCTCCCCGTTTAACCAGACCTGCTGCACCCCGTTCTCGTAGCGCAGAGAGATATCCATGTCTTTGCAGGCCCTTCCCACAGCCTCCTCATCTCCCCGGTCAATGCCCTGCCTCAAAATGTACAAAGCCATAGCCCGGTACATGGCTCCCGTGTCCACATAGATAAATCCCAGTTTTTTCGCCGCCATTTTGGCAATGGTGCTTTTTCCGGCTCCTGCCGGACCGTCGATGGCAATATTATAGGTCGTCATGTATACGTCTCTCCTTCTGTCTTTTTGTTTTTCAGATAATATAGCTCCCTGCCGCCCATCCCGTAGACCAGGCAATCTGGAGATTATATCCGCCGGTGACTCCGTCCAGGTCAAGGACTTCCCCTGCAAAATATAGATTTTTCACCAGCTTGGACTCCATAGTAGAAGGATTCACCTCCTTCACGGCCACGCCTCCCTGGGTGATAATGGCCTCCTTATAGCCCCGAAGCCCGGTCAAAGTCAGGGTAAATGATTTGGATACCATGAGAAGTCTGCGCCGTTCCTCCCTTGTGATCTCATGGACCTTTTTCTCCGGAGCAATGCCGCTTCGGGCCATGATCACCGGTATGAGCTTTGCCGGGTAAAGATGTCCTAAAGAATTCTTGAACTGCTTGTTGGAGCATTCTTCAAAGTCCCTCCGGATTCTGGCATCCAGCTGTTCCTCATCAAGGGCCGGCTTTAAATCAATGGAGAGAGTCAAAGGCCTTTGTCTGATAATTGCCGCGGCATAGCTGCTGGCGCTCAGTACAACGGGGCCGCTGACACCGAAATGGGTAAACAAAAGTTCTCCGAATTCCCGGTAAATTTCTCTTTTCCCGTCCAGAATCACAGCTTCGATGTTGCGCAGAGACAGGCCCTGGAGCTCTTTTACCGCCGGCTCTTTCACGCAGAAAGGAACCAAAGCCGGAGAAGTCTCCTTAATCTTGTGGCCGCTTTCTCTGGCAAAGCGGTATCCATCCCCCGTAGACCCTGTGGCTTCGTAGGAAAGCCCTCCTGTAGCTACGATCACCTGATCTCCATATACCCTTTCTTTTCCTCTGGCAAGAATCAGTCCCTTTAGGACTCCCTCTTCTATGATCAGTTCCTGTACCTGGCTGAAAAGATGAACCCTGACTCCAAGCTCCTTCATCTGCCTTGTGAGGGCGCCGATAACATCAGAAGACTTGTCGGACACAGGGAATACCCTGCCTCCTCTCTCCACCTTCAAAGGACAGCCGTTTCTCTCCAACAGCTCCATCATATCCCTGTTGGTAAACCCGTAAAAACTGCTGTACAAAAACCGGGAATTGGTCACAATGCCGGCCATCATCTCTTCCATACCGCAGGCATTGGTCACATTGCATCGTCCCTTTCCCGTAATATAGACTTTCTTCCCCAGCTTTTCATTTTTCTCATATATATGGACCTCATGGCCACAACCTGCGGCGGCGATGGCCGCTGCCATACCAGCTGCGCCACCGCCGATGATCAATACTTTACTCATGAATTCTGTTTCTTAACCTCTTTTATCTTCGCTTCCAGGGCCTTCACTACCGTCCGAAGCACCTTGACTCTGGCGTAATATTTGGAATTGCCTTCCACCACAATCCAGGGGGCATAGGTGGTGGAGGTGCGCACCAGCATCTCGTCAACAGCCTGCTCGTACTGATCCCACTTCTCCCTGTTTCTCCAGTCCTCTTCCGTGATCTTCCACTGTTTGGCCGGATTCTCCATACGCTCCTTAAACCTGCGCTCCTGCTCATCCTTGTCGATATGGAGCCAGAACTTTAAGATCACGGCGCCGTAGTTTGCCATATGGGATTCCATCTCGTTGATCTCCTGATAGGCCCGCTTCCACTCGGCTTCCGTGCAGAATCCTTCGATTCTCTCCACCATGACGCGCCCGTACCACGTGCGGTCAAAGATGGCGATGTGGCCTGCCTTGGGCATATTGTTCCAGAACCGCCACAGATAATGGTGTACCTTTTCAATATCGTTGGGGGAAGCCGTAGGATTCACCTGATATCCTCTGGGGTCCAGATGGCTTGTAAGACGCTTAATGGCTCCGCCCTTGCCTCCTGCATCCCAGCCCTCAAAGCCCAGCACTACGGGGATTCGTAAACGGTACAGTTCATTGTGAAGCTTCTCAAGACGTCTCTGGAGACGGTCCAGTTCTTTCTTGTACTCATCCTTTGTGAGACTCTTGGATAAGTCAATGCCGGACAGCACGCCGTTATGAAACCGTTCTCCGGGCATCTGGTCCTTTTTCTTCTTGGAGGATACCTTCTCCTCCTCCCTTTTCTTCTCCAGGACATAGGCCAGGCGGTCCGCTACCGTAGTCATGATCTTCATCGCCGCATAATCCCTGTCTGTGGATTCAATAATCGTCCAGGGTGCGAACTCCGTATCCGTATTCTCAAGCATCTCCTCGTTGATCTTTAAGTAGGCGTCATATTCCTTGTTTCTCTTCCAGTCCTGCTTATTCACCCTCCAGGAGCTTTCCTTGGAATCATCCAGTTTCTTAAACCGCTTCCTTTGCTCCTCCCTGGAGATATGGAGGAACAGCTTGATAATCACCGTTCCGTCGTCGCTTAACTGTTTTTCAAAAGACAGGATATCCTGGAAAGCCCCCTCCAGATCCAGTTCCTTATCCGGACAGTCGAACCGATCTCTCTGAACGATAGAGTACCAGCTGCGGTCAAAGATAGCGATTCTGCCTTTGGCCGGCGTTTTCGTCCAGTAACGCCACAAAAACGGCCTCATCTGCTCCTCTTCGTTGGATGTGTTGGTGGCATATACGGAAAATCCCCTGGGATCCAGAGCCTGAATAAGACGGTTGATCTGTACGCCCTTTCCTGCCGCACCCATTCCCTCAAAAACGATCATCACCGGAATCCCCGCCGCCTTGCACTCTCTCTGGAGAACGGCTAATCTTCCGCTCTCTGTCTCCATAACCTGCTTAAATGTGTTTTTGTCCACCTTTTTCGATAAATCAATCTTCTCCAGCATACGCTTGCCCCTCCTTGGAATATTTTCCGAACATTTTGTTAAGTGTTAGTATACCACACTTTACGGAGAAATAAAAGCGGCCTTTGCATGTTCTTCTGGTTCTATTATACTGAAAGTATATCCCATTGCCGTTAAGGAGAGGTGCGTTTCTCTCAGATAAAGCCGTCTACAGTTCCGCTGTCACAAAGATATCATAAATCGCCTTAATGGCCGTCTCAAAGTCCCCGTCCTTCACACCGATGATGATGTTGAGTTCACTGGACCCCTGGTCGATCATCTTCACGTTCACTCTGGCATGGGCCAGGGCCGAGAAGATCCTTCCCGCAGTCCCTCTGGTAGCCTTCATGCCCCGGCCCACTACGGCGACTAAGGCCAGATCCGACTCCATCTCCACATAATCCGGCTCCACGGCTCTGTGGATTCCCGCGATGACAGACTGCTCGTACTCCTCAAACTCTGACTGATGGACGAAAATAGTCATAGTATCAATTCCTGAAGGCATATGTTCGAAGGAAATCCCGTAATCTTCAAATACCTGCAGAACTTTCCTCCCAAACCCCACCTCGGAGTTCATCATAGCCTTCTCCACATTGATGGAACAGAATCCTTTCTTTCCCGCAATTCCCGTAATGGTGTATTTGGGCTTTCTGCAGGTGCTCTCCACAATCAGGGTTCCCTTGTCATCCGGACGGTTGGTATTGCGGATATTGATGGGAATTCCCTCCTTGCGCACAGGAAAGATGGCGTCTTCGTGGAGCACACTGGCTCCCATATAAGCCAGCTCTCTCAGTTCCCGGTAAGTGATGGTCTCAATGACCTGAGGATTCTCCACAACCCTGGGATCCGTCACCAGAAATCCTGACACATCCGTCCAGTTCTCATACATGTCGGCATGGATCGCCTTAGCCACGATGGACCCTGTCACATCAGAACCGCCTCTGGAAAACGTCTTTACCGTTCCGTCATGCCTGGAACCATAAAATCCCGGAATCACCGCACGATCCACATGCTCCAGCCGCTCTGACAGCTCCTTATCCGTAGCCTCCGCGTCAAATACGCCGTTATCATGAAAGAACACCACTTCCGCAGCATCAATGAACTCAAAGCCCAGATATTCCGCCATGACCAGGCCGTTTAAGTACTCGCCCCTTGACGCGGCATAATCCCTGCCCGCTTTGGCGATGAAATTCTCTTCGATCCTGTCAAACTCAGAGTCCAGATTCAAATTCAGGTTAAGCCCGTCGATAATCTCCTCATACCGCTTCTTAATCTTCTCCAGAATCTTCTTATATGAAGTTCCCCCAGAGGCGGCATCATAACACTGATACAGAAGATCCGTCACCTTCTCGTCCTTATCATTGCGCTTCCCCGGCGCAGAGGGAACCACATATCTTCTGGACTTGTCGGAGCGGATGATATCTCCCACCTTCTTAAACTGCCTGGCACTGGCAAGGGAACTGCCGCCAAACTTCACTACTTTCTTCATCATATCCTCCATTCTGCCATAGGGGCCAGAAAGCCCAATCTCCCGACACCCTTCCTCTTTCAATTAGTCCTGTTATGCTGTTTTATAAGACATGAAAAAACAGCTCATGTAAGATATGATAATATCGTAATCTCTCTGGTCTGTCAAGATATCTGTCTGAACTGTTACCAGTTTCCCCCTGGCAGTTCAGATAGCAGGGAATCTGGTATAACTTTTGGACACATTATGAACAAAATACCGGTTTCTCCGATGAATCCACATACCATAGAATCTCGTATTCCCTGACGCCGGCCCCACGGCAGAGGCGCCTGGCCTGGCGGCACTTTACCTCAATATTTGATGAGGTTCCAACCCAGTAAGCCTTTCCCTTCACCTCTATCTTCTGAACAGAGCGGAAATATCCTGTCTTTCCGGTCCCCACTTCCTCCCGGTCAGTCATCCAGTCGGAAACTTCTTCTAACAGTTCCTCTGTAACCTCATAATTCGTCAGTATATATTCCGCTATATAGGCCTGGGCCATGGAAAGTTTTGTCCATCGGTATTCCTTTCCATTGAGAATCAGAAAACCGGTGTCCCTCTTTTTCACGGTTTTTCTCTTTGGCGTCTCCTCTGCGGATCTTCCCAAAACATCCGGGTTCACTCCCAAAGCCTCTGGGACGGCCCCCATAAGTTTTGCCCCGGCTTCCATCATCCCTGCGGCAGCCTCCGCCTGTGCAAAAGCCTTCTCGGCCACGGGGAAAAGCCCTGTCAGTTTCCGTATTTCCCTCTCCAGTCTGCTCTCTTCATCCTCATGCCAGGCAGTGCGATACACCCCTGTGATCTCGCCCATAATCTCCCTGTAAAGATCATTCCGCTTAAACAGGTTGGAACTCAGCCCCCTGTATTCCTCTTTCCCCTCTGCCAGGCAATCCACAATCCTGGCAAAACACTTCATCGCCTCAGGAATCCTCTCACGAACATCAGAAAAGGGAACCGCAAACCTTGAATAATCATATGGTTCTCTTCCCTTATCTCCCACCTCCGCCGTCAGTTCACCAAGCATCTGCACCAAAACAGCCGTAAAATACCATTTCCCGTTATTGATGACAGAGGCAATATGGCTGCTTTCGCCTTTTGCAGCAGTCTTTCTCTGTTTATCGTATTCCTTCGCAGTTTCATGGGCAAACCACAAGGCGCCATAATGATGTCGAAACAGATCCGGTTCTTCTTCCTCGTCTGCCTCCATCCATTCCGGCACGAAGATATCTTTCCTTTGGAATGTATCCCCTGCATCTTCTTCTGTCTGAATCTTCAAAAGAGTTCCCGATCCCTGGCTTCTGGCCTCTCCCGGACGACCGATACAGGCCAGTCGGGCCCTGGCGAATTCTACCAGATCCATCTCCTGACCCATGCCGCTTTCTTCCCCCCGCCGCACTAACAGAAATCTTTCCTGATCACCTGCATCTCTTCGCTCCAGATACCTTGCAAGTTTTTCTATAAAGGGTAAGGTAAATGCAATATCCTCCATCTTAATTGGCTTTTGCCGGTTCAGCGCCACGCTGATTTCCTTTACAGTCTCGGAAACTCTGTCCCCGCTCTTGTCTCCAGAAATACGGATAATTTTTAACAGTACCTGAGCCTGCTTGGAATAGTCCAGCTTTCTTAAGAATTCTGTCTGTTCCCCGGAGTCCTTCTTGCTTTCCTGACAGTCATACTCCATGTCAAAAAAACATCTGGCCGCCACGGTGATCGTCTGCGCCCCATTTACTACGGAAAAATCCGGTTCCTTTTCCGGCCCGATCTCGCCCAGCTTTAACTCTTCCACGGTTCTGGGCATGAAATCAGGATCTTCCACCAGAATTGTAACCCCATTATTTTTAAACCAGAAAAGCTCCGGTTCCGTCTCCAAAGTTCTTCGTATCGAGTCATTAACTCCCAAAGTCTCCCGAATTCCCAGCCGCACATTATCCTTAAAGAGCCGATCTCCTATGAGGTTGTAAAGCCCTGCCAGCTGATAAAGATCCACGGTAAAGACCAATGCGCTGAGCTTCTCCCCCGCATCCTGAACCTCCGTCCCGCCTTCCTGGTTGATCTTTCCCTGAATAGGCGGCATCTGCATCATCTCGTGGCGCCTCAGACCCTTCAGCTTCACCTCCTGGCTGTCATACTTTTTCAGAAGAACATAAGTGCAGTGCATTCCCAAATCCTTGTTGCCGGAACATCTCCTGGCCATTGCCCTTAAAGCCTTCACCGTCTCTTTGGCGAATGTCCTCTCCAGACAGATCCTGCTCTTCATGTCCCTGACAAAGAATATGATCTGAATCCCTGTGATTCCCTCTTCTTTGTCTTCCTCCTTATCTGTCCCTGTCAAAGCTTCCTTTGCCAGTTCTTCCACCTTTTTTGTGACAGCTTTCAGCACTTCCGCCGGATCGCTCCAGAATACTGCAGCGATCACTTTCTCCCGGATCTCCTTGTTAAGTTTTGAGAAACCTGTCACATAATCCCTCTCTGCAGCCGCCAGCCCCTGCAGTTCATCCCAGGTCTCCTTATGGTCCCACCACTCATCACCGCAGTCAATCTCCTGGTTTCTCAGCACTTTATTGATGTAATCCTTCATATTCTCTATTCTTTTTGTCTTTTGTGCCATAACCCCCACAATCCGTCCTCCTTTTATCCGGCCACCGCTTTTTCTATGTAAATCTGCAATTCTTGTCCCGCAAATTCTCCTGCATCATATTGTTTAAGATTATCTGCAAATACCTGAACCGCCCCATTGTATTTGCCGATTATCCTGTTCAGTTCCTGCCTTTTTAGTCCTCCCAGCTCTTCCCCTTCTTGAAATCTCCGTTCATAATTCTCCTGAAACTCTAAAAATCCTTTTCGGTAACTGTCGATCACATGTTCAACATGCATCAGAATCCGTGTCATATCCTCCTCCTTTGCATTTTTGCTGTTCTCAACAATATACTCAAAATAATAATCCAGCTCCTTGTCAAGCTGCCTTAAAGCGTACTCCAGTTCATTTCCGCAGCTGAATTCCTCCGTGTTCAGCTTTCTGGACTTGCTGCTCAGTTCATCTACCAGGTTGATAATCTCCGGATAAATACTTCCTGTGTGAATGCCGAACAACTGCCTTAATTCCTTTCTCATTCCGGCCTTGGCTTCCCCCGGAATCAGAATTCCATAACTCATGTATTTCGGAAGACTCTCCGGCTCATCCCCCTGAAACAAAATAAAAGCTCCCTGCTGGGCAATAATCCGGCTGTTAAGCTTTGTATGGTCAATGAACTTGTGATTCTTTTCAAAAAGGATATGGTTCTGATGCCACTCCTGATCCCGGTTGATGATGGCATCATAATTATCATTGGTATTCTTCGCGCTTGGGCTGAAGATCTCGTCTACAAAGAACAGAAATACCATCCCGTCTTTCGTATCCATGGAATCTTCCCTTTGGTGGTAATAGGGCGTCACCGCAAAATACAAGGCCGTCAGACAATTATAGGACACATCCAGAAGACGGCTGGGAAACTCCCCGTGCTGAGCATCAATGGCATTGTCAAGATACCGCACCTCCCCGGTGAGCCGGTTCTGCCTCATGGCGTCAAACAGGCTCTTTTCGAAAAACCGGTTGCCGTTCATCACGCCTCTGCGGAAAATGTTGGGGCGGCAGGGCTCCGGATATACATCTGGCTCCCCCCGGTACACAACCGTACCGTCCTTTATCCCCCGGACCTTGATATATTCGTTCACACGCTTAATATATTGGGAAATATTTTGGACTTTTTCTGTCTGGATATGCTTCTCTTTAGGAAGAATATTGGGGTTTATCTTTGTCATATCGGCCTTATTCCCTTTCTTCTCAGTTATAATCGTTCCCGCAGAACCTGGATCTTGCATTCATGCTGTTTCTTTTCATCTTTCCTGTCATAAGCAATTCCGACTGCCAGGATACGCCCTGTACATTTCGGTTCCTCTCCCAGCCTGCCGTCAAAATTCAGTACATACTGCCTGTCCTTAATCTGTTTTATGGCATTATCTGCCGTATCGTCAATGTTTCCGTTGCACCATATCTGCAAACTTAACAAAGTACACAGATTGGGTCATGGTTTTAAAAGCAACACCGGACTTTTTACTGTTCAAATACACTCCCATATCCTCTCCATGTCCCTCCCTCATATATCCCCTAAAAAATAAGTGCGCCACCTGCAAGAGGAGCGCACTCGTCCTGTGATATCTATGATTTTATCATGAGACCGTGGAAATGGCAAGGCAGGTTAAATTGTTAATCTAAAAGCACCAAGCGCCTTCTTCACCAACCATGATAAAACTATTTGTAAAACTACCGTACATATCAGATATGGAATATATCTACTGTCAAATCTGCATGACACAACAGTGCCTATTTCACTGCCGATCAAAGTATGGATCATAAGAACAAGCATAGAACTCTCGCCTGCCATTCGCAATACTTCCTTAAGCACAGGCATCTTATCCGAAATATAAGATGATAATTGGTATATTGATAATACTCCTGCTGCAGAGCCTATTATCACCAAACCGTACTGTCCATAATTTCTTACTGCAAGCTCCATACTTCCTGAATAAATCATATATACCCATATAGGTGTTAAAATAAAATATAATATATGAGAACTTTTTACTTTTGAGAGCAAATCATATTTCCTGAAATAAACACCTAGTTGATAAAAAACCATAGCATAACATGCAATATCAATACTCCACGGCAGCCAAAATCCCTTTTCACCAAGAACCATTCCAAAAATTGATATACATGCAATAACTAGCCATTTATACCTTTCATTTTTAATGACATAATCTACAACCAGATATGTAAGACGAATAATAAACAGCATTAATATAAAATATACAGGCCCTACTGACGAGACTTCGGAAAATACTTTTTTTGAAAAGGACATCCCAATCAAATATTTAATAAATACCTCTTTGATATAGGCAATATTTAAATTATTATAATTGATGACTATGACACCAGCCACAAATATTACATATGGGAACAGAACATTTCTCATCACATGCTTAACCGTCTCCCACAGATTGCAGGACTTTTTATAAAAATATCCAGAAAAGAATATAAATGCAGTCATATGACAGGAATAAATAACTCTCCTTAACATATTATTAATTGTAAAATGTCCGACTAACATTGATATTATGAAAATCCCCTTAGCAACATCTACAGCGGCATCTCTTCCACAATAGCTATATACATCTCTTTTCAAAGATTTTTTTCTCAATTTATCATTGACCGGTCCCATTATTTTTTTTAGTATTTCTACAACAATGGCTGCAAATATTGCAAAAAAAACTTCTAATAAAATATATATCCATACTCTGCTGTTACCATTTAAATTAGTCTTGTATAGAATTCCATTAAAGTATGATCCCATGGTTTCCAACGAATACAAATGAGTACAAAGGACGGTTAATGAAATCTTTCCGATATATTCTACCCCCCCCACATGTCAAAACCACTTTTTGAAATCAAATAAACCATAAGGCATCCGGATAATCCAACGAGTATAGAAATAAAGATATCGGAAATGTCAGCTGTCACAAATGCAACATTACAATAATCATTGAAAGCTCCCAAGAATAATACTATCTGTGCTGCTATATAATGATACCATCTTATCCGATCCAGTATTTTCTTCCTTTTAATCTCATAACCAATCCAAAGAAAAAAACAGGCCATCATACCTGCCAAAAGACTAAATGGGAGCCAGATAAATCTCGCCAAAAGATATCCTGTAAAAGCAATAAGGCCAGAGATCATCCCAAGATATCCATCATCTGCAATGTATTTCAAAAGTAGTTGAAATATTAGAGTGGCAAAAAATATTGCCGGCAAGAACCAAATAGCTCCAATTCGTGTTCCCAGATTGATTGTTCCAAATGTTTTATATGAACCGGAAGCAAAAAAACTTCTTAATAAATCTCTTCCAAGAATACCAGTAATCGTTTCAATAGAACCATCACGATTAAGATAATAACTATTAAATACATCGGTAAGTATAATTGCCGCACACGTGTAAAAATATGGAACCATTAGTCTGTCAAATCTCTGATTAATAAACCTTCTCGTAATTTCTTTTTTCTTTAATGTATATCCGCTCAGTAAAAAGAACATGACCAAATGAATACCATAGACAAATTTAAAATCCCATACTCCTTCCAAATCTCCGCTTACATGTCCTATTATTACTAAAAGCATAGCTATACCCTTAGCCCTGTCAATCCACTTTTCTCTCATTTTAACATCCTTTTCACTTTGTTTCCAATTTCCAAAATCAAAGGTTCTTTTACCAAGTATAAGAATAATAGATAGCCTCCCACATAAAAACTTGCCGAGACTGCTAATGTTATGAACGCATTCCAGTTCATCCATTTCACCCAAACGGAAACTGCCATTGCAAATGCTGCAGCTCCCATAATAAAAAAGTATTGAACTTCTCTATATATTTTTTTTACAGAGATTCTCAAAAAATAAAGTTGAGCAGCCCATACGGCTGCCTCCGCTGCGAGTGTTCCTATAGCCGCACCAGCAGCAGCATATTGGGGTATCAGTACCGCATTCATAAACAAGTCAACAACAGCTCCTATTATTTCTGAATACAGAACATACTTTTCTTTTCCCATTGGCACAAGAACCTGAATTCCCATAATATTTGTCAACCCGATAAATATTAATGTGGGCATGATAATCTGCATCGGAAAAATCGAATAAAAATAGAGTTCACCTGACAAAAATCTAATTGTCTCCTCTGCAAAAAGTATAAAATAAACACAGATAGGAACGGCAATAAGCAAAACAAACTTAATGGCTTTTGCCGCTATTCTATAAAATTCATCCCAAAAACCATTCTCAACATAATAAGAAACCCTTGGCAGCAACACAGTTCCCAAAGATGTCACAATACCAAGAAGAATCGTTTTCACCTTGACCGCCGCGTTATAGTATCCTACATCTCCATCTGATTTCATAAACCCCAGCATAACCGTATCCAGATTTGTATAAATCGTCGCTGCACAAGACATTGCAAAAAAAATAATGACCGCCTTCATATGCCGTTTCAAATTATAATTCCCTAATGATCTTAAAGTAATATATTTACGGATATTAATAAAATTTAAAATATTAGAAGCAGAAGCGGCAAGAATCGTAATCCCGCCATAACACACATAGTCCTTCTCTTCATGAATGAAAAGAAACATGGCAATGAGAGCAATAGCTTTAAATACAATGGAACGAACTGTGATATAGGTATACTGTTCCAATGCCTTGTACAGCCATTCCATACCAATAGCATTAAAGGCAATGGTCAGGCTGATAATCATAAACAGCGGTTTTTCCTGGCAAAATTTTGGTATATGAATAATGCATACAAACAGCATCATATGGGCAGCTGCACTCATAATCAGATTAATCAAAAACAACTCATGAACCGTCCGGCTCAGTTCCTCTTCATTATCGCGCACCCTGGCGCATGCGCGGATTCCGTAAGTAGGAATTCCAAGTTGTGCAATCATAGAAAAATAGGAAATTATGGAGGTAGCAAAAGATACCTTCCCCATTCCCTCCGGAAGCAGAATTCTAGAAACATAAGGAAATGTTATCAGTGGAAAAATAAAAGAAGACATTGTCAAAATGATATTCATTATAAAGTTAATTGTCAGAGATTTATGGCTTCGCATTTTATCTGATTCTCCACTGTCTTTGTGTATAATTCCTGTCGCACGCGGTTATAAAACTCCCTTTATAATCAATCAGCACCGCCAGCATAAGAATAAATGGATTAAATCCAATTTCACACAATCGGGGTTCTATAATAGAATATACGGCGGTAAACATCAGAGCGGTACACAGGTAAATATCCTTTTTTTCTGCTGCCTGTCTGCCAGCAATTGTAAAACCGACTAACATAAATATCCAAAACAAAACTCCCTCATCTAATAAAATTTTAATATAAGAACAATCCACATAATTATATGTATCCCTTAATTGTTGATATACATGTCCCAAGCCTCCATAGCCTATCCATTCAATACGCTGTCCCAAAAGGCTGAATCCATATTGATTAACTGCCCGGTGGGCTAATTGCAGCCGGTTATTAACAAATGCATTTACCTGCAGCCACCTCGGAGATGAGTCATCATAAAACATGGCGCCTCCCAACGAAATTAAGGCTGAAATTAAGAAAGACCACGTCATAACTCTGCAGATTTTTTCTTTCTTAGATTCGCTTTTTAATGTCTTTAAGCAATAAAAAGCAAGTACGGCAGCTATAATCAATACTGTACCTGTCCTTGAATCCGTCTTTTTATATTGCCAGCAATCAAATATCACAATTACAATAACATGCCATAATTTCAATTTGTCCCTGAGAACATAACATAAAAGTAAAACCGCGTAAAAAATCGCACTGGCTGCATGACTTGGATAGAAATATCCCAGTGAAAACCTGGGCCTGGATGATTCCAAACCGTAGCCCCAATTTTCTATAATGCCAAAGCTCCCTCCCAGAATCGTAACCAAAATCCCTGTAATGAGCCAAACGCACATTAACTCGGCCAGTTTTTTATAGTTTACTCCTTTCATTCCATAGACAAACAGAAACGCCAGGAATGTTGACCGCCCGATAAAAGGTATACGAACACCCATCATACATATAATAAAAAGCAGCAAAAAAAACTCTTTGTACTCAATACGCGTATATAAAATTTTAATGGATACCAAAATATATCCCATATAGCGCAAACATTTCATAACCCCCAAAAACAGTGGTTCCTTATATGGTAATGTCGTTAAACTTATCTGCATCGCCAATATTTCACAAAACAGGGCAATATAAAATAGCAGTTCCAAATTCGTCCGCCTTATTTTTAAAATCATATTCGTGCACTCTTCCTACGGCATTTTCTTACTTAATCTTCTGCCCATAATATGCAGATTCTCCATGTTTCCGAAAATAATGCTTATCCTGAAGTTCCTGTGGCGCCTCTTTCAGCTCTGAATTAATGATCTCGCTTAAGGCCGCCATCTTAGCTATTTCTTCAAGAATTACAGCATTATGAACTGCTTCATTTACATCTTTTCCCCACGCAAAAGGGCCATGGTTTTTACACAGAACACAGGGGACTGCCTGTGGGTCTGCGTTCTGAAAATATTTTACAATTATTCTTCCTGTATTTGTTTCATAATCTTCCATTTCTTCCTTTGTCAGGTTTCTTACACAGGGAACCGTACCATAAACATAGTCTGCATGAGTCGTTCCATAGCAGGGGATTCCCCTTCCGGCCTGGGCCCAGCTGGCTGCCCACAAGGAATGTGTATGTACAATGCCACCGATATGAGGAAATGCTTTATATAATTCACAATGGGTTGCCGTATCAGAAGAGGGATTTAAACTTCCTTCAATCTGGTGCATTTGCAGATCCATCACAACAAGGTCTTCTATCTTTAATTTCTCATAAGGTACTCCGCTTGGCTTAATTACAAAATATCCGCTTTCCCGGTCCATTCCACTGACATTCCCCCAGGTAAATGTGACGAGTCCATATTTTGGCAAATCCATATTTGCCATATATACAGCCTTTTTTAACGCCTCTAACATCTGATTTATTAAATACCACAATCCGCATATGGAATGAAATATTTACTCCTTTCCGTTTTTTTTGCTTTCTGGCTTCCACCCTGGTTTATAGATCTTATTTATACCTTGCCTGTTCATTACAGCCTCTTTATAGGCATAGCAGTACATTTTTTTTAATTCTTTTGAATTCTTCGAAAGGAAAGAAATATCCTGAATTCCCCTTTTTACTATTCTGAATAAAAAAAAGTGTATGGGAAAATGTTTTCTAATCATTAGAAAGTCATTTCTTTTAAAATAAAATTTCCCCCAATTAATATCTTCTGCATCAAAGGGCGGCGTATCATGATCTACTATACTTCCGGTCACACAGACAAGACGTCCTGTCTTTTTTATTCGTATGGAATGTTCCTGATCATCTCGATAAATAAAATAGTTTTTTTCAACTAATCCGGCTTTTAACAGTGCATCTTTCCGAATACAGGAACCAACATATGATAAAATATCAAAATCAAATGTTTCCTTTTTATAATCTCCCAAAGTGGACTCTGTCATTTTTACTTTAAAGGCAGTAACCTCCAGATAATTCCGATGTGCGAAATGAATCTTACCAAAATTATATACTGCGGAACATACTGCGGAAATATCACTTTTTTCATCTGAGTCCAGTGCTTCATAATATTCAGACAACCTATTTAAAGTGTCTGTTCTTGGATATGCATCATCATCCGCCAGCCAGATCCATTCAGCAGATAATCCCAATGCTTTTTCCATTCCGGCATAAAATCCTCCGGCACCGCCTGTGTTATGAGTCATTGTTATTATAATTTTTTTATAATCGGAGTTCTCTGCTCTCCAGGTTTCCAAATATTCTCTTGTACCGTCAGTGCTTGCATTATCAACAACCAGCATATATGCAGGACGTAATATTTGCTTTTCATAACACCTAAGTGCCTTTTTTAATTTTGCAATACGATTATATGTAACAATAACCACACCAATATCCATGTTATTCACCACTCAAAATCTTAAGCATATGTTCAATTCCCCTCTCCAAAGGAAATAGGCCTTTCCAGCCAAGAGATTCTATCTTCTTACAGTTTAAAATCTGTTTGCTGATTGGAGTCTGATTTGCAATCTCATTCTTTTCCGGCTCTTCAAATACTACTCTTCTTCCTGAAATTTTTGCAATTAATTCCGCCAGACCGGCAATTGTTGCTTGTGCTTCTGGATTTGCACAATTATAGGCTTCTCCGCTTTTTCCATGTAATAATACAGTCAAAACAGCAGAAGCACAATCAACTATATAGCAATAAGATCTCAATTGCTTTCCGTCGCTTTTTAATATAATATCTTTGCCTTCTAAAACATTTCTAACAAATTGGACATTGGCTCGATTATCCTTTTCTGTCATTGTCGGCCCATATGTGTGGCTGGGCCGGACAATAACTGTATCTAATCCGTATTGTTTCCTATAAGCAACACAAAGATTCTCCGCTGCCCGTTTGCTCAAAGGATAACAGGAACGCACGGATGCAGAATCAATATATCCACTGTAATTCTCTGAAAAATCCTTTATGGACAGACTCCCCTGACCATAGATTTCCCCTGATGAAATATACAAAAATCTTTTTGATTTGCATCGTTTTCCATACTCCAGCATATAAAAAGTGCTGACAATATTCCCTATAATTGTTCCAACCGGATCACTGTTAAAAGCGCCCGGATACGCATTTCCGGCAGCATGAATAATATAATCAGCCTTCAGTTCTATTTCAAACGGATGTTGAAAATCATATTCCACATAAACCAGCCTCTCTGTTTTGACAGGATCAAATCTCTTGGACAGACGGTCTATACTGCGTCCTACGGCATATATTTTTATTTCTGTATGATTTATTCGGTTATTATGTATTAGCAGATCTATCAGGAAAGAACCTATCGTTCCCGTTGCTCCTGTTATCAAAAAAGAGCTGTTCTTCATCTCTTTATTGCCTGCAATTTGATTTATTGCTGTTTCTAAATCCGCCATATACGTACGACTCTCATATATATTCATCTGTTCCACTCCATTATCATATTTGTTAACCCTTTAACCACTCTGATCTTTTTGCTGCCAGCAACGCTTTAAAGATATCTATGTCCTCCACCGTAGTGAGCTTAATATTTTTTTCGGAACCGGATGAAAAATATACTTGTTCCCCCATTTCTATCATTAATGTACAGGAAGCTACCGAATCCATTATTCCTTTTTCTAGTGCCCTTCTGTGAAGATCACAAATTTTTCCAATGGGAAAGCCCTGTGGCGTTTGTGTCCGCTTTAGATTATTTCGTGGATAACTGCCTGTAGATATATGCCCGTCCAGTGTTTGTATCATAGCCTCTGCACAGGGAATCGTTGCAATTGCGCATCCATATTTTCGGGTTGTAACAATACAATCGGAAATAATTTCAGCTGAAACCATGGGACGTATCGCATCATGGATTAATACAATATCATCATTCTTATAATATTTTTCTAATTCATACACACCATTGCGAATTGAGGACTGACCATTTTCTCCACCCTGAATAATATGTTTTAATTTTGAAATGTTAAATTGAGCCGCATAAGCCCACAGCATGCGTTCCCACCCCTCAATACATACGACAGAAATAATATCAATATCCGGATGATTTTGAAAGGCCTCCATTGTATATACAATAACCGGTCGCTCGTTAACAGTTATAAACTGCTTTGGAATATTCTGGTGCATTCGTGCTCCGGACCCTCCTGCAATAATCAATGCAATATTAGCCATTATATAAACTCTCCTGCATATACTATTTTCTTCCTACATTGTCTTTAAATATGCCATAAAATTCTGCTTATTCTCCAACGCTGCTGTTGTAGGTCTCCCCAAATCATCTCTGGAACCTATAGCACAACCTATTTCAATCAGACTTAATTTACTTCTCTTCTTAGCTTCACACAATTCCTGTTCAAGATCTTCATGATTATTGATACACACCGCATATGGATATCCGCATGCTCTTGCAACTTCCGCCAAATGGATCTGCCCTGCCGCTGTCGGCATTCCTCCTACCGATTCGTGACTGCTGTTGTTTATAATAATATGAACGAGATTGCCTGGTGAAATTGTACCTATTATCGCCATAGCGCCCATATGCATCAGTGCTGCACCATCTCCGTCAATACACCAGATTTTTGCTTTTGGCTTATGTAAAGCAACTCCTAATGCGATAGAGGAACAATGTCCCATAGAACCGACTGTTAAGAAATCACATTTATGATTTTTTCCTGAACTTTCTCGTATTTCAAAAAGCTCCCGGCTGATTTTTCCTGTTGTAGAAATGATAGGATCATTACCTGAAATATCAACTATGCGTTGAATAACCTTTTCCCTGATCATCTTGTTCTTATTCTCATATATCACTTTATGATCATAAACCAAAGCATTTTTACGAATAATCAACGCAACAGATCTGCCGGAGGAAAGGATCTTTCTAAATTCATACATTTTCTCAACTAATTCTTCATCTGTTGTTCTCTTATCCACGACAAAGGACTCCACATCTATATTTTCCAGGAGCTTTATTGTTATTTTCCCCTGATAGATGTGCTGCGGCTCATCACTGGCTCCAGGCTCTCCTCTCCATCCAATAATAAAAATTATGGGAATTCCATAAACCTCGTTATGTAAAAGGGAGACCGCAGGATTAATCATATTTCCTTCGCCGCTGTTCTGCATATAAACAACCGGAATTTTTCCGGTAGCTAAATGGTAACCGGAGGCCAGTGCTGTACAATTCCCCTCATTGGCAGCTATCACATGATGGTTCGGATTAATTCCATAACGATCAGTCAAATAATCACAAAGTGTCCTAAGCTGAGAATCCGGTACTCCCGTGAAAAAGTCTGCATCAAGTATTTCTATCAGACGCTCTATTTTCATAATTCATTTCCTTTCAGGTGCCTACAGTTCGTCAATCAATGTTAAAATGTCTCTAATAGGCATAAGCCGGCTGTCCGCTTCAAGAGCCCGATGATATTTTAAAATATCCCTGGCAGTCTGCTCCATAGCAGGGAATGCGCTTCGAGTCAATTGATTCGCATAAATTACAATATTGACACCATGTTTTATTAATTCCGATTCTGTTACAGAATGGAAAGACGATGGAACAACTACAAGAGGCGTATGGGAGTTCTTAGCTCTAAATCGATCACAAAATTCTAAAATTTCCTGTGGGTCTTCCTTTCTGCTGTGAATCATGATTCCATCAGAACCAGCATTGACATATGCATCCGCGCGCTCTAAAGCATTATCTATACCCTTCTCTAAAATCAAACTTTCAATTCGGGCAATTATCATAAAATCATCTGTTAATTGAATCTTTTTCCCCGCTTGGATCTTTTTACAAAAATGTTCTATTGTATCTTGTGTCTGTTCCACATCCGTTCCAAAAAGAGAATTCTTTTTCAGCCCTATTTTATCTTCAATAATAATTGCGGAAACTCCCATACGCTCTAAGGTACGAACTGTATATACAAAATGTTCAATCAATCCTCCTGTATCTCCATCAAAAATAATTGGCTTTGTTGTTACTTCTGTCACATCATCAATTGTACGAAACCGTGAAGACATATCTACTACCTCAATATCCGGTTTTCCCTTGGATGTTGAATCACAAAGAGAACTAATCCACATGGCATCAAACTGATCCAATTCACCATTGCTTTCAATAATTGTTTTTTCTGCAATTAATCCTGTTAATCCACTATGTACTTCCAGCACCTTTACGATCGGACAAATTTTAATGAGTTGTCTTAGGCGTTTTCTCCTATACTCTGGCATAGCCAGTTTTTCTTTAATACGTTTGTCAATACGCTTCACATTCTCATTAAATGTATATGGAACATCAATAACCTTTCCGCCATATGTCCCCAAAAGAGCTTTCACATTATCGCGAATAGCCTTCATTGGTCCATTCTTCCAATTATCCCCATGTATTACATAGTCTGGTTTAAGATCCTTGATCACCTGATCATACATTGCATCATCCTGCACCACCACCCGGCTGACCGTTTCCAGGTCCTGAACAATTCTTACACGTTCATCAAATGAAATTGTAGGAAACCGATTAAAACGGATCATTGCCTCATCACTTAAGATTCCGACGATAACTTCTCCATATTTTTGAGCTTCATGAATAATATTCAAGTGGCCTTCATGAATAACATCCGTACAGAAACAGGTATATACCTTTTTCATAACTACCTCCGCGTCATCCAAACTTATATGTTCTTTTCGATAATTTCTCTGATAATAAGATCTACTGCTGTTTCAATATTATCAAAGGAAACCTTTTTCATTAAATTGACACCAAACGCTGTTTTAACCTTTCTAAGCAATTCATCTGTATATACTAAAACCCCGTCACTAATATTCTCAATACCATCCAAATAGATAGACGCCCGATTTTTCTGACGCATATCTTCCAAGCTAAACATTTTATCATAGATAGACGCCTTTATCCTATCTCCTGTTCCGTCAAGCATTACCGGATATCCCCCTATTTCTCCAAAAATTCCCGGACAATGCAATTTGATTTTTTTGCAGTCTCTAACAACTTCTAAAATTGATTTGATTATTTCAAAATTGCTGGAAGCATTCATCATATTTCGTTTTCCGTCTACCGGCATCGGAATGCAGCATTGTGATACAAGCTTCGCCATATCTAAATTCAGTTTTTTTTCACCATAGCGGAAATCAATTAATAATTCAGCGCCTTCTGTATGACCTTCCTTGCTAATGACGACATCATGAAAATGTGCCGTAGCAAAAGTAACATCTATATTCCAATAGTCAGAGATATCCGCCAGCTCTCCTGCTGCTAGCTTAAATCGATAGACAAGATGATTAATATTCCCACTTCCAAAATCCGGATAGGCTTTGCCTGCCGACTTAAGCCATGGAATAACTGCATCAGAATATGATGTATTAATCACAATCGCATTTGAACCTGATTTCTCCCAGGCCTCCATGATATTTTTTACATATTTAATCGCCAGCGGCGCCCAGATACCGTATGCTCGGATATTTTTCCAGGAAATACTTCCGTATTTTAAGCCTGAATACGCGCGGCTGGCATTTATGACAATATCCGGCTGATAAGAAGCGAAAGCATCCGTAATACTGGAAACATCATCTAAATCGACACCGTCTATAATCTTAATTCGGCTTCTGTTTTTCCCCCTGATTAATGACGCAACTTTCACAATATTCACATCTGATTGTAATTTTTCTTTATTGCGTCCAACTGCGCAAATCTCAATTTGTTCATCACATTCTGACATCAGATAATCCATCAAATAGTTTCCAACACTTCCAAGGCCGATAATCATAATTTTGGCCTTTCTTTTCTTTAATTCACTTCTCAGAATATTCAATCGCTCTTCTAATGTCGTCATTGCAAGTTTCTCCTTCTCTTTACGTTTATAAACTCATTTTTCTTTGGAAATCACTGATAGTGTTGCAGTTAATCCATTTTGAAAAGCGGATTATTTCATATTCATTAAAATTCAAAGACTGAAAATATTTTTCCACAAACACTAGATTTGTTCCTTCCCATTCCTTTTGATCCATCGAGTCAAAAACGGATTTTACCAAATCCGGTCTGCTAAACTTCCAAACTTGTCCTGAATTAAAAACTCCCAAAAAGGGTTCCCTTATTTCTAACATACTATGATTAGTATCATATATATAATGAATCTTATGATTTTTGTTAAAATAAAACACTACTGCTTTATCTGCCAATATTTCTTCTGGTGAGCTGGTGATCACACTCTTTGGCGAATCATATATACGCTGAAAACTATCCTGATCAAAAAACAAGTCTCCTTCTAAAAAGATTAATTCATCAAATCCTGCTTTTATCGCAGTCTTTAACCCTATGTATAAACTATAACCTGAGCCATATCTGCAGTATTCTTCGTTATTCATTAAAATAATCTTATCATTCAGGTCATAAAAATCACTTTGCACTGCTTTGCAAAGCTCGTCAAACATGAAACCGCCCACAATAATATATTGGTCAAATTCCTCTTCCTGATGAAGCAAAAACCAAAGCAGCGATTCCCTTATATTATCCTGATAATATAAGCATTTCAAACAAGTTCTTCCGATGGACTTACTAAAACGCATAGACATTCCCGCTGCTGTCACAATCAGTATCTTCATCTATTCATTTCCTCTATACATGCCTCTATTCCCTCATCTAATGTAACTGTAGGCATCCAATTTGTCCGTTGGCGAATTTTGTCTGTATTTAATATGCGGCGCTCCGGGTCAGATTCCCGATATCCATCAAAGACAATTTTGGGATTCATAATACCCATCTTTTTTCCGCATAATGTTACCAAATCAACAATAGATATTTCTTCATCAGTTGCAACATTATAAATAGTTCCATCTAAGGCATCCTTCGAATCAATCAATGTTATCACTGCACTGCAGCTATCTATATTGTGTAAAAATGTTCTTTTATTTACCTTGCTGTTCTTTAATAATGTTACACTTCCTTTTTCTTTTAACTGATTAAGAATATGAGGAATAATATGCTTAGGATAGAGTTCATTTCTACTGTATACATTAGCAAAGCGAATCGAACACCCTTTTATTTTTCCTTTATCCACAGCATCCTTCATAAAAAACTCCGTCAAAAGCTTTCCCGCTGCATAGCTTGTCCTTTGGCTATGTTCTGCATCCGACATAGTAATAAAATCTGATTCCTTTACTCCACCTTCTTTCCATGAGATCATAGAGTATACTTCGGATGTTGAACAATTAATAAAAATATCCGCGCCTACATCAATTGCCTGTTCTAAAATATTTTTCATACCAATGACATTTGTTGCAAACGTTCTGTCTATATGGTAAAAATGCTCTGTATGAACAACTGCAGCACAATTAATATAAACCAAGCGACGGATTCCATTTTTTTCTTTTAACACCTTTTCTTTTAAAAGAGACATCTGCTCCTTGTTATTTAAATCATATTCAAAAAAGTCAAATGATTTATTACCTATTATGTCCTTTACTGTATTTAATGACGAAGCAAAAAAATTGTCAAAGCCTATTACCTTGTCTCCTTTTTCTACTAACTGACGGGCTAGCTCATTGCCTGTCATTCCCGTTACACCGCTAATCACATACAAGTCACTCATCACACACCGCTCCTTAATCTGGTTTTATAAAATTCATCCACTTCTCCTGTATAATCTCTTTGCTCCTTTTCCACATCATATAATATTTTTTCAAAAACAATTTGTTCTGTCTCTGTATCCAGCAAAGCAAATTGTGCCATAGGATTATGGTTTCTTGGCTGTCCTAAAGAGCCTGGATTGATAAAAATTGTTTTTTTCCTATTCCGATACTCACAATTATCTGTCTTGTAATATTTTTCAAAAAAGTGCGGCATGTGGGAATGTCCCGAAAAAACATAATCATACTTTTTATATGCAGACAAATCATATTCTGCTTTAATACTGCCCCAGGCAGCGTCAGCCAAACTTCCGTGGACTGCCAAGCATAGCATTTTTCCAATTTTAAACTCATATATACAATTATCAATCATGTTTTCATCTATATATTTCCTTGCGGCGGACGATAAGATACTTGCTGTATATTGCGCGCATGCACGTCCTCTCTCAGATGAAAAACGTGTATAATCATTTTTCATAATGGCTAGTTCATGGTTTCCCCGAATATTACATATGACAGGATATACAAATTCACTCACTATTTCTATTATTTCATTGGAATGCATACCGTAATCAATTAAATCACCTAACAGTATACATGCATCAGCCTTAATCTCTAAAGACAGGAATGCCTGCATTGCTGATAAATTGCCATGAACATCAGACATTAGTAATACCTTCAACTTTTTGTTTCTCCCTAATCTGAATACTATTTTATATATGCTTTATAATTATGATTTCCAACTCTGTCTTTTTCCGGAGGCAGCTGCATATAATCGCCATAGTCATGCTCTAAAACTTTATTATACTCCCTTGGTATTCTAAATTCATATTGCTCAAAGGCAACTTTTATTGATTCCTCGAACCAACGCCTTAAAAAGCAGTCTCTTTTATATCCGGAAAGCCATATAATGCATCCCACATACTTACTTGTCTCATAACTGTGTATGCCGGCCATCTTGTGGAGTATTTTTATAGCCCGCTTTTTTCCATAAATTTTTGAGAAAATAAAAAAAGGAAATTTTATTAATTTTCGAAACTTTGAAGTAGTCGTTTCAATTGCAAAATGCTTTCGTGTCGCCTGAAAACAGACAGATGAAAGAAAATCTCCTTTTCTGGCTCGTAATGATGCCTCTTTCCATGTGTTCCCTATTCCGTCAAATGGATAAATATCTATAAATAATCCCATGCCATAGTCTTTTTCATTTTTCATGATTATTTTATATCGGTCATCACTGACTCTTGTAACCATATACGGATAATCCGGGCAGTCTGTATAAATAAAAAGATGAAAATGGGGATATTTTTCACGGTTATTTTTAAAGTATTCCACAAATTTATCATGATCTTTTCGCGGCATCATAATATCTATATCATCATCCCACGGAATAAAACCATGATGTCTGACAGCACCTAAAAGTGTTCCGAAAATCAACATATATCTATATGACTGTTCTTCACAAATATCCGTGACTGCTTTTAAAATCTCAAGAATAACTCCTTGAATTTCTTTCGTTGTAAGTTCCTTGTCCATAATATTTTACTCCTGCTCCGTATGGATTTCCAAATCCCATCCTCCCAAATGCGAATAGCTGTTTTTTTCTCCGTCGCCTGGAATTTTCATATAATCGCCATATAAATTTTTCAAATATTGATGATATCCATCCGGAATCGGAAATTGTCTGTCTTCAAAAAGCATATATACAGGTTTAATCATATATTTCCGTTCGATTGTCTCTCTTGAGCCATAATGTATTGCTGAACTGGCCGCTACATATTCAGAACTTTTGAGGTCATACCTTTTTAAAAATCGGTCCTCTAATTCTGTTAAAAATCTTGCGTTAAAGGGTTTAAGCAAAAATCCAAGTATCCGTTTTAGTGTTCTGTTTTTTTCATCTGCATGAAAATCTACTCTTAATCTTGCATTTCTGCAAACATCTAATGCTTTGCTTCCTTTATAAAACAACTTTTGTCTCCATTTGCTTTCCGGCAATCCATCAATAGGAAATATATCAATAAATACTCCTTTGCTTTCTTCATTTAAGGTTTTCGTCCTTAGTCTGGTCTTAATATTCCATACCTGAGCATATTGACGCGTCCAATGAATATCCGTCTCCAAGGCGCCTACTTTGTATTTTTCTCTATATAGGAAACCAAATTCTTTTATAAATTTGTTATATTCCTCTCTTGGCATCATTAGATCTGCATCATCATCCCATGGAATAAAACCATGATGCCTGACAGCACCAAGACATGTCCCTCCTGACAGAAAATATGTAATCTTCTCCTTTTTGCAAAAATCATCTATATCGCACATCATTTCATAAATAATTTTATGTATTTGTTCTAATAACTCCTTTGTTGATTGTTCCATCATCCCACACTCCAATATCCACTGTGCTGTGCCAGAGCCTAGTACTGCTTTCTCAAGCTAAGTCTCTATATTGAGGAATACCTCTTCATACATACCGCATATCCTCTCCCAGGTATAACACTTCCTAATCCTCATCTTCGCCTTCTCTCCCAGTCCTTGAATCTCCTCCGTACTCATCTTGTCCGCCTTCTCAATCAGCGTTTTTAATTCTCCTTCTCCAAGTCCCCAATACAATGCTCCCTCTTCCCCCACTTCCCGGTTAAATCCCACATCATAAAGAAGATTCAGATCAAGAGTCCCCAGTGCTTCCAAAAGAGACGGGTTGGTCCCTCCCACGGAATGCCCATGGATATACCCATATGCATTCTCCCTGATCTTTTTAAGCAGTTCCTGATCATAGATCCCGCCCACGAATTTGATCCGTGAATCCCTTTCGGTTCCAAACTGTCTTTTTAATTTCTCATAAAATTTATTATTCTCCAAAGAAGCGGCAATCACCAAATCCTTATTCGTATGGGAAGCTATAAATTCCCTTACCATAGTCTCATAATTATTTTCCGGCACCAGGCGGGCGATATTGACATAGTATTTTCCTGGTTCCACCCCCCATTGCTTATACCAGTTCATAATCTTCGGATCATTATCCTCCAGAACAGACGGAGTAGTTTCAGAACCATAAGGGATAAACCCAGTCGCCGGATGATATTTTGCATAATTTTCTTTGATATATTTCTCAATATTCATGCTGTCGCAGACCAGAAAATCCGCATATTTCACACACAGCCTTTCGGAAACTTTCCAGTATTCCTTGATAACCGCGTTCCATTTTGCCCTGAGCCATTCATGACCGTCCGGGTTAATTACAAGCCGAATCCCTAATTTCTGCATTTTCTTTTTACTCATAGCAATGAATGGACCAATCCGACATGCACAAACAAAAACAACTGCATTCTTTATACAATTTTTCTCTATAAAACGGATTGCCCACTTCATAGAAAGCCAATCATAATATACTGCCTTTGCCGGTCCGATATTCGGAACCTTTACTGGGAAGCAAACTGCTCCATTATGTTTATACAGTTTTCTTTTATATTCCCCGAAATCTCTCTGGCAGGAAACGTAATATTGTATAGATGGATTGATCTGATTCCATGTCAATTTCTCAACAAATGTTTCAAAGCCGCCATACCCCGCCGGAATTCCCTTGGAACCAATGATAAAAACATGTTTTTTTGATTCATCCGCTTTGTTCATAGCTTTCATCCGCTTTCCTTTTTCGCTCTTTCCCTGTCTCATGCCGGCCTTCCTGGCAGGCGTTCGAAAACCTTAGAATAACTGCTTTGACCAGGTCTTTGGTGTCTTCTCGTTAACGATCTCAAGGGGCAAATGATAGATAAAAGGTTTTGTTCCTCTCATTCGAATATAGTCGATCATCTTTGCCAGTCCCTGCTCCAGAGTATACTTTGTCTCATATCCCAAAAGCCTTCTGGCCTTATCTGCACAGCAGGTGGCAAGCCTTACCTCCTGAGGACGTCCCGGCATATACACAGGTTCTAATTTAAAATCAATCAGCCCGGCTATAGTCTTTGCTAAATGATTAATGGTTACAAACTCCTCATCCGGTCCAATGTTAATCACTTCTCCCACCACATTATCCTGAAATGCCAGTTTCACCAGACAGTCAATATCATCCTGGACAAAAGAAAAGCAGCGTTTTTGATTCCCATCCCCATAGATAATAGGCTGACGGCCCTGAAGCATCATATTGATCATGATAGAAGCCACATTTCGAAAAGGATCGTCATATTTCTGCCGGGGGCCAATAATGTTATGTGGTACGGCAATTACCAGTTCCATACCATGTACCTCACACAGATTGCGAAGCACATTTTCAGCAGAAAACTTGGATATGCCATAAGGATCCTGAGGCTTGCAGATCATATCCTCTGTAAAGGGCACAACCTCCTGGGTCCCATATCTGGCCATGGAAGAACAGGTAACAAACCTTCTCACCCCATTGGCGATGGCTGCACTGGCTATGGAAACGGAATTCAAATATGTATTTTCCGCCACAAGTTTCGGCGAAAATACGGATAACCCTTCATAAGCTGTACAGGCCGTATGATAAACGATATCCACACCCTCAAGCAGTTCCTTCATTCTTTCCAGACTGTTACAGTCTTCCGGATAAAACTCCACTCCTTCCGGAACATTGTCCCTATATCCTCCTATCAGGTTATCACATCCCAAAACCTCATGACCTTCCGCCAGCATGGCGTCAGCCAGATGGCTCCCTAAAAATCCTGCAACACCGGTAATAAAAATACGCATCGTATTAACTCCTTCAGTCTTTCTGATAAATATCTCTTGTGTATACTTTTTCTTTCACATCCATAAGGCAGGCATCAAACCGATTGGCGACGATTACATTACTCTCTTCTTTAAAGAGTTTCAGATTATTAACCACCTTATCTCCATAAAATTCTTCCCCGTCTTTTAATGTTGGTTCATAGATCATAATCTTTGCGCCATAAGATTTCAGGCGTTTGATTACTCCCTGAATAGCACTGTGGCGGAAATTGTCAGAGTTGCTCTTCATAGTCAGCCGGTAAATTCCTATAACACACTGAGGATTATCTGTCTTAAAATAATCTTCCGCATCCTGCTTCCCGTCGAATCCTGCCCTTGATAATACCTGCTCTGCTATAAAATCTTTTCTTACATGATTACTTTCTATAACAGCCTTTATGATCTTCTCCGGTACTCCTTCAAAATTAGCCAAAAGCTGTTTGGAATCTTTTGGAAGGCAATAGCCCCCATAGCCAAATGACGGATTATTATAATGGGTTCCAATTCTGGGATCCAGACATACCCCCTCAATGATCTGCTGTGTATTAAATCCTTTCATTTCTGCATATGTATCCAATTCATTAAAAAAACCCACCCGCATGGCCAGATAGGTATTGGCAAAAAGCTTGATAGCCTCCGCCTCATGAAAGCCAATAAAAAGTTCAGGAGTATCTTTCTTCACAGCGCCCTCCAAAAGCAGCCCTGCAAAAGTATGTCCCCATTCAGTCTCTTCTTTATCTTTTTCGTTCACTCCCACAATAATTCTGCTTGGGTAAAGATTATCGTAAAGCGCTTTGGATTCCCTTAAAAATTCCGGGCTGAATAAGATTTTTCTGCTGTGAAATTTTTTCCTCATACTTTCTGTAAAGCCTACTGGGATAGTTGACTTTATCACGATAACCGCATCAGGATTTACTTTTATAATACTGTCCAAAACCGTTTCAACCGCCGATGTATCAAAGTAAGATTTTACAATATCATAATTCGTCGGCGCCGCAACCACTACAATCCGGGCATCTTTATATGCTTCCTTTCCGTCTGTTGTCGCCCACAGACCTGGGCGGCCGCACCTTTTAAGAGGGGCGGCAACTTCGATCTTTTCAGTCAGATATTCTTCCAGTTCCTTATCCTGTATAGGGGACCTTCTGGAATTTAAAAGATTTACTTTTTCTTCAATAATGTCTACTGCCATAACGTCATGGTTCTGGGCTAATAATACTGCCATAGATAAACCTACATACCCAATACCTGCAACTGCAATTTTCATTTGTTTATGCGTTCCCTTCACACTGCTCCCTCACCAATTCCCGCCCATACCTTTCCAGGCTGTTTTTCAAATCCTTAGGAGTAAACTCCTTCTCAATTCCTGCCAGTATCCGGTACTTTTCAAAGATCAAGATCACCATTTTCATAGAGAGAGGCCTTCCAAGCTTAGACAGAAACATTCTCTCCCGATACTCCTCATCATGTTCAAAGTATTCATGCTCTGTAAGCCACTGCTCCACCTGTTTCCTCAAGTCCTTGGAAAACACCCTAACAGTACAGACCTTCCCCTTTTTCTTCCTGACTAATAAATTTCCGCTGGCCGGGTTATAATCAGAGACCTCCATTTTCAAAAGTTCGCTGACCTCCAGGCCATGATAAAATAAAAGCTCCATCATAATCTGATCGCGAAGACAGACGCGCCTGCGGAAATCGCTGTCCAGCTCCTCCCGCTCTCGCCTTATGGCCTTAAAAAAAGCATCTACCTCGTCTTTAGAAAGGGAATCCGGCCCTTTTTGTGTCCCGGCGGATTTAAGAGGTTTTGGCACATATGTCCCTGAAAGCGCTCCCTGCTGTACCAGATAGCCCAAAAAATACCCGAACACCCTGTATTTTCTGGAGATTGTGGATGGGCGCAGCCGTCTCTCCTGAGAGAGGTAGCTGATATACTGCTCAATCCGCTTCTCCCACACGTCCATCTCCCCAGGCGTCCCGTCCTTCTCCATCCATTTATAAAAATGTTCCAGATCCAGACGGTACGCTTTTCCGGTCCGTTGATCCAGCCCCCGCCCTATGACCTGGCTGTCTATGAAACTGTCTATGAATCCATCCGGCATTCCCCTTAAAACTTGTCCGGGCTCTTTCAATATATCCCCTCCTAATATGTAAATAATCATAGGATTCAGAAGTTTTTCTGGTATTTATACTTTTTGTGAGTATTATTATACCTTTTATGAATATTCTAGTCAATGGTTTTTTCTTACAATAATAAAAAAACACCATGTGAACACCGGCATGGCAATATAGAGATTGGAATAGGGAGTCTGAATGAACCGAATTGCAGAGTTAAGAAAAGAAAAAAAAATGAGCCAAATCAGCCTGGGAATGAAGCTGAATGTCTCACAAAAAATGATCAGTGCATATGAAAACGGAAAAAATGAGCCCAGCATTGACCTGCTCATGAGAATGGCGGATATTTTTCATGCATCCATTGATTATATCGTCGGATACTCAGAAAACCGGTATCCGGAACATCAGATTGCCGGCATCTCCTATCCTGCCCCTTCCACCAAAGATATGAATCGATTGTTTAGTGATCTGTCAGAACGGAATAAATGGATCGCCCACGGCGTCCTCTTAGGCCTTCTCGCCAGCCAGCAGGACAGCCCCCATGAGGCAGACCGCAGTCAAAGGCCGGGGGAATAGCCACCAAAGGCAGGCACCATTAATGGGCTTTAGCAGACCACGGAAACATCGGTGTACAAGGAGCTACAAAGGATAAAAAAATGTTTCAGATATGCGGAGTGGAAAAGTCAGATTTTCCACTCTATTTTTACATACTCGCTGGTTGCGCTGATTGATGAAATCAAGCCGTCCGTGGCTTTCCTCTTATCCTCAAAGCTGATATTCTCCCAGTCGCCCAGATAGCCGGACAGCAAACCAATCTGCTGCTGGGTCGGACACCATTATTTTTGTGGGGATGCCCTCAACCGTGGTCGGCTCCAGCCGGAAGCCATAGGGGGCCTGTCCGCTCATGTGGAAACCTTTCAGGCACCGGGAATAGTAGGCCTTATGGCGGTATGTACGCAGGCAGTAGGCCACTTCCTTAGTAGCTAACATCTTTTTTGTATCCCGAAAAAGGGAGTCTCAGAAGTTTATATTTGCTTTTTTTGCCTGATTGCATAAATCACGGACTTTTAATGTATATAATTTATCATCTTTGATAAAGTGTGTACCGCATTGCCTAAACTCAAAATGTACGTTATGGGAAATACATTGTTCCCGGATCTGTAATACCCAGTCATAATTAAGTGGCCTTGCGTTTTTATCAGATTCTCCGCCGACAACAACTAATTCTATATCATGCAAATATGCAGAGAGATTGACGTTCTCAATCAATGGCTGGCAAATAATATTTTTATGCCTAATAGGAAGGCTGGAAAAAATGTCTAATCGGTAATCGGCATTTTCTTGATTTTCAATCGTACAGCCAACTGTAACATTTTCGTACCCACTTTCCCAATCATGCGGAACACAATCCAAAAATCTTTCAATTCTTTTTGTCAGAAACAGAAAATGTAAGTCGGAGCGTTCCCGTATCATTTCCCAGCATTCAGTACGCCACTTATCTGCGTCCTCTATCAAGAAGTCTGATGAAAAACACACATAAACCATTTGCCCCGATTTCATTTTGTAAGCTCCATTTTTGTTTTTTTCAATAGGGGCATAAAATTTTTCGGTTTGCTTAATAATGTTTGTGTCAATTCCCTTTTTATAATCTCCCTTATGTATGTAGCAAAATTTGCAGCCTGCACTGTAACGATGGCAGCCACGCCAAGGATTCCATATTGCCATTTCTATTCTCCAATCTACTATTCTATATAATTTTATACGGATTTAGATAAATATGCAACTATGCAAATAAGAAATAAAATACTACATCATATCAAATTTCATTACATTTTCATAAGGCAACCCGAAATGTACAATGATATAGAGTGATGTAAGAATGAATCTTTCTCTCCAATCCTCTAATTAAATTTTGGTTCCGTCTGGCATTACCACCCGTTCTATAACCTTCATATTATCAACCATCCTATCCACTCCCTATTTCTCATTTATCCAGCATTTATAGCCACTATAAAAGGCACTAACGAATATTTCCGCCAATGCCTTAACTGGTTATAAATCTTTATTTAATTACATCCTAAAAATTCCGCTGTACATTAAGTACCTTCATCAATGCTTCTTGTAAAACTCTTGATATATTGATTCCAGCATGTTCGGCCTCATAATTGAGCCAACTAGGGATAGTTACATTTTTTCTAACTGCTTTTGTGTCGATTTTCCTTCTGTACTCCTCGGAATCAATATCAACCAAAGATATAACCGTTGTTCCATCTTCTGCAAAAGTTCCGTTATTCACATCTAATGAACTTATTTCTGATGGTAGAGGAATTTCCTTTTTATCATCTTCTAATGATACACATATAAATTTATGATAACCAAAAGTATGTTATGGCAAAGCAAACAACAAATTACTCAACAATACATCACTCCATAACAAACACATACCTGTTTTCCCCGGACAGCTCCTTTGACCAGACAAACCCCAGCCTGTCAAAGCCCTTGATTCCAACAGGATCCGTAATCCGGTTCTCAGCCATAAACCGCACCATCTCCCCGCGGGCCATCTTTGCCAGAGTTCCTTTCTGCCTTGGCCTGCCGTCTGTGATCTGACAAAACTCCACGGTAATCAGCCGGTCTTTTTCCGTAATATACTTTTCAACACACTGGGAGTACTCTTTGGACGCCAGGTTGATCACCGCCTGATCTTCCCCCGGCAGCTTTTTATTCAGAAGCATGAGCTCTTTATATAACCGGTCTCCCCAGTATTCATACAGATCCTTATGTCCTTTTACCGCCAGCTTTGCCTGCATCTCCAGGCGGTAAGGCACAACTCCGTCAAAAGGCTTTAGAAGGCCATAGAATCCTGACAGAATGCATAGGTGATCCGCCACATAGGAAAGAGCCCCGGCAGTCATCACTGCCGGAGCCATATGCTGATATTGCAGTCCTTCATAAGCCATGACTGCCGGGGTCAGCGACCGCTCCAGATCCATAGCCTGAAACCGTTCGTAATTCATGCGGGCGAGGTTGTCATTACATTTCCACAAAGCCTTTGCCTCAGAGCAGGACAGAGACTGCACTTTCTTCATGAGAACCCGTGTGTCCTCCAGAAATACGGGAAGTCCGTCCGTATCAAAGGAATCCGTGTCCACATTCATCTTTTTGGCAGGTGAAATAATGATCTTCATGACTCATCAGACCCGCCAAGCACCTCCAGCATCTGGGCCGGATTGTCAGCCGCTTTCACTTTATCGAAAGCTTTTATGATCATGCCGTCCTCATCAATCAGATAGGTGGTGCGAACGATTCCCATAGATACCTTCCCGTAATTTTTCTTCTCCTTCCATACATCATAAGCCTGGATGCAGGTAAGCTCCGGGTCGGAAAGAAGGGGAAAGGGTAGCCCGTATTTTTCCTCAAATTTCTTGTGGGAAGCCACTGTGTCCTTGCTGACGCCGAAAACCACGGCTCCCTTTTCCTGAAACTGAGGATACAGCTCCCCGAATCCGCATGCCTGTTTCGTACAGCCCGGCGTGTTGTCTTTCGGGTAGAAATATAACACCACCTTTTTACCTTTATATTCCTCCAGCTTGTGCATATTCCCGTTCTGATCCGGAAGGGAAAATGACGGTGCTTTTGTATTGATCTCCAACATAGGTTTTTGTTCTCCTTCTCTGCTTTGGTGTGCGGACCTTACTGTATCCCTTCCATCTCTTCCCCAATCTTCTCCTCACAGGACCGCATAGCCAGAATGGTCTTCTCCATCAATTCCTCCAGAGTCCACCCCAGTCTGTCCGCTCCGTCTTTGATCACATCCCGGGAACATCCTGCTGCGAATCGTTTGTCCTTAAACTTTTTCTTAAGGCTTGACACTTCCATGTCCATAACGCTCTTGGAAGGACGCATCTTAGCGGCGGCCCAGATAAGCCCGGTCAGTTCATCGGCGGCAAAAAGGATTTTCTCCATCTCATGTTCCGGTTCCACATCGCTGCACAGGCCGTAGCCATGGCTGCAGACAGAGCGGATCATATCCTCCGGAACGCCCCCTTCCCTTAAGAGTTCAGGAGCCTTCTTGCAGTGCTCTTCCGGGTACAGTTCAAAATCAATATCATGGAGCAGGCCGATCTGTCCCCAATACTCTTCATCGTCTCCGAATCCTTCTTCCTTTGCATACCATCTCATGACTCCCTCCACTGTAAGTCCATGAAGAATATGAAAGGATTCCTTATTGTACCGGTGCAGCAGATCCAACGCCTGCTGTCTTGTCAATGGCGTAGTCATTTTATCTTTTTCCTCCTTGTTCAGACACTCTCATACAGCTGCCGCATCTTCTCCCCACAGCTTTTGGCATTCTCCGGTGTGGTATTCTCCAGAGTCCCGTAAATAAAAGGCTTTTCCTTCTTAATAAATCTCATGATCGGTGTAAAGTCCATCTCCCCTGTTCCGGCCCCCACGGCTTTCAGCCCATATCCTTCATTGACCCGGATAAAGTCCTTAAAATGTACCATGGCCACATCAGGCCCCAGAAGTTCTATGGCCTCTGCAAACAGCTCTTCCCTGCCGTCCACATTGTCAAGATCCAAAAGATTAACCGGATCAAGAAGAATCTGCAGGTTCGGGGAGCCGATCTCATCCAATACGGTTCTGGCACGTTTTGGATTCCACACAATATGACGGGCCACAGGCTCAATGGCCAGAATCACGCCGAACCGTTCCGCACACCGCACCACAGGTTTTAAGTTGGTGATAAATGTAGACAACGCCTCATCCGACTTACACTCCGGACAATAGGCGTATGCTGCATTGGGAGCTCCGGTTTCCGTCCCCACCATACCGCACCCCAAAAGGGATGCAAAACGGATGTGTGCATAGTACTTCTCCTGAAACTGACGAATCATCTCCGGATCCGGATTGGCCAGATTCAGATAACACCCAAGAACCGCAATATCCATCTCATGTTTCTCAAAAAGATGCTTCAGATAATGAGCATATCCCGGCGTCAGCGCGGAAGGTGTACATGGATACTCCTTCATAGCCTTGCTCAGGGCCAAATGGGCACAGCTGTATCCTTTTTCCTTCACAACCGGAAGCAGCTCTTCCATAGGCAGTTTCTCCGCGTCATGGAGACGCAATCCTAACTGTAACATTTTTTCCTCCTTATTCAATGAATCGGCACGCGGCGCTCTGCGGCGCCTGCCATGTGACCGGAACATATGTCATGTTCCCCTATATTCCTGCAAAATCAGCTACTTTATTAAGAATATCCACAGCTTCCCCCATAGTCACAAGCCTGTCCGGATCAAAGCAGCCCTTTTCATCCAGTTCCATGAATCCAAAATACAAAGCCCTGGCCACATTGGTTCCATAGTTATTGCTTACCTGATCCCCATCTGCGCACACAGGCATGGTACTGGAAGCATTGCGGTAGTTTACCCCGCAGGCCTGCATGGCAACCGTGGCCATCTCCTGTCTGGATACATGATCTTCCTGGCAGAATCTCTTTTTGTCCTTAAGGGCCAGCAATCCATTGCCTACCGCAATTCTCATGGCCCTGCTGCATGTTTCCTCTCCCTCATGATTCTCACGGGTCGGATCGGCCATAGGCATCATCATCTGAGCGAGAATCCGTCTTGTGACAAATGAGCCGTCCTCCACATCTTCCGCCCCGTCCAGCATTCCTCTGCACAGAAGACGCCTTCGGCTGTAGGCCCCGCTTCCCGGCTTGTCCTCCGCTGCGGCATCAACAATCCGGTAGCTTCGGCTCCCTTCCCGGTTCCCGCGGTGATCTGCAGCTTTCACCCGGACAAACATCTGTCCCTTAGGAATGACAAATGCTTCTCCCTGCCCCTTGTCTGTCCAGGCTTCCCCGTCCCGCGATACCTGCCAGACAAAACTGCACTCCATCTGTCCGCCGCAGGCCTGCCATGCGGCCCTCACCCTGGCTCCCTCAAAAGGAACCCCCTCAATACGCACAAATCCTGGACGAGGAAACTGCTTTCCGTTAATCTCCACATGTTCCATCACCGCATCTTTCCAGTTCATGCTCCTCATGGCTTGGGAGACACCGTCAATCTTAATGTTCTTAAGGACCAGCCCGGTGATGGGAACCTCAGGGAATGCCTCCAGGAAAATCCCGTAATCCCCTCCATGAGCCACTATGTTTTCAATGGTAATATTGCGAAATACGGGAAGATAATCTCCGTTTCTCCCATCCTCATACAGCATAGTGCCATGGACCGCCGCTCCGTGAACATGTTCCATCACGCTGTCTGCCAGGATAATATCTTCCACTCTGCCGCCCCGTCGGGCATTGGTCTTCAGCCTTAAGGCATAGGTCAGATTGGGGCTGGTAAATCGATTGTTTACAGCCAGAACCCGGCGGATGCCGCCGCTCATCTCGCTGCCTAAAGCCACCCCGCCATGGCCGTCTACAAATTCGTTGTTCTCTATGAGTACATTTTCACAGGCTGTATCAGCCATGCGGCCGTCACGGTCACGTCCTGATTTCAGGCTGATACAGTCGTCTCCCGTGTCAAAACGGCAGTTTACAATATGTACTCCGTTGCAGCTTTCCGGATCGCAGCCGTCATTGTTGGCCCCGTGGCTGGACAAGGTGACCCCGTCCACAGTGAGGCTTTTGCACATAACCGGATTCAGCTGCCACATAGGACTGTTTTTCAAAGTAACTCCCTGAAACAGCACCCGCTCGCACCGGATGGGCTGCACAAAATTAGGACGCAGATAATGGCCCGGTCCAAAAATTCTCTTTTTTACCGGAACTCCTTCCTCATTCATACGCCGCGTCTCCATACGGTCCGTCATCTGCAGATCCGGCTTATCCTCCGACCAGGCATTCTCCACCTGATGATGCCAGTTCCACCAGTGGTCCTTATCCGCACCTCCGTCCAAAACACCTTTCCCAGTCAAAGCAATATCCACAGCGTCCCGGGCATAGATCAGAGGGCTGTAATTATAGCAGGGAGTGGCTTCCCAATGACAGAACACCAGGGGATAATGTTTCTCCGGTTCCGTATTTACAAAAGAAAGGATCGTATCCTCCGACTCTAAGTGCAGCTCCACCTTACTCTTAAGTTCAAGGGCTCCGGTGCGGTAACACCCGGAAGGCAGGATCAGCGTTCCTCCTCCTGCTTCACTGATGATATCAATAGCATTCTGCAGCTTTTGAGTCTGAATCTCCTGACTGCCAGCCCTGATACTAAATTCCCTGGCCCCATATTTCCTGGAAGGTATCCTCGGCAGCTGAATCCCCTTTAAGATGGATTCTCTCAGCTCTTGTCTGTTCATAAAACTTCCTCCTCTGCTACCGATTTTAAAAGAGATGTTTACCCTTTGTCAAGTCTTTACATGACAGGAGCCGTTTTATTGATGCCATTCGCCGTTTTTTCACAACTTTTGGCTAAACAGAGAATCCAAAAGCACCCACCCCGCCCGAAACAGGCGCATGATCTGCCACACGGCAATTCCCCTTAATCCATAGGTCTCCACCAGGCGAAATTTCTCTCTCCAGCTTCTCACATCCTCAAACCACACCTCGTGCTGAATTCCATAGTGCCAATAGCGGAAATACGGCGACTGCGCCGTCTCGTCAAAGAGAATGGGAACTCCATAGAAAACCGCCAGCTCCACAGCCTCCACATTG
This sequence comes from Clostridiaceae bacterium, assembly GCA_910574345.1. Taxonomy (GTDB): domain Bacteria; phylum Bacillota; class Clostridia; order Lachnospirales; family Lachnospiraceae; genus UBA3402. The sequence goes on along the minus strand of CAJSZV010000003.1, from coordinate 155,297 downwards.
CCCATGGTTCTGGCTGCAGTAAAGCCCCGCTCATAGGGAAGAGGCCAGTCGTATCCATAATTCGGAACCCCAAGACATATCTTATCTGCACGGATTTTTGTGAGAGCATATTCCACAACTCGTTTGACCTGGTTTATAGGAGCTACAGCCATAGGCGGGCCATATGTATACCCCCACTCATAAGTCATCAGCACCACCCAGTTAGCCGCCGCCCCCAGGCCGCCGTAGTCCATCCCCTCATAGAGCAGTCCCTGCTGAGCATCAGAATACTTGGGTGCCAGTGCCACAGACACCCCATAGCCCAGCATATTCAGTACTTCGGCGGCATAAGCCACAAAAGAGGTGAATCCGTCTCTGTCCTCTCTTAGAACATATTCAAAGTCTATATTCACAGCACTGTATCCTTTCTCCTGCATCACTCCCGCAAGAGCGGCCACCAGCCTGCGCTGCACATCTTTCTGCCGCACTAATGCACTGACCAGACTGTTATTGAATCTTCCGTCAGCGCCTAAAGGCGTCAATGTGAGAGTCGCCATAGCCGCGAATCTCCCTGCCTGCCGGATCATCCACTCGTCGTCCGCAGAAGGCGGTATCAACTTTCCTTCCGCCGTGAACCCATAAGAAAATACAGCCATCTCAGAGAGAAAAGGCAAGGTCTCTTCCAGCACCTGAGAAGAGATGAAGGGGTAAGCGTAACCGCTTCTGAAGATCCCCCTTCTCCCTGCTGGCCCTGTCTCCGAGACATCAGGCTGCCTGCCGTCAAATCCAGCCAAAGGCGTCACTGATGCCTTTGGCTGGATACGCTGCAGCAATAAGGCTTGCCCGACGGCAAGCCTGTAAGGATACTCGATCTGATTAATCGAAATTATGGAATTGACATCCGCTCCTTCTTCCCTGGCAATCTGATCCACTGTATCACCGGGACGCACCACATATATTTCCATACTGATTCCTGGTTTTTTAACAGAATATTCTTTCAACTTCTCTATTATTCCAGGTCTGACACATCTGTCTCAGAGACATATATGCTGCCTTCCCGTCCCTATCACACAGCATGGCTTTGAACGCGTTCATTCTATTGTGACTCTTCCTGGGAAAAACGGCGAAACCACACATAACTCATTATATAGGGAATGATGGAAGCAGCCATTAACGGCACAAAAAGCATAACAAATTTCATTTTCTCCCATGGGGAAAATGCTCCTAAAAACCCCAGAATTCCGGCTCCGAACATAAGCTTGCCGCCAAGTCTGTGGGTCTTATTCCATACGGTCTCATTGGCAAGAGCCCAGGGAGTTCGAAATCCGCAGAAAAAATTCTGGCGAAACTTAGGAGCCATATTCCCGATCATCATAAACAAGACTCCGCACATAGCCGTAACTACGGTACTGACTTCAATGGTCCCTGGCCGAAAGCTTTCTGTCAATATAATTCCTACCATAACCAGTATAAAGATCTGCATAAACAGCTGAAAACTCTGATATACCTCCAAAAACTTCCGATAATTCCTTCGTTTCGGATCAATGTAGGGAAGAATCTGAAACAGTCCTGCAAGCAAAGGGGCCATCCCTGCGATTATCCATATATCACTTTTGGCTCCATAAGACACCTCCCCTCCAAATCCCCAGTTCATGGGAATCCGGTCCGGGAGCTTTCCATACACTGCCGCTGCCAGCGCCACAGGCAGCAACGATGTCATCCAGATCATTATCTGCTTTTTCCCCATGATCATACTCTGCTTTTTATCACTCATCCTGATGCTCTCCTTTCAGTCCTGTCACCCAGCCGATTAAGTCGTCCACTACTGACATATTCAGTTCATAATAGATATACTTGCCCTGACGGTCATCTAAAATCAGCCCGGCGTCTTTCAGTATGGACAAGTGATGAGAAATCGTAGCCCCCGACACCGCAAAATGCTCCCCTATCTCCCCGGCTGCCGCAGGACCTTCTTTGAGCATGTTCAATATTCCCCTGCGAGTGGGATCTGACAGAGCCTTAAATGTCTTTTGAAACCTCATCCCCTATCCATCCTTTCCTGGCTTTGGAATCATTTAGATGTCTATCTAAATGTAGGATAACATGTTTTTGAGGAACTGTCAAGCAATGAGCCGCAGCTTCCATGGATTTACATTCTTTAGATCGCAGCAGTTCAGATATCTCTTAAACTGCTGCCTTAGATCTCGCTCTCCCCCACAACCCGGATTCCGTATTTTCTCAGAAGCTCCGCTGTCACTCCCTCTCCGTCTGTCAAGGTTCTGCTAAAGCTTCCGTCATAGATCTTTTTGCTCCCGCAGGAAGGACTGCGCTCCTTCAAAATCGCCTGACTGCATTGATACAGCCCGGCCAGTTTCAAGACCTCCTGCGCCCCTCTGCGGTAATACTCCGTCACATCTTCTCCCTTCCGGTTCCACACCCCGTCTCCCTTTCTCTCCGACGGCTCCCGCGGCGTCTCCATTCCTCCAAGCTGTTCCGGGCACACGGGGAGCAGAACTATGTCCTTTCTCTCCAAAAGCGCTTTTGCTTTCTCATTCATTTTTCCAATCCCGTCATATCGGCAATTGATGCCCAGCAGACAGGCACTGATTAGTATGTATTCCATTTGCAGTTCTCCTTTCGCCATTCCTTTTGGAGGTTTACAGAGTCTCCTTTATGGGAGACATATAAGAAACTGCTTTAATTATAACTGCTTTCTTCTTTCCAGACAATAAAATTCTGTTATTTAGACTGTAGGTTTCCTAATTACAGCATTTGCAAATACTCCATAAATCTCTGCTTATTTTCCAGTGCTGTGGTTGTTGGTCTTCCCAAATTATCCCTGGAACCAATCGAACACTTTATCTCAATCATACTTAATTCCCTTCTCCCTTTTGCCGCTTGCAGTTCCTGATCCAGATCATCAAAATTGTCAACACTGACTGCGTATGGATACCCACAGCCTTTTGCAATCGCAGCCAGATCAATCTGTCCAGCTACCGTCGGCATCCCCCCAACGGTTTCATGGGCGCCATTATTGATTATTACGTGGATTAAATTCTCTGGTTTATTTGCACCAATCACTGCCATGGCCCCCATATGCATAAGCACAGCCCCATCTCCATCCACACACCATATCCGTGTATCTGGCTTGCTGAGCGCCGCCCCCAGGGCAATGCTGCTGCTGTGTCCCATAGAACCTACTGTGAGGAAATCGTATTTATGGCTCTGGCCATTGGCAGTCCTGATTTCAAATAATTCACGACTGGCTTTCCCGGTTGTGGATATTATGGGATCCTCACCGCTCACTTCCACTATGTGCCGGATTACCTCTTCGCGGGTCATAGTATTCCCATTTTCATATGTCACCTTACTATCATAGGAAACAGCCCCTTTGCGTACAACAAACGCTACATTTCTGCCCATGGCCAGCAGCTCCCGATACTCTGCCATTACGGCTTCCACTTTGTCGTCCGTCGTATCTTTCCCTACAATAAACGATTTAATATCCATATCCTCCAACAGCTTTATTGTAATCTCACCCTGGTAAATATGCTGCGGCTCGTCATGAACACCCGGTTCCCCACGCCATCCAATAATAAATATACAGGGGATCCCATACACTTTCTCATTCAGAAGGCTTGCAACCGGATTTATGATATTGCCCTCACCACTGTTCTGCATATATACAACGGGTGTCTTCCCGGTAGCCAGATGGTAACCCGCCGCCAGCGCCGTACAATTTCCTTCGTTTGCTGCAATTACATGGTGCTTTGGATTGATTCCGTAAGTATCCATCAAGTAGTTGCAAAGCGGCTTAAGCTGGGAATCGGGTACTCCCGTATAAAAATCTGCTCCGACAATCTCTATAAATTTTTCAACTTTCATCTCTTTCTCCCTTTCATCATTCCCTCAACTCAGAATATCTGTTTGCTCACCTCCTGATCCATAAAATAGTTCAGATCCTCAGGTATACCGAGACCATACATCTTTGTCCCAACATCACAGTAAGTAATTTTCTTTCCTGCATCAATCATTTCGTTATATACTGGTGCAACATAAAACTCATTATTTACTCTTATATTTTTTTTGATCATTTGGTGTGCAAATGTCACAAAATCTTTGCCATGCTTGTAATTATAGATTCCTACAGTAGCCTCGTCTGAGATCACTTCCTTCTCTCTGACCATTGTTACTAAATTATTCTCATCATATTTAATGTAACTCCATTTCGGGTCGTCAGCTGGCATAGTCATTATGAGACCATCCATATCTCCCATCATACTAAGGTACATATTAATATCCGTATCCACATACTGGTCTGAGTTCGCAATCATCAATCCCTCATTATTATCAATATATTTCTCAGCTAGAAGAACTGTACATGCTGCCCCCTCAGTAATATGATCAATTGTTACTATTTTACACCCCGGTGACATCCTATTTAGTTCATCTGCTAACCCATACTTAACAAGATGCTCTTCTTGGCAGATATAAATAAACTTATGATCACATTTGGGGGTAATATTTCTTGTTACATACTCAATCATTGGATGGCCGAATACATCAATCAGTGGTTTTGGCCTTTCATAGCCCGCCTGCGCAAATCTATTTCCTCTTCCAGCCATTGGTATCACTATATTCAACATGCCTTAATCCTCCACAAGATATTTGTCGTTATTAGCACCAGGAATTTTCACCACTACATTCACGGTATCCTCCAGTGCCTCAAATGCAGTTGCATCTCCCGGCTCTACCACAATAATATCCCCTGCACCATATACCTCATCAAACATCCGTACGCTTCCTTTTACAACTAGGGTATATTCAGTAGCAATTTTATGATAATGCTTTGCTTCTTCGTCACCCCTCTTATATTCCTTTACAGCCACTTCGCAATCATTCGTTTTAAAAAGAGATGGTTCAAAATTTCCAATAAACCAGCCGCCTTTCATATCTCCTATCTTTGCACTTTTCATTTTAAACTCTCCTCATATTCTTTAACTTTTGCAGGTGAATAAAATGATTTATACTGCTCCTTTTCAATATCAAAATACCCTACCTTTTTACCTGATAGTATCAATTCATTAATAGATGATGAAATATAATATCTTCCGTCCAGATGGTTCCTTTTTATCAAAGCCTTTTTCGCCGCCATGATAAAATCGCATCCTTTTCTGAAATAATAAAATCCGGCAATCGCATCTTTAGAAAGAGGTCTTTTTTCTGCAACCTCTACAATTTCATCACCTTTTTTTCTCGCATAACTCCATCTGGGATGGATACTTGGAAATGTAATGATTCCAGCATCAACATTGGCTTTATCAAACCAGCTTATCACATCTCTATAATTTACAGTAATTATCTGGTCACTATTCGCAATAATTAAAGGCATATCATTATTGATATAATCTACTGCTATAAGGCTTGTACAAAGCGCTCCTGCAGTCTGATTTCTCAACTTTATCACTTGACTTGTTTGTGTTAGAATCTTTGCCGAAGCATCCAGATGAAACTTTAGACAGTCCTCCTCAGAAAAGACAAATATGTATTGCTTTAGGTCTAAATCTTTATAATTCTCCACAACCATTTCCAACATGGTTTTCCCATTAATTTCATACAGAGGTTTTGGAAAATAACTATCTTTATAAAAAGTAGATGTCCCCATAGCAGGTATTAATATGTTAATCACCTTCTACCTCCTGTACTTTTCTTATAATATTTTCATAATTCACATCATATATAGTAGCAACTTCAAGAACAAAAGCACCTGATGCCAATCCAGCCTGTATCCCATTTGGATTATCTTCCACGACAATGCACTCTTTTGGTGCGAATCCAAATCTTTTAATAGCCTTTTGATACATCTCGGGATCCGGTTTTGCTTTGGTTACATCTTCATTGGATACAATCAGATCAAGATATTGTAAGAGATCCGCCTTTTCCATCATAAGTTCTATCGTCTTCCTTATAGAATTTGAACATACTGCAATTTTATAACCGTTATGGTGAAGTTTCGAAAGCGCATACTCATGATTAAAGACTGGATGACATTTTAAATGAATCAGCTCTGCTGTATAGGATTGTTTCATCTCATTAATAAACGAATGCAGTTCCTGTGGCAGATAATATCTTTTGCTCAGCATTTCCAGTTTTACTTTAGTTGGCAAACCGTCAAATGTATTGAGATGGTCGTACCTGCTAATCTCTATACCGAATAAACCAAGAGCCTTGTTTAATGCCTCATAATGCCAGTCCTTCGCATCAATAAGAACCCCATCCATATCGAAAAGGACCCCTTTTATTTTATTCCCCATAGAAGTACTCCTTTGCCTTGTCTGGATAATCTGTACATAGAGACATTTTTGATGTATCCAAACTCCACTTTTTGATATCCTTCCAAAATGCTTCGTACGGATTTCCGTGCAGCTCTGGGGAAACCAGGCAGACCTCTTTTCCGTTTGCAATGTGCTGCCCCAAAAGCCCTTCCGTAATCCATTGCATTGACCAGAATCCGTCGATCCAAATCCCAGCGGCATAGTCATACATATTGGGGAACGGCTCAACCTCACTCTGACGCGTATAGAATCTCAGTCCTGCGTCTCGGAATTCAACCATCTGAGGAACCGACATATCAAAAAGAAAATAATTTGAAATCTTATACTTCCCAATATATTCTTTTAGGATATCCTTCAGCCCGTCTGCTTTAATATTAATGGCAAAACAACACTTATCACCGAACTCATGTAGCCATCTGAATACTTCCTCTGCATCCTGACATGATGCATCTGCAATATTATGAGAAATAACCATTTTCTCCATATAATCCCTGACATCTGATTCAAAACCATATCCTTGCTCTATGGCAGCCCTTATGGCTTCAGGCGAATTGCAGCTTACCTCCTTGCCCCAACAGCCCCTATGTGCTAAAATCTTCATGCTACCTTTCACTGCCTCCTGTTAGTCTTTTTATTTTTCTTCTGAACCCAGAACTGACTCGTATCCTGGTACGTTTGCATTGTATGATTTTTCTCTGCATATCGGACAATTCTGGTAAATATATATGGTCCTGCCCCACAGCAAGCAGAACTATACCTGCCCCTTTCAAAAACGAATCAATATATTTTTTGTTAAACAAATCATCGGAATAATTAGCTTCATACTTCCTCCTATTACCTGTATACATAACTTCTTCTATCACACATTGTTTTATAACTGTCATCATAATTTAAGTCATTTGATAATAGATTAAGCCAAAAAACAAAATCAAAGTTATATGTTAGCAGACTATCCTGAGAGTCATTTTTAAAACAAGTTCCCCAATCCATAGATTCTAAAATGCGGCGTTCCTCATATTTAAACCAATATCCGCCAATCATACTTCTGGGAACCACTATAAAGTACCCTTTCATAAATTTCCAATATTCATCTACCGTAACAATCGGCTCATTACCAGTCATTCTTCTATAATAATCAATTGCAAGCCTTGCCTCAATTAATAATCCTTCTTTTGCCCTCCTGCTCCACGAATATTTATTTGTACGTATATATTCATCCAGACCGCCCTTGGTCATTTTCCCCTGCTTAGATACAGGATGATTCCAGTAGTTTTTCATATCCTGTATTTCACCAAACTGAAAAATGTCAGAAATCCAAAATGGATAAAATAAAATGGAGGTTTCATCTGTTGCTATATCCATTGTTATAATTCTTTGTTTCTGCTTGAATAAATATTCTTTACATGGAAATATTTCCAACAGATGTATCATAAAACGAATAGCGCCCTGATGGTACATTCTCCAATCCGTTCTGGTCTTTGCAACATACTTTAACTCAAGTTCTTCTGCTTTTAAAATACCACTTCTTGTTGATATGCACTGAAGATTTACATTGAGTACCCCAGGATCATCAGGAATTTTACTTGTGACGATGGTACAATTCTTCTCTTTTGCAATTAACTCAAGTTCCTCTTTGTTTTCATTTTCCCAAGTTGATAAAATAACCTTTGCGGAAGGAAATAATTTTCGATAAATTCGTATCGTCTCTAAAGTAAAATGATCTTTCAAAACTAGCGGTCCCTGAATAATAATGCCTACCTGCCTATCATAATCATTTGATTCTTCTATACTAAAAACTTTTTCGGATTTTTTTGCTATGATTTTGTATGCAGCATAATAATCTGTGTTTTTTTCGTAACACTTAACCATGGACTTCATATACGCATCCGTCAGTCCTTCATATCCACACATTTTTGCTATTTTACAAGTAATGTTTACAAAACCACTATTTATACTTATCAAACTTTTTTTAACGGCTTTTACAATCACTCTATTAGACGTCCCATTTCCCATTATGTCACCTCTCATCTCCGAGTGAAATCATATCATTTTCTTGTCTGCTTAACAGTATCTTTGATCTTACTCACTCTCAACTTGCCTTATAACATGAAGGATACTTTCAACTATTCCATCTGCGGCAAGGCCATTCTTTTTGAACAGTACTCTTCCTTGTTCCCCATAGAAATATTCATCATTTACCCCTACCATATGTAGTCTTCCTTTCCTTGCCCTGACCGCCAGCTTCTCAGCAACCGCACTTCCTAGACCACCGATAACGCTGTGCTCTTCAATCGTTACTATGGTTTCAAAAAATAAAATGGTTTCTATCATTTCTTCATCTAAAGGCTTCACTGTTCTTGCGTTTATGACTGTGGCTTCTATTCCTTTTTCATGAAGAATCTCTGCCGCTTTTATCGTTTCTTTAAGAAGTATCCCCACTGCAACAAGTGCAATATCCTTCCCTCTCCTGATCACATCTGCCTTCAGCGGCGAATAGGCAACTGGCTTAAAATAAGTATCTTCTCCCACTGTCACCCTTAAATACATAGGTCTCGGATTATTTACAAAATACTCCATCCCCTTCACCATTTCATAAGTATCTGCCGGAGCAGTTACAAGTATATTCGGAATGCTCCTTGTATTGGCAATATCCTCAAATGCCGTGTGCGTAGCCCCCAGATCACTCCCCGCCATACCCGCGCTCAATCCAATCAAACAAACGGGTGCCTTCATATATCCGAGATTTACTCTGATCTGATCCAGAACTCTTGCAGTAATAAACGGCGCATAAGCAACTGCAAAAACATGAAAACCTTCATGTGCCATAGCCGCTGCCATCACTATCTGATTCTGTTCGGCGATTCCTGCCTCATAACATTTTTCAGGATACTTTTCATGAAGACTCTTAATCCCGATTCTATTGGCACAATCTGAGTAAATAAGAGTGAAAAGTTCATCCTGTTCTGCCAGCTGAAAAGAAACCTCCCCAATAGCATTCTTGATGCCATAACTTTGCCAAGATAATATCTGCTCCTCCGTGTCAGGAATGGATATTACCTGCCCTTCAGAATTTCCTTTTATCTTTATCCTTCTTGTTTCAAACCTCTCTGCAGCAAGTTTTTTCACTTCTGAAAGATCCCTGCCGCCTAATTCTTTTATTCCCTTCTCATACAGTTCATCACTCAAGTAATTATCATGCCATTCCGTTTTATTTTCTGCAAACGATATTCCCTTTCCCTTAATCGTATGAGCGATGACTGCTAATGGCTGTCCCACATGCTCTGTCTGCAAAGCTTTATAAATCGCCTCTATATCATGCCCATCAACTTCCACCGTTTTAAATCCAAAGGCAGTCCATCTCTCAGCCATATTGTCCATGGAAAGAATATCATGCGTTGGTCCGTCAAGCTGCAGCTTATTCATGTCCACAATGACTGTAATATTATCAAGTTTTCTGTGGCTGGCATAAGCCGCGCTTTCCCAAACAGAGCCTTCATTGCACTCTCCATCACCAATCATGACAAACACCCTCTGGTTTGTTCCTCTCCTGCGAAAAGACTCTTGCAAACCGTTTCCATATCCCAAACCCATGCCAAGACTGCCTACTGAGCATTCAATTCCATATCCAATATTTCTTTTGGGATGCCGGTAAAGGATAGCCGTCTCTCCCCGAATCGGTCCACTGATCATTTCCTGTGAAACAAGCCCCACATGCTTCATCGCCGCATACATGGCAATCCCAGCATGTCCTTTACTCATAATAAATCGATCCCTTTCAGACCAGTCTCTATCCGAATGGGCGACTTCATTGATATTCATGATCTGGGTGTAAAGTACCGCAAGCACTTCAACAGCAGACATGCACCCTCCAAGATGACCGTTTTCTTTCCCACAGTTGTATACCATTTTCAGAATATCATGCCGCATGTCACAGGCTATATTTTCCACTAGAGATAACGGTATTGGGACGTAATTACTCACCGCATTTTTCCTCCTTATTCGCAGTTTGTACCCCATCACCTTGGGCATTTCTGCAAAGTTCCTTCACTGCTTTATTATAATCATCTATACAATCCACTTCTCTCCACACACAACCAGATATATCCAACGTGGTTAGCCTGATGTACGGATGACCAATATAGTAAAAAAATACATACTCAAAATAACCTTGCGTCTTCCCTTCCTCTATCATAGTAAGAAGCGTACCCTTAAAGCTGTCGATGCTGCCTTTAGATATTTTATCAATACCAACATACTCATAGTCTCTTCTCTCCATTGGAATATCCGGACCGTACTCGGCTATCGTTCCATCCTCTGCCATATGAAAAAAATAATCTCCGTCGGCTACACGGCTGGAATCCGTGACCATAATAAGATCGCCTTCCATCTGCATGAGTTTTTCCAAAAGATCTCGATCAAAAATCACATCTGCACTCAAAACAAGACAGTCGTCCCCTTTTAAAAAATCCTGCGCAAACCACAAGGAAGCGATATTATTCGTTACGTCATAAAAAGGATTGTTAAAATATGACACCTTCAAGCCTTCCAGGGCCTCTTCTATTTTCCGGCGGCGGTATCCCGTACATACGGCAACTTCTATATGATACTGCTGAAGCAGTTCCACTGTACGGCGGATGATAGGTTTTCCCCCAATTTCCAGTGTTGACTTCGGAATCGGGCCTATCTCATCAGAGATGCGGCTTCCTTTCCCCGCTGCTAATATAATTGCCTTCATATAACTCTCCTCATAGGTTTGATCATTCTTCGGGTATCAGACGGATAATATCCTTAATCGGCATACAGATATCATCACATTCCTTCGCCCTGTGATTTTCAAGTATCATTCTTGCCGCACTCTGCATGGCCGGAAAGCCTGTCCGCGTCAGTTGGTTTGCATAAATCACAATATTTACGCCCCGTGCCCTGAACTCTTCCTCTGTCACTTCATTAAAAGATGTGGGAACAACTACAAGAACCGTTGACGAATCCTCAGCGCGGAATTTTTCTATAAATTCAAAAATCTCAGCCGGATCCTTTTTTCTGCTATGTATCATAATTGCGTCTGCCCCTGCATCTGTAAACGCATATGCACGCTTAAGGGCGTCCTCCATCCCCTGTTCCAGAATCAGGCTTTCAATTCTGGCACAGATCATAAAATCATTTGTTTTCAATGCATGTTTACCGGCACGGATTTTCTCACAGAAATCTTCAATCGCTGCCTGGGTCTGTTTCACTTCATTGCCAAACAAGGAATTTTTCTTAAGGCCGGTTTTATCTTCAATGATGACCATGGATGCACCGATCCGCTCCAATGTTCTGACCGTATACACAAAATGTTCTGTCATTCCCCCGGTATCCGCATCAAAAATAACCGGCTTTGTGGTAACCTCCATAATATCGTCAATGGTCCTGAACCTGGATGTCATATCTACCAGTTCGATATCGGGCTTTCCCTTCGCTGTGGAGTCGCACAGAGATGAAACCCACATGGCATCAAACTGTCTGGCCCCTCCGTTTTCCTCATAAACTACTGTATTTTCTGCAATCAGTCCTGTAAGTCCGCTATGAGCTTCAATTGCAATGACAAGTCCCTTCATGGCAATTTCCTTTTTTAATCTGGCCCGCCGTATATCTGGAAGAGAAGCCTGATCCCGAAAATATGCATCCAGCTTTTTATATTCACTGTTTGAGGAATAAGGAAATTCCACAAGTTCTCCCCCATATGACTCAAGGATTTCCAGGCATTCGGTTCTAATCGGTTTCAGATGGTCTGTCCTCCAGTTGTCCCCATGCACTACGACATCCGGCCTGTAATTGTCCAGAATCTCTTTATAACTGATTGTATTCTGACGTACTACCCTTGATACGCCTTTGATCTGTGAGATAATTTTTACTCTCTCCTCATAACTGAGAAGGGGATACCTTTTAAAGCTTGCCACAGCCTCATCGGTCAGCACTCCTACTGTCACCTCTCCCAAAGCCGCTGCTTTCTCTATGATAGCAATATGGCCTCCATGAATGATATCTGTGCTCATTGATATAAATACAGTTTTTCTCATAATCTCTCCTAAGTTCTCTTTATTTTAATCAAAAGTCTGCTTCCTATTTCTATAATTGTTTTCATATTAATCAGAACTGCAACCGCCACACCAGCAAAAATCAGTACAAGATTCTGAACAAACCCTTCTATATCTTTAAGAAAATATAAAGGAATAAGTATGGCAAACATATATTTTGTCGCTCTATAAATTCTTACTCTTACAATATTTCTTAGCCCGGCCAGTCTGATTATCCAGATAGTAAAAGAACCAGCGCAGGTCGACAAACTGGCGATCTCAATACCATATCTGGCTAAAAACAAATAATTAATCATAAAATTTACAAGTGCTGAAACGATTGTACTCAGCGAAACATTCAGAGATTTCTTGAAATATCCATAAAACGCACCTAGCAAGCTCCCCAAAGAACTGAATATAAAACCTATATATAAAAAATAAGTGTATTTAAATGACTCAATAAAATTGCCTGAAATAATATATTTAAATAGAAATTTATTTGCTGACATTAAAACAACTGTAATTCCAATCAATACCCGGATATACATATTATAGATCCGCTCAGCGTATACCTCTGTATCCTTCATATTGCCCGATGTCAATATATCATCCGACCATGCAGCAGCAAATATTCCATGCACTACCATCAGGATCCCTGGAATTTTACAAGCCATTGCGTATATTCCATTAGCTCCTGTTCCCAAAAAATATGAAATCATCACCCTGTCCGAAACGTTCAAAATCCACCAGCTCAATTGATTTGGCAAAAGAGGCGCTGAATACTTCAACAGTTTCAGTTTTAATGATCTGGAAGCATTGCCCCTTTTTACAAAGCCAACAACATGCAGTCTGGATTCAAGAAACACTATGGATACCGTATAGGCTAAACAATTTGATATCATTAAAAATCTATAATCTTGTCCTAAGATAACCAGCCCTATAATATTTCCACTCAATGTGATGGCAGTTATGATCACCCCTGTTAAAGAATACAGCTTTTGTTTTTTTAAACTTCGGGCTATCTGAAGCCATGTAGCATTTACATTCGAACTGACAAGCCATACAATGATCCATCCAATATATTTGACACTGCAAAAATAGTTAAAAACCAAAAATCCCACAACAGCAACACAGCTGTTCGTCAACATAACCTTTGTACAAAAGGATATAATATTATCTCTTTCTTTTGTGTTATCCGTTCCTATAACGTATACATAAAGCGCATTGTCCAGCATTAAAGTTATAAATGGGCTTATAATCTGCAGCAATGTACTAATAAGATCGTAACTGCCATAAGCTTCCGCAGTGAGGTACTTCGAATATACGGGTAACAGCAGAAACGACAGTAATTTGCTTCCAAATGAGCCAATAAAATATACTATCGTACTCCTGGCCAGTTGATCTTCCCTTGACACATCAACACACTCCTATAATCTTAAAAATTCAGCTATTCTTTCACACGACTTTCCGTCCTGATATTTATGAATCATATCTCTCAATTTTATTCTTTCATGTCCTTTATCCTCCCTGCCATCTGAAATCATATCAATAAATGTTTCCATATCTTTGATCGTATAAATGTATGATCCTGGCATATATTTCAAAGGATCATCAACAGCAAACCCTAGTTTATAGTCGTTATAATCATCCAATACATACGCAATTGGTTTGTTAAGCAGCAGATAATCAAAAGAAATAGACGAATAGTCACTTATTAAAGCATCTGTTTTTATTATCAACTCATATGGGTTTATCTTTTGCCTTTTTATATCATTTGGCGACAGCAGAAGGATATTAGATACAGTAGAAACTCTGATCACATCCATATCCTGCCCTGGATGAAACTTAATCACCAACCTAATGCCTAATTTTTGCAATTTATCATTTAGCCTTTCAAATTCTGCTTTACTTTTTATAAGTGGTAATCCTGTCTCATAATTTGCTTTCCCATCACATCTTCCATCAGCAAATGGTGTTTTTCTAAATGTGGGCATCCATACGATTATCTTTCTGTAATTTTTTAACTCTTTATCTATATTTGTTCTTTTCTTATTATCAGCATAGAAAACATCTGTTACCGGAAAACCAGTCACAACAAATTTGCTGATATCCGCTTTGTAAATATCCGACATTAGAATATTATTAAATTCGGATGCACTGATTATATAATCAATATCTTTCGGGACATCCACCAGCCCTCTGCAATTCTTCATTGCTCGTGTCGCATGGCCTAAATATACAAATACTTGCCCATCTTTTATCTTTTTTAAAAAGCAGCAGTCAAAAAATGCATATCTCGCGATACAGTTAAAGTAGGATCTCTTTACCGACAAATAAAACATAGGGACAACTTCTACATTAAACGGTAATTTTTTGGATCTGACTCTTTTTAAAATGTTCTTATTCTTTATAAGCCACACAATCTTATACTTTTTGTTATATCCATTGTTAATCAAATGGTGATAGAAGGCACCTCCATTCATATCAAAATCATTATGGCTTTCAATTAGAATTATATTTTTTAATTCTTTGTTTCTTGTGATCCATGCCAAAATCTTAGTTACTTTATCAGGCAGCCGATAGGTCCATATAATTCTTACCATCTGGTAAATCTGACTCTGCTTTATATCCTTTAAATTCATCGTTTGATTCTCCTGATCTTCTATTAAACCTTCTATGTTTTAGAATAAAATTTATTTATTCCTAATTCATTTTCCATTCGCAGATTTCAGAAGCTTTCTTAAAATAAACTTTACCCGATTTACAGATGGAAGCTTTCTACATCCCATATCAAATCGCAACTTTCGATTTATTATCCTTAACCATTTTAGATCATTTCCAAAATTACTTATCGGTTTCTGATATTCAACTGGATGCCCATCTAATATATTTTGGAACAGTTCATCCCACTGGCAGATTACGTTTTGAGCTTCAAAGCGCTTTGCAACAAAGAGCGAAGCATTATTACCAAGAATTTCATTTATCTTTTTATCTTTTAATAATTTGACAATATAATAAACAAATCCTTTGCGTGATCTAAAAAGCAGACCTGTCCTTTTATGGGAAACAGTATCCAGTAATCCGTACTTTTTTTTCGTAACTATCGGAACTCCGCACAACTCCATTTCCACTGCACTTAAGCAAAATGTTTCATCTATTCCTGATGGATTAACCACACCTACGGCAGTTTTGGTAAAATATTCTTCTTTATCCTCTCCTACAATCCCCAGAAAAGTCACAGATGGTAAAATTTCTCCCTTTTCATCTGTGAGGAATTTCATAAAATAATCTTCATATTCCTTTTGTGCAATTCCAAATCTGCCTAGTTTTGCATCCCTGTTGTAAAGTTTTCCAGTTCCAATAACTTGTAACTTTGCATCCGGCACTCGTTTTAAGATTTCCGGCCAGATTTCAGCTAACCTATGAAAATACTTTTCCGGCACCAGAGAGCCCAAGTAAGTAACCGTTTTATTAAAATTTACTTTTCGGTTCTTATGCTGTCCTTTTGTATTGATCATATTATAAATATACACGGATTTTTCTATAATATCATCGTCTATATAAGCATCTAATTCTTCTCGTCCGACAAAGACAACTCGCTTTACCCGGGTGCATTGGTTTATATCCATAACCTCATTATACTTTATATAGCAATGCGCCCATGGTATATCGATAATATTAATTCTTGCTATTCTCTGATACCATTTTTTGCTTTTTGCAATCTGGTGTATAATGATTTCATCCCCCGATGTTTCCAACATTTTCAACAGTTCTTCTTCTGTCTTTATTCGTATATCCTTTATCCCTTCCGGAATTTTGCAATCACTATAATGAAATATTGAAATTCTATACTTTTTTGCATAAAAAATTTGAAGATATTGGGCTAACATGAGAAAGAGCCATTCGGAACCGCCAATACCTGGATTACCATTTTCTGGGTGAGAGAGATCCAAACCATAAAGATCTTTATCTCGCAATTCCAACGCAACGTTGATCATTCAATTTTCAACCTTTCTTTAGATAGCATAGATTTATATAGGTCTCATCTCCTGTATTCCTCTATCCATATAAAAACACCCCTTAGCTCCTATTCCCAATATGACAAAGACTAATAGCGCCATTCTGTTTAATGGTGCATTCCACATTATCATAATTGGAACAGTAAGAACAAACATATTCATACTAATCATAGCTTCAGGCACCTTCTTCCTATATGCAAAAAGCTCTGCAGCATTAGCTGCTATAAATGCTAAAAATGTTCCTAAACCGATGAGCCCGAAATTAAAGAACAAATGACTCATCTCATATACTGCAAAATCACCACTTGCACCAACTCCTTTTCCGACCAATGCCTTTAAATATGAACACTCAAATATATTTTCAAATACAAAAGACATCTGATTTAGTCTACCCATATTAATTCCACTTAGTCTGTTCCCATAACTTTCATATTCTGCCCAATTTTTAATTCCAGTAAATGCATATAAATTTTCCGGCATAATCTTTAGTAATAATAAAAGTGCCATTACAATTCCTATAGCAGCAATTGCCATCAATTTAAAGCATCTTTTTATCGTTCTCTCATCCTTTTTATTAAAAAGTAACGTCAAAGCAGACCCCAAAACAAACAAAACATAAAATGCTTTTATCTCTGCTAACGCGCAAGTAAAACATGACATTACAATCATTGCAATAGAGTGTTTTGCAGCTATTGTACTTTTCAAATAGTACTCCATTCCAATCATCGACATAACAAGACAAAAAACTCCTTGGGCTGAATTATTATATTCCAAATGTCCAAAGACTCCATTTGTCATATCTGGAACTGTCCTTATAAATGCAAATTGAATTACTACCAAAATAGTATGTATGATTTGTGTAATAAACAGAATTTTTAAAATTCTGTTCCAATAATACTTTGTCATATAGTGAACACAAATATAATATGCCAAAAGGCCAAATAGAATATAGCGAAACCTTTTATATCCCACTAAAATTTCAAATGATGATCTCGGAAAACTTATTATTATCCATGCCATAAAGAATATTGCTGAAATGGAAGATATTTTTTTATGTACTGAGATCTTTCCTGATTTGAATAATAGCAAAATAGCCATTACATTATTTATGTCTGGAATAAAATTGAGATATGCCGCAATTCCAGAGTAACATTTAATTAATTCAATATATAAGCATACGATTATATCGATCATCAACAGGTCGTTTAAGATATCTGTTATTGTCCTTGAATTTGTATTAATTTTAATTGTCCCAAAATGGCAACGAGACATATCATTCCTCTCCTTATGTCAGCATTTCTAAGCTTTTAAGTACACATTTAACTTTTCACAAATTTTAATCCACGAAAAGTTTTCTTGAGCATATTCAGCAATCTCTTTTGCTTCTTTTGCACTATATTGATATAAAGAAGCATTCAATAAAGCATTTTGTAATGCGTCGATATCATCTACCGGAATAATATTTCCATACTTTCTATTATTCGTCATTTCTTTCATGGGTGCTACACCCTCTGAAATGATTATCCTGCACCCACATGCCAAAGCTTCTGCCCCTGCAATGCCAAAACTTTCCCATCGTGAAGGTAACACAAAAACTTTTGCCTTGGCATATTCTGAATAAAGCAGCTTTCTATCTTTTATTTCCCCCAAAAATATTACTCTGTCTCTCAATCCAGGGTAATCATTAAAAAATTTATCTTTAATAGTTTCAAATTCTGGTTCAATTGTTCCGATCAGTTTTAACTTCCAATTATGTTTATCTATGGTTTTCGCAAAAGCCTCCAGTAAAATATCTGTTGCCTTTTGTTTCGTTCCTAAACGTCCCACAGTAATAAATATATTATCTTTAGGAACTGAAAGGTCCATTTCTTCCTCCAAACTTTGATAGCCATTACTGATCAATTTTACTTCCTGATCAATATATTTCTGAATTCTATCCAATGTGGCTGTTGATTCAATGGAGATTAAATCCATAGCCTGTGTGGCTTTTTTTAAAAAACACCTCTCATTTAAGTTTTCATCATACCGATCACAACATACAAAATCCAAATCCAATTTTAAATATACTTTACCTTTGGGATTGAGAAGCTTATACAGCTTTGTCCAATAAAAAGAACGCCTTCCACAATGGTAAACATTTAGCCAGTCAATCTTCTTACTATATCGTAAAAGATAATATACACCTGTAATTGCATCGTTTTTAAATAGATAGGGAATTTTCCTGATTTTCAATCCTTGAACTTTATCTATATTGGGTCCATCTGTATCTATTGCTCTGCTTACCAATTCTGCTTCTATATTTTCATAATACTTGCCAAGGACATAAGGTATCTGTCCTACATCCTTTACTAATCCATAATTAGGACAGTTTGGAAATAATGTCACAAAATGTATCGTATCTTTCATATATCGCACATCCTTGCTTTTCATCCTGAATTACAGTTTTTCTGTAAAATGCAATCATTAATCCCCTCTATAAGGATCAGGTCAGGCATACATTCAGCGAGCCTAATATAGATTCACAAGTCATCACACCTTCCCATTCTTCCATGACGGTAATCAATCCAAGCCTTCAAAATATATTTGTCATTCTTTTTATACACTGGCGAAAGGAGAAACTTTGCCAACAGCTTAGTGTAGGTAAATATCCTTGCTGGGAATTGCAACCTGTCCTTATACTTATTCATAAAGTAAAACTTATTTCTAAAGTTATAATATACATACACTTTAGAATCCATACCGCCTCCGGAACTGCTCACTTTATGCCACAGATAAGCGCTGGGCACGTACAAAATCTTAAAACCTGCGTCATTCATCCTTACACAAAGATCCGTATCATCAAAATACATGAATACTGTCTCATCTATATATCCAACCTTTGCAAATACATCTCTATGAATCAACATACAACATGCAGGCGAGTATTCTATTATATGTTCCTCATCATACTGTCCTTTGTCTGTTTCAAAGTTTCCTATATGCCCTGATTCACCTTTTTTCCAATACATTTTCCCCCCTGCAAACCAGATCATATCATGGGGTTCATAATAATAGATTTTAGGAACTGTGATGGTGCTTTTATCGGCTTTTTTTATCAACCTTTCTATTGCTTTATTATCCAGTTCTATATCATTATTTATTAAAAGGATATACTCTGCATCCAGTTTATCAATTGCATATCTGGCACCAATATTATACCCCTTTGCCACGCCGACGTTTTCATTCTGTAGCAGATAATGTGCCTGCGGATACGCATTTTGGGCAAGCTCTATAGAATTATCTTTAGAATCACTGTCTACTATTATTACATCTATATTTTTATATGAGGAATCATAAATTGTTTTAAGAGCCTTATTCTGATATGCCGCTCCGTTATAATTTACAATTACTACTCCTATTTTCCCTTCCTTCATTTTGGCATTTACCTATTCCTTTATTATTTTCTTTTTATGCATGGCAGTGCTGGTCTTATCGCTGGAATCCCAGCAGGCATTTTACTACGCCGCTGCCCAAATACCCATTAGCTCCTGTTACTAAAACTCTCATTGATACTCCTCATATTCTGATTCCTGTATTTAAATTATTTCGTAATCCTTTAAAAACCGTTCCGCAATCCTGTCCCATCTAAAATTGTCGGAAAGCCTTTTGTTATCGTCGTAAATATATCTTCTTTCCTCTTCAGAAAGATTGGCAAACCGCAAAATGCTTTTTACAAACTCATCATCTGATTTTGTCATGGAAACTCCTTTATGTTCCCGGAACAGTTCCTGGGCCTCACTGTCTCCCTCGGATGTAACCACAGGAATTCCATGGGCTAAGTAAGCCAGAAAACTTCCTCTCCGCAATGTGAGACCGTCTTCATAGGGAAGTGTTGCGACCGCTGTTTCCTGTATTGCTTTTGATACATCTTCATTTGAAATATACCCTGTCACTGTTATCTTGTCCGTCAATCCGTACTGCTCTATAAAGCGCCATACCTGTTTGTGATATTCAGCAAAATGATTATCCCGTTCTGTTCCCAGATCTCCAATAATTTTAAATTCGTATTCTTTTTCTGTATCCTCAATACTAATGATCCGCCAAAGCTTCAGCATCCTCTCTATACCCTTTCCGGGATATACAGAACCAAAGTACGATATCCGTTTCTTTTTCCCAGGCAGCAGTTCATCTGATACTGTATTTATATTGGTTCCGATTGTAGTGGGCCTAACCCGTTTTCCTCCGATCTTAGAAGCCGCATTTCTATCCCTTAAGGCGGGAATATATATGGAATCCGCAAATAACAAAATAGGAACAATTGCGGCTTTTCGCAAAAAACGCGCTCTTGTAAATTCATGCAGTCTCACATTGAATGTTATTTTCTTATTCCTTTTAAGGTTGTAGTGCTTTATAAACCACGGCAAAAAGCTTGCCAGGAAAGTCTTGCCGTACAAATCTCCGGGATATTCCATATGTATAGCCGTAATATCATATTCATCCAATATGGAATAAAATTTTTTTATATTTCCCGTTGTCACTTTCCAGTTGTCCATCATTCTGTAATTTACGGATATATTTTGTTTTATGTGCTCCGATATAATCGGTGTATTGGTAGTTAATAAGACAATCTTATCCTTTTCAACTATTTCAAGCATGGCATCCAACAGCACTTTGGCGCCTTCTGCTATACCCTCCTGATTATCCGGAAAACTCCCTGAAATATATAAAAGCATTTTTAAATCTCCTGCATTATTTCTTCAACTATGTCTCTCAGCCCATTACAAAAATTTAAATTGTTACTTTTCATTTCAGTTGGAAGCCCGGATATAAAACCTTCATAGTTTTTAATCAGTCCGCCTAAGTCATCAATGGATTCAACTACAATGATATTGCCGTTTTTGCCAGCCACCTGCCTGCAGAATCTTACCTGATGGTCATTTACATGTTCGCCAAACTCCTTTTTCCTCGGAACAACAATGGGAATCTTTCCAATCTGCAATGGAGCGATAAAACTCGAAGGACCTCCATGGGTAATAACGATCCGGGCACTTTGAATATACTTTTGCATCTCGGAATAAGGAAATAATTTGCTCCATTTACAATGCCGGGGGATATATGTAGAAAAACCTGTCTGTATGATTACTTCTTCTGCTATTTGACCGTCTCTGGCTAAATGATCCATATATTCCACCAGCCTGTTGAACTGCTGTTCGTGAGTTCCAACTGTAACAAATAACATTTCTTCACCTCTAATAACAATATGGTCAAAATATACTTCCAAGATTAATTGCATTCGGATATATTTTTTTCATCTCTTCCCATTGAACAATAAACTTATCAGCAACAGGGTATACCAGCTTTCCTGACAGAGTCGAATGGTCAATTCTGTCAAATACTTCAATATAAATACATTTTGCCCCCAACATTTTACCCAGATAAAAAAACGGAACGGCAACTGCAGCTCCAGAAGAAATAATCAGATCCGGCTTTTCTTTATGCAGTATCTTCCACGCCAGCCTTGTATTGATAATTAACCCTTTTATTGAGCGGTTTGTAGGATAATAGCAAGAATACACCTTTTCATCTTTCAGCAAACTTTTGGCGTCATCTTTATCAAATGTCACCCAAAAGCGCTCTTTATCCTGCCAAAAAAGTTTTAACATATACAGATGGGTCAAATGCCCGCCTGAGGACCCAACCAAACAAACTTTCATACATATTCTTTCCTGTCTTCTTAAGTTACTGATAAATAATTTTCGGCAGCCGAATATTATATTGTGATAATTTTTATTATTTGAAGTTTTATGCCTATACTTGCAGAGACTTGGAAACCGTATAGGATTTTTTTCAATATATTCTATTATTATGTATTATTTGAAGTTTTTTAATCATAAAACTACATGTCGCCAAGAATGGCTTGCAGCAAAGCAAAGCCGGCACGACATGTCAAAAATGAGATTCACAAGAAAATATACCTTTTGGTCTGCCGATTCTTTTGTTTAAACGTCTATAAGATTACTATGAAATTCGCGAAAAGTCAATACAAACCACATTTTTTCTCCTGGTTTTTTTGGTTATCTTTTCCAATTCGGAATTTTACACCTAACAGATATCTCTTTCCAGCCTTCATCCCCGCAGAAAAACCTCTTCCTACAGTCTTCCTTCACCTCCCGGCCTTTATCCGTCACAGGCGGGCAGAAAGATGCCCGCCTGAATCCTTAGGAATTACTCTGCTGCCCGTGCTGTCCTTAAAGCAATCTCTTCCTTCAAAGCCTCCATAAACTCCTTGAGAGTTTTCTGTCCCTCGTCTCCTGCAAATCTGCTTCTCACAGAGACTTTTGCCTCTTCCTGCTCCTTCTGTCCCACGATGAGCATATAAGGGATCTTCTGCATCTGAGCCTCGCGGATCTTGTAGCCGATCTTCTCAGAACGGGTATCCAGCTCCACGCGGATCCCTGCTTCATCAAGCTGCTTTCTTACGCCTTCCGCGTAATCAATAAACTTATCGGAAATAGGCAGAACTTTCACTTGTACCGGAGCCAGCCATGTGGGGAATGCTCCTGCAAAATGCTCAATAAGGATTCCGATAAACCGTTCGATGGAACCAAATGCCACACGATGGATCATAATGGGACGATGCTTCTCCCCGTCTGCTCCCTGGTACTCCAGCTCAAACCGCTGGGGCAGCTGGAAATCAAGCTGAATCGTACCGCACTGCCATGTTCTGCCGATGGCGTCTACCAGATGGAAGTCAATCTTCGGACCGTAGAAGGCGCCATCCCCCTCATTGACCACATAGTCAAGGCCAAGTTCATCCAGGGCGCTTCTAAGGCCCTCCGTAGCCATCTCCCAATCCTCGTCGCTTCCCATGCTGTCCTCCGGCCTTGTGGACAATTCCACATGGTACTTGAATCCGAACAGAGTATATACCTCATTGATCAGTCTGGCCACTCCCATGATCTCTTCTTTGATCTGTTCCGGAGTCATGAAGATATGGGCATCGTCCTGGTTAAAGCACCGCACCCTCATAAGGCCGTGAAGCTGTCCCGACTTCTCATGGCGGTGAACCAGGCCCACCTCTCCCAGCCTGAGAGGCAGATCGCGGTAAGAGCGGGGCTCCGAGGCATACACAAGGACGCCGCCCGGACAGTTCATGGGCTTAATGGCATAATCCTGTTCGTCAATGACTGTGGTATACATATTGTTTTTATAGTGATCCCAATGGCCGGAAGTCTCCCACAGACTTCTGTTCAAGATAATAGGGGTGGAAATCTCCACATAGCCGGCTCTCTTGTGGATCTCTCTCCAGTACTCCATAAGCGTATTCTTAAGCACCATTCCCTTTGGAAGGAAGAAGGGGAATCCCGGACCTGCGTCATGCATCATGAAAAGTCCCAGCTCTCTGCCCAGTTTCCTGTGATCCCGCTTTTTGGCCTCCTCCATCATGGTAATGTAGGCCTCCAGCTCTTCCTTCCTGGCAAATGCAGTGGCGTAGATACGGGTAAGCATCTTGTTGTGTTCATTCCCCCTCCAATAAGCGCCTGCTATACTTGTCAGCTTATAAGCCTTTCCTACATCCTTTGTGTTCATCAGATGGGGGCCGGCACAGAGATCCGTGAATTCTCCCTGCCTGTAGAAACTGATCTCCTCTCCTTCCGGAAGATCCTGAATAAGTTCCACCTTATAGGGCTCCTCTTTCTCCTCCATAAGGGAGAGAGCCTCTTCCCTGGGCAAGGTAAAACGCTCTAAGGGCAGCGCCTCCTTGATGATCTTCTTCATCTCCGCCTCAATTTTCTCCAGATCCTCCGCCGTAATCGGAGCTGCAAAGTCAACATCATAATAAAACCCGTCTGCAATGGAGGGTCCGATGGCCAGCTTTGCATCAGGATACAGCCGTTTTACCGCCTGAGCCATCACATGGCTTGCCGTATGACGCAGAGCAGCCAGTCCCTTCTCATCCTTTGCCGTGAGAATGTTCAGTTCACAGTCTTTGTCCACCACGGTCCTCAGATCCACACTCTCCCCGTCGATCTCCCCGCCGCAGGCCATTCTGGCCAGTCCGGCGCTGATATCTGCCGCAATGTCGATTACAGACATGGCCTGTGAATATTCCTTTATGTTTCCGTCTTTCAATGTTACTTTCATAATGCTTCTCCTTTTATGTGAAATTTTGTTGTTTCCTGTTACCGGCGGACAGAGCATGTGTCCGCCGTGCCCGTCCCCCGGATGGTTTTTGTTCTATAGGAAGCGGTTTCCTATAGCAATCAGGGTGTCAAAAGACACATGAATCCTATGAAGCAAAAAATCCCTTCCCACAGTTTCCTGTGAGAAGGGACGACATAGAATCGCGGTTCCACCCTGCTTGCCAGAAGACTTCTGCCCCGGCCGCTCTTTTGATGATAACGGAATCACCGTGTCCGATTAAGGACCGCTCAGGGATGGTCTTCCGATACCGGTTCCGTAAGATGCTCACACCTGCCCATCTCTCTCTGAACGGCCCCTGGCAACATACTGTTCCCGTCAACGCATTGGCTAATTGCTTTTCTTGATTATAACATCAGATTTTATTTTGTCAAGACCAAACTGTCTTTTACAGCATAATCACCAATCCCACCGTAGTGGTCACCACGCCTATAAGAATCGCCAGGGAATTGATGGCGCTTGCCAGTTCCACATCACCTTTCAGGCGCCCTACATAGGCCGGACACACGGAGGTAATGGGACCGATGACACAGATTGCGACAGCCTGGCGCACTTCCAGTTCCAGAGGCGCCAGAACATAGAATCCCACTGCAAGGGCAATGGCCATGCCAAAGCGTACCGTCAGAATCCGCACCATGAGTTTCAATTTTTCCTTGTCGGCACGGATCTCGAATCCGATTCCGATCATAAGCATGGCGATAAAGGCGTTGGCCCCTCCGATGGTCTCAGCCAAAGTCACTACCGCCACAGGGAGCCTTAGTTTCAGCAGCGTCAGACACGTCATAACCACATACACGTCAAAAGGAGCAGATGAAAGCAGAGTCCGAAGAATCCGTCCCGGAGAAGGCTTCTCATCCTCTCCGCTTACCATACTGGCTACGGTAAAATTAATCCCGGTACACATCACCGCATTCCCCGTATCAAAAAGGCTTGTCGCCGCCACGCCCACAGGTCCCAGGAAATTCTGCACAAAAGGAGTGGTAAAACTTCCGATATTGTATCCTGACATATTCAGCATATCAAAGGCTTTCTCGCTTTTATCCTTTCCCAGACTGATCAGATATCCCACCAGCATGGTAGCGGCATTGCACCCGATACCGATGACACAGACGATCAGCATGGATACATCCATGCTGATCTTACTGAAATTAGCGATAATCGCAGCGGGAAGGGTCAGCTTCAAGTTGATCTTGGACAGCAGGTAAAAATCCTGGGCGTGAAAAAAACCAATCCTTTTCAGACCGTACCCTATGGCAATGATTGCCACAAAGGCAAAGGCTTTGATCAGTACTGCTCCGATTCCCGCCATACTAATGAACCTCTACGCTCCAGCCTTTGGGCCCCTCTGTCCTGCCCAGCTGAATTCCCGTAATGGTATCATAAAGTCTCTGGGTCAGCTCTCCGATCTTACCGCCGCCGATAGCCATGCGCTCCTCTTCATAGCGAAGCTCGCCTACAGGAGAGATCACAGCTGCCGTACCTGTACCAAAGCACTCTTCCATAGCGCCGGACTCTGCAGCAGCCACCACTTCCTCAACGGATATTCTCTTCTCCTCCACAGGAACCCCCCACTCTCTGCACAGAGCGATAACCGAATCCCTTGTGACTCCCGGAAGGATGCTTCCGTTCAGTTCCGGTGTCACCACAGTGCCGTTGATCTTAAAGAAAATATTCATGGCTCCCACTTCCTCAATATACTTGCGGTGTACACCGTCCAGCCACAGAACCTGGGAGTATCCCTCATCGTGGGCTTTTACCTGGGACGCTAAGGAAGCCACATAATTGCCGCCTGTCTTCGCCTCACCGATGCCGCCTTTGACGGCCCGCACATATTCGTCCTCGATCCAGATCTTCACCGGATCCAGGCCGCTTGCGTAATAAGCCCCTACGGGAGACAGAATAATCATAAACTTATACGTGTGAGACGGCCTCACACCCAAAAACGGATCCGTAGCGATGACAAAAGGACGAATATACAGAGAGGTTCCCGGCTTTGTGGGAATCCAGTCCTTATCCACACTGACTATGGTCTTTAAAGCATCCATAAACACATCTTCCGGAAGCATTGGAATACAGAGCCTTCTGTTGCTTCTGTTGGCTCTCTCAATGTTCTTGTCGGGACGGAACAAAAGGATTCTTCCATCCTCCGCCTTGTAAGCCTTTAATCCCTCAAACATCTCCTGCCCATAGTGGAATACCATGGCAGAAGGTTCCAGCTCTAATTTGTGATACGGCACCACTCTGGGGTCATGCCATCCTTTCCCCTCTTCATAATCCATCTCAAACATGTGATCCGTAAAAATGGTTCCGAACACCAGCGGATTATCCTGTCCCGGCTTCTCCTTCGGACATGTGGTTCTTTCGATTCTTATCTCCATAATCTTACTCTTCCTTTCCCCTGCCGGCTTTTCCGGCATCACCTTGTCAGCAGCGGTTCGGATTCTTTAAACTGCTGCCCCTGCCAACAATTATCTGCCAAAAACCCCCATATGTCAACCGGTTTTTGCCATATAAAAAAGTGATGCCTCCTATTCATTACTGTTCACGGGAGGGGCATCCTGATACGCTATGCTTTTCTCGGCTGCAGCACGGCTTCACTCTCCGTAATCTTATGGGATTCTGCTATCATCTGGTAAGCTGTCCTCCCCTGCGCAAAGGCGGGAATCCTCCCGGATGCTTCATGGGGCAAAGCCGGCTTCTGTGTTCGAAACCGGACATCCGCCTCAAATTCCTTTACCATTCTTTTATTGTACATGTCCTCGGACTCATCATCCGTCTTCTCTTCCAATACTCTCTCCTTTAGAATCTGCTCCTCCTCTTCTTTCCCCTTTACCCTGCTTTCCTCTATATGTTTCTCTTTTATGACCGCTTCAAGCTGTCTGGCAATCTCCTTCTCCCTGTCAACGAAGTCTACCATATTGTCTTGTTTCTCCTTCTTCTCAGACTGTATATTTTCCGTTTCTCGTTCCCTCTGCTTTTTCTGCTTAAGGTATTCCTCATTTTCCAGCCGTATTCTCTCCTGAGTCATGGCCCGCATATAAAGCTCCGGTGCATATTTTCTTAAAAATGCCTTTTCCGAAGCGCTGAGGCGGGCTCCCGCCCTTACCTTCTGTTTGATCCGTTCAAGCTTCCTGCGGATTGACGGCGAGCTGCTGCCGCTCTTTCCCCCGGATCCTGCTTTCATAACCGACGAGTTCCAATCACTGACCACTTTCATACCTATACCCCGCCTCTTCTGAGTCATAAAACCACTGGCAACCTTTTATCATATATTTCGACTAAATAAATGTATTCATTAACAAACTGCCCAAAAAGAAACAGGGCCTATGCGCCCTGCTCCACAAGTTCCTCTGATATCATGCTTCCTAACAGTTCTTTTAACTGCTCCACGGACAAATTTTTTTCTTTCAGCAATTTTGTCACTTCCCTCACATGCTCTGATTCCAATTCCTCTTCCAGCATATGCTTTTTTTCTTCCATAGTAGCGATAGCTGCCTTATACTGTTCGATGGCCTCTTCTGTCTGTCTCAATTCATCTTCCATCTTCTCTCTTTTTGTTCTTCTATGTCTTCTTTCCATTCCTGCCCTCCTGGTATGCGTAATATTTATGGATTGTCCATTTAATGCCATTATATGCCAAAACAGGAATGTTTATTCCCTTAACAATAAAAAAGAACGGAACAAATCCGCTCTTTCATATGGTCACCGTCCTTTTGAAGATATAAGCTTAACCGCATCTTAAATGGAGCTGAGGGGAATCGAACCCCTGTCCGAAAACCAATTCCCTGTTCTTCTACTATCATAGTCAGTTATTTGACATTCCCTCCGCCATACGGGAACAGACACCCTTATGGTTTCAGTAGCTTCATGTTACGCCCATATGCGCAAAGCTTAACATATGTCGTTTCTCACAAAGTCGATGCCAGATTCTTAATGTGTGAGTGCACTAAGGCTGACAGCAGCCCTTAGGCTGCGTATGCTAAATTATCTTCAGCGTCTAATTTTAAGTTTGCCGTTTAACGCACCGCATGCGGATAGCTTCACCAGCTGCATGACCCCCGTCGAAACCAGTACAACCCCTTACTGAATCTAATGATGTTGGGCTCAAAAGGTCTTTTGACCCTGGCACCATATAATTAACTTACCACATTTCCCTTCAAAAGTCAAATGCGTTTTTGGCGTCAAAGTAAATGTTGAAAAAAAACACCTGCATCTGTATAATAGATTGTAAGAAAACGAAAACGGAGACCTTATTTCGATGAATCATTTGGATAAAATTGCAGTTCTGATCCCCTGCTACAATGAAAGCCGTACCATCCAGAAGGTGGTAAACGACTGGAAGAGGGCCCTTCCCGAAGCGGTGATCTATGTCTATGACAACAACTCCACAGACCGCACCGATGAACTGGCCCGTCTGGCCGGCGCCGTGGTCCGCTATGAGCCTCTCCAGGGCAAGGGCAACGTGGTCCGGCGCATGTTCCGGGAGATCAATGCCCGGTGCTATATTATGATCGACGGCGACGACACCTATCCCGCCGATGCGGCAAGGGCCATGGCAGATCAGGTTTTGCTTCACAATGCCGACATGGTGGTAGGCGACCGCCTGTCTTCCACCTATTTCTCGGAAAACAAACGGCCTTTTCACAATTTCGGCAACTCCCTTGTAAGAGGAAGCATTAACCGTCTGTTTAAAAGTGAGATTCGCGACATTATGACCGGCTACCGGGCCTTCAGCTATGAGTTTGTCAAGACCTTTCCCGTACTCTCCAAAGGATTCGAGATCGAGACTGAGATGAGCATCCATGCGGTGGACAAGAATATGTGCATCCGGAATGTGATTATTGACTACCGGGACCGTCCTGACGGAAGCGTCTCCAAACTGAACACATTTTCTGACGGAGCCAAGGTATTAAGAACCATTATGCGCCTGTACCGGGACTACAAACCCCTGGCCTTTTTCGGCTCCCTCGCTCTGAGCCTCACTGTCCTGTCCGCCTTATTTTTCATCCCTGTGTTTACAGAATATCTGCAGACAGGACTGGTTCCCCGCTATCCCACGCTGATCGTGTGCGGCTTTGCCATGATTGCCGCCCTTTTATCTCTCTTTTCCGGCATCATCCTTCAGACCCTGATCCGCAAGAATCGGCAGGACTTTGAATTCCGTCTGATTCAGACCCACCATGAGTATCTTCGCCTTCTTGAGGAAAAGTCTGAAAAGTCATGATTCCAAGTATGGGAATGCACAGCATAATTCCTAAAAAATATCTTATGATGACGCAGGGACCGAACACCAGCGTAAACCCATAGCAGCCCAAGAACAGAGGAAGTATCAGATAAAGATACTTCCTTTTTGCCAGCAGAATACCTGCCGCCAGGAGAACACACCAGCTATAAAAAGAAGTATAAAAAAAGACGGACAGTCCCGGCAGGAATGTTTGCAGGTTTTCGTCGGTGAACCAGGAATAATAAGCTTTCAGCCACGGCAGTTTGCTTCTGGTCTCCACCCTGTGGGCCTCATCGAAGGGCTCTGACATGCTGTACTCCACATAACAGCTGGAATCGCCTCCCATATACCACAGCCCCATCATGTTGTAAAGAGGAGATTTCACATACTCCCCCGGAAATTGTCTTCCCAGCCTCACCCACAGTCTCAGAAAGTCTGACATCTCAAACTGCTCCATATTCATCCCCGCTTTTACCGGGTCCGACACATAATATTTGTACCGCAGAAGCCAGGATTCGTCAAAAAACCGCAGAAGTTCCTCCTTGTCCTTTGGAGTAAATTCCTCCTGATGGTATACGTAGGAGCGGGCCATCTGCTGCATGGGCAGACTCATCATCTCCGCCCTGCTTCCTTTTTCCGCGTCAAGCCCCTTCTCCAGCGCAAAAAACATGCCCTGGCTCACCGCGATGCATAAAAAGGTAAGGCCTGCGGCTTTCAGAAACAACCCTCCCTGCTTCCTCCTGGCCTTCTGAATCAGCCATCCAAAGCCAAAAAAGCACGCCATCACTGCCAGGCCATAGACGGCATTGTTGCGGAACAGGCACATGGACACGGCGGATACCACAAAAAGGACAAGGCGCCATCCTCCATAAAACTTTCGCTCCGCCGCCATATCACAGACACCTACAAAGGTAATCAGGAAGAAGCCGGCAAACACCGTATCCTTTGTGGTGCTGATTCCCATTACCGAAAAGAAGGGAAAGAAAAGAAAAAAAAGCCCTGTCAATATAAGCCCCGCGCTTTGAGTTCCAATCTTTGCCAGAAACCGGATTCCATAGGCCATGGCCCCCGTAAGAAACATCGTCTGAACCAGGGAATGGAGAAAGAGTCCTTTGGTGTAAGAGCCGCCGAGGATATTGCCCAGCTCTATAAGGCCGCCGCTGAAAAGCGTATGAATCAGAGGATGATGGGTTGTGAACTGCCAGGCATCAAACTGGGACCACTGCCACACCATATCATAGCAGTAAAGTCCCGGATAAAATGCCAGAATACAGGGAAGATATCCCACAGCCAAAATTCCCCACGCCCGAAAAAAAACCAGGTTTAACTGTCTGCGGTTCCCATAATCTTTTCCTCTTTTCATGGAATATCCTGTGATCTCATAAAAAAGAGGGCTCACCATAACAGCCAGCAGCATGGCGGCGCCAGCCATAAAAAGGCCTCCCCATATGCTCAGGTTCACGCCTCCTCTTGTCACTTCCAGCCTCATGGCCGCTCCCAGGATCTCTGTAAACACCAGGCCCAGGGACAAAAGGTAGGAGATGAGAAATCTTCTTCTGTCCTCACGGCAGGCATGCCATGATTTCTCCGTCATGACGTATCCCAGCACAAAAGCTCCCAGGGAGATGACCCCCTTATTAAAGAACACAACATCCTCCAGGCCGTATATTCTGACAATACCGCCCATGGCCGCAACCATACAGGCGGCGTAAGCGGCCTTCATCCACATGTTCATTCCCCTATATTCCCTTTCCATCGGTACTGCCTCTCCTAATACCCCGTATTTCCCATATGGCCAATACAGCCGCGGCCAATGAGATAAGCTCCGTCACTCTCCACAGGAACGGCTCCCGGAAAAATACATGAACCTGGCCTGACCGGCCGGAAACATTTACCCGGACCAGGTTTCCCTCTCCCCTCTCCACTGTCAGGGGAGCGCCGTTTCCGTCTTCTCCCCTGTATCCCGGAAAATAGAAAAGGGGCACATCTATACAGGCCTCCTGAGCCCTGCCTGTATTCTCATAGCTCAGCCTAAGGGAAAGTTTCCCTCTCTCCAGGTTTTCAACCGTCACCTGATCTTCCGAAATATATACCTGGCCCTGGAGATTGTCTATGGGGGTTTCAGGATACAGATATTCCGTCTTTCCTATGGCGGAAGTCACATTATGTTCTGTCCAGACTCTGGCCTGTGTGCCGTTTACCTGATCAATATAGTACTGAGTGGACACCATGGCGGCTAAAAGAACGCCGGTATACAGAAGACCCCTGTTTTTTTTGTTCCACACCCTCTCCGCTCCATACGCCGCGGCAAGAGGGAGACAGCAGGTGGCAATGGCCAGAAAACGCCAGGGAAACTGGATATAGGAAGCCGCCGTTTTCATAACCGGGATCCTCACAAGCAGGCGCCAGGGAAATAAGTCGCTGGCGGCCACGGTCAGACCGATTCCCGTCCACAACAGTACCCTCACCGCCTTCGGCGCCTTCTCCTCCGTGAATAAGCAGAGAGCCAGAACCAGAAGGGTTCCTGCAATCAGCACCAGGCCCAGGGACAGAGGCATCACAGACGACAGATCTTCCACCAGGTTTGGGGATGAGCCTTCCGCTTCCGGAAAAATCTCTAAGAGCACCGGCCACGGGGCTGCATTGCTCTCCGCCGCAAACTGCAGAGAAGAGGTATCCATTCCCGCTGACATGTACTGCAAAAGAGGAACCAAAGTCCACAGATTCAGACATAAAGTAAGTCCCATGACTTTCCCGAAAGCAAGCAGCCGCTTCTTTTCCTTCAGCTGCCGGATTCCCGCTATGCCGAAGACCACACACGCCCCGGCAATGAGAACGGTGCTGATCAGATGGCTCTGAAAGATCCCGGTAAAGGCTATGGGAAGCACAATCCAGTACCGCTCCTGCCCGTAAAACAATTCATACAGTCCCCAGATGACCAGGGGGAAGAAGATCATAGCCAGCAATTCTCCGTAGGCTGCTCTCGTATATGCGTTGCACAGGCGGTAGACTCCCATGGCATAAATCATGCTGCTCATGCATGCAATGGACGGTTTGCCAAAAAGCCTTTTTCCGCACAGATACATGGTCATAGCCCCCGCCCAATTGCACAGCAGCAAAAACGTATGGACAGACGCCGTAAAAGGCGCTCCCAGAATATGGAGCACTGCCGGAATATAGAGAAACAGCTGGGGATAAAAGACAGGGTCAGGATATCCGTAACCGTTAAAAGTAAAGCCGTTGATCCTTACGGGAAACATCCCCGCCTTTAAGGATTCTTTTATTCCCAGAAGCCTGTTTAAATGGAAAGTCAGATCATGGCCGTAATTCAGATACCGGGTAAAAACCGGGGTGCTGGATAAAAGGACCGCCGCAAAGACAAACATCATCTCGCATCCCTCTTTTTTCCGCCTTCCCATCCAGCCCATCCAGACCGCTATGAAAAAAAGCAGGACAAAGGGCAGATAATGTCCCGGATTTCTGTTATCATACTCCCCGGACTCCCGCAAAGGCAGGCCTGCGGATGTGTATGAGGGAGTAAAACCGGCAAACTCTCCCGGCAGAGGCGTCCCCTCCCTGGAAAAATGAAACAGATGCCCTTCTATGGTCATATCTCCCTCAAACAGCCTGCCGTCTTCCTGAAAATAGAAGGCCATGGCGCCAATCTCCGTCAGCCCTCTGACCATAACGCCCTTGCTGTCAAAAAAATACTTTGCACCTTCCTCATCTGCATACCAGCCTACGGTCATAATCCCCTCTTTATTTACATAATAGGTCTTTCCCGCCTGATCCGTAAACCACTCGTCTTCCTTATAGCTTCCGTCTTCATTCTCATATTTCCACTGGCGCTGTTCCCTCCAGCCTCCAAAGACTGCCTGGGAAAAGCACAGCATCAAGAAACATGACAAAAGTAATGTGGTTGTCAGCTTTCTTCTCATGTGCGCTCCATCCTGTATCTTTTCTCTTTACCGGAAGGTCTGCTTCATCTCCCGCTCGATCTCCCTCTTCTGGTCTTTTTTGGCAATATCATCCCGCTTGTCATACAGCTTCTTGCCCTTTGCCAGCCCCATCTCCACCTTCACCAGACTGCCCTTAAAATATACCTGGAGGGGCACCAGAGTATATCCTTTCTCCACAATCTTAGAGCCCAGCTTTGCAATCTCCGACTTATGCAGCAAAAGTTTCCTGGTCCGCAGAGGGTCTTTGTTGAAAATATTGCCCTTCTCATAAGGATTAATGTGCATGCCGTAGATGTACACCTCTCCTTTCTCAATACGGATAAAAGCTTCTTTGATGCTGCATTTGCCCATGCGGATGGACTTCACTTCCGTGCCGAAAAGCTCGATTCCCGTCTCATACTTATCTTCTATAAAATAGTCATGATATGCCTTCTTGTTGTTGGCAATTAATTTTACTGCCTGACTTCCCATATAAATTTCCCCCTTCTTACGTTTCTGCCAGAATAAAATCAATAGTTCTGGTCAGTCTGTCTGTGCCGGACACCACAACACGGACCTTCTGCCCCAGCTTATAGCGGATATGAGTAGCTTCCCCCGCAAGCTCCATATGCTCCTCGTCAAAGATAAAGTAGTCCCCCGAAAGATCGCTGACCTTCACCATCCCCTCCACCGTATTGGGCAGTTCCACATAAAGGCCCCAGTTTGTGACGCTGGAAATCACGCCCTCATAAGTTTCACCCATATGGCGGGACATGTATTCGCATTTCTTCAGCTTGTCTGTCTCCCTCTCCGCCTCATCGGCCCGCCGCTCCATGGCGGAACACTGAACTGTCACTTCGGGAAGGATCCTGTCATAGTGGGCAATCCTCTTGGGGCTTAAGCCCACCTGCAGATTCTCCTTAATAATACGGTGAATCTGCAGATCCGGATACCGGCGGATAGGCGACGTAAAATGGGTATAATAATTGGCTGCCAAACCATAATGGCCGGTGCACATGGTGGTATACTTTGCCTGTCTCATGGAGCGGAGGGTCAGGCGGCTAATAAGAGCCTCCTCCGATGTCCCCTCAATCCTGTCCAGAAGTTTCTGCACTTCTCTTGGGTGGACTTCTCCGTTCTGAGTCCGCATGGTGTATCCGAAATTGTTGATAAATGTTCCCAGCCTTTTCATCTTCTCCGGGTCGGGATAATCGTGGGTCCTATAGACGAAGGGAAGTTCCTGCCAGAAATAATCCTCCGCAACGGTCTCATTGGCTATGAGCATAAAATCTTCGATGATCTTTGTGGCTGCATTCCGCTCATAGGGCTTTATATCCACCACTTTTCCTCTGCTGTCCAGCAAAATCCTGCTTTCCGGAAAATCAAAGTCAATGGATCCCCGCTTCCTCCGCTTCTCCCTTAAGATGTCCGCCAGTTCTTTCATCAGATCGAACATGGGCACCAATTCCCTGTATTCCTCCATCACTTCCGGATCCCTGTCTGTAACAATGGCGTTGACCGCCGTGTAAGTCATCCGTCTGTCCACCCGGAGCACTGTCTCTGCAATCCGGTGTCCAAGGACATTTCCCCTGCCGTCAATCTCCATGATACAGCTCAATGCCAGACGGTCTGTTCCCGCATTGAGAGAACAGATGCCGTTGGACAATTTATGGGGGAGCATAGGAATCACCCGGTCCACCAGATAGACGCTGGTTCCCCTTTTAAAGGCTTCCTCGTCCAAGGCGCTGCCTTCCCTGACATAATGGGTCACGTCTGCAATGTGGACGCCTAAGGTATAGCGCCCGTCCTGTTCTTTGGAAATCGTAATGGCATCGTCCAAATCCTTGGCATCCTCGCCGTCAATGGTCACCGTCGGAAGACAGCGCAGATCCAGGCGCCCTTTGGTCTCCCGCGGGTCCACCTCCTCCGGCATCCGGCTGGCCAGCTCCATAACCTCATGGGAGAAGCCTTCCGGCAGGCCATAAGCTTTTATGACTGACAGAATATCCGTACCCGGATCGTTCACATGGCCAATGATCTCCGTCACTTCCCCTTCCGGTTTCCTTCTCTCCCCACCGAAATCCGTCACATGGACCACTACCTTGTGGCCCGTAACCGCTCCCATATCCTTTCCCTGGGGAATGAAAATATCCTGGTTCAGTTTCTGATTATCAGGAAGGACGAAACCGAAATTTTTATTCTTCTGATAATACCCGATAATGGTCTCATTGGCATGTTTGAGTATCTTTACAACGGCCCCTTCCGGTCTGCGGCTGCCTTTTGCGTCTTCCTCCGCCACTACCTGGACCTGATCCCCATCCATGGCCCCTGCTGTTTTCTCCGCCGGAATAAAGATATCCTTCTCCTGCCCCTCAATGGTGACAAAGCCGAATCCCCTGGCATGGCCTGAGAATACTCCGATCCGGGCAAAATCCTGGACTTTGCCGTACTTTCCTTTTTTCGATATGCCGATCTTCCCTTCCCGAAGCAGGATATCCAGGACTTCTTTCAGTTCGTCCCTCTGGCTTTTTGGAATGTCTAAAAATATAGCCAGTTCCTTCAGTTTCATAGGAACATAGGATTTCTCCTGAAATAGTGCGGCAAGCATATCTTTTCTCTGTTTTAATAAATCTTCTGTCATGCAACCTCCTGTTTTTTTGTATGAGCATTACGGGCCCACAGCGGTCTAGGGCTCTTTTCATAACACCGACTCCCGCAACCAAATAAGACACCCTTGTTCCCAAGAGTGTCTGTGGTGTGCCTTTACCAGATTACGTTTAATATGAGCGCCAGAAGCAGAACTGCTGCCGCTGCAAACTTCGTGAATTTCTCCAGATTGCCTTCCAGGGAACGGCTTTTGTTCTTGCCCCAATAACTGTCGGCCATACCGCTTATGGAACCAAGCCCTGAGGACTTGCCCTCCTGGAGCAGCACAATAATGGTAAGAGCAATACATATAAGAACAAACACGATTGTCAAGATCAATTTCAGCATGTCTTTCACACCTCCTATAGTCAAACAAGGCAATCATACCATACTTTCCCTGGAAAGGCAAGTGTTTTTGTTGCGGTTCGGGGACATATCAGGGGGCGGGGAAAAGGTGCTTCTCACAAATTGTTTTGTTCTATGGTTTCTTCTATTCTTAAAAGCTGATTATACTTCGCCACACGGTCGCTTCGGCAGGGGGCGCCGGTTTTGATCTGGCCGGCGTTGACTGCCACTGCGATGTCGGCGATGATGGAATCCTCGGTTTCTCCTGATCTGTGGGAGATGACGGTGCCGTATCCGGCTTTTTTTGCCATCTCAATGGCTTCCAGGCTTTCGGTCAGGGTTCCGATCTGGTTCACTTTTACCAGGATGGCATTGGCGGCATCCATGTCAATTCCTTTTTTCAGCCTTTTGGTGTTGGTGACGAATAAGTCGTCTCCTACCAGCTGAAGCTTGTGCCCTAAGGTTTTTGTCAGAAGCTGCCAGCCTCCCCAGTCCTCCTCCTGAAGCCCGTCCTCAATGGAGATAATGGGGAATCCTTCCACCAGCCTGCGGTAATATTCCACCATCTCCCTGGCATCTCTCTCCACACGGATTCCGCTCATCTTTCCTTCTCCTGGAAACAGGTACATGCCTGTTTTCTCGTCATAGAGTTCGCTGGAAGCGGCATCTATGGCGATTCCCACCTGGGTTCCGGGCTGGAAACCGCTTAGGGCTATGGCGTCTACCAGGTAGGACAGAACTTCCTCCGTATTTTTCAGGTTAGGGGCAAAGCCTCCCTCGTCTCCCACAGCTGTGGAGTAGCCGTTGGTTTTGAGCAGGCCTTTTAGGGTCTGGTAGATTTCCGCGCACATGCGAAGCCCTTCCTTAAAACTCTCTGCCCCCACAGGCATAATCATGAATTCCTGGAGATCTACGGTGTTGTCCGCGTGAACGCCGCCGTTTAGGATATTCATCATGGGCATCGGCATGGTTTTTCCCGCGATTCCCCCCAGATACCGGTACAGGGGAATCTCCAGGGCATTGGCGGCTGCTCTTGCCGCCGCCATGGATACGCCCAGAATGGCATTGGCTCCCAGTTTTCCTTTGTTTTCCGTGCCGTCGGCCTCCCTGAGAAGTCTGTCGATCTTTCCCTGGTTTAACACGTTCTCGAATGCGATGGCATCTGCCAGAACCGTATTCACGTGTTCCACTGCCTTTTTCACTCCTTTTCCGTGATACCTTGGACCGCCGTCCCGCAGTTCCACTGCCTCGAATTTCCCGGTGGAAGCGCCTGAGGGAACCGCCGCCCGGCCCACGGCTCCGCCGTCCAGCATGACTTCTACCTCGACCGTAGGATTTCCTCTGGAATCCAGAATCTCGCGTCCGTGGACTCCCACTATTTCATATTTCTCAAACATAAAAATGGCCTCCGTTTTCTAATCATTCATTAGTAATGGTGGCCATTTTCACGTAAATTATGCGTTATTTTCTTCCAAAAACCTATGCCCTCAGCTCAATTCCCATCTCCTTAAGTCCATGAAGGATCTTTTCCATGACTTTTCCCACTTCCTTATCTTCCAGTGTTCTGTCCTTGGCTCTAAAGGTGATGGAGTAGGCCACGGACTTGTGTCCTGCCAGAATCTGGGCCCCTTCATAGATATCAAAGAGTTCGTAGCTCTCCAGGATCTTGCCGCCCCGCTGCTCAATGATATCCTCAATCTGTCCCACCAGGATATCTTTCGGAACTACCATGCTGATGTCCCTTGTCACTGCCGGATACTTGGCAATTCCTTCATATTTCCGGTCAAATGTAGTGCAGGGAAGAATGGAAGGCATGTCCAGCACAGCCAGATAGGCCTTCTCACCGATCTTATAATTGTCCGCCACATCAGGGTGTACTTCACCCAGATAGCCGATAACCCTTCCGTCATAGATTACATTGGCCTGACGTCCGGGGTGGAGCCATTCTTTTCCGGATTTGGGATCATAGTGAGGTTTTCTGGTCATTCCTGCCTTGTCGAAGAATTCTTCAATTACCCCTTTCATATCGAAGAAATCAATCTCACCGTAAGCTCCCAGGATAAACTGCATTCTCTCGTCCGGAAGTTCTGTGAGAGGAAGAGCCTTAGGCAGATAGATGTTGGCCAGTTCGTAGAGACGGACATTTTTATTTCTCCGGTTGTAGTTTGTGCTTAAGGAGTTCAGCATTCCGTGAAGAGGCGTGGTTCTCATGATACTGAAATCCTCTCCCAAGGGATTGGAGATCTCGATGGCCTGCCTGTAATGAGAATCCTCCGGAATCAACAGCTTGTCAAACACCTTGGGACTCTCGAATGAGTAGGTCATACTCTGGCTGAATCCGCAAAACTGGGCGATCTCCCTTGCGGTCTGCTCCACTCTCAGCTTGTAAGGAAGTCCGCCTGTAGTGGCTTCCCCTGAGGGCAGTGTGGTAGGAATATTGTCATACCCGAAAAACCGGGCTACTTCCTCTGCAATGTCCGCCGGGCGCTCCAAGTCCTGACGGAAGGTGGGGACGACGATCTCATTTGTCTTCTCATCGATCTTGAGTTCCAGCCGGTCAAAATACGTAAGCATGTCTTTTTTGTCAATATTCGTTCCGAGAAGCCGGTTCACCTGATCCGGGTCAAAGGGAATTTTTCTTTTTGTCCGCTTCTCAGGGTAAATGTCAATAATGCCGCCCACCACTTCTCCGGCTCCCAGCTCTTCCACCAGCTGGCAGGCCCGGTTAATGGCTGCCTCTGCATTGTTGGGGTCAAGTCCTTTCTCAAACTTGCCGGAAGCATCGGTACGCAGGCCGATTTTCTTGGCGGAAAGGCGAATATTCACACCGTCAAAACAGGCGGCCTCGAACACCATAGTCTTTACCTCATCGGTGATCTTGGAGTTGTCGCCGCCCATGATTCCGGCGATCCCCACCTCCTTTTCCCCGTCATTGATCATGAGAACCGTGTGATCCAGTTTTCTCTCCTGTCCGTCCAGGGTCTCAAAGGTGTCTCCGTCTTTTGCGCATTTCACAATAATTTCATGATTGGCAATCAGGTCATAGTCATAGGCGTGCATGGGCTGGCCGTACTCTTCCATGACGTAGTTGGTGATATCCACCAGATTGTTGATGGGGCGGATGCCGCTGGCCGCCAGGCGTCTCTGCATCCACTCCGGCGACGGGGCCAGCTTAATATTCTTCACCATGCGGGCGCAGTAGCGGGGGCACAGTTTTGTGTCTTCCACAGACACTTTCATATAGTTGTGAATGTCCTCTCCGTTGCCTGTGGGAGCAATGACGGGAGGAATAAATGGCTTGCGGAAGGTGGCCGCCGCCTCCCTTGCAATACCTATGACGCTGTAGCAGTCCACACGGTTGGAGGTTATCTCATACTCAAATACCGTATCGTGAAGTCCCAGTACATCTATGGCGTCTGTGCCTACAGGCGTGTCCTCCGGCAGAATATAGATCCCGCTCTCCGGAGCCAGGGGGTACATGTCCCTTGATGAGCCAAGTTCCTCGATGGAGCACATCATGCCGTTGGAGACAATGCCTCTGAGTTTTCCTTTTTTTATCCTGATTCCGTCTTCGGGAAGCGGTCCGCCGTCATGGCCTCCTGCCACTTTGCCGCCGTCAAGAACCACTGGCACTTTGTCCCCCTCTTTTACATTGGGGGCTCCGGTGACGATCTGGATGGTCTCCGTGCCGATATTTACCTGGCATACGATGAGTTTGTCTGCGTCTGGATGGCGCTCTATTTTATCAATCTGGCCAACGACGATCTTCTCTAGGTTCTTGTCCAGACATTCGTATCCTTCTACTTTGGTTCCTGACAGGGTCATGGCGTCTGTGTATTCCTGAGGGGTGACATCCAGCTCAGGAACGTATGCTTTAATCCATGATAATGCTGTGTTCATGTATTTATTCTCCTTTTTCTGTTTGGTGAGCCTGGGTGACGGGCTCTGGGGGGGGCGGGGTCGGCGTGCCAGGCTTTTTAGGGGGAGCGGTTATGCTTTTCGCTTTTCTCCTTCTTCTCCCTTTTCCCTTGCCGAGCCCGACGTGCCAAGCTCTAAAAGCTCCGCTTTTTTCGCTTGGGGGCATTCGCCCCATGTTAGTAAATCATCGCAGTTTTTCATCTGTGAGCAAGCTCCCATCTGAAAAACTGCGCTGATTTTCTAACGCACGTCTCATCGCTTATCAAAACTGTTTCAAAAACCTAACATCGTTTTCGTAGAGTAGTCTCATGTCGTCAATCTCGTACTTCAGCAGCGCAATCCGTTCCAATCCTACTCCGAAGGCAAACCCTGTGTATACTTCCGGGTCTATGCCGCACATCTCAAATACATGGGGGTGGACCATGCCGCAGCCTAGTATCTCAATCCAGCCTGTTCCCTTGCAGAATCGGCATCCCTTGCCGCCGCATTTGAAACAGCTCACATCCATCTCGGCGCTGGGCTCTGTGAATGGAAAGTGATGGGGGCGGAATTTTACTTTTGTGTCCTCTCCGAACAATTCCTTGGCAAACTCGGCCAAGGTGCCCTTTAAGTCGGCAAAGGTAATATTTTTGTCAATGACAAGTCCCTCCACCTGGTGGAACGACGGGGAATGGGTGGCGTCCACTTCATCGGAACGAAATACTCTGCCCGGTGAGATCATGCGGATGGGAAGCTTGCCCTTCTCCATGGTGCGGGCCTGAACCGGAGAGGTCTGGGTTCTGAGCACAATGTCCTTGTTAATGTAAAAAGTATCCTGTTCATCTTTTGCCGGATGACCTTCGGGAATGTTCAGCTTGGTGAAATTGTACTCGTCATATTCGATCTCCGGACCTTCCACCACCTCATAGCCCATGCCCACAAAGATTCGCTCCAGTTCCTCCAGGGCAACGGTATTGGGATGGCTGTGGCCCACATTAGCCTTCCTGGCAGGAAGGGTCACGTCAATGATTTCCGCTTTCATCTGGGCCTCCCTGGCCTTTCTGGCCAAAGCCTGCCTGGTCTCCTCAAGCTTTGCCTCAATGATTTCCCTGGCTTCATTGACCATCTGGCCCACTTTGGGACGGTCTTCCGGCGCCACATCCTTCATCCCTTTTAAGACGCTGGTCAGTTCTCCTTTTTTGCCCAGATAGGCTACTCTGATGTCATTTAATTTGTCCAGGGCCTCGGAGGACTCGATCTGCTTTAGGGCCTCCTCTTTGATCTTCTCTAATCGCTCTTTCATGGTGCTCTCCTTTTCCTTTTCTTACGATACCGGACTTCTTCCTGCCGTCTTGTGAATCGGGCAGAAAAAAAGCCCCTTCGATAAACGAAGGGACGACAAGCCGCGGTACCACCCTGATTCCTGTATCATAGATACAGACACTCTTACGCATAACGTGCGCGATGCGTCGCAGCCTACCACAAAGGAATTCTTTTAAAAAATTCCTGCTTCAGCCGCGCAGCTCCGGCGGGAAATTCGACTGCCTATCTGAACTGAAAGGAACTTACAGCCGGTGATTCCTTCTCTCTGACAGAAAAATAGACATCTACTGGCGCCCTGTGGCGCCCGCGCCCTCACAGCCTTTCTCTATAATGGTACATTTTAGCATATTTCTTTTAAATGTCAACCGGTTTCTGATTTTTCATCCTGCTTTTTGCCCTTGATAATCCC
The DNA here is from genome assembly GCA_910574345.1 of Clostridiaceae bacterium. Taxonomy (GTDB): domain Bacteria; phylum Bacillota; class Clostridia; order Lachnospirales; family Lachnospiraceae; genus UBA3402. Next base: position 112,945 of record CAJSZV010000003.1, on the reverse strand, counting down.
TCTTCTTCTATGATAAATATGGAAACAACTACAGATGCATAGGAAAAGAGCCCTGAATCTGATGAAAAAAAGCCGGTATCTTTTCAAAAAATGCCGACTTGTTTTCTTTATACAGGAGCCTGGTTCTGTAGAAGAGTTTATTGCCGGATATTTTGCTCCCTTACAATTCTTTTTCTGAATCTTTCTATGAATCTTCCGGACAATAACATGATCAACAAGGTTCCCGCTCCCCAGACTCCTCCCAATAAAGTTCCTGAAAGAAACCAAAAAAGGTCTAAAATTCCGCGAATCCATACATACCCTTTTCCTGTTTTTGCCATAATTCCATAGATTAAGGCATCATAAGGCGTCTTACCCATATCGGCTGCAATGGAAAGCGCGTTGCCGAAGGACAAAATGATAATTCCGACCAAACACAGAAAAAGAGACAAAAGGGCTTTGTCAGGCATAAAAGGTAACCATGATGCCGTTTCAATGCCAAAAGAATGAATCAGGGGGCCCAAAAATGACCACAATGTCACCTGCCGCTTATCCAATACCCATGCTATGACAGCAAGGCTTAAGTTGACCATGGAATTCGATACACTTAAGGCAACAGACAGCGTTATGGAAAGACCACTGGAAAATGTACCCAGGCAGTCTATGCCAAGGCTGGATTTATTGCAGACTCCCAATCCTAAACCCATCAAAAATACACCTGCCACAAAACATATGATTTTTTTCAAACTCAACAGCTTTTCGACCTCCTCGGTTTTCGTCCTGCGTCAAAGAACTCACTGCCTGAGCTTAAGTTTCATAATTACATCCCCCGGCAGTACATTTTTATGAAGACATTTTTCTATAATTACAAATTTCTCCCCGTTTGCGATCACAACAGGAGAAGTCATATCAACTCCATAGTTTAAAAAATACCCTCTGTCACATCTGTACAACAGCTCTCCCGTCCGTATTTTCTGGCCGACTTTAACTTTCATCTCAAACCCGGTTCCCTTGTGCTTTACCGTATCAATACCATAGTGGATGATCAGTTCCAGACCTTGGGGTGTCCGTATGCAAACAGAATGGAGTGTATCTGCAATCACGGAAATTTCTCCGCTCACAGGAGCATAAATATCACCGCTGTCAGGAAGAATTGCACACCCGTCCCCTAACATCCCTTGCGAAAAAACAGGATCCTTTACCTCCGTAATATCCATTGTCTTTCCCGCAAACGGCGACAGCACTTCTATGATCGTCTCCTTCTTATTGAATAATATATCCCACACCTTCTTTCCGGCCCCTAAGCAGAAGCTCTTGCACGGCTTCTGCTTAGGAAGGATGCCCTTCTCACACAGGCTCTTACTTAAGTTCCGGCCAGTAATCTTTATTTGCTGCTATATAATCATCCAGCAGTTCTTTGGCAACCGTTACACTGGGTACACATCGAGACAAAGAGTATGCCTGCCACATCTTATTGTATGATTTCTGTTCCCAGGCATCAACTACCAGCTTTTCTACTGCGATCTGCTGTTCCATCAATCCCTTCTGGAATGTAGGTATTTTTCCGATAGACAAAGGCTCATATCCGTTTCTGCCTACCAGACATGGGATTTCCACCATGGCATCATCGGCAAAATTCTCAATCGCTCCGTTATTTGGCACGATCAAAAGCATTCTCTCATGAGTATTATTGGCTAAAGCCACACACAAATCTACAATAAAAGTCGCATGATTGGTAATCGCCAGATAGCTGCCTTTCGCCGTTCCTTTCCCGGCAATTTCCTTGCAGGCAGTGAAGACTTCTTTCTCTCTTCCGTCCATTACCTCATTGGCACGAGTATAATCCGGGTTGGAATGGCTCACTACATAATCCGGGAATAAATAATACTTAAAATAGCTGTTAGGAATGTAATCAGGATCCAGTGCCACAATATCCTTAACCTTCCTGTAAGTATCTGCCCAGCTATATTCCTTCTGGCTGGAAATCATAGCCGGAGACACAAAACCATTGTCCATCATATAAGCTTTGACTTTCGGCATCAGGTCATTTCCCTCTTTGTCCCTGATATCTGACCACCATCCAAAATGGTTCAGTCCAAAGTAACGGACATCCATCTCTTTGCGGTCATCCAATCCGGCAATGCTGGCAATACAGTCCTCCAGACCAATGGGCATATCACAGATATTGATGATCTTAGAGTTTGGGCGGAAACGCCTGGTTGCCTCAGCCACAATAGCCGCGGGATTGGAGTAATTAAGCATCCATGCATTAGGTGAATATTTCTCCATATAATCCAGATTCTCCAAAACTCCCGGTATGGAACGCATGCCATAAGTAATTCCGCCGGCCCCGCAAGTCTCCTGTCCGACACATCCGTGCTTAAGGGCAATCTTCTCATCCGATTCCCGCATTTTCAGCTGCCCTACACGAATATGAGCCAAACAAAAATCCACATCCGTATATGCTTCCTTTGGATCTACGGTAGCCAGGAATTTAATCTCCGGGTCCGCTTCCCTGACAAGAATCTCGCAGGCCTTTGCAAGCTGGTCCTGTCTGTCTTTGTCGTTGTCATATAACTTAATCTGTCTTAACGGAAATCTGTCCAGATGATTAAGAAGCGTGCAAACAATCTCCGGTGTATATGTACTTCCTCCGCCTGCAATAACAACTGAATATTTTTTCATTCCAATGACCTCCTCATATCATTTTATTGATTCTCAATTACCTTATCAACTGTCTTTTTAATCATAGAAACTGTAGTGCCATACACGATTTGAATTTCGTTTTCATTTGCTTTGACAATCCCGTTACATCCGGTCTTGTTTAAAATCCCCTCATTTATCAGTGAATAATCCTTCACGATAACACGCAGACGAGACATGCAGGCTTCTGTTTCCTCAATGTTAGATTTTCCGCCTAAGCCTCTCACAATCATCTGTGCTTTAAGGAGCTCCGGATTGGTGGTGTCCAATTCCTCCTTATTTTGCTGTGACGGCAATTCCATATTGGCGATTTCTGCCGCAAATGCTAAAGAATCATCATAATCCCCGCCTCGTCCCGGTGTCTTTACATCAAACCTGATAATCCACCACCTAAACGTCACATAGCAGAGAATAAATTCAATAACCGTGACTACTGCCACTACCCACCACTTGGATCCCGGTCTCAGCAAACCAGCCGTGACAAAACCGATGATGCTGGAATTAATCCCTCCCACGCCGCTTCCCAGGATAAAGCATAAAAGCCAGCTTAACCCTGTATATACCGCGTATACCACATACAGCAGGGGGGCCGCAAACAGGAACACAAACTCTATAGGCTCGGAAATAGCTGCAAAAACCGCACTTAAGGCTCCCGCCACCACCAGAGGCTTAATATTTTCCCGTTTATCCTCATCCGCACATTTGTAGATCGCTAACGCAATTGCCGGAAGTCCTCCTAACATCATCGGGATCTGAGGACCAAAAGAAAGAGAAACTAATTCCTGGAGACTGGCATTGACCGGCACTCCCTCAATCAGATACTGTGCATATCCTTCAACAAGTCCCACCGCCGTAACGCCTGCGGCATAAGTATAAACGCCCGATACAGGAGTATACCTTACAATCGTATTCCAGACCTGATGCAGACCTGTAGGAATCAAAGCACGCTCTCCAAATGCATACACAAAAGGTCCGAATACTCCCATCTTGCCAATGGCATTGGCGAAAGCATCTATTCCTATCTGTATGAATACCCAGATGAAAGGAAGAATCTGTCCAACCAGGCTCAATACCACTAAAGAAATAATAGGAATAAATCTGGGCCCCTGGTAAAATGAAAGTGCCATGGGCAGTCTCACATCCTTGTACCTGTTATGGAGCAGGGAAACAATAATTCCTGTCAGAATACCGCCTACCACCCCGACATTTACCGTTTCTATTCCCAATACTGTAGTGATACCGCCGCCCGGAAACATTTCCCGCACCGATTCAAAATTGGTGATCAGCAGATTCATGGATTTCAAAAGTGCAAAATATCCAACGAAAGCTCCCAATGCCGCATATTCTTTCTTCTCTTTGGCCAATCCAAACCCCAATGCAATGGCATAAATCGGAGCCAGATTGTGCAATACCTGGACACCCACAGTATTCAGCCAATTTCCAAAATACTGAACCAGCTTATTATCAAAGATCGGAACTATGGCAACGATGGACGGATCCGTAAATAAACTTCCGACAGCCATAATCAATGACGCTGCTGCCACAAGGGAAGCCGGTATCAAAAATGCTCTTGCTACTTTTTGAAAAAAGCTTTTTAATTTGTTTGGCATAATACCCCCTCATAATAAACAATTTAACAAAAATTCCATCTGCGCAGGTTCCTTTTGTTGATGTCCACTATACACTTTTACTATTTTTTTTGCAATAGATCAAATACGTTTGTGTATTTCTTTACAATCCGTGTATTTTTTTACATTTTCTTCTAATATCCGGCAAAAAGCAGGCAAAAGAAAAGCAGGTCTGTAAAAATGACTTTACAGCCTGCTTTATCGCCTTATTTGCCTTATGATACGGTTTTCGCCTTCTGCTCTTCTTTTTGTACATTTGAAAAAAGCAGGTCAAAGGCTATGATTGAATAGGGCACAAACGTACTAAATCCCCACTCGTTTTCGTCTTTCCACTTAGAAATAACAATTGGCAAATCCACCATTCTTCCCAGCCTGCTGTTACCGTTACTTAAGAAGGCTATGGTACAATTACCTTGATTCTGAAACGTTCGGGCCACTTCCACCACGGCCTCGGTCTCTCCTGATTCCGATACTAAGATGCCGATATTATTCTGATGATTAGATATCTCATGAACGCCTTCCATATAGACCATCCGATATCCCTGGGCAAGAAGTTTTTGGCTCATATACTCCACCACCATACCGGAATATCCCCTTGCCGCCGCATATATATAATAAGGCCTGGCATCTAAAAGCTTCCTGGCGAACTCCCCCGCCAATTCCTTGGAATAGTTGCTGATAATCATATGGGGATAATCTGTTCCATCGGGGGCCTCCATAAGTTTAGGCATCTTTCCATCCATTCTCAGAGAAAAAACCAGTTCCTTAAAACCTGAATAGCCAAGTTTTTTCGAAAGTTTCACCAAAAAGCTTGGCGAAACAAAATACTTCTCCGAAAAACTTTTTATGGAAACATCTCTGCCATATTTTATCTCCTTCACCAGTTCCTCAAAAATCTTTCCCTGTAATTCATTCAGTGTACCCTTCATAATCCCTGATCTCCAAAGCCTGGGGGCAGCAGAATCTATTTTTGCGCCAGATTCTGCGCCAGCTCCCTCATCACCTGTCTGCTGTCATGATTCAAGGCTGACCGGATGGTGACAATGGGCTCTATCCTGGTGATCTGTTTCATGGACTCCAGAATTCCCTGCATTACCCTGGCGGCACCCGGAGCCCAGCTTCCGTTCTCCATAAGGGCCGCAGTCCGTTTCTGATAATTCTTTGCTTTCAGATGCAAAAGAAATTCCTCCATACAGGGGAACACACCGCCGTCATAAGTAGACGCCGCCAGCACAAGGCGGTCATAGTAAAATGCCTTCTGCACCCCATAGGACACATCCGTCCTTGCCAGGTCAAGAACCTCCACATGGTTTTCGCCCTCGTCTCTCAGTCTCTGGGCCAATTCCTCTGCCGCTGCCATGGTGTTGCCGTGGATGGAAGCCACAGCCACTAAAACGCCGTGCTCCTCCGGTTCATAGCTGCTCCAGATCTTATATTTCTCCAGATAAAAGCCTAAGTCCTCCTTGAGAACAGGACCATGTAAGGGGCAGATCATGGAGATATCCAGTCCGGCGGCTTTTTTAAGGAGCGTCTGAACCTGAACTCCGTATTTCCCCACAATGTTGAGATAATACCTGGCCGCCTCCCCGGCCCACTGCTCCTTTAAGCCGGAATCCACGCCGAATGTACCGAATCCGTCGGCGGAAAAGAGAATCTTCTCCGACTGTTCATAGGTCACCATGACCTCCGGCCAGTGAACCATGGGAGCCATGAAAAACTGCAGGGTGTGACGCCCCAAAGACAAGGTGTCCCCCTCCTTTACCACCAAAGTCCTGCCCTCAGGGTTCATGTCAAAAAATTGTTTGATCATGGGAAATGTCTTGGCATTGCCTACAATCACCGTCTCCGGATAATCTTTGACAAACCGTCCGATATTGGCTGCGTGGTCCGGCTCCATGTGGGATACAATGAGGTAGTCCGGTTTTCTCTCTCCAAGGGCTTCCTTTACATTGGAAAACCAGGCCTCAGAGGCTCTCTTGTCCACGGTGTCAAGAATTGCTGTCTTCTCATCCAGAATCATATAGGAGTTATACGTTACACCGTCAGGAATCGGATATTGGCTTTCAAAGATATCCAGATCCCGGTCTTTCACGCCTATATATAGGATATCGTCTGTTATCTTCATTTTTTTGTCCTTTCTGCACAATAAAATCTTTCTGCTTTCTATTGCCTGCGTGGACAGTTTACCACAAAGTTTTCCAATTGTCTACGATACTGCGAACTGACTGTTGTAAAGTTCCGCATAAAATCCGCCCTTGGCAAGAAGGGCCTCATGACTTCCCTGTTCCATAATATGGCCGTCCTTCATCACCAGAATCACATCGGCCTCCTTGATGGTGGACAGACGGTGGGCCACAATAAAGCTGGTCCTCCCTTCCATCATCTTGGCAAAGGCCTTCTGAATGCGGATCTCCGTGCGGGTATCAATGGAAGACGTGGCCTCATCCAGAATCAGCATAGGGGGAAGGCACAGCATAACCCTGGCAATGCACAGAAGCTGTTTCTGCCCCTGGGACAGATTGCCTCCGTCCTCGGAGATTATGGTATCGTACCCCTGGGGCATACGCTTGATAAAACTGTGGGCATGGGCTTCCTTAGCCGCCCGGATGATCTCCTCCTCTGCAGCCTCCGGCTTTCCATATGCAATATTATCTCTGATGGTTCCCGATTTTAACCAGGTTTCCTGAAGAACCATGCCGTAACCGGCCCGCAGGCTCTTCCTGGTCATATGGCGGATATCATGGCCGCTTACACTGATACAGCCTTTATCCACGTCATAGAACCGCATGAGAAGGTTGATAACTGTGGTCTTGCCGCATCCCGTAGGGCCCACAATGGCGATTCTCTGGCCAGGCTTCACGGACAGATTAAAGTTCTCGATAAGAGGCACCTCAGGAGTGTAGGAGAACGATACCTGCTCAAGACTCACCCTGCCGTCGGCCTCCTTTAATTCCACCGCGTCCTCATCCTCCGGCTTTAAAGGCTCCTCATCAATAAGGGCAAACACCCTTGACGCAGATGCCAGGGCATTCTGAAGCTCTGTCACCACACCGGAAATCTCGTTAAAAGGCTTGGTATACTGGTTGGCATAGCTTAAAAAGCTGGACAGCTTTCCCACAGACAGAAGGCCGTGAACCGCCGCATACGCTCCTGCCACTCCCACGCTGGCATACACAAGGCCATTGACAAACCGGGTAGAGGGATTAGTGATGGAGGAAAAAAATGTAGCCCGCAGGCTGTATCCCCGAAGCCGTTCATTGATCTCCTCAAATCTCTCCTGAGCCTCCTCTTCATGGCCGAAGGCCTGGACCACCTTCTGACTGCCCAGCATCTCATCAATCAGCCCCGTCAGTTCTCCTCTGGTCTCCGACTGATGTTTGAACATAACGTAAGTCTTCCTGGCAATAAAACTGGCCACCAGAAGGGACACAGGCGTGACGCAGACCACCACCAGGGCGATCCAGGCATTGACATAGAACATGAACCCCAAGGTGCCGAGAATAGTCAGCACGCCTGTGAAAAGCTGGGTAAATCCCATGAGAAGGCCTTCGGAAAACTGATCAATATCCGCAATAATCCGGCTGATAATGTCGCCGGAAGGATGGGAATCCATATAGCGCAGAGGAAGGATTTCCAGATGCTCAAAGGCTTTGGTCCTGATGTCCTTCACCACCCGGTACGTGATCTTGTTGTTAATGTGATTCATGAGCCATTGGGACACAGCCGTTATGAAGATCACCACGGCCATTTTCCTGAGCACTCCCATGAGGGCCGTAAAATCCACCTTGCCCGGACCTGTGATCACATCCACCGCATCACCGATGAGAATGGGAGCATAGAGGGTGGTGACCACCGTAACCGCCGCAAGGCACAGAGACAGTAGAACTCCCCATTTATAATGACCTATATAATCAAGAATCCTTTTTACCGTTGATCTATGTTTTTTCACTGGAGCACCTCCTCTTTGGACAGCTGGGACAGACAGATTTCACGATATACTTCGCACTGGTCAAGAAGCTCCCTGTGGGTTCCTGCTCCTACCAGCTTTCCATCGTCCAGCACCAGGATCTGATCTGCATGCCTGATGGTGGTAGCGCGCTGAGACACGAGAAATACGGTCATATTCTCCGTATTTTCCCTGATGGCTTTTCTCAGGGCCGCATCCGTTGCAAAGTCCAGGGCTGACGCGCTGTCGTCCATAATCAATATCTCCGGTTTTCGCACCAGAGCTCTGGCAATGGTAAGGCGCTGCTTCTGCCCTCCCGATAAATTCTTGCCTCCCTGTTCGATTAAAAGATCCAGGCCTTTCTCTTTGCTGTCCACAAACTCTCTCGCCTGGGCCGTATCCAGGGCTTTATAGATCTCCTCATCTGTGGCATCCCTTTTGCCCCATCTCATATTCTCTCGGAGACTTCCCTTAAAAAGCACGGCTCTTTGGGGAACCACGCCGATCTTATGACGCAGCTTAGAGAGGGCATACTCTTTTACATCCACCCCGTCAACATAAACCGCGCCTTCTGTGGCATCGTAAAATCTGGGAATCAGGTTGACCAGAGAGGATTTTCCGGATCCCGTTCCGCCGATAATGCCGATGGTCTGTCCTCTGAGGGCCTTGAAGGAAATCCGGCTTAGGGACGGCTCCTTCGCCCCTGCATAGAAGAAATCCATATTTTTGAACTCCACCGCCGTCTCGGAGGACCAAGTCCCTTCCTTTGTTTCGGCTTTCTCAGCAATGCTGCTCTGTTCCTCAAATACGGCATTGATGCGGTGGCTGCAGGCCAATGCCTTTGAAATATTGATGATCAGATTGGCCAGTTTCACAAGTTCCACCAGGATCTGAGACATGTAATTAACAAGAGCCACCACCTCGCCCTGGGTGATGATTCCGCCTTCCACCTGCCAGGCTCCGGTCCAGATCAGAATGATAATGGCTCCGTTGACGATCACATAAGTAATGGGGTTCATAAGGGCGGAAATCTTTCCAACAAACACCTGCATCCTCACCAGCATGCCGTTTTCCTGGTCAAATTTCTTAATCTCATCCTCCTGCCGGTTAAAGGCGCGGACCACCCTGGCTCCCAGAAGGTTCTCCCTGGTGGTCAGAAGTACCTGGTCCAGCTGCTTCTGCACTTTCTTATACAGGGGCATACTGACTAACATGACGCCGAACACCACCACGGACAGAAGGGGGATGGTGACTACAAAAATCATGGCGGCCCTTACGTTAATGGTAAATGCCATGACCATGGCGCCGAACACGATAAAGGGAGAACGCAAAAATAATCTCAGCACCAGATTGATTCCCGACTGAACCTGGTTGATATCGCTGGTCATCCGGGTCACAAGAGTTGATGTGCCCACGGTATCAATTTCCCGGTAAGACAGGGTATTGATGTGGCGGAACAGGTCATTGCGCAGCATGGTCCCGATGCCCACTGCCGCTTTGGCTGAAAAGTATTGGGCTGTCAGGGAACAGGCAAGACCCACCACCCCCAAAAGCACCAGCACTCCGCCCATGCGCAGAATATACCCCACGTCCTGTTTTTTAATGCCCACATCAATGATCTGGGCCATGACAAGGGGTACAAACAGTTCAAAACTGGCTTCCAACAGCTTAAACAGGGGGCCCATAATACTTTCAAGCTTATAATTCTTAAAGTATTTTAAAAGCTTTTTCATGCGGTTTCCTCCAATTATATTTTTTTGGAATAATAGCTTGTAATATTATAGCATTACGGTATAATATATACAAGACCAGGTTTTAATTATAGTGAAAGGAGCTAATATGACCTCCAAACAGCTTCTCTATTTTGTCACAATTGTAGAAACAGGCAGCTTCACCGCCGCCGCCCAGGCCCTTGGATTATCCCAGCCTCCCCTAAGCAAGCAGCTTATGGCTCTTGAGGAGGAGGTAGGCGTTACCCTTTTAGTGAGAGGTTTTCGAAAGGCACAGCCCACAGAAGCCGGCTCCTTTCTCTATGAAAGGGCGAAACATATCCTGTCCGCCATGGATTCTGTCACAAAGCAGCTTCAGGGATTTGAGAACGGGGCAAGAGGGGTTTTAAAGCTTGGCACCATATCATCCTCAGGCCATATGCTGACAGAAGCATTTTTAAAGGATTTCTGCAAAGACTATCCCAATGTAAGATTTGAGCTGACGGAGGGAAACACCTACGAACTGCTGGAACATCTGAAAAACGGCCTCATCGAATGCGCCATTTTGCGGACTCCCTTTAACAGCGAAGGCTTTCAGTGCTGCTACGGCCCCAGGGAATCTCTCATGGCAGTGGGGGAAGCCCCATACTTTTCGTCCCTTGCTTCCGACACTCCCATAGAACTGACGGACCTGGCGGGAAAACCTCTCATCTACTACCGCCGCTTTGAATCTATTATCTCCTCTGCCTTCCAAAATATCGGCGTGGAACCAGATATTTTCTGCCGCAACGACGATGCCAGAACCTGTCTCCTCTGGGCAGGCGCAGGTCTTGGAGTGGCCCTGGTGCCGGAAACCATCTGCAACCTCCCTTTGGCCGGCGGCCTGGCAAAACATGAGATCCTGTCAGAATTTACAGTGACAAGAATGGCGGCTGTGTATCGGGAAAAAGGATATGTATCAGAGATCGCAAAGAAATTTGTGGAATATCTCAGAGGGTATGGGGAATGGAAAGGGGATTAAGGTTTATTCATTCCCTTAATCCCCATCATAGCCTTTTTTCCGGTGTTATGACCCGGTCATTTTACGTCCTCCCGTCAGCTGCACGCGAAAGCTTCCAACTCCTGTTTCCAGGCATGGTATACTTTTTCTTCGTCAAAATCTGGAGCAAAAGCTGCGGCTGCCAGGCAAATGCTGCCTATCACATCCAACGTCTCCTCCAGATCCTCGGCAATCTCTTCTGGAATCTTTCCCTTCCTTAGTTTGCGGCAAGCCTGATTGACCAGCCTTTGTCTGCTGCCTTCTTCCCTGCCTTTTTCTCTGCCTTCCTCCCATCCCTCATCTCTCTCCATGGCCAGTTCTTCCCACCTCTGCATAAGTTTCACCCCTGTCTTTTCTGATTTTTTTACCTGTGTCACCTGTTTATGGATCAATTTTATTTTTGCACTGCCGGTCTTTTGGGCGCATGTATCTGTTGAATCCATGATATAGTCCATAAAATCCAAAAACTCATGAGAAAAATCCTGGGGATTCCTTCCCTTTGTATTGATAAACACCCGCCAGGCTCCATCCCCGATCTTCAAATCCGGACATTCTATACAGACTCCCACAAAAGTATACCGATACAGCCCTCTGCCAAAGAGGTCAAAAGGCGTTATCATGATCTGACACACATCTTTTAAACTGTTAAAGTCCCTGCTTCCCGGTTCGAGAAGGGACACATCCACATGGCCCTGATAGAATCTGCTTCGCTTTTCCAGATTTCTTGTGTTCCTTTTCTGCATCTCAATCATGTAAACCTTATGATTAACATCCGCACCCACACAATCCAGCCTGCCTCCCCGCAGCTGAGGCGACACCCTGAATTCTTTTTCTGTCTCCGGTTTCGTCAGCAGTTTAATCTCTTCCCCCAGCAGGATACTGACTACCGCTTCAAAAACATCCTGGTCTTCCATTACTTCATCAAAGAGAAATTGGTCCACCAGATTCATCTCCTGAAGAGTTGTTTTAGCCTCTTGCATTACATGCTCCTCCTTTCGGCAGAAGAACATGACCAAGAGTTCTTCTCCTTCCCGTCTTTTCTCCTGCCTTTCATTGTATTTTGAGTTCCAAAGCAGGATTTCTGAAAAGAAAGATAAGAACTTTCACAAGACACAGCCGGCAGCTGCAAGATGATTCACGGCCTTTATACAGGGTCTGAATCCGGAAATCGTTTGCTTTATCTGCATTCTATCATATATTCCATAAAATGACAACCCCTCCGTCTCCTATTCCTCCCGAACAGCCATCCCAAAGATCACAAACCCCACACCAAACAGCACTGCCAGCATGCCCACGCCGCTTCCCGGATTACCTGTCAGCTGGGTCATGGCGCCCACCAAAGCCGTGCCGATAAAAGAAGCCCCCTTCCCGCAGATATCAAAGATCCCAAAAAATTCTCCCGACTTCTCCGCCGGAATGATCTTTGCAAAATAGGACCTGGAAAGGGCCTGAATCCCTCCCTGAAACATGCCCACACACACTGCCAAAAGCCAGAACTCCCACTGCTTATCCAGCTGAACGGCAAAGAGGGCGATACAGAAATAGCTTGCAATACATACTTTAATGAGGGAAGTATTCTTATACTTTCCCGCCGCCTTCCCAAAAAACAGGGCGCAGGGAAAGGCCACGATCTGGGTCACCAAAAGAGCCAGCAAAAGTCCCTGGCTGTCAAGGCCAATGGCGCTTCCGTATGCCGTAGCCATCTCGATAATGGTGTATACCCCGTCAATATAAAAGAAAAATGCCAGAAGAAACAAAAAGATCTTCCGGTTCTTTCTGATATCCTGAAACACACGAACCAGGCGGCCAAAGCTTTCCCTCACCACCTGTCTGTGCCTGGGAACCCCATATTTCTGATGATAATTCCGAAGAAGAGGCAGGGTAACGCCAAGCCACCATCCTGCATTGATAAAGAATGCAATCGCCATGGCCGTTTCCATAGATATCCCTATTACCTCGTTGCCCAGAACAAACAGAAGGCTTACCACAAAGGGCAGGCAGCTTCCGATATATCCCCATGCATACCCATGGGATGAAACCTGGTCCATCCGGTCTTCTGTGGTCACATCGGAAAGCATGGCATCATAAAAGATCAGGCTGGCGGAATATCCCACTTTCGCCACGATAAAAATCATCAAAAACATCATCCAGCTTACAGGCAGCGCCAGAGCCGCGCATCCCGCCACGCCTACCATCATGCATGCCGTGAAAATGGGCTTCTTATACCCTTTGGTATCCGCCACCGTCCCCAGCACCGGGCCGATGACAGCCACAAGAAGGGTGGATATGGACATAGCATAGCCCCAGTAAGCGAGGGCATCTACCTGGGACACACCGCCCTCCCCTGCCAGGTAATTAAAATAGATGGGCAGAATCGTGGACACCAAAAGGACAAAGGCGGAATTGCCCACGTCATAAAGGATCCAGTATTTCTCCACTTTTGTCATCTTTCCTTCCATGGTTCATTCCCCTTTCCTTCTTCTGTCCGCGTCACAGATCAAACAGGCTTAGCTGCGTCGTCTCATATGGCCTTTTATATGCGCAGATAATATCCTTCATCTCATACAGAATGTTGTACTTTTGGCATTCCTCAGCAAAAACAGCCCGCAGCTTTCCCGCTTTCGGACTGGCACATTCATAACGGTTGCCATAGGTCTTTAAATATTTTTCCCGAAGACCCCCGCCGGGAAATAATTCTTCCAGACGATCAAAATACCATTCTCTCTGATTGCCCCTCAGCGTCATCCCCATGAACCCAAAGATAAATTTAGCACCCGCCTCATGGGCCGCCTTCACCACTGCCCGCACATTGTCCTCACGATCCTCCAAAAAGGGCAGCACCGGCATGAAAAGAATTCCCGTAAAGATCCCTTTTCTGCCAAGCTTTTCAATCATGTCCAGCCGCTTTGACGGCAGAGAAACTCCCGGTTCAATCTTTTTCGCCAATTCATCATCCGCAGTGGTCACGGTCACCTTTAAGAGCACCGGCGAGTGCTCCCTGATGCTTTCCAGAACATCCATATCCCTTAACATCAGAGTGCTTTTCGTGGCTATGGCCATGCCGAATCCAAAGGCGTCCACTAACTCCAGGGCATGTCTGGTGAGATTTAGCTCCTTCTCAAAAGGATTGTAGGGGTCGCTCATGGCCCCGGTTCCCACCACTCCCCTCTTCACCTTCCGGCGCAGGTCGTTGCGGATAATCACAAGAGCATCTTCCTTGGCCCTCACACGGTCAAACTCTTCGATCTGATAGCATTCCGAACGGCTGTCACAGTAGATACATCCGTGACAGCATCCTTTGTAGATATTCATATTATAATCAATTCCAAACCAACTGGAATCTTTTGTTTTGGTCACAATGGTTTTTGCAGGAATATATTGCATACTATCTCCGAATTCTGCGATTTCGATTCATGGTTTATAAGGGGAAAGCAATCCCTGTTATGAGTATACCCTTATCCAAGCCTTATTTCAAGGAAATTCCCTTCCCTGCCTTGCCATTTTTAACGGCACATGGTAATATACATAAAACTAAACGTAAAAAGGCAGAGGCTTATGATTTCTTTAATAATTGAAGGAAAACGGATTTTCGACAAATATAAGCAGGATGAGGTTACGGTGTATGCCGCCCAGGCCTCGTTTTTTATCGTTATCTCTTTTTTCCCCTTCATCATGCTTCTGCTCACACTGATTCAGCGCATTCCGGCAGTTAACAAGTCGGATCTCTTGGGACTTCTGGTATCCGTCATGCCTGACATGCTGGATTCCCTGGTCATCGGCATCGTTGATGATCTGTATGCCAAATCTCCCGCTACTATGGTGTCCGTATCCGCTGTGGTAGCCATCTGGTCCGCCTCCAGGGGAATGCTGGGCATTGAGAGAGGGCTGAACCGGGTGTATGAAAGCCCCCAGCCCAGAGGATATATTATAAGACGGCTGATCTGCTCCGGATATACGATCCTGTTTGTCCTGGCCTGTGTGGCAAGCCTTCTTTTGCTTGTCCTGGGAACCAGTATCGAACGGCTGATTCTCCGTATCTTTCCCTTTGTCTCTACATTTACCCGCTATGTCATCAGCCTCCGCTCGTTTTTCGCTTTGGCAGTCCTGGTAATCGTATTTACAGGACTTTATACCCTTGTTCCCGTGCGGCGCCACAGCTTAAAAAGCCAGCTTCCCGGAGCCCTTTTTTCCACTCTGGGTTGGATCGTGTTCTCGGCCCTGTTTTCCATCTATTTTAATAACTTCAGCAACTATTCCTATATGTACGGAAGTTTGACTGCAGTGGTGGTGCTCATGCTGTGGCTGTATATCTGCATCTGCATTCTGCTCATCGGGGCGGAGCTTAATTATTATCTGGAGAAGTATTAAAAAACTACCCTCCGTGGACAAGGGGATACACGGAGGGTAATCAGCCGAAGAAAACCGGCAATTTACAGTATGGCTCCTCCTGCAAGAAGAGCCTCTCTCAGCAGACTTCGTCTCAGATCAGCCGGCCTGACATTCTCTTCTATGCACAGAGCCGCCGCTGTTCCTGCTGCCTGACCTAACGCTGCCGTAGTCGGTGTGGTTCTGATGGCCGCCTGGGCTTCAAAACTGGCGGATACACATCTTCCCGTCACGAAAAGATTAGTGTATTTTTCACAGTACATGACTTCATAGGGAATGCTGTAATACCCATTTGCCCCCATTTGAAACCGGCTGTCTGTTCCCGAACCGTGGGGATTATGAATATCTATAGGATATGCCGCCAGCGCAATCCGGCTGTCAAACATCCGGCCTTCCAGAATATCCTCCTCTTTCAGTTCATAACATCCCGCCAGCTGCCGCGATCCCCTTACCCCTATATTGGGACCTGTCTGGATCAGATGAGCCCTGGCAAACCCCGGAATGGATTTTCTCAAAAACAAGTCCAGTTCCCAGCACTGCCTTCTTCCTTCTCTTTCGCTTTCGCTCAGCTCCCAAGGATTTGTACCGTCTTTTCCGATTATGCGGGTAGTATTCACGATAAACTCCCCCTGTGTATCCGTCTCAAAAAACAACAGTTCCTCTCTGGAAAAAGTGATTTCACCCCGGTCCCTGGCTGCCTCCATCTCTTTTGAAAATCCTGCAATTGACAGATGCCCTGATTCCTCAATCAGTCTTCGATGATCTTTTAATCTGGGAAAATCCTCCAGATGTTCCAGCACATGGTGTTTTAAAATCTCCCGGTCCACCATATCGTACTTCATATTCATTGTCATAGGCTGGGAGAGGCCGTCCCCCTGCCTTCCCTTACGCATGGGAGCTTCGGCCATATAAGCCAGATCCCCGTCTCCTGTGGCGTCAATATAGATCACTGCTTTTACTTTGGATAATCCGCCTTTGCTGCACAAGGCAACAGAGACAATTCTTCCGTTCTGACAATCCGCTTCCGCCTGGGCGATCTGTGTGTGAAATAATACATGACAGTCGCTGTCCTCAATCATCTCATCTAAAACCAGTTTCATGGTTTCCGCGGAAAACGGCGTCAGATAACTGACATACCCTGTGGTATCCCTGACATGGCCGCAGCTGCCATTCTTCTCTTCCAGCCGCGTTACCATCTCCTGGAACAATCCTCCTATGACCTGTTTTTCTCCGGCGTGAGCCGTCATCATAGGGCCTACGCCACAGTTTGTCAGAGTTCCTCCCAGATATCCTTCCTTTTCAACCAAGAGCACATTTTTTCCTGCTCTGGCTGCTGCCACCGCCGCAAAGGTTCCTGCCAGCCCTCCTCCTGCTACGATTATGTCATAAAGTCGATTCATCTTAATACCTGCCTTATTTTAATCCTCCCAGTGCATGGCCTCCGGCGTCCATTGGGTCAGACTTACATAATACATTCCCGTATCAGCCAAGCCGTGCTGATTGAAAGAATAATTATATAAGACGCTCATTGGAAACAGCATGACATAATCCTGCACCAGCATTTTGGATGCCTGCTGCAAGAGTGCTTTCTTTTCTTCCAGGGTCTTTGCCGTTCTTGCACCAAACAGGGCATCTTCGTATTCTTTCGGACGTAGCATAATTCCGTGATTCTTGATCCCCTGGGAAGAATACAGACGGATATAATTATTGGTAAAGTCCATCTGACCTGCTCCCTTTCCGATTACGATTCCGTTGATGTCGTCTTCCTTCTGCATAGACGCCATGAGGGAGTTGTCAATCACCTCCACTTTTGCCCGAATATTGATCTGGGACAAAGCCGCCTGAAGGGCTACCGCCGTATCCTTATCCCTTGAAATCGTATAAATAGTGGTTTCAAATCCGTCGGGATATCCTGCTTCCGCCAGCATGGATTTTGCCAGTTCTACATCATATTCATAAAATTCCGCCTCCGGATTATAGGCCCAGGAATCCTTGGTGGCAAACTGATTGGATGCTTCGCCTAACCCTCCGGACAAGGCCTTGGCTACAGGCTCCCAGTCAATGCAGTGCATAATCGCCTGTCTTACTTTCAGATCGCCTGTGGGATAATCAGGGTTTTTGCTGTTAAACAGCGCATATTTCAGATTGCCCATATTGGCGGATTCCCGCCCCATATTTTCATATCCCTGCGCCATCAGAGTCTGAATCACCGTTCCGTCAATGGTATTTACAATATCAATCTCCCCGTTTAAAAATGCGGAGAGCTGGGTGTTGGTATCCGCCAGAACCACAAACTCCACAAAGTCCACAAAGGGCTGTCCTTCTATTCGGTACTCCTCATTCTTCACAAATTTCAGATCATTTCCCGCAATATAAGACTCGAACACAAAAGGCCCTGTTCCCACACAGTTGATCTTGCACCATTCTTCCCCGTTTTTCTCGTAGGCCTCTTTGGAAATAATATAGATTTCTCCGATTACCGTATCCCAGTTATTCGCCCACTCATCATAATGAACGGTCACCGTCAGATCATCGTCCACGGTTACTTCCCTTGGATTTCCTATCTCTGCGCTCTTGCCATTTTTTATATACTGTTCAATATTCCACGCCACAGCCTTCGCATCACAGATACTTCCGTCATGAAACTTCACATGATCCCTCAGTTTAATAGTAAACGTAAGGGCATCTGCATCTGTGATAAACTCCTTAGCCAGCCATGGCTCAGTCGTTCCGTCCTCTGCAAGCCTTCCAAGGGACTCAACTGCCGGGGATGCAAACCACCGGTCTCCTGTGGAAGAAGACTGAGGCAGAAACAGGGTAATGGGCCCTTCTATGGTGGAAATCTTCACCCCTTTCTGGGCAGCCGCCGCCTTTTTGTCCTCCTGTGCTTCTTCTTTTGGCACGCTTTCCCGTCGGGCCTCAGTCTGTCTGCTTTCTGTCTGTTCGGTCTCTGGTGCCGGTCCTTTCTCTTTCGTGCCGCTGCATCCCAGCAAACTTCCTGCAAGTACCAATCCCATAATCATGGCCGCTGCTCTTCTTTTCATGTACATTTCCCTCCATAACAGAATTTTTGTTGATATTTTTATGTGCTTTGATATAATAATTTTGTCCCTATACAACCTGCACATTTCCTGTGGTTTTATTATACCCGACCGGCCGCATAATGACCAATTCGGAGTTATTATCAAATTGATAGCAAAAGACTATTGCTGCCTGAACAGTACGACTACTGCCCTGTCAGGAGATTTATTATACTATTTCAGAAAGAAGGGATTGCCTTGGATACCAGATATTTGTCCTACATTATAGAAATCGCCGATGAAAAAAATATGCGCAAAGCCGCCGAAAAGCTGTATGTCTCTCAGCCATCCCTCAGCCAGTATCTGGCCAAATTAGAGCAGGAACTGGGAACTCCCCTGTTTCGAAGGACGAAAGGACAGCTTCTTCCTACGGCTGCCGGCAAGTTGTATGTGGACTGTGCCAGAAAAATGCTGGAAATGAAAAATGAACTGTATCAGAATATCGCAGACCTCACAAATACAGGCCATATCAATATAGCCACATCCTCCGTGTGGGCCTTAAAAATGGTCTCGGAATTTGTTTCTCAGATAAAAAAGGAGTTTCCTGAAACGAATATGGAATTGTTTGAGGGAAATCTGGTTCCCATTGAAAAGCTGCTGGAGGAAAAAAGCATAGACATTGCTTTTGTTGCCATCAATTCCATAAAAAAATATGAGGGCTGCAGCGAGCTCCTGGGTTATGAAGAGATTTATCTAGCTGTACCTTCCAGCCACCCGTTTTGCCTCTCTCACCCTCACGGGACCCCTTTGACAGCCTCCCAGCTGTCGGAAGCCTTTCATCATGACAGCTTTATTCTCCCCAGAAAAGAGTCCTCGGTGTATCAGGCCACCTCTTCTTTTCTTAAAGAATGTTCCATCAACATGGACGGAATCTGCACCGTCAATCACATGACCACAGTCTCCAACATGGTAGCCAATCAGGTGGGAATTGCCTTCATCCCCAGCACCTGCGTCCAGGCCCATGCACCTATTACTTACTTTTCCCTGTCTCCCGGAATCTTTCGCCTGGCTGCCGTCATCTACCGCAATGACCGGCCCCTTACAAAAGCGGAAAACCGGCTGATCCAGCTGGCAAAACAATATCCCCTTTTTACGGCTTCCTGAATTTCATCGGACAGGGGAGGGTGCTCACGCACAGGGCGCCGGGAAACCAGTGGTTTCCCGGCGCCCATGCCCTTCATTACCCGGCATACAGTTTTCCATACTTCTCCGTCAGATAATCCACATAATACTGAGGATTAAAATCTTCCCCTGTTATGTCCTTAAGCATCTGGCGGCTGGTCTTTAATTTCCCGTACCTGTGAATATTCTCCCTTAAGAACTCTCTGATGGTACTGATCTCACCCTTCTCAAGCAGCCCCTCAAAATCCATCTTATGTTTCATATAAGCATACAATTGAGCCCCAAAAGCGCTTCCCAAAGCGTAGGACGGGAAATACCCAAAGGCTCCCTGAGACCAGTGGATATCCTGAAGCACGCCTTCCGCCACATCCTTCGGCCGGACTCCCAGATACTCTTCATACTTGTCCGCCCAAATCTCAGGCAGTTTTTCCACTTCCAAATCTTCCTCAATGAGCATTTTCTCAATCTCATAGCGGATCATCACATGAAGGCTGTAGGTCAGCTCATCTGCCTGGGTCCGTATGAGGCTGGGCTCCACCTTATTGATGGCTTTCACGAACTCCTGTACCGTCACCTTTCCTAACTCCTTCGGAAATTGTTCCTGGAGTTTTCCATATACCGGAAGCCAAAAGGCCTCATTTCTTCCGATAATATTTTCAAAAAACCGGGACTGGGACTCATGCATTCCCATGGAAGCTCCCTGGCCCACTAAAGTCTGAGTCAGCTCATCAGGAATCCCCATCTCGTACATGGCATGGCCGGACTCGTGAATCACGGAAAACAGGGAATCATCCACATGGCGGTTGTAGCTGGTCGTAATTCTTACATCCTTATTGTGAAGATTCGTCGTGAAGGGATGAGCACTGACTGCCATAACCCCTTTATCAAAATCAAAACCCACATACTCTGCAAAGAACCGGCCTATGGCCTCCTGATCTTCCTCTTTATAATCTCCGGTCAGGAAATCATCCCGAATCTCCACGCCGCTTTCCGTTATCTTCTTCAAAAACGGGACCAGCTGCTCTCTCAGTGTGCCGAAGAACTTGTCCAGGGTCTCCATATCGAATCCCTTCTCGTAATCCTCCAACAGCACATCATACAATCTCTGCCCTTCCTTGGCCCGGTAAGAAGCGAATTTTTTCGTATATTCGATGAGTTTTTTCAGGGTTGGCGCAAATTTCTCAAAATTCTTCTCCTTCCTCGCATCGGCCCATATTCTGGTGCCCTCAGAGGTAAGTTCCGCAAACTCCCGGTACTCCTTTGCGGGAACGCACTGAAGCTTTTCAATCTCTTCCGACAGTTCCCTGACGATGGCCGATTCCACAGGCGTCAGTTCATCCTTCCCGCACTCTTTCACCAGCCTGACCACCTTTTCATCCGTAATCACAGAAAAATACTCGCTTGATAATGTTCCCACGACCTTTGAAGTATTAGACCCTGCCGCCTTTGGCGCCAATGTCTCATTATCCCACTCAAACAAAACCTTAGCCGTCTGAAAGGCCTGTGCCCTCTCCAGATACGGCTGTAGCTCTTCATACGCTCTGCTCATTGTTATCTGTCTCCTTTTTTATGGTTTGGCGGGACGAACCTTAAGCCAAATCTTTAGTCCCTGCCTGTCTCCCGGCAAACAGGGCACTCAAAAGAGTGCCCTGCTATTATGCTCCGCAGCTCTGCCGTCTATACCGTTAATCCAGATCCTTACCGTTGCTCTCAATCACTTTCTTATACCAGTCGAAGGAGTCTTTCCTGCTTCTTGCCAACGTACCCGTTCCGTCGTCATGCTTGTCCACATAGATAAATCCGTAACGTTTCCTCATCTCTCCCGTACCTGCTGAAACCAGATCGATACATCCCCATGGAGTATAACCCATCAGGTCTACATCATCCTCCTCCACTGCCTTGATCATTTCTTTAATATGCTCCCTCAAATATTCGATGCGGTACGGATCATGGATGGAACCGTCCGCTTCCACCGTATCCTTGGCGCCCATACCGTTCTCAACGATAAACAGGGGCACCTGATACCGGTCGTAGAGTTTGTTCATAGAAGTTCTAAGGCCCACAGGATCAATCTGCCATCCCCAGTCAGTCATCTTAAGATAAGGGTTGCGTCCTCCGCTGACCACATTGCCCTCGATCTGCTCTGCGCTGCCGCCTTCCACAGATGAAAAATAATAGCTGAACCCGATGTAATCCACTTTTCCTTTTTTAAGGATCTCCAGATCCCCCTCTTCCATCTCCGGCCCATGGGCGCCCAGGCGTTTCCACATGGATGTGCAGGTATTGGTGTACCGTCCTCTTACATGGACATCGCCATAATAGTATACGGTCAGCATCTTCTCTCTGGCTGCCACCTGATCTTCGGGAGCACAGGTAGCCGCATAAACCTCCGGCATCAGAAGCATACATCCGATCTGATTGTTGGGATCGATCTCATGGCCCTTGATGACTGCCAGGGCGCTGGCCACGAACATATGGTGGCTGGCCTGTACCACTGTCTGGTTGGCATCTTCTCCCTCCTCAAAGATCAGCCCCGCCTGATGGTATGGTCTGGGAATCTTCATGGTGGCATTGATCTCATTGAAGGTCATCCAATATTTTACTTTCCCTTTATAGCGGGTAAACACCGTCTCCGCAAAACGGACAAAAAACTCTATCAGTTTCCTGCTTCTCCAGGCGCCATACTCCTTTACTAAAGTCAGGGGAGTCTCATAATGGGAAATGGTAACCACCGGCTCAATCCCGTATTTCAGCAGTTCGTCAAACACCGCGTCATAAAATTTCAATCCCTCTTCATTGGGTTCTTTTTCGTCCCCTCTGGGGAAAATACGGGTCCAGGCAATGGACATGCGGAAGCATTTAAACCCCATATCCGCAAACAGCTTAATATCCTCTTTATAGTGGTGATAAAAGTCCGCAGCCTCATGGCTTGGATAATACACGCCTTCCAAAATCTCCGGGTCAATCTGTCTCCTTACTCCGTGGCTGGCTCCCCGCTCCACATCGGCGATGCTCAATCCTTTGCCGCCCTCTAAATAACCTCCCTCATACTGATTAGCCGCAGTGGCTCCGCCCCACAAAAAATCTTTTCTCAATTCCATGGTAACCCCCTCCTCCTATTTTGTCTCATATGATATGCACTTCTATTATGCAACAGAACAGAGAAAATTACAAGATTTACCAGGGAATCCTTCAAAGCCTTTACAACTTTTATCCCTTCCATTATAATGATAGATAGCAGCCATTTATATTCCAATCACACAGAAAAGAGGTGAACCTATATGGGAATGACTGACAGTCAATTCAAAGGTTTTGTCAGATTTGTTTTGGACGATATTAAAGAGGTTCTTGAGACCATAGCTGACGGAAAAGAAAAAGAAAAATTACAAAAAGTCGCTGATAATCTCCAACAGACACTTGAGGATTAAGGCACAAAAGGTGCAAAATTTTGCACCTTTTCCTTTATCTGTAACAATACTTATGATACCTGGTCTGCAGATAGATTCCGCTTCCCTGCCGAAAACCTGCCTGATACACCACATTTTCAGGGAGAACGCTTCCGTTTTCCAAAAGCCATCTGGCATTTCTCCAGTTTGCCTCCGTAGGCTCCCGGTAATAATTTCCGTCCCATGTACAGGCATACTGCCCTCTCTGGAACACCACCCCCTGTATGGTATTGGGATAGGCGCCGTGAGACCTTCGGTTAAGAATCACGGAACCGATATAGAGCTGTTCCTCGTCGGGACAGCACTGGCCTTCTCCGCAGATGGCATGGGCAAGGATATAGAGATCCTCGTCTGTATATAAGGGAGGCGTTTCCTCCGCTTCTGTCTCTTTCGCCAGAAGATCCATATGAGGACCATACTCCTGAGGCTTTATGCTTTCCGGCTCTTCTTTCTGCTGTTCGGCCTTTGCTGCCGTCTCCGGCCCATTTAATTCTTCCACAGTCCCCATCCTAACATACACAGCTTCTTCTGTTTCCTGAGCTGCATCTCCCTCGTTACTCTCGCAGCCGCCATATTCCGCTCCGGGCCCGATCTCCTTTCCCTTCTTTTGTTCCAGGACATGTTCCTTTTCTGCCTGTCCCTCTGTCTCATTCATCTCCCTGTATTCTATGGTTTCCTCTTCCGTCTCCTCCGCCAGAACCGTTCCCGATGCCACCGATGCCATAACCGCCGCCGACATCATAATGTTCAAAATTTTATTTGTTCTCATAGGACAAACCTCTCTTTCCGCAGTCCGGCAAGGCGCTTTTGACGAAACCCCGCCTATGTACCAAAATTCTTGTACATACCTGCCCTTACAATAGATTATGTCCATTTTTTTACATTTATTACACAAATATTAAAAACTGATTAATTTGTGAGAGGATTTACAGTAATGATACATGAAAAAAGGCCGGTGCTTGAAAGCTGCCCGGCCTTTTCCATTGTACGGAATCTGCTTTAAAAATACTTTTTTGATCCCCACAGATTATTCTTTTTCAAATCCAGATATTCATTATAAGCCTTCTCCAAAATCTGCTTCTCATTGGAAAACTTTAACAGATGGTAAGCCTCATAAAATTTATAATACCCGGAATCCATGAAATACTCTTCACGTTGTGGTTTACTGTAGTAGCTGTCTGCCATCATCAGATACCAGTGGACATCTTTTTCCACCATATCCTGAGGTGTGTTAAAGGAATACTGGCTCTTGCCGATATACTTGATGATGGAAGCCGACACGCCCGTCTCTTCCTTCACTTCCCGCAAAGCAGTCTCCTTATACTCTTCTCCTTCCTCCACAGTTCCTTTCGGTAAAACCCAACCCTCGTATTTGTTCTTATAATTCTTATACAATACAAGAATCTTGCCTCGAAAAATAACCACACCGCCACAGCTCGTTGCCTCTATCATTGCAATTCCTCCTGCCCGGATCCGATAATCCCTGGTGTGTCAACATAGACTGAGGTTAGTATACCTCTTTTTGGGCGGATATGCAAGCATCAAAGTTTGAGTTGTGTTTGATTGCGCTTTGATAGGGTGACGGAAGGTCCGTATGGAACCGTTACTAAATTTAGCCTAAGGGATTAATAATAAGTCGAATATACTCTTAGCCACGGGGGCGGCGGCCTGGCCGCCGGAACCGCCTTCCTCTATGATAACCGTTACCACGATCCGGGGGGCCTCCGCCGGGGCGAAGCCTGTAAACCAGGCATGGGTTTCTTTTCCCTGCCCAAACTGGGCGGAGCCGGTTTTTCCTGCTGCACTGTAGCTGTCCGTGCGCAGGGCTGAACCGGTGCCTTCTGTTACTACCTGCGTCATCATTTCCTTTAGAATGCGGGCTTCTTCTTCACTCATCAGGGTTTGGCACACCGAAGGTTCAAAGGTCTTTACCTTCCTGCCTTCTGCATTCTCCACAGAGTCAACGAGATAAGGAGTCATCAGGATCCCTTTGTTGGCGATTGCCGCGGTGATTAAGGTGTTGTGAAGGGGCGTGATCTGGGTCATTCCCTGGCCGATGGAAGTCTGAAGAATCTCCCACTCGTCCGCTCCCTCCTCCATGACAAAGCGGCTCTGGGTACAGGCAAAAGCCACGGGCTGACTGGTGTTGAAAAGAAGCTGCCGGGCTGTGGAGGACAGACTCTTTAAGTCAAGATTCAGTCCTAAACTTGCAAAGGCTCCGTTACAGGAATTGGCAAAAGCCTGGCTCAAGGTCTGACTTCCATGGGCCGTACCGTGATAACACTGAATGGTATAATCCCCGTATTCAAAATATCCGCCGCAGTCAAATCGGAACTGGTCATAATCTGCAGGGTGTTCACGGATATATTCCAGCAGCATAACCGTCTTAAAGACGGATCCGGGAGGATACAGACCCTGTGCGGCTCTGTTTAAAAGCCTGGCCTGACCATTGTCCCCTGACACCAGCTGTTCCCAATTCTCATTGACGGAATTGGGGTCGAATCCGGGATTTGATACCATAGCCAGAATCTTTCCCGTGTCCGGTTCCATGACCACCACAGCCCCTCTTCTGTCGCCTAAGCTGTCCTTTGCCAGCTGCTGGACCCTTAAGTCCAGAGTGGTCACAATATTGTCTCCCGGAATCTTTCTTCCCGACAGCTCAGCGGCTGCCCGGCTGACAGGATGGATATGGGAGGTAAGAAGATAGTAATTGGCCAGTTCTTCCAGCCCCGTCTTTCCTCTGGAGGAATATCCCACTGCATGGGCAAACAGAGAACCGTAAGGATAGATTCTGACTTCCCTTCCCTCCTCGTCTGTCTCCGTCCGGGCCAGAACCTCCCTGTCACTGCTTAAAATGCTTCCCCGCTCCACTCTGGCGGAAAAGGTATCCAGTCTGGCATTGTAAGCATTGTTGATCACATCTTCACGCTCAGCAAGAAGAAAATGTCCCACATATGCCATAAGCCACAGAAACAAACACACCACAGCATATACAAGACCCAGAATATTCTCATCCGTTTTCTGCCTGGCGGACTTTTTCTTTTTATGTTTCCTAACAATCAGTCCCATATTCCTCTTCCTCATCACGCTTTAAAATATACATTCCCTGAATGACAGAAAATACAATGAAGGTGCTCATCATGGAGCTTCCCCCATAGCTGACAAAGGGCAGGGTCACGCCTGTGGAGGGAATGAATTTGCAGGCTCCCCCGGCAGTGAGAAACACCTGGGCGATGTACATGGATGCCAGGCCCACGGCGATGAGTTTATAAAACATGGCGTCCATGCGGCAGGCGATCATCATAAACTGAATAAAACATCCCACACAGATTAAAAGAACGCAGAACGCAAATAAGGCCCCCATCTCCTCAGAGACAGCCGCCAGAACAAAATCTTTCTCCACTACGGGAATCTTCCCCGGCATGCCCTGATACAGCCCCATTCCGAACCAGCTCCCGGTTCCGATGGCAAAGAGAGACTGGGTAATCTGATACCCTTTGTTGTCAATATCCGCCCATGGATCAGCCCAGACTGCAACCCGCACCCGCACATGGGAAAACAAAGCCCAGCCCGCCAGAGAAGCCAAAGCTCCCCCTATGACTCCGCCCCCTAAGTATCTCCAATCAGATGTGGCGATAAACAGCATAAAAACATAGGAAGCAAAAAAGATGAGTGCACTTCCCAGATCCTTTGAAAGAGCCAGAATCAGTATATGAATCCCTGCCGCAGCCGTGGTGACTATAACCTGTCTCTTTTCTGTTGACCGATAAAACATGGTAGCCACAAAAAACACGAAAATAATTTTCACAAACTCCGAGGGCTGAACGGAGATTCCCCTTACAGTCAGGGAAAGCTGGGCTCCATAGCTGTCGTCTCCAACCAGATATACGGCTCCCAAAAGACCTGCTCCCAAACCCCCGTAGACCCATGGAATCCGGCTCAGCTGCCAGACCCGGTCGATGATAAAGGGAATCACCAGAGTCACGGCTGCCGAGAAAACCACAAGGACAAACTGTCTCACCGCCCGCTCAAAGGACAGACGGGTCAGGATGATGAATCCCACACACAGAAGAATACACATATTGTTGACCAATATATGGGAGTGATTGCGGTAAAAGCGGCGGTAGAAAAAAAGATAGCACAGGAAAAACACTGCCTGCGCCCCGTAAAACACCAGCAGCTTTTCCTCTCCTGTCTTTAAAAACATTACGGCATATGCAAGAAAATGCAGCAGATACATGATCCGGTTCTGCCTTCCCGCCAAAACCGGTCTCCTTTCCTCCCTCACTCCAAAATACCGGAAATTCCAGAACGTGTACATGGCAATCAGCAGAATCATCAGGTATTTGGATATGTCAGCAATCATATTGGCCAAGCAATCACCTACTCCACGCCTCTCTTAAAATGTCCTCTTGTAAAATCTTTTGTGAAATTCTCTCCCTTTTCTCGTCCTGCCAGCATATCTGCCCAGGCTTTTGTGAGCGTTTCGATCTCCTCTTCACCCTCTCTGGTAAACTGCAGACGAACGCCCTCACATGCAAGGCTTAAGATCTGCTCTCTCTGGTCTATGAGAGACAAAGGGGTTGGATTATAGATCACATTGTAACAGTACCGGCAGTGATTTCTCACCGGAAGCTCTTTTCCCGTCCTGTCCTTTATGGTGGCCCATGCGGGGGTTTTAGTACAGCCGGACAGGGTTTTTTGCACACACTGAGCTGTGGTCATGGCCGGAAGAAAACCGTACACCACAAGCTCGCTCATCTCTCCTCCCAGGGCTTTTAGTTCCCTGTAATTCAGCTCCAGAGGCAAAGTCATTCTGTCACATCCAAGGCGGGACAGCACCTTCCTGGAGAGATGATTGAACATATACAGATTGTGGTCGCTGCAGAGAGAAATATTCTTGTGTCTGTCATGAATATATTCCACTTCCTCCAAAGACCGCACCAGAATCCCGTCGAATCCGGCTGCCATAAGGCAGGAGCTATGCCGGTCAAAATAGACTTCCGCCTGTTTGCGGAAGATCACCGGCATGGCAAGAACACAGTGCTTTCCCCTGTCATGACACAGGGTCACAATCTGTTTCCACCTTTCCGGCTCCGTCTCATCCGCCTCCAGAATCACTTCCCGGACCTCCGGCACATCAAGAACCCGGAAAAGGCCTGTTTCCCCGGAAAGAAGGACCCGAAGCCTGGGAATCTCCTGTTTTTTTGTGACTTCCTCCCTTGCCGAAAAGGTGTGAAAGGCAGGACAGACGGGAGATAAATGGTCACCGGCAGGCGGTAAGGCCAGCTCCCCATCAGACGGCGGCATGATAGCATTGCTGCGGCGGTAAGGCTTTAATACAGCCTCCCTGAGGCATTCCAGACCCTGCCGTCTCAGCTCATTGAGCTGTTTTACCGGCACGAATGCCTGTCCCTCCAGGTTAACTTCCAGGTCTTCAAAGACAAACTGCGTATTCCCCGTCTTTCTCATCTGTTTTGCCAGACATTCCTCTGTGGCCGGCTGATTCCGGGCTTTCTGGGCCGCAGCTCCCACGGACAGAACCGCCTCATCCTCCCGGCCGGAAAGCCGCAGTTTCAAAACCGTCTTCTTCCCTTCTTTTACAGTCAGCTGACCCTTTACGGGAATCTTTTTCTCTGCATTCACATAAAGCCGGTCCAGCTGGTCGAACAGCTCCTGGTTGCCCTGGCGGAATGCCGGTTTCTCTTTTCTCGCCATCATGTCAGGACCATTGTGCCGTTTATAGTACCCTTCCGTAAATCCGCCTCTGTCAAAGAGATCAAGGAGAAGGCGGCGGTCCCAGGGGTCTACCCTGTACCCCTGTCTTCCCTTTTCAAAATAAAGATCCACATACTTCCGGTAAGTTTTCACCACGCCTGCCGTATATCTGGGTCCCTTCATGCGCCCTTCTATTTTTAAAGAATAAATCCCCGCCTCCAAAAGATCCGGCAGCAGATCCAGAGTGCACAGATCTTTCATGCTTAAAATATAGGAATCTTTCTTTCCCTTTGGGAGACCGGCGGCTCCCTCCCAGTCATAAGGCAGTCGGCAGGGCTGGGCGCACCTTCCCCTGTTGCCGCTTCTTCCCCCGATGAGGCTGCTGAGCAGACACTGTCCTGAATAGCAGTAGCACAGGGCTCCGTGGACAAAGGCTTCTATCTCTATAGGAACTTCCCTGTGAATCCGTTTGATCTCTTCTAAAGATACTTCCCTGGCCATGACCACCCTTGAGGCCCCAAGCCTCTTAAGCATCTTTGCCCCGTATGCGCCTGTGACGGTCATCTGGGTGCTGCAGTGAACAGGAAGACAGGGAAAGCGGCTTCGGATGTAGGAAAATACTCCTATGTCCTGAACGATGACCCCGTCCAGCCCTCTCTCATAATAGGGATTGAGATACTCAAACAACTCCTCAAGCTCTTCCTCCTTCATCAGGGTATTCACTGTCATGTAGAGAGAAACCCCGTAAAGATGAGCATAGTCAATGGCCTCAAGCATTCGTTCCTCATCCAGATTGTCCGCATAAGCCCTGGCTCCAAACCGGCTGCCGCCGATATATACTGCGTCGGCTCCCGCCGCCACGGCTGCCTTCATACTCTCAAAAGAACCTGCCGGGGCTAAAAGCTCCGCCCGTTTTTTTTTCATTGCCCCATTTCCTCCGTTTCCGTGGACGTTTTGCCGCACATATTGGCATGGCCTGTTCCGTTTCCGTGCATATGTCCCCGCTTTATGGCTTTCCCGGTCCCTGTCCGCCGGACATATTGACTGCCGCCTGAACGGCTTTCAGTTTCATCAGTTCTTCCTGGGCTTTAGCCATATCCTTTTTCAGAATATCCAGCTCCGTCTTTTTCTCATTCAGCTCTTTTGCAGCATTCTCCAGACGCATCTGAGTGGTGACCAGTTCATGCTTTAACCCATAACTTTCCTTCTCCATCTCGTCCCTCTGGCGCTCGCTGACCGCCGCCCGGTTCGTAGCCTTAAAATAGTCGTCAGCAATGTTCAGCTCAATCATCACTGCCTGGTACTCCTGGCTCTGCTTGGTGAACCCCTCCTGCCGTTTAAGTTCAGCCGTCTTTTCATTGATGTAGCTGGCCACTCTCTGGAGGTAGTGCTCGTCCTCCGTTCCTCCCAGTGTGTAAATCTTTCCGTCTATCAAAACTTCCGCATAATTCTTGGTATCCATGAATCTGCCGCCTTTACTGTTCATTCCCTTTCTCTCCTTTTCCCCTGAAATCAGACATTGCCTGGTGTACTGTACGGTTCCTCTTTCGCCAAAGGGCCCGGAACAAACGTACTCCGGCAGATCTATGCCCCGTCACAGACACATCCCAGATGGCGGTAGGCATGTTCCGTGGCCACCCTGCCTCTGGGGGTTCGGTTGATCAGCCCGTTCATCAAAAGATAAGGTTCATAGACGTCTTCCAATGTCCCCGCATCTTCTCCCAGGGCCGCGGCCAAGGTGTCAAGCCCCACAGGACCGCCGGAAAATTTCTGGATAATGGTCAAAAGAATAGCCCGGTCATTGTTATCCAGTCCCATAGGGTCCACATCCAGAATATCCAAAGCAAAGTCCGCCACCTCTTTTGTGATAACGCCGTTGTATTTCACCTGGGCAAAATCTCTTACCCGCTTCAAAAGCCGGTTGGCAAGCCTGGGGGTTCCTCTGGAGCGCTTGGCCAGTTCCAAAGCTCCCTCATCCTCAATCTTCACTTCCAGCACATTGGCTGACCGGAGAATAATGGTTCTTAACTCCTCTATGGTATAAAATTCCATCTTCGCCATTACCCCGAACCGGTCTCTGAGAGGCGCAGTCAGAAGGCCTGCCCTGGTGGTGGCCCCAACCAGAGTGAAACGGGGCAGCTCCAGGCGGATAGACCTGGCGGAAGAATCCTTTCCCAGCATGATATCAATGGCAAAATCTTCCATAGCCGGATAAAGCACTTCCTCCACCTGCCGGTTCAGCCTGTGGATCTCATCTACAAACAGCACATCCCCTTCCTGGAGATTGTTCAGAATCGCCGCCATCTCACCCGGCTTCTCAATAGCCGGCCCGGATGTAACCTTCATATTCACGCCCATCTCATGGGCGATAATCCCGGACAGGGTGGTCTTGCCAAGTCCGGGCGGTCCGTAAAACAGCACATGATCCAGACTGTCTCCCCTGGACTTAGCCGCATCAATATAAATCTGCAGGGTGGATTTCAATTTCTCCTGACCGATATATTCTCTCAGACTCTGAGGCCGCAGGTGGGACTCCACTTTCACATCCTCTTCTGTCAAATCCGTATTAATTATTCTGTGTTCCATTTCTCTCGCCTGCCCTTTGGCTTCCTTTCCTTAAAATGCCAGATGCTTTAAGGAAGCCTTCAATACTTCCTCCACTGTCATACTCTCCGTTATCTCCACCTGCCGCACAGCCTTTGCAGCCTCCATACCGGAGTATCCAAGAGCCGTCAAAGCGTCTATGGCTTCCCGTCCCGCGTCTGCAAGGGAGCTTTCCCTGCCACTCTCTCCCTGTCCGACGACAGCTGCAGGCATCACCTCGTCTATGGCAATTCTGTCTTTCAGATCCAAAATCACCCTCTGGGCCGTCTTGCTGCCGATTCCCGGCGCCTTTGAGATGGCTTTGGCATCGCCTGTGATAATGGCCAGCCGAAGATCGTCAGGTCTCATGGCGGACAAAAGACCCAGAGCCCCTTTGGGGCCGATTCCGTTCACTCCTAAAAGCTGCTTAAACATCTTCAGATCCTGCCTGGTCAAAAAGCCAAACAGGCTCATGGCGTCCTCCCGCACCTGGAGGTATGTATAGATTCGGACCTCTTTTCCCATGTCCGGAAGCTCGTCCAACAGGGACTTAGGGACTTTGATGTTGTATCCCACGCCTGCCCCTTCCACTACGATCACGTCTTCATCAATCTCTGTCAATGGTCCTCTGATATATGATATCACAGTGTGTTCCTCTTTCTTTTGTCATTGTCTTTATCATCATAACATAGAGCTTATTTCTTTGCAAGGTTCCTTCTTAAGGAGGGTATTTTCCGCTGCCGTTTGCCCATTGACCCAAAAAAGGTTTCTGTTTATAATAGAAACGCAAAAATCCAAAATCAACACCAGAAAAGAGGCATTTTTTATGATAACCGAAACCCATCCCTTTCTGTTTCCTGACACCTATCCCCCCGAACGCTTAGGACCTTCGGAAAAACTGCTCTTTTTCGATATTGAGACCACAGGTTTTTCCGGAGATTATCATCAGGTGTATCTGATCGGATGCGTTTTTTCAGGACCAGAGGGCTGGGAACTGATTCAGTGGTTTGCAGACTCTCCGGAATCCGAGAAAGAAGTTCTCACTGCCTTTTTTGAATTTTTAAAGGGCTTTACCACTCTGGTTCATTTTAACGGAGATGGATTTGACATCCCGTTTCTGCTGAAAAGATGCGGGGCCTGGGGGCTTCCTTATGATTTTTCCACAGCCGCAGGCATGGATATCTATAAGAAGATTAGACCTTATCGAAAAGTTCTGGGGATGGAAAGTCTCAAGCAGAAGGCTGTGGAACGTTTTCTGGGGATTTTTCGCCAGGATCCCTACTCCGGCGGGCAGCTGATCGAGGTTTACAAAGACTATCTTTTGACCCATGACAAAAGCCTTTACCATATGCTGATGCTCCACAACCGGGAGGATTTGGAGGGCATGCCTCTCATTCTTCCTGTTCTCTGCTACCCGGATTTTTTGGAAGGAGACTTCCGTTTAAAGGAGGAAAAGCTTCTTAAAAAGGTCAGCATATTGGGGGAAGAAGACCCTGTTCTCTGCCTTATACTGGAATCCTGCGTAACCCTTCCCCAGCCTGTTTCCTGGGAGACAAATACGGCCTTTTGCCACGGAGACGGAAACTGCCTGGAGCTTCGGATAGATCTTCCAAACGATACTTTAAAATATTTTTATCCTGACTATGAAAACTATTATTATCTGGTCTACGAGGATATGGCCGTCCATAAAAGCGTAGGAGAATATGTGGAGAGGGAAGCAAGAAAAAAGGCTACGCCTCAGACATGCTACACAAAAAAGACATCTGTTTTTCTTCCCCAGCCCAAAGACCTTTTCTCTCCGGCCTTTAAGAAAGATTATAAGGGGAAATGCAGTTTTGCAGAGTATCATCCCGGCCTTTTTGAGGACCGGAAGGTACTTATGGAGTATGTCCGTTATGTTCTCGAATAAAGGCAGGCTTTTTGTTCAGAAGTTGGCAGGGGGCCGTCCGGGAAGCGGTTGTATTCCCATTCAGGACCGCTTCCGCTCTTGTTGCCTCTGCAGTGGTACTTAGTACTGCAAAAGACCCCAGCCAATGAGGTACTTCGTAAAACAACAATCCCTGAGGCAGTCAATCCTTTAAAAGCATTGACTGTCCCAGGGATTCTCTTTCTCTTTCTAAAGTCTCACTAATCGATCACATTCCTGATCCTTGCCGGGCTCCGGTAATTCCAGGTGGAAATCCGAATTCCGCTCCTTCTGCTCGCCGCATGGACGATCTGTCCATTGCCGATATACATGGCCACATGGTTAATGGTTCCGCTGCTGTTGGCATAGAAGATCAGATCACCCGGACGCATCTGGCTGGAGTTAATGGCCCGTCCCACCTTGGCCTGTTCTCTGGAAGTCCTCGGCAGACTGATACCGTAATTGCGAAGCACGGACTGGACAAAACCGGAACAGTCCGCTCCTTTAGTCAGGCTGGTGCCTCCCCAGACATAAGGGTTGCCTACATACTTTAAAGCAAAGTTCACAATCTGATTTCTCCTGGAAGCCTGCTGGTTGGCCAGCTCTTCAAGGGGCGAGAATTTGATCGCTTCTGTCAGGGCATAGCGGACCTCTACGTTATTATCCCTGGTGGAAATATAAGCGCTGTCATTGCCCTCGTCCTCGTCCCCTCCGTCCAGCTCGATCTGCACCCAACCGTCCATCTGCGCAAGAACCGGATACCGCTCTTCTTTGGATATCTGAGTCCAGATGCCGGCGTCTGTGCTGGGGGACGTCCGTACATTTAGTTTGTCTGTATTGACAATGGCCATGAGGGAGGCGGACTGAGTCGCAAGATCAACGGCTTCCTGGCCCGTAGCCGTATACTGGCTGTCAGCGCTCACATAGCCCGTAATATTTCCGGAGCGGATCTTGTACCAGCCGTCCTCTGTCTCAAGAATCTCGCCTGCCGCCTTGCCCGGCAGCTTGCCGATGATGTTGGAATTGCCTTCGTCCTTGGGCGTGCTGCGGATGTTTAAGTAATTGCTCACCTTGGAGATCAGCAGATTCTGATACTGGTTGATGGCCTGCTGTTTCAAATCCATCTTTCTTGCCTCATTGAGGGCATATTTCACTTCCACAAAGTCCGCAGAAATATATCCGCTTGTGATCTGCACCCAGCCGTCTAACTGGTCCACTACCTCATACCGCTCGTCAAGGAGCGCCTGAGCCACTACATTGTTGTCTGCAATTTCCGGGGTCTGGCGGATATTTACATTGTCCGCCGTAACGACGGCTCTCAGTTTCACCTGTTCGGCGGCCAGAGCCCTGGCTTCCTCCCCCGTTATCACATACTGGCCTGCGATATATCCGTCCACAGGGCCGGAATGAATCTGATACCAGTCCCCTTCCTGGCTCACAATCTCGCAGACGCTGTTCTCCTGCATCTTGCCGATAATGTCGCCGTTCGGGTCCGGAGTCTTTCTCACATTCAGATAGCCTGATACCTGCACGATACCCAGATTAGAATAAGCATCCAGGGCCGCCTGCTTCCTGGACTCTTCCTCCGCTTTCTGTTCCTGGTGGACTCTCTCCTCCTCAGCCTGCCGGGAGGCCTCCTCATCCACAGTGGTTTCTTCTGTGGTCTCTTCCACGGACTGCAGGGCTTCCTGCCCCTTTCCGCCGCCGGAGAACCCCTTCTTAATGGCTATTCCAATAATTACAACTACGGCAATGGCGGCTGCCACAATAAGTCCTATGATCAGATAACGGAAATAATCGTTATGATTCCGTCTTCTTCTGGCCCTGCTTAATGATTTTGTATAATCTTTTTTTTCACTCATGAGTACTTCTCCTGCCGTATCAATAAGTAGACTGATGAGACACCTGTCACCAGCCGGCAGGCAGATGACTTGGCATATCTCAGCGTTCTTTTCAGTATAACACAACTTTTTCTCGAATACGACAGATTGGTGTCGAAAAAATATTAAAATTTTATTACAAATTAATATTCCTCAGCCGGAGATACTCTTTTACCAGCTGAACTGCCGGCTCCAGCTCCAATGTGGTAGTGTTGATGGGCAGATCATAGTTAGACATGTCCTCCCACTCCTTGCCCGTGTAATATTTGTAATAATCTCTTCTCTCTTTGCTGATGCGGTTCACCCGGCGCAGGGCCTCCTTGGTGTCTACTCCGTCCACTTCCATGACCCGCCGGATACAAGTAGTACTGTCCGCATACACAAACAGGCGGACCAGATTCTTGATTCCCGCTGCCCCCAGCACAAAATCCGCGCATCGCCCCATAATGATGCAGGACTGATCCGCAGCCACATGGCGCATCATCTTGGCCTGGAAGCGAAACAGATTCTCAGGCGATGTCAAATCATCGTCCAGAGACGGCTCCTCCAGGCTGGTCTTTAATCCCCCCAAAGCCCTGAAAAACAGATTGCTTCCCGCCTTTTCGTCATTCAGCCTGAAAAGATGCTCCCCGATGGCGCTTTCCTCAGATGCCATCTTAAGAATCTCCTCATCATAAAAGGGAATGCCCAGTTCCTCGGACAGCCTCTTTCCCATGATCCGGCCCCCGCTGCCGTACAGTCTGTTGATGGTGATATTAAACTTATCTTTGCCCATGATGCTCCTCCTCTTATCATTTCTCAAAATCATACCTGCTGTTATAAAAATATTTTACCACATTACAGGTGATTTGTTTGATATTTTTTTAAATTTTTACTCCATTGATTTCATATTTAAATGACGATATAATATAACCATCAAAACGAAAGGAACAAGCTTATGTCTGAATATCATATCAGCCAGATCCGTCCTTCAAGCCGCCGGGAGGTGATGCAGATGGACGCTTTGCTGGAGAAAGAGGGAATCCGGCGGGACAAGAACTTAGATTACTCCGCCGGCCTTTTCGATGAGGATTACGAGCTGGCTGCCACCGGCTCCTGCTTTCAAAATACCCTCCGCTGTATGGCTGTGGACAGCGCCCACCAGGGAGAGGGCCTGATGAATGTGATTGTCAGCCATCTCATGGACTACCAGTATGAGCGGGGAATCATGGACCTATTTTTATATACCAAATGCAATACAGCCAAATTCTTCTCCGATTTGGGGTTTTATGAGATCGCAAGAGTCAACCGCACCCTGGTCTTCATGGAAAATCGAAAAACAGGATTTTCCGATTACCTTGCACGGTTAAAGAAAGAGACAGAGGAATCCATGGCCTTTCAGGCTGCGGCTGCCCTCCAAAGTCCTCTCGTGTCGGGGGCTGTTATCATGAATGCCAATCCATTTACCCTTGGACACCAGTACCTTGTGGAGACTGCCGCTTCCCGATGCCATATTCTTCATGTGTTTGTAGTATCCGAGGATGTGTCCCTGGTGCCCTTTGAGGTGCGCAAAAACCTGGTGCGTGAAGGGTGCGCCCATTTGAACAATGTGATCTTCCACGAAACCGGCAGTTACATGATATCCAACGCCACCTTCCCTTCCTATTTTCTGAAAGATGACCATACCGTGATCCGCTCTCACGCCAGACTGGATCTTGAGATTTTTAAAAAGATTGCCGCCTCCTTGGGAATCACCATGCGTTTTGCAGGCGAGGAACCGTTCAGCCAGGTAACGGGAATTTATAATCAGGTTATGGAAGAAGAACTGACATATGAGGGAATGGAATTCCATATGATTCCAAGAAGAGCCAATGAAAGCGGAGCCATCAGCGCCTCTAAGGTCCGCCAGATGATAAAAGAGGGCTGTCTTGCTGCCTTAAAAGACTATGTACCCGAAAGTACCTACAGATTTTTTGTCTCTGATCAGGCTCTGCCCATAATTCAGGCTATCAAAGAAGCCCAGGATGTGGTACACTATTAAATTGTTGTAATGCGTGCCGGCGGCGGTCTGGCAGGCGGCGCCCGCAGTACGTATGATTACCCAAGATATCAGGAGGATATGATTATGAATCTTATATTGCCGGAAGGCTACGACCCCCATCTGACCATCCGTCAGACCCAGGAGGCCATCAAGTACATCCGAGACACCTTTCAAAAAGAATTCGGAAAAGAGATGAACCTGGAAAGAATCTCCGCCCCTCTCTTCGTTGAAAAAAGCAGCGGCTTAAACGATGACTTAAACGGCGTGGAGCGTCCCGTTGCATTTGACATGGCCGCTCTTCCAGAAGAGACCATTGAGGTGGTTCACTCCCTTGCCAAATGGAAGCGCATGGCCCTTCACCGCTACGGCTTCAAACCAGGAGAAGGCCTTTACACCAACATGAACGCCATCCGCCGGGATGAGATTCCCGACAATCTTCATTCCTGCTATGTGGATCAGTGGGATTGGGAGAAGGTGATAACCAGGAAAGAGAGAAACATAGACACCTTAAAAGATACGGTGCGCAATATTTTCAAGATTATCAAACATATGGAACATGAAGTGTGGTACAAATATCCCCAGGCAGTAAAACGGCTTCCGGATGATATTTTCTTCATCGACTCCCAGGAGCTTGAAGACAAGTATCCGGACAAAACACCTAAGGAGCGTGAGAACCTGATCACAAAAGAACACGGCTGTGTCTTCCTCATGAAAATCGGCGACAAGTTAAAGGGCGGCGAGCCCCACGACGGAAGGGCGCCGGACTATGACGACTGGCAGTTAAACGGAGATATCCTGTTCTGGTTCGAGACCCTTGGCTGCGCTCTGGAGATCTCCAGCATGGGGATCCGGGTAGACGAAGTTTCCCTGGATGAACAGCTTAAAAAGGCAGGATGCGAAGAAAGACGGGCCCTTCCCTACCACAGGATGCTTTTGAACGGGGAACTGCCTTACACCATAGGCGGAGGCATCGGGCAGTCCAGGCTGTGCATGCTCCTTCTCGACCGCGCCCACATCGGCGAAGTCCAGGCCAGTATCTGGCCGGAGGAGATGCGGAAGGTCTGCAGGGAGCATGGGATTGAGTTGTTGTAGATAATGGGGGCTGCCCAGGCAGCCCCTTCCCCAACCCAACCTATTCTCTCGAATTTTTAAAATGCTCCTTTTTATACTGATAGGGCGTCACCCCATATACTTCCTTGAAGATCTTAATAAAATACTGGGGAGAGTTATATCCCAGCTTCTGGGCGATGTCCTTGACGCTTTTATCCTCTTTCAAAAGCTCCAGGGCTCTCTCCATCTTCTTTTCCTTAATATATTCGGTGTATCCCTTTCCCATCATCTGCTTAAACAGACGGCTTAAGGCGTCGGGCCGCATAGAAAACTGGTCCGAGAGGAAATCAAGAGAAATTCCGTTTTCCAGATTCTCTTCCATCATCTTAGTCAGCCGGGTCTGCAAATCTGTGTCCACTGTCTGTTTTTTCTGCCGGATATTCTGCAAAAGAACCTGACAGAGATTTAAAATCCATTCCCCAAACTGATCAATATTCTCAATCTGCTTATAATATTCCCGGATATCATAGCCGAAGACAATCCACATATCCAGCTGTTTCTGGTTCATGATCTGATAGAGAAGGGCCACCAGGTCCCGCAGAGTCGAATGGCAATAATCAATGGTATAATTGCCCTCCTTAAAGGACACCATAAGCGATTCCATATGATACTTGAAATCCAGATAATTTTCACTGTTGACCGCCCGCTCCACCAGATCAAACAGTTTCAGATGGCTTCCGCTTTCCTTTCTTCCTTCCAGGTTTAGTTCCTCATAGCGCAGGTCTTTTTTCTCCGGGTAGACAAAACGGTATCTGGCTGTGTCCACGGCGGTTTTGTAGCTGTGCTTAATATTGTCCTTCTCTAAAGAGAACACGGCACCCCACACCATGGGACCGCTCTTTAAAGTCTCGCCCAAACTCTTTGAGAAATCTTCAAATACTTCCCCCTTATTCTTTCTGTCAAATATCAGTATGCTGACAAAACCACCTCTGTCCATGGTAGTAAACAGCCCATGATACAGATTGTTTCGGTTTAAAAAAATTTCCTGGAGAGCCTCAATGGTCTCATTCACATCCGTGGACTCAATGCAGTACATCAGAACTACGCGGACACTGTCATAAGACAGATACTCTCCCAGCTCTTCTCTCACCATTCCCTGTTCGCGGCCTAAAAGAAGTGCCCGGACGGCATTCTGCCTGAGCATAGGTTTCGAGGACTGCACCGTTTCATTCAGAGTCAGAATCTCCTTGGCCAGCACATTCAGAGACTGATCAATGCTGGCCTTTCCGCCTTTAATCTCAATGCCTGCCTCCCTGGATGCCTTTAATACCTGTTTTTTAAAGGTATAATGGTTGATCCAGGAAAGAACCATGAGAATCAGCAGGTTAAAAAGAATGGAAAGGAAAAAATTCATCAAAAAGATGCGGTTCCTCACATTATAGTCTGCATAAAAGGTGTTATCCTGAATATAGTAGATGTATTTCATCCCCGTTATTGAGGAGGAATAGGGAAATACCGTAATGTCCTCATCGGAAACATTGACCGATACCAAAGGAAGCTCCTGGATCTTATCCGTCCTCAGCATGGCAAGGATGGTCTCACAGACCTGCCTCTCACCGCCTTTTGACACATACAGAATCTTCTCATCCGGCGATATCAGTACAAGAGTGCCATTGCCCTCGTCGATCAGTTTCCGAAAAGAGTCCAGAGAAATATGAATAGCAACAAAGATCCCTCTGCCTTTCCACTTTGGCAGAGTGACCTTCTTGATATAGCTTACTGCCGGCTTTTTCGTAGGATAAAAACCGTCCTGATTTTCCAGAAATAAGGCGTCCCTCCCGGATGCCCGAAATTCATCGTACCACGGAAGATACTTTGAGAGCTTTTCTTCTGTTTCAGCCTGGTGAACCGATGAAAAATCAGTAACCGCCGTGTTTGTGGCTTCGTAGAAAATATCTAGGCTCTCCACATAGGGATATACCTTTTGAAGACCTTCCAACCGGTCCACCAGCTTCCGGATGGGAGCCGGTGAACCCATGATGTTTTCCTCCTGGGGCAGCAGAATGTCTTTATTTTGATTGATGTCCGAAAAGTACAGCTGCGGAATCCCCATGGCAGCTTCCATGATCTGTCGGTCTATATTCTGGAAAGCCAGGTTGGTAATTCTCTGATTGTAAGCTTTAAAGCTTTCCAGGTAGGCCCGGCTGTTCATGCTGTGAAACACAATATAGTTAAACAGCGACAAAACCGTAATACTAAGCAAATTGATATAGAGCAGCTTCTTAAACATACATCATCCTTTGACAGACCCTACCATCATACCCTTTACAAAATATTTCTGAAGGAACGGGTAGGTACATACAATGGGAATCAAAGACAGCACCAGCGCCGCCATCTTCATGGTCTCTGTATGGACGATAACATCAGACATCATCTCCATATCCGCCGTCTGCCCGTTAGCCAGAATGGTCTGTATCACATACTGCAAAACATAGAGACTGTTCTTCGTCACATAGAGCATATTGTCCATCCATGCATTCCAGTGATGCACGCAGTACCAAAGAGAGATGGTAGCCATAACCGGCGTGGACAAAGGCAGGTAAACCTTAAGAAGCACCTGTATATTGGTGGCGCCGTCGATCTTGGCCGATTCTTCCAAAGCCGGCGGAAGGCTCATAAAAAAGTTCCGCGTAATAATAAGGGCAAAGCCGGTGATCAGACAGGGCAGAATGTATACCAGAAAATTGTTGGTCAAGTGAAGGTTCTTGATCAACAGGTACTTGGGGATCATACCGCCGGAAAAATACATGGTAAAGACGACAAACATCATGATGCCTTTACGGTAAGGCAGATTGGTCTTTGCCAGAGGATATGCCGTCAAAAGGGTTACCAAAACACCGCTGGCCGTTCCTGCCGCAGCCCTGAGAACCGTAACCAGATAACTGTGCCAAAAGTTGTCGTCTGTGGCAATCTGCCTATAGCCGGAGAAATCAAACTCCGTGGGGATTAAGTGAAACCCCGTTTTATTCACCACAGAAGCCGGGCTCATGGAGATGGTGATCACCTGCATAAACGGAAGCAGGATAGATACGACTAAAAGGAGAACAATACCGTAGGCCAGAATATCCACAATCCAGTCTTCCGCGCTTCTCTTCCTCTTTCTTCTCACTGCAGCCGGTTGCTTTTCTTTTTTCATGTGTCGGCCTCCTTACCACAATGCATAATCGTTGGTCTTTCTGGCCATGTAGTTGGTCGCCA
Organism: Clostridiaceae bacterium; assembly: GCA_910574345.1. Classification (GTDB taxonomy): domain Bacteria; phylum Bacillota; class Clostridia; order Lachnospirales; family Lachnospiraceae; genus UBA3402. The sequence goes on along the minus strand of CAJSZV010000003.1, from coordinate 71,492 downwards.
TAACCAGAATGAAGGATACGATGTTCTTAAACAGATCCACCGCCGTAGTAAAACTGTACTGCATCTTCTGGATACCCATCCGGTATACGAAGGTGGAAATCACATCTCCCACCTGATAGGTGCTGGGCGTCAGAAAGTTGTACACCTGCTCAAAGCTGTCGTTTAAAACTTTTCCCGACTCCATGATAAACATTACGGTGATGATAGGAACCAGAGCCGGAAGAGTTACATGGAGAATCTTCTTTACGCGGCCTGCGCCGTCCATCTCCGCCGCTTCATAGAGGGTGGGATCAACGCCGGTCACGGCTGCCAGGTATACGATGGAACCCCAGCCTATGGATTTCCACAAGTCGGAAATCACCAGCACGCCTCTGAAATACCTGGGCTCCGCCACAAAGAAAATCGGTTCCAGCCCAAGTTCCTGGAGAAGAATATTGATGGGACCTCTGGAAGGGGACAAAAATTCTATAATAATGCCGGACACCACAACCCAGGAAATAAAGTGAGGCAGGTAGGAAACAGACTGGGCAAGCTTCTTGAATCTCAAATGTCTGATTTCATTTAAGGCCAGACATAAAAGAATCGGCGCCGGAAAGCAGACCAAAATCTTATAAAAGCTGATGATAAGGGTGTTCTTTAATACAGACACGAAAAAGGGGTCCGAAAATAATTTCTTAAAATGCTTGAATCCTACCCAGGCGCTGCCTCCAATCCCCTTCAAAGGATAGTAATCCTGGAAAGCAATGGCCAGTCCGTACATAGGACCATAGCAGAATACCAGAAAGAACAGCAGTCCGGGAATCAGCATGAGATAATACTCTTTGTAATAAACCAGATTTCCCAGAAATCCTCTGTGGGATTTCCGGGAGGGAGCTGCAGCACCCTTCTTTTTTTCTGTTTTCATGGCAATACCTTACCTCTCAGTTTGCAGGTCCTTAGTTTCCAATGGCAGCAACCTTTGCCGCGTATGCTTCCTGGACAGCCTTCTCCGCCGCTTCGCCGCCGGCCTTCTTGAACTCTTCTACAAAAGTGTCAAAGTAATCCAGAGGCTTGGTTCCGGTAATCATGTCAAAGTATGCCTGCTCGGTCAGAGTATCCAGGGTGGCAATCACATCGGAGAACTCCTGTACAGGCGGGATATTGAAGCGGTAATAACCGTTACCCGTAACCTTGTGGCCAAATTCAGTCTTCTCCGGAGTTACATTTTTTGCAAAGGTAACCGTAGAGCCGAAGTCACACTGCAGTACACCTTCCCTCCTCAGCTCCACGCCTTCCATGAGGCGGACAGGACCGTCGGGGGTCTGCTCAAAGTGGATGCCTTCCAGACCGTAGTTGGCTAACTTCGCATATTCCATATCCGCGTAGTATGCGTCCAGCATAGCCAGGAATGCGTCTACCTTCCGGGGATCGGAAGCAGCCTGAGTGGTCAGACAGGTCAGGCGTCCTGTCAAATTCCAGCCCTCCGTACCGGACTTTCCGTCAGGACCAACAGGCGCCGGTCCGATGACGATCTCAGCGTCGGGATCCAGACCTTTCAGTTCTCTCATGCACACGCCCCATGTCTTCTCATCGGTCAGATCTCTGTCCGTGTTCAGATAATGATAGGGCTGCGCGCAGGTCAGACCGATACGGCCGTTCATAAAGGAATGGGACAGCCATGTATATCCGCCGTGATTTTCACCGGTAATAAACTCTTTGTCAATAATGCCTTTCTCATACCAGTCATGAAGCTTGGCCAGAGCCAGCTTGGCATCCGGATGGATATAGGGGAAGAACGGCACATTATCCTCGCCTAGCTGCATCTCTTCCACCTTAAACCCAGGCTTGCCGCCGGTTACGCAGCGCAGGCCATAGGCGCCAAAGACTGCATTAAAAGCCCGCTCAGCCATACCGGCCGTGTCCTTCTTGCCGTTGCCGTCAGGATCCTGCTCGACGAAAGCGGTCAGAACCTCCTCATACTCGTCAAGGGTCTTTGGAACTTCCAGTCCCAGTTTATCCAGCCAGTCCTTTCTCCAGAACATGGCCATAGGCACTGCATCCATGGGATTGGTTACGCCATAGTTCTTTCCATTATAGATCATAGTGCTCCACAGCGTTCCGTCGTCGTACTCATCTGCCACCTTTGCGTAGTTAGGCGCTTTCTCACGGATCACCTCAATGGGAAGCTCTCCCACAATGCCGCCGTCTACATATGTAGGAAGCAGAGACAGGTTGTTTACGACCAGAACATCTGGCATCTCGCCGCCTGCAAACCGGACGTTCAGGTTCTCCTGGAAATTCTTGGCGTCTACCTGCCAGGCCTTCATGTCAATATGAAAGCGCTCCTCGATCATCTTAACCACTTCTGCATTGTCGTCCACTTCCGAGGAAGTCTCGCCTACCAGCCATGTCAGAGTAACCGGCTCTTGGTTTTCGGCAGCCGTCGTCTCTTTTTCTTCTTCCTTTGCAGCCTGGGTTTTTCCGGCTTCCCCTGCGGCAGGGGCCTTTGTCGTCTCTTCCTTATTGGAAGAACTGCAGCCTGCCAGTGAAGTGATGGCTATTGCGGATACCAGCATCCCTGCCATCAGGCGTTTGTAAGTCTTTTTCATGTCGATTCTCCTTTAGTTTTTAATATCCCTGATACACGGCGCCTTTTGTATCTTTGGCGGGATCTACATTGACTGTGGCCTAAGGATAGCATAGTCCATTTGTATTTGCAATTGAGAAAATTTTGTAAAATATCATTTTTTTGTATCCGCCTTTTCTTTCATAAAAGTATTGGATTTCCCCTTTTTTCTGCAAGAAAGTGATATTTCCCAAAATTCCGTCATTGAAACCCTTTGTCGGCTGCTTTTATAATGGTAGCAGCTTTAAAAATTTCAGAAAGGGACCACATTATGGAACCAAACCAAAATCAATCCTCCATCCTGGGAAAATCCTTCACCATGGCAGAGGCATTTGAGAATTTCAAAAGACGATGCGCCGCGCTCCCCTCTCCCTTTGAACGTGCTCAGCAGATCCGGAAAGCCTTTCCGGAGATTGCAGATGCGGTGCTTAAGGACGGGAAAGACAGCTTCCTTGGATTTGCCCGTCTTCCGGGAAACAGCGAAAAAACCCAGATGGGCACTCCCCCACGCTGGCATGACAATCCCTACTGCAACAACGAATATGTATTTCAGATCAGCCGCATGAACCACTGGCTCCCTATGCTGTACACCTACTTTCTCACCCAAGACCAATCCTACGCCAAAAAAATTCTGGATGAGATGACAAACTGGATCGATGTCTGTCCCAGAGGTTCCATTACAGATGAGAACGGAAACTGGGCATACGAGCAGTTTAACTGTCCCGCTGCCGGACCATGGCGGCTTTTGGAGTGCGGCATCCGTCCCTACCGTACCTGGTGCCCTTCCTTGGAGGGGCTGGCAGGTTCCCCTCACATGACCCTTGAAATCTTTGAAAAGGTTCTGTACAGCCTGTATGAGCAGTGCGAAGTCCTCTACCATCTGTCTCCCCTGGCATGGCCAAAGGCAGACCACAACCATTATCTTATGGAAAACCTGGGTCTTCTATGCACAGCCTGTATGTTTCCGGAACTTTCGGAATCGGAAACATGGAAACGTCATGCCATAAAAGAGCTGTGCCGCTGTATGGAAGTCCAGGTGGACGCCCAGGGCGCTCAGATTGAGGGCTGCCCCTCCTATCATAATGGCTGCGTCTTCTGGTTTGCCATGGTAATGGTCTACTCCAGAAAATACGGTTTTGAACTCCCTCCTTCCTACAGGAAGCGCTTTGCCTCCATGCCTCTCTATTCCCTCTATGCCACCCGCCCCAACGGCTCCAATGTCCCCTGGGGCGACACGGGAACCCGCACAGGCACAGCTGTCAAAGCAGGCGTCTGTGCCTTTCTGGCAACGGGAGACAGTCAGTGGCTGTATTTTATAAGACAGTTTTTCAGCTTTCAGGACTTTCTTGCAGAGGCCGAAGAACAGATCTGGTCCATGGATTCCATCCCAACGTTCTGTAATCTGCTGACCAGGATAAAGACGGAAAAGAAAAAACCGAAGTTTCCTCTTCTTTATTATAATAAGACCTTAGACCACGCCTATTTCCGAAGCGGATGGGAAAAGGATTCTCTAAGCGTCCAGTTTGCCTGCCGCACTCCCGTTAAAAATCTTCATGCCCACATTGACCCTTGCGGCTTTGACTTCACCGCCTTTGGCGTTCCCATGGCAGTGGATCCGGGAAGATATACATACAAAAACGGTGAGGACCGGAAGAATTTTAAAACCATGAAGTGGCACAATACCTTAACCGTCAATCACCGGGATGCCTGGGAGTACATCCATTCCTGGAAATATGGCCCCCAAAAGCAGGGACGTATTCTGGACTGTAAGGAAGAACCGGGACTGATCTGGGCCGTAGCCGCCCACAGAAACTACGAACCGGTCATTCACACACGCCTGCTGGCTTTAGTTGATGGCAGATTCCTTCTGGCTGCGGACCTGGCGGAAGGTCTGTCCCACAAAGACTCCCTGCAGCTTCTGTTCCACATCGACCGGCCGGCAGTCACTTTGGATAAAACCGCCATCCTTGCCCGCTGGGAAAACGGAGCCTCCCTCACGGTCACCACCACAGCCGGGGAGCCCTTCCTCCTGCCCGGCAAGGTGTCGGATGTAAGGGATGTATATCGGGATTCCGTCATCGTCCGGTATCAAAAAGAATCCTGCCGTCCCACAGAAGCCTTTGCCACCATTCTCTATCCCGCAAAAGGGAAACCGGCTCCAAGGGTACAGGATCTGACCACAGAAATCAGGGAGGAAAAGGGCATAAAAACAGCATGCATCACCTTTTTGATCCAGGGAAAGCACTATGAATTCACCATAAAAGGAGGACGCCCATGAACCGCCATGAATATCCCAACATTCTTTTTCTCATGACCGACGAACACCGGCCGGACCTGGCAGGCTTTGCTGGAAATTCCGTTGTCCGCACCCCCAGCCTGGACCGTCTGGCAAAGGACAGCGTGATCTTTGAAAACGCCTACACACCTTCTCCTGTCTGCATTCCGGCCCGGCAGTGCATGATGAGCGGCCAGCTGCCCCGTACCTGCGGCTGTGAGATCTTCGGCGACGACCTGCCTCCCTTCTACCGCACCTTTGCCCGGACTTTCAGCGAAAACGCCTATTACACGGTCTGCTGCGGCAAGCTCCACCATACAGGTCCGGATCAGATGCAGGGCTGGCAGGCCCGCATCGGCTGTGAGACCCGGATATCGGAAAAATTTATCCCCGGTATGGACCAGGAAAAGCTTCAAAAATTCCGCACTCCCAAGTCGGAGCTGCGCTGGACCAATGTAAAGGAAGTGCTGCGGGCCGGCGCAGGCCGCTGCCGAGTAAGCAGCCAGGATGAATATACCCTTCTGGGGACTTTAAATGCCATAGAACATATTCTGGAGTCTCCCTATTATGACAAGCAGCAGCTCAATCAGCCCCTTCTTTTAAAGGCCAGCTTTACGCTGCCCCATTACCCTTACTTTTGTGATGAAGGGCTGTTTAAATACTACTTAAACCGGGTTCCCGTATTCGGCCCTGAGGAGATCATGAGCGGCCATCCTTATCTGGACACCAAACATCTGGAGATCGGGAAGGATGTGCTTTACCGGGACGTGCAGCGCGCCACCGCCGCCTACTATGCTATGGTGGAAACCGTGGACAGCCACATAGGAAAGATTTTGGATAAGCTTCATGAGGCAGGACAGAACCTGGATGACTGGATCATCGTATTTACCAGCGACCACGGAGAGATGTTAGGCGAACACGGCATCTGGGCCAAGCACAAATTCTATGAATCCAGCGTCCGGGTACCCTTATTCATCCGCTTCCCCTCCCGTTTCGCCGCCCGCAGAGTCAGGGAAAATGTAAACCTCTGCGATCTGTACGCCACCCTCTGCCATCTGTGCGGCCTTGAAACGCCGGACAACCTGGACAGCCGCTCTTTAGTGCCCCTGATGAACGGCGACGCTTCCCATTGGAACAACGAATCCGTCAGCCAATATCGCGGAGAGTACCTGATGATCAAGCAGGATCATCTGAAATACCATTATTACGGCGAAGATATGCCGGAAGTTCTGTGGGATCTGGAAAAAGATCCGGGGGAAACCGTGAACCTTATGGAGGATCCCCGGTATGAGAATACTGCGGCCGCCATGAGAAAACGCCGCGCGTCCTTAGGCTTCGGTCCTGGCGCAGACCCCAACTATAAAAACGCAGGTTATGAAAGAGAGGCAGTCTTATGAATTCCACTGTTGCCATCCGGGACATCCTGCCGGAAAACATAGATACCAAAAAGCTCCTGGTGCTCTTAAGGAATCGCATCTTAAAGGCAAACAACGGCAAAACCGCACTGGAACGAGGCGCCGCTGTCAGGGAAGCCTTTCCAGAACTGGCCGACAGCACCGTAAAACTGGCAGAGGAGGCCATGAAGGGAATGCTGGTTCTTCCCGGAACAGGACCAGAGCTGTATTTTGTAGGAAATCCGCCTAAGTGGACCTTCAACCCGGTCAATGACAATGAATATACCTTCCACCTGAACCGGATGCACCACTTAAAAACCCTGGCTGAGGCTTACAGCGTCACAGGCTGCCTGGACTACGCAGAAAAGGCTCTGAAGGAACTGGAGCACTGGATAGACACGGTTTCCTGCCCTGACATTCAGGATGAAGCTGGTCTCTGTCTTCCTGAGAACTTTAGCGGGCTCTCCCCCTGGCGGGCCCTGGAAGCGGGAATTCGCGGTTACCGCACCTGGCCTCTGATCATAGAACTCCTTGCAAATACGCCCTGTTTCACCAAAGATTTGCTGGAAAAGATCCTGTGCTGTGTCTACACCCACTGCCGGGTTCTGTTTTGCATTTCTCCCCTTCTGTGGCCTAAAGCCGACCACAACCACTACCTTATGGAAAATCTGGGCCTTATGTCCCTTTCCTGCCTGTTTCCGGAGATGAAGGACAGCGCGGCGTTTTTAGCCCACGCCCAGAAGGAACTTGACCGCTGCATGGCAGCCCAGTGCACCCCCTGCGGCGGACAGATTGAAGGGTGTCCTTCCTACCACAACGGCTGCGTCTTCTGGTTCGCCATGAGGGTGGTCTTCGCCCGGAAGTTCCATATGGAAGTTCCAGAAGCCTATATCCGGCAACTTGAAAAGATGTTCATCCATTCCGTCACGGCCACCCGGTCCTGCGGAGGCAATTTCCCATGGGGCGACAGCCACATAGCGGAAAAGGAAACCATGTCCCTGGCAGCCGTGGCCTGCTACATGGCCTGCGGAGACCCCAAGTATCTGGAGACTGCCCTGTATGTCTACCCGGAATCCACGGTTTTCAATGATATCCGTGATAACTTGTGGCGGATCCCGGATCCCGCAAAACTGAAAACCCTTATGGACCAGGCGGCAAAGACTCCCAAAAAACCTGACCTTCCCCTGGTATCATGGCAGAAGGACTTGGATCAGGTGTACATCCGCACCGGATGGGATCATGACGCCATCAGCCTTATGACCGCCTGCCGGTCCCCCGTTCAGAACCTTCACGCCCACATCGACACCGGCGGATTTGATCTGACGGCTTACGGAGATACGCTGGTGACCGATCCGGGCATCTACACTTATAAAGACAGCGAAGACCGAAAACACTTTAAGAGCGCCTTCTGGCACAACTGTCTCACGGTCAACAACAAAAACATGTGGGAATACCTGGCATCCTGGGCTTACGGTCCTCAAAAAGAGGGGCATATCATCTCTGTAAGAGAAGACCCTGGTCTTGTATCCGTCGTGTCCCGCCACCACAACTATAAGCCTGCATCCGCCACCCGTGTCCTGGCCCTTTTAGACAGCCGAGCGCTGATGGTAATAGACGAAGTCGCCGGACTAAAAAAAGGAGATTCGGTGCAGATTCATTTCCATCTTGACCGTCCCCGAATAAGACTGACTTCCATGGGCCTGTGCACCGAAGGGAAGGACAGATCCAATATGGAACTTCTCTGCAGCCCTGCTATGGAAACCTGTCTGGAGGCCGGAAAGATTTCCACGGCCAATGATGTCTGGCACGATTCCACCCTGGTTCACTTAAACCACAGGGTGGAGGAAGAAACAAAAACATTCCTCCACTGTGCTCTTCTGATTCCCCTCCGGCCGGGCCAGGCTCTTTCCTGCCGGGAATTTCATCAGGAAAGACGGGAGGAGGGATTGTTCATCTCCTGCCGCCTGGGGGAAAACCAGGACAGCCATCAGCTCTTGTGGAACGGCAGGACACTTATAAAACTTTGACACCGAAAGGAGACCTATTATGGATTTCATTCCCCTGGACGAACGCGCCATCAAAGACGAAGATGTCTTTTCCGCCCTGGACTTGACCCTGCCTGGCTTAAATCCAGTCAAAGAAGCCCTGGACAGCCAGGATCTTCCGGCAGCCAAAAACCATCTGATCCGCTACTTGGAAAAGCGGAAGGCTCCCTTTTTTCTTTTTGACTACCGGAGTCTTCCACTGACCCCCATAGACACTGATACCTGCCCTTATTCCTTCCAGTCCTCCCTGGGACTGGGGGGTAGCTTAAAGGAATTCTGCCTTCATGCGGCAAAAAAACTCATGAACGAACATATCTATGTGCTTCCCGGAGGAGACCGGCAGGTCAGTCTGGGCAAAAGCTGGGATAACATGATCCATTTTAATATTTACCGGGACACCGGGAAAATTCACCGCAGCTACTTGGATATGATGGTCCGCGGCCAGTTCTTTGAATCCCTGTGCGTGCTTTACCATGAAACAGAAGATGCCGGGGTTCTTGATTTCTTTGAGGAAATGCTCCAGGTATTTTTTAAGACTTACCCCCTTGTGATCACCTGCACAGAGCCTTCCACTGACCGGTTTCAATACACGGAAGACCGGGATGTTATGAGTGTGGGCTGGCTGACTCTTGTCTATATCAGCCTCTTTTACACCCGCATCCCTTATGAAATCTCCACGGAACTGTCATTTGAGATCATAAAGCGAATCTGGTTTTTGGGAATTCAGTTTCGAAGATTTGATACGGACGGATACCGGCCTTACAACCATCACATGTGGGAACGGGGCATGATTCCCTTTCTCCTTGGCATTCTGTTTCCGGAGTTCCCGGATGTTGCGGCCATGAAAGACCATGGCGCCTCCATCATCCGACGTCACATCAAAGAAGACTTTAATGAAGACGGAGGCTACAGCGAACATTCCATAGCTTACTGGTCCGGAGCCGCCGTGGGAGAGATGCTTTACCGGGTGATCTGTCTGGCCCGCTTAAACGGCGAACCTCTTTTGGATGAAGAGGCTGGCCGCCGAATAAACGAGACCTTCCATGTTCTGTCCATGCTCTGTCCGCCTGGCGCCCGTTACCCCTCTCTTGGCGACAACCAAGGACCCCTTGTGGAACCGATCTTACATATTGGCCTGCGGACCATGGAACATCCGGAATGCAAAAAGATCCTTAGTATCCGCCATGGTGTCTGCGAAGACCAAGGGGCAAACATAGCCCTGGATTTCTGCAGCCATAAGGCCGGCTTCGTCTGTTCCAAAAGCGGCTACGGCCCGGACAGCAGCTGCATGATGATGTCCGCCAAGGTAAACTGCGGCTATTCCGGCCACAATCACATGGATATGCTTTCTCTGTTCCTGTCCATGAGAGGAAAAGAGATCATCGGCGAACCTTACAGCGGGCTTCTGTATCACAAGGTCCGTATGAACTCGGCTCTGAGAGGTTATATGTATAACATGTCCTCTCACAACACGGTACTGGCCTATGGCAGGCCCATTGCGCCCGATGAAGTGTACGCCAACAAATGGGGCGTCTATCGTCCCGCCTCTCCTGTCACGGCTTCCCACTGCCGGGAGGCAGGCTTCTATGCCAGCGCTTACCATGACGGCTACACCTTCTGCCGCCACACCCGCGAAGTCCTGTTTCACCGGGAGCGGGGTCTTATTGTATCGGACCACATCATGCGGGGCAGCCGCCTTGACGCTGCCCATATCCAGCGCTTTCACCTGATGCCCGGTACGTTTGTCACCGCCATAGGAAAAAGCTTCGTCCTGGCGGAAAAAGAAGGCGTCCGCCTGCTCTTTGTGTGGTCCGGCGCCGACCATACCGTATCTGTCCGACAGGCCGAACTCCTTGTGCCGGAGATGGTTCCTCATAAGGAAGATCTGCCTCCCATTCTGGATGTCTCCTTCCAGGCTTCCGAAGAGGATAGGCACAGAAATGTCACCGTCACCTTAAATCTTCTGATCCTGGATATCACGGACCTGGCCGGGGGCTTCTATAAAGATCAGATTAAGGATATGCAGGCCCGGCTTAATGCTATTTGCAAGGACTTAAAGGCGCCTCAGGCATTAAAGGATTTTCCATCCATTTCTTGAGACCACAGTGAATTGTTATGACTTTTTGCCCCTGTGCTGCATGGATTGCTATGCAGTCCTGAATCACCACAAATACGGAGGAAACTATGAAGATCATTACCATAATGTCCGATGAACACTCTTATGAGATGATGCGGTTTGCTGCGGACCACCCGATTTTAAAAACGCCTAATCTGGATCGTCTGGCCCTGGAAAGTGTTGTCTTTGACAGCTGTTATACGCCCTGCCCCGTCTGTGCTCCTGCCAGAGCCAGCTTTATGACGGGCCGCTATGTAAACCGCCTGGGCACCTGGGACAACGCCACCCCCTATGACGGAAAAGTCCCCGGGCTCTCCCACTGCCTGGCTGAACACAACAAAAGCTATATCTGCATCGGAAAAACCCATTTCCATTATGAGGGAGACTACGGCTTCACTCATGAGGAGTTTGCCGGATATATGCACCGCCCCGATATGGGCTGCTTCTTTCGTGATCAGAGAACAGGGCGGGTAGGCGCGGAAAAGCGTTTTGAAAAAATCGGTCTCAAAACGGAGGAAAGCTATGATGATAAGGTGCTGAAAGCCGCCTTAAACTGGCTTGAGGCCCATGGTCAGGAGGAAGACTGGAATTTGTATGTGGGATTTTTAGATCCCCACTTCCCCTTCTATGTAAAAGAAGAAAACTGGAATCATTTTTCAGAACTGATCACAGAGGTGCCTCCTGCCTTAAGGCCTCCTTTCACATCCTTAAACGAACACTTAAACTGGCTTCGCACCTATTTTAAATGTGAAAGTCTGCCGGAGGAAACCGCAATAAAGCTTCTGATCGGCTATCACTGCGCCATCGCCGAGCTGGATGAGCACCTTGGCATGCTCCTTGACAAAATAGACGAACTGGGACTTAAAGAGGACACCATACTCTGCTATACCAGTGATCACGGCGAACAGCTGGGGCATCACGGCCTCTGGTGGAAATGCACCATGTTCGAACAGTCATCCCACGTGCCCATGATCGTCCGTGTTCCCGGCATCACACCCAAACGCATAAGTGCCCCGGTCAATCTCACAGACTGGTTTCCCACAGTCTGTGATTATTTAGGACTGCCCGCTCCCCAGGGCCTGGACGGACAAAGCCTTCGGTCTTTCATAGAAACCGGAAAGGGGGAAGAACACCAGGACTTTTCCTTCAGCGAATACCATGCCCACGGCATCCCCGCGGGTATGTTCATGATCCGCTGGAAGCAGTACAAATATGTGTACTACTGCTACGGCACCCCTCAGCTTTTCGATCTGGCCAGGGATCCGGGGGAGGATCATTGTCTTCTCGAAACCGCCGGGGAAGATCCAATGGTACGTATCACCGCAGAAGAGTGTCACAAACGTCTCCTCTTTGTATGCAACCCCTATGAGGCAGACAGACGGGCCAGAGAGTTTCAGCGGCGTACCAAAAAGGAACTTGGCATTACCGAATACATTACTGACATGGGAAGCTGTGCCCTTCCCCATCCCGAAGCCATTATATAATGTAAAACCAACAGAAAGAAGGAAACCTGTATGGGCGGATTATTTTCCATTGACAATCCCTTTTGGCAGTTCGTAAGCCGTCTGCTGCACATCCTGTTATTAAATCTCTTATGGTTTGTCTGTTCCATCCCTGTCGTCACCATAGGGGCTGCCGCCACAGCGGTCTACTCCGTGACCCTAAAGATGGTGAGAAATCAGGAGGGCTATATCATCAAAAGCTTCTTTAAAGCTTTCCGGGATAATTTCCGGCAGGCCACTGTCATCTGGCTGATCCTCCTTACCGCAGGCGCGGTTATAGGTGCGGACCTTTTTGTATATCTGAGGGTCTCTTCCATGGCTCTTCCCCAAATGATCCTCATGACGGCTTTCTTTGCGGCCGCCCTGCTGTTCCTGTTGGAGTCCATCTATGTGTTCGCTCTTTTGGCTCATTTTGACAATACGGTAAAACGCACCATGGGAAATGCCCTGATCATGGCCATCCGCCATCTTCCCTCCAGCATCATGATGGCAGCGTCCGCCATCCTTTTGACTGCCCTGGGATTTCTTGTCTTCCCTCCCATCCTTCTTGGAGGGCCGGCCCTTTTTGCATGGATCAATTCCTTTTTTCTGGTGAAGATCTTTGACCGATATGAACAGCCGGACCGCTTTGAGGACCTGGAAAATTCTGACTATCACTGAAGGGAGGAATCTGTCTTGGATACACGACCTAATATTCTGCTTGTGATGACGGACCATCAGAGAGCTGACAGCCTGGGCATGGTCCAGTGCGGCAGAGAAGTAACACCGAATTTAAACCGGCTTCTGAAAGAAGCCACATCCTTTACGCGGGCCTATGATACCTGCCCTTTATGCGTTCCCGCCCGCACTGCCCTGGCCACAGGCCTTTATCCCACCCAAAACGGCGTGGTATACAATGACTGGAAAGGCGTCTCCTCAGGACAATGGGAACCATTTCATAAAACACTGCAAAAATCCGGTTACTGTGTGGGCCACTGCGGCGTAGATCATATCCGTGTAAAACCGCTTTTAAGAGAACAGAATCTGGACTTTTTTATAAGCCAGGAAGATTACAATCGCTGGGCGGAAAGTCTGGGTGTCGTGACAAAGCGGGACCCTTCCGAACTGACTCTGGTAAAGGAAGAGGTGGACGGCGTTTATCGGGAACAGAAATACAGCAGCCATAAAGTCAGTTCATATGACTGCCCTCTTGAAACCTTCAAGGACTTTTATTTTCTTAATCAGTCTCTTCGGTTTCTGAGAGAACGGCCTTCTGACCGCCCCTTCGCCCTCTTCACTTACCTGTGGGCTCCTCATCCGCCCCTTCGCGTTCCGAAAGCCTATGACGACATGTACGATCCGGCCCTGGTAACACTGCCCCATAATATAGGGATACCTGCAGAGAAGGAACCGCCTCTGCGCCGGAAAGGCATGCCTGCTCAGATGGCGGAGCATGTGACCGCAGAAGAATGGCGAAAGACATGGGCCGCCCATCTGAGTCTGACCACCATAGCCGATGACATCTTCGGGAAGCTTGTGGATGAATTAAAACAACAAGGCGTCTATGACAACACCTGCATCCTCTTTACCTCCGATCACGGCGACCATCTGGGCCAGCATAGGATGTATCAGAAAATGGAGATGTATGAGGAAGCCATCCGTGTGCCCCTCCTGTTAAAGCTTCCAAAGACTGTCAGGTCCGTGCCTCAGACGTCTTTGGTCTCCGGCGTAGTTTCCCACCTGGACATACGCCCCACTCTCCTGCAGACAGCCGGCATAGACCCTCAAGGCAGCGACGGCATATCCCTGCTTCCCCTGGCCTCAGGCAAGGCGCCGGACCCCAAGCGTATGGTTTTCTCCCAGTATTCCGGCAATCCCGGCTACGGAACCATACGGAGAGCCGCTGTCACGGAGCGCTATAAATATGTGTATGACGGGCAGCATTGTCACGAATTATATGATTTGAGAGAAGATCCCCATGAAATGCATAATCTGGCAAAGGACAGTGCCTGCCAGAATATCTTAAAAGAGCTTTATAGCGCCTGCCGCGGCTACCACGAAAGCCGGAACGATTATTTTCACTGGGATCCCGTTTCATAAAAAAGGAGGAACACTTATGAAGAATTGGACAGAGGAAGCATTGGAGAACAGCCTCAAAAAGATTGAGCGCAACATAGAAGGCATCGGAGAGCATTTTCCCCATGTGGCTTACGACGGCATTTACAACGACCAGGGGCCCTATTTCTGGGTATCCGGGTTCTGGCCGGGCCTTCTGTGGCTCTTATATGAAGAGACAGGGAAGAAAGAAGCACTGAAGCTTTCCCGAAAGCTGGAAGAAGATCTGGACGAAGTTCTGGACGGCTTTATGACCGTCCATCACGACGCAGGCTTTATGTGGCTGCCCTCGGCTGTCATCGACTATAAGCTGACAGGCAATGAAGCATCCCGTGTCCGCGGCCTGAAGGCCGCCAGCCACTTGGCTGGGCGCTTCAATCCGGCAGGATGTTTTATCCGTGCCTGGAATGATGAGGTAAAACCGGACAGCCAGGGCTGGACCATCATTGACTCCATGATGAATCTTTCCCTGCTGTTCTGGGCTTCCAGAGAATACAAGGATCCCCGGTTCCGCCACATTGCCGCGGCCCACGCCGACACCGTACTCCGACACTTTATCCGCCCTGACAACACCCTGGCCCATATCGTAAGCTTCGATCCAGAGACCGGAGAAAAGATGGAAAATCTCGGCGGACAGGGACAGGACGGAAACTCTGCATGGGCCAGAGGGCAGGCCTGGGCCATCTATGGCATGGCCATAGCTTACCGGGAGACGGGAAAGGAATCCTACTTAAACGCCTGCAAGAACGTGGCTGCGTACTTTCTGTCCCATCTGCGTGAGGACAAGGCTCCTGTCTGGGATTTCCGGGCGGCAAAAGACAGCCGCTGGGCTCTGGATACCTCTGCTTCCGCCTGCGCTGCCAGCGGTCTTTTGGAGCTTTACAGCCTGATGGAGGACGGACCTGACCGGGACTTTTATTACGAACAGGCTCTGGCCGTCTTAAAAGGTCTCTACGACAGCTATTTTGACCACAGGCAGGAAAGCCAGTCTATGATCCAGATGGGCACCGTTCACTTCCCAGCCGGGAAAAATATTAATGTACCCATTATTTACGGCGACTTCTTCTTTACGGAAGCCCTGATCAAACTGAAACATAAAACCAACATTTTTTAAAATAACAATACCCTCTTGTGATGCAAAGCCGTGTATTATCTTATTCACGAGGGTAATACGAGGAGGAAACATGAATACTTATTTTGGAGATCTGCACAATCACTGCGGCATTACATACGGCTTTGGAAGTCTTGAGAATGCCATCAGGCGGGCCAAAAGCCAGCTGGACTTCTGCGCTTTCACGGGACACGCCATGTGGCCTGATATGTATGAAAAAGCGCCGGGAACGGAGTTTGTAGTAAACTTCCATCTGGAAGGCTTTCAAAAGCTTCAGGATCATTGGGAAGAGATCCGCAGGGAAGTGGCCGAGGCCAACAGCCCGGATTTCGTGACCTTCCAGGGCTATGAAATCCATTCCAGAGCATATGGAGACCATCATCTTCTCTCTCCCGATGACACTCTGCCTTTAATCTACCGGGACTCGCCCCAAAAACTGGCAGAAGACTGCGGCAAAGAAGCTGTAGCCATTGCCCACCACATCGGCTATACTCCCGACTACCGGGGAATAGACTGGAAAAAGTTTAATAACATCATCACTCCTGTTGTGGAGGTCTACTCCAAGCACGGATGCTCCATGAGCGAAGACGCCGACTATCCCTATTACCACAACATGGGGCCCAGGGACACCAGGAATATGGTGGACGAAGGCCTGCGCCAGGGACATAAGTTCGGCTTCATCGCCTCCACAGACCATCACGCCGGCTTCCCAGGCTCCTATGGCGACGGTATGGCTGCCATTATCGCTGAGGAGCTGACCCGTGAAAGTCTCTGGGCCGCCTTAAAGGCACGCCGTACCTATGCGGTTACCGGAGACCGCATTCTCTGCGATTTTAAGATAAACGGCGCCTGGATGGGCAGTGAAATCACCGGCAATTTCCGAAAGATCAAAGCCCATGTGGAGACCGAGGGGACTCTGGACAAGATCATTCTCTACAAGAACTTAAAACCCATCCATGTCATCAACGGCGAATCCTTCCAGGATGTCAACGAAACCGGCTGCTACAAGCTGCGCATTGAGATGGGCTGGGGCAATCAGGAGCTGTACCGCTGGAATGGTGCAGTCTCCTTAGAAGGCGGTACTGTCGCCGGATATCACACCTATTTCCGGGGACGAAGCGTCCTGGCTCCCTCTGCAAGCGAGTCCTACGATGAGAACAATATTAACAATATTGAGACCTACTCCTGTCAGACCTCTGATCAGGAACTGATCTGGCGCTGCGATACCACAGGCAATAAATCCACCCTCCATCCCTCCACCTCCTCCGTGGTAATAAAGGTTCAGGGTAATTTAAATACCAAGGTTACCTTCACCCTCAATCATAAGACCTTCACCGCTGCCATTGGCGAACTTTTGAACTGCGGCTATACCAGCCATATGGAGTACTACCACTCCCAGGCCTTCAAGATCTACAAAGCAGTTCCCGAAAGCCGTTATACCTTTGATCTGGAACTGGAAGACTGTATGCCGGAAAAGGACTGCGATGTGTATCACCTGGAAGTGGCCCAGAAGAACCGGCAGTGGGCATATGTATCTCCTGTGTATGTGGCGCGGGAGCAGGGGCGGACAGATATGTAACAGATAAAAACAGTAAAAAGGAAGGGACAGTCCCATAAAGAATCCGGGCCTTTTTCTAAGCCCGGATTCTATGGAAGATCATGAGTGCACGGAAAAAATATGGATTTGTCAGCTCAAACCCAATTCCTTAAGCTTTTCCAAAAACTCTTCCACAGTCATATGTTTCCTGGAAGCTGCCGTCTCCATGGACAATAGGCCGTCCCGGACCAGTTCCTGCATATTTTTAAATTCTCCTTTTTCCATCCCGTCTTCCATCAGCATCTGTCCAAGCAGCGTCATAGTCATCATCTCCTTTATTTGTTTTATCTCATCTGCAGTCAATACTTTCATCGCCAGCGCATATAATACAGACTGCATGGCACCATCTGCTTCTGTTCCACATGTTCCTGTTCTTTCTTAAGTATCTCCAGGCTTCTTCTTATCCTGGCTTCCTGGCTCAGCTCACCGTCCATCAGGGAAGTCAGAAGGACTTTCAGCAGCTCATCCCTTTCAAGACGTGTTCCCGCGCTCTGCTTTTCCTCCAGCTCCAGGATAATCTCATCCGCATTGTAATCTTTCATACGCAGCACCTCTACCCGGTAGGTATTCATCCCCTGAGTCAGAGTTGTCTGGAGTCTCTTCACATTTGAAGTGCACAGTACATAAGTAGTCACTTCGACTCCGTACTTATAGCTGATCACTGCCTCATAAGCCCGGAACCTCCGCAGGTCTTCCTCCGACAGACTGTCGCTCTCAAATTCCAGATGCTTCCAGGTTCCGTCAACCATCTCATAATTAAAGTCCGCTAAGTAGTCCCCTACCTCCAGGAATATAGCTTCCGTAGGGCTTACCCGCCTGACAGAGCCCTCCACCCCTAAAAGCGGCAGCAGTTCCTTTCCCATAAACCGGGCCGCTTCCTTCAAGGCCCGGTCTTCCATGGGATAACTCTCATTACTCTTTTGTTTTTTCAAAGCGCCTCCTCTGCAGGAGACATATAAGAACTGTCTTAATTATAACCTCCTTTTTACTCCCGGACAATAACATTCTGCTGTTTGGTTTGTTTTTGTTTGATTTTATTTGAAATTCTTCCTGATAACAGGTTGATGTTCAGATATTGTTTGGCCTTTCCCGCCAGACGGCGTAGGAAGAACCACGCCTGTGAAATGAACGATTATGGTTGGTGACAGTTTCTTCTATGTCTCTTATATCGTCTGGTATTAATACTATATCACCAGATGGAGTGACTGTAAACCGTCAATAGTATAACTCTACTTTCGGATTTTCATAAGAATCTAAAAATATAGCAAATTTCCTCATGCTGCCATCTCCTTATTGCATTGTCACAAATTCAACGATAGGACCTTTACTGCTTCCAGGCCTTCAAAATCTACAAAGCGGTTTCCAAAAGCCGTTATACCTTTGATCTGGACCTGAAAGACTGTATGCCGGAAAAGGACTGCGATGTATATCACCTGGATGCGGCCCAGAAGAACCGGAAGCGGGCATATGTATCTCCTGTGTATGTGGAGTAAGAGTAACGGCTGTTAGCTATGCAACGAATGTTAGATCGGCTAGCTCTTAAGCTCTTTTAACACCAATCACCAAACTCTCCACAGGCACCAAAAATCGGTTAACCAAATACAGCAGAATAAAAACATATATAATTTCTGCTATAGTATTTCCACCATTTATAGTAAATCCAAACAGGCCTGCAAATGAGGATATACATATTTTTATGATATACTCATTTCCACACATATATAATGTTTTCTTTCCTATGCTTTTATAAAATTCTACACCCTGAAAGACATAAGCCAAACCAATTTGAAAGCAAATAATCAATACACTTCTTATTACTATGATAAGATTTCCCAAGAGATACATATTCTGCCATGTTCTAAATAAATCTTTTCCGACAAAAGCCAGTGCTGAGTATCCCCCCACGCACAAATGGCATAAAACATATTGTTTTTTATTTTTTTCTTCTCTCGGCTATCATTTTCCATTAATATGCTATTAAGCAATGGGAAACTGCAAAATCCTATTCCGTAATAAATAATATAATACAATGCACTGTCTATATTCCAGTACCATTGCGGATCAATGATTGGCCGATGTGGCAATCCATATTCAGAAATATAAAATAGCAAAAGACATATTATAAACATCAATATTTCATTTTTACTAATTTTATCAATCCAAATATTGATTTTACAATAAATAAATTACCCTTTCTTTCTCAAAACCATAATTCAAGATGTTTACTATGATGGAAAATATTGCAAAAAATAACCATGGAATGATTAATGTTTTAATATCATACACAATGCTGCTAATATATTGCTTACTTAAATAGTTCTTTTCATTTTTGCTCTTAAATATCATTTCCTTATTCATATCCATCCATCCAGATACAAAAAAGAATAATGGAACATGATAGAGAAATACAAATTTATATACAGAACCCGAAGGAGATGTTATATGCCCTAAATAGATAGCGAAAATTCCTAAAAATTTTAATACATCTATATATTCATACCTTACCTTTTTACTTTCCAGTTTCTCTCCACCCTTCATTTCCTTTTCTCCCTCTCAGTCTCTAAAAAGTTCTTTCTTATGTGTACTCTTCATCCATTTATGTAAATCCTCGATCAGCTGTTTTGTCCTTAACTCTGCCCCTTCTGTTGTTAAATGCAGGTCAGTATTGTAAAACAATCGATAATCAAACATATAATCTCTATAATCAGAGATAACCGGGCATGACAAACGCTCAGACAGCTCCTTCTGCGCATTAACAAATGCGTCCTCCGGAAGGGTCAAATCTCCTTTCCCGATAGGGTATCCAGCAACTAAGAGCAAAGCGCCTCTTTCAGACATCCATGCATCTAATTTATTAATTCTGTTAATTGCAGTATCATTGATTTCCGGTGGAGTTATCGGCGATTCAAATGTATATAAACACTCCTCACGTTCCAGTGAAATATCACCATATATATTAAAAGCATCTCTGGAATAACATCCACCCGGTAATTGATTGCCATTTCCTGATATATAAAGTTCCAAACACTTTTTTAAATATGCAGGATACTCCTTTGCCATAGGCAAAATATCTGAAAAACTTAACAGACGCCATAGTCCTAAATGGTTTTCAATCGTACTCCAGGCAAGCACCCTATCCTCAACTGTCCCTTTATCTGAAAAACTGGTATGACAAATAATATAGATATCTCCTTTACATACATTTACCTTTGCCATTTTTTCATGAAATGCATTTCCCAATGCACCATGTAATCCCATATTGACAACAGGCAGATGAAAGGCTTGTTCCAATTCTTCCGAATCTACTCCAAAGGACAAATTTGAATTGCCAATCAATACAATCTTTGGACCAGTGATGCTTTTCAGTCGTTCCATCTTATCAATCAATGACGCATCATATCCACCTGAATATTGCGGCATCACAATATAAAAACAAAACACGCAAACAATCGCAAACATGAAAATCACTTTAAATCCAAATATAACCTTCCTTTTAAAATTGGAAGTAGATAAACTGTGTCTGCTCATAACCATTTCCATATGTTCCCCAAAGAATAATGATAAAAATAACAATTAAATATACGAACCAACGAAAAAAAAACTGTTGTTTTAGCAAATATTCTTTGAGATTAAAATTCTTTTTCCGAAAAATATCAATAGCCATGACAGTAATCAATGAAAATACCGTCATAGAAAAAGTCTTTGTCGACCCAAACATATTATAAAATTCATCAGAGAAAAAATACCGTAAAGTAAAGTCATTCCATATTTTAAATAGTATAGACAAAGATTGGCGTATCCCCCTAGATCTAAAAAGGAGCCAGGAGATATCAATAAAAAAGAATGATACAAATCCGCAAAAAACTTTCCACAAAAATGCTTCTGTATCTATTTTCAAAAAGTAATATACTTTTTCCCTTACAGATTTCGTACAATCCTGCAAGATACTATAAAAGCCATTTACCCCTCCCCATGCCACAAAATGCCAACTGGCACCATGCCATAAACCAGAGGTGAGAAATACTATCATGGTATTTAAATATTTACGCATCCTGCCTTTTCTGTTACCTCCCAACGGAATATACAGATAATCACGAAACCAATTCGTTAAAGAAATATGCCACCTTTTCCAGAACTCCTGAACACTCGTACAGAGATATGGTGTTCTAAAATTCTGGTTTATATGAAATCCCAAAACCTGCGCACTGCCAATCGCCAATTGAGAGTATCCTTCAAAGTCGCAATAAATCTGAATCGCAAAAAGTATTGTTGCAATCATAAGATCCATTCCCGTGCGAACAGACCAATTGTTATAAACAGGATCTATAATACTGGCAAGACGGTCAGCAACTACCACTTTCATAAAAAGGCCATAAGCCATGGTGAGCAGTCCTTTCCTTATATTTTCAATCTCAAAATACGTAGGACTGTTCACCTGTCTTAAAAGATTTTTGGAACGCTCAATAGGCCCTGCTACCAGTTGGGGAAAAAAGGATACAAAAAGGGCATATCTAAAAAAATTCTTTTCCGCTTTTATCTCTCCCCGATACACATCTATCGTATATCCTAAGGCTTGAAATATATAGAAAGAAATCCCAACCGGAAGGATAATATCCGGGCACGATATGGTTACTTTTCCTCCCAATATTCTAATAAGCCGATTAATTGTTGAAATTACAAACTCAAAATACTTAAAATAGAATAGTATGAATAAATTGAGTGCAAAATTCATGACAATACATATATTCATACAACGTTTTTTCAAATGGCAATCATTTTGTCTCTCTTTTACGGCTTCTATGACAAGGCTGCTTATATAGGTAACGGTTGTGGAAAACAAAATCAAAAGAACATATTCCGGATTCCAACACATATAAAAATAATAGCTTGCAGCCAGCAGCCAAAGATATCTTATTCTTGGCGGTAATAAAAAGTATGTCAGTAATACGATTGGAAAAAAGATCAGAAACTCCATAGAATTAAAAATCATCATAGCCTCCGCTTTTTACTACTCTCTCCAATTTATACCCTCATATAATGTATCATTTCCTCTATAAACTGTATGCTCCTTTTTCAAACATTTCGTAACCACCCCCCCCTGCCGCCACAATAGAATCATCTGGAATTTCACTTCCTTTTAATACCGTAGTGCGACATCCGATCCAGACATGATTTCCAATTATTATCCCATTATCAGCATTAAGAATTTCATCTGGTTTATCTTCACGGTATACGCTATGAAAATCTGTATCCATCAACAGACATTCCCAGGAAATCAAGCATTCATCTCCTATGATTATTTCTTTACGGCAAATGATATCTGAATTAGCATTAACAGCTGTCCCATTACCAATTATCAGATCACCGCTGACAGCCAGTCTTGTGGCAGGCCCTAAGCTTGCTTTCCCTCTGAATTCTATCGTTCCTGTATTGCTCCATAAAGAACGCCGATACGGCTTATCAATAATACCGACATCCCCAAAACCAATTCGAATAGCTCCAATTGACCTATTGTGGACAATCACTGTCCCATCAAGTTTTTGGATCTTTAAGTATCTCGAAGCCAGGATTACAGGGTGAAATATCGTACGCACCCCAAAGTATCTGACATTTAATCTCAGCGTATTTATAATTCCAATATCCAAGAGCTTTCTGAGTCTTTTATCCATATCCTTTTCCTCTGACCAGTAACTTAAATTTCCTACAAAGATTCCAGATACCTCATAAAATTTTCCTTATTTTCCAAAGCACTGGTTGTCGGTCTGCCCAAATCATCTCTCGCACCGATGGCACATTTCGCCTCAATAAAACTCAGGCTGTTCCATTCCTTACATTCCCTAAGCGCACACTCCAGCTCCTCCAACGTACTGACACGAATCACTTTGGGATAACCACATGCCTTTGCAACCCCCGCCAGGTCAATCTGATCCGCCACAGTAGGCATGCCGCCGACACTCTCATGAACTCCATTATTGATTACAATATGAACCATATTTTCAGGCCTGCTCGCTCCTATAACAGCCATGGCTCCCATATGCATCAGCACAGCGCCGTCCCCATCAATACACCATACTCTCACATTCGGCTTATTAAGCGCCACACCCAGAGCGATGGACGAACTATGGCCCATAGACCCAACGGTTAGGAAATCATATTGGTGACCTTGTCCATTTCCTGTACGTATTTCAAACAGTTCACGGCTGGCCTTTCCTGTAGTAGAAATAATCGGATCTGCCCCAGCCGCCTCTGCAACACGCCTGATCACTTCTTCTCGAACCATGGTATTGCCGTTCTTGCATTCCACTTTTCCATCAAAAGAAATCGCACCCTTGCATACAACGAATGCGACACTTCTGCCGGAAGCCAGAATCCCACGGAATTCTTCCATGACCCGCTTCAGTTCTTCCTCCGATGTATCCTTTCTGATAACAAATGTCTTCAAATTCATATCTTCAAGAAGCTTTAATGTTACTTTCCCTTGATAAATGTGCTGCGGCTCGTCATGGTTCCCCGGTTCGCCGCGCCAGCCGACAATGAAAATAACAGGGATTGCATATACGTTTTCATTCAAAAGAGAAGCCACCGGGTTAATGATATTTCCCTCTCCGCTATTCTGCAGATATATAACCGGTACTTTCCCTGTCGCCAGATAATATCCTGCGGCAAGGCCAACACAATTTCCTTCATTGGCAGCAATCATATGGTGCCTCGAAGAGACACCATACCTACTCATCAAATAGTCGCACAGCGCTCTAAGCTGTGAGTCCGGAACTCCTGTATAAAAATCAGCTCCGATAATTTCCGTCAGTTTATCCGCCTTCAATTTATCCATCCCCTCTTCTTTTCTATAAAACCATTACAATGCTCCCTCATCAAATCTCATTAATCAAAGTGATAATGTCCTTAATAGGAAGAAGCCTGCTGTCCACTTCCTGAGCCCGATGATATCTCAAAATATCCTCCGCTGTCTTCTGCATAGCCGGAAACGCGCTCCTTGTCAGCTGGTTGGCATAAATCACCACATTCACGCCATGGTCCGTCAGTTCTGCCTCCGTAATGCTGTTAAACGAAGAGGGAACCACTACAAGCGGTGTACCCTTGTCCTCCTGTCGGAACCGGTCGCAAAACTCTAAAATCTCCGCCGGCGATTTCTTACGGCTGTGGATCATAATTCCATCCGCTCCTGCCTCCACAAACGCTCTTGCGCGGTTTAAGGCATCTTCCATGCCCCGCTCCAGGATCAGACTTTCAATCCTGGCAATAATCATGAAATCATCTGTCAGCTGAGCCCTTTTTCCGGCCGCAATCTTCCCGCTAAATCCCTGGATTGAATCCTGGGTCTGCTCCACTTCCGTCCCAAACAGAGAATTCTTTTTCAAACCGGTTTTATCCTCAATGATAACCGCAGATACTCCCATTTTCTCCAGCGTGCGCACCGTATAGACAAAATGCTCCGTCTGCCCGCCTGTATCCCCGTCAAAAATAATCGGTTTTGTTGTTACCTCCGTCACGTCGTCAATGGTGCGGAACCTGGAAGTCATATCCACCAGCTCAATATCTGGTTTCCCCTTGGCAGTAGAATCACACAGAGAACTGATCCACATGGCATCAAACTGATCCAACTCACCCTGATGTTCCACAATGGTCTTTTCCGCAATCAGCCCCGTAATCCCGCTGTGAACCTCAATTGCCTTGACAATGGGACGGATTCCGATCAGTTGGCGCAGACGCTTCCTGCGATACTCAGGCATGGCCAGCTTCGCCTTGATCCGGTCTTCAAGAATCTTCACCCTTTCATTATACGTATAGGGCACATCAATGATCTGTCCGCCGTATGTAGTCAAAAGAGAGGTCACATTGTCCCGAATAGCCCTCATAGGCCCTTCCAGCCAGTTGTCCCCGTGAATCACATAATCCGGCCGAAGTTCCCGGATAACCTTGTTATACATGACATCATTCTGTACCACCACCTGGCTGACTTCCCTGATCCCCCTCGCCATTTCCATACGTTCCTCAAAACTTACTGTGGGAAAGCGGTTAAAACGAATCATGGCCTCATCACTGAGAACCCCTACGATCACCTTCCCATACTTTGCCGCCTCGCAGATAATATTCAGATGGCCTTCATGAATCACATCCGTACAAAAACATGTATATACCTTTTTCATCCTATGCTCTCCTTATACGTTACCGGTATTCGAACACCACAGGCGCACAGCGCTTCTTTCAGAATTGTGAAAAAATCTTTCATATCCTGTTCATCAATGGCGCCCATGGCACAAAGCCGAAAAGTATTGGTCGTTGAGATTTTACCAGGATAAATGGTAAAACCTCGGTCATAACAATAATCATGAATCCTCTCAAAATTCCAGTTGACGTCATCCGGATAGATCACTGACACAACAAGACCGCTCTGCCACTCCCTTCTGATAATATTCCGAAATCCAAGTTCCTCAAGACCTTTGTGGATTGCACGAAATACTCTCGTGTGTCGTTTCCATTTTTCCTCTTCCCCCTCTGCAAAATACTCCTTCAACGCCTGAATCGCGGCATAGATCGTCTGTACCGGCGGCGTAAAATGCATTTCTCCGGTCTTCTCAAAGAATTCATATTGGAGATAGAGATTGCAGTAATAAGATCGCTTCGGATAATTTTTCGACGCTTCAAGCATCGCCCTGTTTCCGATGACAAAAGATAGTCCCGTCATCGCCGTCAGACCTTTCTGGGCCGATGCCATACAAAAATCAATATTCTCATCTTCCATGTTAATCGGCCGCATGGCTAAGGTTGAAGTCGTATCCACCATAAAAACAGCGCCATATCGGTGAGTCAGCGCACCGATCTCACGGATCGGGTTTAAAATCCCTGTCCCCGTCTCATTGTGGGTCGTATGGACAAGGGCAATGTCTGGATTCTCCTCCAAACTCTTTTCCACCAAAGAAAGATCCGGCAGACGATCAACCGGAAATCTTAAATCAATATGGGGCAGGCCATAATACTGACATATCTCAACAGCTCTGGTACTGTATGCTCCATTATTGACAATCAAAACCTTTTTTCCCTCCGGCAGAAGGCTGTTGAGACAGACATCAATATTGATAGTTCCTGACCCGCAGAACAACACAGATGTGTACTTCCCCGGATCCGCATGAACAATCTTCAGCAAATCCTCTCTCAATCCCTTCATCATCCCGGCAAACTCCTGCTCCCGCGGGCAGATATCCGGAACTACCTGAGCCATCTTTACTGTATCCGTCGTAGTAGACGGCCCCGGATTCAATAAAATATTTCTTTTTATTTTCATTATCTTATTCCCTCCCTTATCTAAAATGGAATCTGGTAATCCTTATCAATGGCTTTGAGTTCCTGGAAGGTATCAATCTCGACAATATCCTCTTCACAGCACTCACGTATCTCTACCTGATAATGATCTTTACAGCATGTCAGCGGCACTTGTTCCCAGTAAAGGCTCTTTCCACCCGGTCCATCATAGATCTCTCGGATATCATCAGACAATTTCCGCCCAGACACCTGATCCCAGTAAGAGATCCCCACCATCTGCCAGCAATCCCTGCCGCCAATCCTTTCCTCCACAATCACATTTTCCTTCACCGAAAAACACCAGTCTTCGGTTTTATCTTTTTTGATCGCCAAAAAGTTGGATGTATAACAAAAGGGACGAATAATTTTCGGATTTCTGATCAGCAAATCTGCCTCAAACACATAGGCATTGGACAGCAAATATCTGGCACACATAGATGAAGAAATATTATTCGCTTCCCGGTAAACCGGATTTTCAATAAATCTTATCATTGGATACTTATACAACAGCTGGTCAAACTGCTCCGAAAGATATCCGCGGACAATATAAATTTCATGAATTCCAGCCGACAGACAAGCATCAATCAATCCGTCAATTAGTCTCCTGCCATTTACACGGACCAAGGGCTTTGGCGTATTTCTCGTGATCGGTGCAAGCCTGCTCCCGACGCCGGCGGCAATAAAAACCGCCCGCTTTGCTCGGTATGGCTCCATGGCATTCTTTCCGGCAATTGTAATGATCCCGTTTTCAATATAGCCCAGCTCCATTAACGAGTTCAAAACCCGATCTTCTATCTGATACTTAGAAATGTCCTTCCCTTCGGTAATAAACAGTTCAAGAACATCAAACTGCTCTCTTGTCAACATGTGACTCATGAATCCATACTCCTTTCCAGAAGCTGCTTTCCCCGGCTTATTAAGCTATACTTCCTCTCTAAAACAAAAAACATAACTATGTAGGCAACCAGCAGGACACCCCATCGTATGATAAAAGAATTTAATCCCATCAAAGTAAATGCTCCTGCTCCAAACACAAACAATATGTTAATTAATAAGCTTCTGATCTCCAATATCGATCTCTTATAAAGTCTTACCGAAAGAATATAATGGGATATAAAATATAAGATATAGGTCGCCAATGTGGTATATGCTGCAGCAACATAACCATAAAATGGGATAAAAACTGCATTCAACACAACATTGATCATTGCAGCGCTTCCCGTTGCCAAGGCAATATATTTTGTTTTCTCATAATAATACTCAACCACCACCGGTATGGTATATAGAAAAGAAAAATATCCGGCAATAACAATCGGAACAACAACATAAACAGAATCCCAATAAGCCCTTGCAGCTAACAACTTGATCAGTTCCGGTGAAATCATCAAAACAGTAGATGACATCCACATAATACACGCAGAATATAAAGTTGCATATTTTTTAATCGCAGTATGATCATTGTAATTCATCTTTTCAAAAAACCAGGGTTCCCATACATTATTCAGTGAAGAGGCAGTTACCTGAATGATCATATAAATGTTATATGCAAAACTATACAAGCCGGCCTGTGAGGCCCCTGAAATAGTCCGAATCATAATCCGGTCAAACTGTGACAAGACTACCTGAGAAATTCCATGAGGAATAATCGGTACGCTTATTTTAAGAGCATATTTCACATATATTTTAGAAAGCCGCGGAGGTGACTTTCTATAAAAATACAGAATTACAAAACCTGACAGCATAATCAGCGGGATACAGGTGCCAAATACACGTCCTAAATAGGGGTTATCTCTAAACACAGTTCTCATAAAAACTACAGAAAGAATAATATTCAGGACAGCATTCATAGACGAAGCAGCTAAAAATGATTTGTACCGATATTCCATGCCTGCATAAGTCGTATAAAATGTAACCAACGCATTCCCCATACTGCAAATCAGCAATAACCCTGTTTCCATCCGGGAGAGCTGCAGTTTTTCCTGTATGACATTTAAAAAAAGGCGCCCCATTAACATCCAAAACACAAAACTGATCATCATCAATGTCATACACGTCGACAGAAAATCATCAAACTTCTCTGCAAATCGATACTTTGCATTCTTTATACAGGAATGGAGTGCAAGGCCGATAAATACAAAACTAATAGACTCATATGCAGCAAAAGTATTAAATAATCCATAATCCTCTGTGCTCATTAATCGGGTAAAAACAGGGATAGAAAAAAAGGCCAGCCCTTTTAACAAATAGTTTCCGATGGTATATCCCAAACCAGCTTTAAGAATCTTACGTCTGTTCATAAATGCTCCCTGCTTTATTTCAGATCCAAATATTTCTTTACCATATCCGAATTTTTATAAAATGTATAAGGCGTATCCGGATCAAAATAGACCTGGTGCTCATGCTCCGTACCGCGTTTCTCTTTCGGCGGCAGAGTCATATAATCCCCAAACTGCAATTCCAACATTTTCTCCGCCTCATTGGGAACGCATGCTGTTAAATACTCAAAAGGCACCATTCTCTTTTTTGAAACCCATTCCCTTGGCATGCGATAAATTCCTTCTGCGTACCAACGCGGCAAAGCGACCGTATCAATGTCATGACATTTCCTTCCATTATATCTCTGACAAACACACTGCCAAAGTCCATAAGATCTTTGAATTCCGATCATTCGAACCAATCCGCGGCCTATATACTGCATCTTACTCGCAGGCCCGTAATAGTCAGCAAGAAGACCATGATATAACAAATGACTAAAAGAAGCCTGAATCTTTGCTTTTATGAAATTAGGAGGGACATTATCAAAGGGATAAATTTCTATGTAAATCCCATTATTGCAGTCCTTATAAAAATCATTTTTTATGATTGCAGTCGTGCGGCTGTCGCGTATCCTCAACAACCCGCATATATGATTTCCGTCATTAAATCCATCCTGCAAAAACAGAGGTTCCTTAATCTCATCCCTGGCATGCTGTATAAAACGATTATAATCATCCCTGAGCATTCCCAAATCCATATCATCATCCCAGGGGATAAATCCTTTATGCCGTATAGCTCCAAGAGCGGATCCTGATATCAAAAAATAGTGGATATCATGTCTCTCACAAATCCCGGTAATACACTCAAAGATATCCAGCATTGTTTTCCACAATTTTTTTCTTCGATCATCAACAGTAAAATCATTTCTGACTTCTTTCTGCAGAAAACTTTCTTTACTTACCTCTATCTGCTTTTCCAACTTTATCTTCCCTCCAAAATATCATTGCCAGAGAAACAGGGAAAAATATCCAGCTCTCAACCGACGCCTCAATCAAATAAAATAAAATCACAAAATTGCTGTTTATCTTCCAATGCTGCTTTCTGACATTAACAAACAGACAGACCAGCACAACAATCATTGCTAATATACCGAACATAATAACAAATCCGATAATTCCATTGGACATATCCTCTATTTCGAAAGCTGATATCCCCCTTAAATAAGATTCTGATGAATACCCATATCCTAAAATTGGTCTGGAAAATATGACTTTAATTCCAGAAAGCAAATCATTCGTTCGGATTCGAAAAGAAATGTTTTTTGTGCTGAATTTATTTATAATTGTATTACTTGTCAATATCCTTAACAGAACCCCACAAAGCAGCGGAAAAGATAACAGGTAAAGAAATCTCCATTGTCTTTTCATTTTGATATTTTTGATCTTCCACCAAACAGCAAACGCAATCATTGTAAATACAATATAACCACTGGTTGACCGGGTCAGAAAAAGAGTAACCGTCAATATTATCACCTGTATCATTGTGGTCTTATCAATTTCATTCAATAATTTATTTCCACAAAATAAAATTGCAGTATTTAAAATGATTTGATACATTCCTGGCTCATGAAACAGACCACAGATCCTGCTAAAACGAGTGTTCTCCCATCCCACAACATGCAGCAATGATATTAAATAATACTTTCCGTTTATATTCCTTCGTTCCGTTGGAATAATATCAACATCTCCTGCAAATAAAACAAGCATGGATATAAGTGCCAAAATAACAACTAAATTAATATAGATTGTTTGATATCTTTCCAAATCTATAATTGAAAATACCATCCACGTTCCAATTATATACAATAAAATCTGAACAATTCCATTCCATGCTATGCCGCTGAAAATATGTATCAAACAATTAAGTAAAATGATGGTAATCAGCAGGATAAATTGTTTCATGTTTGCTATTTTAACTCTGCCTCCATACTTCTTAATACATAAAAATAGAGAAAATGCAGCAAACATAGGAATGAACTCTGAATTATATTTTATATTAAATACAACTGTTCCAGAACACATAATCATGGCCCATACCAAAAAATATTCAAAAAATCCTGTCTCGTATTTTTTTGCCATACTGCGTTCTCCTATAACCTGTTTCGATATCGTATAGCCTTATAGTTCATCCGAAGTACTTTTTCTATTATACTTTTAAGACAGTTAATAACTACCACACAGAGCTTATACAGAAACACCCAAAAATAATTTCCTCCATTTTTTAATATTACCTTCTCTCGTTCCTTATAAGCATTTTTAATACCAGCCTTTGTAGAAAGTCCTCCAACGTTAAATTGTCCCAATACAGCGTCAATCTTTTTGAACCTTGCTCCCTTCCTATAAAATCTCCGAAGCAGATCTAGGTCCATGGCCAATCTAAAATCTCTGTCATAATCCCCATAAGTTTCATATGCCTTTTTTGTGACAAATGTGGGCAAATGACATACGTTAATATAGATGGGCAGCATGCCGAATTTCATAGACGGCTCATAAGTATACCTTTCATTTGTTTTTCCGTCAAAAATAAGAATAGATCCTCTATATACATCAATTTCCTGGGAATAACTCTCTGCAATCTTCCATAGTGCTCCCGGCAGATACTGATCATCACTGTTTACAATGCCAATGATATCTCCGGTAGCCAGACGAATTCCTTTATCAAATGCATCGCTGATTCCAAAATCCTTCTCTGAAATCCAACAGTCGATAAAAGATTCATATTTTTTTATTATTTCGACAGTCCCATCTGTTGAACCTCCATCAATTATAATATATTCCAAATTATCATACTGCTGATTTATAACACTTTTGATGGTCTTCTCAATGGTCTTGGCACTGTTGTAAGATATTGTTATAACAGATATCTTCGGTAACATTCTTATTCACTCCTTATTCATCTGCTTTTACTGCCAGAAAATATATCAATAAGTTCAATCATCTTTCATCCTTCAATGCAGTATTCAAATAATCCATAGATTTCCTTTTATATTCCTCAATCCGCTTTTGGGCAATAGAAAAATCCACCGCCGTCAAATTACTATCATCAAGCGTCGGACCGACCCGGAACAGTCTGTCTTCCAGTCCAGCCATCTTCAAAAAAGAATATAATCTGGAATTGGTCGAATCTTTTCCATCCTTTTCATACCGGGTAAATGTAAAAAATGTCTGTTCGTATAGCACAGAGAAAACGGAACAATGAAAAGAATCCGTACAAACATAGGCGGCATTGGCAATCAGATTAACAAATTCAAGAGGTCCGATATGATCTGGTTCATAATCGGAATACCCCACATCCGCTTTGACAAACTCATCGACATGAGGGATACTCACAATTTTTAATCCGGTTTTCTTCTGCAGATTTTTTGAAAATTCTCTATATGACGCATTTGAACTTATAAAATAGCACAGAATATAGGGGACACTAATTAACGGATCGTCCATATTTGAATCCCAAAACGCTCTATCAACCAGCAGAGTCGGATCGACTACAACTTCCGCCTGTCGACCGGTTAAATCACTCACAATCTTCTGCCCCTCTGCCTCTCTTACGGAAAGATAATCAATCCTTTTTAAATATTCTCTGGTTTTTCTCTGTTGTCTCTTAGGAATTCCCACCACCCCGAAACTGGGAGCATATGCTATCTTCTTTTTTCCATCCCCAATAAAAGTCATGGTATAGTAATCACCACCAAGGTTCATCGGATTCCACACCTGATCGCTGCCCAGCACAAAACAGTCATAGTCATCACACGCATTTATTAATGCATTTCTTCCTGTATATATTTTAGAAAAATGCATATTCCTTCCTATAAACTCACAAAAAGCCTCTTCTCTTCCGGCCAATACACGGTCATAGATATCCCTATGACAAATCTTACAATAAATGTCTTTCCATACTCTTTTCACAGTAGCTTTCAGAAGAGGAACGTAAAATAGCCTAGCCGCCTGTTTCAAATAATTTGTCTTTTTGTAGACTAAAATCTCCGTCTCATTTCCCATAGTCTCAAGAACCTGCTGCAGTGCATAGGCCTGAAGAATGCTACCATAGTTATGATTATAGACCGATAAAATTCCAATCTTTTTATTCATCCTGCTTTCTCCCAACAAGCGCATCTATTTTTTCAGCAAGGCACTTATAATCCATCTCTGGAAAAAAATCTGCTTTATTATATCCAGCCAAAATTTCTCTGCTAAATGGGCAGTCGCTTGCAAGTACATAAGTACCGCTAAGTCTTGCCTCAAGAAGAGGAAGACCAAAAGACTCTACATACGAGGGAAATAAAAGGATGGATTGCGCATACATTTTAAATACATTGTCCCGTGAAATCTGACCGCCAAATTTTACTCTTAATCTATGCTTCAAAACAAATTCATAAAGCTCTTTTGTATATCGATTTTCCTGCTCTCTTATGGTAAATATCATCTCATAATCTGTGAATCCCGATCTCTGTACATAATCCAATGCCTTAAGTATTGTCATGTGATTCTTGTAAGTAAATGCTGTAGCCGGATAAAAAAATCTTTTTCTGTTTTTATCAGTATCTGTATACTGCAAGATCTGATTATTTGTAATATCCGGCTGCAGTATCGTAATCTTCTCTGCAGACACCCCTGCCTTCTCTGTCAGTGCTTCTTTCATCCAATGTGTCTGAACGATTGTCATATTAACGTTCCTGAGAGACCTGAAAATACTTTTACTTATTACATTTTGATAAAGCCATAATTTCTTTCCATCTGTCCTGATATCGAATTTATGGTCTGTTAAAATAAAGGGTAAGTGCAGATATACCAACTGTTCTTTGTTATAAAAAGAAATACCTTTATTTTGCAGGGAAAAAATCTTATCTGGTTTAAATTCTTTTAAAAGTTTCCTTGTAGTGACTATATCGAAAAAACACCTGTATCCCCAATTCCTTTTTACCCAGGGAAATCTTTTGACTTTAATATGATCTGTTTCTTCATACTCAGGTGTGCTGACTATAAAAATCCAGTTTATTGTCTTGTCCTCATATCCGCATATTTGATCATATAAATCGTCTAAAATTGCCAGTGCACCCGATTCACTGGCATGGACATCATAAATCATTACTGTCGTATGTGGTTTTGGATTTATTAATCCCATCATGGAAATACCTGCTGGCATATTCATTTCCTCGAATATTGTTCCATCCATTTAAGAGTTTCCCTTGTCCCTTCCAGCCTTGAGAAGGGCTTTTCAGGCGCCGCTTCATAAGTATTTGTCATATCATTTATTCCGTCATTCGTCATATTTTCAAAGCGGAATGACTGCATTGGAAAGTGGATATGAAACAGTCCTAAAAAATCCCCAAAGATTGCAAGACCCTTTACAACCCAAACCGGCATAACCGGGATCCGAAGTCCAAGTTCTTGGGCAATCTCGTCAGCCCACTCATTGATTTCATATGCCGGTTCATCTCCGATATAAAATACTTTATTCTCTTTGTCTAAAGTCTCCGTAAATAGAAGTCTCTCAATTTGATACACTGCATTGCCAATATATCCGTATGTTTTGTGACACTTTATATGTCCGATATGAACGTATAAGCGGCGCATAACCATGTCAAAAAAATTGCGGTAGGGGACACCGAACCATGGTCCCCAGATTGAGGTTGGACGAATAATACACCAATCACATTTCGGCGGATTTCTCCAGACACATTTTTCAGTCTCCACCTTACTTTCCCCGTATATGGTATGAGGACAATAATCATATTGATCTTTAATCACATATCCATTTCTTGTTACAAACTTCGAAGATGTAATGACAATCTTTTTTAATCCCCCAAGTCTGTCAGCGATTTTTAAAAGATTTTCCACCCCTATTATATTTGCCGAATAGTCTGTCAGGTTTTTTCCATCTAAATCAGTACGGGCTGCCAGATGAATAATATAGTCAGGATTAAAATCAAGTACAGCCCTTTCGAAAGGTTCGTATTGTGTGATATCAATATTGCTCCAGACAGACATCCGCTCTGACAGTTTCGGTTCATGAATATCTATATTTTTAACAACATATCCTTTGCCGAACAGATCTTCTAAAAGGTTAGTACCGATAAAACCAGAAGCGCCAGTCAGCAAAATCTTTTCACTCATTTTCTATGCCTCACAATTTGGAAATTTCTTCTATATATTGATTGATCGATATCTTACAACTTAAATATTTCAGCAAATGATCTCTATTTCGTTTCCCCATCTCAGCTATTTTCTCACTGCCTGCGTGTTTGATGAACCACCAGATGTTCTTTTCCACCGCTTCATAATCACCAGGATCGGAACATAGCCCTCCTTTTATTTCTTCTATGATGGATCGTACCTCCGATCCTTCCTCAAGGACGCAAAGACACGCTTTTGAACAGGCACTTATCCCATAATATTTGCTCGGGCAGGAAACCCCTTTTATTCCTCTGGCATTCACCACCCAATGTACATCGGCAGCATTTAAACTGTAAATCAGATCATCTTTATTCTGATACGGGATAAACTTTATATGACTCAGATGATTCTGTTCTTTATACTGCACTAATTTTTCTAAGATCGAACCGGCACCGACGAATATAAATACTACCTCTCGGCCATCCGGGGTCATCGTTCCCGGTTTTATTTTCTTGATCACCTTAATCAGATTTTCAAGGTCATAATAAAGGCCAATATTGCCGGAATACATAAAGATAAATTTATCACAGAGACCATATTGACATTTAAAATCTTTCAGCTTTGGATGATCCGGCTCTACAGGATAAATCTTCTTTTCATTAATCCAATTATGAATCATCACAGTATTTGGAACTTTTCTTCCTTTAAAACGACTTTGTACAGTATCTACCAGATCGCGCCCTACCGTGACAATGAGATCACTTTGTCTGCAGCTGAATTTGTCAAGAGACATCATTATTTTTATAAGCAATTGATTCCTGCTATAGCCTGTCGCAAGGATCTGCTCCGGATTAAAATCATGGATATTATAGATAAACTTGGCATGCTTTATCCATTTTCCCCATACACCTAAAAGCCCACCTAAAATAGGAGGTTGAGAAATGGCGAGGATATAATCCATCTTTCCCACTTTCAGTGTGGCATGTATAGAGCCGAAGAAATAGGATAAAATATTTCTAACACGGCTCATTTTATTTGATTTGCTGAATTCAGGAACGCGAAGACGCCAAACTTTTATTCCGTTTATATCTTCTTCATAATATCTTTTCGTTTTATATTTTTCCTCTATAATTCCAAGGTATGAAGGGACGACACAAATAATCGTGATATTGAATTGGCTGGACATCCCTTCAGAAAGTTCTTGAATAAGCTGTCCTGTAGAGGCCGTATCGGGGACATAGTAATGAGCATAGATCAACAAGTTTTTCTTCTTAAATATTATATTATTCATTTCCCCCTGTCGTTTCATGAACATCTCTCCACCAATAATTCCCTGGCATACCTTTTCATACTGCACTTAAGATCCTTCGGCGTACATTCTTTCTCTATCCCGGCCATAACCCGGTATTTATCAAAAATCAGAATCACCATCTTCATGGAGAGGGGCCTCCCCACTTTAGACAAAAACAGGCAGGTATCGTACCCGTTCCCTTTCTCAAAATACTCATGCTCCCCCATCCATAATTCCATCTTTTTTATGAGTTCTCTGGAGAACAGAGATTCTGTACGCTTCTTCCCCCGCTTTCCATGTATGGTCAGCACATTGCTCTTCCTGTCATAATCAGACAGTTCCAGTCTCAGCAGTTCGCTGATCTCCATTCCATGGAAGAACAGCAGTTCCATCATGACCATATCTCTTAAGCAGACGCGTCTGCGGAATTCCTGATCCATAGTCTCATATTCCTGATCCATGGCTGCAAAAAAGGCGTCAATCTCCGTTTTCGTCAGCATATGATCCTCTTTAACCTCTTTAACCTTCGCTTTCGGAGGGGTGATCATCCGATGATTTGCCAGGCATCCTTGTCTGAAGAGATATTCCAGATAATATTGTAAAACTCTGTATTTCCTTATAACTGTAGAGGGCTTTCGTTTCTTCTCGTTCATCAGATACTCTAGATAGTCCTCTGCCGCACTTTCCTCAAGTACCGGTATCTGCCGTTCTTCAAGCCACAGATATACTTGCTGCAAGTCGAACTCATATGCCTTCGCGGTTCTCTCATCAAGTCCTCTTCCAATGACCTGACTCGTGACAAAACTTTCTATCTTCCCATGATCTGACATGTTTTCGCTGCTTTTCTGTTCTTCTCTGCTCCATACCACTTGTTCCTGCAAAGTATCCACTGACTCCCCTCCTCTCTACATTTTCTTAATAACGTATCATTTGGCCTTACGGTTTTTGAGTTCCTGCTCTCGGCCAATTGCCTCCCGTGTAAAGACCATGGCATTTATGACTGATAAAATATGTTTCTGGGATTCCAACGGAATTTTGGCTGCTTCTTTGACAATCTTTTCAGCCAACCTGCGATTATCCGGCATTTCT
Organism: Clostridiaceae bacterium; assembly: GCA_910574345.1. Taxonomy (GTDB): domain Bacteria; phylum Bacillota; class Clostridia; order Lachnospirales; family Lachnospiraceae; genus UBA3402. Next base: position 34,623 of record CAJSZV010000003.1, on the reverse strand, counting down.
GCTCCTCCTTCCGCCCTGCTCCAGTTATAAACAAATCGTTTTGTATTGTAAAAACATTATATCTGACATTATTTGTGTTGTCAAGACATTCAAAGTATATTCCAATATTTGAATGTATTGACAATACATTTTTACTATGTTACACTTTTTTACATGATCTGTCTTGCGATGTTCCCATGAACGTTTACAAAAAATCATTTGGTCAGGAGGTGTGTCGATTGAGTATCGGACAGCGGCTTAAAGAAGCCAGAAAATCCCGCAAGATTTCCCAGGATATACTGGCAGAGAAAATCGGTGCTTCCCGTGGGGTCATCACCAATATTGAACATGATAAGATTGCCAAACCCCAGCCCATGGTAATTAATGCCATTTGCAATGTGCTGGAAATCAATAAAGAGTGGCTGTTAGACGGATTGGGACCCATGAATGTTCCTGCAGATAAGAACCAGGACACGCAGATACTTTCAGAAATTTATGAACAGGCTCAGAAACTGTCGGAAGAAGAACAATTATTTATTCTCGACATGATAAAGTCTTATACCAAACATATAAAATAAACCGTTTATAATGAGAAAACCAGCCCTCCGGCTTTCGCCGAAAGGCTGGTTTTCTTCAAAAATTCTATATTCTTTAGGCAGAAATTGGCTTTAACAGATCAGTCCTTAAACTCGTAGGGCTTAATCTCCCTCACCACATCCATGATGGTACCGTCCCGGCCTTCGATAATTCCCACTACTCTGTCGCCGAACTGTACGGGATCTGGTTCGCCTACAATGGCATACGCCTTATCTCTCAGTTCCTCGATGGTACAGATAGGCAGCTTCGTATCCTTCATACACTCCATGAGATCCTGTCTCTTCGGATTGATGGCAATGCCGTAATCCGTGATAATCACGTCCACTGTCTCGCCGGGAGTGGTCACAGTCGTCACATTAGTGCACACCGCCGGGATACGCCCCTGAAGAAGAGGTGCAATAACGATGGTGCATTTGGCCCCGGCTGCCGTATCAGGATGGCCTCCCTGGGCTCCTGTGATAACACCATCGGATCCCACTACCACATTGCAGTTAAAGTTTACGTCCACCTCCAAAGCCGCCAAGATCACGAAATCCAGCTTATTCACATAAGCACCCTTATTAAAGGGATTGGCATACTCGGATGCGGATATCTCGATGTGGCGGTCCGGATGCTTCTGAATGGACTCCACTGCCCCCAAGTCAAAATCCTGGGTATCAACCAGCACATCCACCAGGCCTCTCTCAAGAAGGCTGCACATAGGAGTAGTCAGCCCTCCTACGCCGAAACCCATGCGGATGCCTCTCTTCTCCATCTCCTGGGCCAGGGAAATTGTTGAGGCGATAGACGCCCCGCCCACGCCGGTCTGGTAGGAAAATCCGTCCTTGAAATAAGGCGTATGAATGACAAACTGCGTACAATAATCCGCCATGCGCAGCTTTCTCATGTCCGTCGTCGGCTTTGCCGCACCTGTGGCGATCTTGGCCGGATTGCCGATCTCGTCAACTACCACCACATAGTCCACATTAATCATGGAGATGCTGGCCGGTACATTGGGGAAGGGAACCAGGGTGTCGGTAATAGCCACCACTTTGTCTGCATACTGGGCGTCCGCCATGGCATAAGACAGAACGCCGCAGTTGGACTTGCCGCCGTTGGCTTTTAAGTTGCCGTACTCGTCTGCAGAAGGCGCGCCGATGAATGCGATATCAATATGCACCTCTCCTGACTCAATAGCCCGGACACGTCCGCCATGAGAACACATAATGGCCAGATTCTTTAATTTTCCTGTGGAGATAGCCTCTCCGATCTTTCCCCTCACTCCTGAGGAACGGATGCTGGTAACGGTGCCGTCCTCAATCATGGGTACGATGGGATCGTGGGCTTTTCCCAAAGAGGTGGCGCAGATGGAGATGTCTTTGATTCCCATCTTGTGAATCTCTTCCATAACCATATTTACCACATAGTCGCCTTCCCGGAAATGATGATGGAAGGAGACCGTCATCCCGTCTTTGATCCCGCATTTTACCAATACGTCTTTGATGCTGCCTGCCAGTTTGCTTCTGCCCGGGTCTACCATGGCACGGATTTTAGCCGCACCTCTGGTAAATTCAACATTATCTTTTGCCTTTGCGCCCTGATAACCTTCCTTGCCGGTGATTTTCAGGATTTCTTCAGGAATTTCTCTTCCAACTGCATTTATCATCTTACAAATCCCCCTCATATACGCCTGATGCCTTGGCTAAGTCAATGGTTCTCTTTGCTCCGTTATAAAATGCAATGTCGATCATTTTGCCGTCCACCGTAAAGACGCCGATGCCTAAGGCCTTCTTCTCGTCAATCTCACGTACCACCTTTTCTGCAAAGATAATCTCCTTCTGGGTTGGGGTAAAGATCTTGTGAACAATGTCAATCTGTCTTGGATTTACCAGAGACTTTCCGTCAAATCCCATCATCTTGATCATCTTCACTTCCTCTTCAAAGACATCCATGGCGTCCAGATTGGTAAATACCGTATCCCAGCACTGTACGCCTGCTGCCCTGGCTGCGATGATCATCTGCTGTCTCGCTCCCTGAAGCTCCACTCCGGTTCCTGTAATCACAGTCTGAAGATCCTTTGTATAGTCGCCGCCGCTTAAAGCGATACCGATGAGACGCTCAGAAGACTCGCACACCTCCAGCGCGTGAAGCACGCCTTTGCAGGACTCAAGGGCTGCCATAAGCAGAGTGGAACCTTCCGGTCTTCCGAACTCCCTCTCTGCCGCCAACACATGTTCTTCCACCGTATGTACGTCTTTTGCCGACTCCGTCTTTGCGATACGGATCGTATCCGCCCCGCCGGCCACGCAGACACGGATATCTTCTTTCCAATGGGGCGTATCAAGACCGTTGATTCTTACTACTCTCTCCACTCCCCTGTAATCAATCTCCTGCAAGGCATGGTAGAGGGAATACCTGGCGGCATCCTTCTGATTCTCCGCCACAGCATCCTCCAGATCAAGCATAATGGAGTCCGGTTTATAGATATACGGATCCTTGATAAGACCAGGCTTCTGGCAGTTTAAAAACATCATGGAACGTCTCAGACGCTTTTTGTACGGATGGCTCATCTGATCACACCTCCCCATGGAAGATTTTCCGTAATTCCGTTGGAACGATACACTGCACACTCCACTCTGGCCTTTAGGGTACAGTCCAAAGCTCCCTTGTCCACTACAGTTACCTTGGCATCTGTGACCTCAAGACGGCTTAAGGTCTCCATCACCGTGGCCTTAATCTGTCTGCCAAACTGGTGGATCACACTGCTCTCTATTGACAGCTGAATTCCATCTGTCCCCGGCTCTACAGTCACCTGGGCATCGCTGGATTCAAGGGTGCCTGCCATGGCGGCCTTCTTGATTTCCATACTAATTTCCTCCTTTAATGATTGTTTGCTGACGTTTTTTCTTGTTTTTATTCTATCATGGGCCTCTTATTAAGACAAATACAAAACCTCTTATAGCTCTATAAGGGAAAACCTATACCTTTTCCAAAGGGCATGCCTTGCAGCACGGTTTTTCGTTCAGGGGTTGGCAGAAGGCTGTTTCGCAGTTATAATAAAACCATAAAAACAGGAATCCGACTCACCCCGCCCTTTCAGGAGATCTTTTATGAATACCAAGCATGCAAAGTACGTATTAACCGTTCTTGAAGAAGGCAGCATTACCAACGCCGCCAAAAAACTTTTCGTATCCCAGCCCTCCTTAAGCCAGATGATCAAACTGGCGGAGAACAATCTGGGCGCCCCTATTTTTAACCGGAACACAGACCCCATTACCCTGACCTATGCAGGCCAAAAGTATGTGGAAGCCGCCAAGAAAGTCCTGGCCATTGACAGCAACCTGGCAAGGGAGATTGCCCAGATCAATCAGGAAAACCACGGAACCATTCGTCTGGGAATCCCGGTTCAGCGGGCCATGCAGGTCATGCCCTATGTGTTTCCCAGATTCCATAAGCTTTTCCCTATGGTGGAGCTTAAACTGAGCGAGTTCGGTTCCGCCACAGTGGAGAACATGGTGCTGGAAGGCGCTCTGGATCTTGCCTGCACCACCACCTATCCCAAGCATGAGGAACTCCATTACATCCTTATTGAAGACGAGGAACTGGTGCTTCTTTCCGGCAGGAATACATCTCTGGCGAAAAGAATCCCCTCCGGCACCGAGATCTCCATCACGGAAGCCAAAGAAGAATCCTTTATCATAAGCAAATCCGGTCACAGCGTCCGTACGACCCAGGACCGGCTGTTTGTCATGTACGATATGAAACCCCCCATTCTTTTGGAGACCTCCAGCATTGAAGTGGCCAAACGCACAGCCATCGCCAGCGATGCGGTGATGATCTGTCCCATTAACTACATTGAGATGTCTCCGGATATCCACCCACACTGCTGTGTATATCCCATAAAAGGCATTGAAAACCGACGGGGCTTTTATCTGTGCCATCGGAAGGATTTTTATCTTACCAAATATATGAAAAGCTTCATTGAGATTCTTACCGCCATGGAAAAGCCCGTTCTCCATTAAAGTTTTACAATGGTTTCAATTACATAATCCGTAAACTCTTTTGCGCTTGCGTCTTCCGTAAAAGTGGTGAGAACTACTTTCCTCTCCGTAACCGTACAGATGTCCATGGCTTTCTCAAGAAGTTCCTTCTTCTCCACGAATCCGATATGGGCCAGAAGCATTCCCGCGGCGCGAATCAGAGAGCTTGGGTCCGCATACTCGCCTCTGCCATGGCTTATAAGATAAGGAGCCGTTCCGTGAATGGCCTCAAACATGGCATACCGGTTGCCGATATTGGAAGAAGACGCAGTCCCCAATCCTCCCTGATGCTCTGCGGCTATATCTGTTACGATATCGCCATAGAGATTGGGCAGAACCACTACCTCGATCCCTTTGTTGAATTCCGGATCCAGCATCTTGGCGCACATGGCATCCACCAGCCTTTCCTGTATCTCGATCTCCGGGTACTCTTCTCCCACCTTCCTTATGGCCTTAATAAAATTGCCGTCCGCCAGTTTCACAATATTGGCCTTGGTGACAATAGTCACATTCTTCTTGCCGTTCTTTCTGGCAAACTCAAAGGCGGCTCTGGCGATGCGCTCGCTTCCCTGCTTTGTCTGCACCTTAAAGTCCACTGCCAGGTCGTCGTTAACCTGGATTCCCTTATTGCCCCAGATATATTCCCCCTCAATGTTCTCCCGGAAAAAAGTCCAGTCAATGCCTTTGTCAGGAATCTTAATTGGACGGACCGCGGCAAAAAGTTCCAGACCACGGCGCAAAAGGCTGTTGGCGGACACCAGATTGGGCCACGGCTCCCCGGCTCGGGGCGTCACCATGGGGCCTTTTAAGATAACGTCGCATTGCTTCACTTCCTCAAAAACCTTATCCGGCAGGCTTTGAAGCGTGGCCGCCCGGTTCTCGATGGTCATGCCCTCGATATGGCGCAGTTTTACTTTTCCCCTTGCAATCTCCTGGGGAATCAAAGCCTTTATCACCCTTATGGCCTGCTCCATGATAATGGGGCCAATGCCGTCCCCCGGAAGAATTCCCACCACGATCTGGTCAAGACTTCCAAAATCCTTTACCTCTCTGTCCTGTTTCATCCTCTCGACTCTTTCAAACTCGGACTGAATCAGCTCCCCAAAGCTTTCCTGAGCCTGTGCAATACTATTCATTTTTCTTCCTCCTGAAATATGATTTTGATGATGCCGTCATCTTTTAATATCTTTATCATAAATCGGATCTTATCATAGGTAAAATACATTTTATGTATGTCTATCTATAGGAAATATGCACTTATTCTTCCTTCAGCGTCTCCCTGATCAGTCTCAGAAATTCCCTTGAGCCTCTGGAAAGTTTTCCTTCCTTAGGATATGCCACAGTCAGTTTCCAGCTTCCGTCCAAATCCGGGGCAAGAGGATAACACTCCAGTCCTTCCACACCGGAATAGAGATTCAGATAGGAACGGGGAAGAAAGGTAATGCCCATTCCGGCGCCTACCAGCCTTTTGGCAGTCTCCATACTTTTGGTAGTACAGCAGATATCCGGCACAATTCCGGCATTTTTAAGGATATGATCCACCACCTGGCGAAGTTTCTGCCTGCCGGATACCATGACAAAAGGCTCCTTATCCAGCTTACGGAGTTCTTCTCTTGTTAGTTCTTTGTCCTGGGGAAGATGTAGTCTTGCCCTGGCACTCTTTGGCGTCACCAGATAAAATGGGTCGTCAAAAAACATGTCATACTCCACCTGCTCCCACTTCCTGGAAAAATGAAGAATACAGAAATCAATCTTCCCCGCAATCATAAGCTGTTCCAAATCACTGGAATTATTTTCCCGAATCTGAATCTTGATTCCCGGAAAACGCCGGCAAAAGGCAGGAACAACCATGGGAAGCAGATAGGTCCCCAGATTCATGGGAATCCCAAGGGTGACGGTTCCCTTTTTCATCTGCCGGAATTCTTCCAGTTCTATCCAAAGCTCCCGGTATCTGCCCTGCACATACTCCAGGCCGTTTAAAAGGCGGCATCCGAATTCCGTCTCTCTCACCCCGCTTTTTTCCCGTAAGAATACAGGGCTCCCAAGCTCCTTCTCCAGTTCCTTTATGCTCTGGCTTAAGGAAGGCTGCGCCAGATACAGCTCCCTAGCCGCCCCGGATATGGTCCCGTGTTCCCGGACAGCCAGAAGATAACGAATCTCCTGCTCCTTCCACTCATGAAGGGGCTGCTGTTCCTTCCCGCTGTACTTTCCCCTATCCTCCGTCTGCCGGCCCAGAGCGGACAGCTGCAAAAGGATCTCTGCCGAAATCCGTTCCACACTCTCTCCTTCCGGCGTAAGAACCATCCCCCTGCGCGTTCGTTTAAACAGCGATATTCCCAGATCTTCCTCGCATTTTTTCAGCACCCTGGTAAGAGTAGAGGGGTTCTTATTGAGAAGGAGGGAAGCCTTTAGAATGCTTCCCTCCTCCGCTATGGCATGAATATAACGCATCTGCTGTTCATTCATAATGCCTTCCTTTTCGCCTCTTTTCCACGCTTTCAGTGAAACATCTTTACAGCTTTCTCCATCTTTGTCACCACAGGAACCCCGAAGGGGCAGCGACCTTCACACCCTCCGCATTTGACACAGTCATCTGCGTGTCTCGTCAGTCCTTCATAGTGGGCGCGGAGTGTGGCCGGAACGGAATTTTGCATCTGTGCCAGATCAAAAAGCTTATTCACCATGGCAATATCAATGCCTGCCGGACAGGGAGCACAATGTCCGCAGTATGTACACAAGCCGGAATAGGCATGCCTTGGCGCATGGGCCAGGACACTGGCATAATCCTTTTCTTCCTCCGAAGCCGTCTCATAGGCCACTGCCTCATCCACATGTTCCGGCGTGTCAAAACCTGCCAGAACACTGGCCACAGCCGGTCTTGTCAGGGCATAATGGAGACACTGCACCGGTGTCAGAGCCACACCGAAAGGAGAAGTCTCCGCTTTAAACAGCCTTCCGCCTTCATATCCCTTCATCACCGTGATTCCCACGCCCTGCTGCTCACAGATCTGATACAGCTCTGCCCGCTCCGGTGCGATTCCCCCGATATTCTCGCCGTATTCATCTTTAAAATATTCGTCCAGGTTCTCACTGGCCGGAAGCATATCAAACGCAGGGTTCACTGAGAAAAGAATCATCTCCACCACACCGCTCTGTGCCGCCAGTCTGGCCACATCTGGATTATGGGTGCTCAGACCGATATGACGGATCCTGCCCCTGGCTTTCAGCTCTTTCACATAGGAGAGAAATTCCCCTTCCATAATCTTCGAAAATTCCGCCTTTTCGTCCACAAAATGAATCATTCCCAGATCAATGTAATCCGTATCCAGCCGTTTGAGAAGATCGCAGAAGGCCTTATCCGCCTTCTCCAAATCGCGGGTGCGGACATACTGCCCGTTCTGCCAGGTAGAGCCGATATGCCCCTGAATGATCCATTTCTCTTTCTGACCCTTTAAGGCTGCCCCGATATTGGAACGTACATTGGGTTCTGACATCCAGCAGTCTAAAATGTTGATCCCGGCCTCAGCGCAGCGGCGGATGACCGCTTTTACCTCCTCTGTGTTGTGGCGTTCCAGCCACTCCCCTCCAAGGCCGATCTCGCTTACTTTCAATCCTGTCTTTCCAAGTTCCCGATACCTCACTTATATTCCTCCTCGTCTGATCATGTAACTGCCTTTCTTAAGATTCTATCACAGGTAATGAGAAATGTCCATCAGGCCTTCTCTCCCCTGAGAAACCACGCCGTAATCCCCAACGTCACTCCCTCCGTCACCGGCGCCGCCAGCCACACCCCCGTCATTCCGAAAAGTGCCGGAAGCACAAAGATGCATGCCAGAAGAATCACCAATCCTCTGGCCAGGGAGATCATTCCGGATTCAAAGGCCCTTCCTGTGGCTGTAAAGTAAAAAGATGTAATGGCATTGATTCCCATAAAGAAAAAGGACGTCATAAAAATAACCATCCCCTCCCCTGCCATATCCCTCACTGTCTCATTGGGGACAAAGAGTCCCCCATACCAGTCTCGGATTCCGGCCATGACAAGAAAGAGCCCTGCCCCCGCCGCAAGAACATACCCGTTGGTTTTCCTTCTGATGTCCGCCGCAGTTTTCTTTTCATTTGCCCCGTAACAAAAGCTTATGAGAGGGCTGGCCCCCTGACCGAACCCCACGATCACCATGGTGAACAGATAGGACACATACCCCACGATAGTAAAGGCCGCCACTCCGTCCGCCCCGGTCATTCTCATAATCACGAAATTGTAGGCGAACATAGCGATGCCTGTGGACATCTCCCCGATAAATTCTGAGCTGCCGTTTGCCATGCCCTTTATGCAAAGCTTCCATGAAAATGTAAAGGCCCCAAAATGATAAATCTCTGACTTTTTCCAAAAATAATACAACAGGCACCCCATAGACACCAGCGCAGACAAAAACGAGGACAAGGCAATCCCGGCTGCCCCCAGGTTCAGCCGGCCTGCGGCCACATAGTCCATGACCACATTCAGCACCGTATTAAGAACCGTAACTTTCAGATAAAATCCCGGATTACCGTCCCCTCTCACAAATATGCCCAGAGAGGAATTGATCACCATGACCGGAAGGGTCAAAAGCATGACCCCATAATATTCCTGGAAATACCTGCTCACCGCCCCCTCTGCCTTAAGCACCAAGACCATGGGATGAAGGCAGAACACCATAACGCAGCTTATGGCCAGAGAAAGTACGGCAGTTGTGGCCATGGTCTGACAGAAAAGCCGATTACCGCCCTTTCTGTCTCCCCCTCCCAGACACATGCCCGCCATGGCCGCTCCGCCTATGGAGACCATAAGGCCTGCCCCCAGATAGAGATAGACGATGGGAAGTCCCAGATTGACCGCTGCGATTCCCTCTTTTCCCACATAGTTGCCCATGAAGAAGCCGTCCGCCACGGTGACAAAGGCTGTCAGCATCATGGAAATAATGGCCGGAACGGAAAACTCCAGTATCTTTTTGGTCTGATTCTCTTTGATCTCCTGTAAATACATAAAAATCCCTCCTTATAATGATTCGTAACTGCTTCATTATAAGAAGGGATTGAATAATATACTTCTGAATTCTTGCCTTTATAGACAAAACATGTTCAATGCCTTACCGGCAGACAAATATCCAGCTCCATATTCGTCCTGCGGCTGTCCACTTCATAATATATGTCAAACAGGCTTCTGGATGTATCCAGCACATAGGATGTCCTGGGAAGCCACACCAGAAACAAAGTCTGATAAGCGGCATAGATATGCTTTGCATGGCCTTTAAAGCGATATACCATACATGCCCCGCCCTTTATGGTAACGGTGTTGTCCAGGGGGCAATCCTCTCCCACGGTCATGCACACATCAGAAAGGCATTTCCCCTCCTCCGTCACCGCCGGATCGTCATAAGTTCTCTCTAAAAACAGCGTGTTCTCTGTGAGATATTCCTCATATTTCCCCATAAACCTTTCCCACTCTCTGCCAAGACCCTCATAGCTCCCAAACCGCCTCTCATAGATCACGTGATAATCCGGCAGGTTTTTCAGCACAACCTTCCTGCTGCACTCCTCAAAACTCTCCGCCTTCCAGCTCTCATGATGAAAGAAAGGATGTTCCATGGACCTACTTAGGCTGTTCTTTCGAAAACTCACCGGGGCCATGTGATAATGAAGACGAAAAGCAGAACTGTAGTTGGAAGAGCTGTACCCATAGTCGGCGCAGATCTGGGTTATGGAGCGCTGCCGCTCTGTCTTTAACCGGAAGGCGCTCTGCTCCAGCCGGACTCTCTTGATAAACCCGTAGACGCTCTCCCCGGTCTGAGCCTTAAAAAGCCGGGAAAAATAACATTTGGAAAAATGGCAGTAAGCGGCCACATCCTCCAGAGTTATATCTTCTTCTATGTGCAGCAAAATATAATCAATGGCCTGATTTACAGATTCATTAGTGATCATAACCGGATACGCCTATTCCCTTTTTGCCTCAGCAATCACTTCCCTGATAAGTTCTAAGGCCTTATCCTTATTGTCGCTTTCCAACAATGTTTTTATCGGCAGTAATAATGTTAGTAACCCTAACCTTGTCATATTCATACTCCTTTCGGTACTTACAAATACAGTTCCTGCCTAATATTGTAATCGAAGGAAAAAGGGATGTAAAGACATTTTCTACATCATCTCACAAAGGGCCGTAAGAATCATCTTCTCCGCCGTCTCAAACTCGTCCCTCCTCTGGACCACAAACCCATGGCTGCTGTTCATGAACCGTTTCCCGTACACCGGCACTCCGAGGGAAAGGAGCCTTGCCTGAAACTGTGCCGCCTCCTCGCAGAACATATCGTTGTCACAGTAGATCATCAGCGTGGGGGGCATTTTCCTTAGCTGGTCGTCTGAGGCAAAGCCGGGACTGCAGTAACACTCCCCCGCATCCTCCGGATCCACATACATTTTCTGATACAAATCCGACTTCCACGCCGGAATCCTGGGGTTGGTCGTACCGTTTCTCCGCTCCACTGCAGGAGTCTGATTGTCCAGTCCCGCATAATCCAGGATCTGCAGAGCCGGGATAAAGGTGCCCTTGTCAATGGACATAAGGATCATGGCCGCTGCCAGATTGCCTCCGGCGCTGTGCCCTCCCACAGCCATACGCTCCCGGTCAATCAAAAGCTCCTCGCTGTGATCGGCGCAGTACAGCATCACTTCATAGCAGGCATATACCTGCCCCGGATAGCGCATGGCCGGCGCCGGCACATAGTCGATATCCAGTATGGCGCATCCACAGCGGCTGCAGATATTGCGGCAGAATACAATATCCTGATCTCTCCTGCCCTTCACAAAACCGCCGCCGTGCATGTTGATAAACAGGGGGATTTTCTTTCCCTCACAGCCCTCAGGGCGGTAATAATGAACCAAAGTATTTCCCACCCTGGTAGGAATCTCAAAATCCCGCTCCTGGCCTGCATGAAAACGGTTCAGCTCCTCTTCCCCTAACCTGCGCCCGGCTCCGCCTTCCCTGATCTCCTTAACCAGTTCTTCCTCCTCCGGCGTCACCGCCAGCTCTTTCCATACCTTCTCACTCATACTTTCATTCTCCTCATTATCTGCAGCGGCAGGAGCCGCCTTTTAGCTCCTGCCATATCAGCGGGAACACATCCCCACTGTGAAGTCTCCTCATGTTTCCAATCTTTACCCCAATCCAGGTTCCCTGCCCTTCCCCTTACAAAAAGAAGGAGAAGAAGAAGGATGCGATAATCAGCACAATGCCTCCGCCTACACGGCTGGACAGCTGGGCGTAGCTGATCAGTTCCAGACGATTGGCAGCGCCGAGAACCGCGATGTCGCCGGAGCCGCCCCGGTTGGCCATACAAAGGCCGGCGGTGACTGCGGCGTCAATGGGATAGAATCCAACCAGCTTGCCCACAAAGGCACTTCCTATGATGGCGCCGATCACCACCATAAGAGCGATGAGAAGGTTGCTTGGGCTTGCCGCCGCCGCAAGTTCCGCCAGATCAAAGTCCACGCCCATGCCCACCATTAAGGCAATGCCGACTACGGTTACCATGAAGCCCTGCACATTCTTTGCAGCCGCCCGGATATTGGCAGGAACAATCCCCAAAGCCGCAATGATCACCACAAAAATAATGCTGTATGCAAAGTTATGAATCTGGGCCCCGAAGATCGTGGGCAGCAGCACTTTGCTGAAGAGACGTCCCACCGCAAAGATGGTGCCGATAAGAAGAAGGGCGCCGCAGTAATCATTGAGCGTAACCTTTACCTTTACGTCTTCTTTGATCAGTTTGCTGTCAACAGGCATAATATTGGTTCCGTCGCCGGTCAGTGACGGTTTCATCTGGCCTAACCGGTTTAAGAGAGCACCGGCGACAATACAAAACAGATTGGCAATGGTCAGGATGATAATGGCAAAGGAATAATAATTGGCTGCCGGCTCCCCGCTGATCTGCTCGTAGATCTGGGACAGGGGCACAGCCCCGGCTCCGTTTCCGCCGCCCATAATGGGAAGCACATAGCGGATAACCATATTGATGGGGGATACCCCGAACAGCAGGCCTGTGGCGATTCCGAAAAGGCTGGCTCCTGCAAGGCCGCCGAGAATGGCCGGGATATAACCGCCGAAACTGCGCAGAAGCACTTTCCTGTCCAGAGAAAGAATGGAGCCTGCGATCAGGGAGATAATGAACGTGTTCAAAATATTCACGTCTCCCTGTATCATGGTGCCGATAAGCTCCACATACTTTTCGGGAATCAGATTGAACTGTTTTAACAGTGCCGTTCCGAAGAACACCATCAGCAGGCCTCCGCCGATATAAGTATTCCAGATGGGAAGAATTTTTCCTATTTTGTTAAAAAGAATGGCAATGGTAAAACTGACTGCGATAAATGCCGTAATATCCGATCCCAGGGCTCCTGCCGCCACCACGGCTATGACGATTCCTGAGCATACCAGATACATCCACAAAGGCATGCCGCCCATATCATTAAATTCCTGCCACAAACTCTTTTTTTCTTTATTGTCACTCATGATTCCCCTCCTGTGCAGCCTTTTTTTCCAGCTGCTTCTTCAAGTACCTCAACTGTCCGCCGCAGGAGATTACCTCCAGTTCACTGTGGGACAATTCCAGTCTTACTTTAAAAGTTACGTTTTTCGTCACATTGCGGATCTCCACCGCTTTCGTCTGCATCTGATCAAGCAGATCATGTACCTCCAGTTCATCTCCTTTCTCTATGTTGTCATAATCATCAGGATTCTCAAAGATCATGGGAATAATCCCGTGATTTACCAGATTTCCCTTATGAATCCTTGCTATGCTCTTGGCAATCACCGCCCTCACCCCCAGATACATGGGATTAATGGCCGCATGTTCCCTGGAAGATCCCTGTCCGTAGTTCTCCCCGCCTATGATAATGCTCTGCCCCATGGCCCTTGCCCGCTCTGCAAACTCCGGATCATACCGATGATAGCAGTACTTAGACATAAGAGGAATGTTGGAGCGCATGCTGGAAAATTCCGCGCTGGCCGGCGTAATGTCGTCAGTGGTAATATTGTCCACAGTCTTTAAACTTACGGGAACTCTGAGGTTTTGCGCCGGTGGTTCTGGTACGGGAAGGGGCTGGATGTTAGGCCCTCTCACGATGTCTACCCTCTTTGCCTCATCCCCCTCCAAAGGCTTAATGATCATGGAATCATCCACTGGGAAATGTTCCGGATCATGGATATCCGCCAGCTTTGCCACCTCGTCCCCCAGAATATCCTCTGCGCTGGCAAATGTTCCCATAATGGCTGTGGCCGCCGCGCTCTCCGGGCTTACCAGATAAATCTCCGCCGTGGGATTGCCTGCTCTGCCTTTAAAATTCCGGTTGGATGTGCGCACCGCCACCCCTTCGCTGGCCGGCGACTGACCGATGGCGCAGCAGGGACCGCAGGCGATCTCCAAAAGACGCACTCCCGCATCCAGAAGCATTTCTACATATCCGTCCTTCATAAGCTGCCTGTAGATCTGCTTGGAGGACACGGCGCAGGTACAGCTCACATCCTCGTGAACATGTCTTCCCTTAAGCACCAGGGCCGCCTTGGCCACATCAGAGTAGCTGGTGTTGGTACAGCTTCCTATAAATACCTGCTGTACCTTCTTTTTCTCCACTTCCCTCAAAGGTTTTACATTGTCCGGCTGATGAGGACATGCGCATAAGGGTTCCAGCCCGCTTAAGTTGATCTCCACTTCCCCGTCATACTCTGCATCCTCATCAGGAAGAAGTTCTATGTAGTCCTCCTCCCTGTCCTGGGCCTTTAAAAACCTGCGCACCTGCCAATCCGCCGGGAAGATGGATGTGGTGGCTCCCATCTCCGCTCCCATATTGGTGATGGTTGCCCGCTCACCAACCTCTAAAGCTGCGGCGCCTGGTCCCACATACTCGAATACTTTTCCCAGGCCGCCTTTGATTCCCGTTCTCCTAAGCATCTCAAGAACCACTTCCTTGGCATTGCATCCCGGCTTTAACCTGCCGGTGAGATTCACCTTGATAACCTCCGGCATCTTAAGCCTCATGGGAACGCCTGTCATGGCTGTGGCCACATCCATGCCTCCCACTCCGATGCACAGCATGCCTATGGCTCCGCCGTGAGGGGTATGGCTGTCCCCGCCCATGGAAAGCTTGCCCGGCTTTCCGAATCTGGCCATATGTACGGCATGGCAAATGCCGTTGCCGGGTCTTGACACATGAACTCCGTACCGTTTTGCCACAGACTGAAGATAAATATGATCGTCCGGCGTCTTATGGTCCAGATAAAGCAGGTTATGATCCAGATAGCTGACACTGCACTCCACCTGGGTCCTCTCAAGCCCCACTGCCTCAAAAGCCAGGTAAGTCATAACCGCATTAATGTCATGGGTCAGAGTCTGATCTACCTTTAAAAAGATTTCCTCCCCCGGCCTCATTCCGGAAGGCTTTGCCAGATGAGCTTCAAGAATCTTCCTTGTCAGGTTTTTTCCCATAAAAAATGCCCCCTTTAATGATTTGCTACAATCATTATAAGGGGGTATCCTCTCATAAGTAAAATTGGTATTTGCGAATGAGGTCTATAACCGTTTCTTATGGGCGGCCATGGCCTCCCTTGTAATGGAGAGAAAAGCCTTCTCCACCTCTCCCAAGTAGCAGCCTTCCCGGTACAGGGCCTGAACTTCCCAGGTAATGGGACGCTCTGACAGATGAAAGGCCTCCGCCTCCATGGTTTCACCCATAAGCTCCAGAGTAATCTCCGGCACAACGGCAATACCGAATCCCTGGGCAGCCAGACGGTAAGACAGCATATTGCTGTGAGACTCCATGAAAATTACCGGTTTCAATCCTGCGTTCCGGTACAGCACATCCACACAGGCTCTCAGGGCATGACCCTTGTTCAGAGTGATAAGAGGCAGACCGGCTGCTTTCCTCCAGTTGACAATCTTCCTCTCCCGATCCAGGAGATGGTCTTCTTTTAAGTAACCCTTTGCCGCCACCAAAACCAGTTCCTCCACGGCCACTTCCTCCTGGGCAATATCCTTCTCCTTTGTCCAGTTGGGAAGCATGACAAAGTCCACGTCCCCGCCTCTTAACATCTCCGTAAGGCGGTTCCCCGGCCCGCTGACTACCTGAACCTGGATTCCCGGATAGCGCTTTTTAAAGGGAGCCAAAATAAGAGGAAGCATATAGATGATTCTCTCACTGGGGAATCCCAGCCTTAGACGTCCCTGCATATGGTGGGTGATATCCCTCAGCTCCCGGTCCATATCGTCGATCTGGGTCAGGATCTTCTTGGCCCGTTTCAGGTACTGCTCCCCTCCATAGGTCAGAAGCAGAGGGGTAGATGAGCGGTCAAATAATTTCATGCCCAGTTCTTCCTCCACCTTATTTATATAATTGCTGAGAGCCGGCTGGCTGATAAAAAGCTTGGCGGCGGCCTTGGTGAAACTTCCGCACTTTGCCACCATGTCCACATAGGTAAATTGGCGCAGTTCCATGTATATCCCTCTTTATTATCCCTCTTTCAATCTCACATTGGCAAAAGCCAATGAACTTCCCGCACTGCAGTCCTTCTCCATGAATGCGGCCATGTACCTGGCCACAAGCCTTAAGGCGTTGTCGCTCAGACTGTAGGCTCCCTTGCTCCAGCACCAGTTCAGGACTGTTCCCCGAAATACGATCAGAATCTCATCGGTCATCTCCCGCGCCCCGATATCCCTGCGGAATTCTCCTGATTCCTGGCCCTCGGCTATCAGCGCCGCCAATCCGTCGGGAACCGCTCTCTTCCCGTGAAGGAAAATTTCATTGTCCACCTGAAGCTGGGCCCGATAAACAACCGTAATATATTCAACACCTGTATCCTCTGCGTATCGGGCCATATTTGATATGTAGGCGAGCACTTTCTCACAGGAAGAATCACCCTTTATCTGTGGAATCACCTCATTTTTAAAAAATCTGTCGCACCAGTCAAACCACCCTAAGACAATCTCATCCTTGGACTTAAAGTAATGATAGAAAGCTCCGGTGGACACGCCGGCCTCCCTGCAGATATCCTGTATGGACGCCCTTTCAAAGCCGTACTTTTTCGTCAGTTCAAGAGCCGTATCCAAAATATGTTTTCGGGACTCTATGGCCTGGAGTTTCCTTTTTGTCAATTTTTCCATATGCTGTTTCCCTCCGTTTCTTAGCCCATAAGGCAATTATACCGGATACTTCGGGAAATGTCTATTCTTACAGAAAATCCAGGGCAAATTTGGCGGCTGCGATCACTGCCGTCTTCAGCGCATCCTCATCTACATCAAACCTTCCGTTGTGATGTTCCGCCCCGGTTCCCTTTTCTTCATTTCTTATGCCGATGAAATTCAGAACTGCGGGGAAGTTCATGGTGTACTGGCTGAATGATTCGGAAGCAAACCATTTGATATCGGAAACCAGTGTATCCGGAGGAAGAATCTCCCGGATTCCCTGTCTGGAAAGTTCAGCCAGCTCTTTGTCATTGACCACCGGCGGAGCCAGAATCTTGTTTCTCGGCCCGAAGGTGACGGTACACCGGTTCACTTCTGCCACTCCCCGGGCCACCTGCCTGATGATCTCCTCCGCTTTCCTGGCCTCGTCCATGTCATAAAACCGGCAGGAACCGCCTATGTAGGTATCATCGGGAATAATATTGCTTTGCTGCCCGCCTTTTATCTGTCCGATGGATAAGGTCACGGTCTTCATCACGTCAATGCGGGTG
The DNA here is from genome assembly GCA_910574345.1 of Clostridiaceae bacterium. Taxonomy (GTDB): domain Bacteria; phylum Bacillota; class Clostridia; order Lachnospirales; family Lachnospiraceae; genus UBA3402. The sequence goes on along the minus strand of CAJSZV010000003.1, from coordinate 17,271 downwards.
GTCCAGGCTACGGACAGCTGACTGATGATCTGGCAGGCAGCTATAATGGGGTTGATGGACAGATCAGGCCTGGAGCCGTGGCCTCCCTGACCATGGACCGTCATGTCGATGCCGATGGCCCCGGCCATCCTGGGACCTTCATCGGCACAGATGGTTCCCGCATCCATAAATGCCGTCACATGGTTGCCATAGACCCCGTCAGGCTTCCACTCCTTCAGGGCTTCTATCATGACTCCCACTCCCGCTCCTCTCTCTTCCCCTTCCTCAAACGCAAAGAGAATCTTTCCCGAAAACCTGTCCTTTAAGCGGCACAGCACCTTCATGGTTCCCAGGGCAATGGCCATATGAGCGTCATGGCCGCACCCGTGGCATACTCCCGCCACATTCGACACACAGGCCTTGGGGCCTTTTAAGTTCTCCTTGGCCTCATCCATGGGAAGAGCGTCAATATCGGACCGAATCACCAAAGTCTTACCCGGTCTTCCCGTATCCAAAATCCCTATAAATCCGGTTCCCTTTAGTTCCTGTATCTGAAGTCCCATGGCCTGTGTCTCTGCCTTCAGATACTTTGAAGTCTCAAACTCTGCTCCTGACACCTCAGGGTGAATATGAAAATGCTGTCTCTGCCTCTTCACATAATCCTCATATTCCCCCGCCAGCTCCAATATATCCTTATTAACTTCCATCTGTGCTCTTCTCCTTCCTTTTTATCTGACCCGATTCATAAGCCGCCGTTCATCCCGGCCAGCTTTCCTCTCCCTGGCCGCGGACAGTTTAACGGCAGAAGACAATACATGTGCTCTTACACTCCCCACCCTATACTGGTCAGAATAAAGATCAGTACAAAGGATACAAGCATGAAGCACAAAACCTTTGGAAGCACCCACCGGAACCATTTGTCAAACGGAACATTGGCCATGGCACAGGAACCCACTGTCCAGCCCAGTACGGGAGAGATCAGATTGGTAAAACCGTCTCCGAACTGGAACGCCTGAACGATAAGCTGGGGAGCAAGCTGCAGGGCCTCGCCTACAGGCTGGAAAATAGGCACGAGAATGGCTGCCTTGGACGTGGCCGACGGAATCAGAGGGTTCACTACGGCGATGATGGCTGTCATTCCGATACTTGCAACAGATTTGTGAAGCCCTTTTAAGGGGCTGGTCAGCACATAGACAATAGTATGAATAATATTGCCCTCGCTCATTACCATGGACATGATCTTGGCCAGGCCAATGACAAAGCCTACGAAAGCCATGCCTGCAAGGCCCTTGGCAAAGGTATTGGCAAGTTTGTCCGGATCCATCCCTCCTATGACTCCGGCAAGGACCGTTGAGATCATATGGACTGCCACTACAAAGCTGTAGAGATCTCCTGTCTTGTTGCCAAAGAGCACGATAATCAGGTATTGCCCAAAGAAAAGGGTCATAATCGCAGCCGTCTGCCAGGTCATTTTCGTATCTTTCAGAAGCTGTTCCTCGTTCTCGCCCATGCTCAGGTTATCCGGCTCCCAGCCGCATCCATACATCAGGGATTTGGTGGGATCTTTGCGTATCTTTTTCACATAGGATAAAAGGAAGCACAGCCCTATGATCATGAACAGATTCATAAAGAGAAATCTGGCGGTAAATGCGGAGTAAATGGGCACGCCCATAAGCATCTGGGTTATGGAAACCTTGGTGGGACCTGTTCCGAATCCGATGAGAGTGGCATAGCTGGTAACCCCGATTGCCACAATAGGGTCCAGCTTCATCTTCTTGGCAAAGAGGACGCCCACGGGCACTACGGCAATGAGAGCATCGCTTCCGCCGAAACCGCCCAGGTACACCATGAGGCAGAACAAAATGGACAGGAGAAGATTTTCCCCCTTATCCTTCAGCTGATAGATGGCCCAGTTCAGAAAATCGTCCATGGCTCCCGTGGCCAAAATCACTGCCACATTGGCCCCTGATACCATGACTGTAAAGATAATGGTGCCGGAACTGTTAAGGCCTTCCCTCAGCATGAACAGGGCTCTCCAGGGAGATACAGGGGTCTGATGCCCCAGCCAGTTGAAGGAGTCGCCGAGAACCTTTCCCGTCTCGTCTGTGGCAAACTGACCGGCGGGTATAAAATAGGTGCAGATGCTGGCAATGAAAATCAGGGCCGTCATAATCCACAGTAAATGTGGCATTTTAAATTTCTTTTTCTCTTTCATGTGCTTACCGCCTTTTCTGAAATCTCATAATGGTTACGCATTAAAAACATACCGGTCCATGCGTGAAAAAGCCTCCTTCACTCTGGACAGGGGCAGGGCTAAGTTGAGACGGATATGGCAGGGCCCGTAGAACGGCCTTCCGTCCTGCCAGATCACCCCGACTTCCACACCTGCCTTCTGCACCTCTTCAATGGTCTTTCCATGTTCCTCACACCACTGGGTACAGTCCATAAACAGCATGTAGGTTCCCTCAGGCTTTGACACCTTTATGCCGGGAAAATGCTCCCTGATGTAATCCACGGCATAGGTGTGATTCCCGTCGAGAACCCTGCACAGCTCATCTGTCCACTGTGCCCCTTCCTGGCTGTATCCGCCCATGAGGGCGTACATGGACAGCACATTCATATGATTCAGATGGGTCATCTTCGCCGCACGGTCCATCCGGTCTCTAAGGTAGGAGTTGTAAACCACGGTGTAGGAGCCTACCAGCCCGGCCAGATTGAAGGTTTTGGAAGGCGCATAGACAGCCACCGTACGGTTTCTGGCATCCTCTGAGATGCTCTGGGTTGGAATATAAGTATGGCCCGGCATCACAAGGTCCGCCCATATCTCATCCGACACCACGTACACGTCATGCTTTCTGTAAATCTCCATGAGTTTTTCCAGTTCCCACCGCTCCCAAACCCGACCTGACGGATTGTGGGGAGAGCACAGCACCGCCGCATGAATCCTGCGCCTGGTCAGCTTCTCCTCCAAATCCTCATAGTCGATTCTCCATACTCCGTTCTCGTCTTCCTTCAGAGGATTCAGCACCACATTCCATCCGTTGTCCTCAATGGAATGGGTAAAGCCCACATAGGTGGGGGACTGTACCAGAACATCATCCCCGTCACAGCACAATACCCGCAGCGCCGCCACGATTCCGCCAAGGACACCGTTGGCATAACCGATATGCTCCGGCTTAAGGCCGCGGACTTTGTACCGGGTCTCATGCCACCGGATAATGGCTTCATAGTACTCGGTCCTGGGCATGAAATAGCCGTAAGCCGGGTGCTTCGCCCTCTCGATCATGGCCTGGGGAATGGATGGCACAGTAGGGAAATTCATATCCGCCACCCACATGGGGATAATGTCAAAGCCCTCTCTCAGATCCCCATCCACAAAAAAACCGGCTCCCTTTATGGTTCCCGGAACATCTACGGCTGAGGCATCCATACCTTTTCGATCCATGATGGAAGTAAAATCATACTTCATTTTTTTCTCCTTTCCTCGTACCCCGGCCCAAGGGCTCTGAGGGTATCTTTTGGGTTTCATTTGACATAATTAATTCGCCGAATGTATTATGTACAATCATTATATAAGAGAATCCATTGGTAATACAAGAGTAAATATAGATAAAATAAAGGGATTTTTTTGTCTATTATGCAAATTGCATCGCAAAAAAAGAGTGCAGAATCCATTTGATCTCAAAAAGACTCTGCACTCTCTCACTGATATGAAATTTATCCTTTGGAACGGTCAATCTTATCCCTGATCTCCTGCATCTGATAATCCAGGGCCTCTATGGAATCCGCACAGGCTTTTAACTGCCACTCGATCTCGCCCGTGTCGGCCACGTTCTTTTTATATTTTAACTTGTGCTCCAGACTGGCCCAGAAGTCCATGGCAATGGTGCGGAACTGCACTTCCACCTTCATGTGCTTCTTCTCATTGGACAGGAATATAGGCACCTCCACAATCAGGTGAAGGCTCCGGTATCCGTTGGGCTTAGGGTTCTCGATGTAATCCTTTTTCTGGAACTGAATGATATCATCCTGCTTAATCAGAAGGGCTGCCAGGCGGTAAATATCATCGGGAAAGGAACAGATCACCCGGACGCCTGCCACATCCGTCAGATTCTCCCGAATGCTCTCCACAGTCTCAGGAAATCCTTTTCTCTCCAGCTTTTCATAGATACTGGCCGGCGACTTTAATCTGCTCTTAATGGACTCAAAGGGGTTTCTGTTGTACTCCTGGGAGAACTCTCCGTTCAGTACTTTCAGTCTTGTCTCCACCTCCATAATGGCCGCCTGATATTCCAGCATCAGTTTTCGGAAAGACTTTTCCTGCCGAAGCTTCTCCTCCTGAATGCGGATGATCTCATACTGCTCCTTTAAGGTCCTCTCCTGCTCCTCCACCTTCTGTTCCAGCTTGTTCTTGCTGGCAAAAAGGTCAATGGTATTCCTTACCCGCTTTTTGACAATGGAACTCTCAAAGGGTTTGTGGATAAAGTCCGAGACCCCCATTTCAAAGCACTGGCTCTCCACCTCCGTGGCATACTCGCCGCTGATGACAAGAATGGGAATCTTTTTGAGCCAGCCCTTCCGCTTCATCTCTATAATGACAGAAAAGCCATCCTTTTTCGGCATCTGGAGATCTAAAAGAATTGCCGCCGGCTTTCCATCACAGGCACTCAGCTTCTTTAAAGCCTCCTCCCCGTCCTCCGCCATGTCCACAACATATTCATCCTTAAGCATCTCACAGAGCAGTTCCCGGTTCAGCTCCGCATCATCCACCACCAATATCTTTTGCATAGTGACACCTTCTCCAATAATAATTATCCAATAAGTACGGATTTCCCCTGAAACGCAAATCCGTAACTTTTGATTCTATCCTTATGGATTCCCTCCTCCATAAGATTTGCCTTGTAATCCATATCTTCAATCTGCTTTAAAGCAGCCCTCACCGTATCCTCCAGACTCTTTTCATCTTTCGGGTCATGAACCTTAAATTCAAGAGAGATCACCGGATATGTTCCTTGGAGTTTTCGGTATTCCCCGTTCTGCCAAATGGAAAAATCCTCAAATATATGGGCCTGATCTTTGTATTTTACGGAAAAAAACTGTTCCAACATACTCATATTCAAAGTTTTGCCAAAACGGCGGGGCCGGGTAATCAAAGTGACAACATCTTTATGCTCCCACCATTCTCTGATAAAATCTGTCTTATCCACATAAAAACAGCCGCTGGCAATCAACTCTGCAAAGTCCTGATATCCTATGCCAATCACTCTGGCCATATACCATCTCCCTCCTCCCCGCCCTTTTATTTTACCGCTCCCTAATCATTTCAATTTTATCATACCCCAAATTTTCTGTAAACATCTTATCATCAATATGCCGCCCTATTTCTCTGTTTTGGTTATCGTTCATGGGGTGAACGTAACGGCATATGCCCCAGATAACAAAAAATGCAGTTTCCATTGATCAATCAACAGAAACTGCAATGTCATATAGGCTTATATCACATGGCGGGCCCTCAGCACCCCAATGACCACCACTGCCACCAGCGCAATGACACAGGCAGCGATAAACAAATCCAGGGATTTCAGGGAAATATCCGGAAGCCTGTCATAGATCCCCTCAAAAGCGCTTCCCGAAGACCCCTTCTTTTCCTTTCTGCCGCTGTCTGCCGCACCTTCCCCGCCGGCAATCTTCTCTTCCTCTGTCATGACTGGCAACTTCCTTTCCTATGGCTATTTCTTCTGCAGATACTTGCGAAGGTCAAGGGCAACCGCAATAACGATAACAAGACCTTGTGCGATATAGGTATAAGCCGGGTCCACGCGGAGGAACTGGAGACAGATCTTTAAGATCTCAAACACCAGCACGCCTACCAGGATACCGCCTACACGGCCCACACCGCCGTTGGCGGACACGCCGCCGATAGTACATGCCGCAATGGCTTCCAGCTCATAGCCCTGCCCCGTCGCCGTGGAAGCGCCGCCGGCCTTGGCGCCTACCAGGAAGCCTGCCATGGCGTACATACATCCTGCCAGCACATAGATGCGGATCAGGGAGGCCCGCACATTGACGCCGGCAACCTGGGCTGCGTTTTCATTGCCGCCGATGGCGTACATATACTTGCCGTGACGGGTTTTATTGTAGAGGAACAGGAAATAAGCTCCCACTACTACGGCAAAGATCATGAGATAAGGAATGGGGCCAAGGGAACCGCTGGCCACGGTCAGATAACTCTTCTTGTAGCCGCCCATAGGCTGGTTGTTGGTAATCAGGGAGCAGAGACCGTAGATAATGGTCTGCATACCCAGAGTTGCGATAAAGGGCGGAACCTTAAGAACTGAGATCACAATGCCGTTGACTGCGCCGAAAGCTCCCATAATCACCATAACAATAACCAGAGCCACAGGCCATGGGATGTCGGGCATCCACGGGAACATACGGGCCGCATAGTCAATACTCTGGAGCATCATAGCTGAAATACAGGCTGCCAGTCCCACGGCACGTCCTGCGGAAAGGTCCGTGCCTTTGGTAATCAGACATCCCGACACGCCACAGGCAATGATGAAACGGGGAGACACATTGACTACCAGGTTCTTAAAATTGTTTATGGTAAAGAAATTCTTGGTGGTGCATCCCGTCAGGATGGCCAGCAGCACGATCAGGATAATGATCGCATTATTGGACATGAATTTTTTCAGATCAAATGATTTTTGCATGATAATGTTCTCCCTCCTTATTCAAACTGGGTCGCCAGAGCCATGATATTTTCCTGATTGGCCTCTTTGCCGTCGATAAATCCGGTGACGCGGCCGTCGCACATAACCATAATGCGGTCGGACATACCGATGAGCTCGCTCATCTCGGAAGATATCATAATAATGCTCTTGCCCTGTTTTGCCATCTCGGCGATAATACAGTAGATCTCATACTTGGCACCCACATCAATGCCGCGGGTGGGCTCATCCATGATAAACACATCAGGATTGTTGGCCAGCCACCGGCTGATCAGCACCTTCTGCTGGTTGCCGCCGGAGAGGGACTGTATCTGGGTCTTGGATGAAGGTGTCTTGATGGAAAGCTTTGCCACGTTCTCTTGCACCAGATTCTCGATCTTGGCATCATCCAGCATAAAGCCTCCGATGAGATACTGGTTCAGCGACGCGATGGAAACATTATCAGCAATGGACAAAACGCCTAAGATTCCCGTAGCGCGGCGGTCCTCTGTCAGCATGGCGATTCCGTTGTTAATAGCATCCTTGGGCTGGTCGATTTTTAACTCCTGCCCTTTATAAAGAATTCTTCCCGCCGTGTGGGCCCGGAGTCCGAACAATCCTTCCATAAGTTCCGTACGCTGGGCGCCTACCAGTCCTGCCACACCAAGGATCTCCCCCTTTCTCAGCTGGAAGGAGGCGTGACGGAAGCTCTTGGGATTGATGGAAGTGAAATCTTCCACCTCAAATACTACCTCTTCCGGAACATTCTCCCGCACAGGGTACAGCTCGGAAAGTTCCCGGCCCACCATTTTGGTGATGATGAAATCCGTAGTCAGCTCCTTTGACTCCCAGGTGCCGATATACTGTCCGTCTCTCATAATGGTCACTTCGTCGCTGATCCGAAGGATCTCATCCATCTTATGGCTGATGTAGACAATGGAGACTCCCTTCCTGCGGAGCTCGTCAATGATGGTAAACAGAGCTTCCACCTCAGCCGCCGTCAGGGATGAGGTGGGCTCATCCAGAATCAAAACTTTACAGTCGGCGGACACGGCCTTGGCAATCTCCACCAGCTGCATCTGAGATACGGAAAGGCTGCCAAGCTTGGCCTTAGGGTCAAAGTTTAAATGAACTTCTTTCAGAACCCTGGCGGCGTCCTCATACATCCTGCCATGGTCAATGACCGTCACCGGGCCTAACTTTTTGGTGGGATACCGGCCCACATAGATATTCTCGCCGATACTTCTCTCAGGAATGGGCTGCAGCTCCTGGTGCACCATGGCGATACCCCGGTTTAACGCATCCAAAGGACCTTTGATCTGAACCTTCTCCCCCTCATAAATCACTTCACCCTCATCCATGTGGTAGATACCGAACATGCACTTCATCAGGGTAGACTTCCCCGCTCCGTTCTCGCCCATAAGGGCATGGACCGTGCCCGGACGCAGATTCAGCTGCGCACCGTCTAAGGCCTTAACGCCCGGAAAGGTCTTAACCACATTGTGCATCTCCAAACGATACTTTGACAATTTGCTGACCCCCTTCATCAATTTTCATAGACCTGCATCCAGGTACCTGATCCCGCATGCAGGTTCGGGCCCCAAAGCGCCCGTGTACATAAAAGGGAGTGCGTGCGCCAAGGCACACGCACTCCCTGATGGTTAATTCTTATGGATTACTGGAAATCAGCTGCATTCTCCGGAGTAACCTTTACATAGTCAACATAGATGGACTGCTCGCCTGCTGCATAGGTCTTTCCGCCGAGGAGAGCTTCCATAGCCTCAACTGCGCCTGCTGCCTGGCCGTTGGCATCGTTTAATACGGTACCGGTCATATTGCCGTTAACAACCTCGTTGAGAGCTGCGTCAAGAGCGTCAACACCTACCAGATAGATATCTTCATTTACCTTGCGGCCTGCTGCCTGGATTGCCTGCAGAGCGCCGATTGCCATATCATCGTTGTTGCAGAAGATAACTTCGATCTCATCGCCGAACTTGGCAAGGTCGTTCTGTGCGATCTCCTGGCCCTTGTTGCGGTCCCAGTCGCCGCGCTGAAGGTCAAGTTCTTCAACCGTAATGCCTGCGTCTGTCAGCGCCTTAACGGAGAACTCGGTACGGTACTGTGCATCAACGTTCTCAGGATCGCCCTGAATCATGATATAGGAAACTTTGCCGTCGCCGTTGATATCGCCCTTATTGGGGGTATCTAAGATCAGCTCGCCCTGCATGGTTCCGGACTGACGTGCGTCACATCCTACATAAACCAGCTTGTCATATGCGCTCATCTGGTCTGCAGTGGGCTCACGGTTGATGAGGACTGTGGGAACGCCTGCGTCTTTTACGGTAGCGATAATCTGATCAGCCGCGGAAGTCATAACCGGGTTGATGATCAAAGCGTCAACACCCTGTGTGATAAAGTTGTTGATCTGGTTATTCTGCTCGGCCTGGTCATTCTTGCCGTCCATAACGCTTACGGTATAGCCCTTGCCTTCCAGGATCTCCTGAAGTGCGTTACGGTATGTGGTCATAAATGCGTCGTCAAACTTATAGATGCAGACACCGATGCTGCCGCCTGCGCCTACTGCTTTCTCTGTCTCCTTGGCTGCCTCTGTAGCCGCTTCCTTAGCTGCTTCCGTCTCCTTGGCTGCCTCTGTCTTAGCCGCCTCTGTGGCTGCCGGCGCTGCCGTAGTAGCCGGTGCGGAAGAATCGCTGCTTCCGCATGCCATCATGGATACTGCCATCATGGATGCCAATGCCATAGCCGTTACTTTTCTGGATAATCTCATAATTGAAAAATCCTCCCATTTTCTGCCCAGTTTTCTGAGCGATTTTATTGATTTTGGTCATAAGTCTCTGCGCTGCTTTGTACATTATGACCACTGACAAAGATATTATATAGGACTTTCTCTCTATTTTCTATAAGATTTTTTTTGATTTTATATGAATTTTCTTTGATTGGCCTCATAAGGGTATTGGCCCATGGCGAATCAGTGCGGTGATTCGCCATGACGGAAATAGTAACCTTTGATTCCCGCCGCAGTCACTCTGCATTATGGATAAGGATTTCCTGAGGCGCCCAGTAATAGGTTCCGTCCTCCAGAGGATACTCTTTGGGAAGAACCTCCCCCATAGCGCAGCTGGCCGCCAGTTCCACGATCACGCTGGCATAAAGTTCCTTGTTGGCCGAGACCGTGCCCAGAAGCTTTCCGCTTTCAAGAGCCTCCAAACCGGGGGTTGTGCCGTCGATGCCGATGACGTTCATCTCCCTGATTCCCTCCCGCTCCAGGGCGTCGATGGCCCCAAGGGCCATGTCGTCATTGTTGCTGACCACCAGTTCGATGGTATCCGGATATTCCGACAGCCACTGCTCCATAAGAGCCGACGCCTGACTTCTCTCCCAGTTGGCGATGCCGCCTGTAATCTTTTCTATGGGTACGCCCCCGTCCTTCAACGTCTGGATGGACCACTCCGTCCGAATCAGGGAATCCTGGTGGCTGGTCTCCCCTTCCAGAAGTACATAATTTACCACGCCGTCTCCGTTCAGATCCACAGCCAAAGGCTCTTTCCTGTAAAGGTTCACCACCATCTGCCCCTGGAGGACGGCGGTCTCCTTGGCGTCCACGCCGATGTAATAAAGTCTGTCCCACCGGTTCATATCCTCCTCCACAGGCTGACGGTTAAAAAACACCACGGGCACCCCTGCCGTCATGGCTTTGTCAATAATGACAGAGGCATCCATGCGGTCCACCGGGTTGATGCACAGCACATCGCACCCTAAGGAGATAAAGCGCTCCACCTGGTTGTTCTGGGTATTCTGACTTCCCTTGGCATCCTGAATATCCAGAATCACCTTGATTCCGTGTTCCCGCTCATAGTCTTTTGCCTTTGTCTCCAGCACACTGCGGATATTGTTGATAAACGTATCGTCTCCCCGGTAAAGGCTGATGCCCATGCGGATCTCCGTCTTTTGCTCCTCCTTTTGTCCCTTTGTGCATCCTCCGAGAAATGCCGCCAAAAGCATACATATAACCGCCCTTTTCCACATCATTCTCATCCTCCTCTACTCTATGGGAAACAATATTTTCTCATATGCAGGATCCCGCAGATCCTCCTTCTCGATATAATAAACCTCCATCTCCATAGGAGCCTGGCCTCTTAATCCCTCTATGGCCTCTATAGCCATGCGGACGCTGAAATACCCTGTGCTAAATCCGTCTGTGACGCAGACGCCGGTGATGAGCCCCCGGTCCAGATAGTTTAAGATCTGCATGGTATTCCCCCTGCCGTAGAGCCCCTCCGTCTGCTTCAAAAAGGAGGGCCCCTCTGCCAGGGCTGCCGCCGCCTCGGCCAGAAGCTCCGGGCTTTCCGCCAGGATTACCGCCGGCCCCTCCCCTGTGTCTCCAAAGGCCTCCAAAAGACTCTTCATTACCTGCCCTTCCCCGCTTATGACCATATGACAGGGCAGTCCCAGCCTTTCCAGAATTCCTGCCGCGCCTTCCACAAACAAGCGGCTGGCTGCGGTCTTGTTCTTTCCGTCTGAAAGCACCAGCACCCGGCAGCCCTCCCCCTCCCTGTCGGCTATCTCATCCGCCAGCTTCTGTCCCATCTTCTTATAGTCCGCCATCACCACTCCCGCCACCTCTTCTCCCGTAAGGCCCGAATCCAGGAGAATCACCGGAACGCTGACCTTCTTTTCGGCCAGAGCGCCCACTACCTGTCCTTCGTCAACCGGCGCCACGATAAGGGCATCGGCGCCGTCCTGCTGCTCCCGGCTGATAAGCTCCATCTGCTGGGCATTGTCCTGCTTGTCATACAGGGTGATAAACCGGACATCGGCGTTGAATTCCACTGCCGCCTGGTCCATGCCTTTGCGGAAATTGCTGTAGTTGTCATCCCCCACATCCTCAATGATAACAGCCACCTGGTAGATCTCCTTCTCCGGCTCCCCGATAATCAGATCCGTGGAGCACATGAGAAACAGCACGGCCAGACATATGATATAGACAAGAATCAGTAATTTTCCCCGCTTTCCTATCATGTTCCTTCCCTCTCCATATTCTCTCTGTAAGGCTGAGCCGGAAGATGGATGCGTATAAGAGTTCCCTCATCCGGTTCTGACTGAATGAACAGACCGTAGCTGTCTCCGAAATACAGTTTAATGCGCTCGTTCACATTCTTCACGCCGATTCCCGACCCTCTCCTGGAGGACACATGAGGTTTGTCGCTTAAGAGGCTTTCCGCCTGTTCCTCTGTCATGCCAAGGCCGTTGTCCTTTATCTCAAACCACAGATCCCCTTTATTCCCATAGACCTTTATGCGGATCTCTCCGTCTCCGTCCATAAACTCCATTCCGTGATACACGGCATTTTCCACCAGAGGCTGAAGCATAAGCTTTAAGCTGGCCATATCCATGAGCTCTTCTTCCGCGTCAATGACATAGACAAATTTATTTTTAAACCTCATCTGCTGGATCATGAGATAATTGCGCACATGCTCCAGCTCATCCCTCACAGGAATAATACTCTTTCCCCTGCTTAAGCTGATGCGGAAAAACCGGGCCAGGGCGGTGACCACTTTCACAGCCTCCTGCTTCTGCTCATTTTCAATCATCCACACAATGATGTCCAGAGTATTGTAAAGGAAATGGGGATTGATCTGAGACTGCAGGGTGTCGAACTCGCTTTTTCTCTTGGACTCATGTTCTGTGACAATGTCCTCCATCAAAGTCTTGATCCTCTTTGCCATGTCGCCGATGGACCGGCCTAAATGGCGGATCTCATAGGACCCTCCCGTATACACCTGGGTGTCCAGCTCCCCTTCCTCAATGGCATTGACTGATTTCTCCAGCTCCTGAATGGGGTTGGTGATTCTGGACGAGATAAAGGCGTTGATGAGCACCAGCACCAGAAGAAAGGATGCCACCACAAAGACCACAAAAAGGCGCATCTTCAGATTGCTTAGAGGCAGTCCCTTCTCCGGCGTGACGCTTAAAAGCTTCCAGCCCGTATATCCCACGGACTTGACACTCACATCCCGCATCTCCCCGCCGTACTCCTCCCGGTAACTGCCGTCCCGGTAGCCTGCGGCCTTCTCAATATTTTCCCCCATCTGCCCCGACTCGATAAGCTGCATTCTGGGGTGGTAGATCAGTTCCCCGTTTCCGCTGATCATATAGAGATACCCCTGGTTGCCCAAAGAAATGTTCTCCAGAATCTGCTGGAGGCTGTTGTATCGGATATCAATCAGAAGAATGCCCTGATCCGTGGAAGTGCCGTGAGTGATCTCCACGGCGCGGGTCAGGGTGATCACCCATCGGTACTGATTTTCATTGTTGTCAAAGATATACTGCACATGGGGCGTGGTAAAATGCAGATTATCCGTGCGCTCCAGAGTATTGCCAAACCACTCTTCCCTGGTCACATCCAGCCCGGTCTTAAGCCTGGCAGCCGGCACCGCCGCCAAAAGTTCCCCGTCCTTGGACAAAAGAGCGATATTGGCGATGCTGTCTTTGTTATTGTCATAGAGCAGAGTAATCTGGCCGCCTATGGTCTCTTTCGACAGGTCCGCGTTTTTTATGACACCATAATAAAGGCTGTCGGACAGCTTCATAATGGTGCGCAGATAGGAGTCCACAGTTCTGTTTACCTGACTTAAGACTGCCTGGCTTTCCTCCTGCACCACCGCCGTCAGCTGATGGGACATCTGGGCATAGAGGGCTATGCCGCTAAGAAGCATGGCCACCAGGGCGCTGACTGTAAAGTAGATAAAAATCGTATACCGGATACTGGTCTTTTTCCACAGCTGTGTCCATGTCTCTTTCGCCATCACGTCCCCCTGTACTTTGTAGGTGATACCCCGTACCGTTTTTTAAACACATAACTGAAATAATTCTGTTCCTGATACCCTACTTTCTGGGCAATCATGTAGGTCTTGTCGTCGGTCTCATTGAGAAGCTGCACCGCCCGTTCCAGGCGTACCTCCGTCAGATAATTGATGTAAGTCTGGCCCGTCTCCTTTTTAAACACCGTGGAAAAATAAGCGGGACTCATGTGAAGATGGCGGCACAGGGTTTCTACGGACAGGTCCGGCTCCGAATAATGTTCCTTAATATAAGCCTTGGCTTCCAGAATCACTTTCTTTGTGGTGTTGTCCCGTTCCTGGTTCAGCGCCTCATTTATGCGGCAGGCAATGACAATGAGCCACTCCGCAAACTCTTCTTTCCGGTAAATCCCTTCCGCCACAGAGGGGTAGCCTCTGTCCGAATCAAATATCTCTCCCATATCCAGATCATGCTGCTGCATTATCCTGGTGATGCAGTTGATGATGGACAGCATATACACCTGATACTGCCTGGCATGGACTTTGGCATCATCCATGCGCCCCACCAGATTCTGTACCACACTTCCAATCCGCTCTCTGGGGCCGAACTTAATGGCTGACGTCAGTTCGGCCTCGCCTTTGTCATCCAGCAGAAGCTTTCCCCGGCTTACAGGCTCCACATCATTGATGTAAATGGTCTTGCCGCTGCCCACAATGGCCCGATACCCAAGGGCATCCGCCGCCGTTTCGAAGGAGCGGCTGATTTCCTTTAAGGAATCGCAGCTGTGGCCTATGCCCACGGTAATGGAAACCTCCAGCATCCGCTTGCTCTCTTTGCAGATATCGTTTAACACATTAATAAGGCCTGTCTGGGTGTTGCCCTCATCCACGGCGGCAATGACCGCGATGCCGTCTGCGGAATTAAAAACGGCAAAACGGCAGTAAGGCTTTAGGTGATCTTCCACCAGTTCCCGCACGGAGATGGGAATCAGTTCCTGGTGCTGGGAAAGAACCTGGTTCCCGCCCTGCTCCATCTGCTCCACATGAATCACAGCCACCAGCCACTTGCGGGCATCCAGAATATTGATGCCGTACTCCGCAAGCTTGGCCGCCACGCTGTCCGCGTCCGCCGGCTGCCGCACCAGATCATTTAAAAACAGCTCTCTGAGAATCGGCAGGCTGCCCTGATAGCTTTCCTGCAGGGCGCTTAAGTTCCGGCGCTGCTCGATCTCTTCATCCAGGCTGATTCGGATCCGGTTTAAGATCGAAGCCAGCTCCTCCCCGTTGACGGGCTTTAAGATGTACTCCGTCACCTTAAGCTTAATGGCCTGTTTGGCATATTCAAAATCATCGTAGCCGGAAAAGATAAGAATCTTGATGGAAGGATACTTTTCACGAATTCTGGCTGTCAGGGTCAGTCCGTCCATGTAGGGCATGCGGATATCAGTCATGACCACGTCCGGTTCCAGCTGTTCGATCTTTTCCAAAGCATCCTGGCCGTTCTCCGCGTCTCCCACCACCGTAAATCCCAGACTCTCCCAGTCCATTTTGCGGATCATGGCCTTGCGGACCTCCTCCTCATCATCTACCAGCATAATGCGATATAAACTCATTGCTTATTCCTGCCTTTCATCCCAATGGTCTCTTCTGTTCCTGATTTTATCATACCCAGATTCATATGGAAATACTTCTCCTAAAAGCTGTGGCCTCCGCCGCCTCTGCTGCTGCCGGACAATGTTACTGTTCGCAGGCACCCTGTGAACGCAACCGGACAATATCAAATTTAAGATTTCCGGCGCAGTTGGGGCATTCATCCATAGTTTCTATCCATTCACCGGATTGGGCACATAGTCCGTCAGCGTAAATACGCCGTTCTCATACTCCAGTATAAAGATACAGCAGTTGGTCACGCCTTTTGCAAACCTCTCCATATCCGCCCCGATGCCCCTCATAAAATTAAAACTGGCGCCTCCGTGGCTGACAGCCAGAATGCAGTCCCCCTCTTCTTCCATAAGCCCGGTTAAAGTGGACACCATCCGGTCTCTGACGGTGTTGGAGGACTCTCCGCCGAACCGTTCATAATAGGTCTCGCACTCTTTTGCATCCTTGCTGCCAAGGCTCTCCCGTTCCGCCTCCAGTTCCCCGTAAAACATCTCTTTTAATCCCTTAAGCCTCCTGTACGGCATATCCGTAATCAGCTCCAGAGTGTCGCTGCACCTCTCGCTTGTGGAACAATAGGCCTTGTCAAACCGGATCCCTTCCCGCTCAAAATACTCCTTCACCGCTTTTGCCTGGCTTTTCCCCACCTCCGTCAGAGGAGAATCGCACCACCCCTGAATTCTGTGCTGGCGGTTGAACATGGTCTGTCCGTGTCTTACCAGATATAACATCTTTTTCATGGCTGTTCCCTCCTGGGCCCTGTATTTTTCATGGTTTTTATTATACTACTTCCCTTTCTGGTTATCTATCACAATTTAGGGCAGGTATAACGTACATTCCCCTTTTTACAGCGCCGTCCCCTTCTCCGGCACAAAAAAGCCTTTCATGTCCACTCCTTCAAGGGCAAGCAGGAAACGTTTCTTATCAACGCCCCCTGCGTAGCCGGTCAAACTTCCATCAGAACCCACAACCCGGTGGCAGGGAATAATAATGGAAATCTCGTTGTGTCCCACTGCTCCTCCCACAGCCTGGGCGGACATATGGGGCAGGCCTTTTTTTACGGCAAGGCGTCTTGCGATTTCTCCATAAGTCGTGGTCTGCCCGTATGGAATGGCAGAAAGAATCTCCCATACTTCATTTTGAAACTCCGTGCCCGCAGCATGGAGGGGCGGGGTAAAATCGGGATTTTTCCCTGAAAAATACAGATCCAGCCAGCCCTTCACGTTTTCAAACAGCGGGATTTCTTTTTCTTCATGTTCCCTGTCAAGACATCGGGCAAAATACTTTTGCCCTTCAAACCACAGCCCGGTTAACCCTGTACTGTCTGCCGCCAAAAGAATCCCTCCTATGGGCGACTGGTAACGGCTAATGTACTGCATATCATACCTCCTCGTATAATAAGTTTGTAAGCAAGGAAAAAACTTACAGACTTATTCATTTTTTATGTATAAATGGTAAGGACATCCAAGAGGAACTCCCCTCATCATGATTCCCATCTATACAGTCAATAGTTACATTTCAATACAGGTAGATCCTGTGGTATGATATCAGGTAGAGTCTGATATCCGAAGGCACTGCTGTTCCTACTCTTGTTAATCTTATCCGTATCATTATACATCAGATTTAAGAGTTGCGCCACTTACTGTTCACAGTATCTTTCCCTCATCTGCTTGACGGTGATTTTACATTCGATTATAATTTATATGATGCCAGGGTCAAAAGGTCATGTATGAAATGCGGAGCAATTCGTTGGCATCAGGGGTCAAAAAACCTTTTGACCCCAACATCATTTATATAATGCTGATCCAATTATGACAGCAGCATAAAACTGTGAAAGGAGAACCAATTATCATGAGCATTTTTTTAAATCATATTGCCCTCAATGTAAAAGATTTTGACTGGTATGAACATTTCTTCCGCACGGTATGCAACATGAGCATTTACCGGGAAGACGGCGTAAGCCCCCATCGGAAAATCTGGTTTTCAGAAGGAATCCAGTTAAACGAAACCGGGTGTTTGACAGTTTGATAATAGAAAAGATGCTTGCAGGCCCTATAAAGCCTGTATTTTTTTGTCAAAAAATTTGTTTTATTCTATAGCAATAT
>CAJSZV010000002.1 GCA_910574345.1 Clostridiaceae bacterium | reverse complement strand
AAGCTCTCGCTCGTACTGATGCTATTGCTTTCACTTGTACTTAAGCTCTCGCTCGTACTGATGCTATTGCTTTCACTTGTACTCAAGCTCTCGCTCGTACTGATGCTATTGCTTTCACTTGTACTCAAGCTCTCGCTCGTACTATTGCTATTGCTTTCACTTGTACTTAAGCTCTCGCTCGTACTGATGCTATTGCTTTCACTTGTACTTAAGCTCTCGCTCGTACTGATGCTATTGCTTTCACTCGTACTCAAGCTCTCACTTGTACTGATGCTATTGCTTTCACTCGTACTCAAGCTCTCGCTCGTACTGATGCTATTGCTTTCACTTGTACTCAAGCTCTCGCTCGTACTGATGCTATTGCTTTCACTCGTACTCAAGCTCTCGCTCGTACTGATGCTATTGCTTTCACTTGTACTCAAGCTCTCACTCGTACTATTGCTATTGCTTTCACTTGTACTCAAGCTCTCGCTCGTACTATTGCTATTGCTTTCACTTGTACTTAAGCTCTCGCTCGTACTGATGCTATTGCTTTCACTTGTACTCATGCTCTCGCTCGTACTATTGCTATTGCTTTCACTTGTACTTAAGCTCTCGCTCGTACTGATGCTATTGCTTTCACTTGTACTTAAGCTCTCACTCGTACTATTGCTTAAGCTCTCGCTCGTACTATTACTCAAGCTTTCACTGGTACTCGTGCTATTGCTTTCGCTAGTACTCAAGCTCTCACTCGTACTATTGCTTAAGCTTTCACTGGTACTCTCCGCATTTGCATAGGAAGTTGACTGAGAGAGGGAATCCGATTCACTCATTGACGTAAAGCTATTGGATGCACTTATCGCTTCCTCACTTGCGCTTTCACTCATAGACTCAGCAACAGATGCACTATCACTTGCAGCTTCGGAATTTGATTCACTGGCCGCACTTGCAGACTCAGACTCTTCGATAGCTGTACTTACAGAAGTACTGATCGCCTCTGATTCACTCTCTAACGTACTATAATAATCACTGAGAGCTTCACTGTAACCCGTTACAACATCCCCGTCCTTTATCACTCTGTCATATGTGAAAGTCTCTGTAGTTGTCTTTACAGTGTAATCTACGCCTTCGCGAATTGTTAATCCAGCTACCAGTTTTCCAGAACCGTTATATAGGCCATATTTGCCATTTGCATCCCTTTTTAACACATAGTCCGTTCCAATATTACCATTCCCAAATAGGTTGTTATCTTTATATTGATATCGGAACTGTCCATTTTTTATTAAAAGAGTATAATCATTATTTTGATCAAAAGTAAGTTTATGCCAGTCTCCATTCTTGTCTTGAACAACAACATACTCTCCAACAACAGTGCTGTTTCCGCCTGCTACATTATAGTTTTCTTTGCCAACCTGCTGAGTTTTTACACTGGTAGAGCCACTTGCGTTATTGAACAGATCATTTTTATCTTCATACTTCTTATAATAGCCATTAGAACCATCTGCCTTTACAACAAACAGTTCTCTAATATCTCCATCTTCAAGGATATAAGAAATGGTTCCATCCGGATCGATCTGTCTGGGCGGATCAAGATATTCCTTACCATTTATTACAATTTTGACGGTTGTCGAACCATCAGAATTGTTTGTGATTGTATAACTTGTCTCTGGCGCCTTCTCTTTATCCAAAGGCTTATCCTGTTTAACAGGCGGATTCTTTCCACCACCACTTCCAACCGTAGTCTCTGTACCACCCGTTGCCTCATAGATGATATCCGCTCTATTTACAGTTACATTTCCATTTTTATCTACCGTATGCTGATAAATCTCAGAAAGTTCTCTTCCCTGGCTGTCTCTGTAATAAACCGTATAGTATGTGCCGTCAGCACTCTTTTCAATCCTATCAAAGCTGGAACCCTGACTGGTGATATTATATATAATGATACTCTCAGCTACAGACTGCTGTGTCTTAGACAGATCTGCCTGAGCATCAGAAGCAGAAGCCAATTCTGATAACGCAGAATCATATGTAGAGAGCGCCGATGCCACTTCGCTTGTAAGATTACTAAACTGATAAGTTTCTGATTTATGATCGTACACACTGGCCGATTCACTAATCGCCGCACTGGCAGAAGCACTTTCAAGCACTGCTTCTTTATCGCTTGCCAAAGCACTGGTACTGCTTTCTTCTGACAGGCTCTTTACAGCCTCCTCACTCTCGGAGGCAGATGCTTCTGCAGAGTCGCTTTCACTGTTAAAGCTCACCGAGTCAGACACCGCATTGCTAATGTTCTCTTCCGATGTTGATTCTACCTCGCTCCAGCTCTGCCGTGAATCAGAATCCGTTTCTCCTAAATCCTCTCCCCCCTGGGGACTTGAGAATTCAGAACCTAAGGTATTTGAATTTTCGCTGTCATTTCCTTTTTCTGATGTATTTACAGACTCACTGGTACTTTCCGTCTTTCCTACTGTTTCACTTACTGAGTCCTTTGTGCTGCCACTTTCCGGTTCACTGGTGCTTTCACTGTCAGATTCATTCTCTGTTCCACTTAAGCTTCCATTATTGCTCTCGGAATTTTCCGTTTCGCTTGTGTCTTCGCTTCCAAGTTCACTTTCGGATGTGTCAGAATTCTCACTTCCAGTCACGCTCTCTGCATCCCCGGCTTCACTGCCCTGGGAATTCTCTGTAGATTCTCCTGTGCTGCTGTCTGTCACATCATGATTATCATTCCCTGGTTCCTCTGTATCTTCAGTTTTCTCGTCTCCCTGATTTTCACCAGCCACCGGTTCTTCCTCTTTGTCAGTATCCGGAGTCTCCTGAATTTCATTATCATCGGCCTTGGGCTGTTCTTCCGTCTCCTGGTTTCCATCCGCAGGAGTATCTTCGTCTAAATCTTCCTGATTCTCCCCTGATGAAGCCTCTTCGCCTGAACTTTCCTGATTCTCCCCTGATGAAGCCTCTTCGCCTGGGGCCTCCTGATTTTCCTCCGGTGAAAGCGCTTCGCTTGAACTTTCCTCATTCCCGCTGTCTTCTTCCTCGAACTGTTCCTGAGGCGCTTCAACCTCAACAGTCTCCTGACCCTGTGAATTCTCTTCTACTTCTCTGCTGAACTCTGCCTCAATTGACTCGGATTCTTCCTGCCATGTTCCCAGCTCATCCTCCAGCTCCGCCGCAAACACAACATTGGCATCCAATGCCGCACCGCCAAGAACAATACCGGCCGCCCCAGCCGCTTTTAAAACTTTATTCGCTTTATGACTTTTGCGGCTTTTTCTGCCCACATCCCTTTTGCTCATATTTCCTTTCCTCCTGCAAATCCTTATTCCTTCACCTTGTGTTTATGAGATTCATGACTATGGTACTTATGTGACAGTATAACAAAACAGTTCTTTCACTACCTCTTTCATTCTTTGGTTTTCCGCCATTTATTTCCGTCAGCCCACTTGCCTACTCCATATTTCCGTCATCCAGCAGTCGGTATCCGATGCTCCCCCGTCCACCGCACCGCTTTCGGTAATCCTTGTCAATTCGCGTTCCAATATCCGGCACATTCTCCCTCCCCGCTCCTATGCAGAGCAGCAAGTACTGGCTCTCACTGTATTTTGTGTAAATATCTCCTCTGCGCAGATACGCCTTAAATGACGAACACAATTTCTTCCCCTGTTTTTTACAATATTCCCTATCATCAGCAGGACAGCCTCCCGCATCCAAAATCGTACAAAGAAGGAGAATGAAGCAAATCGTCCCCTTTCGGGCAGCAGTCCGTTTTACCACGCGAAAACAGTCTAAAAATCCGGGCAATGTACAACTGTATGCCCCTTCCTTTCCTTCCTGTTCCATCAAGTATCTTCTAATATCCTCCGCCCTTCCCTCCGGATGCCTCATTCCGTCTCCAAGCTTGTAAAATCTTGTCTGCTGATTTTTTGAAAGAAAACCGCCTATTTCCTGCACATAGGCCGCCGTCTCCTGGTAAACCTTTTCTGCCTCCTTATAATGTCCCAATGCAATCAAGCTCTCAATGCGCCAGCTTTCCCATCCCTCAAAGGGATAAAGTTCCGTCGCTCTGGCTGACATATTTTCTATGCTTCTGTAATCTCTCTCTTCTTTCAGATAGGGAAGCAGATAATTCAGCAGCTCAAAATACATCTCCTTATAATCTTTGCTTTTTTCTATAACCCACTGTTCACTGGATAGCTGAGGCAAGAATTCTCCCTGATAAAGTTCAAACCCATCCTTACAAAACTCTGCTTTTTTCTGTCGGTCCTGTTCCCTCTCAAATTCCTGGATTATACTTTCAAATCTCCATACATCAGATTCTACCGGAACAACGATGTCAAAGCGCAAAACCCCCTCGTTTAGGATCAGATAATTCCCCTCTGGCAATGGCGATGTCTCCAGGTATTTGCGGAGACGAAAGATTGTATTGTTAAGGCTGGCATTAGGAACCTCCACCTCCTCCCGACCATATAGAAATCGCATAATTGCCCCCTTGTCAAACCCCATTCCCGGCCTTGTCATCAAGATTTGAAACAATTGTGCGAATTTAGAATCTCTCTGTCTCCCGAAACCAAGCACCTCATCTCCATAGCGAACAGAAAATCCGCCAAACATCTTAACCCACAATTTTTTTGCCATAGCCCCCTGTCTCTCCTTCACAATCTCCCTCAACACACAGGAGCATTCTCTATTCCATCGCTTTTTTATTCCGGGCTGACTGCAGTTCGTAACAATGGTGAATCAGAACGTCTTCTCCCTGTCTGCCATCAAGAAACCTCTCTCTGATGCGATCCACAATTCTATCCGCTTTCTCTTCTGTAGTATCTATAACAAGAAGCAGATACTGACTGCTGGAATATCTGGTATACACATCTCCAATCCGCAGCGTTATCCCGATGTCCTCTCCCAGCTGTTTCATCAGCACGTCTTTTTCATAAGGAAGAGGTTTTTTCCCCTTTCCATCCACTATAGTCAAAAGAATCACACACACCTTCTGCCCGCTCCTGGCAATTCCCCGTTCCAAAAAACGATAGATACTCTTAAATGTCTCATAGTCCCGACAATAGGCCTCCTGCTTTTGAATCTGCTCTGTCAGCTCCTTTTGAATTCGTCTGACATCCGTTATATAATGATCTCGGTTTTCCCTGTTCTCCGTCTTTTCGACGTTCAGTATCCCTTTTTGCCGTTCCAGCTTCTCCCAAGCACGTTGAAACAGAGTCTGATATGTATTTCCCTTCTTTTGCAGTTCCCAGACAACAGTCATAGAAAGCAAAACTTTGTTTTTTTCTTTTCTTTCGCCGGAGTGAAAACGCTCTTGGATACGCCGGCAGATCTTCTCGGCCTCCTCCACATCCTGACACCCTGGCATAAAAATCATAAATTCATCTCCTCCACATCTGCTCAGAATATCATTGGAGCCGATCATATAGGAAAGGATCTGCGCAGACCGTTTCAGACATTCATCCCCAGTCTGGTGGCCATAGTGCTCATTAATCTGTTTCATGTGATCCACATCACACAAAAAAAGCGTCCCTCCACGCTTTCCTCTCAGCTGTGATACAATATGTACTTCTGCCAAATCTTTCTTCAGCAGTCCCGTCAGCAGATCTCGCTCTTCCTCCTTTTGTCTTCCTTCATCTGGTTTATCATGCACTTTCCTTCCCCCCTTAAGTCCTTAATTGTCTCCTCCGTTTTGATATTGTATCCTTATTTTAATATCAGTCCGCGTAAATCAAATACCTTCCTGCAGAATACCCACATGTCTCAATCACTTACGACCTGTTGGGAAGCCATGACGGCAAATTCACTTAAAAACCGGTCATGCATGTTTTCCTCAGCCAGTCTGCGGGCTCTGACTGCATCCTCAAAATTACTGTAGCTGCCGAGATAATACCGTTTACCCTTAAAGCAAATGGAAGCTCTCCACATATGTCTGGCCGGTCTCCAGTCTACGCCCGGCACTCCACTGGTATTATTCCTGCGCACGGTCTTGGCTTTCAGCATTTCCACACAGGTGCCGTCCACATAAATCAGGCCCCGAAGACCTATGCCAGGTCCCACCGGCGCCTTACATCCGCAGCTGGAAGTGCTCCCGCTACGCAAGTGATACGTTCTGACAGACACCTCTTTCCCGCAATCACAGCGGCAAAGCCATACCGTCTTATTCCCCATGTTCGGAGCCTCTCTTAGCACAGTCAGTTTTCCGTACCGCTGACCGGTCAAATCCAATTTTTTTGTCGAATGGCTCATAATCTGCAGCCTCCATTCTTCCATGTTTTGATATTTATCTCTAGAATAGGAAAGTATACGTTTTGATAATGTATTTTAAACGAGAAAAATATATAGAAAATGGAAAAAATACCGAGAAAAGACAGATATTAATTGACATTTATGTGCTTTTATAGTAAAATAATATCTAATTAAAAAAGTCCTTTGGATTATCAAAACGTATACCTTTTGATAATCCAAAGGATTACTTTTTCTCAAATCGTGCTCTCCTGTCTACCTTTCCATCTCGCTCTCCCACTCCCTCGCGTTTCTATAAAATGTCGCGATCGCCAGCTCACACTTTTTCGCCGCTTCCCCTCCTGTAATCCGCTTTTCTTTCCATTCCAAGTAAATCTGTTCAAAATTCTCAGGCAGCGGCTTTTTAGGCCTCCCAAATTTTACTCCTCTCATCTTAGCCGCTTCGATCCCCTCTCTCTGCCGTTCCCTGATATTCTTTCTCTCATTTTCCGCCACAAAGGACAGAATCTGCAGCACCACATCACTTAAAAACGTCCCCACCAGGTCCTTTCCTCTTCTGGTGTCCAGAAGAGGCATATCCAGCACCACGATATCGATCTGCTTCTTCTTCGTCAGCATCCTCCACTGCTCCAGTATCTCCTCGTAATTCCTCCCCAGCCTGTCGATACTCTTCACATAAAGCAGATCCTCCTGTTTCATCCTTTTCACCATTCTCTGATACATAGGCCGGCTGAAATCCTTTCCGGACTGCTTATCTATATAGATGTTCTGCGACGGAACCGGAACATCGTGCAAAGCCAAAAGCTGTCTGTCCTCATTCTGCTCCCTTGTGCTGACACGCACATACCCATATGAAGTGCTCATAATCTCCTCCTTTATCCCTAATGTACTTCCCTTATCCATTTACGGGCATTTTTATTATTTTACCTTAATTTAAAAAAAAAGCCGTCGCCATCTCAACATAATTGGCAGATAATCCGCACTACTGACAAAAAGTGCAGATTCTTCTTCCATAGCGCAGTAATTTCCCACCCAAAAAACTTTTTCATTTTCCCGGAAACACTGCCAAGCCGCTCCTCATATGATAGACTGTAAAGAAAATATCTGGAGGAACAAACATGAGTGATTTGGCAGCAACAAACTGTGGTTGCGGATGTGAATGTACGTCAGGAGGAAATGGATGCGGCAGCATTATCTGGATCCTGATTCTGCTGTGCTGCTGCGGCGGCAACGGAGGCTTCGGCTTTGGGTGCGGATGCGGCAATAACAACTGCGGCGGCGGATGCAGCATCGGTTTCGGATGCGACATCATCTGGATTCTGATCCTTCTGTGCTGCTGCGGCGGCGGTAACAACGGCGGATGCTTCTGCTGCTAATCCCGTCACATCCAAACAGCCGCCGGATTTTCCGGCGGCTGTTTCTCTGTTTTCACGCTTATTCTGCACTTCTTTTTTTTTCCATTTTTTCCTGGCAGCACTGCCATTCCCCCATTCCCCTCCGTTGTCTGCCCTGCCGTTTCTTAAGTTCCTGCTGCATCAAACATTCCTCATCAATCTCATACACTGCATTGCCATCTATAATCAATCGTTCTGACATGATTTCCTCCTGATTTATCTGTTTCTATGGCTATTATATGCGGAATATTTTCATTCGTCCTTTCATACACTGTCTCAAAGAGATTGTGAAAGCCGCAGATTATGACCGATGAACATACCATGAAACTCACTGATTTTGACTATCTGATCGGCGACCATCATCTTCAGATGATGAAAGCCGCCCTCCCCTACGTGAATGTGCCCCAGCAGCGCATGCTCTCCTTCCTGGTGAAATTCCGGGAACTTCAGAAGACGGTGTCCTTGTTTCAGGAAGAACAGGTGGCTGCCATGGGGATCTGTACGCCGGAGGAAACCAAGAAAGGATCTCCTCTGGACATGATGAAGGCCATCAAACCATATGGCAACCCCCAGGAACAGGATTTTATCGACATGATATGCAATTTTATCCAGGGAATCCATATGGCCGGACAGCACCAGGAACCTGGGCCTCAAAAACCTGCCTTTGAGAATGCAGCGTCGATTCCTCCTCCTATGTCCTCATCCATACCTTCCGGCACCGTATCCAATGGCACTATTCCTTTTGACAGCAGTCCCCTGGAACAATTAAAAGGATTTCTGCCGCCGGAACAGCAGGCCCGCTTTGACCAGGCTGCTTTTCTCATCCAGACACTGCAGCATATCTCGTAGCGGTTCACCCGTAAGTTTCTATTCTACAGAAAGGAGCCTTCCCATGAATGAAGCCTGGAAGCAAGATCCCCGCTTAAAATCCATGAAACCGGAAAAAGTCAAATTCCTCACGGATTTTGCCGAACAGTTAAGCAATACTCCTAAAGATCAGGTGCTGGCCAGATTTATCGCCTTGTCCGCAGAAGCCCGAAGCCGCAACATCACATTCTCCGACCAGGAGACAAAGCTTCTTACGGATATCCTGATCAGCCACTTAAGTTCTGCAGATAAGGGGCGGTTTGATATGTTTCGTACTCTCTCACAAAAAATGGCGCCTGGCCGCGGTTAACAGATACCGCGGCCAAACGCCCTTTGAATCCTTATTCTGTCCGTTCTCACAAGACGAAGAACATACTTATTTTACTACCAGATTCACAATCTTGCCGGGAACATAGATTTCCTTTACCACATTGCCGGTCATCTTTCCTGCCACGGCTGCTTTTCCTGCCTCTATGGCCTCATCCCTGGACGCATCGGCGGCAATCTTAATCACTGCCCTTGTCTTTCCGTTTAGCTGAACGGCAATCTCGATCTCGTCTTCTTTCATGGCGGCTTCATCACACTCCGGCCATTTGGCATGGAATACGCTGCCTATTCCGCCTAACTGCTGCCACAGTTCTTCACCGATATGTGGGGCAAAGGGCGCCAGGAGCACCACGAAGGTCTTCAAGGTCTCCTCATCAATGCCTCCCTCTTTCTTGGCCAGCTCCATAAATTTATTGTTGTACTCCATGAAACCGGAGATTACCGTATTCAGGTTAAACCGATTAAACCTCTGCTCAATATCGAATATCAGTTTATGGCGCAGACGCACCATCTCCTTTGACGGTTTCACATTCTTACCCCTGCTGTCCATAACCAGATTCCAGAAACGGTTTAAGAAACGGCTGACGCCCTCAATTCCCCTGTCATCCCACTCCGCATCCAGCTCCGGAGGTCCCACAAAGAGTTCGTACATTCTTAAGGCGTCACAGCCGTAGTCGCGCACCAGATCATCAGGAGAAACCACATTCCCTTTTGATTTGCTCATCTTGATGCCGTTCTTTCCTGTGATCATGCCCTGGTTAAAGAGCTTGGTAAAGGGCTCGTCAAAATCAATGGCACCGATGTCACACAAAAACTTGGTGTAGAACCGGGAATAGAGAAGGTGAAGGACCGCATGCTCCACACCGCCGATATACATATCAACCGGCAGATATTTGTCCGCTTTTTCTCTGGATACCAGTTCCTTGTCATTGTGACTGTCCACATACCGCAGGAAATACCAGGAAGAACCGGCCCACTGAGGCATGGTGTTAGTCTCTCTCTTGGCCGGACCGCCGCAGTTTGGACAGGTACAGTTCACCCACTCGTCAATGGCGGCAAGAGGGGATTCTCCGGTGCCTGTAGGCTGATAGCTTTCCACCTCCGGAAGCCTTAAGGGAAGTTCCTCCTCAGGTACTGCCACATTGCCGCACTTGGGACAATGAATAATGGGAATTGGCTCCCCCCAGTAGCGCTGTCTTGAGAATACCCAGTCGCGGAGCTTGTAGTTCACCGTCTTTTTGCCCAGGCCCCTGGCCTCAATCATGGCAGGCGCTTCTTTCTTAAGCACTGCCGACTCCATGCCGTTCCACTCCCCGGAATTGATCATGGTTCCGCTGGCCTCGGTGTAGGCTTCTGTCATATGCTCAATCTCTTTCCCGTCTTTGGCGATAACCTGGACAACAGGCAGGTCAAATTTCCTGGCAAATTCAAAGTCACGGTCGTCATGGGCAGGAACACACATGATGGCTCCCGTGCCGTAATCAGCCAGTACATAGTCTGACAGCCAGATAGGCACCTTGGCACCGTTTAAAGGATTGACGGCATAGCTTCCTGTGAATACGCCTGTCTTCTCCTTATCCTGCATGCGGTCCACATTGGAGCGCATGGAAGAATCGAAAATATATTTCTCCACCGCCTCTTTTGTCTCCTCTGTGGCCAGACTTTTGGCCAGAGCATGCTCCGGAGCCAGAACCATGAAGGTGGCGCCGTAAAGAGTATCCGGCCTTGTGGTATATACCTTAATCTTATCCTCTTTTCCGTCTACCTGGAAATCCACTTCTGCGCCGTAGGATTTGCCGATCCACTCGCTCTGCATCTTCTTAACCTTTTCCGGCCAGTCTAACTTATCCAGGTCATTTAACAGGCGCTCCGCATAGGCGGTAATCTTTAACATCCACTGGCGAAGATTTTTCTTGGTCACTGTGGCACCGCAGCGCTCACAGCAGCCGTTGACCACTTCCTCATTAGCCAGACCGGTCTTGCAGGACGGACACCAGTTAATGGGGAACTCCTTCTCGTAAGCCAGGCCCTTCTTAAACATCTGAACAAAGATCCACTGAGTCCATTTATAAAATTCCGGATCCGTGGTATTAACTTCCATGTCCCAGTCATAGATGGATGCGATCTGGTTGATCTGCCTCTTAATGTTCTTTACATTCTCCGCTGTGGAGATAGACGGGTGAATACCCATTTTGATGGCATAGTTTTCCGCCGGAAGGCCGAAGGCATCCCATCCCATGGGATGGATTACATAGTGTCCCTTTAAGATCTGATAACGGCTCCACACATCAGAGATTACATATCCTCTCCAATGCCCTACATGAAGACCGCTGCCTGACGGATAGGGAAACATATCCAGACAGTAGTATTTCGGTTTCTTGCCGTCATTGACATTAATGGGATGCTTTTCCCAGTTCTCCCTCCATTTTTTCTCGATGGCGCTGTGGTTGTATGATGCCATGATGTTCCTCCTTCTTATGTGGATTTATTCCACATTCTTGCTCTTACTGCGTTTTTTGAATAAAAAAAGTGTGCGTCTTGACGCACCCTCGCGCCGGAGCGCGGTTGCGGCAGCAACCCTCTTCCTTTGCGCGGAGTGCGCATTCCTAAGCGGAGCGTTTTGCTTTATAGGACTATAAAACAAAAACCTGCACTCCTATCCGATAGATAGAGGCGCAGGTCAGCTCCCGCGTGGTACCACTCTAATTCATGCCATGCATGCACTCTGCAGGACACATTATCCTGCCTTCATTCCCGGCAGAACAATGTCCCCTCCCTTATAACGGCGGGTTCCGGCAGGCATTTACTGAAAAGAAAAGTCTTTTCCTGTTCAATGCCGCTACTCGTGGGCCAGTTCACACATGATTCCATCCGCCTTGCACCTTCCGGCGGCTCTCTGTATGGTTCTCTATGGGCTACTACTCCCCTTCACAGTATTTGGACTGATAATAAATCTACCATATTTGAAAATCCGTGTCAACTTTTTTCTCATCAAATCAGTCTGCCCCCCTTTCTTTCCTTCCGCTCATCTCCAGAAGCTTCCATCTCAAGTCCTCTTCCAGCCGCGCCAGCTCCGCCTCAGCCTCCTGCCGCTTCATCCTTCCCTCTGTCTGGATCTTCATCATCTCGTCAAGGGTAGCGATCAAAGTCTGGTTCGTGGCCTTTAAGGTCTCCATATCCACAATTCCCCTTTCGGACTCCTTAGCCGTCTCCACCGTAGCCAGCTTTAACATCTGGGCATTTTTCTTAAGAAGTTCATTGGTGGCGTCTGACACCTGCCTCTGCACTCTGGCCGCCTCTGTGGAATGGTTAAGTCCTACGGCCAGCACCATCTGAGTCTTCCACAGAGGGATGGTATTGACCAGGGTGGACTGAATTTTCTCGGACATGACCGTATCATTATTCTGCACCAGACGAATCTGGGGAGCCATCTGGAGAGACACCATACGGGTCAGTTCCAGGTCATGGATCTTTTTCTCAAACCTGGCGCAGAGACTGGCTAAATCATTGGCGGACTGGGTGTCCTCGGGAAGACCCGACTGTCTCGCCTTCTCCACCGCTCTTGGAAGGTCTTCTTCCATGGCTTCTTTTAATTTCCTTTTACCGGCCAGAATATACATGGAAAGCTCTTTTAAGTAGGACAGATTGATCTCATACATCCGGTCCATGGTAGCTACATCCTTCAAAAGCTGAATCTGATGCCCTTCCAGAACCTTGCAGATCTTATTCACGTTGGCCTCCGCTTTCTCATACCTGGCTTTCATTCCTGCCAGCTTGTTTCCGCCTTTCCGGAAAATGGAAAAGATCCCCTTCTCTTCCTCCTCATCCAGGGTCTTTAACTCTCCCACCACATCCGTCAGCATCTGGCCGATCTCTCCCAGATCCTTTGTCTTCATATGTTCCAGGGCGGAATCGGAAAAATCCGCAATCTTTTTCTGAGCTCCTGCCCCGTACTGGAGAACCATTCCGGAATTATTAAGGTCAATCCTTGCCGCAAATTCCTCCACCATCTTCTCCTCCTCCGGCGTGAGAATCACTTCCGGCGGCTCCTGATCCTTCTCCCTGGGTTTTGCGTCCAGCTCTTCCTTTTCTGCCGCGGAAAGTTCCTCCCCAAAAGGTTCCAGCGTAAGTTCAAAATCGTTTTCCATCACATTCCTCCATTATCTGTAACAGCCTTATCTGCGTCCCAAAAAAACTCCGTCCCCTGTCATTCCCTCTTTTGCCAGCATAGTGGTGAGAACAGAAGCATCCGTTATAATGTCCAGAGCCGCATCTTCATAGAGATCATCCAGAAACTTTTCAAAAGCATGGTTAATGGTATCCAGAGCTTTCTCAATCTCCTCTTTGGCTTCCCTTATATTATCTCCGGGAAATTCCACAGCGGCAAACTCCTGATAGGTACTTACTAGCTTTACCGTAGTGGGAAGATAGTACTCCATGAATTTTTCCATCTCGTCAAGCTGATCCGGATGTTTTTTTAAGGTATCAAACAGTTTTTCCAGAATCCGGTCCAGGCGCATAAGCTTTTCCCTGACAGTTCCCGCCGGTATGGATTCCCGCAGCCCATCCAAGGTCTCCATATATTCCTCGCCCTGCCTGATGGCCATATCCACAGGTCCCCCTGTGTTCCTGTCTTTTTCATCTCCCACGTTCTCTTTCAGAGAGCTTTTTTTCTCTTTCTTTGCTTCCCTTCTTTTCCTTTCCTCCTCATCCTTTTCCTGCTTCTGCAGCTGCAGGGACTTTATAAACAGCTCATACTGTCTGTAAGTCTCCTCATCCAGCATCAGCCACCGGCTCTCTTTATCCATTCTCGCATCCGGCAGCATGCCCAACCCCAGGATCCTGCGCAGATCTTTTCTGACAAACCCCGGAGATTTCCCGCAGCACCGGCTCAGTGTCTCTATCTCACAGTATGTTTTTCCCTGATGTTTTAATTCCGCCACGTATTTTTTCAGCCTGCCGATCCTTCCGGTCTGGCTGATTCCTTTAAAAAGCATGACGCCGAATCCTGCTGCAATCAGGCCGCTCATGCCTGCCAGCCATATTCCCATGGAAGAGTTAAGGACAGCGCCGATGATCAAAACCGCCAGAACCAGAACCGTGAACACTCCGCTGCCGATACTGCCGAACACGGTGAACAGGATTCCTGATACCCTGCCCCTCCAGTTGACACGAATATTCAGTTCCCGCTCCTTCACAGGCGGCGTCTCAGAGACCTTCTGTCTGCGCCATCTTTCATCCTCCGCCTTATTCCTGCACTGCTCCATCTTATTCCTGGCCTCCTCCAGAACGGAACCGGCGGTATCCCTCACTGCCTGATTCAATTGTCCCAGCCTTAAGGATTCCAGCATATCGCTGACTGCGTCACACACCTGTCTGGCAACCTCTTCCGTCTCCCATCGGTTTCCTTTCTCCATCTCAACAGACCTCCGTTAAACCTTATAACGACCACGCAAACAATCCTGCCCCGCACAAAAGGAACAGAATCATCCCTATGTTAAGCCACACGGCTTTCATCCGTTTGCCGGTGGTAAGCCCGTCCATGGCCGGGCAAAATACCAGTCCCCCCCGGCAGCACAGAAAAAGAACCACAGCGCAGATCACAAATCCCAGCATAAGCATAAGATTGCATAAGGTCAGAAAACCGCCGATAATTGCATTGAATTCGATTACTTTCAGAAGACCTAAGGGTATCATGCTTCCTATAAAGTTAATCATCATATGAAACCCTATGGTGTAGATAATCTTTCCTGTGTGGAGATAAATATAGGCAAAGATCATTCCCAAACCAAAAGCATAAAAAAACTGGTAAAAGTTTCCATGGACAATGCCAAAGATAACGCCTGACACTGTCATGGCAGTCCAGTGCCCGTACCCCGCAATCCGGTCCAGGAGGATTTTTCGAAAGACCAGTTCTTCGATTATGGGGGCAATGATCACTGCTGATACAAGAATGGTCCATGGGTCCATAGACAGAATCAGCTCATTCAGTCCATTGGCAATGGGTTCTCCTTTTATGATACCGGCCACAGTCATAAGCAGCGTCCCAACCAGATTTCCTGCTTCCAGGACTCCCAGAGAAAAGACAAAAAAGCCTCCAAGCTTCCCAATCCCCCAGCGCTCCTTATCCGGCTGTCCGCAGGGCGGCACCCGCCTGATGAGCAAAACCGCAAGGGGGACTGCCAGAGGATACATTCCAAGGATATTCATCAGCAGATATCCATTACGGCCTATTATGTCTGTCAGGCCTGTCCATACCAGAAACATGACCGTAAGCCACTGACTCAGATAGGATACTCCCACGAAAATCACATAGATGAATCCGATCTTGGAAAAAGTTTTCCGAATCTCCCCCATTCGTCTTTTTTCATTGTCCGGATAGAAGCCGTCAAAGGGACCCGGCCCGTACCCCATAGCTCTGTTATTCCAGTCTCCGTATTCCACCAAGCCACATCCCTTTCCGTTAAATTCTTGCTGATCTATATCTTACCTAATCTATTATAGCCGTCTTCCCCCTGTTTGTCATGTACTTTTATACTTAAACCGAAGGAAAGACCTGTGCAGGAAATTCCTGGACACAGGTCTTTTTATAATTGGTTCTTTTATCTCCTTATGACTCTTCCGTCTGAGCCGCTCTTGCCTCCACTTCCTTCTTCTGAACATCGCCGGGAGCCTGCTCGTAGCGGCTGAACTCATACTCATAAATACCGATGCCGCCGGTCATGGAGCGCAGATCCGTATTATATCCGAAGAGCTCGGACATAGGCACATCAGCCTCAATGATCTGTTTGCCGTGATGATCAGAGTTCATGCCAAGAACGCGGCCTCTTCTGCGGTTCAAATCGCCCATAACATCACCGGTAAATTTATCCGGAACCGTAACCTTCATGGATGCAATGGGCTCTAAAAGAACCGGGCTTGCCTCCATAAACGCCTTCTTGAATGCCAAACTGGCTGCCATCTTAAAGGCCATCTCCGAGGAATCCACAGGATGATAGGAACCGTCCAGCAGCACGGCCTTTAATCCCACAACAGGGTAAGCGGCCAAAGGTCCTTTGAGAACGCATTCCTGGATCCCCTTCTCCACTGCCGGGAAGTAGTTTCTGGGAACGGCACCGCCGAATACCTGCTCTTCAAACACATAGGGAGTCTCCAGATCGCCGGAGGGCTCAAAGGACATCTTCACATCACCGTACTGACCGTGGCCGCCGGTCTGCTTCTTATACTTGCCCTGGGCCTCCACTTTCTTGCGGATGGTCTCCCGGAAGGCGAATTTGGGCTTGCTCAGCTCAATCTCCACTTTATAGCGGCTGGAAAGCTTGCTTACCACCACCTCAAGCTGCTGGTCGCCGATGCCGTAGATCAGAGTCTGGCGGTTCTCCTTGTCGCCCACTACCTTTAAGGTCTGATCCTCTTCCATGAGCTTTGCCAGCGCGCTTGCCACTTTATCGTCGTCACCCTTGGTCTTGGTGTTGTAGCGCATATAGGTGTAAGGTGTGGAAATCTGCGGCTTGTGGTAAACAATGGGAGCGGTGCGCACAGCCAGGGTGTCTCCTGTCTGAGTTACATTCAGCTTCGCCACAGCGCCGATATCTCCAGCATGGAGCTCCTTCAGTTCCATCTGCTCCTTGCCTCTCAGGGTATAAACCTTGCCGATCTTCTCCTCTGTGTCTTTGTTCACATTATAGGAAGCAGAATCCGGCTTCAATGTTCCGGTACATACCTTCACCAGAGAATATTTACCGATAAACGGGTCAACGATGGTCTTAAAGACTCTCATGGACAGAGATACGCCGTCGTCATACTTAGCTACAAAACGCTCGCCTGTGGACACGTCCACACCGATGCACTCAAAGCGGTCCGGCGACGGGAAATAACGGTCAATTCCCTGCAGAAGCATTCTGGCGCCCTGACAGTTAATGCCGGAACCCAACATGACCGGAACAATACTTCCATCTATAACATGTTCCCTCAGAGCCGTGGAGATCTCCTCGTATGTAAATTCTTCTCCGGAAAAATACCGCTCCATGTACTCCTCGCTTGTCTCTGCCACTGCCTCTACCAAAGCTTCCCTGGCAATGCCAAGATTCTTCTGGGAGTATTCGGGAATCTCGCATTCTACGTAATCACTGTTGGTGGTAAATCTTCTTCCTGCCATCTTTACCACATTCACAAATCCCACAAACTTCTCATTCTCACGAATCGGCAGATGGAACGGCGCTATCTTTCTGCCGAATCTGGTCTCCAGCTTAAGGAGCAGTTCACGGAAGCTGGCATGATCGTCATCCATATTGGTCACAAAAATGATGCGGGGAAGGTTAAACTTCTCACAGAGCTCCCACGCTTTCTCCGTTCCCACTTCAATGCCTGCCTTGCAGTTCACCACAATCACTGCCGCGTCGGCAACACTGATGGCCTCTTCCACTTCGCCTACAAAGTCAAAGTAGCCGGGAGTATCTAACAAATTCACTTTAATCGGCCCTTCTTCGCCCTGAAATTCCAGCGGTACCAGAGAGGTGGAGATGGAAAACTGTCTCTTGATTTCTTCCTTATCGTAATCACTGATGGTAGAACCGTCCACAACATTACCCATTCTCTTGGTAACTCCGGTCACCAGTGCCATAGACTCCACCAGGGTCGTCTTACCGGCACCGCCATGGCCTAGTAACACGACGTTACGGATTTGCTTTGTTCCATACACGTTCATAAACATTCCTCCTGTACATAAATTTTTGCCTATAAGGATATTTTACTAAAAAATTCAGAATATTACAAGTAATTTATGCAGTTTATATAAGGTTAATTCTTTCCAGCAGGAAGGGCCTTGCTTTAAAGTGTGAAAGTTTAAAGCATAAAAGCGTTGACAAATTTTCGTTTCTACCTTACAATAAGGGACGTATTGAAACAGCATATTACTATTTGAAAGGATATATTGCCATGATTATTATTATGAAACCCAATGCCTCTGACGAGGCGGTCGCAAAAGTCACAGGGCTTGTGGAGTCAAAGGGACTTCAGGTTCATCTTTCCAAGGGGGCTGAGGTCACCATCGTGGGTGTGGTCGGCGATAAGTCAAAGCTTCACGGCTCCAATATCGAGATCTCAGAGGGTGTTGACAAGATTGTCAATGTAACGGAGTCCTATAAGCTGGTTAATAAAAAGTTTCATCCGGAAGATTCCACCATTCCTGTAGGCAATACCTCCATCGGCCCCGGCAATATTACGGTTATGGCCGGTCCCTGCGCCATTGAAAGCAGGGAGCAGCTTCTTGAGACTGCCGCGGCAGTCAGGAAGGCAGGCGCCTCTTTCCTTCGGGGCGGAGCCTACAAGCCAAGGACCTCTCCCTACTCCTTCCAGGGTCTTGAGGAGGAAGGCTTAAAGTACATGAAGGAAGCCAGGGAGGCCACAGGACTCAATGTCATCTGTGAAGTCACCAGCGCCCATGCCATAGAAGCTGCCGTTAAATATGTAGACATGCTCCAGATCGGAGCCAGGAATATGCAGAATTTCGAACTTCTCAAGGAAGCGGGCAAGTCCGGCGTTCCGGTTCTCTTAAAGAGAGGATTGTCCGCCACCATTGACGAATGGCTCAATGCAGCGGAATATATTATCTCTGAGGGCAACCCCAATATCGTTCTGTGCGAGCGCGGAATACGCACCTATGAGACCAGCACCCGCAACACCTTGGACATCAGCGCCATACCTGTCATTCGGGCCAAAAGTCATCTGCCTGTAATCGCAGATCCCAGCCATGCCACAGGAGTCCGCGCTTATGTGGAACCTCTGGCTAAAGCGGCTGTGGCTGCCGGGGCTGATGGCCTTATGATCGAAGTTCATCCCTGCCCCTCCTGTGCCCTCTCCGACGGGCCCCAGTCTCTGACTTTTGAGCAGTTTGACACACTGATGAACGACTTAAGGCCATTTGCACAGTTAGTGGGAAGGAGTCTGTGATGACCGATTCCAAGCTTGCCTTTATCGGCCTTGGTCTCATCGGCGGCTCCATCGCCAGAGGGATCAAGCGCTCCCATCCCCACGTCACCATTATGGCATATATGAGAACCCGCTCCAAACTGGAACAGGCCCTCAGCGACGGGGTTATTGATGTTATCCTGGACGGAACTGAGGACCCCCGTCTTGGGGAATGCGATATCATTTTTCTGTGTACGCCGGTGGAGTATAACGCCGCCTATTTATCCCGTCTGAAACCTGTCCTGAAACCGGAGGCTTTCATTACGGATGTGGGCAGTACAAAAACAGACATTCACAGGCATGTGACGGATCTTCAGATGGAACCGGTGTTTGTGGGCGGACACCCTATGGCCGGGTCGGAAAAGACAGGCTATGAGAATTCCTCTGACCACCTTCTCGAAAACGCCTATTACATTATCACCCCTGGGGCCCGCAGCAGCCAAAGGAATGTGAACCGGCTGGTGGCTGTGGCTGAGGCCATAGGCTCCATACCTATTGTTCTTGATTATAACCGCCATGATCAGATCACTGCCGCCATCAGCCATCTTCCTCATATTGTAGCTTCCAGCCTGGTGAATCTGGTGAAAGACCATGACGATGAGGACGGGCTTATGAAACGGCTGGCCGCCGGCGGATTCAAAGATATTACGCGAATCGCTTCCTCCTCCCCTGAGATGTGGGAACAGATCTGTATGACCAACCGTGAGAATCTGGCCTGTATTCTCAAAAGCTATATCGCATGCCTTGGCACTGCTTTGGATCATCTGGAACATAAAGATTCCCGTGCTGTCTACAGCCTATTTGAGACATCCAGAGATTACCGCAATACATTTTCCGAGAAATCCAAGGGCCCTATTGACCCTGACTACAGTTTTACCGTGGATATCGCAGATGAAGTGGGAGCCATCTCCACTATTTCCGTTATTTTAGCGGCGGGAGGGATCAGCATTAAAAATATTGGTATCAACCACAACAGA
Organism: Clostridiaceae bacterium; assembly: GCA_910574345.1. GTDB lineage: Bacteria > Bacillota > Clostridia > Lachnospirales > Lachnospiraceae > UBA3402. Next base: position 305,500 of record CAJSZV010000002.1, on the reverse strand, counting down.
GAACACGGAGAAGGAGCGCTGCGCATCGCTTTCTATGATCAGGAAACCATGGAACATGCGTGGAAACGTCTTGAGAAATATCGCTATGAATTAGTGTGCTGAACACGGAGGGACGATTATGGTTATTACAAAAGCAGCAGGGCTTCACGGAGAAGTCTGTGTACCGGGGGACAAGTCTGTTTCTCACCGGAGCGTCATGTTTGGGTCCATAGCAAAAGGGACTACGAAAATCAGTCATTATCTTCAGGGGGCCGACTGCCTGTCTACCATCTCCTGCTTTAGAAAGATGGGAATTGAGATCGAAAACCAGAGGGATACGGTTCTTGTCCACGGCAGAGGCTTAAGAGGACTTAAGGGCCCTGACGGGGCGCTGGACTGCGGCAACAGCGGCACCACCACCCGGCTGATCTCCGGCATTCTGGCCGCTCAGAATTTTGATGTGGTCCTGACCGGCGACGATTCCATTCAAAAACGTCCCATGAAGCGGATTATGGAACCTTTGACCCTTATGGGAGCCCGCATACGAAGTCTGAGGGACAATGGCTGTGCTCCCCTTGAGATTGCGGGGGGACCTCTTAGGGGAATCGACTACACCTCCAAAGTGGCATCCGCACAGGTAAAATCCGCCATCCTTTTGGCGGGACTCTATGCCGAGGGCGACACGAAAGTGACGGAACCCTTTATTTCCAGAAACCACAGCGAGATTATGCTGAAATATTTCGGGGCCGATGTACGCACGGAGGGCACCGCTGTCCTCCTCCATCCAGGCAGCACACTGGAAGGCCGCCCCATATCCGTACCGGGGGATATCTCCTCCGCCGCTTACTTTATCTGTGCCGGACTTATGGTTCCTAACTCTGAGATCTTTCTTCCCAGCGTGGGAATCAATCCTACCAGAGACGGCATTCTTAAAGTCTGTCAGGCTATGGGAGGGAAGGTGACGCTCCTTCATGAAGATTCCGGCTGTGGAGAACCCACGGCGGATATTCTGGTTCAGTCTTCTTCCCTTCACGGAACCGTGATTGAGGGAGCCCTGATTCCCACTCTCATCGACGAACTTCCCATGATCGCGGCCATGGCCTGTTTTGCCGACGGTGAAACCGTCATACGGGATGCCGCAGAGCTGAAGGTGAAGGAGTCCAACCGCCTGGAAGTCATGGTGCGCGGCTTAACCGCCATGGGCGCCCATGTGACAGAGACAGAGGACGGCATGATCATCCACGGCGGGAGACCTCTCCACGGAGCAGAGATTGACAGTCATCTCGATCACCGGATCGCCATGACATTTGCAGTGGCGGGATTATGTGCCGACGGGGAGACCAGGATCAAAGGGGCGGAATGCGTGAATATCTCTTATCCTGAATTCTATGGGGATTTGAAAAGATTGATTTAGATTTTCACTGAGTCGGCCAGCAGGCCCTTTCCCCACGATTCGATAGGGGAAGAGCCTGCTTTATCGATTCTGCCTTATAGGAGTGGAAAATAGGTATCCATTTAACAGCCGCTGCCCGTTGAATACGTATACCTTCCTTTCCTCACCTCTTCACTGGGAAAATACTCTCTCTCACATGTCTCCGATACCCCGTCCGCTACGTTTTTCGTAATTCGGTGAGACGTGTCTCCCGTAAATATCTCACAGTTGGAGGTATCAATAATATCACAGTAATACAGGGCAAACTCTTTAAACCAGGGATACTCTTTATAATAGGTCTTCCACTGTTTCCCGTAAGGACAATGGTCGGCCCCAAGGCAGGGGTCCCATGCCATAGCCGGTATGTCGGACAGTTTCCCAAATGTATCCATGGTAAGCTCCATTCCCAGTTCCAAAGCCTTTTCCTTTAAAATCGAAGACCTTTCCATAGCCAGACTAAACACGGACTCTCTCACCAATTCTCTGGCCTCCTCTTTTCCAAACCTTTTCACCATGGTTTTTACAAAATGAAAATACAGCATGGCAAACTGCCTGCACTCTTTTCTTATCTCTTCTACTGCATAATCCTTTTCTATCATCTGATCCGACATCGCTTTTCTTCTCCTTTCTTCCCATGGCGCCAGTGCAATGATGTACCGGACAGCTGCCTGGCAGACACAAAAAAGCGGAAGCATAAAACACGGCCTCTCCGCCATATCCCCGCTCCCGCTTTTATTCTTTTGCTTCTACAGCTCTGAGTACCCAAAGGCATTCACCAGCGCGTCCAGCTTCTGCTTCTGCTGGCAGAGGGGACAATGCCGATAGTCATAAGACTCGTAATCCGGAATATCCTTCTTTCCAAATACGGCTTTGATGGGAACTCCGTCCACCTCTTCCACTGCGCCGAAGATTGCGGAAACACCGGTCATAATTCCGTTGTAATACAGAATACTTTCAATCACCTTGTTGACAGTCAAGCCTGTGGTTACAGAAGATACCAACACCAGCACATGCTTATCTTCAATCATATGCACCAGATTGTCACGGAAAATAATCTGGCTGTTGTTGTTGAACTCCGGACGTACCACGTAGATACTCTTATGCTGGTTCATGGACAAAAAACCGCCCTTGGCAAGCTCATCTGACAAAAACGCACCGATTACTTCCATGCCTTCCATACACACGATGGTATCCACAACCGTGTCGAAGAGATATAAATGCGCCATGGCCTTGGCTACTGCCCTGGCCTCGCTGGTTCTGCTCTTAAGCATGGTCAGATCCAGGTAGTAATTGATATGGGCATGATTCGTCGCAAAATGGCCCGGAATAACCCTCATCTGCGCTGTAGTCCCTGTGGTTCCTATTTTTTTCAGTCTTCTTTTCATAATAGGAAAATCCCCCTTTTTTATTCTTGCGATAGCAATATGTCAGGATCGAGATCCCTTGACTGTCCGCTGGTTGTATTATACTAAATTTTCAGAAAAGGCACAACCTTTTTCCGGTTATTCGCCTAAAGGAAAATGGCAGGCCGCCTTCCGTCCCTCGTACTCTATCAGTTTTGGTTCCTCCTTCCTGCAGATCTCCTTTGCATAAGGACATCTGGTGCAAAAGCGGCATCCGGAAGGCGGATTCACCGCGCTTGGAATCTCTCCTGCCAGAATATTTTCCCTCTTCTGCTTCTTCTCCGGATCCATATTCGGCACCGCATCCAGGAGAAATCTGGTGTAGGGGTGCTTGGGATTTTGGTAAATCTCACGGGTATCCCCGATCTCGCACACTTTTCCCAGAAACATGACACAGATTCTGTCGGAGATATAGTGCACCACCCCCAAATCATGGGAGATAAACAGATAGGTCAAATCAAACTCCTTCTGCAGATCCTTTAAAAGATTCAGAATCTGGGACTGGATGGACACATCCAGGGCGGATACGGGCTCGTCACAGACAATCAGCTTCGGTTTCAGAGCCAGGGCCCTGGCAATGCCGATTCTCTGCCTCTGGCCTCCGGAAAACTGATGGGGATAGCGATCAATAAACTCCGGCCTGATTCCCACCATGTGCATCAGTTCCTTTACTTTCCTTTCCGTCTCCTCCTTGGTGGGATAAACCTTATGGGTAACAAGGGGCTCCCCGATTAAGTCCTTCACCTTCATGCGGGGGTCCAGACTGGCATAAGGATCCTGGAATATCAACTGAATCTTCTTGTAGATCTGGCGCATCTGCTTCTCGGAGTAAATGGTAATATCCTTGCCTTCGAACAGAATCTGGCCTCTGGTAGGTTCAATGAGACGCATCATCATCCGGCCCAGGGTACTTTTGCCGCAGCCCGACTCGCCTACCAGACTTAAGGTTTCCCCTTTATATATTTCCAGGGACACATCGCTGACCGCATGGACCACCTGCTTTTTCCTGATACCGAAATTATTTTTCAGCTCATACTCCTTTGTCAGGTTCCGGGTCAGCAGAAGAACTTCTTTTTCACTCATATTAAGCCTCCCCTTCCTGTGCCGTCTGCTGTTCAAACAAAAAACATCTTACAAAATGGCCCGGAGACACCTCATAAAGTTTTGGCTCCTCCTCAAAGCACTTAGGCCCTGAATACTGGCATCTGGGACAGAAACGGCACCCCTTTGGCAGATGAAGCATGCTTGGCACCATGCCTCTGATATTGTAAAGACGTTCCTTTGATTCCATATCCGGCACGGATTTCATAAGACCGTCCGTATAGGGATGGCACACATTTTTAAAGATCTCCTTCACCGTGCCGCTCTCCATGACCTTCCCCGCATACATCACATACAATCTGGTACAGAACTGAGCCACCACGCCCAGATTATGGGTAATCATCATAACAGCAGTCCCTTTTTCCTCCTGAAGCTGCTTCATCAGATGAAGAATCTGGGCTTCAATGGTCACGTCCAAAGCCGTGGTGGGTTCATCCGCAATCATCAGTTTGGGATTGCACACCATGGCCATGGCGATCATCACTCTCTGTCTCAGTCCTCCGGAAAGCTGATGGGGATACTCCCCATATCGCTTCGCCGCATCGGGAATTCCTACCATCTCAAAAACTCTGACAACCCTCTCCCTCGCTTCTTTCTGGGACAGACCCTTGTTGTGAAGACATAAGGCCTCCTTCACCTGCTTTCCCACGGTAGTCACCGGATTTAAGGAGGTCATAGGCTCCTGAAAAATCATGGAAATCTGATTCCCCAAAATCTTTCTTCTCTCTTTTGGCCTCATGTCTGTCAGCGACATTCCGTCAAAGAGAATCTTACCGCCGTCCACTTTTCCGGGCTTCTTCACCAAACCCATAACGGACATGGCAGTCATACTCTTTCCGCAGCCTGACTCCCCTACTATTCCAACATTCTCCCCGGCTCCAATCTCCATATCCACTCCGTCTACTGCGTGGACGTTTCCTTCCCTGGTAAAGAAGGTGGTATGCAAATCCTGGATTTGCAGCAATCTTTCTTCCATGATCCTATTCCTTTCTCTCTCCGACTGCCTTCTATTTCTTCATATGAGGATCAATCACATCCCTGAGCCCGTCTCCCAGAAAGTTCAGAGCCAGCACCATAATCAGAATGGCCAGACTGGGAAAAATAAGCATCCATGGGCTGGATACCGCATAGGTCCTGGCCTGTGACACCATAAGACCCCAGCTGGAATCCGGCGGCTGCGTACCCACTCCAAGGAAACTTAAGTTTGCCTCCGAAAGAATGGCATCGGGAATATTCAGGGTAAACAGAACGATCAAGGAAGGCAGGCAGTTGGGAAGGATATGCCGGAACATAATGGTCCATTTTTTCACTCCCATGCCTCTGGCCGCCTCCACAAACTCCTGCTCCCGCAAAGACAGCGTCTGAGAGCGGACAATCCGGGCCGTCCCTGCCCATCCGATCATGGAAAGGGCGATAAAAATATTGGTGGTCGTCGCCCCCAGGGTATACATCACCACCATAGCCAGTACAATGGACGGAAAAGCCAGCACAATATCCGCCAGTCTCATAATCACTGCGTCCAGCTGACGAATATAGCCGGAGACCATTCCCATGACAATGCCGATCATCATGGAGATGGATGTAGGAATCACGCCTACCAGCAGGGATACCCTCCCGCCGTAGAGAATACGGGTGAAAATATCTCTGCCCAGGTCGTCGGTTCCGCACCAGTGGGCCCTGCTTGGAGGAAGAAGCCGCTCCATAAGATTGACCATATTGGGATCATAGGAGGTCAGCTTATCGGCAAAAACAATGATAAAAGCCATAACCGCCAAAACCACGGCGCTGGCCGCCGCCACCTTATTCTCTCTGCACATGCTCCGAAGCTTTTCTCTGAGAGTGTCCGGCCTGGGCATATAGTTCAGTTCGTCCTCTTCCGCCTTTTTGATGGCTTCCAGCCGTTCTTCAGGTGAAAACTGATCTTTTATAGAATCCACGGCCAGACGGGCGGCCAGGGACGCTGCCTGTTCAAATGTGGCCATATTATTTCCCTCCCTCCACACGAATTCTTGGATCTGCCACACAGTACAAAATATCTGCAGCCAGATTGCCGCCGATGATTACCACTGTGGTGAAAATAACCGTTCCCTGCAAAAGAGGCATATCCCGGCCGTTGATGGCATCCACAGCCAGTCGGCCGATTCCGGGAATACTGAAAAGCGTCTCCGTAATCACGGCTCCTGACAGAAGGCTTGAGATCTGGATAGCCATCATGGTAATAACCGGCAGAAGGGAATTTTTAAGAGCATGGTTTATGATCATGGACAGAGGCGCCACTCCCTTGGCTCTGGCTGTCCGAATATAATCATCCTCTAAAACCTCCAGAAGGCTTGACCTGGTGAGACGGGCGATGGTGCCTGCCGCGTTCCACCCCAACACAAGAGCCGGAAGGATCAGATGCATGGGTGAAGCAAAGCCGGACACCGGAAGAATTCCGTTAAAAATATTCTGAAGAAGCATACCTACGGAAAAGGCAGGCAGAGACACGCCGCACAGGGCAAAGCCCATGAACAGATGGTCTACCAGGGAATTTTTCTTCACTGCGGAGATAATCCCTGCCGGAATGCCGATGACCCAGGACAGTGCCGCAGCGGTGACGGCCAGCATCAAAGTCTTGGGAAATGCATTGGCAATCAGGGAGGACACGCTCCTCATCAGTTTATAGGAAGTGCCGAAGTCTCCGTGAAGAGCATTCCACAGATACCATGCAAACTGAACATACCACGGGTCGTCAAGATGCATGGACTTGGTGAGTCTTTCGATCACATCCACTTTGACTTTCTCTCCCATCATGACAGTCAGAGGATCCCCAGGAACCACACTGAGCATGACAAAAATCAGAAACACCACCCCGATGAGAACCGGAATCGTAACCAATATCCTTTTGGTTATGTATTTTAACATGGAATATCCCCCTAATAATGTATAAGATTTGGGCCTGGGCGGCAGGCAGACAAACAGGCGGCCTCCACTGAGCGGCCGCCTGTTAATCTGTTATCGTTCAATAGAAACCGCATAATAGGAGGTATCTGTCCAGCCATTCCACGGAATATGGAAATTTTTAACCCAATCCTGAACCACTACAACATGATCCATCTGGTACAGGGGCAGCACAGCCGCCTCATCCTGAACCATTATGGTATCAATCTTCTGATACAGAGCCATTCTCTCGTCCTCATCCACCATAGCCCTGGCGTCTTCCAGCCACTGGAATACATCCTTGTTGGTGTGATTGATGGAACGGGCTCTGGTATTCTTCTCCGTAAAGAATGTGTACAGGAAGTTATCCGGATCATTAAAATCAGCCCACCATACGGCCCTGGTCATGCCGATGTTGCCTTCCCTTCTCTCCGCCAAAAATGCGGCCTCATCCATCTGCTTGATGGACACCTTGATCCCGATCTCACCCAACATGGACTGAACCACCTGATTCATGGCCAGGGTATCCGCCGGATCCGTGGTCTTCTGATAGATCTCCAGCTCAAATCCGTCGCCGTATCCTGCCTCCGCAAGAAGAGCCTTTGCTCCCTCCGGATCATAGACGATCTCCTCTGCCTCATAGGAACCGAGAACACCGTCAGGAAGCATGGAATTCACCACATGGCCTGCATTGTTGAACATCTGCTCCAGAATGGTCTGGCGGTCAATGGCCATGGAGATGGCCCTGCGGACCCTGACATCATCCATGGGCTTTATAGACTGGTTAAAGGCATAGAAGTAATTGCCTGCCTCCGGCCCTGTCACCAGGTTGTCTTTGTATTTCTCATTATCCATAAAGTATGCCAGCTGGGAAGTGGAGCTGCTCAGATCCACAATATCCAGTTCCCCGTTCTCATACATCAGCTTCTGGGTATTCTCATCCGGAACCTGAATAAGCTCCACCCCGTCCACCTTTGCCGGGCCTTTGAAATACTCATCATTGCGCACTAAGGTAATCCTGTCGTTTAACACCCAGCTTTCCATCTTAAAGGGGCCGGTACCCACAGTCACTTCCGGATCAATGCCAAACTGATCTCCTGCCGCTTCCGTAGAGTCTCTGTCATAAATGGAGCAGGAAGGCGTGGCCAGATTGGCCAAAAACGGAGCAAAAGGAACTTCCAGGGTGATCTCCAGAGTATAGTCATCCAGGGCCTTTGCGCCTTCCACACCCTCAGCCTCCCCGTTAATCATGGCCTCGGCGCCTTTTATCATACTGAAAAAGTCCGTATTCAACGCAGACGTAGCCGGATTCATCATGCGCTCAATGGTATACACCACATCATCCGCCGTAAAATCCGACCCGTTGTGGAACTTCACATCATCCCGCAAATGGAAGGTATACACAAGGCCGTCATCACTGATCTCCCAGTCTTTTGCAAGACTCGGCACAATGGTGGCTACTCCATCCACTACCTCGCATTCCACCAGGCGGTCATATATATTCAGAGGAACCACGTAAAATTCCGTGTCCTTCTGACAGTCTACTGTGGGAAATTCTTTCTTTTCCGGAATATGCAGCACATTTCCTCCGGCTGTACCTGCATTCTCATTCCCTGCCGTCTCATCCTTAGGAGCCGTCTCATTCCCTGCGCCTGTGCTCTCCCCCGCCTGGGCCGATGCGGCAGGCGTACTGTCCTCAAAGGCAGAGCCGCAGCCGCTTAAAACACCGGCTGTCATGGCACCTGCCAACAGTAAAGATAGATATTTTTTCATATTCACTGCCTCCTGTCTTACTAATTTTTCTTCTGATATGCCATTCGCTCTTCCCCGCCTCGTACATAGACGATTCCGCAGTATACAAATCCTCTCTTTTTCAACAGATTCTGCATGACCTTATTGTTCTTGTGAGTCTCGATCCTGACATTTTTGCACTGCGCAAATGCCCATGCAAGACAGAAGGAGGCAGCGCCTTTGACGATTCCGGCAGATGCAATCCGGTGCACCACCCCGTAAGGTTCCTCGTCAAGCCAGGCGCCATCCCATATCTTCTCGTAATCCGGCTCCCTGCCCTTCCTGTAGTAAAACACGGCCCCGATTCTCTCTTTGGCCATACACACATACATACAGCCTGCTTCCATGTCCCGGACAATCATATCCCTGGGCGGGTATGTATCCGGCCACTGATCAGGATTGCCGTGGTCCGCCATAAAACTTCTGGCCCTGGCATAGATGGCCATAATCTCATCCAGCTGGCTTTCATCCGCCTGCCGGATCTGAAAGGTTTCCTTCATCTGCTCCATATGGTCTCCATTCCGCCTGCCGCAATAGGCAGGCTCTGCGTATTCTCCTTTTACGGAGCCGCCGTAATTCCGGCTATCAGCTCTTCCACATCAGCCTGGCCTTCCGGCACATAGCTGACAGTCATGACGGCCATGCGTTTATCCAGGCTGATGCAGTAATAATCCTGATACATGGCGCCTCCCATAAGTTTCCCGGAAAGCTTTACAAACTTCTTTCCTCCCAGCTCCACCTCTTCCTTTTCACCGAATTCATACTGCATGTCTGCAATGGTCAGCAGCTGAGCCGACACGGCGTCTAAGTATTCTTCCTCTGATATTCCCTTTCCCATGGTGGTGACTGTAGTATTCTCACAGGCCAGCTGAACACTGCTTTGTCCGTCCGGCAGGGAAGCCATAAAGTCATAGATAGTCAGGGCGTCGGCCATCTCCATCTGGGTATCTGTATAAGTGCCATTGTTTATCATAACCTCTTTCCCGGCGCCCAAAACCGCCTCCATATCTTCCTCTGTAAACACATAGGAGCCCTCCGGCATGGTAATGGAGATGCCAAGCCACGGGTTGGTAAATGTAAGTCCGTCCCAGGTTCCTGTCTGAAAACCAGAACTTTTCCCTTCCGTCTCTTCCTGGGCTTTTGCGGTCTCTTCTTCTGTGGTCTCTTCTTTTGTGGTTTCTTCCCTGGCAGTCTCTGCCTCAGTGGTCTCCGGTTTCGCTGCCTCTTTTTTTGCAGCCTCCGTCTGAGGGGTTTCTTTGACATCCGCAGCCTTTTCTCCTGAACCGCAGGCTGTCATGGCTGCCGCCACAGCTGCTGCCACAAAACAGATCCATCTTTTCTTCTTCATAACTTGTTCCTCCCTAAATGTTTTTCATATATTTTGTTTCATATCCTGATCTGCAGAATATCATTTACTGAATGCGGAAACGGCTGATAAGGTCATTGGTATTCTGCACGGCTTCGGCGGACTTGGCAGTCAGGTTGCGGATCTCATCGGCTACTACGGAAAAGCCTTTTCCCGCATTCCCGGCCCGGACAGACTCCACAGCGGCATATACTTCCGTGGCATTGCCCCGAATCATAAAGACCCATCCCCGGTCCTTTAAATACTTATAGACCACCAGCTGTCTGACCCCACTCTCATCACAGTAAGAATATGTATTGACCTGGGTGGCCGGAGCGGAGATATACAGGCCCTCAACCCCCCCCTTGACGGCTGCAAAATCCTCCGTGTACTTCTGAGTCCGGGCAAGAAGCACCCTGTCTGTCGGGTAACCCGGGGCTCCTGATTGGATCCGATGCCTAAAGAATAGTATAGCCTATTTTTTTCCATATATCAAGAAAATCCTTACATGTCCGCCACAACATGTAAGGATTTTTCCTGGTTGACATTCAGTGATCTGTCTGATCCCCAATCTCTCCATAAAGTTCAAGCCGTCTTCCGGCCTCTCTCCCGGCATAAAGCCTGCCATTCGTCTCTCTTAGCTCCTCAAAGAGCTTTATGGCCCCTTCCTCATCTCCCTTTCTTTTCTTCATCTCCGCAAGGAGCAGTCCCATCTCACCCCGGTGAATACCGTGCTTCGCCAAACGCATCTCCTCGGTGATATAGTCCTCGTCCCATTCCTCTCCCAAAAGGAAGTCCAGCCACACCTGTACCAGACGGACACACTCTTTTAAATTGGAAGCCAACGCTGGAACCCGCCTGTCAGCTGTCTTTTGAAGCTGTTTCAGCTCTTCCAGGCAGACGCCGGCCTGTTCTCTGTCGCCGAGAAGAAGATAGGCTTTTGCCTTTTGATTGGCCACAAGAGCCCGTGCCGCCAGACCGTGAAGCTCAAGCTGCTCCGGCTTCACATCTTCAAGCTGTTTTAAGCTTTCCCCAAACTGTCCCATAGCCTCATATGCATAAGCCAGTTTGACACAGCCGTTCACATATTCTACGGTATTGGTAGGGGCCCTCTTTACAAGGGGCGCAAATGCCCGAATGAACTCTTCCGGCTTCTCCTCCTTATACAAGAGCTCATCCAGCTGCCTTAATCTCCCGTTGGCCCACCAGGAAGCGAACACACGCCCTGCAATCACTCCCAAGAAGACGGGAATAGCCCCATAAAAAGCTTTCATATAGAAATCCTGTCCTGACAGCCATTCCTTTCCAAACAGAGCCAGCAAAAGAAGGACAGTGCCGGCACCCAGGGCCATAAACCAATTGTTCTGTCTCCTGAAATACCCGATCATAGCCGTATCCTGAATTTACAGCCAGAAAGAGAACAGGAAGGAAGAGATGATTAACACAATACTTAAGCGTCATCCTTTTATTGTACTGAAGCGCGGTCATTCGATCCGCAAAAAGACGGATGCCGTCTTTCGAAAGCTCAAGATCACCCCTGAGATTTCTATGGAAGTCTCCAGCTGCAACTCATCTGTCCAGCTGGCTGACGCAGGCCTTGGCATCACCATTGTCCCCCAGAGGGCTTTGGAGTCCTTAGGCGGTGTGGAGCGTTTTTCCTGTTATCGGTATTTTGAATCCTACGACATGTGGGATGTGAATGTAGTCTACAAGGCGGATTCCTACTTAGACCGGACGGAGCGGGCGTTTATTGACCTTATGAAAACCACATTTTCCCAAAGCCCATAAATTTCCTGTTGACAAATATAACATTCTGTATTAAGATACAAACCAATAAAACAAACCGTTGAAAAAGAGGAGTAAGCTTTTCTTTAACATTTCAGAGAGTCGCTGGCGGTGGGAATGCGATATGGGTAGAATTGCTGAATGGACTTTTGAGGGCGGTCCCCAATGGATTGTTCCTAGTAGGGACTGACGGCTTCCGCAACCGTTACCAGTGCGGCATATATGTTGGTATATGAAAAGTGGACCTTTGGTCAATTTGAGTGGCACCGCGGATTTTATTCGTCTCAAGCATGCAGTAATTTGCATACTTGAGACTTTTTTATTGTCCGGCAGCAGAACGGTTTGTGCACGCCTTCCTTTTGCCGGTACAAAATCCGGAGCCGCCTCCAGACCTTCAGCCCAACCCCTTGATTTCTCACACGGCTGCCCTGGGCCCCAAAGGGGGCAATACAGGAGACATTTAAATATATGGAGGACAATACTATGAAAAATTATGTGAAAGCATTAATCCTTACCGCTATGGCTTCCTGCCTTCTTGCCGGATGTTCCGGTTCCTCTGACTCTGCTTCTCAGGGTGACGGAAAGGAGAGCTACACCATCGGCATCGGACAGTTTGCGGCCCACGGTTCCCTTGATAACTGCCGGGAAGGATTTCTCTTGGGCCTTGCCGAGGAAGGCATTGTGGAAGGCGAGAACCTGACGGTTCTCTACGAGAATTCCCAGGCTGACGGAGGAATCGCAAGTCAGATCGTCACCAATTTTGCTTCCCAGAACGTGGATCTGATCTGCGGCATCGCCACTCCCATGGCCCAGAGCGCCTACGGAATCGGCAAAAAACAGAACATCCCCGTGATCTACACCGCGGTCACAGACCCCGTCGCCGCAGAACTGGCAGGAGCCGACGGCACTCCCGTAGGGGAGATTACGGGAACCAGCGACAAACTTCCCGTTACCCAGCAGCTTGAGATGATAAGGGCCATCCTTCCCCATGCCAAAACCATCGGCATCATGTTCACCACCAGCGAGGTCAACTCCCTTTCCACCATTGAAGAGTACAAGGCCGCTGCCTCTGACTATGGATTTGAGATTGTGGATACAGGCATCTCCACCACTGCCGATGTTCCTCTGGCCGCGGACTCTCTTCTTGAGAAGGTGGACTGCATCACCAATCTGACGGACAACACTGTAGTGGCCTCCCTTCCCGTCATTCTGGATAAGGCGGCCAAGAAAAACATTCCCGTATTCGGAAGCGAGATTGAGCAGGTTAAGATCGGCTGCCTGGCTTCCATGGGTCTGGACTACATTGATCTTGGCAGGCAGACCGGCAAAATGGCGGCGGCTGTGTTAAAGGGTGAGAAAAAGGCCAGTGAGATGAAATTTGAAATCATTGAAGAAGCCTCCTTTTACGGCAACACAAAGGTGGCGGAGAATCTCGGCATTACCTTTCCCGAAGAGCTGACCTCCTCTGCCAAAGAATTGTTTCATGAGATTACACAGTAATGTCTGAGAGGCATTTGCGAATGTTTGAATGATTTGGAGGTTTAAGATTATTATGACAGTGATTATGGGCATTTTGGAAGAAGGACTCATCTATGCGGTTATGGCCCTTGGAGTTTATATCACCTACAAAATTCTGGATTTCCCGGACTTGTCCGTGGACAGCACCTTTCCCTTGGGGGCGGCTCTTACCGCCTCCGCCATACTGGCCGGCGTAAGTCCTGCCCTGACCTTGATTCTCTCTTTTCTTGCAGGCGCTCTGGCCGGATGCGTGACAGGTTTCATCCATGTGAAATTAAAAGTGCGGGATCTTTTATCCGGCATCATCGTTATGACTGGTCTTTATTCCCTGAACTTAAGGATCGCGGGAGGCCGGGCCAATGTGCCCATCTTCACTCAGGAAACCATTTTTGAAAATCCCTTTCTTGCAGAACATGTCCCTGCCCCCCTTTCCCCCTATGTCATTGTCCTGATCCTCTTTCTCATCACGCTGGCATGCAAGGTCCTTCTTGATCTGTATCTGAATACCCGCTCCGGCTATCTTTTAAGAGCCGTGGGGGACAATGAAGCTTTGGTCACCTCCCTGGCCAAGGATAAAGGCATGGTAAAAATCATCGGACTGGCCCTGGCCAACGGATTTACGGCCCTGGCAGGTTCCGTCTACTGCCAGCACAAAGGGTTCTTTGAGATTTCCGTGGGAACAGGAACTATGGTTATCGGACTGGCCAGCGTGATTATGGGAATCCAGCTTCTCACACCGGAGACCGGAACTTCCCCTTTCAGTTCTGTTTTCAAAAAGGAACTCCGCCCCACCACGGCTGTTATTGCAGGTTCCGTTCTCTACAAGGCATGTATATCCGCCGCCATTTCCCTGGGGCTGGAGGCCAATGATTTAAAACTGATCACTTCCATTCTGTTCCTGATTATTCTGGTTGTCAGCACAGAGCGGAGAAAGAAGGTGAAAACCCATGCTTAAGCTAAACAACATCAACAAATATTACAACACCGGCACGGTCAATGAGATATGCCTGTTTGAGGATTTTAATCTGTCCATTGAGGAAGGGGAATTTGTCTCTGTCGTGGGAAGCAACGGCTCAGGAAAAACCTCCATGCTCAACATTATCTGCGGAAGCATTCCCGTAGATTCCGGCACTATATATATAGGAAAGGAAAACATTACCCACATGCCGGAATTCAGGCGTTTAAGAAGAATCGGCCGGGTCTACCAGAACCCGGCCATGGGAACCTGCCCTCATATGACCATTCTGGAAAATATGGCTCTGGCCGACAACAAGGGAAAACCTTTCAATCTGCGCCGCGGCACGGACAAAAAACGTGTGGACAGTTACCGGGAATCCTTAAAAACCTTAGGTCTTGGTCTGGAAGACAAACTTCATGTGAAAGTCGGAGTTCTCTCCGGAGGACAGCGGCAGGCCATGGCCCTTCTCATGTCCGCCATGACCCCCATCGAATTCCTGATTCTGGATGAGCATACCGCCGCTTTGGATCCCAAGACCGCCGAGGTCATCATGGAACTGACGGATCAGATCGTGAAATCCAAACACCTGACTACCATCATGGTAACTCACAATCTGCGCTATGCCGTAGACTACGGCAGCCGCCTGTTAATGATGCATCAGGGCCAGGCTGTCATGGACAAAGCCGGCAGGGAAAAAACCGCTGTAAAAATTGAAGATCTGCTGGAACGCTTCAATGCCATCAGTGTTGAGTGCGGAAACTAATTTTGTAAAATCAAACAGGGGGAGCCCATGGTCCCCCTGTTATGTTTACCAAACCCCGAATATTCTCTCTGCGTTTTTTACACAGATTTTGTCATATACCTCTTTGTCAAGCCTTCCCTCTTCCAGCTTTTCATCCAGCCATCTCCCCAGAGGGAATACCATGTCCACACTGCACATATCCGTGCCGAACATAAGCCTGTCCTGAAACTTTTCCAAAAACCGCAGGCCAAAGGCCTCATCTCTCATAATGGCATGGCCCCCGCTGTTGGCGGAAAGATCGCAGTACAGATTAAGATAGGTATCAAGAAGATACACAAGCCGGCCTCCATCCGCCACCGGCCCCTCTCCCCAGCTGTTTCTGGAAATCCGGTCAGCCTTTGCGTCCCCTGTAATCTCATGCCAGAAAGGCTGGCTGTGACCAATGAAGATCATGCGGGGATGTTTTTTCAAAGCCTCTTCCAGAAGAGGAAGTCCCGGACGGTCCGCCACTCCGTAATTAAATCCCTCCTCAGGGCTCATATGGAACAGAACGGGCATGGAAAGAGTTTCCGCCGCCGTAAATACGGCCTCAATAAAGGGAGAGCCGATCCACTGGTTTACCGCAAATTCTCCCACACCCACGGCTCCCTGGTTCTTATAGGTTCTCAATCGCTGCTCCACAGTCTCCGGGTCCCTCTCCGACAGATTGCACATCCATGCATAGACGCCCGGAACAGCCTCTGCCGCTTTCTTCGCCTTCTCGTTGTCCATTCTGCCATCCTCTTCCCCGCCTGACAGAATAATTCCTTTGCTGATCCCCAGTTCCTCAAGATGGGGAACCATATCTCCTGCACTGCTCATCTTCATCACAGGCTCATGGGGGATATTGCCTGTGGCGTAGGTCACCTTCTCTCCCGCCCGCCTTTGGCTTTGCTTTATCTCCTCTGGTCCCAGATGCAGATGGATATCAATTTTTCCCATAATCCGTTCCCCTTCCTATTCCGCAATGGCTGCCCGCATCACGTTGATCTCGTTAATCTGTTCCTTCTCAAGCTCCGCAGTTATACGCCCGTTGCTGATGACCAGGCAGCGGTCGCTCATGGATATGAGCTCCGGCATATCCGAGCTGACCATGACAATGGACACACCCTGTTTTGTCAGATCGCTCATAAGCTGATAGAAGTCCGCCTTGGTTCCTACATCGATTCCCTTGGTTGGCTCGTCCATAAAGAGAATCTTCGGATTGTTCAACAGCCATTTGGCCAGAATCACCTTCTGCTGATTGCCGCCGGACAGCTGAATCAGCTTTGTCTCCAGGTTTGGGGCTTTGATGCGGAGCTTATCCGAAAGCTCCTTTACCTGCTCCTCTTCCTTCTTCCCGTCAATGAACATGCCGGAAGTGATCTTGTCCAGACTGGCTACCGCCACATTTTCCCGGATACTTAACATCCAGATGATTCCGTTTCGTTTTCTCTCCTCCGTAACAAATCCGATTCCGTTGGCAATGGCATCTTTCGGGCTGTTGATCTCCACCTTCTGCCCTTCGATGTACACTTCTTTTTTCACATGGTTCGTATACTGGCCGAAGACAGCTCCCAGGCTTTCGCTCCTTCCGGCTCCCACCAGGCCGCCGATTCCCAGAATCTCCCCTTTTTTCAAGCTGAAGGAAATGTCCTCCACAATATATTTCCCCCTGATGTTGGGATGGGGAACCGACAGATGTTCCACTCTCAGAACCTCTTCTTCACAGACATGGGAAGTCTTGGGATAAAGATTTTCCACCTTCCGCCCTACCATCTCCTCGATGAGGGTAGCTTCCACTACCTTGTCGATATCATAGCAGGAGATAGTATGACCGTCCCGAAGAACCAGCACACGGTCGCACAGCTTATAGATTTCCTCCAGTTTATGGCTGATGTAGATGCAGCTGACTCCCGAATCCCTCAATTGTCCCAATAGTTTCATTAAAATTTCCACTTCGGAATCGGTCAGCGCCGTAGTCGGCTCATCCAGGACCAGAATTCTTGGTTTCTTTGCCACGGCCCGCATAAGGCTCAGCATCTGCATCTGCCCGCTGTTTAAGGGCCGCACCAATTCCCCTGGATCAAGATCCAGCCCTGCCTGCTTCAGAAGCTCACGGGTATTGGCATAGAGGGTCTTATAATCCACCCATCCCCTCCTGCCTGGCAGATTCCCCACAAACAGATTTTCCGCCACGCTGCTGTCCAGCATCATATTCATCTCCTGGTATACCATTTCGATGCCGGAACTCTGAGCCATGGCCACATTGTCAAAGGTCTGGGGCTTTCCGTCAATGACGATCTCCCCTTCATATTCCCGGCTGGCAAAGCTTCCTGAAAGAACTTTCATCAATGTAGATTTTCCCGCGCCGTTCTCTCCGCAGATACCCAGGATTTCTCCTTTTCTCAGATCCAGGTTCACATCGTCAAGGGCAATGACGCCGGGAAAACGTTTTGTCACATGGCGCATTTCCAGTACGGTTTCATTCATGATCTAAAACCTCCCTTCCTGCCATTACAGTCCACTTCCGCTCTTTTCACGGCGGTATTTGTCAATAATAATGGAAATGATCAGAATCGCTCCAAAGATCAGGTTCTGCCAAAAGCTGGATACATGCATAAGTACCAGGCCATTGTTGATGACCGCCAGAAGAAGGCAGCCTAAAAGGGAGCCGATAATGGTTCCGCTTCCTCCCATCATGGAAGTTCCTCCGATAATAACGGATGACATAATGGTCATCTCCGTACCGGTAGCCACGGTAGTCTGGGCGCTGTTAAACCGGCTGGCCATACAGATGCCGCAGAAAGCTGCCAGAACCGATACCAGCACATTCACGATGGTACGTGTTTTGTTCACGTCAATACCTGCTAACTTTGCCGTCTCCTGATTGCCTCCTACCGCGCATATCTGGCGTCCGAATTTTGTGCGGGTCAGCATAATATGAATCAAAATCCCTTCGATCACCGCGATAATAATAGTCCAGTACACCCCTGCAAGCCGTCCCTGCCCCAGTACCTTAAAGCTGTCGGAAAATCCTGTAATGGGAAGTCCGTTGGTGCTCACCAGCACAAATCCGTTGATCACATACTGCAGTCCCAAAGTCATAATAAAGGGGGGAAGGGACAATTTTACCACGATTCCCGCCTTTATGAGGCCGCACACCACGCCTACTGCCAGGGTGACTAAGACAGCCAGGGGAATTGGGAGTCCCATGCTTGCCATGGCCCAGCCGCAGACAATGCCGCCTAAATTAGTAACCGCACTGACTGACAGGTCGGAACCGCCGGAGATAAACAGGCAGGTCAGAGGCGCTGCAATAATAAAGGAATAACTGGTGGCCCGCGCTACATCCACTAAATTTCTGACTGCAAAAAAGTTGGGATTCACCATGCCGATAATTACTACCATTACAATGATAGGCAGTACCGCTCCCATCTCCGGGCGGCTGAACATGGCTGTCATTTTACTTTTATTTTTCATCTGATCTATGCACCTTTCCTGTGAACTTACTTTTGGGAGGCAGTGACTTCATATCCTCTGGCAGCCCCGTATTCCACCGCCGTGTCCGCAGTAACCCGATTCATACCGGAGTCTACCTTCTTCTCCACTTCTTTTCCGTCCCAGATATCTTTCAGCATGTATACGCTCTCATATCCCATACGATAGAAATTCTGATCAAGGGTACAGTCCAGGGCCCCTGTCATAACATAATTGAGAATATCTGCGGAAGCATCAATTCCCACGGAATAGAACTCGTCCTGAAGACCATTTTCCTCAATAAAATTAGCCACGCCCATACTGGCCCCCGTTGAGTCGTTGCAGATGACCGCATTGATCTGAGGATCCGCTTTCCATAAGTTGTTCATCTTATCCGCCGCCGTAGTAGGATTGTTATCGTCAAATTCAATGCCGTGTATCACAATGTTGTCATGGCCTTTCAGGGTCTCACAGAATGCGTCATAGGTCTCCAGAACCGTAGTCCCGCTGATATTCTGGTTCATCCACACCACTTTACAGGGCTTGTCTCCTACCAGATCGATCAAAGTTTCCGCCTGGGTTACACCCATATTCTTCTGATCTGTTCCGATGTTAAAATCCTCGATTCCGTCTAAGTATGTGTTGGTCGTTCCCACCAGCATTCCCTGCTCGTGGGCCCGGTTAATAATATCTGTAAACACGTCCTTATCAAACAAAGGCCCCAAAATGGCGTCCGCCTGGCTTGTCATGGCCGTCTCGCACAGGTTCGCCATCTGGGAAGAATCGTTGGCTGTAGTGGGTGCCACATAATATCCGTCCCAGCCCAGCTCTTTGCAGGCATCCTCAAATCCCTGCTGTGCCTGGCTCCAGGCAGCGCCTCCCACTTTCAGGCTGACAAAATAAATGGTCTTTTTTTCACCTGAAGCAGATGCCCCGCCTGATGCCGCCGTCTCCGATGAGGGCGCCGCCGAATTGCATCCCGCCATTACAACACCTGCTGCCATCACTCCTGCCAGCATAATCATTCCCAATTTTCTCATTTGATTTCTTCCTCCTTTTACATGGACCGGCATGGGCCGTTTCACAATCTGATGTCTTTAGACTAACATAAAGACACCATAAAAATCCTATACTTTAAGAATATAAATATTGCAATTTTTGACATTTTGGCATTTTGGCATTATAATGAATCTAATATTTAATTTTTTATACAACATTACCAATATTTGGATAAATTAGAGGGAGATTGTAACCGAATTATGGTTCACAGAGGCACAGAATTCACCTCATTTGGAAAGGTGATTGAGAAGGTTCCCTTCTTTGAAGGTATTGAATTACTATATTTTACAGATGTTACATTCGGAAATTTTCTGACCCATGTTCATGATCATGTGGAGATTATGCTGATTCTGGACGGAGATGTAGAGTTGGTTGTGGAAGATAAACGATATCCTGTTCCCAAGGGCAGCCTTGTGATCACCCCGCCCCAGCTTCTCCATCATACCATGGTTCCTGATGGTACTAAGAGGTACGAACGAATCGTTCTTCATATTTTTCTGGAATATTTAGAGCAGATCATCCGGTGTTTTCCTTCCGGGGAACACTGCTTTGACTTCTGCAGGCAGGTTCAGGTGATCCATTATTCTCCTAACACCTTCTGGATCTTCCGAAACCTCTTTGAGCGGGCCCTCTATGCCCAGGACCAAAGCCCCAAGTACCAGGAGCTGGTGATTCCCTGTCTTATGATCGAGCTTTTCATGGAACTGGAACACACCATTAAGGAACAGACCACCCCGCTGATACCCATCACCAACAATCTGGTCAGTTCTGTTGTGGATTATATTGATGAGCATTTCACGGAGCCTGATCTGACCATGGAACAGATACGTCAGTCTGTCTTTGTGAGCCAGGGGTATCTGTCCCGTGTATTTAAGTCTTATACCGGCAGCACCATCTATAATTTTCTTACCTGCAAAAGGCTGGTCTATGCCGCGGAGCTGCTGGCATCCGGCGAAACCGTGCTGGATGCCTGCATTGCCTGCGGCTTTACGGATTACACCAGCTTTTTAAAAGCATTTAAGAAAACCTTTGAGATGACCCCTTCCCAGTATCGGAAGGAGCATGTTAAGGTATCTATTCCATAACCGCTGCCACTTCTTTCATGACCTGGCTGATCTTAATATGCTGCGGGCATTCTTTCTCGCAGCGGCGGCAGCCGCGGCACTGATCAGCCTTTCCTTCCAGCTTCTCATACTCCTCTTTCGCCTTGTTCTTTCCCAGAAGTCCAAAGACATTGTAGGCCTTGAAAATCTCCGGAATGTTCAGGCCGAAAGGACAGGGCATACAGTAAGCGCAGGCAGTGCAGTTCACCATAGACATCTTGTCATAAATGGCTTTTGCCGATTCATAGGCTTTTTTCTCTTCCTCTGACAGCATCCCTGCAGAAGATCTTCCTGCGTAGACCAAGTTGTCCTCCACCTGTTTTCTGTCGCTCATCCCGCTTAACAACAGGGACACTTCTTTTTGATCCCAAAGAAAATCCAGGGCATGTTCTACTGCTGTCTTCTCAGGGGAAAACTTGTCCGCCACATGATGGGAAAGACTGGCCAAACGTCCTCCCAGAAGAGGCTCCATGACAATCACTGCCAGCCCTTTCTCTGCGGCGTAGCGAAGGCCCTCTCTCCCTGCCTGGTAATCTACGTTTATGTAATTGTACTGAATCTGGCAGAAGTCCCATTCTTTCGTATAATCCACGATCTCCCTGAACACATCCAGTTCGTCGTGGAAGGAGAAGCCCAGATAACGGATCTTCCCCGCCTCTCTGGCGGCCTTCATCTTATCCACCAGATGAAATTTCTTCACTGCGTTCTCAAACCGCTCCCGGCTCAGGGCGTGAAGGAGATAAAAATCAATGTGGTCTGTCTGAAGCTTTTGAAGCTGTTCGTCCAGATAGCGGTCAAAATCTCCTTCTTCCTTTAACATCCACACAGGGCACTTGTCCGCCAGATATGTCTTTTCCCGATAGCCGTCCTGCAAAGCTTTTCCCACTACGGTCTCGCTGGCGCCTCCATGATACGGGTAGGCCGTATCTACGTAGTTGACCCCTTCATCTATGGCATGGCGGATGCAGTTCACTGCCTCCTCCTCATGAATGGTTCCGTCCTCTTTAAGAGGAAGACGCATACAGCCGAAGCCGAGAGCCGATACCTTTAAACCTGTTTTTCCGAATGTACGATATTGCATAATGATTTGATTCCTCCAGTGTGTTGTATTTGCAGTTCCATTCAGCAGAAAAGATGCCATATATGTCTCATTTACTTCACCTTCAGTTTCCCTTTCCTGCATCGTCTGCAGGAATACGTCATTTGGGCATCTTTTTATAAATGTTTTTTATCTGGGGCTTTAACTGCCGGTATATCTCCATGCCTGTCTGAGCCCCAAGTTCTTTCTGTAAAGCAAAATACAATCCCTGCAGCTGCTTTACACTGTAATTGCGCAGCATCTGATAGACTGCTTCCAGGTATTCTTCTGTCTGGTAGTTCTCCGACAATGCCTCTTTCAGCATTGTCTTCACGTCTTCATCTTCCGCCTGTCTCTCCTTTGGAGCTGTCAGCTCCGCCTTGCTTCTTCGGGACACCTCGACGTCTCTGCCGCTCCAGAACTTCACCACGGCATCATATCCTGTATCATTGGACACAATGATATACTCGGACTTCGGCGCTGTCTTGATCAGATAGCCTAAGT
The DNA here is from genome assembly GCA_910574345.1 of Clostridiaceae bacterium. Taxonomy (GTDB): domain Bacteria; phylum Bacillota; class Clostridia; order Lachnospirales; family Lachnospiraceae; genus UBA3402. The sequence continues at coordinate 283,285 of CAJSZV010000002.1, read as the reverse complement.
AGGAGACCATCTGAAAATCCAGCCCGTTCTTGCCCGGATAGCATAAAATCATGTCAAAGGATGAAGGATACTCCCGTATCAGGTTCAGGTCCGCGTAAGAGATTCCCGGAGAATGCTCCGTATAGAAGAGAATAATCACATCCTTTACATTCTTCTGAGGCAGTAATTCCTTCCATGCGCTTCCCACATTCTCGGTGTCCACAAGATACACTTTTCTGCTGGCCATGCTTGTCCTTTCACCATATATGGCATCAAGGTTATTTTAGCATATTCTGAAGATTTTACAAGGCCCCCTCCCCCAATTAAAAAACTCCTTCCCGCCAATGACAATCGACAGAAAAGAGTTTTTATATTTATTCATCCCAGTTATGGTACACTGCCTGCACATCATCATCCTCATTGAGCAGGTCCAGAATCCGGTTCATCTTCTTAATGGCGTCTTCGTCCGTCAGTTCCGTCCAGGTCTGAGGAATCATGGTAACCTCGGCTTCCATCATGGGAATGCCTTCCTTCTCCAAAGCCTCCCTCACAACGCTGAAATCGTCAGGGTCCGTATAGACCTCAAAGCTGTCTTCCTCCTCGGCAAAGTCCTCCGCCCCTGCATCCAGGGCAAGCATCATCAGCTCATCCGGGTCCATGTCGCACTCTTCCTTGTCGATGATGATCTGACCTTTCTTATCAAACATATAGGACACGCTTCCCGGTGTTCCTACGTTGCCGCCGCCCTTGGTAAAGGCGCTTCTCACATTGGCCGCCGTGCGGTTCTTGTTGTCTGTCAATGTATCTACGATAATGGCCACGCCGCCGGGGCCGTAACCCTCATAGGTAAGTACCTCGTAATTCACGGAACCCGCATCTCCCGCCGCCTTCTTAATGCCTCTGTCAATGGTATCATTGGGCATGTTGTTGGCCTTGGCCTTGGCAATCACATCGCGGAGCTTCGAATTGTTGGCCGGGTCCGGTCCGCCCTCTTTCACGGCTACTGCGATCTCACGGCCGATGACGGTAAATACCTTGCCTTTGGCTGCGTCATTCCTCTCTTTTTTGTGCTTAATGTTGGCAAACTTTGAATGTCCTGACATAAAATAACACTCCTTTTTGTTCTCTGTCTCGTCCTTTTACACGCTTTTCGCATATCTCAAATATCTTAACACTATTTTCCCCGTCTGACAAGCAGATTTTTCCGCCTTTCTCCCTGTGCTTCCTGTTCGGTTGTGACAGTTCCCAGTCTCTACACCGCCAGGTTGCGCAGCCACTTTTTCTTCCGGTATCTGGCATACCCGATGACCGCCTTGTAGACCTCCTCAAGCATGACCATAGCATACACAATATGAATAGGCTTCTTAAGAACCAGTCCTCCTATAAATGCCAGGGGGATTCCGATAAACCACACGCCGCTGGTGTCGATAAAGAGGCACATGGCCGTATCCCCGCCGCTTCGCAGGACGCCCACTACATTCACATAGTTAAACATCTTAAAAGGCATGAAAAGCCCGAACACAATAATGCACCGGCTCACCGAAGCGGCCACCTCGTCACTGATTCCCGGCTGGTAAAGGGATATAAAACTCCACCGCATTCCCACACAGAACAGGGCCGTGGCCATGGTGACCATAAACTGAAGAATAAAAAAATTCCTGGCATAACCTTCGGCCCGCTTAAGTTTCCCTGCTCCCATCTCGTTGCCCAGGATAACCGCTGTGGCAGCGCTTAATCCCTGGAACAGCACCACCACAATATCCTGAATGGTAGTGGCTATGGTAATGGCCGCCACGGCGTCGTCCCCCATTCTCCCGTAAGCCATGGAGTAGACGGTAGTGCCCAGTCCCCAGACAAACTCATTGATAATCACGGGAAGCGCCGTCACGAAGAACTTTATGAGAAACTCCCTGGACCAGCCGAAAAGTTCCTTAAGCCGGCAGGCAAGAGGCGTCTTTCCCAGATAAACCACACACAGAATCAGGATCACCTCCGTCACTCTGGCGATCAGAGTAGCCAGGGCAGCTCCCACCACACCCATAGCCGGCGCTCCGAATTTTCCGAAGATGAAAATATAGTTAAAGCAGATATTGGTAAGAATCGCGATGCAGCTGATAACCACAGGCTCCTTCACCCGGTTCACTGCCCGCAGCATGGCCACATAGGTATTGGTCAGAGCCGTACAGGGATAGGAAAATGCCGCCACTGCCAGGTAGGCAGCTCCCATCTCAATGCTGGCCTGGCTGGTGGTGAAGATCCGCATCATCATCTCAGGCATTAAGAAGGCCGGAATCATAAAAACAACGGCCGCCGTCACTGCCAGGGTCAGAGCCGCTCCCAGAACCCGCCTGATATTCTTTACGTCCTTATTGCCCCAGTACTGAGCCGCCAGAATACCGGAACCGCTGTTCACACCGAACACCAGTAATGTAAATACAAAAAACACCTTATTGGCCAGTCCCACAGAGGCTATGGCCGTGGACCCCAGACTTCCGATCATTAAGTTGTCCACCAGGTTAACCACCGTATTCAGCATTCCCTGCATTGCCACAGGAAGGGCAATCATAACCGTCTTCCTTAAAAAGGTAACATCCCGGAACATATCTTTTGTGTCTCGCAGTAGTTGTGTCATGTCTTATCCTTTCTTTTATATCAGCCCTTAAAAAGCGGCAGAGTGCGCATGCCTCGCCGTTCTTTCTTTGTATCACAGGCGCACCCTGTGATACAAAGAAAGAAACGCGTCACTGGCGCGTCTCCCTCTCTTCTTTCACTTCTGTCTCTTCCTCCGTCTCATTCTCTGACACAGGCGTAACCTTCACAGAATGGATCATCTTATTCTCCACGCTGAGAATCTTAAAAAGGTATCCCTTATACTCTACTTCTGAATCCTCATCCTCCCTGGGAATCCGGTCAAGCTTGGAGATAAGGAATCCGTTAATCGTATCATAGGAGTCCTGCTCTTCTTCCGTAAATTCAATGCCAAGAGCGTCCGCCGCCTCCCGAAGAGGCGTCAGGCCGTTAAGCACCAGGCCGTCCTCCAATGCCAGGATGTACTCCTCCTCCGCATCATACTCATCCAGGATATTGCCTACGATCTCTTCCAGAATATCCTCCATAGTCACAATTCCCGCGGTCTGTCCGTACTCATCCACCACGATCTCCATGTGAATCTTCTGTGACTGCATCTCCCTGAATAAAGAATCAATATTTCTGGTCTCCGGAATAAAATGAGCTTCCCTGAGCAGTCCCGGAATCTCTCCCACAGGCTTGTCCTTCCACTTCTCATCCTCCCCATAGATCACTGCATCTTTCATATGTAAAAGTCCGATGATGTCATCCACATCTTTTTCATAGACAGGATAGCGGGAATTCTTCCCCTCCCTCAAGATGAATCCAATGGCCTCCCTGAGAGTCTGGGACGCGTCAATGCCCACCACATTGGTTCTGTGAGTCATAATATCCCCGGCGTCCTTATCATTGAGCTCAAAGATGTTGGTGATCATCTCCGCCTCTTTTGCCTCCAAAACTCCCTGTTCATGACCTTCATTGACCATGGACACAATATCCTCTTCCGTTACATTCTCATCCTCTGCATTCATATCAATGCCGAAGGCTTTTAAGACTACAAAGGAGATCCCTGCCGCCAGCCAGGTAAAAGGAAACAAAGGCACCGCCGCTGCCGAGATAAAGGGAAGAAGGGCATATGCCCACTTTTCCGGTGATTTGGCCGCGCACTTTTTAGGGATAATAACCCCAAAGCAGACAAGGCATACCAGGATCATAATTCCTATGATCACCATACTGATGATCTTCAAAAAAGAACCTTCCACATTCCCGGCCTGCCACAGAACCGCCTCAAACTTCCGGCTCCACTGCTTTAAAATATATGCCCCCATAACCATGCCCGTCACATTGGTTGCAATCTGTAATGTATTCACGAATCTGGCAGGACGGTTGACAATCCTCAGAAGCTTTGCCCCTTTTTTATTGCCAAGCTCCACCTCCTTCATCAGATTGTCCTTATTGATATTCTTTACCGCATCTCCAAATCCGTAAAATCCGGCCTCCAACAGTATAAATGCAAAAAACAGCAGGAAACTAAAAGGCCAATACCCATCGTCCATGAATTCTTCAAAACTCTCCTTCTTTTGTATGATTTTAATTGATAAACTTCTTTGGCCTCTCAGGCCGCACATTTGCTAATATATCAGATTCCTTGTATTTCGTCAATGGCAGACTATGTAGGCAGTTCCAAACTGACCATCAGGGCATAGTCCACTCGTCTTTGCAGTTCTTCGTCAATATGGCAGATTTTCTCTCTCAGTCTCTGCTTGTCAATGGTCCGAAGCTGCTCCAGCAGGATTACCGAATCCTTGACCATATCACACTTTCTTGTATCCAGTTCCACATGGGTAGGAAGCTTGGCTTTGTTCATCTTTGAGGTAATAGCGGCGCAGATTACCGTAGGACTGTGCTTGTTGCCCACATCATTCTGTATAATCAGTACCGGCCTCACTCCTCCCTGTTCCGAGCCTACCACCGGTCTCAAATCCGCATAATAAATATCTCCTCGTCTGATAATCACATCATCACACTCCGTCAATCAAGTTCTTACCCATAGTATTAACCTGTTTGCACCGTCGTATTCATCCTGCTTATAACTATTTTATTCCCGCCTCCTTCGTCCTGTGCCTGAAAAGATATCATATCTTCCGAGGAGGTTTTACCTGAAATCCTCATAGATATCTTGAAAATAATCTTTCTTTCCCACGATCCTGCCGCCTTTTACGTACACTCTGGGAACTCGTTTTCCTATGTCACAGATGATCTCATAGTGAAACCCTCCCCCTGTCCTGGCCAGTTCTTCCACAGTGATCTCATCTTCCCCGTCCCTGCCTATAAGCGTTACCTCCGTCTCCTCCTCAGCTTCCGGAATATGGGTCACATCCACCATCATCTGATCCATGCACACCCTCCCCAGAACAGGTGCACTCTTTCCATGAATCAGCACTCTTCCTTTGCCGGACAGATTCCTGGGATATCCGTCTCCGTATCCTATGGGAACCGTGGCGATGACTAAGGGCCTGTCCGCCACAAAGGTTCCTCCGTAGCTGACAGCTGTTCCCGGCTCAATCTCTTTTATATAAGTAATAAAGCTTTTCAGTTCCATAGCCGGGTGAAGAATTACCCTGTCCTTTTTTACCTCATCCGAAGGGTAAAGTCCATAGATGGAAATCCCGGCCCTCACCATGTCACAGTCAGCCTCCCTCATATCCACAATTCCCGCACTGTTGGAAATGTGTTTGACAGGAATATGGACTCCCCTCTTTTCAAGCATATGGACAAACTCCAGATATTTGTGAAGCTGCTCCTCGGCAGAGGTCTTATCTCTCTCGTCAGCCCTGGCAAAATGGGTAAAAAGCCCCTCCGTGCACAGTCCCGGCATGCGGCTGATTTCCGCTGCAAGCTCCGCCGACTCTTCGCAGAATTTCATGCCGATCCGGCTCATGCCTGTGTCCAGAACCAGATGGACATATGCTTCTTTTCCCATGGAGACCGCCCTCTCCGACAAATCCTGGGCCTGCTTTCTCTCAAACACGGCTGACCGGATCTCATGCCTTATAAGATCCTCATAATGACTTTTATGGGTCACTCCCAGAACCAGAACAGGTTTTATCACTCCGTGGCTTCTGAGATTCATGGCTTCATCAGCCGTGGCCACGGCATAACCTTTCACATAAGGGTCTATGGCCTTTGCCACAGGCACCGCTCCATGGCCATACCCGTCTGTCTTTACCACTCCGATTATGCCTGTCCCTTTCCCCAAGCCGGCTGCCATAGCCTTCATATTCTCCTCAATTGCATCCAGGTTCACCAGGGCGTAAACCCTTGTATATGGTCTCATCTCACGTTCCCTCTCTTACCCTGTAATCTTTCCCAGCGTATGGGCCAGCTCCCGCCCCAGCATCTCTCCCGCACTGTGATCTTTCCGGTACTTATCTCCTGCCAGACCATGGACAAAGACGCCCATAACCGCTCCCTCAAAAGGTTCCATTCCCTGAGCCAGAAGCCCGGCTATAGCACCAGAAAGCACATCCCCGGAACCGGCTTTGGCCATACAGCTGTTGCCGCTGGTATTCACATAACACTGCCCCTCCCGGTTGGCTGCCACCGTAGCCGCATCTTTCAGGACACAGACAATCCCTTTTCGGCGGCTGTAATCCAAGGCCGTGGAAACAATACTGCTTTGAATGTCCCGGATCTCTCTGCCTGTAAGGCGGGCCATCTCGCCAAGATGAGGAGTAATCACAATATTCTCCGTATAATACTGCTCCAGATCCGGGTTGGCGGCAATGGCATTGAGCCCGTCCGCATCTATCACAATGGGGACATAGGCGCTTGTGAGAACCGACCGGACCAAAGATTTCACATAAGGTTCCTGTCCCAGCCCAGGACCAAGGACAATGACATCCGCCCAGGCGCACTCCCGTTCCATCCGCTTCTCCCACTCATCCCCCCCTGCTTCCCTTGGATCATATACGGTAATTATGGCTTCGGGAAGAAGCTGCTGCAAAACGGTTCGGTTCTCCTCCACAGTCAGGATTTTCACAAGCCCCGCTCCCATGCGGAAAGCCGCCAGCGCCGCCAGATAGGCGGCTCCTCCCATTCCTCTGGAGCCGGCTGCCAAAAGGACCTTCCCAAAAGTCCCTTTGTTACTGTAGGCCGGCCTCTTCGGCAGGCCGGACAGATCTTCCTCCCCAAAGGTCCATGCAAAAGGCTCTGTTTTTTGCAGACTCGCCGGAGGGAATCCGATATCCTCTACGATTGTCTTTCCGCAGTATTCTCTTCCCGGATAAAGAATACTCCCAAGCTTCTCCCAGCCAAATGTTACGGTTACATCGGCTTTTAAGGCGGTTCCCATAATCTGCCCTGTAGTGCTGTCAATGCCGGAAGGGATGTCCACCGCAATCACCTTTGCCCCTTTTCGCTCTCCAAGGCCTTCCAGCACTTCCCTGTATTCCCCTTCCACCTCTCTTGCAAGACCCACACCGAATACGCCGTCTATGATCAGGCTGCACCGTCCCGGAATAAAATCCCTCCATTCCACCACGGAAAGATTCAGATTCCCTGCAATCATCCGCTGGGTATGAAATTCCCTTGTTCCTTTTTCCATGTTTCCCACAATGATGATGGTTACGGAATATCCTTTTAAAGCCAGCATCCTGGCTGCCGCGACGGCATCGGCGCCGTTGTTTCCCGTACCGCACACAGCCCAGATGGCTTCGTCCTTCCCTGCAAGCTTCTCCGCCTCTCTGGCCACTGCCCCAGCGGCCCTCTCCATCAGCACCAGGGAAGGAATCCCTATGGTATCTATAGTATACCGGTCAATCTCTTTCATCTGCTCTCCTGTCACCAGATATCTCATGCCTGCGATCCCTCCCCCACTGCAACGGCCACTGCATAGTCCTTTGTATTGGTGATGGATACATGAAATGCATCAATGCCAAGCTTATCCATCTCTTCTCTCGCGCCGCCATAAAGCCTCACCCAGGGCTTTCCCCTGTCGTCCCTCAGCACCTCGATCTCCCGCGGACCAAATCCGTAAAATCCCGTTCCCAGACACTTGGCCACGGCCTCCTTCACAGCAAAATTGCCCGCAAGCCTGGAAGCCCTCCCTCCCGCCTGCCGGCATTCCTCTTCCGTATAAATACGTGTAAGGAAAGCCTGTTTTGCACAGGCTTTCCTTACACGTGTGATCTCTATCATGTCTGTTCCTACTCCCACTATCATGATGACTACTGTCTTTCCGGCTCAAAGCCTGTTGCTGCGTTTCTTCTCCTGCTCTTTCTGATCCTGCATACTGCATACCCGATAAGAAAGCCTCATCAAACTCTCCGACAAGTGGACGTTCTCCACCACCACATCATCGGGTACCACCAGATCCGTGTGGGCAAAGTTCCAGATCGCCTTGATTCCCGCTGCCACCAGCCGGTCTGCGATCTCCGGCGCCTTGGTCTTGGGTATGGTCAGAGCCGCGATCTGCACATCATGGTCCACGATGAACTTCTCCAAATTCTCCACACCCAAAATCTCCACGCCTCTCACCACCCTGCCGATGAGCCTGGGATTAATATCAAACATTCCTTTGATAATAAATCCCCGCCGCTCAAAATTAGCATAATTGGCAATGGCCTGACCCAGATTCCCTGCTCCTATGATAATTAAATTGTGCTGACGGTCCACACCCATGATCTTGGCGATCTCCGTATATAAATATTTTACATTGTATCCGTATCCCTGTTGACCAAATCCTCCGAAATTGTTCAAATCCTGTCTAATCTGTGAAGCCGTTACATGCATTCTCTGACTCAGATCATTAGAAGAAATACGTTCTACACCCTCCTCCATCAATTCTCCCAGATGTCTGTAATATCTTGGCAGTCTGGTAATCACTGCTTTTGAGATTGGCTTTTGTTCCACTCACATATTCCTCTTTTCTATCTATATTAAAAAATATTATAACGACTTAGGAAATTAATGTCAAATTATTTCCTCATAAAGAACAATTTTTGTACAATCCCACTACAGTTCACAGGGTGACCAGCGCCTGACAGGGAACAAAAAACACCTGTCACCCTACATTGATTCTCTCCACCGGATTCTGAACACGGGTGATTCTCTTGCTCTGGGTAAAGGCCAGGGCAAAGGACATGCTGCCGATTCGTCCGCAGTACATCAGAAGAATGATCAAAAGTCTTGATAACGGCACAAGATCTCTGGTGATGCCTGTGGTCATCCCAGCAGTGCCGATGGCGGAAAAAGTCTCAAATAATGTGTCCGACAGGGACATAGGCTGGACTGCCATAATGATTAAGGACACGCTGAGGGCTAAAAACAGGTTGATGGTAAATACGGAACTGGCCTGTTTGATGGCTTCCTCCTCCAGCCTTCTGCCGAATACATTGACCCCGTAGGTGCGCTGAATGCTGGCGTGGACATACAGAAGAAGCACCACAATAGTGGTGGTCTTTACTCCGCCTGCCGTGGAACCGGGACTTCCGCCGATGAACATAAGGATAATGGTCAAAAGCTTGCTTCCGTCTGACAGGGCCCCTGTGTCAATGGTGTTGAAGCCGGCCGTTCTGGCTGTCACGGAACTGAACAGGGAGGAAAGAATCTTTCCGCTCACACTCATATCCGCCATAAGCAGATCCTTTTCAAGGTAATAAAAGGCCAGGCCGCCTCCAAACACCAGGAATATGGTGGTCAAAAGCACAATTTTCGTCTGTAAAAGGTACTTTTTTACATGAAGTTTGTTTCTGCTTATGTCATCCCACACGATAAATCCGATTCCTCCGATAATAATTAAGGACATGATCACCAGATTCACCAGCCAGTCGTCGTAGTAAGCCGACAGGGAATTGTAGGGCTCATAATGACCCATTAAGTCAAACCCCGCATTGCAGAAAGCCGACACGGAGTGGAAGATGCCGTAAAAAATCCCTCTGGAAAAACCGTATTGGGGGATAAACCGAATCGCCAGAAGCAAAGCCCCCGTTCCCTCAAAAATCGCCGTTCCCACGATAATCTTTTTGGTCAGTCTTACGATTCCTCCAATCTGCAGGGCACTGGTGCTCTCCTGCATCAGCCCCCGCTCCTTCAGACCGATCCTTCTTCTGAGCAAAATGGACACATAGACGCCGATGGTAATAAACCCCAGGCCGCCGATCTGAATCAGGGTGATAATCACCAGCTGCCCGAACAGACTCCACTGGCTCCAGGTATCCGCCACCACCAGTCCCGTCACGCAGGAAGCGCTGGTAGCCGTAAAAAGGGCTCCCAAAAAATTCATGCTGCGGCCGTCTCTGCTGGCAAAAGGCAGAGTCAAAAGCAATGCCCCTGCCATAATCAGGACAAAGAAGCCAAAAGCGATAAACTGCGTCTGTGTCAGGGACTCTCTTCTCTTTTCCCTTTTTTCTCCTGTTCTTTGCTTCATAACCGTCTCTCCCCCTTATTCTTCCTCTGTATTCCTTTTTCCGCCGCCCAGAATCCTGAAAATGCTGCCAGATTCACCAGCACCACGCTGGCTCCCGCCGGCGTGGAAAAGCGGTAGGAGGCCGTCATGCCTATGCAGAAGCACACCGCCGCCACGATTCCTGAGGACAGCACCACTCCCCTAAAGCTTTTAAATACCCTCATGGAAGTCAGCGTGGGAAAAATAATCAGGCTGGAGATCAGCATAGCTCCCATCATGCGCATTCCCAGGACAATGGTCACTGCCGTGAGCACTGCGATCAGAATATTATAAAAGGACACGTTCACACCTGCGGCTCTGGCAAAACTCTCATCAAAAGTTACGGCAAAAATCTTATTGTAGCAGAACACAAACAGACCCAGCACAACGGCTGAAAGCATTGCGGAAAGCTTTACATCCCGGGGGCTCATAGCCAGGATGCTTCCGAACATATAGCTGCTTACATCCGTCGTCATGCCCGTTGTCAGGGAAGTGGCCACAATGCCTGTGGCAAGAGCGCTTGCGGAAATCATGGCAATGGCCGCATCGCTTTTCACTTTCCCGTTTTCCGTGATCCTGAGAAGAAAAAAGGCAGCCAGCACCACCACAGGCATGGACACGAAAAGAGGCGCCCACCCTGCTGCCACTGCCACAGACAAGGCTCCGAAAGACACATGGGACAGTCCGTCTCCAATCATGGAGTACCTCTTCAAAACCAAACTGACCCCTAAAAGGGCAGCGCATATGGATATCAGAATCCCTCCCACAAAAGCCCGCACTAAAAAAGGATAGGACAACATTTCCATGATCACTCCCATAGGTCCCCGCCTCCTAAGAATTTTCGCCCCTGGGGGCTCTTTTCATATTCCGAAGGCGTTCCGTAAAAAAGCGCCTTCTGCTGAAGATGAAGAATCTTGTCCGCCTGGCTGACAACATTGGCCACATCATGGGTCACCATAAAGATAGCCACTCCCTCTTCCCTGTTCAGATGTCTGATAAGGCCGTAGAAATCCTGAATCGCCCAGGGATCAAGACCTGTAATGGGTTCATCCAAAATCAGCATCTTCCTTGCCGCACACAATGCTCTGGCAATGAGCACTCTCTGCTGCTGCCCTCCGGAAAGTTCCCGGTAGCAATGGTTTTGCAAACTTTGAATTCCCAGTTTTTCCATGGCTGACGTCGCCATCCTTTTTTCCGCGCTCGAATAAAAAGGCCGGCTGCCTCTGCGGCTTAAAGCACCGGAGAGCACCACCTCACAGACCGTGGCCGGGAAATCCCTCTGAGACCTGGTCTGCTGAGGAAGATAACCGATTCCTGTCCTTTTTAATTCCTCCGCCACGGTGATGGTCCCCGCTGTGGGCTTCAAAAGCCCCAAAAGCCCTTTGACCAGCGTGCTTTTTCCGGAACCGTTGACACCCACTACGCAGAAATAGTCTCCTTCTTCCACTTCCATGGACAGGTCCACAACGGCATCATGGTTCTCATATCCAAAATCCACATGACTGCATGTAATCAGTGCACTCATTCATCCAATCCTTTTCTCAAATTTTCAATATTCTGCTCCATCAGTTCCACATAGGTAATGCCGTCTTCCAATTCCTTCCTGGTAACATTGTGGCAGGAATGGAGCAGCCTCATATCGGCACCCGTCTCTTCGCTGATGATCTCTGACACTCTGGGACTGCTCAGTTCCAGGTAATATACCACCGGAAGCTGTTCCTCCCTCACCTTGTCAATAAGATATGCTATGGTTCTGGCGCTGGGCTCCGTATCCGTACTGCATCCCGAAAATGCGGCCCTGTAGTCAAAACCGTACTCATCCGCCAGATATCGGAAGGGAAATTTATCGCCTACAATAATGGTGTTTCTTTTTCTATTCTCAGCCACCTCAAGAAATCCCTCATGAAGCCGCAGAAGTTCCTTCTCATATCTGTCCCTTCCGGCTTCATATTCCTTTTGGCGGCATGGATCGGCTTTTGACAAGGCTTCTGCAATGGCATCTGTGCATGCCATTGCATTGACAGGGGAAGTCCAGATATGCTCGTCATATTCCGGCTCGTGTTCATGATCTTTCTCCTTTGACTCTCCGGTCTGATCATGGCTGTCATGGTCCTTGTCATGGCTGTGATCATGGGTCTCCTCTTCCATGCCCTCCACGATCTCTTCCTCCACTGCATCCACATAGTCCAGCATGACCACTACGGTCATGCTGGAGGGCTCCAGGGCTTTCAGTACCTCCCTGACCCAGTGTTCCATGGCTCCGCCGTTCATGATCAGCACATCCGCCTCCTCAATCTTTCTCATATCCGCCGGAGTCGGTTCGAAGGAATGGCTGTCCATGCCTGCCGGAACGATCAATTCCAAGTCTACCATATCTCCGGCAATCTGTCTCGTAAAATCATAATATGGAAACAAAGTCACAACTACTTTCAGTGGCCCGCCCTCACGCTCCTTCTCAGTGCCCGGATTTTTCCCGGCGCAGCCTTCCAAAAACAGGCACAGGATCATAAAGATCAGACCTTTTACCCTTGCTTTTCCTGCCATCTCTCACTCTTTTCCGTCTACTGTCTTCTCCTGCCTTCCATTGTTTGATGAATGATATCCTTCATCATATCATAGGTAAGCTGCCCTGACGCATATCCAAAAACATTGCCTTCCCGATCAATCATAAAGGTAGTGGGAAAAGCCTGTATTCCATAGCCTCCGAACAAACTCCAGTCCATATCCATGAGTACCGGGTACGTATACCCGTTCTCCTCCAGGAACCGGGCGATTTCTTCTCTGGATTTCTCATTTCCCGTATCAGGCCCTGCCACTCCCAAGATAATCAAGGCATCTTCTCCCTCTGTGTCATACTCTTCGTACAGTCTCTGAATATCCGGCATCTCCGCCCGGCAAGGAGGACACCAGGTGGCCCAGAAATTAAGGAATATGGTTTTTCCCTCATAGTCCGATAACTTGTGCAGGTTTCCAAACTGATCTTCCAGTTCAAAATCCAGAGCCGGGATCTTGTTCTCCTGCGCCTCTGTCTCCTCACCGGCGCCTTCCGAAGCCTGGGACTGCTCATTCTCTTTTGCTGTCACGGCGGTCTCTGTCTCCGGCTGACGGCTGCCTTCCGTCTGACCTTCTGATCCTGACAGAGGTGTCTGGAACTGGGACAGATATCCTGTCAGGCTGTTCATCTTCCCGGTGATCATCATAAGACCCATGACGATCAGGAGAACCCCGCCCAGCTTTACCGTATATCTGACCACATTTCTGTGCTTTTTAAATAATTCCAGCACATAAGTGGTAAAAAATCCCGCCGCCAGAAAGGGCAGGACGAAACCGGCTGTGTAGACTCCGATCAATCCGAATCCCGCCAGCTTTGTACTTGCGGAAGCCGCCATCAAAAGGACGCCGGCAAGAGCCGGACCCACACAGGGCGTCCAGGCAAAGCTAAAGGTAAATCCCATAAGAAATGCCGTTCCCGGCGACATGATCATCTTATCAATCTTAAAGGGAAGCCTTCTCTCCTTCCCCAGAGTTTCCGACTGGCCAAAGAATCCCAGCTGATACAGGCCGAATAGAAGCACCAGGATTCCTCCTGCCCTGGCAAACATGGTCTGATTCGAGTGCAGAAAAGTCCCCAGAGCGGATACTCCCATGCCCAGAGCAAAAAAAGCAAAACTGACGCCGGCCACAAAACACAGAGTGTTGGTCAGTACCTTGCTTCTTTTATAATACATTCTTCCGTCTTCCCCTTTTACGCCTGTTCCCCCTGACAGATAACCGATATATAAAGGCAGAACCGGCAGAACGCAGGGCGAAAAGAAACTTAACAGCCCCTGTAAAAATACGGTAAACACCGGTATGCTTACATCTAATGAAAATCCCATAAGAGTCCCTCCTTACGATAATGATAATACTGCAGATGGCTGTATGCCCCGCAATGCTAAAAACCCGGGGCTATAGAAGTCCCAGGCTCTTAAGTGCATATTCGATTCCGTCGTCCTCCACCTCTTTTGTCACAAATGTGGCATAGGGTTTCAGCACATCATCATGTTTCCCCATAAGTACTGCATTGGGGACATGGCGGAACATATCAAGATCATTTGCGCTGTCTCCGAACACATATGCATCTTCCAGGCCGATTCCGAAGTCTTTCAGCACCCCGTCAATGGCCGTGGCCTTGGTGTGGCCCTTCGGCACACACTCATAGAAATCATTGCCTCTGTCGATGACCTGAATATCCGGTTCCAGAAAAGCAAAGAACCCTTTCCGGTCGCTGTGCTCATCAGCAAATACACAGAATTTATCGAACTCATAACAGTCTTCATCCCAGGTAAAGGGACTGCACTCGCGGCTTCCTGCAATGGATTCTTTCAGCTTTCTCATCCCTTCTATGCGGGACTCCTCTTTTTGGAAATAACATGCCTGCGTTCCTTCCAAAACTCCGTCCAGGCCAAAGGCTACAATGGCTTTCTTGATCTCATTCCCTCTGCGGTGAGGAATCTGGTGAGAATACAGCACACGGTCCCCCACCCTTATATGGGTTCCGCATCCGCACAGACACCCGTCATTCTCCAGCTGTTCCAGAAACTGCTTAAGAAGGCAGTACGTCCGGCCGGAGTTGATAAACACCAGATTCCCCTTTTTTCTGGTCTGGGCCAGGGCTTTCTTTGCGCTGTCCGGCACAACTCGGAGCGTCTCGCTGAATAAAGTTCCATCCACATCAAAAAACAAAGCTTTTCTACTCATCTTTTTACTCTTCCACTGCGTGTTCCACAACAAAGTTCACCGCTTTGTCCATCAAAATACGGTTATTCACTTCGTCTTCTCCGTTTTCCTCAATCATGGCGTCTACGCTCTCATATCCAAAATAAGTGGCCATCTCTTCCTTGTCCGTCTCCTCCACAGTCAGATTCTCCGCCTCGGCAATAGCCAGAGCAACGGCATTCTGCTTACAGTATGCCTCGGAATCCGTCATGAGTCCGCTTTCAAAGGTCTCCATGTCCATGCCATAGTAACTTACCATGGTCTCCAGATCCACGCCGAACATCTGAGCCTGCTGCTCATATGCAAGCTTTTGCTGTGTGTACATAAGTTCAATGGATTCCTCCGGAACCGTCACTTCACTGTCATCTACCACCTTTAAGAACACATCTGTCCTTTTTTGACTATCAGCAGTATTTTTTGCATATTCCTCCAAATCTTCCCTGACCGCTTTCCGATACTCTTCTACCGTGGCAGAGGCAGTATTGGCAGCAATAAACTCATCGTTCAGCTCCGCCTCTCTGACTTCCAGAACTCCATTTACTGTCACGTCAAACACCACATCCTGTCCGGCCAGTTCCGTGTTGCCGTAATCATCGGGAAACGTCAGATTCAGGCTCAATTCCTGTCCTTCCCTGGCGCCTACAAGACCATCCTCAAAACCGGGAATAAAATCTCCGGAACCCAACACCAGATCTTCTACGCTCCCCGTGCCGCCATTGAAAGCAACGCCGTCTTTCAGCCCTACATAATCGATACTTACGGCATCGCCCTCCCTGGCATCTCTGTCCACCTTTTCATATACAGGATTCGCGTCTATGAGAGCCTTGATCTCAGCCTCCACTTCCTCGTCACTGACTTCAGTGGGCAGAGGCGTGTAAGCGACTCCCTTATAATTACCTAATTTTTCCACGGTTCCCGGATTCAGGGTGATTGGATCCGATGTACCAAAATCCTCATCCGAAGCCCCATCAGCGGCAGCTGCCTCAGTGGTAGCCGCCGTAGTATCCGCTGCTGTGTCCGCTTTTTGGGAACACCCTGATACCAGCATCACTGCCATAAGGCCACACATGCAAATCTTTAAATTTTTTTTCATATTACTTCCCTTTTCTTTCTATAAACGTTTAGTATCCCCCAAGAGGCCAAACCTCAAAGGGCCAGGTCTGAGTATAGCACATCCTCAAAGCAAAAAAAAGAGTTTCCATGAAATTCACAAAAATTTCAGACTTATCAATACCCCATCTCATCGCTGTTAAGGACCAGGGTAAAGGGGCCGTCGTTTGTCAGGGATACCTTCATGTCAGCGCCGAAAATGCCATGTTCCACCTTTGACACATAAAGACGGGCTCTTTCTATGGCATGTTCATATAAGTGACCTGCCAGGTCAGGGGCGCCGGCTTTGATAAAGCTGGGCCGATTTCCTTTTCTTAAGTCGGCGTACAGAGTAAACTGGCTTACAATCAGAAGTTCGCCGCCTACGTCGGCTAAAGAGAGATTGGTTTTTCCGTTTTCGTCCTGAAAGATCCGCAGTTTGCAGATCTTGTCCATCATCTTGTCGGTTATGGCTTCCGTGTCCCCTTCACCGGCGCCTAAAAGAAGGAGGAAGCCCTGACCGATGGCTCCTGTCACCTCCCCGTCTACAGTTACTTTCGCTTCTTTTACCCTTTGCAGTACAATTTTCACTTGTTCCTCCTTTTACACCCTTAAGCAGCCAACAGGAATCAGTAAAACATCAGCCGAAGATACTCCAAAAGATTCTCCGTGCCCTCTTCCCGGTATAGAATCTCTCTGGCCAATATGGGAACGTCCGTGATGACATTATCAACGCCTAGGACCCGCATTCTCTCCAGCTCCTTTTTTCCGTTGACTGTCCAGGCATGGACGCTCTTTCCCTCTTCATGTGCCGCTTTTATAAGACTTTCTGTGACAAAACCGGAACGGATACTGATGACATCAATGTATTCGTTCCTATAATAATTCCCGTAGGCCGCCCCAATGATATATCCGGTCCTGACCCTGGGATTGCTTTCTTTGATTGTTTTCAGATATTCTTCGCTGGTGCAGGTGACAATACATTGATCTTCCATCTCATAACTCTCTATCAGTTCCCTCACCTTGTCTGGAAGAAGGCTTGAGGCGCCTGAATATTTCATCTCAATATTCAGATTAATTCTTCCCTTGGCATATTCCATGGCTTCTTCCAATGTAGGGATTTTCTCCCCTTTAAATTCCTCTGAAAACCAGGAGCCTGCATCCACTTCCTTTAATTCCTCCAGAGTCAGTTCCGACACCCTCTTTGGTGTGCCTGCTATGCGTTTTAAGTCCCCGTCATGGAACAGAACAATGACGCCGTCCATGGTTTCCCGGACATCAATCTCCGCCCAGTCCGCCATCTCATCAACTGCATGGGAAAGAGCAGCTATGGTATTCTCCGGCGCTGCAGCGGAACTTCCCCTGTGAGCTGTGATCTCTGTCTGAACCACGACAGCGCTGGCCAGAAAACTTCCGTTTACAGCGCCGTCCATTAGACCGAGACCGCCGATGATTCCAAAGAAAGATAACACTGCCAAAACATTTCTCCGAGACAATAAGGCTTCCTTCGTCTCATAATAATGCTTCTGTCCGATTTTATTATTCTCGTATTGATAATACTGCACCGTCAGATCAGCATAATACAGAATAGGAGAAATCCCTCCCATGACGGCCATAACCATCCATTCCACCAGGTCAGCCGCCCGTATGAGAAAAGCAAACTCCAGGTCCCTTCTCACAAAAAGCAGGGCAAAGACTGCCATAATCAGTACCAGCGCCAGATAGACTGCCACAGCTGCGCCAATAAGAAGAAGCTGAGGACAAAGCACCCTGGCTATGGTCTTTACATACCGTCCCTTTAAGAGCCTTCTGCTGCGGTCTCTCCCGTCCTTATAGAATTTCTGTTCCGTCATGCATTCGTGGAACACAAAATAGGTGGGGATTACCGCGCCCACGCAGAGGCACACCACAGCCAGCATTATCCCCTGGCCCAAAGGGTGTGCGGATATTTCCTCTATAACGAAATTAATAGGTTTTATGTGGGTCAGGGCCCGATACAGACAAAAAAGGTTCAGCACAAAAAAATTCGCCAGAACAACGGCAAACAGAGGGAAATTTCTGCGCTTAAGCTGTTCGGCGGTACTTTGGATTCCCTGGGACAGTATCTTAACCGCCGGCATTTTGATAAAATATACTGCCCCGGAAAATGCAGCGATTAGTCCCCCCACTTCAATCATAAGAAAGAAAAGACCTGCTCCGGCCAGTATCCCTATGACCGGAATCGTCCATGGACTTAAGAAGACTTTCCAGGCGTTCTCCAGAGTAAGGTAGCTGTATCCTGCCTTTTTCAGGGCAAAACTCATACCGGCGTTCAGCAGCTCAAGGTAAACCAAAGCTGCCGTCAGCCGGTATCCCATATGAAACAACAACAGATTCTTAAAATTAAACCGAATGATCTGGCTGGTCTCATGAAACAGTGTTTTCATCGGTGATTCCCTTCTGATCTCTTTGGTTGTTCCATGCCAGAATAGCCTCATTCAGGGAGTACATCTTTGCATCAAGCATATCCACCATGTCCGCGCAGGCCTTCAGCTCCTGCTGCAGATAATCCGGCCCTTCTCCCTCGAATTTGTAGTAAATCTTGTGCTCCAGACTAGCCCAGAAATCCATGGCCACAGTCCGGATCTGAATCTCGACTTTCGTCTCCACCCGCCCGTCAGATAAGTAGACCGGTATGGTAACCACCATATGGTAACTCTTGTAACCATTGGGCTTGGGATTCTTAATATAGTCCTTCACATACAGAACCGTCACATCACTCTGGCCGGATATCATATCCGCAATCTGGTAGATGTCCGACGTATAAGAACAGATGATCCTGATCCCGGCTATATCGCTGAGCCGTTCCGTCATGTTGGAGATGGTCACCTCATAATTATGGCGTTTCAGCTTTTTTACAATGCTCTCCGCGCTTTTCAGCCGGGACTTCACATGTTCGATAGGTGTATAATTGTGAATGTGAACAAACTCATTATTTAAAATCTCGATCTTAACATTGATCTCCTTCAGCGCCGAACTGTACAAAAACATCAGTGAGTTCCACTGCTCCAGCTGATCGTATGTTTTGGGGACATGATCCATCTCATCATCTCTCCTTTAACTCCTAAAATTTAAACCCTTTCAGCAGTTCGCCTAATCCCGTAAATGCCTCTCCCGTGCTCTTGTATTCAAAGTGCTCCGTCTCTTCCTCCGGCTGCGTCTCCAGAGCCCGCATGCTCAGGCTGATCTTGCCCTTCTCCACAGACAGAATCTTTACTTTTACTTTCTGTCCCTCTTTTAATACCACGCCCGGATGCTTAATCCTCTGACTGCTGATCTGGGAAATATGCAGAAGACCGGATACGCCGCCTTCCAGATTCACGAAAGCGCCGTAATCTTTTAAGGTATCAACGGTTCCTTCCACTACATCTCCGGCTTTATAAGCAGCCATCCTTTCCTGACGCTCTTTCTCCCTGCGCTCTTTTAACAGTTCTTTCGCAGACAAAACAAGGCGCTTCTTCTCCGGGTCCGCTGTGATGATATATGCCTCGATATATTTGCCGGTCCAGTCCTCCAGTTTCTCCACATACTCCAGTGATAACTGGGAAGCCGGGACAAATGCCTGCAGTTCGTTTAAGTAAGCGATGGCTCCGCCTTTGACGATCTCCTTGATCTTTACCTTGACTACGACTCTGTCCGCCTGCATCTGGCGGAGCTCCTGCCACTTTTCCGCATCCGGAGATTCTTCCGGAACATAAGTCTGGCTGCGGCGTTCATCAAATGCTTTATAAGATTCTTCCAGTTCGGCTGCATAATCATCCATGCTCTCTGTCACCTGGGGAACTGCTTTCCCGCCTGTTTCCTCCCCCGCTTCTTCATGACCTGCTTCCCTCTTGTCTAACTCTTCGCTGTTCATTACTTCGTTCCTTAATTCTTCGCCCATAGTATTGGCCTCCCTGTAGTTAAAATGATGTCAGGCTAAGGACCGCCCGCCGAAACGGCGTCTCCTCTTCCCCCAAAGAGCCGGAGCCCCTGCACCCATTGGTGCACTCTTACTATTATACTATATTTTCTCTCATGTATCTAACTTTTTTTTATAGTTTTCTTGAAAAAAATATGATATATTGATAAACGTATGGAAGAAAATATATCATTTAGAGAGAAGAGTGTACCGTTATGATTAATTTTCTGAACCTGGAATACTTCCTGGTTGCCTCGGAAGAACTGAATTTCACCAAAGCAGCCAAGCGGCTTTATATATCCCAGCAGTCCTTAAGCTGCCATATCTCCCACCTGGAGAAAGAATTCGGAGTCGTTCTGTTTAACCGGACAGCTCCTTTGACCCTTACCTACGCCGGACAGATTCTCCAAAAACAGGCCCGGAAGATGCTGCGTTTAAGAGAAGAAACATACCATGAAATTGCCGATATCAAAGACTTTACGAAAGGACAGCTTATCATCGGAATGTCCCATACAAGAGGGCGGAATATCCTTCCTCAGATTCTCCCTGCATACCAGGAGCGCTTTCCGGGAATTGACCTTCATCTGGTGGAGGGCAACTCATCGGAGCTGGCTGCCAGTCTCCTTCACGGGGACGTGGATCTGGTCATAGACATGCTTCCCTTCAAGGTGGAGGATGTGGAGACCATCCCCATCTGTGAGGAGGAGATCCTTCTTGTGGTTCCTGATGCCGTCCTTGAGAGAGTCTATCCAGGCCGTGTACCGGAGTTAAAGGAGCTGATGTCCCGGAATGTGGATCTGTCCCTGGTAAAAGAATGTCCCTTTCTCTTAATCAATCCCGGCAACCGGGTCCGCACTTTGGCGGATGAGATGTTCGCGGAATCCCAGATGAATCCCAGGATCATTCTGGAGACGGAGAATATCGAGACTGCCCTGGCTCTCTCCTTAAAAGGCATGGGAATCACCTTTTATCCCAAGATGTTCATATCCCGCCAGGACGCGGTCCAGGACCGTGCCAAGAATCTGCTGGCCGCCAGTTTCTACCACCTGAATTCCCCCAGAGCCCACGGAATTCTGGGAATCGGCTACCACAAGGGACATTATATGTCTCAGGCTACCAAAGAATTCATACAAATTGCAAAAGAAAACGTATAAATACACCCGGATTCATGCCATCTGACCGATACCCGGCGCCATGTGCTGCAAACTCCGCCTCTTGACAAAATCCTGACTCTCTGTTATTATAAAACAGTAACTATTATTATTTTTACTATAAGACAGGAGGCTGCCATGAAAACGCTAAAATACAGCAGACAGCGGGAAAGCATCAAGACCTGTCTCATGGAACGTCATGACCATCCTACTGCCGACAATGTATACTTAAGTATCCGGGAAGAATACCCTAACATCAGTCTGGGCACAGTATACCGCAACCTGAATCTTCTGGTAGAATTAGGAGAAGTGCGTAAGCTAAGTTTCGGTTATGGACCTGACCGGTTTGATGCGGATTTATCCCTTCATTACCATTTTGTCTGCAGGGAGTGCGGCTGCATCTCTGACCTGCCCCTTGAGCCCTCAGCACAGCTGAACGAAAAAGCCCAGTGCTGCTGCCAGGGCCACATTGACAATCATCTCACATACTTTTATGGAGTCTGTCAGGATTGTTTGAAAAAAAATTCTCATTAAGTGTTGACAAAAAGGACTTGTTGTGATAAAGTCATATCAGTAACAATTACTATTATTGTTTGCTAAGAGAGTTGATAAAATTAATTATAAAAGAAAAGGAGACAACATCTATGAAAAAATGGGTTTGTACAGTATGCGGTTATGTTCATGAGGGAGATACTCCTCCTGCAGAGTGCCCGCAGTGCCATGTTCCGGCTTCCAAGTTCGAGGAGCAGAAAGGTGAGATGACATGGGCTGCAGAGCATGTGGTAGGTGTTGCCCAGGGTGTTTCCGAGGATATTCTGGCTGACCTGCGGGCTAATTTTGAGGGCGAGTGCTCCGAGGTTGGTATGTATCTGGCTATGGCAAGAGTTGCTCACAGAGAAGGTTATCCTGAGATCGGTCTGTACTGGGAGAAGGCAGCTTACGAAGAAGCGGAGCATGCCGCTAAGTTTGCAGAGCTTTTAGGTGAAGTTGTTACCAACAGCACCAAGAAGAACCTGGAGATGAGAGTTTCCGCTGAGAACGGCGCTACCGCCGGCAAGTTTGATCTGGCTAAGAGAGCAAAAGCTGCGAACCTGGATGCAATCCATGATACGGTTCATGAGATGGCAAGGGATGAGGCCAGACACGGCAAGGCATTCGAGGGTCTGTTAAAGAGATACTTCGGTTAAGAAGTAATGCCGTAAAATCAACATTTTTGGACATGTGAGGGTATGTTGGAGTAATCTGACATACCCTTTTTATACAGGCCATGACGGATATTGACAAAAAAAGAATGGTGCAAACCGCAGCGGCGCCTCTCATATTGCATGATAGGCGCCGCTGCTGCATCCAGTCTACTCTTCCATATTCTTTTCTTTCTCTTCCTCTCTCCACTGCCATCCCAATCTTCCAAACCGTCTTGCGGTTTCGTACAGTTCCGTTTTCAGTCCGTCTGTCAATTCCTGATCCGTAATTCTCCATTTCCAGTTAATTCCCACAGTGGAAGGACGGTTCATCCGGCAGGAATTATCGTATC
This sequence comes from Clostridiaceae bacterium, assembly GCA_910574345.1. Lineage (GTDB taxonomy): Bacteria > Bacillota > Clostridia > Lachnospirales > Lachnospiraceae > UBA3402. The sequence goes on along the minus strand of CAJSZV010000002.1, from coordinate 260,819 downwards.
CAAGATAATCCTGCATGGGAATCACGCATAATTTTGCCCTGCTCCTCATGATAAGGCTGATAAAAGGCTTGTAGAGATATTTTTTAGGCGTATACTGATCGCAGAGATAATCTCTGGCCATATCCATCTCTTCCTTGCTGATACTGCTAAACCACCCGGCCAGAGTTTCGTTGTCATGGGTTCCTGTATAGGCCACACAGTTTTCCGTATAATTGTGGGGAAGATAATCGCTGGCGCTGCCTGTGTCACGGGAATCAAAGGCGAACTCCAGAACTTTCATTCCCGGAAAGCCGCTGTCCTTAACCAGCTGCCGCACGGAGTCTGTCACATATCCCAGATCCTCGGCGATAACCTGCTGCTCTCCAAGAACTTCTTTCATACGGTTAAACAGCTTGATTCCGGGACCTTTCTTCCATGTTCCGTTTATGGCGTTTACCGCTCCGTAAGGAATGGAATAATATTCGTCAAATCCGCGGAAATGGTCGATTCTCACCACGTCATAGAGCTTAAAGCAGTAGGAAAGCCGCTCCATCCACCACTGATAACCTGTGCTCTCGTGATAGTCCCAACGGTACAGCGGATTACCCCAAAGCTGTCCCTCGGCGGCAAATCCGTCCGGCGGACATCCTGCCACAGCCACAGGCACATTGTTTTCATCCAGCTGAAACAGCTCCGGATGAGCCCAGGCATCTGCGCTGTCCATGGCTACATAGATGGGAATATCCCCGATGATCTTTATGCCCTTTTCGTTGGCGTAAGCTTTCAGTTTTGTCCACTGCTTATGGAACTGATACTGAAGATACTGATGGAATTCAATGTCGAAATACAGTTCTCCCCTGTAATAATCCATGGCATTGTTCCACCGAAGGCGGATATCCTCGGCCCACTCGGTCCATGGCTTTCCCTCAAACCGGTCTTTCACTGCCATAAAAAGAGCGTAGTCCTTAAGCCACCAGCCATTGTCTTCCACAAATTTCAGGTAATCCTGATTTTCGCTGATTTTACTCCTCTCATAAGCTTTCCTTAAAAGAGGATAACGACCCAGATACATTTTCTCATAATCAATATCGTGAGGATCCTCTCCGAAATCAACGGCCCTGCACTCTTTTTCCGTTAAAACGCCTTCTTCTGTCAGTTCTTCCAGGCTGATAAAATAGGGATTCCCCGCATAGGTGGAAAATGACTGATAGGGGGAATCGCCGAAACTGGTAGGCACCAAAGGCAGAATCTGCCAATAGCACTGTCCCGCCTCTTTCAGCCAGTCCACAAAGTCATAGGCGCTTTGAGAAAAGCAGCCGATGCCATACTTGGACGGCAGACTGGTAATGGGTAATAAAATACCTGCTCCTCGATTCATAATTTATCCCTTCCCTTCTGTTTATTCCGGCACTTCTGCCATAACCCCGTAATGGTCGGAAACCACCGGATAGTTTACATCATTGCAGATCACTTCCGACTTGCAAACCTTTATGTTCCTGCTGCACCAGATATAATCAATGCGCATTCCGGCGCCATCATCTTTTGATTCTCTCCAGCCGTCGATGGCTTTGCCTACGGTGATACCGCTGTCTTTTATCTCTGCCAGCTCATAGGTATCATGCCAGCCGGACTGTTTTATATAATCATACCCTTCTCCCTCCCTGCGGCAGGGACTGTTAAAATCTCCCATGACCCACACCGTTCTGCCTTCGTCCCTGTGTTTCTTAAGGCGGGCCGCCGCTTCATCCCAGTGGCGGACAAAGGGTTCCTCTTCATCTGCCCACCACCCCATGTGAACAGAATAAAACCACTGGCCGTTTGCCCGGATTCCTGCAATCTTTCGGGTCTTCCAATTGTCAAAGGACTGGCTTTTGCTGATGAAGAACTGTTCCGTCTCTTCTATGGGCCAACAGGAAAAGACTGCCAGGCCTTCTTCATAAATGCCGTATCCCAACTTAGCCGGAACCCATGTCCATTGGTAAGGACAGCCGGACTCCGACAAAAGAGCGGCCACACGGAGGGCGTGGTTGTCTTTTCTTATGGGGCCATGAAAGCCCCGGCATGGCTTGTAGCCTGTGGAACTGTCAGCAGTAACCTCTGACTCGGATTTGGTCTGGTTTACTTCCTGGAGGGCAAAGATGTGAGGGTGTTCTTTCTTTATGATGTCCACGAATAAGTGCAGTTTTTTTTCGTAGTCTGGTTCTGCCAGACTGTGTGTGTTTAGTGTGAGCAGTTTCATATGGATGGGGGACTCCTTTTGTTTTTTTGGGGGGGATGGTCCGCCGGGGTGAAGCGAGAAAACCTTCCGCTTTGCTCCAGGTTTTCTCGCTTCACGGCTGTCGCCCTATGGAAAAAGGGGCAGAGGCGCCTGATGATGAGCAAGCTCCTCCTCCGGCGCCTCTGCCCCTTTTTCCGCCCGGCTCATAGCTACAGAATGTCGTTGATGTCTGATTTCAGAACGTCGGCTTTGGGACCGTACACTGCCTGAATTCCGTTGTCCTTCTTGAGAAGTCCTAAAGCTCCTTCTGCCTTCCACTGGGGAAGTTCAGCTACCTTTGAAGGATCCTTTACCGTTACCCGGAGTCTTGTCATACAGGCATCTACCAGAGTAATATTTTCTCTTCCCCCCAGAAGAGCAATGATTCTCTCGGCCTGGCCGTTTCCACCGGATTTGTTCTGGCCTGCGCCTTCCTCGTCGGAACCTTCATCTGTATAGTTGCCCAGACGTCCCGGTGTGGCAAATGCAAATTTATCAATCATCACGTAAGCAACCGCATACCCGACTGCAAAGAATGCCGCAACGCAGATTACAAAGTTGATCAAGTCTCCTCCCAGCCCTGCTTTCAAAGACATGGGAACTCTGGTGACAAATTCCAGGTTGCCAAAGGAGTGAAGCCTTAAATGCACGATTCCTGCCATGGCGAATGCACAGCCCTGAAGAACGGCATAAACCACATACAGCGGAAGTGCGCAGAACATAAACATGAATTCCAGAGGCTCCGTCACACCGGTCAGAAACACTGCCAGAACCGTGGAGAAAAACATGGAGCGGTATTTAGCCTGCTTATCTGCGTCCACCCTGCGGTACATAGCCAGGGCGATTCCGAGAAGAAGTCCTGTTGCACCGATCATCTGCCCCACTTTAAATCTGGCCGGAATTACATTGGTCATAAGATCCGTATAGGCTGTCATATTGCCTGCATCCTTGAAATTGATTAAGTCAGTTACCCATGCAAGCCACAGAGGATCCTGTCCGAACACCTGAGAACCGGCGTTGATTCCGGTCTGAATCGTGTAGGTTCCTCCAAAAGAAGTATAGTTCATCGGAATGGTCAGCATGTGATGCAGGCCAAAGGGAAGGAGAAGTCTCTCCAGGGTTCCGTAGATAAAGGGAGCCAGCACCGGTGATGTGGAAGAAGAATTGGCGATCCACACGCCGAAGTTGTTGATTCCAGTCTGAACCACCGGCCATACCACAGCCAGAACCATGGACACAATGACAGACCATACAATGACCACCATGGGAACAAAGCGCTTGCCGTTAAAGAATGCCAGAGCATCTGGAAGCTTTCTATAATTATAATACTTATTGTAAATAATTCCACCTACAAATCCGGAAATAATTCCCACAAATACGCCCATATTCAGAGCCGGGGCCCCAAGGACCGAGGTGAAATAGCCGTTGACCAGTATTTCCTGCCCAAACAGAGTATGGGTCACTGCCTCCGAGTCATTCAGCATATCAGCAGTCACACCGAACATGGCGCCTGTAATACAGTTGATCAAAATAAATGCGATCACTGCTGCAAATGCGCCGCCGGCCCGTTCCTTTGCCCAGGAACCGCCGATAGCCACTGCAAACAGAATGTGCAGGTTATTGATCACTGCCCAGCCGATGTTCTCCATGGTGCTGCCGATCATGAGAATCATGTTAAGATCCGCACCTGCCATCTGGACCAGTTTGCCAAGGCTGATCATCAGTCCTGCCGCCGGCATAACTGCAATTACCACCATGAGAACCTTGCCCAGTTTTTGCAGGAAATCAAAATTGATCCCGCCCTTCTTCTCCTGTTTCTCAAGATTCCGGCTTCCGGTCTGCTCTGTTCCCTCAGATGCCTGTATTCCGGAGACAGATTCTTCTTTTGGATTCTCAGCTACAGTCAAAACCGGCGTCTTTCCGCCTTCTGCGCCGCCTTCATGGTACTTTAGACTCTTCCCGTCCATGCCTCCGCATACAAGAACCGGTGTAATGGGATTGATCTGCTTTTCGGCCAGAGCCTCCAAATCCACCTGGGCGATGAGATCCCCGGCCTTTACCTGGTCGCCGGCTTTCACGTAAACCTTAAAACATTCCCCTTTTAGCCCAACAGTCTCAAGTCCCACATGGATCAAAAGTTCCAGTCCTTCCTTTGTCCGAAACCCATAGGCATGAAGGGTCTCCGCCACAGAGGCCACTTCTCCGTCCACAGGGCTTGTGATCCTTCCGTCAGAAGGAATCACTGCAATTCCGTCACCGATTATTTTCTGGGAAAACACAGGGTCCGGAACCTGGTCAAGGGGTACCGCTGTGCCTGTCACAGGGGACAGAATGCTGATCTTCATCACGTCGTCTTTTTTGCTGCTCATTTCTTTACCTCCCTTTCGCATTCTTGCATTGGTTGTGCAAATACTAGCGCAACTTTATGCAATAACTATAGCTCTGTTGCATACAAATTGCAATCCTTTTTCCATATCAAATTTATTTTTCTCTGTTACCCACAATTTCATGTCATGATTATTGTGCATTATACACAAATATTTTTTTGTCGACGAAAATTATAAACCTTCCTCTCTGTCTTCCTTCGATTTGTTGCATTTGTTTTGCATTAAAATGCATTTTTACACTGCAATTCTCCGGCATAACTTGCACAATAACATTGACTTTTTCCTTATTATACCCTACAATGGATTCAATTATATATCAGAGGAGGATCCCGATTTTATGGCAGTCACTCTCAAGGAAGTAGCCGCGCTTGCAGGCGTATCTCCTTCCACCGTATCCAGAACATGCAAAGACAATCCCTCCATTAGCGAAGAGACCAAAGAAAAAGTGCGCCGGGCTATGGCGCAGCTTGGATATGAACCTGGCTTTTCCTCCCAGCCCGCCGGAATTTCCGCCCTCAGTACCAGAACCATAGGCATCATTCTGCCGCCTTCCCAGAAAGAAACCTATGAGAACTCTTTTTATCTGGAAGCCATCAGGGGAATCAGCCAGTTTTGCAATCAGCGGCAGTATATCAACACCATCATCACAGGTCAGGATGAGGACGAGCTTCTCAAAGTTATCCGGACTCTGACCCGCAGCGGTCAGGTGGACAGCTATATTATGCTCTATTCCAAGCAGCAGGATCCGGTCATCGAATACCTTTACAATGAGGGCCTTTTGTATGTACTCATCGGAAAAGCTTATCAGTACGCCAATCAGACCATCTATATTGACAACGATAATTTTCTGGCAGGCCAGGAAGCCACAGAATATCTGTATCATCTCGGACATAAAAAAATCGCCTATCTGGGCAGCGACAACAGTCTTATGTTCTCTGCCGACAGAAAGGCGGGATATCAGATGGCGCTGGCTCTTCATAAACTCCCCCAGCGCCCGGAATACTGCCTGGAGATCCCTTCCGTCTCGCAAAAGAGCCCCCAGGCGATCCACGCTCTCCTCACGGATGACAACCATCCCACAGCCATGGTGGTCAGCGACGATATCTTAGCCGTGGCCCTGGAAAGAGTCTGCCTGGAAGCAGAGCTGTCCATACCAGACGACTTATCCATTATCTCGTTCAACAATTCCCTCATGGCCAGGCTGACCTCGCCCCAGCTGACCTCCATTGATGTGAATTCTTATCAGCTGGGGATCGAAGCCGCATCTCAGATCATTAACCACATGGAGAATCCGAACCTGCTGGCCACCAAGATCATTGTACCTCATCACCTTATTGAGAGAGACAGCTGCAGGGCTTTAGGGGGATAACTTCCCCCTTAAAAGGATACCACCAGCTGCATCTTGAATTTTTCTTCCCCATACACTGCATGGGGAATATCTTTTGGCATGATTAAAGTCTCGCCCTCTTTCAGAATAAATATCCGGCCTCCTACGGTGAATCGTCCCGTTCCCTCCAGAACTGTGACCATGGCATCCCCGCCCGCTGCATGGGTGGAGATCTCCTCCCCCTTGTCAAAGGAAAAGAGCGTCATGCTGACTTTGTCATTCTGAACGAGAGTCTTGCTGACCACCTGGCCCGGCTGGTATTCAATCTCATCTTTTAACTGAAGTTTTGTGTGTTTCTCAATGTTCTTATACATAATGCTTCTCCTCCTCCTTCAGAATATTTCCCTCCACAGAAATCGTGGCCACCTGACACGCGGTCTGCTTTTTGCTGCTCTCCAGGGCCTTTTTAACTGCCAGTTCCAAACCGCCGCAGCAGGGAACCTCCATGCGCAGAAGGGTAATGCTCTTTATATTGTGATTCTTTAGAATAGCCCCCAGCTTTTCACTGTAGTCTGTACCGTCAAGTTTCGGACAGCCGATGAGTGTGATCTTGTCTTTCATGAAATCTTCATGTATGCCCCCATAGGCATAGGCGGTGCAGTCCGCTGCGATCAAAAGTTCAGCGTCATGAAAATAGGGAGCCGACACCGGGACCAGTTTAATCTGGCAGGGCCATTGCTTAAGCTTTGATCTTCTCTCCTGTCTTTTTTCCCGTTCCCCTGACCGTCTCTTTTTCGCCTCAGCCACAGCCGCCCCATTATAGGCAGGGGCTTCCCTCTCCTCAAAGCTGATGGCGCCTGCGGGACATTCAGGCAGGCAGTCTCCCAGGCCGTCACAGTAGTCATCACGGATCAGTCTTGCCTTGCCGTCTATAATCTCGATGGCCCCTTCGTGGCAGGCGGCGGCACAGGCTCCGCAGCCGTTGCATCTGTCTTCATCAATGGTTATGATTCTTCTTATCATGGTCCATCATCCTTTCCTATTGACTTATGGTTCTCATTGTACTATGATGTCTCAAGAAAGTATGTGGTTATAACCACGGAAGGACAGATTTATGGATTTGGATCTTATTTCTAATACAGTTCTTTTTCGGGGGTGTCCCAAAGAGGATATTGAGGCCATGGCAAGGCATCTGAATTTCAGAACAAACCAGTATAAAAAAGGAAACGTGGTCTTTCATTCAGGGGAAATCATCACGGATGCAGGCCTTGTTCTTTCGGGAACCATCCAGATTGAGCACACGGATCTCTGGGGAAACAAAAGTATTCTGGGAATCACGGATGCAGGCGGAGTCTTCGGCGAAGCCTATGCCTGTATTCCGTCACAGCCTCTGCTTATTGATGTGACGGCCAATACAGACTGCCGTATCCTGCTCATCAGTATTCCCGGGCTTTTCTCCCCCTGCCCGGTCTGTCAAAGCCAGCGCCAGGTAATCCAGAATCTTCTTATTATCAGTGCCCAGAAGAACCTCCGGCTTTCCGAGCGGAGCCTGGACACATCCCCAAAGACTATTCGGGGAAGACTGCTCTCTTATTTCTCCCGTCAGATTTCCCTCCAGGGCACCAGCACCGTCACCATCCCTTTTGACCGCCAGCAGCTGGCGGATTATCTGAATCTGGACCGCAGCGCCCTGTCAAAAGAGCTTGGAAAAATGAAGAGGGAACATTTGATCCAATACCATAAAAATGTTTTTCAGATCAATATCCATGCCATAAAAGCCACATAGCCGGAAAAGGCCGAAGACATTCATCTTCATTTCCTGCCTGTGTCCGTTTCCCCTCCATGATTACGGCAGTTTTTTCCCTTTAAGTGGCTGCCACCTGACATAAGGGATATCCTGCCATAATCTCTTCCATAGCGGATTCCCTGGCTTCGTCATAACGGGCAAAGACTGCCTGAGCCCTCTCCCTGTTGTGGTATACTTTCCAGTATTTTTCCATGACGCAGTTTTTTCCCTGATTTTTAATAAACCCTTCCACGTCCTCTACGGGATACTCCAAAATCACCCCCAGTTCATGGGGAAATTCCCCATGGCCGTCTGCATACTGCCCATACCTTTCCCGAAGCCTCATGATCACTGCCGCCACACTCGTTTCCCCATATCCGCAGCTTTTAAGAAATCGCTCCACCTGCTCCTTTTTTAAGTGCTCTCTTAAATCCTCATATCGATAAAGCAGCAGGATTTCCCGATCCTTCCTTGACGACAGCATGACGCATAAAACTTTGCTTCCCCTCAAATCCCTCAAAAGGCGGCTCCAGGTTCCCTTCCCCGCCGACATAATATTGGAAACCTTAATCCCTTTCAGCACAGGGGCGCAATGGCTGGCTACCTGAAAACCAAGTTTGGATTCCGGACCGCACTGATTTAAAAATGTTACCATCACCTCTGCCGACATGTCTGCTTCCTCCTTATATGACCATGGACAAGTACCTCACCTTTAGCATTTCCGAAACCAGAAAAACTATGTGGTTAGTTCTTGCTAACTATACATATATTAGCATAAACTAACTTCCTTTTCAAGTATCTGTTTGTAAAGATTTCTCTTAAAGAAATTAATGCAATTTCTGACATCTTATGGTACACTGAATATATTGGGGTTTTCCGGCAGGCCGGAGAATCTCTGACAAAACCATCAGCGAATGATAAGGGAAGGGACAAATTTTATGAAAACAGGATTTGACAACCAGCAATACCAGACCATGCAGTCGGAACACATCCGAAAGCGGATTGGCCAGTTTGGAGACAAGCTCTACCTGGAATTCGGCGGCAAGCTGTTCGATGACTATCATGCATCCAGAGTTCTGCCGGGATTTGCTCCTGACAGTAAACTGCAGATGCTCATGCAGCTGTCGGATCAGGCTGAGATCGTAGTCGCCATCAATGCTGCTGACATTGAAAAGAACAAGATACGCTATGATCTGGGGATTACCTATGATGTGGATGTGCTGCGTCTCATTCAGTCCTTTCGGGACCGCGGACTTTATGTAGGCAGTGTGGTCATTACCCAATATACAGGTCAGCCGGCAGCAGACACCTTCAAGGAAAAGCTGGAGCGCATGGGAATCCGGGTGTATCGCCACTACCGCATCGAAGGCTATCCCAACAATATCCGCACCATTGTAAGCGATGACGGCTTCGGAAAAAATGACTATATCGAAACTACCAGGCCCCTTGTCATCACCACTGCTCCGGGACCGGGAAGCGGCAAGATGGCTACCTGTTTATCCCAGCTCTATCACGAGAACCGCCGCGGCATCAAAGCCGGCTACGCCAAGTTCGAGACCTTCCCCATCTGGAATCTGCCCCTGAAACACCCGGTAAACCTGGCTTACGAGGCAGCCACCGCTGATCTCAATGATGTGAATATGATTGATCCCTTCCATCTGGAAGCTTATGGAAAGACTACCGTAAACTACAATCGGGACGTGGAGATTTTTCCGGTTCTCAATGCCATTTTTGAAGGCATCTACGGCTCCAGCCCTTATAAGTCTCCCACGGATATGGGAGTTAATATGGTCGGCAACTGTATCGTAGATGATGAAGCCTGCTGCGAAGCATCCCGCCAGGAGATTCTCCGCCGCTACTATCACGCCTTAAACCGCCTGGCCCGCGGAGACGGCTCCCAGGACGAAGTATACAAGATTGAGCTTTTGATGAAACAGGCCAGAATCACTCCCCAGGATCGAAAAGTAGCCGTGGCCGCCAACGAAAAAGCGGAGCGAAGCCAGTCTCCCGCCGCGGCCCTGGAACTTCCCGACGGACAGATCATTACAGGCAGAACCAGTGATCTGTTAGGTTCTTCCGCTGCTTTGCTTCTAAATGCAGTCAAAGCCCTGGGCCGGATTCCTGACGACATCCATCTCATCGCCCCCTCTGCCATTGAACCGATCCAGAAATTAAAGGTGAACTATTTCGGAAGCAAAAATCCCAGGCTCCACACCGATGAAGTTCTCATTGCCCTGTCCATGTGCGCCGCTACTGATGAGAATGCTCAGAAGGCTTTGGACCAATTGTCCAAGCTCCATGGATGCCAGGCCCACACTTCCGTCATGCTGTCAAACGTAGATATCCATACCTTCCAGCGCCTCGGAGTGGAACTGACCAGCGAACCCATCTTTGAGCATAACAAGATCTACCGGTAACTATAAGCTGCCCTATACAGAAAAAAGACCTGCCGCAAAATCCCGGCAGGCCTTCTTTCTGTCTTTATCTCATCAGCCCTCAATGGCTATATAATGGTTCTCTTCTGTCCTTGGCAGAGCCTCTCTCTTTGGCACTGTCAGCTTCAGGATTCCGTTCTCAAATCTTGCCTTAATATCTTCCTGCGTCACTTCCTTTCCCACATAAAAACTTCTCTGGCAGGAACCGCAGTACCGCTCACGACGGATGTATCTGCCTTTCTCATCCTGCTCGTCGTTGTCACGGCTGGTCCGGGCCTCTATGGTCAGATAACCGTTCTTAAGCTCCGCTTTTATATCTTCTTTCCGAAATCCCGGCATATCAATATCCAATTCATAACTCTGGTCCATATCCCGGATATCGGTCTTCATCAGGCTGTTGAAAGAAGATGTGGTCTTGTAATTTCCGAATGGGAATCCTTCCATAAAATCATCAAATAAGTTTTCACCAAAAATACTGGGCATCAACATAACTCATCTCTCCTTTTCTTTGTAAATGCTTTGTTTTATTTGTTATATATGTAATATAACACTTATTGTTAGCAATGTCAAGAGGTGAGTGCTAATTTTTTTAAGATTAAATAGATTTCCCGCAAAAACGCAGCAGATTATCCCGTATCTCCTCCCCCAGCCTTTCAGGCGGCATATGCCGTATCTCCGCCACTGCTTCCAGTGTATGAGCCAGGGCAAATGTCACATGCTCTGTCCCCTCCCATGTTTCCGGCTTTTTTATTATATTCTTTTTGAAAGCCTTTATCCCCTCCTCATAAGCCCATTTCACCGCGTCAAGTCCGTCTGTCTCTATAAGAAGTCTGTCTGCGGGAACCTGCCGCGCCGTGTTCTGTACGGAAGGATTCCACCATACGTCAGGTCCTATGGAAAAGCAACAGTCCATCTCAAGATATTTTTCCAGATAAGAATCACAGGAATACCAGTGAACCAGATAACGGTTCGGATATTGTCTGATCACATCTCCTATTTCCTTTTCCTGTCCTTTGGTGTGAAGAATAACCGGCTTGTTCTGTCTCAAGGCCAGTTCCAGCTGCTGCCGAAATCTAATTTCCTGAGTCTTCAGATCCACACTGCACCAGACGCTGTCCATGCCGATTTCACCTATAAGGGGACAGCGCTCCATCCATGTTTCCATATCCTGCAGTTCATACCGGTCCGCATACCAGGGATGGATGCCGGCAGCGGGAAAAAGATATCTCTCCTGCTGCCGGCCGTCTTCTCCCCCAAGGTTCTCCTCCCGGCTTTCTCTGATCAGTTCTTTTGCCTCTTTCGGGGTAATTGCACACAAAATGCTGGGAATTCCGGCTTCCCTTCGTTCGTTTCGTTCCGCCTTCGTGCCCATATGTCCGTGGGCGTCACTGAGGAGCCATGGAACTGTCATATGTTTTCACCTCCCTGACTCCTGCCATAATCCGGTCATAGATTTCCTTTCGCAGTTCTCCCTGCCCATAAAGCCACTGCCGGTCGCGCTGCCTTCCCTCCACCACAATCTCATGGGTAATCCGGGCCGGCGACTGGTTAAGAATCAATATCCGGTCCGAAAGGTAGATGGCCTCGTCCATATCATGGGTCACTAACACCACGGTCCGGTTTAATTTCCTGCGGATCTTTAGAAGCCAGTCCTGCATCTCTCCCCTTGTAATCACATCCAAAGCTCCAAAGGGTTCATCTAAAAGCAGAATATCCGCCTTGCACAGAGCTGTCCTCAAAAATGCCGCCCGCTGCCTCATTCCTCCCGACAGCTGGGAAGGATAGGAGTCTTCATAGCCTGCCAGGCCAAATTCAGGAAAACTGGCTTTTGCCTCCCGGCGCATGGCCTCCAAGGAACCGTGAATCTGTCCATAAAGGCATACATTATCCAGTATGGTCTTCCAGGGAAACAAAAGATCGTTCTGCGGCATGTAGGCAAAATGCTGAGACAGCCCTTCCACCGGCCTGTCATCCACCGCTATGCTTCCTCCAAAAGGAGTCAGAACTCCTGTGAGAAGTTTCAGGATTGTGGATTTTCCGCTTCCCGACGGACCCAAAAGACTTACAAACTCCCCCTCATCCACAGCAAATCCAATGGAGTCCAATACCTTTCTGTTTTCATAGGAAAATGTCAGTTCTTCCACTTTCAGTTTCATATTCCGCCTCATGGCCTTTCCTTACGGTTCTGCTGGAAGGAATTCATTGGTATAACACTCCCTCGCCTCTATGGCCTTGTCAATCACACCATATTCCACCATGAAATCCGTATAGCGATCCCATACTTCTTTTTTCATCTCTCCCCACCTGGGAGCATCCTCTGCATACTTTTCGCTGAGATATTTCTGAGACATGGTAAGCATATCGAGAGAATAATCCGGCGCATAAGCGTGAAGAATCCCGGCGCTTTCTTCCGGATGGGCTATGGCATACTCGTATCCCCTGGCTGTAGCTTTTAAAAATCTGCGGACCATATCCGGTCTTGTCTCCAACGTATCCTTACTGGCAATGACTACAGGAGTATAGTAGTCAAGTCTCTCATCCAAATCTTTCACCGGCATATAGCGGATGGGAAAATCATTGAGCTCACATTTTACATTATCCCACCCCTCAAAAAACCACATCACATCTGCCTTATCCTTCAGAGCCTCAAAACCGGACCCGTCCGAAATCACCATATTCAATTTGGAAAAATCTCCCCCATCCTGATCCATGACCGCCCGAAGAACCGCCTCCTCGCCCGGCCCGCCCCAACCGGCATAGGTCTTTCCCTCAAAATCCTTGGGAGACCGGATATCTTTGTCTGCATAAACGGCAAAGCCGGAAGTATTGTGCTGAATAACGGCAGCAACAGCCTTTATGGGAAGAGGATCCGCCGAGGCAAGGGCTATGGTCACATCCTCCTGATAACTGATTCCAAAATCCCCCTTTCCCACAGCGATCAAGGTAGCCGTAGCCCCTTCTGTGGGCTCAATAATCTTTACATTCAGCCCTTCTTCTTCATAATACCCCTGATCAAGAGCCACATACATTCCCGTATGATTGGTGTTGGCCACATAATCAAGGATAACCGTCACGTCCTCCGGTTCTGCAGAATTTCCTTTATGTTCCGTCCTCTGCGTCTCTTCCGTCTTCCCGCCTTCTTCCCCTTTCTGCGCCGAACAGCCCCATGCCGCGGCGCTCATGGCCGCAGCTGTCAAACCTGCCAGTATCCTTGTTCCAATCCATCTTTTTCTCATAATGTCCTCCTTTTCATTTTCTCCTCATATAAGGCAGTGCCCTGTATTGATACAAACGAATCACTCCGTTCATACACAAACTCAAAAAGACAATCACCGTCACACAGGCAAATACCCGGTCCAGCATGTAACTGTTTTTCACACGAAGGAGATAATACCCAAGTCCCTTTTGGGCACCAATCCATTCCCCCACCACCGCGCCGCTTATGCTGTATGTGGCCGCCACCTTAAGACCTGAGATAAGGGCCGGCACAGCGGCCGGAATCTTCACCAGGCCGTAAGATTTTAACTTTCCTGCACCATAAGACCTCACCAGATTCACATACTCCTCATCCACCTGGGCAAGACCGTCGCAAAAACTGACTGCCACAGGGAAAAAACACATAAGCACCACCGTAAGAATCTTGGGGGCAATGCCAAATCCCATATAAATAATGAGAACCGGAGCCATGACAATCATGGGAACTGTCTGGGTCACCACTAAGATCGGATAAAGCCCCTGACGCACCAAAGGAAAACAGTCCATAACAATTCCCAGAAACACAGCCAGCGCCAGAGAGATTCCCATTCCCATCAAGGCCTCAGCCACGGTAACCGCGCCATGTCCCATCAGCACCCCTGCCTCCTCTGTCAAAGCCTTCATAACCTCCGTGGGGGAGGGCAGGACATACATGGGAATATGAAAAGCATAAACCGCTCCTTCCCATATGATCAGCAGTGCGGCGATCAGCATAACCGGCATAATTTTTTGATTGTATTTTTTCATAAATCTTCTCCTTCAGCCTTGCCTCTCACAAGGTTTAACTTCTTTTAAACGTAAAAATGACTGCACGGATAACGGCAGTCATAAAAGGTTCCATATGAATCCCTACGTTGGCATTATCCAAATCAGGTTACGGGTCGAAATTCTCAATTTCCTCTCAGCCTGTTCCACAAGCTCCCCTTTATTTTTATAATATTGAATCACTTAATAGGCTTTACATCTTTTATATGGCACGCGGTTATACTCTTAAACCGTTGTCTTCAAGCCAATGTCTGTTCTCTATTCTCTTAAGTATACCATACTCAAGATGTAAAGTCTATTAAAATTATCAAGACGCAGCGCCTGATCACAGGCACTCCCCACTTAAACCTTGTCGATAACTCTCTCCGCCTCCAGTGCCCTTTTCATGATGTACTCATACTCCAAAGAAAGTTTTACATCCTTTGGCATAATAAACTCCTGATTGTCCAGAAAGGCATTGGAGAGCTGATATACATAATAGTCTCCGTCCCTGCCCGTCTGTTCACTGGCATCCCTGGCAAGGGCATCACCCTGAATGCGCATCTCCTGCGTATTTCGCTCCCTGCCAATGGCAAGATCCGACAGGATCTGTAAAATAATTGCAAAATGCTCTTCGTCCCAGGCGGACAGATACATGCATTTGCAAAGCCCTTTGGAAAAAAACGGATAATCGCCGTAACAGTCCATCAGCTCCTTAAAACGTGTCCTGTGGCCCGGAGTCTCAAAAAGGCCGTTTTCCTCCAGCGCCGCTACATACATCTCGCTTTTACTCATAGTCCCCTCCACTTCACTCCAGTTGACACCATTTTATCATAATCCGCGTTTTTTTTCCAGTACAAGTGCATGTGGTTTTGGCCGGGAACCATCTGCGCGCTGCCGGCAGGCCGGTAGGGATGCTAAAACACACCGATATCCTGAGCTCCCTGGCCGTCTGTGGTATACAAAGCACACTCCAGAGGATGTCCGGCTCTTGGTTCAAAGTAATACCATCTTCCATCAATCTGGTGCCAATCCGTCAAGGCATATCCGTCTTGATTAAAACGATATTTATGATTGTTGATAATCTGCCAGCAGGACTTATAATACGTGGACTGCGTATCCGCATACCACCAGCCGTTTCCGTCATAGTTCCAGCCTGGCTTGTATTTCGGCGTATCCGCCAGGGTCCAGTCCGGCCTTCCGTATCCGGCGATGGCTTTGTGGGTCAGGTGATAGGATTTCTCCCACACGCCTCCTCCGTTGGCCACTACTTCCTTGGCCGCGCTTGTGTTGCCTTCGATGGTATAGATTTTGTCTGCTGTTGTCTTTTCCACGATTCCTGTATGGTAAATGCGGTCGGAATTTTTAAAAAACACCTGATCTCCCGGCTGGGGAACCTGGTTCCATCTTCCCTTATCCTTATAGTACTGAGCCGATGTGGGAGTGTAGGCGCTAAATCCTCCGCCCACCATCTCTCTTGCCGTAATCTGCCCAAACGCCCGCACAAAGCACCAGTCTACAAACATATCGCACCATGGCTGTCCCTGAAGGGAAGGGTACAGATCACGGGCATATTTCGTATAATTATTGGTGCCGGCATTGGCCGTCTTGTGATCCAGATCTTTCATGGATTTTTTCTCCAAATATCCGACTTCCTCTTTGGCAATATGAATGAGTTTTTCCGCTGCACTCATATATGACCTCCTGCTTATGAAATAAAAAACCAGGCAGATATTTCCCTGCCTGATTTATCATATGCACCTTGTACTATTTTTGTTTCCTTTACCGGCTGACTCCGTTTTTCTCGCAGATATCCTTAAGGCAGCACCTGTCGCAATAAGGCTTTGTTCTGGCCGTGCACACGTCTCTGCCGTGATACACCAGACGATGGCAGAAATCGCTTCCTTCCTCCGGCGGCACCAGCTTCCACAAAGCCATCTCCACCTTCTTGGGCTCTTTGATACCGTCCACAAGTCCCATACGGTTTACCAGGCGGATGCAGTGGGTGTCTGTGACAATAGCCGGCTTGCCGAACACGTCTCCCATAATCAGATTGGCGCTTTTTCTTCCCACTCCCGGTAATTTCAAAAGGGCGTCAAAATCTCCCGGCACCTTCCCTCCGTATTCATCCCGCAGGATCTTCATGCAGGCGCTGATATCCCTGGCTTTGCTGTGGCCCAGGCCGCAGGGCTTTACAATGCTTTCAATGTCTTCCACGGAGGCCTGAGCCAAAGCCTCCACATCCGGATATTTCTTGTACAGATCTTCCACCACCACATTAACCCGCGCGTCGGTACACTGGGCCGCCAGCCTGACGCTGACAAGCAGTTTCCAGGCCTGGTCATAGTCCAATGTACAGCCTGCATCGGGATATTCTTTTTTCAAACGTCTGATAATCTCAAGGGTCCGTTCTTTTTTTGTCATCCCCATACTCCTGTCTATGCTCTGTAATCCGTGCGCTTGCCCAGAGAACTTCCCAGGTCTTTGGCAGATGCCGGTATCAGAGTCAGGGAATCACTGCCTGACTGTACGCTCCTTGCCTCTGATGACTCTCTGGTTACGCTGGAATCCTCTACAAAGTCTCAAGCACTCCCTTCAGCCTCTTATAGATCTTCTCGTGTCCCGCCTCATTGGGATGAAGTCCGTCGGGACAATAAAGCTCCTGCATAATGGCAAGCTTAGGCTGAATTCCGCTGGTAGCATAGAGGTCCACAAGGGGAATACCATAATATTCGGTTACCTGCCGGATGGCTTCTATGTAATCAATCAGTTTCCTTCCGTTCTGTTCTTCCACCAGGCGGTGCAAAGGAGTCATGAAGACAATCTCCGCTTTGGGGCAATGCATGAGCAGGCGGCGGATCAGCAGATCACAGGCGCCATAGAAGGTGTAAGGAGATTTATCCCCTCTGTTCCCCAAAGGTGCATCCCCATGCCCGAAGTCATTGGTTCCTCCAAAAACAACAATCACATCCGCATCTCCGGGAATACGGTCCACTCTGGGAACAAAATCCATATCATGTCTTGGGTTCTCACTGGGGGTCCACTGCTTTGTGAACCTGGTTCCTCCGATCCCGTCCACATAGATCTCCGCCAGATGCTCTCTCTCCTTCAAAAGATTCCAGTAGGCTCCCTCCGTTCCCTTAAGCCCATGACCTTCCGTAATGCTGTCTCCCAAAAAAGCCGCTTTCTTTCCTTCCAGTATCATTGTCTTTCTCCTCTCTGATGGTATTGTCCCCTTTCACACTCTCCTTTTATTGGATTTTACCATATTTTTCATGAGAATTCACTATAAATTTTCCAAAAAACCTCACTCTGTGCAAAACAGCCTGTCTCTGCCTTTTTTCGTCATAACAGGCAGGACAAACAAAAGGGCTTTGCACACATTATCTCCGATCATACACAGCCATACTGCCGTCAGATCCAGATTCCACACCTTCACGCATAAGAACGTAAAGAAAATCCGGATTCCCCACATGCTGAAAGTCTCCGCCATAAAGGCGTACTTCGTCCGTCCAAGTCCGTAAAAAATACCTTCCAGCACGATCATGAGACCAAAAAAGGGCTCTGATAATGCCACCAGCCGCAGCATGGCTGCCCCCAGAGACGCTACCCCTTCGCTTGGCG
This sequence comes from Clostridiaceae bacterium, assembly GCA_910574345.1. Classification (GTDB taxonomy): domain Bacteria; phylum Bacillota; class Clostridia; order Lachnospirales; family Lachnospiraceae; genus UBA3402. Next base: position 243,025 of record CAJSZV010000002.1, on the reverse strand, counting down.
TAAAAAGCCTCATAAGTGGATAGGCCACAAGATACAGTGTAAGTCCGCTGAGACACATGAGCGCCACCGTCAGCGCCACGCTTAGATTGCCTGTCTCCTTTAATTTTTCCTGATTTCTCTCTCCCAGAGCCGCTCCCACCAAGGCGGATGTGGCTGTCCTGAGTCCGTAACCGGGAATATAAAAAATAGTTTCCGCTGTCACCGCAATGGAGTGGGCGGCAAATATGGTAGTCCCCATGCCTGACACCAGTCCGGCGAACACCACGTATCCCATGCAGGAAGTCATGCTGGTGCCCAAAACGGGCACGCCGATCTTCGCGCATTCTTTCATAAGGGGAATCTCCAGAGACAGACTGCCCCACTCCCATCGAAGAAGATTATTCTTCCGATATGCATAAAACATTAAAAGGCCGGAAACCGAATAGGACACCGCCGATGCTATGGCCGCGCCCGTAACTCCCAGATGAACCTTATAAATCAAAACATAATTCAAAACCACATTAAGCCCGTTGGCCGTCATGCTGATCATCATAGGAGTCCGGGTATTCTGAGTCGCCCGGATGGAAGCTCCCAGGATGGTGGTATAGGTCCGAAACACCATAGGAATACTGATGATGAAAAAATAGGCGGAAGCCTGGGCCTGAATGGCTTTTTCAGCTCCCATCCAAACTGGGATATAGGGGCTTAAAAACAGGCAGATGCTTCCCAGAATTCCCCCGCACCCTGTAGCCAGAAAAAATGCCTGGCCCGAAAGCCTTCGGATCCGGTCTTTGTCACCGCTTCCCACAGCCCTGGATATCATGGCCAGAACGGCTGTTCCGATGGCCCCCGCCATGCTGCCCACCAGCCAGTTAATGGTGGTAGTGATGCTTACGGAAGCTGTGGCCTGCTCTCCAAGCCGGCCTACCATGGCAGTATCCACATACTGAAGAAGCGTTGCCAGAACCTCCTCGATTACCGTAGGGATGGACAAGGTGATCAGCGTATGCAGCAGATCAGCCCTGCCTTCCCTCTTACTCATCGCCCTGGGGGGCCTTGGAAATATCGCTTCCGAAATATTTCTCTGACAGCTCCGACAGCTGCCCAGACTCACTGATCTTTGCTATAGCCTCATTCACTGCCTTCCTAAGGGAAGCAGAATCCTCACCCTTTTTCATGGGGATGCAGACAAGGGAGGCCTCCTCTGTCAGAGCCGCGATCTTTAAATTGCGTTCCGGATGAGCCTTCATATAATCGTAGTAAGTAAGTTCTGCATTGAGAGTGGCGTCAATTCTTCCGGAAAGCAGCAGCTCAAAGGTCTGATTCAGATCATCCACTCCCGTCACCTGTGCCCCATACCCCTCCGCCAGCTCCGCATAGGTACTGGAAATCGTATTGGCTGTCTTCTTCCCGTTCAAATCCTCAAAAGACTGAATCTCGCTGTTATCCCCGTTGATGACAATGGCCGTGCGGATATAGGCATAAGGATCGGAAAAATCATACTTCTCCGCCCGTTCCTCTGTAACCTCCACACCGTTAACCACCATATCATATCTTCCTGCATCCACGCCTGCAAAAAGTCCGTCCCACTCGCCTTCCACAAAGACAGCCTCAACTCCAAGCTCCTCGGCGATCAGCCGGGCCACTTCCACATCATATCCTACCAGGCTGTCACTTTCATCGTGGTAAGTCCATGGAGACCAGGTTCCCTCCATGGCCACTACCAGCTCTCCTTTCTCCTGAATCCGGGCCAGCTGATCTTTCTCTTCGCCTGCACTGTCAGCAGGAGAACTCTCTGCCGCTTCTGACCCTTTGCCGTTTTCCTCATTGCCGGCTACACCTGCTCCAGCGCTGCTGCCCGTCCCTGCTCCGTTGGAAGCCCCGCTGCCGGAACATCCTGTCATAATCATCATCCCTGCCATCATCACAGCCGCTGCCCTGATCCATATACGTTTTTTCATCTTCCATTCACTCCTTTTTCTGTCATATTCCTGCCTTTGTCTGCTCCCGGCTCACAAGCCGCAGAAAATCCCTGGTTCGCTCCTCTTTGGGATTCTCAAAAAAATCCTGTGCCTTTCCCTCTTCCAAGATCCGTCCCTCTTCCATAAAGATTACCTTTGTGGACACATTCCTGGCAAAATTTATTTCATGGGTCACTACCAGCATAGTCATCCCTTCCCCTGCCAGATCCCGCATAACCTCAAGGACCTCGCCGATAAGCTCCGGGTCCAGCGCCGATGTGGGCTCATCAAAATAGATGATCTCCGGCTCCGCCGCCAAAGCCCTGGCTATGGCCACTCTCTGCTGCTGCCCTCCCGACAGCTCATGAGGATAGTGGTAATATCGATCCGACAATCCCACCTTGTCAAGAGCCCGTTTTCCCATGGCCTCGGCCTGACTTCTCTTCATCTTCCGAGCCACAATCAGCCCCTCCGTCACATTCTCCAAAGCCGTTTTATTGAGGAACAGGTTGAAATTCTGAAATACAAAAGCCGTTTTTCTGCGAATCTTCCCAATATCCTTTTTGGAAATATGGCCCAGATTATAGGTCTCTTTGTCAAAAGTCATACTTCCCTCATCTGCTGTCTCCAGAAAATTCATGCACCTTAAAAATGTAGTCTTTCCCGATCCGCTGGGCCCCAATATGGCGATGACATCGCCCTTTTCCACATATAAGTCCACTCCTTTTAAGACCTCCGTGGATCCAAAGGATTTTCTGATGCCTTTTACCTCAATCATGATTTCCCTCCCTGATATCCGTAAAAATCCAGTTTTTTCTCCCCCACCCGCTGCAGTTTTGTAAGTATGGTGGAGAACATCAGGTAGATGAGTCCCACCTCACAGTAGAGAGCCAGAGGTTCATAAGTCCTTGCCACGATCCGCTGGGTAGCCATGAACATTTCCGTAACCGTAATATTGGCTGCCAGAGAAGTGTCCTTTACCATAGCTATAAGGGAATTGGACAGAGATGGGAATGCAGTCCTTAAGGCCTGAGGAAGCACAATCCGCCTCATGATCTGCAGATAGGACATTCCCACGCAGTATCCGGCTTCCATCTGCCCCTTGGGCACCGACTCCAAAGCCGCTCTGATAATCTCCGCCCCGTAGGCGCCTTCATTGATGGAGAATACGATAACCGCCGACAGAAAGGGATCCAGGACAATGCCGATTCCCGGCAGTCCGAAAAAAATCACGTACAGCTGAACCAAAAGGGGGGTTCCTCTTATAACCCATATGTAAAATCTTGCCAGGTGTTTTAGTATCCTTATATTGGCAAACTGTATCAGGGCCATAACCACTGCGATCACCATGGCCAGGGAAAAGGAGATCGCGGAAAGAGGGATGGTCATCTTCAGTCCCGGAAGTAAAATTTTCCAAAAAGAATCCAGCAGAATGCCGTATAGCCGTTCACTCATGATTGTTTGTCGTATCCTTTCTGTTTCTGTTCTGTCTTTATTGACTCCGCTCTTTATTGTAACCCCAATGGGGATTTATGGCAAGTGCCTGAATCGTATAGGTAGGTATGCCTGGGGGGTATTGGCAAAGGGTCCCCCATGTCCGCTTCCCCATATTCCCATTCGGTTATGTTTTATCCCCTATGGGAGGAATGTACTGCATGTGAATCCGGTTCTCAGGCCTCACGTCTGTTAAGTAGATTATGGCAAGGAATGTCCACTCTAATGGCTTCATGATTATGTAAATCATATCGGCGGCGTAAGGGGAGCGGATTATTTGGGCCAGGGGGAGGCCGTATGCGTCATAGAAATTCCTCAGGGCTCTGTGGACTTTGGGGAGCCGTTCTTCCAAGATCTGTTCGAATGCATTGGCGATGCACAGCTGACGGTTTACCACAATGCTGTGGCCGTGGCGGACTCCCATGCGGAGGGGTTTCACCAGCTTTTTGTGACCGCCGGCCGCCACGGTGCACAGATAATGGCCGTCATAGGGAAGGCTTGGCGGGGAGACCCTGGCTGACAGATTCCATTGGCTGGTCTCGGTCCATGCCCTGATGATATTGTCGGGACGCTGGCCGAAAAGAGCCAGGATTACTATGGCAAACCCCATAAGGGGCCAGAGGAAAAGGAAGGCCCACAAGGGCCATGTGCTGGAATCCATGACTTTCCGATTCAGTTTCTCCAGAAAAGCATTGTCAAATTTCCGCTTTTTGGTCTCTTCCAACTCCCTCCACTCTGCCGCCCTCTCCCTCATCAGCCGAATGCAGATGAAAATCCAGTTAAGGGGAAGAAGGCACAGATAGAGTTCCAGCCCTTCTATGGTAAAGAGCTGTATAACCCACAAGATGCATACTGCCATGCCCAGATACATAGCGGAAATGCCAAGCACAATGACAAGGGGAGGCATTTTCTGAAAAGAGATCCTTTTCAGGACTATATACCCGGCCATTCCGATTATCAAAAATGCAAGTACTGACGGGTATGCTTCCGTCCAGACCGGGCTGTGGGTCATACCCGCTGTCAAAACCTCTGGCCAGTCCGCCGTAAAATCAATATCAACGAAACACATAAGCAGAAGGGTAAAGAGGATGCCCAGGGACAGCGTGGCAGTCTCAATATGAAAAACCGCCCGTTTTCTTTCCTCTCCCACATCTTTTGCGAAGCAAAAAACCAAATTCAGCACCGTAAGCACAAAAGGGTAAAAACCAAAGAGACTGATCGCTATGCCAAACCCGATGGACTGCAAAATCCCCGTACCAATGATCACAGACCACAAAACTGTCGCACCATAGGTTAAAAGATAAGAACCCAGTACAGGATATTTTTTTAACTTTTCCGTCATACTCACACCTCATCTCTTTTAGGCGTACACAAATCCCAGCACCAACCAGGTGCTGGGAATGGAACAAATATCTATGCAATTGCTATGCTTTTGTCTTCGGAGTCCTCTTTTTCTTCCTCCTTCGGCTTTTCCGTTTTCTTCCAGGCATGCATAGCCAGAGCCATGGCGATGACGCCGTAGGACACAAATACCCGGAAATACTCGCCGATTACCGGATCTCCGAACAGCTCCTTGCCAGCCAGGGGAGATACGATAAACAAGGTATGGAACAGGACGATTCCCAAAAGGGCATGTTTGTTGGTGGCCTTCTGTACGGAAGCGCCGCCTACCAAAAGAGCCGCTATGGCAAACTGCCCCACCTGGGTATGGGCGCCGTAGGTGGATAAGGTTCCCACATTCTGAAGAAAGATTAACTGCCCCCAGCCTGCCAGTACTGTGGAAAAGATCATGGCTATGATACGGGTCTTATCCACATCGATTCCCGCCGCATTGGCCACGGTACGGCTCTGCCCCACGGTTCTCATATTCTGGCCCAGACGGGTCCGCATGAGAAGGTTGTTAAAACAGCACAGAGCTCCGATGCACAGATAAGTCATAACAGGAAGTTTTACAACAATAAGCACTTGAAAGAGGGCAGGCACATAGGTCAGCCCGTAAACTGCTGCCGCCAGTATTACATAAGCTATGGCTTTCTGCGGGATAAACCTGTTGGGGCCTGACTCTTCCACACCTCTCTTTGTCTGAATCTTCCACTTGGCAAAGCGAAAAACCTGCCATAACACCGTGGCCAGACAGCCGATCTCCACTGCCGATAAGAGAAGCAGACGGTCTGTTGACAAAAACCGCTCCACAGGCCCGATAAAGGTAAGACCGTACACTGCCCCGGCTGCCGCCGCCTCAAGAATGGTAACTTTCCAGTGAACCTCCTGCTTCTTTGCCAGTTTGAATGCTGTAGAACATACGATTCCGATGATCACCGCATAAAAAGCCACCTCCACAATGGTCAGCATAGGTACGGTATCCAAAGCATACTTTATGGTATCTTTAAAGTCAATGGTATTCTTTACCCCAACTCCTGTGGGAATCATCAAGGTTGAATTGTTCATCTTAATCACGCCGCCGAAGATGAACAGGAATAAAAGCTGATAAAGACCATCGGCAAAATATCCCAGCACCAGACCGCCGATCATCTCATTGCCCTTCATATAATTGAACAGTTTTCCAACGAGAAAACCAAAAAATACGGCGATGGGAGTGGTAAGGGCCGCTGTGGCCAGAAAACCGCTGATCCCTGTAAGTCCCCAGTACGTTGTGAGGAAAACAGCTACCTGGGCTGCCATGGCTCCGATTACAATGCCGAAATTCAGTCCCATACCGGTAATAACCGGAATAATCAGAGACAGCACAATAAAAGAGTTGCGGGCAATCCTGGTAAAGAGTTCAGGAATCACAAATGTCAAAGGCTGCTTGGAAGCCACAGTTGCTCCCACGCACAAAATCAGGAAGATGATTACCACCTTATTCTGAAACAAAAAATCCAATGCTTTTTTATTGGCATTCTTATTCACGTCCGCTTCCTCCTTTCACCTGGCTTAAGGCATAAATGATAATACCGTTGGAGATAATCAGACGGGCGACCTCCGATAAGTTGGATTCCGGGATAAACTGGTTGGCCACGGGAAGTCCCAGTGCCAGAATTCCCTGGAACAGGAATGTTCCCACGAGCACATGGGCAATTCTTGCCTTTTTCGGACTTGCCCCGCCGATGAGAACCGCTGCCACAGAGGTAAAGCCCATCATCATAGGGCCGTTGTACAGCTGCATAAACCCGTACCCCTGGGCATATACCAGGATTCCCACTGCCGCCAGCACGGTGGACAGAACCGTTCCTATGAGGCGCATCTTATTCACATTGATCCCTGCCGCTGTGGCAAACATAGGGTTGGCTCCCGCCGCGCTCATGGCCATGCCGGTCTTGGACCGCATGAAAAGCCACACCAAAAAGCACATAAAAAAGAAGAACAGCAAAAGTCCCGTGGGAATTGTCAGGCTTCCTATCTTAAAGGCCAGGGTATTGTTCATCACATTGCTGAAAGAAGCGGCCAGGGAAATCGTATTTCTCAGTCCCTTTCCCGCATTGGGCCAGATCAGCTCGCCGTCTGTAAAGGGAAGGAGCATCCACAGCATATTCATAAAGGCGATAATGGAAAATCCCACATAAGTGGTTACGGTCATTTCTGAACCTTTCACCCTGTTTAGGAGAAGGCCGTAGAGGTAACCGATTCCTGTCGCCAGGACCACTCCGATGGCAATGGCGGTGAGCACTGCCACCCACATGGCAAACATGGGATGAATGTTAACCAGCACCGGAATCTCCGCAACCCTGAACTGAACTACAATCAGACCTCCTAAGAGTCCTCCTACGATTCCCATGGAAATACCAAAATTCAGGCCGATACCGCACTGCACCGCAGGCACCATGGCAAGAGCCAGAATTCCGAACATGCCCCAGCGCCGTAAACAGTCGCTTAGAAGCTGCATCAAATTCATATGAAATCCGCCTGCCGCTGCCACCAGAAACAGAAAGAATGTGACAATAATGACCCTGGGCAGACCGAATTTTTCCACCAACGGTTTCAAAGGATTACGCATGGTTCTTTCCTCCTTTCCACGCACCGGACATGGCAAGACCAAAGTCCGCATCAGAATCATCAGGCTTTAAGATGCATGCCAGCTTTCCGTCGGAAATGATGGCAATTCTGTCAGAGACAGAACGCAGCTCCATGAGTTCGGAAGACACGATAATAACCGTCATGCCCTGCTCCCTGTTTAATTTGGTCAGATATTCCAGCACCAGCTTCTTGGCGCCGATGTCGATTCCTCTGGTGGGTTCCGATACAAAGAGCACATCCGGCTCCAAAGTCAGAGCCCTGGCCAGACATACCTTCTGCTGGTTGCCGCCGGAGAGAGCCCCTGCCGCCTGTCTGATTCCCGTACACCGGATATCCAGAGTCTTCACCATATCCTCCGCATGGCTTTTGGCTGCCGCCCCGTCATAGAGATTCATCCAGGCGATTTTCTTTAGGAATCTGCCGTTGGTCTGCATAGCGGAAAAAATAATGTTCTGCTCAATGCTTTCATCCAGCAGAAGACCTACGCCCCGCCGGTCCTCAGACACAAAAGCCACCTTATGATCCAGGGCATCCCCCAGTTTATTCAGATTCAAAAGCTGGCCGTTGATCCTCACCTGGCCGAAGGCTTTGTAAAGACCCATGATTCCGTTGGGAATGCCCAGCTTTCCCTGCCCGGCCAGACCGCCGATTCCGAAGATCTCACCTTTTCGAATATCCAGGTCAATCCCTTTCACCTGCTCTCCGGGCATTTCCACCTTATAATTTCTTAAACTTACGGCAATGATCTCATCGTCGATCTTTCTGGTGTCAGGAATACTGTCATCTACCAGTTTCTCCACCTTTCGGCCGATCATCAGTTCCGCGATCTCCACGGCACTGGTGTCCTTTATCTCTTTCCTTGCCACGAATTCTCCGTCCCGGAGAATAGTCATAGAATCGGCCACTGCCATTACCTCATCAAGACGATGGGTAATAAAGATTATGGCGATGCCCTTGGACGAAATCACCCGCATGGCCTCAAGGAGACGGTTTGCCTCCGATTCCGTCAGAACCGCTGTGGGTTCATCAAACACCAAAAGCTGGATTCCCGTCTTATCCAGTTCCCTGGCGATCTCTATAAACTGCATATAGCCTACCGGAAGGCCAGCCACCTTTACATACTCTTCAATCTGCAGGCCAATGGTATCCAGAGCCTTCTTTGCGTCCTGCCTCATGGTCTTAAAATCCAGAGTTTCCATAGAGCTTCCGAAAATGCGGCTTGCCAGGTTCGGAGTGCTGATCTCACGTCCCACCTTAATATTCTCCGTCACCGTAAATCCGGGAATCAGCATAAACTCCTGATGCACCATACCGATTCCCATCTCCATGGCTTTTAAGGGAGTGTCAATCTGTACCTCTTTTCCGTTAATCTCCACGGTTCCCTCAAAACCGCCTGTACTGTGGATCACAGGCATTCCAAACAGAATATTCATCAGCGTGGATTTCCCCGCACCGTTCTCTCCCATGAGGGCATGGATCTCGCCGGGACGGATAGAAAGGTTTACCCCTTTCAGAACCCGGTTGCCGTAATATTCCTTGGCAATATTATCCATCTTCAGAACATAGGTTTCATTTGCTTTGTCCAAGTCACCAACCTCTTTCTACATTTGTTAACCAGTGCCTGATTCTTCCAGGCACGAATCCCCCCAAAAGCCGTTGAAACCTCTGGGAAGCTGCCGTAATATCCTTCAACAGAAAGTTCTGCCAACTGATGTCCCAAGACTTTGTTGGCAGAACCCCAAGATACCAATTAACTACTCAAACGTAACAAAATCAGACATTACCAGGAAGTGATTCTCCTTTGCGTTGCCATCATCATCAACGTAATATTCCATGGTCATAGCTGCATCCGGTGTAAACTCTTTTGCACATTCCTGAATAGTGTCGCGAAGAACCTGCTCATCAAGAACCGTGCCGCCGGTCTGGCCTTCCAGAACCTTCTTGGCGTACTCAACACCTGCGCTGATGAAAAGCATGTTACAGGGAACGCCCCATGTAGATACTCTGCCGCCCATGTCATATTCTGTAACCTTTGCCTGAAGCTGCTCCATCATGTAATTCACATCCGCCTCATGACCGGCCATGTCGATGTTAAGAGCTGCCGGGAAAGCGTGGAACGGAGACGGACAGCACTGCAGGCTGTAGATTGCGCCGTTCTCGAATACGGAACGGATCAAAGGCTCCTGCATACCGCAGTTGGTGGTAAAGAATACCGTATCCTTGCCATACTTCTCGATCTGACGGGGAACATCTTCCAGAATGAACTGCTGAGCGCCTGTGATACCGGAATCACCTGTAGGATCCGGAGCCGTAACGTCTACCAGCTCAATGTTGTTCTCTGCACAGTACTTCTTAAAGTTCTCATGACGGGCTACGATGAGAGCATAGCTCATATGACGCGGGAAGGAATAGTGAATCATAGTCTTGGCTCCCTGCTTTGCAGCCTGAGGCGGAAGCACGATGCCGCATCCCGGCTCATCTACCTGAAGTACGATGTCAGCCTTGGGATTGATAACACCCGGATCCTCACCGGGAGTACCTACGATAAAGATCATATCTGGACGTGTCTCACGTACTTTGTCGATGGCTGCTGCCGTACCCGGAATGGCCTGGCACCAGATAATGGCCTTTACATCAGGGTCAGATGCCATAGCCACGGTGTTGGAAATAACCGTCTCTGTCTCTGTGGTAAAGTTATCGGGATAAGTGGAGGTGACGATCATGTCGCCGTACTTCTCCTTCATCTTGTTGGCCTGGGTAATCTCCTCGTCACCCTGAGATGCAGTACCTGTGATAATACCGATCTTAAAGTTCTCGGCAGGAGCTTCGGTCTCTGCCGGCGCCTCGGTGGCTTCTTTGCCGCCCTCCGTTGCTGCCGGTGCCCCGGAGCTCTCCGCCGCTGCGGTAGTCGGTGCCGCTGTAGTCTCTGCCGGTGCTGCGCTGCGGCATCCTGCCAGAGAAAGCACCATAGTTGCTGCCAGTGTCAGGCTAAGTAATCTTTTTTTCATTACTTTCTCCTCCTTTTTTCTTGGTCCTGCTTTATGTTTGTCTCTCACTCCCATAAAACCGGCCGTTACTTTACTCTGGTATTTTAGCCAGATAAAGTGTTTCGATTATATCACATAAGTTAGCTTTTGTCTACTAACATTTGTACGTCATTGACGGATTTTGGCAATTTTTTTCAAAAAATTTCCAAAAAAGGAAAAATGACCCTGGATTTTCACTTCCAGAGTCATCTTTGACTGCCCTTTCGATCTTAATATTTATCATTGGATGAATAGCTCATATCTCCATATCCATAGTCCTCAGAAGGTGCATCGTAGGATTTGTTCATAGACTCGGTCAGCGGCAGAAGGGAACCGCCGCCGGATGCCAAGCGGAACTTGCTTACCTGTTGTCTCATAAGCTGTGCCTGGCTGGACAGCTCCTCGCTGGCTGCCGCACTCTCCTGGGCTGTAGCGGAGTTTGTCTGGATTACGCTGGAGATCTGATCAATTCCTATGGTAATCTGATTGATAGCAGCTGACTGGGTGCTGCTGGCCTCAGATATCTTATCCATAAGCACGGTAACCTCCTTGGCGCCTTCCACTGCCTGAAGCAGAGTCTTAGCGGTCTCGCTGGCAATCTCCGTACCGTTCTGAACTGCTTTGATAGAGTTCTCAATGAGAGCTGCTGTATTCTTGGAAGCCTCCGCACTCTTGCTTGCAAGATTTCTTACCTCATCAGCCACAACTGCAAAGCCCTTGCCTGCGCTTCCTGCTCTGGCCGCCTCGACAGCCGCATTCAAAGCCAGAATATTGGTCTGGAATGCAATGTCTTCGATGGTCTTGATAATCTTGCCGATCTCGTTGGAGCTGTTGCTGATGTCTTCCATAGCCTTGATCATATCCTGCATCTTGGCATTGCTCAGGTTCATGTCGTCGCCTACAGAACCTACTTTCTTGTTGGCATCATTGGCGTTGTCCGCATTCTCTTTGATTCTCTCGGATATATCTGAAATCGTTGCTGCCAGCTCTTCAATGGAGCTTGCCTGCTCCGTAGCACCTTGGGAAAGAGCCTGAGCGCCGCTGGACACCTGCTCGGAACTGTTGGATACCTGCTCGCTGCTGGTGCTGATCTGAGACATAGCCTCATTCATGCGTGTGGCAATTGCCCGGAAGGAAAGAAGAACCTGATGGAAACTACCGATATACTCCTGCTCGCAGATGGAATCTACGGTCAGATCACCGTTCGCCATCTTGGCCAGGAACTGGTTCTCATCATCCACAATGGCACGCAGTTTCCGAATCACCTCTCTGAACTGGTCCGCAAGAATACCCAGCTCATCCTTTGACTCATAACTGATCTTCACATCCAGATTACCCTTGGCCATCTGGATTGCCGCCTCTTCAATCTCTGCCACCGGCTGACGAATACTGCCGATAATGATAGTGGAGAATACTACCCCGATCAAAATTACCACTACCATCAGAATCACCTGAATCGCGATGGCATTCCTGTAGGTAGTATGACTCTCCTGATATGCCTCCTCGCTTCCCCTGGTATTGAAGGCAGACAATTCATCCAGGGCAGATGTCACTGCCTCATAAGCATTCAGCATGCTGTCGCTGTCAAAAAGAAGCCATGCTTCCTCTGTATTGCCGGCTTTTATCAGACTATCCAGCTGACTGGCGGTCTGTTTGTATGTATTCCAGGTGGTCTGAAGGGTCTCATAGAGCTTCCTTCCCTCCGAAGTGGACACATAGCTGCCATAGGATGAGACATAAGAATCCATGTCGCTGATCTCCTGAGAAACCTTTCCTGTATAATTCTGCATCTTTGCGCTGTCTGTCGCCGTCACACTTCTCACTTCATAAAGCCTTACATTGGCCACAGTCGTATTCATACGATCCGCCAGTGTACAGCTTGGCATCCATTTTTCTGCAATAATGTCTGTCTCTCCGCTGAGATTACCCATAAGCAGGAAAGATACAAATCCCAAAGCCAGCATGCCTGCCAAAGCAATTCCAACCAGTACGTACAGCTTTGCCCTAATCCTAAGATTCTTAATTTTTTGTCCCATGACATTCTCCCTTCGTTACCTTTTGTTGCGTTTTATTTTGTGATTTCAGTGCTTTCTGAGCTGAAATCTTCCTATCAATGACTTCAGAATCTGAGCCTGACCTGCCAATTCCTCGCTTGCCGCCGCGCTTTCCTCTGATGTGGCAGAGTTAGACTGGATTACCGTGGAAATCTGGCAGATACTGTCCTTAATGTGATTAATGGCCACTTCCTGTTCCTGTGAAGCATCAGAAATCAACTTGATCTGGCTGGTAACCGTTCCCGCTCCCGCTACTACGGAGTGAAGGGATTCCTGGGTCACATCTGTAAGCTTAGAACCACTCTCCACCATACGAAGGGTTTTGTCAATCAGTTCTGTAGTTTCTTTTACTGCATCCGCACTCTTGGCCGCCAGGTTTCGCACCTCATCGGCAACCACCGCAAATCCTTTGCCTGCGCTTCCTGCCCTTGCAGCTTCCACCGCCGCATTCAGCGCCAGGATATTAGTCTGGAATGCAATGTCATCAATAGTCTTAATAATGTGCTGGATCTCTCCTGAGCAGGCGCTGATCTGCCTCATGGCTTCCGCCATCTCCTGCATCTGCCCGTTGCAGACATTGATCTTCTCTCCCATCTCATCCGCCTCTGATGTAGTCACAGCGGCGCTCTGGGCATTATTATTAATCTGCTCCGTAACCTGCTCAATCATATGAAGGAGATTATCAACCTCCGACGCCTGCTCCGTGGAACCCTGGGCCAGGGACTGAGCGCCCATAGCCACCTGGTTGGAGCCCGAATCCACCTGACTTGCAGATGCCTGGATCTGCTCCATAATATTGCTCTGCTCACGGCCAATGGTCTCAATCGCCTTTTGAATCTGAACGAAGTCGCCGATATATTCAATCTCGCTTTCACTTGCCAGATTGCCGGCGGCAAGTCCCTCAAGAACCTTTGTAATATCGGAAATATACATCTTCAGATTCTTGACGGAGGTATTCAAAGTCTCGGACAGCTCTCCGATCTCATTGTTGTCATGGACATCTATCTGGAATCCTAAATTCCCCTCTGCCAAGTTCCTGCTTGCCCCTGTAATGATCTGAATCGGAGCCACGATTCCCTTTATAGCATAAACCATGAGGAGAACGCTTACAATCAGAACAATAAGGGTGGTGACAATAGAAATAACCTCTGTCCTGGAAACCCACCCGAACAGTCCGGACTGATTGTCCGCAACCTGTTCCTCCGCAAGCTCCGCCACCTGATCCAAAAGAGCAACCAGCTTGGTTACGTTGGCCTTCGTTATATCCGTATACATCTGCTGGGCCTGAGCCGGATCTGTGGCGTTCATATCCAGAATCGTCTGGGCGGATTCATGAATAGCCTGATGGATAGGCTTCATCTCTTCCATGAGTCGGAGAATCTCGCTGCTGTCAATCTGAGAAAGATCGGAATTATAGAACCAGTTTCCTAAAACACAGGTCTTATAATCCTTGCTTCCTGTAAACTCCGTACCTAAAGCAACGGCGGAGCACAGATTCTCCACCCAGCTATAATGGGCCTTCTCGGCTGTCAGAACAAGATTGTGGATCTGCGTAGCCCGTTCTGTCGATTCACTGTAAGACCTGACTTTCTTCATACCACTTACTGTAGCTATTCCACTGATAATAACACACAGAAATATAAGGGCAATCCGTATCATAACCTGTTGTTTTATGCTCTGCCTCATTACTTTTTCTCCTTAAACAAACTAAAATTAATCTTATAAAGAACACCAATGTACGGAGGCAGGTCTGCCTCCGCACATAAAAGTCACGGTACTAAAGGGAACGCTCCGTCACTCTAATACTTTCCATCATCATAGGAACCAAAGGAGGTCGTCTGAGATTCTGCTGCATATCCTGCATCATACTGGGGTGTAGCCGGTACGACCATCCCGGAATCACTTTCCAGTTTAAACCGCCTTACCAGTTCTTTCATAATCTGTGCCTGGCTGGACAGCTCCTCGCTGGCAGCCGCGCTCTCCTCAGATGTGGCAGAGTTCGTCTGAACAACGCTGGAAATCTGATCAATACCAACTGTAATCTGACTGATGGCATCCGCCTGTTCCTTGGAAGCCTTGGCAATGGAATCCATCATCTCCGTGGCTTCCTGAATGCCTGTCATCACCTGCTCCAAAGACTTGGCTGTCTCATCCGCGATCCTCTTGCCGTTCTCCACGGCCGTCAGAGAATTCTCAATGAGTACCGCAGTATTCTTGGAAGCTTCCGCAGACTTGCTTGCCAGATTGCGGACTTCATCAGCTACCACCGCAAACCCCTTGCCTGCGGCGCCGGCTCTTGCAGCCTCAACGGCTGCATTCAGAGCAAGAATGTTGGTCTGGAACGCAATATCCTCAATCGTCTTAATAATCTTGCCGATCTCTCCCGAAGAAGCGTTAATATCCGCCATAGCAGCCAGCATATCATGCATCATGCGGTTGCCCTCTCCGGCCACTTCGCTGACCATAACGGACTTTTTACTTGCCTCCTGGGCGCCCTGGGCGTTCTCATTGATACGGGTTGAGATATCATTAATGGAAGCCGCCAGCTCTTCCACTGAGGAAGCCTGCTCCGTAGCGCCCTGGGAAAGTGCCTGAGCGCCGGAAGATACCTGATCGGAACCGGACGCCACCTGATTGGCGGACTGATTCAAAGTCGTCATAGTCGTATTCAGACTGCCCTTGATTCCTATCATAGCCTGGAGAATCTTCTGGTAATCTCCTATATACATGCTCCTGTCACTGGATCTGGCAGCAAAGTCCCCGCCTGCCATGGCAGTAAGAATCACTTCGATATCCTTGATAATTCTGCTGAGACCGGCGGTCATGTAATTCATCTCTTCGGCCATCTCTCCGAATTCATCGCCTGACTTATAGTCAACCTTGACAGAAAGGTTGCCTTTCACAACTTCCTTCATAGCTGCCTGAATCCTCTTGACAGGAGTCAGAATATTGCCCGTCAGGTTAAGGGCGACAAATACGGTAATGATAAACGCAATCGTCGCAACCGCCACAGACACGGCAATGAGGGCCGCCTGCAGTGACATGGCCTTTTCATAAGATTCCTGGCTTTCTCTGCCCATCTGGACAAACGCCTTTTCTAATATGCTTACATAATTCTCCACCTGGGGATTATATTCCGTAAGTACCAGCTGCTGGGCAAGTTCATTGCCTTCGGGAGTACCCATGGAAGCATATTCCATAACCTGAAGCCTGGTATCTTTATTATTCGTCATCCCTGTCTGGAACTCTTTCAGAAGGGATACGTCTCCACTGTAATTGGCATATATGGTGTTTAGATCGTCTACGATATCATCCATATACTGATTCACTTTGTTCACACGCTCTGTGGTCTCAGCCTGTTCCGGCTCCACAACCGCCAGCATCAATTCCTTTAAAGCCTCCTGAAGCCTGAGCTGTATCTCATAAACGCTTGACACGGCTTTAAAATCATTCATATAAAATGTTTCATAACTGGATTTGGCCTTAACAATACCAGTGATTCCTACAACCACCGATATCGCAAACAGCGTCAAGATCATCCCGAATGACACTATGAACTTCTTGCCGACTTTTAAATTCTTCATTTGTTGCTCCTCCTTGTTTAGTCATTTTAACCTTTCTGCCTCCCGTAATGAAGAACCGGGGGGGAGGGATTCCATTACACATACCTTTTTACTACTTCGGCGGTTTTCCTTTTTTTATAATACTTCTGCATATATATTTTAAATTTTGTCCTCTATATCGGCAAATCTCAGAAAAAAATAACCCTTTTTTGTAATTTTTTTTCCAAGCCCTTAATAAAATCTAAATTTCGCCGATAAGTAACTTAGTGTGTTGCGGTCTGTTGTATTTTACAGATTAGTTTTGTATGCAATATGATTATTAAAGCGCACGGATGTGCGCCCAGGTCATCCCCTGACAGGTGATGATATATTAATAAGGATAGGTGGTGTAATAGAATGGATAATGGCATGGAGGGTATGCTGGATACATACCTCTTTGAAACAAATTCCCTTTTAGACCGGTTAGACGAAATGTTGGTGGCTGATGAAAAGATCGGCGATTTTTCTCTTGATGACGTGAATGAGATTTTCCGTATCATGCATACCATCAAAGGTTCCTCCGCTATGATGGAATTCGGTTCTCTTGCAGAGATCGCACATCATATAGAAGATTTGTTCTTCTATATCCGTGACAAGGGTATTGATTCCCTGGATTCTCAGCATAAGAAGGAACTTTTCAACCTCATGTTCCGTTCTGAAGACTTTCTTCGCGGACAGGTGGAAAAAGTTGAGGCGGGAGAAGCCCTGGATACGGATCTGGATTCTTTTTCTTCCGATATTAATAATTTCCTGAAAAAGATCAGCGGAGCCTCCACAGAGGAACCTGCACAAAAAGAAACGCCCCAGGATACTGCTGCGCCGGCTCCCTCTGCATCTACGGATAATCTGCCGGACGACAAAGAGGCCGTCTGCTTCCTTCACGTATTTTTGGAGGAAGGCATCGGCATGGAGAACCTGCGGGCCTATATGATCATCAATGCAGTGAAAGAATGCGGCATTGATTTCCGGTATTATCCGGAGAATATGGAATCTAACTCCGAAACCTCCGCCACAATCATAGAAGAAGGATTCTTCATGGCTTTCGAATCGGAAGACGATGCCAACAAGGCAGCCGGAGTTCTCAGGACCCAGGGCCATATTCGTTCTTATGAATTGGCTGCCATGCCTGAGGCGGAACCGGAAGCCCCTGCTGCTCCCGCTCCTTCGGCAACAGCGCCTGCTCCTGCCGAATCTGCCGCTCCTCAGAAGCCTGCATCCAAACCGGCTGCCAAGTCTGCAGCCCCCCAAAAGCCGGCCCAGAGCGCTCCGGTAAAGCAGAACCTGATCAGCGTCAACCTGATGAAGCTGGACAGTCTCCAGAATATTGTGGGGGAGATTGTTATTACGGAGTCCATGGTTACCTCATCGCCGGAGCTTAACCAGTTAAGCCGGGATGCCTACGACAATTTCATGAAGTCGGCACGGCAGCTGCGCAAATTAACCGACGATTTACAGGATATTGCCATGTCCCTGCGCATGGTTCCCATCTCAGGCGTATTCCAGAAGATGAGCCGTATTGTCCGGGATATGAAGCAGAAACTGAATAAAGACGTACGTCTTACCCTTATCGGAGAAGACACGGAAGTTGATAAAACTATTGTCGACAACATTCAGGATCCCATTATGCACATGGTCCGCAACGCTATGGACCACGGTATTGAGGATAATGTCCACGACCGTCTCAGCGCAGGCAAGAATGCTCAGGGAGAGATTATCCTCTCCGCTACTCACACCAGCAGCGAGGTGGTGATTACCATTGCCGATGACGGTAAAGGCATGAATCCTGACAAGCTTTTGGCAAAAGCCAGAGAGAAAGGGATTCTTACCAAACCGGAAAGCGAATATTCCAAGAAAGAGGCTTTGGGCCTTATTATGCTTCCGGGCTTTTCCACTAACCAGGAAGTTACGGAGTTCTCCGGCCGAGGCGTTGGCATGGATGTGGTGAAGAAAAATGTAGAAGCCGTAGGCGGCGTTGTATCATTAAACAGTGACGAGGGCAAAGGCACTACCTTTACCATGAAGATTCCTCTTACTATGGCTATTGTTGACGGCATGAAGGTGACTGTCGGCAAATCCATTTTCACCATCCCTATCGCCAATATCCGTCAGTCCTTTAAGATCATGCCGGATGATATCATCCGTGACGAGAACAGCAATGAGATGATTGAGCGTATGGGAAGTTTCTATCCTATTGTGCGTCTCCATCAGTTCTATAACATTGCCACGGAAGTGGTGAATCTGGAAGAAGGCATTCTTCTGTGGGTGGAGAACAGCGACCGCTCCTTCTGCCTCTTTGTAGATGAGCTCATCGGAGAACAGCAGGTTGTGGTAAAGCCCTTCCCTGCCTTTTTGAACTTCTTCGAACTTAAGAATTTCGGCTGCTCCGGCTGTACTATCTTAGGCGACGGCAATATCAGCATTATTCTTGATATTCAGAGTCTCTACTCGGCGGCTCTGGAGAATTCACAGTAGAGAGGGGAGGAATTACCATGTCTGAACAGCTTAACAGCCAGGACCTTCAGGAAATATCAGATACGGACAGCGAAGAATTTTCTACGGTAGAACGTTGTCTTACCTTTGAATCCGGAGATCTTATTTTGTATATCAGCACCAAATATGTAATTGAGATTATCAACAACCACACCATTACTACTCTGCCTCTGATGCCTCCGTATATTCAGGGCATCATCAACTTAAGAGGCCAGATCCTTCCTGTTGTGGATATTCAGCAGCTTATGGGCAAGACGGAATCCGACTGCTCCGGGAACACCTGTATTATTGTCCTGGATATTGATTCCGTCTCTCTGGGAATCATAGTGGATTCCGTGCGTCAGGTGATTGATATTGATCTGAAAAATGTCCGTCCCATTCCTCTTAAGCGTCAGCAGAAGCTCCTCAACGGAATGGTAACCATGGAAGACGGAAGCGTCTTTATGTCCATTGACTGTCAGGCGCTTTCCGTTCCCCAATAATCCGGCATCACACGCTGCTTACCCATATTTGGGCGGACAACAGCCTTTTGCATAAGGCATGGCAAGCTGTTGGGCAGCCTACTGGCTGCCCAATTGTCGTATCGGATACAGCCGGTTTCAGCTTTCGCCTGACAGCTTAACGAAGCAGCCGGATTTATTTAGATATTGATTCACAGTAATACAGAGACAGGGGGGATTATTATGCTGACACTTACAGACAGTGATTTTCAGCGCCTTTATACTCATATTAAACAACACTATGGGATTGATTTAAGCAAGAAAAAGCAGCTCATTGTAAGCCGCCTTTCTCACACGCTGTCCTCTCAGGGCTACGGTAATTTCACAGGTTATGTGGATGACATTATATCCGGCCGCGATCCTGATATGGTTACAGCCATGTTAAACAAGCTTACCACCAACTACACCTATTTTCTTCGGGAAGAAGAACACTTTAAGTATCTTTGGGACGTTGTTCTTCCAGATCTTGAAAAAAAACACGCCAGGGATAAAGTTCTGTGCATATGGAGTGCAGGCTGTTCCTCAGGGGAAGAGCCTTATACGATTTCCATGTATTTGAAAGAGTATTTCGGCGCAAAGGCTTCCCAGTGGGACACCAGAATTCTGGCTACGGATATCTCCCAGAAGATTCTCAACACAGCCATGACTGCTTCCTACGGTGATGAAAGCCTCTCTTCCCTTCCTGCTACCTGGAGACAGAAATATTTTGTCAAAAAACCCGACGGCGGCTACACCGTGGCCCCTGCCATCAAGCAGAATGTTATCTTCAGAACCTTTAACCTGATGGATCCCATTCAGTTTAAAAAGAAATTTGATCTGATCTTCTGCCGGAATGTTATGATCTATTTTGACCAGGATACAAAAGACGCCCTGGTACGCCGTTTTTACAATGCTACCGTTTCCGGAGGTCATCTGTTTATCGGTCATTCGGAAGGTCTGACCAAGGCCACCTGCCCTTATGATTATATCAAACCGGCTATATACCGCAAAAAATAGACCTGATGAGGTCCATGAACAGCTGCGGCTGAAAAAGAAAGAAGGTTTAAACTATGCAACAAAAAATCCGTGTAATGGTGGTAGACGATTCCCTGGTGTTTCGTACCTGGCTTGTCCAGAGCTTATCTGCTGATCCGCGCTTTGAAGTAGTCGGTTATGCGGTCAATGCCCTTGATGCCAAGGGAAAACTGCCCCTGCTGAACCCTGATATTATGACTTTGGATATTGAGATGCCGGGTATGAGCGGACTGGAATTCTTAAAAGAGGTTCTTCCCTCTCATCCCGTCCCTGTAATTTTGGTATCTTCCCTGAATATGCGGGTATTTGATGCTTTAGCCGCAGGCGCTGTGGACTTCGTGCGCAAACCGGAGGAAGGACAGCGTGATGCGTTTCTTCGAAATCTTATGGCTAAACTGACTATAGGAAAGAATGCTAAGGTTCGCCTGCCTCAGCAGGCAGCTGCCGCCCCTGTTGCCAGGCCCGCTGCTGCTCCGCGAGCTGCCGCTACCATCAGCAGCATCGCCTCCGGTATTGATCTGATCGCTATCGGTGCCTCCACCGGCGGAACTGAAGCGATTCTGGAAGTTGTCAGACAATTTCCTGCAAAGATGCCTGGAATCGTCATCACCCAGCATATGCCTCCCGGCTTCACTGCCATGTATGCGGAACGTCTTAACCGGATCTGCAAGCTTGAAGTAAAAGAAGCCCAGCACGGAGACAAGGTTCGTCCGGGTCTGATTCTTCTGGCCCCCGGCGGTCTCCAGATGCGGGTAGTGCGTATGGGAACCGGTTACAGTGTGAGCTGCACCAATGAAGATAAAGTCAGCGGCCATCGCCCTTCTGTGGATGTACTCTTCACTTCCGTGGCATCCATTGCCAAGAATCGGGCCATTGGAGTTATTCTTACAGGCATGGGAGCCGACGGCGCTGCCGGCATGCTGCGCATGAGAAAAGCAGGCGCTTACACCATAGGCCAGGACCGTGAAACCTGCGTTGTATACGGAATGCCCATGGAGGCTTATAAGATCGGCGCCGTGTGCCAGCAGGCTCCTCTCAGCAATATCCCCCAGGTAGTCATGGCACGTCTGGCAAAGCAGTAGGTGATGATATCTTAAAATGAAAACCAAGAAAAAACATTCAAACCACGTTCTGCCAAAGGCCCAGGTGACCGGAGATCATATCCACGAATTCCGGCCCCCTGGGCCAAGTATTTCTTCTTATTATAAGAGGCAAGAACGTCTTTCAAAGAAAAAAAATCCTGTATTGATTCTGGTTGCATGGGGAATCGCCGCCACCCTGGGGATCCTATGCATCAGTCTGTTTGCCTATTTTCGCCCCTTTACAGGGGAAGATGTGGCTGCGGCTGCAGGTAATCTTTACTCTCTTGCCGCTGAGGAAGCTGAGCGTCTGAAAAATGCTGTCCTGGGCCATTCCCCTGAGAATGAAAATCTGACTGATGAGACGGAATCGGCCCTGGCCGATGCAGAAGCAAACAGCGAGGATGAGACAGTTCCATACATTGACCGTTCCTCAGAACTGGGAGATATCGCCGACATGAACGCAGAGCCTGTATTCCCCCCGCAGGATGACGCCATCTATGTCTGTATGCTGGATACGGCTCTCGGTTCTCTCTTCTACTACAATCAGGGGGATCTTCGCTGGAAAGAATATCTCTACGGCGGTTCGGACCGCCTAAGCAAATATGGCTGCGGCCCTACTTGTGTCGCTATGATCATCAACAGCTTCACACCTCACAGCGTCACACCTGTGGAGATGGCTGACTGGTCCGCTGACAACGGCTATTACGCCCGCCAGAGCGGTTCATACCACGGTCTGATTCCCGGAAGCCTGTCCGCTTTTGGCCTCCAGGTGGAAAGCGTCACAGAACGCACGGTGGAGAATGCCGCAGAACTTCTGCGCTCCGGACATATTCTCGTTGCTCTCATGGGCCGGGGAAGCCTGACGCAGAACGGTCATTTTATTATCATCGCTCAGCTTGCAGGAGACGGCACTGTTTTTATCGCCGACCCTGCCAGTTATAATAACAGTACAAAAGAATGGGAACTGAAGCTCCTTATGGACGAACTGAAAGCCAGCTATGACAGCGGAGGGCCGCTGTGGGCTGTGTCTTTTCCTTCGGAAGGTAATCAATGAAAAAAACGTTGACAATCCCTTTTCCCAATGTCATACTTAGATAAGAAGGGCTTTGACGTTCCATTCAAGGCCACAGGAGGAAATATACATATGGCTCAAAGAATCAGAATTTCCCAGTGCATGATCGTAAAGAATGAAGAAAAGAATATCAAGCGCGCTTTGTCCTGGGGAAAAGATATCATGTCGGAACAGATTGTAGTGGACACCGGAAGCACAGACCGCACGGTGGAGATCGCGAAACAGATGGGAGCAAAAGTTTTTCAGTTTCCATGGGTTGATGATTTCTCAGCCGCCAAAAACTATGCCATCGACCGCGCGAAAGGCAATTGGATCATATTTCTTGATGCGGACGAATACATGTCGCCCAAGGATGTACAGAAGATTCCTTCTATGCTGCGGGAGATCAATCCAACCTCCCACACCGCCCTTGTTACCAGCTGGGTACAGGTAAACAGCGATGCGGATCTCTCCCAGGACCAGGCCGAGGGCAGTCTCAAATGGGTCCCCACTGTCACAACCGACGGAAGCCAGCACATGTCCCTGTCCGGTTCCGTCATGCGTATCTTCCGCCGTCTGCCGGAACTTCGTTATCAGGGACGAATCCATGAAAAACTTTATCTCAAATTCGATAAACCAGACTCACTGGATGTCAGCAAAGAACTGGCGGTTTTCCACACAGGATACAATCCGGTTGAGATGAAGGAGAAGGATAAGGTGGCACGCAACATCCATTTGATTAAGAAAGAACTGGATGACCGCCCTGATGATTACTCCTTACTCACCTGTCTGGCAGATTCCTACTTTGAGCAGAAGAATCACGAGGAAGCCGCCCAGTGGTATGAAAAAGCCGCCGATTCTCTGCCGGAGGGACTTGACGAAGATAATATTCAGGGGCCTATGATTTTTAAGCATCTTCTGCTTATCTATCTGAACCGCCCCAATGAAGCCGCAGCACAAAAGACCTATTCCCGCGGTACAAAATATTTCCCAAAAGACGCAGATTATGACTACCTTATGGGGCAATATTATGTAAATCAGGGAAATTACCAGGAAGCTGTCCGTTATATCCAGAAAGCACTGATGCTGTTAGACCAGTACGGCAGTAATTTCCGCTCCACCCTAATGGCCCATAACCTTCTTGAGGCATGGGAATATCTGATTAAGTGCTTTTATGAGAACGGCGACCTGCAGCAGTGCGTCAGCTGCGCCGTAACCCTATTGAAAAGCAATGCCTATCTCTCCGGAATTTTAAAGCTTCTGCTGTCGGCATTCCGCAAAGACGAAGAGCAGAAAAAGGATGGGGCTTTGGGGCAGGCGGCATCCCCGGCACAGGTAAAGGCTTTTCTGATGAATATCTATGACCTGAATGAGACAAAAGACCGGGCTTTCGTGCTGGATGGGGCGAAGAACGCGGAGTATGAGGGGTTGATAAAGGAGATAGGCTGAGAGGCCTATCTCCTTTATATTTTCCATTTCTTTTCTGAAAATCGAACAATTCTCTATTTTCCTTCTTTTGAAATCGACGCACCTAATGCCTGATT
Source organism: Clostridiaceae bacterium (assembly GCA_910574345.1). GTDB lineage: Bacteria > Bacillota > Clostridia > Lachnospirales > Lachnospiraceae > UBA3402. Next base: position 219,214 of record CAJSZV010000002.1, on the reverse strand, counting down.
CACCGCTTCCAGCTCTTCCTGTGTAAATGTTCCTCTCATGATCTGTTCCAGCGCCTTGTAGCCTGCACTCATGGCCGCACGAAGCACAAACATTCTATTTTTCAAGGCAGAATAGTCATAAAAAGAACGTCCTAAAAATGCTGCCACATCTCCTGCCTTGCTGCCGTCCTTGTCATCCTCCCTGAAAGCGGACAGCATTACCACTGCCGTACTCATCAGATATGGATCCTGTTTTAACAATGCTGTGGCAATCTGGACACAGCCTGTAAGATTTCCATTATTAAAACAACATATAGCCAACAGCTCATAAGCTTTCAGAATTTTTGCCGATAAAAGCATGCTCTTGCCAGTATTCCTATGCTGCTCCAAAATCTCCAGCGCCCTTCGCAGATGTTTCTCGCCTGCGGGATAATTACCTATACTCGCCTGATATTGTCCTGCAAGATAGTCATAATCCGCTTCCATAGGCCTGCGTTTTACAGCCTCTCGATAAACTTCCATAACAGCCGCCTCTTCACTGCCAGGCCGCCTGATTAAAAGATTAAGAAGGCGCAGATACGTCATAGACGCATTGACATCAAATTCGTCTAGATGCTCCGGCATCAGGGATATGGACTTGCGGTATGTTTCTTCTGCAGCCTCCCATTCATCTGCATTATCATATTCATTGCCCAGGTATCCCCACATCTCAAAGTCATAGGGATTTTCTTTCAGCTCCGCCTCAATCAGCTTGATATTCCTCTCTGACTTCTTTTTCTCCTGTCTTTCTTTCTTTATATATCCTGTATGAAAAATAGATATCTCTTCAGCCATATCCGCGTTTTTATCTCGCAGATTGCCGGAAAAAGTAAGATACTCATGAACTCTTCTTCTATACCGCAAAGCCGGGATGTTCCTAAAGATTCGAATCTGCGTCTCCACCCCCAGTATCTGATCCTCATCCGCCATATGGACCCATGCTGTCATTATTCCGTCATATTGCGAATTATGAATCTTTTCTATACAGGACATAACCTTCCCGGCATCTTCCTTTGTCATATATTCATCAGCATCCAGAAACGCGATCCATTCACAGCTGGCCTTGCTGATAGCATAATTCTTGGCAGCAGCAAAGTCATCAACCCAGGTAAACTCATAAACTTTTGCTCCCATCCGCCTGGCGATCTCTGCTGTACGGTCCGAGGAACCGGTGTCCACCACAATCTGTTCTGATACGATTTCTCTTGCCCATGTAAGAGCCTGTTCTATATTTTTCTCCTCATTTTTTACAATCATGCACTGGGAAATCTTTACTCTGCCCACATCCATCTTCCTCTCTGCAAAACCCTCTCAACTATTTTTCAATGCCTGAAGCACAGTTTCCAGCTCCTCGGCGGAAAATAATTCTCTGACAGCCACAATTAATTCCTCATACTTTGCCGCCATAGAAGCCCGCAGGACAAACAAACGGTCTTTAAGAGAATCAAAATTATAAAAGTTACTTCCCAGAAACCCAAGGACCTCTCTTGCTCCATCCATCCCCTTCATTCTGGTCTCATGGTCACTGGCAAAAGCCATCAAAAGAATGACTGCTGTGCTCATCAGGTATGGGTCACCCTGAAGCAGCACCGTAGTTAATTGAACACACTCCTGTAAATGATGATTATTGTAACAGCAGATTGCTAAAAGTTCATAAGCTTTTTGAATCTCTCCAGAAAGTATCATTCCCTTTCCCGTGTTGCTGTATTTTTCTAACAGATTCAGGGCTCTTCCCATATGGTATTCCGCCTTCTGCCAGTTTTGACGCTTCACATAATACCTGCCTACACAGTAATCGTATTCCGATTCCTCCGGCCAGCCTTCAATGGCTTTCTCATAGACTTCCATAACTTCCTCTTCACCTGCCTCTACAATGTTGGCAAGGGTTTCAAGAAGACGGAAATACAGAATCGATGTGCTGGTATCGTAAAGCCCTTTCATGTTCTCAGGCATCAATTCCGCAGACTTTCGAAAGGCATCAATTGCTTCCTGCCATCTGTCTCTGGACGCATACTCCTGTCCTAAATATCCCCACATATCATATCTTTCAGGATGTTCTTTCAGCTCCTCCTGAATCAGCTTCAGATTTCTTCCCTCTTTCTTATTGCTGTTCTCCTTTCCATAACCTGTATGAAAAATATTCAGCTCCTCCACCATATCCACCGTATCGATCAGATGTCCGTCAGTGGTGGAGAGGGCCTCATGAATCCTGCCGCTGTACCTGATGGTGGGAAGATTCCGAAAGATCCTTCTCTGGGTTCCCACAAAAGTCACTTTTCCCTCATCGTTTAAGTTGACCCAGGCAGTCAGAATACTCTCCGTTCCTGTGATTTGAAGCATTCCAAGAGAACCTAAGAGCTTCTTTGCGTCAGCCTCGCAAAAATACTCATCCGCATCAAGAAATGCAATCCATTCATACTTTGCCTTGCTGATGGCAAAATTCTTGGCAGCTGCAAAATCATCAATCCATTGAAATTCATATACCGCAGCCCCCATCTGTTTGGCAATCTCCACAGTTCTGTCAGTGGATCCGGTATCCACTACGATCTGCTCCGACACAATTCCCTTTCCCCAGGAGAGGGCCTTCTCTATATTATTCTCTTCATTCTTTACAATAAGGCACTGGGAAATCCTGGGCTCCCGAAATCCATTTCCTCGTTTCACACCTGAATCCTCCTTTACTGCAATATCCCCAACTGTTTTCTCTCATCCGGCGTAAATAACTGTTCCGCCGCAAAACCCGCAAATTCCCGACAGCCTGATTTCTCGGCAGTCTTTATAATAAACAACCGGTCTTTTATATCCTTTCGGTCATATATTTTTAACAGAAACTCTATGACCGCATATCTGTTGGACTCCTTCTCTGCATCCAGTACCCTCAATAATCTTGACAAAACCGCCATTCCATATTTATGGAATCTTAGATAATTCACTCCATAAGTCACACACTTATTTGTCTCCCCAGACTCATAACAGCATCTCACCATCAAATCATAAGCTTTCGCCAGCTCAGCTGCCAGCAAAAGCGCTTTATTGCTGCATCCGTAGACATTCAGCTTTTCAAAGGCCAGTTCCAGATGCTTTACAGCCTGAGATGCCTGTCCCTGCCCTGCAAAAAATTGGGCAGCTATGTAATCAAAGTCAGCCTCCTTCGGCAGTGCCTTCACAGCCCTTTGATACACGGATTTCCCATGTTCCCACAAAGCTCCTTCCTTGTCAAGAGCGATAGACAAGGCTCTGGCGAGAGTAACTGCGCTTCTCTGGTCATACTCTTCAATCTGCAAAGGCATCTGGGCAATAGACGATGTATACCATCTTTCAGCCTCCTTCATATTCCCGCTGATATAATATTCATCTCCCATATATCCCAGCATTTCATAGTCATTGGGATGATCTTTTAATTCTTCCAGAATCAAGTGTCTGTTTCGCTCACTGGCTTTTCGCTCTGCCATGGCTTTTGACTGATAACCAGTGTGGAAAACAGACAGTTCCATAACCACATCCCCTAACCGCAATTTCCGACCGGACACACTCTCTAATTGTTCATGGATTCTCCGGCGGTATCGTATATCAGGATGATTTCTGAAAACCCGGACCTGAGTTCCAGAAGAGAAGATCCGTCCCTCCTCGTCGATCTGCTGCCATCCCATGGACAGACCATCCATCCCTTTCTGATCTGCTTCCTGCAAAACCGTGACAAGTTTTTCCCCATCCTGTTCTGTCATATACTCGTCTGCATCCAGGAGTGCAATCCAATCTCCCTCCGCCTGTTCGATGGCATAATTCTTAGCAGCAGCAAAGTCGTCGATCCAGGAAAAGCGGAAGACTTTAGCTCCCATCTTAGCAGCAATCTCAACTGTTCTGTCTGTGGAACCTGTATCCACCACAATCTGTTCCCACATGATTCTCTTTCCCCAGGATAACGCCCTCTCTATATTGCTTTCCTCGTTCTTTACAATCATGCACTGGGAAATTCTAATCTTATCTTTCCTATCCAAGTCTCTGCACCTGAATTCCTTTCCGCCTGCTGAAAGCCCCTTCAACAACAAAAAGCCATTCCAAGCATTTTGCTGTTGAAATGGCTTCCTATTACAGGCCCTATTATATCGGGGTTCAGCTTTCGCCAAACCCCTTGGTTTAATACTATCCTAACAGACTCAGGATACTCTGAGGTACGGAGTTGGACTGTGCCAACATGGACTGAGAAGCCTGAAGCAGAATATTGTTCTTGGTGAATGCTGTAATCTCATCCGCCATATCTGTATCACGAATACGGCTCTCAGCTGCTGTGATATTCTCAGAAGTAACCTTCAGGTTGTTGATGGTATGCTCAAGTCTGTTCTGAGCAGCACCGAGTTTAGCACGGTAGGAAGATACCTGGTTAATAGCCGCATTGATAGCGCTGATTGCAGCATTTGCAGGTTTAACGCTGGTGCCGCCTACAGTCGCATCACCAGATGTACCAGTTACTACCAGTGTCTTAGCATTGGCATCACCTGAATTACTCGGATTCTGTACCAGTGAATTAGAGAATGCAGAGAAGATATTAGCCGCAGTCATATTGGAGCTCTGAAGTGTAAGAACCTCGCCTGCGCTCGGACCAATCTGGAAGGTCATAGGTCCTGCATTGTTCAATGCCAATGGCTTAATACCGTTGAAGTCAGTGTAGTTAGCGATACGGTCGATCTCGGCCATAAGCTCGTTAACCTCACTCTGAAGGTTCATTCTTGCTACGCTGTTGTAAGTACCGTTAGCTGACTGGGAAGCCAGTGTGGTAAGACGCTGAAGCATGGAGTGAACCTCTGTCAGAGCACCTTCTGCTGTCTGAATCAAACCTACAGCATCCTGTGCGTTCTTGGTAGCCTGGTTCAGACCATTGATCTGAGATCTCATGGACTCGGAAATAGCAAGACCAGCTGCGTCATCGCCTGCACGGTTTACTCTGTAACCGGAAGACAGCTTCTCTAAGTTCTTATTCAAACCGCTCTGGTTAACGCCTAAGTTTCTGTAAGAGTTAATCGCCGCTATATTATGTTGGATTATCATATAATGTTCCTCCTATAATTAATTCTTCAGGAACTTCCCTGTCCCCGATTGCTTTTCCGAAGAGGGCCCTACTCCGGAAAACTGTAAAGTTTTATAATAACATTTACCTTACATTTTCATTTATCGTCAATATTTGGTAAAACTTAAGTGTTGTTTTTATAATTTTTTGCTGTCTACTGCAGCAGACTAAGGATTGTTCCCGGAAGGGAATTTGCCTGAGCAACCATAGAGTTGCCTGCCTGATACAGAATGTTGTTCTTGGTAAATTCCGTGATCTCATCCGCCATATCCGTGTCACGAATGCGGCTCTCTGCAGTCGTCATATTCTCGTTGGTTACACTTAGATTGTTGTGGGTATGCTCCAAGTGATTTTGAGCCGCACCGAAATCCGCACGAATATCAGCCACTGCCTCAATAGCGATATCAATAAGCTTTACCGCCTCATTTGCCTGGTCCAATGTCCGAAAACTTGTATCCTGCAGATTCAGCCCTTCTTTACTCATATAATAGCGAGGTATATCCAAAACCTCCGGCTGACTGTAACCGATCTGGAGTGTAATATCGCCCAGGTCCCCCTCGCCCTCTGATCTCTTAGGAGGCTCGATAATAGGAAGTCCACTGGGAATCTTGCTTTCAAAAAGGGGAATCTCATCAAAATTCGAGGTTTCGCCAATCCGGTCAATCTCATCCAAAAGCTGTTCTCTCTCCGCGTCAATATTAAGACGGGCCTGGGTCGTATAAGTACCGTTGGCTGACTGAATCGCCAAAGTCTTCATTCTCTCCAGCATGGAGTGCACTTCAGCTAACGCCCCATCTCCTGTCTCTGTCAGGCCGATACCGTCCTGGGTATTCCTCATGGCCTGATCCAAACCTCTGATCTGGTTTCTCATCAGCTCTGATATCGTCAAGCCTGCCGCATCATCACCTGCCCGGTTGATGCGGTAACCAGAGGATAACTTTTCCAGGTTTTTCTTCAGCTTCCCCTCCGTAATCCCCTTATTCCTGGCAGCATTAAAACCAGGTATATTATTCTGTATGATCATATCCGCAACCACCTTCCATTACTGCACTGGAACATCTGCTTCCCGACCGGAAGCGATGTCGTATCTTTTTCATCCATTTACACTTACTCGTGTTCATGGTTATTATATCGGCAAAAACAGCAGGTTCATAAGAATTTTTTTGATTTTTTGTGGATGCCTCCCTGATATTTATTCTCTGGCAGTTTTATATTAAAAGAAAAAGGGGGACTGTTCAGATAGGTCCGGACACTTGCTGCGTTGACCGTACCATAACTTGAGCCGGCGAGCAAAAATCCCATCGCCGCAGGCGATTTTCACGGATTTTTGCTGGTTGCTGCGAATGCACGTGAACAATAAATCAAAAAAGGAACCGCCCCTCCGCGATTCCTTACTGTTACTTTATCCTTCCGGATACCGATACCCAGACACAATCATCCTGTTTTTCAAAATCGGTATGGTGATCCCCAGCCTTCTTGCCGCACGCTCCGGGGACGTATCTCCATCCTGAACCATGGAATACAGCTCCTGAGTCCTGCCTTCTTCTCTGCCTTCTTCTCTGCCTTCTTCTCTGCCTTCTTCCCTGAGTTTCTCTGATCTCAATTTCAGAATCTGTCCGCCCATCACATCACCGATCCTTTCCCTAGACGGATTATCACCCGGTATGACATAGTCTGCAATCCGATTAATCAGTTCAATCAAGTCAACATAAAGCTGCCCCTTACTTCCGGTGTCCTGCAGCTCTGACAGCCGGCTGTTTATCTCTCTGTAGTCATCCAGCATCCGCTCCATCTTTGCCCCGCTGGCTCCATTAGATTTCAGAAAATGCTCATATCTCAATATATGATACGGCAGCAGCAATAACAGCTGTTTTTCAAATATACTGCTCACCGTATAATCTTTCGCCATAATCACCGGCACACGGTAAAGCACAGTCTGTCCATCTGCAAAACGTACCCTGACCATATGATACTCCGGCATGTTTTTATGGTTTCGTATATATAATACACAGGATTCAGGAAAATCAATTTCCATTATCCTGTCATCCCTTAAAGAAGCCTGCTCCAAGGCAATAGCAAAGTCATACTCCATCATCCTGACTGCCATATTCCCGTCTTTTTCCGACTGGCATTCGATATGGTAAATATGTCCCCCGATTCGTATAATCGAATCTGTAATCACCTTGCCAAATTTTTCGTAGTGTTCATTCCTCAGCTGTTCAAATTCCTGTTCTTCCGTATACCTCGTTCCGAACACTTCATTTATGAGCGGTATGAGAAGAAACGGCATCTTTTGGGCAATTGTTCGGAATACGTCATCAAATATGGTTCCGCTGCCGGATCCATTCTCCTGATATATACTATCCGCATCCTCATATTTCATGGTTGCTTCTCCTTACTTAATATTATATTGTCCGGTAAAATATTTGTCAATATCTTTGATTTCTCTGCTGAAACCGCATAATGATAACACGATAAAACAGACTTTTCCGAATCCCGCCGGAGAGAATCTCCGGCAGGTACTAAACCTATAATACTTGAGACCCGCCAAAAACATGAAAAAGCAGCCCGATTAGGGCGGATTTTTCATGTTTTTGAGGATTGCGGCAGCACAAAGCGCGGAGCAATCCCGTATCAAAGGGGTCAAAAAACCTTTTGACCCCAACATCAATACATAAACCTACCTTTTTCCAACCCCCCTAAGCCTCTCCCTCGCCGGCTCATACCCTTCTTTCGCCGCCATCTTATAATACCTCACCGCCAGCTCCGTCTGACCCGACACTTCATACCACGCCCCCAGATTATAGGCTGCCTTAAAGGATCCTGTCCCCACGACCCCTCCAAGCTCCGGCCGCTCCCCCAGACTCAGACACCGCAGATAATACTTCTCTATATTGGGCAGCAGCCCGATATACTGCTGTACATCCGACAAAACCCTTTTCATATAGAAAAGACCGCACACAAAGCAGAAGTCCGACCAGTTTCCAAGCTTTGGTTCTTCCCTCTCTATGATTTCTGCCGACTCGTCCAGACACTCCACGCTTCCCAGATCCAACAGTGTATAAAGATACAGAACCACTCCCCCTGCCCGGTAATTCTCGCCGGCACCTGCGAACTGATAAAAACCCCGGAAATATCCAAGGCTTTCCTCCAGTCTCTTCAAGTTCCGCAGGGTGGACGCCAGCTGAAACTGATAATATCCATCCTCCGGATACTCCTTCACAGCCTTCAGAAGATAGGGCAGATTTCTCTCCCCTTTATCCTCATTCATATACCCGTCATGATCCGCTGACAGAGGCAGGGCATAACAGGGATATCCTGCCTCTGGCTGTTCATGTATCAGCCCTGTGTATCTGACTCCCTTAGGCAGCAGCCTTGGAAGCACTGATGTACTCTGACTGACCCCCTCACTGTCCTTATAGGAATCATAGCGGGTGATGCCGCCGATCCACATTCCTTTTCTGCTCTCAAGAATCTTCTCCAGCTGTTTTCTGCTTGCGGGCCTCAGATACTCGTCCGCATCCAGCACCAGATTCCAGTCCCCGTCCGAGTGATCCAATGCAAAATTCCGGGCAGCAGAAAAGTCGTCGACCCACTGAAAGTCCACGACTGCTGCACCCATCTCCTTTGCAATTGTTTTTGTTCTGTCAGAAGAACCGGTGTCTGCTATGATGATCTCATCCACCAGAGATTTTGCCGCCCTTAAACACCGCCTTAAGCAGCGCTCTTCATTCTTCACGATCATTACCAGATTGATCTTCACTATATCTTCCTTCCCGGATTCTTCTGCTTCTCCATCTGTTTTGCAAATACATACTTACGTATGGTAGCCTCTGTCTCCGTCGGCAGGTTTATAAACTGACAGCCATAGCCAAAACCGCCTGTGGCCGCTCTCTTTACGCGGAGAATCTTCGCCTCTACCCGTGTCGGCTCCTTTCCGTCAAAACGATGGGTGAAAAAGAATCGTTCTCCCACCTTAATAGCCTGGGAAGTTACGACAAAGAGACCACCCGCGCTGATATTCCTGATCGTACCCGTAAAAAACGCTCCGCCGACCAAAGAAAATTCCGTAGAAATATGTACCCGCACCCGAAGGTCTTTCTGCCGCTGGAACACATCACTGATCTCCAGCACCTCACAGTCAGCCATCCAGGGCTCATTGACCCGGTTCTCATAGACATTCTTGCGGATCACCAGTTCACAGTAACAGCGGATCAGTCCCTGCTGCATATCATAAAAATCCACAAATGTCTGAAATCTCACACTGCGCAGCTTATAATTGCTGAAATACAACCGGATCGTCTCGTCTTTATCGCTCTCCACTCTGGCTCTGGACAGAGGTTTATTGTCCGTTCCGTATACCAGACATCCCTCACAATCCCTTAATTTCATGGCGTAAGTCCTCCTTTATGACAACAGTCCCAATAACTTGGTATTGCTCTCTTGATGTCATCTTCTATATATTCTTCATCCTGTATCCCGGCTTATAAGGTAATGGACCCTACCTCTCTGCTGGCATTCATCATCATCTGCAGGCGCAGAATCTGGATCAGACTGGAAAAGCTTTCCTTATCCATGGTGATGGTCTCCCCATCCTCGCTGGCCGTGGCCCCGCCAAGAAGCATGCTCAAAGCGCTGGCGCTGGTTCCATAAGCTCCCAGGCCGCCGGACATAAGACCATAAGACCCCGATGACAGAAGCGAAGAATTAGAGGACAACAGAGAGGAACCGCCATACAGACCGCCGCCGTATAAACTGCTCCCGAACAAAGAGGAAAGCCCATACTGACTGCCCATACTGCTTTTTTCCACCATCTTTCCGGAAGAAAGAGGCGCACCGCTCATATAAGAATTCACCGTTCTGACATAATTCTGAGTCTCCTTGTAAGGAGGGATCCCGCCATACTTCTGCACGCTGTTAGGTCCGGCATTGTAGGCCGCCAGAGCAAGATTCACATTGCCTCCGAACCGTTCCAGATTCTCCTTTAAATACTTGGCTCCGCCCATAATATTCTGCCTTGCATCATAGGGGTCAGTAACCCCCAGAGCTCTTGCCGTAGCAGGCATAAGCTGCATTACACCGATAGCCCCTGCCTTGGATACTGCCTTTGGATTAAAATTGGACTCTGCCTTTGCCACAGCCTTTAACAGATTCTCGGAGACCCCATAGATGGAGGAAGCCTCCTTGAATATGGAATCCATACTCTCCATGCCGCCCTGATATAAGCTTTTAAAAACCGTGCCAAAGGCATCACTGCTCTTCTCGGCCTGTGTAATTTCTTTATTCTGCAGATCCGCTCCATAAAGGTTCACCGCTGATGTCGCCAATCCCATAGTCTATACTCCTCTTTTTAAAATTATCGTGACAGTCCCTTACTGTCTGGCTGCTCCGCTGCCGTCAATGGTCCAGCCGTCAATCACCGTATTCACTGCCATACTGCCGTCACCAAACAGATAATACCAGACTCCCGCCACCTGGACCCAGCCCGTCAGCATCTTTCCGCTGCTGTCCAGAAAATACCACTTACCGTTAACCTGAACCCAGCCCCGCTGCATCACTCCGGATGAGTCCATATAATACCATGTAGACGGCGTCGGCTGAACCCAGCCCGTCAGCATCTCACCGTTCTCATTGGTATAAAACCATGTGTCTCCGGAAGGATTGATCCATCCCTTCCGCATGACACCATTATTGCCCATGTAATACCAGTAGCCATTGATATACTGCCAGCCTTTGGCCATGTTGCCGTTCTGATCGAAATAATACCACTGGTCAGAAACCTTCTTCCATGTATTGGCATCCTTGCGCCCGTTGGGCAGAATATAATTGCTGCCCTTGATAGCTCCGCCGTCAGACGTATCGTCCGTCACATCCCAGTCAACCTCATTGGCAGTGGAGGCGATAAATTCACCCTCCTTCAAATACTTCTTCTCATCGGAATTCGTAGGAATGGCCTTGACCTCATAAAAATAAGTCTTCTCATCATCCTTCATATATTCCGCCAAATCCACAGTGGTAGTCGTCACGGTCAGACGCTTCACCGACTTATTATCCCCATAGAGAACCAGGGAATATCCAGGCGCATGCTCCACTGCCTTCCACACTGCCCGGCTTCCATAAGTACTGCTCCAGCCCGCATCCGTGGTATTTCCAAGAACCATGACGGGTTTGTAATCCACTTTCACCTGAAGCTTATCATCCTCCAGTGCCCTGGCAGACACAAAATCAGCTCCGCTCACCTTACACTGGCTGCGGTTTAAAGAAGTAGGAAATACCTTTCCGTCAGCAGCCGCCACAGTGATCTCGATTCGAACCTTCCTGCCCGGCTTCCATTTCTCATAATCCGTCATATACTGAAAATCTTCCAGAGAACACCCTGTTCCGCTGACCGTGATCTCCGGCTCCATGATCAGTTCCGGCTCTCCATAGGAAGATTTAAGTGTAACCGTCACCTGCTCAATCACGCTGGATTCGGCCCCATAAGCCGTCATACTGTCTGCTGCAAAATTTACTGCCATCATAAGGCACGCCCCAAGGCATCCCCCTCTGACAGCCATCCTTCTCAGATTATCCCAAACTGTCATCGTCAATCATCCACCTCTTATTCTACCGCCAAACTCCGTCAGAATCAATATAAAATCCATCAATCTGGGTGTCACGGGCCATCTCGCCGGAACCAGGGTAAAAATAATACCAGGAACCGTCGATCTGATACCATCCTTCCACCATCTCTCCGTTGGAATCAGCGAAATATGTCTTCTCGTCTCTCCGTATCCATCCTGTGAACATAGCTCCCTGAAGACCATTGTCCAAAGTGTTCAGATAATACCACTTTTCTCCCAGTCTCAGCCAGCCCGTATACAGGCTTCCGTTTTCATTAAAATAGTAATAGTAAGGCCCTATAACCCGCCAGCCTCCCGATACCATGGAACCGCTGGGACTGCCGTCTTCCTCCTGAGGGCGGAAATAGTACCACACATCGCCGGGGCGCACCCACCCTACTGCCATCTCCCCGCTGTCATAGAAGAAATACTGATGGCCTCCAATGCTCTGCCATCCCGTAACCATGGTGCTGTTCTCATTGAAATAGTACCACCTGCCGTCCAGGTTCTCCCATATATTCGAAGCCAATTCCCCTGACGGATAGCGGTATCTCCACAGACTGCCGTCCTTGAACCATCCTACGGTCTCATCCGTCCCTTTTACCACTTTGGAACCAGAAGCGTCTTTTCTTCCCTTGCCGTCAGATACGTACCTTTCGCCGATTTCCAGGCCGCCTGAATCCAGCCAGTCACTCCTTTTCCCATACTGTGTCTGAAACTCTGTTCCCGGAATCGTCCGAATCCTGAAAAAATATTCCCCCTCTTCTGTCATATAGGGATAAAAATTATAGCTGGTACCTGATGTTTTCTCTACGCTGAATACCTTTTTATTGCCTTTCCTAAGCTCAACCTCATAATAACCGGAGCCGTTCTCAGGCTTTTCCCACTGGGCCTGGCCCAGATTCTTGTCATTCCAGTAAGCATCCTTAGGCGAATCATATTCCCCTTTTATGGGATTGACTCTGAGGGTAACCACCAGGTTATCCCCTTCTCTCTTTGCCGACACAAAAGTACCGCCGCTGACCTTCACACTGGACCCCTTATAACTGGCCAGGAAATAATACTCGCTCACATCATCGGGTTCCAGAACCACCCTCATCCTAGGCTCATCGGCAGCCACCACTTCCTTCGATGCACTGTCCATCCAGGAAGCCTCTATCACCTTAAAATGACTGCCCTTTTCCGTCACCAGAATCCCCCCCTCAGGGGCGCTTCCGCTTCCGATCTCAATGTCCGGCAGCTTCTGTCCCGCCTTTATTTTGGATGAAATCCTGACGCTCACGCTGCTGATGGACTTTGTGGCAGCCAGTGATTCCACAGGCATCCATGTCGCCAGACAGAGACATACGAGGATCCATGCCGTCCATCTTCTAACCTTCTGATACATCATATAACCTCCTCACATTCAGCTTCCGAGTCCTATAAGCCTCCTGCCTCTTTTGTCAGCCCGGTTCTACGCCGTCCGTCTGCGCTTCATCTGCAGCTTCCGAAGTTTCTTCCTCCGCCACAGTTTCTTCTGTTCCGGGCACATATCCAAGAAAATAAATATAAATATCCACAATCGCCTGATACAATTCTTTGGGAATCTCCGCCCCCAGCTGCAGCTGAGTGAGCAGTGTGGCCAGAGAATCGTCCTCATAGACAGGAACCCCGGCCTCCAGGGCTGTCTCCGTGATCTTCTCTGCCATATATCCCATGCCGGACGCCACAATAACCGGGGCGCCGTTCTTTTCCGGATTATATTTTAAGGCTACTGCCTTCTGCCGCATCAAATCATCAAATTCTGACATTAATCGTTCTCTCTTTCTCCCTTATCTCCGGGAAAATCTCATCCACCCTTCTGTCGCGAAGGCGCCTCCGCACCATGAGCTGGCTGAACCGGATGTTGTTATCCTTAAGAATATCCGCCACATCTGACTGGATCTTCTTCTCCTGCTTTGCCAGATGGGGAGGAACAAACAGCTGCACCCTGGCCTGCCGGTCCTGCACAGTCATCACCAGTTCAAACTTTCCCACGCTGTGAATGTCAAATTTTAAAAACAGCTTAATCTTCCTTCCTCCCTCTTCGTCTTTGTCAGAATCCGGATCCACCCACATTTCCGACATCACATTATTGTCCTCATATTGGAAAGGAAGGATAAAATGAAGCAAAGGCATATACACGCTCTCATTCAGGAGCATGCCGTTCATAATATTATAGAACTGCTGTACATTCTCCAGACCGCCGTACCCGTTGGCTCCCTTCAAAAGCAGTTCCGACAATCCGTCGGCGAAACCCGACATGGGCCGGCCTCCGGAACGCAAAAGTCCCTCCAGGCTTTCCCTGCCGCCCTCTTTAAATATTCTGGCAAAATCCCGGTCGTTCTGCATGCTCTCAAACAGCTTTTTCAGTCTCTCCTCGTCTCCGTCCTGATACCGGGCCGCATGAAACACCAGATGCATGACAGCCTCCCTTATGGCGCCGTAATCATGAGTTCTGGATACATATTCAGACAAAAACGGGATCAGGCTCCGGTTCAGCACCGCTGTATTCTGTGCCGTATCCCCATTGGCCGCCTGCCAGTTCATAGAATCCGCCAGCTGTTTAAACTCTTCCCTGTAAGGCCGGAGGAGAAGCTGCTCGATATCATCCGCCAGGGTATGCATCTGCTGTAAAAGATGAGTTCCCGACGAATAGTTATTATAGCTTTTCAGAAACGCCAGGGCTGCGTCCTGAAGACTCTGGGACGAACCCTCCGTCAAAAGGGACCGGAACCGGTTAAAGAAATCTCCGGCAAACTTGGCCTGAAGGCCGCCCTGTCCCTGCAGATAATCGAGAAGATCTTCCGGTGAGTCCATGCGCATGGACATTAAGAACTTCTCCACCAGATCCGCCACCTCGGCCTGTCCTGCATCCCGCATGCCGGCCAGATCGGTAAACAGAAGCCGCTCCATAACCGCAGCCAGCTCGCTGTGCTCTCCCAGGCCTTTGATAAACGCGCCGTAGTTGCTCTGATAATCCAGCACATTCAGCAGGGCATCCTGGGTGTTGTTGCCCTCTCCGTCCCGTCCGTCCCCCCGAACCACCCTGGTAGGATCTACGGGATTATGGATCGCGCTGTTATTGGCGTTGTATCTGGGATCCTGAGGATTGATGATATTCCGGTTATCTGTATTCAGATTTGGTGTTGTCACCTGTAAAATATTCGCCATGATTCCCTAACCTCTGTCTTCACAATAATAAGCCGCAGACTTGCTGCAGAACATTAATAACTATATATATCGGCACATTCACCTGTATAGATTAGGGTTTTTGACTCTTTGACCCTGGTAACATTATATTATTTTTTCCCTTTTTAGACAAGATAGGAAAGACACATTATTTTTACAATTTTATTAAATGTCTTTTTCCCTTATGTTATAGAAAAAAATGCCGATAATTAACACATAAAACGTTTATATGGCCTTGAAAAATCAGGCTTTTAGAAGGGAGGTCCCTATGAATATTACTTTTCAGACTATGAACACCTCTTTTCGCCCGTCCGTTTCCACTAAGTCCAGGCCCATGCCAAAGACTGCGAAGACAAAAGGCGACTACGATACCGTTAATATCAGCAGTTCCAGGACTGCCCAGACCGACGACGAAAGTTTTGCCCGTATTCTGGCCAGGAAGACCGCCGCACAGCTCGGCAGCGCCAGTCAGGAGCGTGTTCAGGAACTTCGCGCCAAAGTTACAGATGGCTCCTATGTACCGGATGCATCACGCATCGCCGGACGGATGCTCGGTCTCGGCTGATGATGTTTTGCGCCGCCGGCAGAAAGGAGTTTACTGACATTTTATGAATGAGAACACACAGGAATTATTTGACAACTTTACCGCTGTCATCCGCGATTTGACTGAAGTAGCCGGACATATCGCCCAGATAGAGGATGATAAGGCCGAGGCCGCATCCTTAAAGCATCATGAGCGTATGGACGGCTATATCAAAAAAGAACAGGCTGATATCTTAAAGCTGAGGGGGCTTGATCAGCACAGAATCAGACTGGCTAAGTCTCTCGGATGGGATTCCCTTACATTCCGTCAGATCTTAGATCAGGTGGAACCGGACACGGAACAGATCCTCACTCCCCTTTTCCATGGTTTGGAGCAGCAGTTAAAGCGCCTTCAGCAGTCCCGGAACGCGGCGGAGCAGATTATTAATGTCCGCATTCATGAACTGGAGACAGCCATTGCCAGACAGCAGGGCGGCTCTTATGATAATTCAGGCAGTGTCAATCCAGCCGCATCTCCCCGTCAGAAGATGCGGGATACCTACGGCTGATATATGCCATATCGCATACAGAACACTTTGAGTTACTGTTCAGTAGGCTGCGCACTTGCCGGGCTGACCCTGGGATAACTTGGGCCGGCGGGCAAAATCCCATGACCGCAAACGATCTTCATGGTTCTTTGCTGATTGCTGTGAACGCATGTGGACAGTAGCCACCTGACAAAACGACTATTTGAGAAATATTATTTGGAGGATAGATTTATGGTACGAGCAACCTTTGGCGGTTTTACGACAGCCTTTTCTGCTCTCCAGGCCAATCAGAAGCGGTTGGACCTGGTAGGGCAGAACCTGGCGAATATGAATACTGCCGGCTATACGAGACAGCAGCTTCAGGCTTCCAGCTTGAACTACAGCAATCCCACTTCCCATTATATGAGCAGACCGGAGCTTACAGTAGGTTTCGGTGTCCGTATGGATGCCATCACCCAGGTCCGGGATCCTTATCTTGATATTCAGTACAGAGGACAGATGCAGAAGGCGGGTTACAATAATGCGATGCAGGAAGCTTTGGACCGGCTTTCCGACGTTTTGGATGAGTCCCATATCGATGGCATCAACCAGGCCTTTCGGGATATTCATTCCACATTAAGTAATGTTCAGGATTTGCCCAATGTGGATCAGCCTATCTTCAACTCGGAACTGCGTACCAGGATGCAGGCCCTCACCAACCTTCTCAATGATGCCGCGCGGCAGATCGACGAAGCTAAAATGAGTGAATATACGAAGCTGGACGGCAGCAACACCAACCAGCAGGGAGCAGTTGAGCAGATCAATGACATTCTGCAGCAGATCGGCAGGCTGAACCGGCAGATTAAGCAGAATCAGATCTACGGCCAGCCAAGCCTTGAGCTTATGGACCAGCGGAACGTGCTCATTGACGAGCTTTCCAGTTTCATCCCTATTGAGGTTACTTATTTCAAGGATGAGGATCATGACGGGATTGAGAACGGTACCCTTGGTACTACTAATGTAGAAGATAAATCCGAGGCCTATCATCTTGACAGCGCTGGCAACGTGATTGCAAAGAAGGAGTGGCCGGATGATCTGCGCATTACCATGAGTTATGTAGATGAGAATGGAGTTTCTCAAAAGCTAATTCTTGTAGAAGGCACTGTAGGGAATGGCGATGAGAACTATGGAAAGTTTGAGATGGATGCGGCTCAGTCGGATAAGATCTGGGCAGATAAAGATTCTACCTCGGCAAATAAGACGCAGCCGGGAGATCTGATACTTAGGGTTACAGGTATTCGAGACAAACACGATCCAACCCCCTCAGCTCCTGTCGAGTTCTCTAAAACGGCCAATCCGCCGGCAATCACGAATCAGTTTACCAGCGGTTCTGTCCAGGCCAGTCTCAATATGTTATGGAAAGACGGCGCCGGGCAGGGACTTGACGATGTAAAGGGATATGATTTTTACATGGATCAGTTAGATAACCTGGCTCAGTCTTTTGCCACGGTTATGAATGTACTGAATACTCAGTACGGAGACGGAACTGCAAATAAGTATCCCGCTGATCCCAATGATCCCAATGATCCTGATGCAAAAGATTATATCCTTTTAGCCTCCAAAGATGCTAATGAGATAAAAATTACTGCCCACAATATCGGTATCAGCAAGGCCTGGCTCAGTGAGCAGGTACAAGTCAATGTCAACGGCAAAGATAAGAATAACGCAGCCTTGGATATGAAGGAAGCCCTGGAGGCCACTTATCCCTATACAAATTTTAAAAAACCAGACGGCACCCCATTATTCGACAAAGGCGGAGCATATGAGATCAATTTAAACAACAACTCCTTTAACGACTTTATGAGTTATACCTCTACAATCCTTGCCAATGACTCATACAGCAACCAGAGCAGCTTAAAGACCAATGTAACAGTGCTGAATGGAATTCAGAATTCCCGCGATTCCGTATCCGGTGTCAGCCTAGACGAGGAAGCATCCAATATGATGATGTTTATGTCTGCTTATAACGCGGCGTCCCGACTTATGACTACCTTGGATCAGGCCCTTGATGTACTGATTAACGGCACCGGCGTGGTGGGACGTTAACTGCTGTTTTTACAAAACCCTATAGGAGGCATTTATTATGCATGTAACCAATTCGCGTGTAACCAACGCATCCACATACAGAAATTTCACATCATCCGTAAATAATGTTCATCTTGCCCTGAATAAGAGTATGAATAAAGTCTCCAGCGGTGAACGGTATGAATCCGCTGCTGAAAGCCCCATCTCTTACTATACGGGCCAGCGGATTGACACCCAGTACCAGGATGTCATAAGCAAGAAATCTCTGCTGAAAGATGTTCAGAATCGAATCTATCAGCAGGAGCTTGGAGCAAGGGATATTCAGAATATACTCGGTGGCGAAGGCGGCGCCAAAAATAAAGTTCAGTATGCCCGCACGGCCACTACGGTGGATTATGCTCTGGAAAGTACCAGGCAGGATTTGCTCCAAAAGTCCCAGGAGATTGTCAACGACTTAAATATTCAGTATGAAAATTTTTATATCTATGGCGGCAATGATATCAGCACCGCGCCGTTTTCCCTTAGCGCCGACGGCAAACAGTTCACTTACAAGCATACTTTCTCCGGCGATTCAGAACCTACGGAATTTGTAATGAATCTGACAAAACAAACTGACGGCAGTTATAAGTTTGTTTTGGACGAGAGCGGCACCAATGGTAAGGCTGAGGATCTGTTAAAAGCTATGCAGGAACAGGGCCGGATTGATATCGGCTACGGTTCCATTAAGGACAGATCAACGCTTTTGGACACTTATACGGGCGGTATGAATCTCCTGACAGGCATCACCTCGGACAGAGCTCTTAATTCTTCGGAATTTACTGACAGCACAGGACAGCCTGTTGCTGATCTAGGCGATAAACTCATGAATGCCCTGAGCAAAGGCCCTCTCGGCCTTGTATGCCAGTCCGTATGGGCCATGAATGATTATATTGATGTTGCTCAGAATTCGGACGGTGATGCAGATAAAGTGGAAGAGGCCCGCGGAATATTAGATGATGTTCTTGGCCAGACTATTGAGGATATGACTATGGCGGAGCAGAGCGTAAGTTCTTTCTATGCTGACTTGGGCAATAAGTACCGTCTTATTGACAATATGGATGATCGTCTCGGAGACTTAAAGATTTCTCTGGAAACGCAGTACAAAGATAAGCTTGGCGCTGATCCCTATGAGTCGATCATGGAGATGTTCAACAATCAATATTCCTACAATGCGGCATTACAGGTTGGTTCTAAGCTTATGAGTTCTTCCCTGTTTGATTTTGTAGGTTAAAGATGTAAAAGATTTATAGAAAGGGGGTTATGGTATGCAGCAGCTTATTAAGATAACATCAGAACCAATGCGTATGGTACGCTTTTCGCAGAATGCACGATTGATCAGCTCTGACAGTGTTGATATGGAAAGAAGAAAAGCCATCGCGCGTCAGTCGTCATTTCGCAATTCTGCAGGCCAGGGTACGATTTCTGTTGAAGATATCAAGAAGATCAATCGTACATTTTCTACCAGCAACGTAAAACACCAGGTTCAGGAGAATCCTGCTCCTCAGATTGTTTCACGCCAGAAGCAGGTTCAGGTTCCTGCACCACAGCCTGCATCTGTTCCTGATATACCGTCGCCGGACGCTTCCAGTGCCGATGCGCTTCCTGATGCCGTGTCTCTTTCCGTCAGCTCTTCTGCACCTGCAGTTACCCAGGATATCTCTGTCGAGAGCGGTTCCAACTACACTGCTCAGAGAGGTGCCTTTGAGATGAGGGTTGCCAAAGGGGAACTTACCTATCTTCCGCCCATGGTGATGACCATCATTACCCAGCGTCCGGAAGTTCATGTAGAGTATCTTGGAGACTTCAATTACGTTCCTCCGAGAGACGGAGATTCCGGCAGCAATGTTAACTTGTTCACATAGGAGTGTTTATTGTTATGACGATACAGACTGATTATGGTATGGTGGAATATTCACCGGAAGATCTCATCATATTTTCTGACGGACTTTTTGGTTTCCCAAAGTTAACCCGTTATCTTCTCCTTCGCATTAACGAGGGAGAAGACGATGATTCGATGCTTTTGATGCTGTCTGTGGAAGATCCCAATGTAGTCTTTGTACTGATCAATCCGTTCTTCCTCAGCCCCGATTATTCCCCTGTACTGGCCCCTGAGGAATTTGCCTGTCTGGATGCGTCGGAGGATGGCGAATTATCCTATTATGTAATCTGCGTTGTACGGAATGATTATTTGGAGAATACCGTCAATTTAAAATGTCCTTTAGTAATCAATCCTCAGACCAGACGCGGAATTCAGGTTATTCTTGAGAATACATCATATAGTTATTCTCACAAACTGAGTTCCTTCCCATCCATTACAGATAACAGGGGGTAAGGCCTATGCTGATACTTCGACGAAAAAGAAATGAAAGTCTCCTGATTGGAGAGAATATCCGAATCACGATTATTGAATGTGCAGCAGATGGTGTCCGTCTGGCGATTGACGCCCCTAAGCAGATATCTATTCTCCGCGAGGAACTTTCTGCTGCTGAACAGACCAACAAGATGGCTCTGACACCGGATATGAACTCGGTACGGATGCTTCAGTCAATTTTTCAGCATAAAGACTCGAATCAGAATAATCAATAGAAAAAAGCCTTGTAATCATGCTATACCATTGATTACAAGGCTTTTTTTATCCCAGGATTGATCTCCACAGCAGCCTTATTCCTCTGACGAGCCAATATAAAGGCAAAAGGACAGGAATCTTTTCCAGAGTCGGATAGATGGAAGACATATAGTGATAATCCGGGAAAACCCATTTCATCTTCCTCTTGAAATCTTCTATATATTTTTGCCTTCTTTCCTTTTTTAGGTCAATCCCCTCTTTCTTTTTTTCCTTCTCAATCTCTTTTTCAATGAGTTTCTGTAATTTCAGAGCCTGCTCATCTTTCTCACGTTTGATAAGACCTCTGGTCAGCAGTCTTTCCTCAAGGACATCATATATACTCATATCATCAGGGTGTTCGATAAAATAGTTGTCTGTCTTATCGCCAAACCACATATAGGAAATCCTGAGAATCTTCTCTGCCAGCCCATCAACTTTAAATTCTTCCAGACGCTTCCAAAGCATCTCATCATCAATCTGCTCTTTCCAGGCCTTATGGCACAGCATAAGTTCAAGAACCTCACGCAAAGTCAGCTCATCTGTCGTATAGCGATAAGCGGCGCCTGCCATGCGGTACAAAAATTCACTTTCTTCCGGAAGTGTCCAGATATATTGATATGGTTCCTTGATCTGCGCACTCTCCAGTATCTTTACCATACATTTACTGTACTTGGTTGTCTTGAAAGGAAGCTTTCTGTACAAGACAATGGAGATACCAGACACCTTGCCTAATCTCTCTCCCACATCTTTGTAAGTCTCATCCACCTCGTATCCCAGATCAATCAGGTAGCCTTTTGCCAGATAATATTTTTCTTCATCCAGAAAAATATGGACCGGGCTGTTCTCAGCAGTCTCGGAGATTTTATACAATCCACGAACAGCCTCAGACGTAAGGATAGTACATGATATCTCTCTCATATCAAGCCATGTGAGGACCTCTTTCAGAGAATCATCACAATTCTCACTAAACAGCAAAGACTCCTGATAGCGCTTAAAGAAACGGTCCCGCCATTTATCCGGCACCGTCTCCCTATAGCCCAGAAGTCCTATGTAAACAATATTGGCCACTTTGTGAAAATCTGCGAGACGATACATTCTCTCCCAGTCCAAGCGGCTATATGCGACTCGCAAATTGTCCTGGCGAATCACAGATGATACAATTCCCACAAGGGAACGTCCCTCAAACAACAATTGATTCATAGCTCTCTCTTCTCTCTATACGGCTTTATCCACCGATTTCACATCTTTATAGAAAGACTTTTTGCCGGCCATTCTTTCATTCAGCCTCTGATCTGTCCTGCGCAGTCTCTCCAATACCTCCTGAGTCTTGCGCCTGATCTCATAGATCATCTCTTCCTCTTTTGTCTCTCCTCTGGCTTTGGAAGGGTCTGACTCCAGCAGAACTTTCAGCCTTTCATATGCTTCCCGATCCTCTTCCCCTAACTGCCATAGTTCTTCCATGCAGTGCTCGGTTTTCTCCATCTCCTCCCCCCGCATTTCCAGAACCATGGCTGCAGAGATTCCATCGCCGCGAGCGGCAACCTCCTCCAGTTCTCTCGTCAGTCTGTCCAACTCCCGAATCGAACTATATTTTTTCTGAAGAAGAATCATGACCTTTTTCATATCCAGTTCCATCTTGCTGCCATACCTTTCCTGTCCATATAAGTGTTATGAACATTCCGTTATCCTCTTACTTCCACCACCTTGGCAATATGCATATCATTGACCTTCCTGCTGGCGCCCTCAAAACCTTCTCTTAATTCAGAAAGAATGTGTCGGATACGTCCGATCTCGTCTTTCCTTCTCTCCCTCCCGGCCTTTACTCTGCTGAGATCAAAAATCAGATAATCATAAATCCTCTTTAAATCCCAGCTAATGGGCTGACTCATGTCTAAAATATCCAGGAGATAGCGGACAATTCGGCTGACACGTATAATACAATCGTCAAAATCCTTATAATTCTTATCCTCCAGTGAATGTTCCGCTCTGGTAAGACGCCTGATTGCTTCATCAAACAAAAGCAGTAAAAGCTCCGGACCGGACATAGAATATATGCTTTTTTCCTTATATCGACTATATTCGTTCATCTAATCCCTTTCTTTTTAAGAATCGCTGCCGCCTCCCATTAGAGAAACGGCAGCAAATGTTCATTACGCTGTGAGCTGAGAAAGATAGCTTGACTGGGTATTCATCTTGTTGAGCAATGTCTCCATGGTTGTAAACTGGGAAATATAACGATCCTGCTCTACCTGAAGCCGTTCATTAAGACTGTCAATCGTTTCCTGCATCTCCTTGAGCTGTTTATAGATATCATTGTCCATCAGTGTGGTCGGCTTCTTGTTGGTTCCTGCAATTTCTACCAGACGTCCGTAAGAACCGCCGTTTCTGTTGGCGTATCTGGTAGCGTATGGTGTGAAAGTCTCTTCCACAACATTGACCAGTCCCTTACTGATACCGTTGCCGCCTGTAAAGATACGGGACACTTTCTCAGGATTATTCTCCATAGCCGTTCTGAAAGCCGTCTCGTCAAATACCAAAGTACCGCCATCGCCGTAATCCTCAGAATAAGTGATACCGATCTCTTTTAGATCTTCGTAGCTGGCTCCGTTGCTCATCATCTTGCTAAAGATGCTCTGAACAGCCACACTCAAGTCACGCATAGCAGAGTCGCCGTAAAGCATACCCTGTTTTGCCTTCTTCTCCCAGTTCTCAATGGAGGTCTCATCCATCTGCGCTTTCTGCTCATCTGTCAGAGGCTGATAGCTGCTGTCAGGACGGGTGGTGATCTCTTTATTGATATCGGTTACTAAGGCATTAAAGTCTTCGAAGAAGGTCTTTACCTTTTCTACGGCTGCGTCTACATCGGCTTTGGCGGAGAAGGTGACAGACTCGGAGGTGTTGGCTTCCCAGATGCGGTTTCCTTCTGTGTCTTTTATCTCATTGCCGTCTGCATCTGTTTTATAAGAACCGCCAAACACACCTGATACAGTCACAGTTAACCCTTCCAGATTAAAGGTATTGGATGCCCTATCCAGTTTTACAGCTTTTCCGTCTCCATAGCTGACATAAATCTCTGCGTTTTTGCCTTCTTCCAGCTTATCTTTTCCGCCATCGAAAAGCGCTTTGGCCAAATCGCTGTCAAAACTAATATCTCTGCCTTCTCCTGTCTCAGAGGATATGAGCATAAACTCACCTGTTGCATCTACATATGTGGCCTTCACTCCGGCGCTGGAAGAATTGATCTTGGAAAGAATATCATTGATGGTGCTGTCTTTTGTAAGACCGGTTATCTGTACACCATTAATCTTTAAATCCAGCTGTCCATTAGCGTCCGTTATTTTTATTTTTTCGTCGTCCAGTGCTTCTGTCAAGGCTCCCTGAGTTATCGTTCCGCCTAAATTGATCTTATTGGATTCTCCGTAACTGATCCCCAATTCTTTAAGCAGGTTATAATCGCTGGTTACCGCTGAAAGCGTGGAGCCTTTTTTTGTCACACTAAAGCTTATGTTGCCGTCAAAATTAGCTTTGACCATATCCTTACCAAAGGCTTTATCCAGACGATCCTGAAGTTTGCTTTCTGTTTTTAACTTATCCATCTGCTTTGCACTGATTGCTCCCATACCGGCTTTAACTTTTTCAATGGCGTCAGCAGCAGTTGGATCTGTTTCCTTCTTCTCTTCTAGCTCTGCCAGCTTTTTGTTCAGGCTTTCATACACATCTGTCAGTTTCTGACTCTCGTCAAGAGCACCTCCGGGGCTAATCTCACCTGCCGCTGTCAAAGCATCTTTCAGCTTTTGCTGTTCCTCTGTACTTAAATCTTTTACAGTCAATTCCTTAACTGCATCTCGTTCTGCGCTGGTAATCAACTCAATCTGCTTCTGATTTCCATCGTAATTAAAATACAGCTTCTTGCCTGTCAGATAATCAATCTTGCTTTGCTGATGAATTCCGCTTTCTTCAAATGCCTTGGTCTGAGAACTTGTAAAATCACTAAACTTAATTCCCTGGCTGGTATCCACACCTTCCTTTGCCTCATATCCCAATGCTGTCAGTGCAGAGGAGGATGTCTTAATTGCATATCCTTCTTTTTCTGCTGCTTTTCCGGCATGAACTTTTATAAGATGATTGCCGTCAGCATCCTTTTCAAGTGTAAACTTTACAAGTGCGTTATCCTCTCCATCCTCATTGGCAAGTCCATTCAGATCATCTACAAGCTTTTTATATTCTGCTTCGGTCTGAGGAGTATAATTGATTGTATGGGTTACCTCTTTTTTACCGCCGTTTTCATCATCTTCCATAGTCTTATAAGTGCTTTTAAACTCAAAACTGCCCTTATCCTGCATCTTATGAGACGTGGAGTCATAAACCCCAAAACTCAGCTTCAGCCCTGCCAGCTTAGAAGAATAAGACAATTCACCCAGATCACTAACAGTAGTCGATAACCCAGTCTCACTGATATGAGTCTGGGATCTCTGCACCGTAGAGGTAGCCAGCTGTCCCACACCCAGAATCGACACATTATTAATCAAAGAAGAAGTTCCCTTAGCAGTCACAAAGCTGGTGGAACTTTCCTTGCCGTGAACAGAAATCACATTCTTGGCAAAAGCAGTCGGATCCTTTAAGTTGGAACTGGAAGAATAGCTGGCATACTTATCAGTCAGATCAATGATCTTGTCACTGATATTCATATATGCTTCCTGTTTCCACTGAAGCTGGCTTATCTTCTTCTTCTGATTATTAATCTTCGTGGTAGTCCCCAGGGTCATCTGCTCAATGATGGAATCACGGTCAATACCGGAAGCCATGCCGCCGAATCCTCTCAGCGATGTGTTCCCCAGACTGCTCGTGCTGTTGGTACTTGATATACTCGCCATCTCTGTATCTCCTTTCACTTCAGTACGGCCCCGCCATATCCTCCCTGAACCGGTGGAAATGCCCCTCATCCATGGGCAGACCGTATCATAATTACCTTATAATTGTTTCTAATCTATACTTATTTATCGACATGTTATGTGATAAACATAATAGCCGTGTTTTAACTAATTTGTGAAAAGGAAGCTCTTTAAGCAACGGTTTTCCTGGGATTTTTTACTGACTGTATCTGCGCTGAAGCTCCTATCCATCTGTGTCATGTCTCCACATCAGAGAGCGTTTTACCCCAAATATTTTTGAATAGGGTTCCATTATACTCCGTCTTCTTAAACCCCTTAAAATCAGCCTTTGTTTTTAATTCCGGCCTTCTCTTTAAATTCCTCCACTGACTGGCTCCTTGCCGCAAGCTTTACCCATTTATCCAGTTTCTCGACATCTCTCTGCGACAAAATTCTTGCTCTCAGATCATCGGGAATTCTTCCGTATTCATTTAGAAAGCTTAGTACATTTTCTGCTTTTCCTTCTGCTTTTCCTTCTGCTTTTCCCTCTTTTCTTCCCTCTTCTCTTCCTTCTGTCTTTCCTTCTTTCCTTCCCTCTTCTCTTCCTTCTACCTTTCCTTCTTTCCTTCCCTCTTCTCTTCCTTTCTCCATCCCTTCTCTCTCTGCTTCCTTCCACACATGAGCCCTCCATGCATGGTCATCCCTCACTCGTTTTAAGTATGCCTCATATCTCAGCCGCAGCGAATTACTCATGCTCAGCCTCTGCAGCACCCCTATGGCCCGCAGAATTCCGGGATTCTTTGTCTTCAACATCTTTATGTCCTCCTCCGTCTCTATATTAAAAAAACGTATCCAGTCATTCACCTCTGCCTGGCCGGTCAGCTTCTTATTCAGCTCCAATATATGTACTTCAAGCAGTTCGGTCAGCTTATAGCCTTCTTCATCTCTTAAATAATACACAGTATGATACTTTTCCCGATCAGTCAGGTTAAAATTCAGAATACTGATTCCCACACACTTTTTCAAAGTATAGTATTCTTCTCCTACCTGCATATCTTCCACATACATTCTTGACAAATAGAACAGCTGACGTTTATCCCAGTCTTCATAAACTTTTGCCTGCAGTTCAATATCTATCTTCGTATCATCATTCAGTTCCGCCAGCACATCCAGAATTCCCCCTTTTTGCTTTCGGTATCTTTTCCTGAGAAATGTATTCTTTAATCTCACGCTGCGTATTTTCTCCTGGGAAATCCCCATAACATCCCCGATAAAATACTTAAGTACCGTTGCATCATGAAACAATTCTTTAACAAAATAATCAAATTTTGGTGAAATAATCATCCGATATCCCCTTTCTTTTTTAACGGAACATCAGAGATGAATCATAGTTCTATTATACTTAAGGTTCCGCTATATCTCAACTCTTTTCTCTCTGCAACACACTCATCTCATGGAACATCTGCAGAAACTGCAACGACCACTGCCGAAGAGAAACTTCGGCGAAGATATATGTAGTATATATAAAACGTCTCTTCCTGTCAATATATTTGCACAAAGTCTCCTTGATAAAAGCCGACCTCCCATGGTAAAATAGAATCAATTACCTCCTGCGGATGACTCCCGAAAGGGGACACTGACAGAGTCATGACCGGATAATCTCCGTCATCATATCCAAGTTTGTGTAATTCCGAAAAATTTCATTTTTAATCTATACTTATTTATTGACATGTTATATAATAAAATCAATATGCAAAGAATATTTTTACTATTTCTATATTTGGAGGTACCGCTTTGTCTATCATTATTACAGTATCCAACCAGAAAGGCGGCGTTGGCAAGACTACCACATCCGCGGCTCTTATATCAGGACTTTTTCTTCAGGGGAAACGGGTTTTAGGTATTGATCTTGACCCTCAGGGTAACTTAGGATTCTGCCTGGGCGCAGGCATGTCTAATCCCCATACAGTCCTTGACGTGATGAAGGGCTCCGTTCCGGTCCTTAAGGCTCTTGTCCGCTGTGATTACGGGGATCTTCTTGTGTCTGATATTACCTTAAGCAGCAACGGCCTTGGCAATGTCACGTCTAACCGGGAGTGCATTCTAAAAGATGCCCTGGAACCTGTTTTTGATTTTTATGACTATATTGTCATTGATACACCGCCTGCTCTGAATCTTCTGACGGTCAACGCATATTCCGTCTCTGATTTTTTGATTATTCCTATGGCTTCTGATATTCTCAGTCTGGTAGGTCTTGCCCAGCTGAAAGAAACCATTGAATCTGTGCGTGAATCCTTTAACCCTGGTCTTGATGTTCTGGGTATCCTTTTGACCAGATTCAATCCGCGCACCCTTTTATCCCGCGATGTTCTGGAGATGGCACAGCAGCTGGCAGGCCAGATTCATTCACGGGTTTTTGACACGAAGATCCGCTCCGGAGTTGCGATTGCAGAAGCTCCGGCCCACGGCGAGAGCATATTTTCATATAATCCCCGCTCGGCAGCGGTGAAGGACTATCAGGCGTTCCTCAATGAGATTGCGCCGGATATCCAGTTAAAGGAGGTATCACACAATGGCTAAGAAAACAAACAAAACATCACACGTCATGGATCTTCTGACCAATGGCGCATCTCCTGAAACAGAGGCTTCTGAAGCAATGAATGAAGCCTCATCTCCTGCACTGGAGAAGAAAAGCGACGTCCAGTCCCATACTGTAACCCCGGCTAAAGTTACGGTGGTTGACGAGGGAAGCAGAAACGACCGTCTCTCCCAGGAGATTTTAGGGAAACTGACAGAAGAATTGGAGGAGGAGACCAGACAGGAACAACCTGCCGGCGGGACAGAAGCTGTTCCGGAACCGGAAGAGGAACCTGTACAGGAGAGTACAGAAGAAGAACCTGCTGTTCCGGAACAAGCCGCAGAAGACATTATTACAGATGGAGTTGAGATAGAAGCTCCTCTCCCGGTAGCTGAGAAGATCTCGCTGGTCGCTGAGTCTGAGCTCTCCAAAGCTCCATCTGCTCCTGCGAAAGAACATCCCATCATTCCGGAAAGCCACTTTACCAGCCACACGAAAGATCGGGAATACCGGTTTGTCAATGTTATGGAACAGCTTCTCATGCGTCAGGACCTGGATACCGTGCTTACACAGCACAATGTATGCACCTGTCCCCGCTGTATGTCCGATGTCTGCGCTTTGGCACTGACAGGCCTTCCTCCCAAATACGTGGTTACCAGCAAGGATTCCATCTCACCTCTTCTCAGTTATTATGAGAATAAGTATAAAATATCACTGTTGACAGAATTCATGAAAGCCTGCAATAAGGTCCGTGAGAATCCCAGACATAAAAAACCGCTGTAGTCCCACCCAATGCGTCATCGGCGCATTGCCGGATGTTTCTCAAAAGCACAAGCCCCTGACCACACAATCTCTGGTCAGGGGCATATGTTTTTCAGGCAATCATATTAAGCCATCCGAAGTTTCAGGCTGGAAACCTCCTTTGACAGTTTATCAACCTTATCCGTCAGCATCCTTACATGGATTTCATAAAGGGCTGTTTTGTCAGCGGTCTTCACCGATTCATTGAATTTATCAACTAAATTCGAATGATTCTCTGCTAATAACTTTATATTCCAATCAGTAACATTTTCAAGATGCAGTTCAATACCTGTCACTTTTTCTTTCATACTCTGCATCTCTGACTTCATACTCTGCATCTCTGACTTCATACTCTGCATCTCTGACTTCATACTCTGCATCTCTGACTTCATGCCTGTCATCTCAGAAAGCAATAAATCCAGTTTTTCGCTGTCCGTCACTCCTATAAGCCTCCTCTCAATCCCACAGCTCAATCTCACCCTCACCAAGCACCCGGTCTGCCTGTGCTGCTATGTTATCCTCTGTGGCAGGCTGATACCCAGTAAGCGGTTGATTACCTCTCTGCTCCCGTGCACGGGCCATGAAGAGTTCCCATACCTCACGGTCTTCCTCACTGCCGTTAATATAATACCGGCCATTACCGGCTTCGTCCGTTTCCATGGTAAAACTCCACACATTCTCCATCACTGCACTGCCGTATTCCATCTGAAACAGATTCATCTCACCGCTTTTTTCCGTCATCTCCATCCAGACTTCGTCTCCTTCCGGATCCAGGTACAGAGTACAGTAATCTCCCTTTTCCGGCTTATCAAATTCCGCGGCAAGCTGAAACTTTCCGTCTTCCGGAATCCATACGGCGATTTCCCTCAGGCTTTCCGCCTGCTGTTCACCGTACATGACAATGAGATCCTTATAGCCATCCCCATTCAGGTCTGACAGCAGGAAAAATTGTTGGGATTGATCCTCAGCAGTATTCTTGTTCCTTCCGGATGACTTCCCTGGCGCGGACTTTTTAATCTCGGATCTAACTGCCTTGCGGTACTTGTCATATTGGTCCAGATTCCATCCGTTGGGGCCTACGTACTTGCCATCGGGCGCGAACATATTGAAACACATGGCCCCATCGGGTCCCATATAATACTTCTTCTTGTCATCCTTGTTCGCCACCCATCCGGTCTTCATGCGGCCGCTGGAATCCAAATAATAAGTCTTTCCCTGGTCCTCAATCCATTCGTCCTGGGCCCATTCATAGCCGGAATACATATACATCCAGTACTTTTCGTCATCTGATAATTCCCAATATCCGCTCATGGCCGCTTTTGCTGAGAAAGTTCCTGCCATTGCTATCAAAAGGGCAAAAAAGGCCCCGCCAGCTATCTTTTTCTTCACTGTTACGTCTCTCCTTTCCTGCCTTTGTTTCCTGTACTACTCAAATTCCCCCGCTTTCCTTGCTCTGGCAAACCGATCCAGCAATCTGTCGATTACATGCACCAGGTTGCCTATCTCAGGTTTTGTCAGCTGCTCGTCGGCTCCCAGCTGCTCACCCTTGATCCTCATCTGATCGTCAATGAGGGAGGAAAAGATAACCACAGGAAGATGTTTCAGCCTTGGATCATCTTTAATCAGCTTTGTCAGGCGGTGTCCGTCCATCTCAGGCATCTCGATATCCGTGATAATCAGATTCACTTTATCGTAAAGATCGGAATCCTGATGAATGGTCTTTAAGTAATTCCAAGCCTCCTGGCCGTTGTTAAAGTTGGTCACATTGGTAAAGCCGGCTCTCTGCAGAGCATCGTCAATCATCTTCTGAAGGAGAATGGAATCCTCTGCAATCACCAAAGGTTTATCACAGATCGGACGGTCACCCATCTGCTCTACCTCTGAGATCTGAATGGATGTCTCCGGTGCGATCTCCGCTACGATTTTCTCAAAGTCCAGAATGGTAACCAGCTCTCCTGCACACTGAGCGATACCTGTAGCCACTCCTTCTTCTCCGTGAGTCAGGGTCTTATCCGGCTTCTGAATGTCCTTCCAGGAGATACGGCTGATCCCCTCAATGCTTTGAACACGGAAAGCCACGGTCATCTTGTTAAAGTTGGTCACAATGAACAGATCCCTGCTCTTGTGCTCCAAATACTCGCCCGTCAGATAATATCCAAGATCAATGACTGTAATTAAAAGATCCCTGGGTTTGAAGATGCCCTCCACTGCCGGATGAGCATGAGGCATGGCTTTTACCTTCTCGGACATCATGATCTCTTTTACTTTAGCTACATTGATTCCGTAGAACTCTCCCTGGATCGTAAACTTCATGATCTCAATCTCGTTAGTACCTGATTCAAGAAGGATTCCTTCTTTTTCTTTTTCCACTTTTATCGTCTCCTCTCTTAGAGATGCTTCTCCGGCTTTCCTACGGTACGTATCACCACATCGCCGTTCGCAACATTGATCAACATTGTCCTTGCATAAGCTCCGCCTGTATCCTCAGCGGATATGCGCATCCTCTCTTCCATGAGAACCTTTTTTACCATAGCCGCGTTTCGCTGTCCGATGTTGCCGAAATCAGAACTCCCGCTTCCCTTCATCTCGAACATCTTAGCTCCTCCGGCAATCTTTACAATGGTCCGGCTTTTCAGCATGCCGAAAGCGGAGAGCTTGCGGATGGTCTCCTTAATCCCGCTGTCTGCATATTTGAATACTTTCGGATCATTGGGATCCACTCTGTTAGGAAGCATAATATGCAAAAGCCCACCTAATTTGATGGCGGGGTCATAGAAAGTTATCCCTATACACGAGCCAAGGGCGTATGTAATGATACGGCTGTCCCCCCTGGCAAACTTCATATCACCAATACCTACTTTTAATTCCTTGTCAGTCATTATGAAACCCCTAATTTCTCTAAGATACTGTTCAGGGACTCGATGTCAGGAAGCATCAAAAGTCCATCAGAAAGCTTCTCGCCTCCCATAATAAATTCTGCATTGATATACATCAGTTTATCTGTCACATATCCGTACTCCGCCATGGGAACTGTCAGAACGCCGCCTAACATATTCACTGTGGAACTCGGAACGGACAGATCAATCTCCACTCCTACCAGCTGAGTAAAAGCATTGACATAAGAGCATATGATAATATTGCCGATCTCCTCCAGAGCGGAATAGGCCAGTTCGTCTAACTCTTCAAAAGAATCATACCGCCTCCCGATCAGCTTCTCCAGCACCGCATTGGCCAGATCCAGCTTAAAAATAAAGAGCATCAGACCATTTACTTCATTGGACATCCTTACCAGAGTAGCGGTCACCAGCTCTTCAATATATCCGATCTTGTCTACCGCCTCTTCATATCCCAGGATATTCACCTCCGGGATGGTGATACGTATTTCTTTTTGGAGGAGTTTTGACAGGGCTGTGGCAGCATGGCTTGTACCGATACTGCTGATCTCCTTCATGACATCCAGTTCCAGAAGATTCATATCTTCATATGTTTTTAATTTCATAGGCACCTCATATTCTTGTCTGTTCTAACTAACCTCTCAGAGAGTTGATGGTGGATTCAATCTCATCAGACGTCTGAACCATCTTTAAAGCATAACTATACGCCCTCTGACACTCGATCATCTTTACCATCTCCTTTGACAGATCCACACCGGAACGCTCCAGCACGCCGGACTGAATCTGGGCATGGGGCACCAGAATCGGCTCCATTCCCGCAGGGGGCACATATTCATTGGCCTCTGTGCTTAAAAGACGGCTTGGATTGGAAAATGTATAGGCGCTGACTCTCGGCAGATCCTCTTCCTCTTCATCCAGCTCATCATCCTCTTCCTCCGGTTCATACCCTTCCTCCATCATCTCAAGCATACGCTCGATATCCGGCACTTCCGCCTTTAAGGGCTCACCATTCTGGTCCAGGACCAGCTTGCCGTTATCCGTCATGAGATAATAGCCGTCCTCCATCTGCGCCCGGTAGAAATGTCCGTCTCTGGTGTAGCTGATCTCGCCTGTTGCCGGATCTCTCAGCATGAAAAACGCGTTGTCATCCAAAATGGCAAAATCTATATCGCTGTTACTGGGGGCCAGGGCTGATGTCCGGTATGTGGAGTAAGTCCTCTGCATACGGACTCCGTTGCCTGCCATAAGCTCTGTCACAGCGCCTTCTGAATCATTGAGATTGTAATTGAGAAGGTCGGAAAACGCAGCTGTCTTGGGCTTATAACCATCATTGTTAATATTAGCCAGGTTGTTGGAGATCACTCCCATCTTAGCCATACAGGTTCCTGCACCAAGTGCGGCCGTATAAAATGACTGATACATATCATATCCTCCCCTACAATCTTCCTACGTCGCTTGAAGCCTTGCTCAAAATCTGGTCGTACATCTTAAGCACCTGGGCCGCACTCTGCAAAGCTCTCTGGGATGTCATCATAGCTGTCATCTCTTCGATCATATCCACATTGGAATTCTCAAGGGCCTGCCACAGAATGGACGGCGATTCTATCTCCTGAGGAGCCTGGCCTGTGGAGAACAAACCGTAATCCTCCTTGTGAAGCTGCTCATAATCTGCAAAATCCACGACTCTCAAGGTGCCCAGTTCCCTGGCCTCTGTCACTTCCACCTCTCCGTCTTCTCCCGATGTGGTAGTGCCCGGCACCCGGATTACGCCCCGGCTGTCCACGTTAAAGTTCTCCGTGTCGATGGCGATGGGACCGCCTCCTTTTCCCTGAACCCTTCCAAAACCGTTGAGTGCCAGATACCCCTGATCATCTACATAAAAAGAACCGTTCCTGGTATAGCGGACCCCCATAGGAGTATCGATACAGAAAAAGCCCTTATCCATCAAGGCAAAATCCAGAGTTCCCTCAGTCTGGTCAAATCCGCCCTGCTCATAATTCACATAGGTCTGTTCAGCAGCACGTATCTTCGAAGTAGTGGCAAGGGGCTCAGGGTTATCCTTATACCTCTTTCCTGTGCGGTAAAGCATCTCCTCCTGGAATGTGGTGCTGACCATCTTATCCCTCTTATAGCCCGGAGTCTGGATATTCACCATGTTGTTGCTGACTACGTTCAGATTCCTGCTCTGAGTCAGCATTCCTGATGCCAGATTATAAAATCCCTGATACATGGCCAATCTCCTCCTTTCATTTTTATCATTACACTTATTGGTAATTGCTCATATATGCTTTCAGCTTGCGGATGGCTGAACTGTGAATCTGGGATATCCGCGGCTCGCTGACTCCCAGAATCTGGGCGATCTGACCCATGTTCATCTCCTCCACATAGTACAACGAAACTACCACCTTTTCTTTTTCTTTCAGGCTGTTAATAGCCTCCGCAAGAACCTGCCGGGACTCAATCTTCAAAAAAGCCTTTTCCGGCTGAGCGTCCGCATCCCCGCTTGCAAGCTGCAGCGACTGATGCTCGCCCTCGTCATCGGTGATCATATCCAGGGAAAGCACATTCATCATAACGCTCATTCTCTGAAGCTTCCTGTACTTTCGGATATCCATCCCCATGGCAGCGGACATCTCCTCCTCCGTAGGCAGGCGTCCCAAGCTCCGACCAAGGGATACCTGCAAGTCTTCCATGGCTTTCACCTGCTTGCGGAAATCTCTTGGCATCCAGTCGTTCTTGCGCACTAGGTCAATGATCATTCCTCTGATACGCCTGGAAATAAATGTCTCAAACTTATTATCTCGCTCAGGATCGTATCTGTCAATCCCTTTCATGATAGCTATGACGCCTTCATTGATAATATCCTCCATCTGCAGAGAACCGCTGTAGACGTTGCGCATCTGAGCGGCAATGGACCTGACGATATAAAGATACCGAAGCACCAAAGCCTGCTTTACCTCGATCTTTCCCTCTGCGCGGTACATCTCCAGAAGTTCCTCATTGGTCTTCTCCGCCAAATAATCTGTCTGAACCATATTCCGTCATCTCCCTATGGCCGGTCAGGCCCCCATTCTCCCCCTGTTCTCAAGAGTCAGGCTGCCGATAGACTGTATCTGAACATTGTTCGATATCTCGTTAAAAGACAGAACTCTCACATTAGGGTAAAATTGTTCAATCAGCCGGTAAAAGTGAACCCTCATAACCTGTGAAGTCAGGACTACAGGACTTTGGGAAAGTCCGCCAAACTTCTTTAACTGGCCTGTCAGCTGATTGATCAGACTCTGAAGAACATCCGGACTTAAAGCAAGATAATATCCCCGCTCTCCCTTTGACAAAGATCCCACCATGGTCCGCTCCAACTCGGAATCCAAAGTAATCACTTTCATGCTGCCATCCTCACAGTACATGCGGGTGATGGTCCGCTTAAGGGCTGTTCTGATATTTTCAATCAGGCCGTCCACATCCCTGACCGGAAGGCCTGTGTCTGATATGGTTTCTAAAGCTGTCTCAATAATTGTCTCAAGATCTTTGATTGGTACGCTTTCTTTCAAAAGGCTTGTAAGTATCTTCTGGAACAGACTGTAGGATATAAAGTTGGGGAACGCTTCCTCAATCAGTTCCGGTGAAGTCTTCTTCGTGTTCTCCACAAGGTGAATCACTTCCTGTCTGGTGATCAGCTCATAGGCATGCTGCTTCACCACTTCCGACAGATGGGTTACCAGCACGGACAAGGGATCAATAACCGTGTAGCCGTAGATCTCCGCCAGCTCCCGGTCCTCCGGGCGTATCCACCGGCTGGGTATACCATATGCAGGCTCAATGGTTTCGATTCCATCAATCTCCTTCTCCGGATTCTCAGGCTCCAGAGCCAGGTAATAGTCAATCAGGATCTCTCCCTTGGCAACCTCTTCTCCCTTTATCTTAATGCAGTACTGATTTGTGTTAAGAGCAGAGCTGTCCCTCAGACGAATGGAAGGGATGACAAATCCCATATCCTGGGCATACTGTCTGCGGAATATAATAATTCGGTTAATCAGCCGCCCGCCTACAGATTCATCCACCAGGGGAATCAGGCTGTAGCCAAATTCCATCTCAATGGCCTCCACAGACAAAAGGCTGTATACATTGTTCACATCCTTGAAGAACTCTTCTTCCGTTACAGGCTTGGGCGCTTCCTCCTCTTCGGGCTGCATCTCCGTATCCGCGGAGAAACTCCTTAAGCTGCCGCCCATGGCTCCGGCTATGGCAGCCTCCGGCTCGTTCTGCAGCTTCCGGTACAGATAATAGCCGCAGCTTATAAGCCCAAGGGAGATGATCAGCAGCTGTACCACGGGCATGCCGGGAATCACAGTGAGAACCGCAATTACGATACCGCTTATCATGATGGCAACGGGCTGCGCCATAAACTGTTTGGAAATATCCTCGTTTAAGCTTCCCTCCGCCACAGCTCTGGTAACGATCATACCTGTGGCAACAGAAATCAAAAGAGACGGTATCTGCCCCACCAGGCCGTCACCTACCGTCGCAATAGAATATGTATTCAAAACATTGCCTATGGTGTCCCCTGACTGAACGATACCGATGATGCTCCCGCCGATTAAGTTAATGGCAGTCGTAATCAGGGACATGACGGAATCTCCCTTTACGATCTTGGTAGCACCGTCCATGGAACCGTAAAAGTCCGCTTCTCTCTGAATCTTCTCACGCCGTGCCTTGGCCTGCTGTTCATCAATAAGGCCGGAGTTCAAATCCGCATCAATGGCCATCTGCTTACCCGGCATAGCATCCAGAGTAAATCTGGCTGCAACCTCAGATACACGTTCCGCGCCCTTGGTGATAACAAGGAACTGCATCAAAACGATAATCAGATAAATAACCAGACCAACCACTACGTTGCCCTGGAGAATGAAATCACCGAATGCTTTAATGATCTGCCCGGAAAATCCGCCGCTGGTAAGAATATTCCTTGTTGTGGATACATTAATACCAAGACGGAACAGCGTAGTGATCAGAAGCAGAGACGGAAAGATAGACAATTCCAATGCCTCTTTAATGGTCATGGTAGTCACCAGGATCATCAGGGAAAGAGACATATTGATGATAATTGCCACGTCAACCATCGCCGCCGGAAGCGGTATGATCAATAACAGAATAATTGTAAGTACAAATAGTACTATAGAATAGTTCAGTAACTTCTTCATTCGAAAACTCCATCCATCTATTCTATGTCACCTGTTCCCTTTCGGCTACAGATGACCTGCCTGCGCTTTGGCGCAATGCCTTTTCAATAAATTATATGTGGTTCTTCCCACTATTGAAACATATCTTCCCGATGGCCGGCCTTGTAAATGTATACCAAAATCTCAGCCACTGCCCCGTAAAATTCCGCCGGGATCTCCCGGTCAATCTCACAGGATGCATAGAGCGCTCTGGCCAAAGGCCTGTTCTCCATAACAAACACTCCATGTTCTTCCCCGACTTTTACAATACGCAGAGCTACCAGATCCTGGCCTTTGGCCAATACTACCGGCGCACCGTCCTTGTCGGGATCATACTTAAGCGCCACAGCAAAATGAGTCGGGTTCCTTATGATCACATCCGCCTCGGGAACCTTCTGCATCATCCTGGCCATGGCCATCTGCCGCTGGATTCTTCTGATTCGGCCCTTGATCTCCGGATTTCCTTCGGTGTTCTTGAATTCTTCCTTCACTTCCTGCTTGGTCATCTTCAGGTTATTCTCATAACTCCATCTCTCATAGAGATAGTCAAAAAACGCCACCACAGTAAAGGCCATACAGACTTTGACCACCAGATCAAAAACCAGCTCCAGCATACGCCCTGACGATGACAAAAGATTCATATCAATCATCCGGGCTATCTCGACGATATCTGACTTTAACAAATTATACAGCAAAATAAGCAGTAATGCAATCTTTATCAGGTTTTTAGCTAAATCTACCAGTTTTTTTATGCTGAACATCTTTTTGATTCCATTAATCGGATTTAGCTTGCTGAATTTTGGCTTTACCACTTGAAAACTCACATTAAAACGGGTCTGTACTCCATGAGCCAAAATGCCTAAGACCATAGATGCCAGGAGGACAGGCAGGGAGCACTTGAGCACCGCTATCGTCATATATACAAAAATATTAGGTGATGATGAAAATGGGGCCTCCATTTTCACCGCGGAGAAAAAATAGATCATGCAGTCCCTGACCGTTCGCACCATCATGGGAAGCATCAGCTTGACCATATAAAAGACACCGAAGACCATCACAACCGTGACAACTTCCTTGCTTTGAAAAACATTACCTTCCTTTTTGGCATCACTTCGCCGTTTCCCGGTTGGTTTCTCGGTCTTTTCCTGTCCGTTTGCCTCCGCCAAGCTCACCACTCCCTTCTCTATCCGGGATTATCGCCGCCTTTGGCAGAACTTAACTCATAAGCACTACCAGACGTTCCATATATAAAAACATGTTATCAACAATTATATAGATCCGGTCGGCCATAGGACTGAACAGAAAGACAAGCATAAAGAGCCCCATCATAATCTTTATCTGAAAATTCACAGCAAATACATTGATCTGGGGAATCATGCGCATCAGTATGCCTACTGCCGCTTCCGTCACCATCTCTATGGCAATAATGGGAAATGCAAACTGCACTCCCATAACAATATTGTTTCTGAAAATTTCCAGCATCAGCTGATATAACTCCGGTCTGACAGTCACATCCCCGAAAGGAATCAGCCTGGCTGACCGAAACAGCAGCGCCACCTGACGTACATGCCCGTCCTGTGCCAGAAACAAAAGAAACACAAAAGCATAATACAGACCGGCTGAAACCGTCATCTGGCTTCTGGTTCCCGGATCATATACCTGGGCCATGGACAAACCCATGGTATGGTCTATAATGGAGGACGCATACCGGGTAACCATAAAAAAAAGTTCCATGGAAAATCCCAGCGAGAATCCTACCAGAAGCTCCTTTACCAGCATGACTCCGAATTCCACCATAGTGGCCGGCTGATGCTGCAGTTCTCCTCCCACACTCATATACATCATAAGGGTCAGCATAAAGGCCAAAGCCCCTTTGAATGCATTGGGAACATTGCTTCGGCCAAAGACCGGATTAAAATAAACCGCTCCGCTCATCCGCATAAAAACCAGGGCAAAGAGGATAAACATAAATTACCCTCCTATGATCAGAGTCATCATATTCCTGAGAAAATCCTGCAGTGTAGCCAGAATGGTACTTCCCAAAAGTCCCATAACCACCAGTATGGTAAGGAATTTGGGCACAAAAGTCAGAGTCTGCTCATTGATCTGAGTGGCAGCCTGAAAAATGGCGATGACCACTCCGACGACCATACTGGTCAGCAAAAAGGGCATAGTCAACCTTACCGCAGTCTGGAAAGTCTGGTACATAATATCAAGTACCTGCAGTTCTGTCATAAATGCCCCTCCCTTCCCTTCTATCAGGATTTACTAACGAAAGCTTTGTACAATAGTGGAGAATAAAAGCTCCCACCCGTCAACAGTTACAAACAGCAGCAGCTTAAACGGCATAGAGATCATGGCCGGAGGCAGCATAACCATACCCATGGACATCAAAGTAGTGGAGACAATCACATCTACCAGAAGGAAGGGAAGATAGATCAAAAATCCTGCCGTAAAGCCTCTTTTTAACTCGCTGGTCATGAAAGACGGGACAATTACGGTCAGGGGATAGTCCATGACATCATCCTCCACCTGAGTGTTGGACATCCGCACGAAATTATCCAATGTGCTTTTATACGTATTGCGGACCATGAATTCCTTTAAGGGAACCACCATCCGCTCTACCGCCTCTTCCTGAGTAATCTCTTCATTGATATAAGGCTGGTAAGCTTCCTCATTGATCCGGCTTATAACCGGGCTCATAATATATAGGGTCAAAAACATAGCGATGCCCACCAGCACCATGTTAGGCGGAGCCTGCTGTACTCCCATTGCATTTCTTGTAAAGGACAGGATGATAATCGTTCTGGTGAAGGAAGTCATCATCACCACAACGGAGGGCAGCAGCGCTGCAAAGGTAAGCAGCAACAGAATATCCAGGGTGGGAACACTCCCGCCGTTCAATTGTGTCAGAAGGCCGTTCATCAGTCTCCCTCCTTCTTTTTCTGATGGTTCACCAGATATTTCTCCAGAATGCTCTGAAAAGGAAGCTGAGTCACCGGGTCCTGCCCGGAAGGCGGCATCTCTGTCTCAAAGTCACCTTCCACCTCCGCCAAAAGCTGGATACCTGCCTGACTGACGCCAACCAGATAATTAGAATCCTTTACTTTCAAAAGCAGGATTCTTCGGTCCTGGCCCACCTGTATCTGTTCAATAATCTGAAGAACACCTGAGCCTGATGCCTTGATCCACTGTTTACTGAGCAGCCGACTGCACCAATAGGCCAGAAGCAATACAGCTGCCACAGTCAGCACTGCCCGAAACAAAGTCAGTTCTTCCATTCTATAAGCTTTCCGGGTTCAGTTCCCTTGTCACAATCTCTGTAATACGGATACCGAAATTATCTTCTACAACAACGATATCTCCCTTGGCAATACACTGACCGTTAACAAACAAGTCAACCTGCTCTCCCGCCATCTTGTCAAGAACCACCAGAGTACCCTGAGTAAACTCCAGAATATCCTTCACCAGCCTCTTGGTTCTTCCGATCTCAACAGAGATCTCAAGAGGCACTTTCATGAGCATCTCCTGGTTTGTCTTGTCTTCCTCACCGTCCCCCGCTTCATCATGAACCGGGGCAGTAGCCAGAGGCCGGATCACGGAGCCGCCCGTACTGCCTGCTGAGGACGACTGTGCCGATGCCGATTCCGGTCTGCCTGAAAATGACCTCATCATCTCCATCATCTGCATCTGGGTCTGCTGCATCTGAGTAAACATCTGCATCATCATGGGATCGGCTCCCATAGGCGGATAACCATAATAAGGCTGTCCTGCCTGTCCCATAGCCGTCTGCATCTGCGGCGCCATTCCCTGAGGAGGCTGAGCATTGGCTCCAGGCTGAGCCGACGGAGCTGGTGCCGGCGCCGGTTCAGGAGCCGCCGCACCTGAAAGCAGGGCATTGATCTCATCCTGAGACATAGTTCCGCCGCCTGTTGGGGCTGGCGCCGGTTCGGGCGCTGCAGACGCGCCTGCAAGCAAAGCATTAATCTCATCCTGAGACATGGTTCCGCCGCCCGATGATGCCGGTGCCGGTTCCGGCGCTGCAGGTGTACCTGCAAGCAGAGCATTGATCTCGTCCTGAGACATAGTTGTGCCGCCCGATGATGCCGGTGCCGGTTCGGGCGTCGGCGCCGGTTCTGGAGTCGCCGCTGCAAAGCTTGCCTCAAAGGGCTCAAGAAGTCTCTTAGTCAGTCCGATGGACATGATATTCATAAATTCACTGTTGAGTTTTCCTTCTATCTCCAGCCGAAAACGGACAACCACCATACCGGATTCTTCGGGAAAATATTTTATTTTAAAGTCTTCCGGTTCCCCGATGTCAAAGGACTTGGGGGTAGATATATTAACGATCGTGCCTAAAAACTCTGACAACGCTGTGGCGGAAGCCCCCATCATCTGATTCATGACCTCACAGATGGCGCTGATATGGATCTCGTCTAATTCCGAGTCCCAATTGCTGGGGTCCTCTCCCAACATGGTTCCCACGATGATCCCCACGTCTTCACGGCGGAACATCATGATATTTTTGCCTTCCAGTCCTTCCACGTAGGCAATCTCTACACCGATGGCCGGCTCCAGACGCCTGAATTCAAATTCTTCCCTGGTGAGGACGGAAACTACCGGCGTTGTTATGTTCACAGTAGTGCCCAGCATGGTGGACACTGCTGTTGCCGAGGCGCCGAGACTGATATTCATTATTTCGCCTATGGCGTCCAGTTCCATTTCATTAAAGCTGCTAGCGCCCATTTTACAATCTCCTTTATCCTTTTTTATTTAACCGGCCAGGATATTATTTATTAATATCCAAAGCCTTCTGCGCCATCAGCTTCATTGCGTTTAAAGCCGTAACGTTTGCCTCGTAAGACCTGGTGGCTGACATGCTGTCAACCGTCTCTTTCAAAAGATCCACATTGGGCATCGTCACAAAACCGTTCTCGTCAGCATCGGGATGATTCGGATTGTACACCTGTTTCATCTCACGGTCGTCCTCGACGATACCTGCTACCCGGACTCCCGCATTCCTGCTGGAAAATCCGTTTCCCCTCAAAGCACTGCGCATGGCTTCCCGAAAGGAATTCGCTCCATAACTTTCAAAGACTACATCTTTCCGGCGATAAGCCTGGCCTCCCTCTGTCCTGGTTGTATCAATGTTAGCTATATTTTCCGCAGCGATATCCATTCTTATACGCTGGGCACTCAGGCCAGATGCGCTGATATCAAACGAACTTAAAAAAGCCATCTCTATCCCTCCTGCCAGGTATTAGTTTCCTAAAATAGTATTAACTGTCTGAACAATACGGTCCGCGTTAAAAGGCTTTACGATGAAATCCTTTGCGCCGGACTTAATGGCATCCACAACCATGCCTTCCTGGCCCATGGCCGTACACATAACAATCTTTGCGTCGGGATGAGC
The DNA here is from genome assembly GCA_910574345.1 of Clostridiaceae bacterium. GTDB lineage: Bacteria > Bacillota > Clostridia > Lachnospirales > Lachnospiraceae > UBA3402. The sequence goes on along the minus strand of CAJSZV010000002.1, from coordinate 176,765 downwards.
TTCCTTGATCTTTTTCAGAGCCTGAAGACCATCCATGTTAGGCATTGTAATATCCATAATTACCATATCAGGGCTTTCTTCCTCATACTTCTTCACGGCCTCCGCACCGTCCTGGGCCTCCACAAAATTGTCATATCCGCTTTTTGTCAAAGCATTCTTAACCATCATCCTCATAAATGCGGCGTCATCAACTAACATAATCTTAGCCATTTTTCTTTCCTCTCTTTTCCTGTCACATTTTCTTTGATTCTATATTGATGCAGACTATCCTGCCATCATACATCGGTAACTCCCGGTTCGGCTATAGCCTCTTTGGGGACTTCCTCCGGCAGCTCTTCCTCTTCATAAAGCCGTCTGTTAATCCGGATTGCTACATTTTTCTTATACACACCCATCTTACCTGTAAACCATGGCTGCTTTCCGATATAGAGCTTCACATCTTTGTCTTTGCCCTTGTTCATATCTATGACATCGCCTACCTTTAAGTGATAAATGTCACTCAGATCAAGGAATACCGTACCAAGCTGTCCTGTAACCGGAAGCTGGGACTGACGGATATTATCAAGTATCGTCTCCCGATTATCTTCATATGCATAACCCCGCGCAATATGTTTGCGTGTGTCAATCACCTGGAAGATCGCTTCCAAAAGTGTTCCCGGCAGGCATATCTTGATACGTTCCACCGCAAGGCCTGTTACATCTACATTCAGATGGATGATAGCCACCGTCTCGTCAAGGCCCACATCCTGTATCATACTGGGATTGTCTTCAATCCTCTGGGCTTTAAATTCCATGCTGATATAGTTGGAAAATCCATCTTTCAAAGCCTGGATCAAGTAAGATAAGATTCTCCGGTATAATGCGGTCTCCACATCGGAATACCGGTATCCTTCTTTTACCTTCACCACTTCCTCCGCTCCGCCTAACATATGGTCGATCAGCGTAATGACCAAACCAGGCGTCACATACATCATCAGGGGAACCAGATTTTTATTATGGTCGGGGATAAACGCATCCACCAAAGTAACTGTATCATTTTCGTTAAGAGAGTTTACATACTCATAGTAACGGCGCTCCTGAACCTCCATTACCGTGATATCCGTCATAACACGGAATATGCCGTTGACCTGAGATGTGATGATCCGCGCATAATTCTCAAACACGCTTGTGAGGATCTTCATCTTATCTTTTGTAAACTTTCTGGGACTGTAAAAGTCGTATTTGCTGTATTTAACCTGTTCTGTCTCTGCTTTCTTTTTTTCATCCTTGACAGCGGCAGGTTGTGCCGGCTCCGAGGGAGCGGTCGCCATGGACTTTAAAAGTGCATCTATCTGACTTTGTGATAATACATCTGCCATTTTCTAAGCCACCTCTCCTTGAATTTATTCTGCCGGAACTTGCCCTGCCTCGTCAGGCGAAGTGACAGTTCCAGGAACCATACTGGCCGATCCTTCCATGCTGCCTTCGTCAACGGGTGCAAAGCCTTCCCTGTTCTCTGCGGCAATACCATCGGTTACCACCACAGAACCCTCATCCATACTGCTGTAATACTCATCATAGTAATCGTTCATGGACTTTATGTCCGCTCCCGCATCCACAATCAGGAATTCCACCCGCCGGTTCCTGGCTCTTCCCTCGCTGGTCTCATTGGTATCCACAGACCGGTACTGGCCGTAGCTGATGCCCACCAGCTTGCTGGGTTCGATGACCTCCTTCTGCTGGATATAAGCAGCTACCTCGGCGGAACGCATAGCGGAAAGCAGGCGGTCTGTTCTGGGATTATTCATCCTGTCAGGACTGGCCTGAGCCGTATGTCCCATGATCTCGATCTGAGAGATATTCTCCGCCTCCGGACCGATGATTTCACAAAAAACGTCAAGAATCTTTATGGCATCTTCTGTAAGAACGGAACTGTCGCCGTTGAAAAACGCCTGATTCTCAAAGACAACAAAAGTGTATCCCTCTCCACGGGACACAGATACTCCGTCAACGCCGCTTTCGTTCAGTTTCTTTACAAGAGTAACCCACAACTCCTCCGGCGCCACATCCTCCGGCAGTTCCTCTTCTGTCTTAAGAAGACCGGATACGTCAAATTCGCCTTCTGCGATGTTCTCGTTGATGGCGATCTGTTCCGTGTCGCCGGAATTGGGGAAGATGCTCTTGACGAACATCTCCCACTTCTGCTGATTAATGTCGGACATGGAATACAGCATAACAAAGAAACACAACAGCAGTGTAACCATGTCCCCGTATGTATCCATCCAGCTTCCGCAGTCCTCGCCGCCTCCGCCGCCTTTTTTTCTTCTGCTCATCAGCCTTCACCGCCTTCACCGCCGGACTTGCCTGCTTTCAGAAGGAGTTTCTTCTGCTGAGACCGTTTCATACAGGAGAGCAGATGTTCTCTTAAGAACTTGGGATTTTCTCCTGCCATAATGGCCATAACACCTTCTACAATGGTTGCGCAGTAAAGCTCCTCTTCCGCCTGCCGGATTCTCAGCTTCTTTGCAATAGGCTGGAAGAAAATGTTGGCAAAGGCACTGCCGTAAAAAGTCGTAATCAAAGCCACAGACATATCCTGGCCCAAGTTGCTGGCGCCGCCGCCGTCTCCTAAGTTCATCCCCTTTAACATGTTGATCAGACCTACCAGAGTACCAATCATACCAAAGGCAGGAGCGTAAGCGGAACCTTTCTCATAGATACCCGCCGCCTCGTCATGACGGGCCGCCATATCATCCAGCTCTTTCTCCAAAAGCTCCCGGACCTTGTCCGGATCATTGGCATCCACGATCTTTAAGACACTCTGTTTGAAGAAGGGGTCCTTGATTTCCTCCGCCTTTTCCTCCAGGGCCAGAAGACCGCTCTGTCTGGCAAGCATGGCTAAATCCACCATCTGGTCTACCAGCTTGGGAATATTATACTTGCCTCCTTTGAAACATATTAAAATATGCTTCGGTACATCTTTCAATATACGGAATGGGTAACTTGCAATAAGTGCTGCAATAGCGCCTCCCAGAACGATAGCCAAACTCTGCGGGTCCCAGAAATTGCCCAGCTTATCAAAGGTAATTCCCCAAACGATCAAACCTACGGCCATGACCCAGCCAATAAGTGTTGATATATCCATTGCTTTTATCCTCCTACTTAAATATTCATACTCCGCTTATGGATTTTGTTCTCCCGGAACCATGCACCCACCTAAGAATGCCTTAATCTGCTCCATCACTGATTCTGCGGAATCTTTTACGAGGAAATAGTAGCCGTTCATCATCTTTATCTTCGTTTCGGGTATTGTCTCCATTGACTCAATCTGAAATATATTCAGGTACAAAACTTCACCGCTTAACCGTGTCACCCTTATCATTCTCTTTCCTCCGCTGTCTTCAGTCTGGCTTATTCCGCTTCGGGAGGAGAGGCCGCTCTTCTCCCGGCCTCTGTCTCCGCTGATTCTGTCCATGCGTGCTTTGCGGGCTCTGTCCATGATCTTCTGGTCATTGCTATTACGCCATTTCATACTATTTACCTATCTATGTCCGCCGATTACCGTTTCATGGCTACTAAGTCAGAGAGCATCTCGTCGCTGACTGTGATCATCTTGGAATTGGCCTGGAATCCTCTGTGGGTAGTGATCATGTCGGCAAATTCCTTGGCAAGATCTACGTTGGAAGCCTCAATATAACCGGTCATGAGGGTGGAGATGCCTGCATCGCCCGGCTTGCCTGCAGCTACCTGACCGGCATTGTCCTGATCATTAGTGGTATAATAATTGCCGCCTGCCTTTGTAAGACCATTAGGGTTCTGGAAGATGGCGATGGCTAACTGGCCGATTGCAACAGTTTTTGATTCTTTCTTACCACCATTTTCTATTTGAACTGTAGCCGTGATCTCTCCCATAGCATTAACTTCAATGGCGGTAGATAACAATGGGTCCGTAGTCGCATCATCACCAAAAATCCATGCACCGGCAGTGCTGCCTTTCAGTGGAATACGTAGTCTCTCTAAATCTGTAGGATTTGTAGGAATCGTACCGTCTGCATTTGCTTTATATCCATAAACAAAATTTTTATTGGCATCCACTACATAGCCATTACTATCTACCATAAACTGACCCACTCTGGTGTAGTTGAAATTTTGAGTTTTCAGATTGGCGTTAGTAGTACCTGTTTTCGGCTCTGGACTGGTAATAAAGAACCCCTGCCCGTCAATGGAAGCATTAAACCCGCCTACATAAGACGGTGTACTGGAAGTCATATCCATACCGATGCTGCCCATCAAAGTACCATAACCATACTGAGCCGCGTTGGTACCGCCTGCCGTACCGCCTGCAGCGCCTCCTGTAGAAGCCGTAGAAGTCTGATACATAGCCTCCTTAAATGTATAAGTCTGAGCCTTAAAACCAAATGTATTAACGTTGGCGATATTATGGCCCACCACATCCATCTTGTTCTGGTGGGCCCGAAGACCCGCCACTGCTGAATCCATTGCTCTTAACATATTCTTTTCCCTTTCCCTGTCCCTCTCCCCCTGCACATCAGGCAGGGGGATTAGCATCCTCATAAGAGGTCCTGCTACATTAGGACAGCACTGTCAATATTCGTAAATACCCGCTCTTTCATATCATTCTGAGACATTGTTGTAACGACTGTGTTGTTCGGCACGTTGACGATAAAGACGCCCTGTTTGCCGATAATGGCCACATCCCTGGCGCCCTTTTTCCTGGCGTCCTCCACGGCGTGTTCCAAATCGCTCATGAGCTGGTTGTCAACTGCTATGCCTCTCTCATTCATTCTTTTTGCAGCATGTTTGGAAAAATTCAGGCCTGCCTTCGCCCTTTCCTGGAGAAGCGCCTTGAATCCTGTCTCATTCCCCCCCGCTCCAGGTGCTGCGATGTTCTGGCCGGGGATGCCGGATATCCTGCCTTTTAAAAGACTTACTCCATTTACATCCATGTTATTCCTTCTTTCCAAAACCTGTGCCTTATAACTGACTTATCAGACCGTTCCCGGTCCTCCCTCGCCATCGGAGTCGCCGCCTGGTTCCGTCGGTTTGTCTGAATCGTCAGAGCCTCCCGGCCCCTCTGTTCCTGAGGATTCTCCTGTCTGATCTTTAAAGGGATTGGGAACACGGCCCATACCCACTAAATGACCTAAGGAATATATTTTGTCGTCTCCCTCCAGCTTGATGGTGGGATCGCCTGAGGTAAAGTCCACCCACTCCACCTTAGCATATTTTACATCGACTGGCGTCTCCTGTCCATAGGAATTTTCTTTTGTTACGGCCATAGTCACTTCCTGGCCTACAAGGCTTGCCGCATAGGTCTGGGTATTTACCGCTGTGGAATTCTTCATGGCGTCTGTCATGGTGGTCAGAGACTGCACCATAGCCATCTGGGTCATCTGGGCCATAAGCTCGCTGTTGTCCATGGGATTGCTCATGTCCTGGTTCTGCAGCTGAGCTGCCAGAAGCTGAAAATACCCGGTCATGCTTAAGGTGTTCTTATCATTGGACTCTACGGTATAAGCCCCTGTCTTATAAGGAGTGTCTGTTCCGCTGACGGAACCTAAATTGATTGCCATATCTTACCCTTCTTTCTTTATACAAGTCCCAGCCTTAACTGCTGTGCAAAGGACTCTGTCTCGTTTCGGTCGCCGCTTTGGTTTTCCTGTCTTTTTTCCTGGTTCTGCCGGCTGCTGTGACCGTCTGGATTCTGTCCATGGTCCTGTTCATTCTGCTGCTCTGACGGCTGCGTGTAGATGATGGTCTCCTGCCCTGTCTTCTCCTCCAGAATTGATGCGATCTCCCCTGCTCTCTGGCTTAAAAGCTCCAGAGTCCTGGGATTGGATGACAAGATGGACACGGCTGCCCGCTCCCCTTCATAGACCAGCTTGATGGTCAGCTTTCCAAGAGCTGCCGGCTCCAGTTCAATCGTCAGTTCCCCGCCTCTCTGGGGAAGTTTTGCCGCCAGGGTCTTTCCCAGATCCTGAGGCAGATCCGCCTGAGTGGTCTTTAAAGGAATCTCCTCCGCCTTCTTATCCATCACAACCTGCCTGGGTTCTTCACCCACGCTCTCGGTTCGATATACAGGCTGCTGACTGTGCTCTTGGGCCTGAACCTTTTTCTCTTCCTGAACTGCCGGCTGGCTGCTCTTTTGTATCTGTACTTTTGGTTCGGGAGCTGTTTCCTTTGCTGTGACAGGAACATTCTGCGGAAGATCCGTACTGGGCTTCTCTTCCTTCGCAGATGATTCCTGCCCCTTTTCTTCCGGCTGTACCGAAAGGGCTTCTGCTTTCTCTTCCGGCTTCTGCACTGCCTGCTCCGCTGCCTGAATCTGTCCCTCTTCCGGGAGAGACTCTACGGGAGCAATGCCGTCTTCACCTGCGGCCTGGACTGCGGCCTCCTGAACCGGCTGCTGAGCCTCAGGAAGAATTCCTGTCATCTGAGCCGCCGCCTGCTGGAGCATAGCCTGCAAAAGGGCATCTTCTCCCGTCATATCTTCTGTCAGAACCACATCTTCCTCAGACGCTTCCGGCTTTCCCGGCTTCTCCTGGGTCTTCTCAGGTGCAGAATCCTCGGTCTTCTTGCCCTGATCCGTCTTGTTCTGCGCCTTATCCGTCTCGGCCTTCTTTGGCTCCGCCAGATCTTTCTTCTCCTGAAGAAGCTTCACAAACCCGTCATTCCGGGCTGCCGACTCTGCAGCTGTGGCACGGCTTACTGTCCTGGTCTTTACCTGGACCGTATCCTGCATCTTTACTGCTTCCATGATACTATCCCCTCCTTTCTTTGTTATCTCCTGCCGCCCCTTAAGGTGACGGCCTATCTATAATCAACAGTCTGAAACTGTGATTATCCCGGTTAACCTCTGTGCTGGTGTCTCAGACGCAAGGAGACGCTGGAGACAAATTCCTCAATAAATTTCTCGTCGGCCTTTGCCGCTTCCTTCTGATATTCTTTTAACTTCTTTTCCTTTAACTTTTCAAACTTGGAGGTGTCGACTTTCGCAGTGATCACTTCCTGCTTTTTCTCTTCCTCTTTCTTTTTCAGAACTTTCAAACGTTCCTTTTCCTCGTCGATGATCTCCTCCATCCGTCCGATACACATATCAAACAGGCGGTAGTTTTCAATGCTGACACCTTCCTCTTTTGCCCTGTCAAAATCCTGCTCGAAACCGGCCAGTTCCCGGTGGAGTCCTCTGATCTCTTCCTGTTTACGGCTGACATTCTGGATAATCACTGCATGTTCTGTCTTCAGATTATCCAAGACCTGGGTTTTGTAGTCCAGAACCGTTTCCAATCTGTACTTAAACTGTTTCATGTCTGTCCCTCCGGCGCAACCGGTTATTGTGTTATTGTCTCAATCTGACCTACGGTCTCAGCGTAGCTGAAACTCTCTGTAATCCCTTGCTGTAAAAATCCGTTCATGGCATCAATCTTGGACACTGCTTCATCAAGGGCCTGATTGCTTCCCTTCTTGTAAGCGCCTATGGAGATCAGATCCGCGTTCTTCTGGTACAGTCCTAAAAGATTTCGGAATCTGGACGCCGCTCTCTGGTGCTCCTTGGGCACAATCTCCACCATAAGCCTGGAGATGCTGGCGCCGATGTCAATGGCCGGAAAATGGTTCTCATTGGCCAGCTGGCGGCTTAAGACGATATGTCCGTCCAAAATGCCGCGCACCGTATCGGATATGGGTTCGTTGGTGTCATCGCCCTCCACCAGGACCGTGTAAACTCCGGTGATGGAACCTTTGCCGAAATTGCCGCTCCGCTCTAAAAGCTTGGGGAACTCCGCATAGATGGAAGGGGTATAGCCTCTGGCAATAGGCGGCTCGCCGATGGCCAGACCGATCTCTCTCTGAGCCATGGCATATCTGGTCAGGGAATCCATCATGAGAAGCACATCATATCCCTGATCCTTGAAATATTCCGCAATAGTGGTGGCTACCAGAGGACACTTCATCCTCAGCATGGCCGGCTGATCGGAGGTGGCCACTACCAGGACGGAACGCTTCATTCCCTCTTCCCCAAGGTCCTTCTCTATAAACTCCAGAACCTCCCTGCCTCGCTCTCCCACCAGAGCGATTACGTTGATATCCGTCTTTACATTCTTGGCAATCATCCCCATAAGGGTACTCTTGCCTACGCCGGAACCTGCAAAGATTCCGATTCTCTGTCCCTTTCCTATGGTATTCAGGCCGTCAATAGCCTTCACGCCGAACTCCAGCCGCTCCCGGATGGGAGGGCGGTTGAGAGGATTAATATAAGGGCTCTGAACCGTATACTGCTTTGACGGGGGAAATGCCGGGCCTCCGTCAATGGGCTCGCCCAGGGCATTGATAATCCTTCCCCTTAAGAAATCCCCCACAGGGATCTTCAGTCTGTGCCGGGTGTTGCGCACAAAGCTGCCGGATGCGATGCCGCTGGTGGCCTCATAGGTCATAAGCTGGATCTTGCCGTCCTTAAACCCTACGACTTCGGCAGGCATCTGCCGGTTCTGTTCTTCGTTATAGATCATAACGATGTCTCCGATACTGGAGCGGCCGCCGGATGCCTCCATAGACATTCCAACTACATTTTCAATTTTTCCAATGTGGCTGACTGTCTCTGACTTGACAATCATCTGAGGTATCTTATCAAACATAAGCGGCTCTCCTCGGCTATATTCTTACATTCTCCAATATTTCCTTGATGTTCTCAATCTGGGTGTTGACGCTGACGTCCACAATCTCTTCCGGCATCTCTATGATGCAGCTGCCCCGCTCTTCTTTATCCATCACAATAAACTTTATATTCTCCGACAAGTGAGAAAGTTCATCCACCACTCCGGCGTCCGCCTCCATCATCATATCATAATCATATTTGTCAATGTAAATCTTGACCCACGCAGTCTTCTTAAGCTTCTCCGTAGCGGCAATGATCATCTGCTTGATCACCTCGCCGCTGGACTTTAAGCTTATATGGATAACTTTCTCCCCCACTGCCACTGCACAGTCTTTCAGCTCTTCCAGATAGGTATGGACACACCGCTCTTTCGCCGTCTCTACGGACTTAAGGGCCTCTTTTAAGTCCGCCTGGAATTCCAGCATCTGGTCCTGAATCTCTTCCCGAAATTCATCCTCCGCCTTCTCTCTGCCTTCTTCAAATCCGGCTTCATAACCTTCCCGGCGCCCTTCCTGATAGGCCCTTACTTTTTCGTCCTTCGCCTGCCGTCTGGCTTCCTCAAGAATCCGGGCCGCTTCTTCTCTGGCTTCCTCAAGAAGTCTGGCACCTTCTTCCTTCCATTCTTCCAAAAGCTTTTCTTCCTGGTTCTTAAGCTCTTCTTCTATGGCTGCCGCCGTCTCATCCTCCGGTTCCGGCTGAGGAGAAATTTCTTCCTCAGCCGGCTTCCCTTCCTCCTTTTTCATCCCCTCTTTTGTATAACGGGGAAATACAGGCTTCTGGGGAGCCGTATTGCGATTGTTCATCAGCTGCTCTATGGGAGGCATATAATTCTCAATCTCCGGGCTTTCTGCTGCCTGCCGCTGCTTGATAATCCGCCTAGAGGATAATGTTATCATCTTCTCCTCCCTTCTTGATGATCACTTCACCCTGCTCCTCCAGATTTCGGATGACATTAACAATACGCTGCTGAGCTTCTTCTACATCTTTCAGTCTTACATTGGTTGTAATCTCCAAATCGCCCCGAACGGAATCAGCCATACGCTTTGACATATTCTTGAAGAATATGGCTTTCATATCCTCGGACGCGCTCTTAAGGGCATATACAACATCCTTGGTGTCCAATTCCCGGACAAAACGCTGAACGGACCGATCGTCCATATCCAGAATGTTCTCGAACACAAACATCTTCTCCCGAATGCTCTGGGACAATTCCGGATTGGTTTTGTCCAGCTCTTCGAAGATCTTCCGCTCGCTGCTGCGGTCCACATGGTTCATCATATCAGCCACATAATCAACACCGCCAAGGTTCATATTGTCCTCGCTGGTAATGATCGTAGCAAACTTTCTCTTCATCTCTTCTTCCACGATAGCAATGGCTTCCGGGGAAACACGGTCCATGCGGGCCATGCTCTCCACAGTCTGAATCCTCTTGGCATCAGGAAGCTGTTCCAACACCTGGGCCGCCTGCTCCGGCTCCATATAGGCCATGATCAGGGCGATAACCTGAGGCCTCTCATTCTGCAGAAGGGACAGAAGAGCCTTGGGGTCCCCCTTCATAAAGAAATTGAAAGGCTTGGACTGCAGGGTCTTTGACACCTTCTCCAAAAGATTCCTGGCCGTCGACTCACCGAAGGCTTTTTCCAATACATTCCTGGCATAATCCAGACCGCCGTCGGTCATCATCTTATGGGTCAGACATAATTTATAAAATTCATCGAGAGTCGCCTCCACTTGGGTGTTGGATGTCTTCCCCAGCTTCGCCACTTCATATGTAAGTTCCTCTATGTCCTCTTCATTGAGATACTTATAGATCTGGGATGCCCGGTCGGCTCCAAGAGATATGACCACCAGCGCCGCTTTGCTTTTGGTATCAGTTATGGCCTCTCCCTCAAGACTGCTTTCGTCGATTCCCGCTATGCTTGTTTCTGCCATCTTCCTCTTCCTCCTCTCCTCTCAGCCATCCCTGTACCAGCTTCGCCGCAATCTGCGGATTCTGGTCTACGAATTCTGCAATATTCTGCTTCAGTCTCAGGCTGCGCTGCATGCGGAGATTCAAGATCTCCTCATTCTTGGCGAATTCGTCTTCTTCCTCTCCGCCCGGCAGCAGACCAGGTCCTTCGGCGCCCTCTTCCGCTATGGCCAGATTATCTCCGCCCATAGCCAGCTCGCCTGCAGACAGGGCGTCGCCGTCGATAAACTCGTCGCCTTCCATAACAACCTGGTTCTTTTTCTTCTTTCTGCTTCTGAGGATCAGAAGGAGAACAAGAAGAAGGATAAGCAGAAGAATTCCCGCTGCTATGGCGATCAGAATCGGCAGAGGCAGTCCGATTGCCGCTATCACATCTCCGTCAGCTTCTTTGCCGTCGTCCGGAGTTTCAGGCACATCTACCACCGGACCGGAATCCCGGATAATGGTCACTTTCTGGCCTGCCGTCTCTATGGGAATACCGGCTGCATTGGCCACCAGCCTTACCAGATCTTCCTGAGTCGGTGTGTCCATCCTGTCCGTGATGACCACGATACCGATGGAAGTATCCTCCAAAACTCCCGGATCAATCTGACGCTGTTCTTTTACCATATTATATAACCACTCTCTGGAAGCAGTGCTGTTGCTGTAGCTCTCGCCATCCTGTTCTGTGCCGGTCTCATTGGTGTACCTGGGAGTATCCGCATTGGCATCGGCTCCCACCACGCCTCCGGCTCCTAAAGCGCCGGCGTTGCTCCCCTCGGCAGTCAGGTCCTCACGGTCCAAAAGTCCCGTCTTATCCTCCTCGTCGATTTTCTCCGGAGTAGTATACTGTGTGCTCTCCTGAATCAGACGTTCCATGTTCAGCTTTCCCTTGACGGACACAGCCACATTGCCGGAACCGTAGAGACGTTCCAGAACCCGTCTTACATTGGCGGCGATGTTGCTCTCCACCAGACTGGTTAAGCTGGTCAGATCAGAGACACCGCTTGTGGCGCTGTCCCCATCGCCCCCCACCTCCATCATAGTGGCGGCATCAAAGACAGATACATTGGTAAAGTTCATGCCTTTGACAGCCCGGGAGATAAGAGTCTTGACAGCCTGGGCTTTATCGGAAGTCAGGGAAACTCCGTCCTTCATGGTCACCACAACGGATGCCGAAGCGTCGGCTCCCGACTGATCCTCCCATGCATACAAGGAATCCGCCCCTTCGTTGATGGTTACCTTGGCATCCTGAACTCCGTCAAACACCCGGATGGTAGCTCCCAGACGATCTTGAAGTTCATACTTGGTAATCAGCTTCTTATCTGATTCCGTAGTCATCAAACCTGTATTATCCAAATACATGTCGTATGCAAAACCGCTTTTCGGATATCCCTTGCTCAAGAGATTCACTCTGGTCTTTTCCACGGCGGTTTCCGGAACCCGTATGGCTCCGTTGGCAGCATTATAACGATATTCAATTCCTTCATCCTGAAGGAGCCCTACCACCTGCTGGGCCTCTTCCTGGCTCAATCCCGTGAACAACGTGGAATAATCCGGATTGTTCCCCAAAAGATTCAGCGCAACTATCGCAATTAAAGCAATCGCGATAGTTCCTCCCGCGATTGCTTTAATAATTTTCCGGGTCTTCTCTGGCACACCCTGCCAGCGTTCTTTCAAGTTCTGCACGTTCTTATCCAACCTTTGTCATATTATTGCTTCACCGCCCATAAGAACGGATGATCTGTCACCCCATCTGCTTAATCCGCAGATATATGCTAAACGTTCATCTTGATCAGCTCATTGTAAGCTTCAAGGGTCTTGTTGCGCAGCGTAATCAGCACATCCAAAGTCAATCCGGCTTTCGCTTCCGCAATAGGCAGTGTATGAGCATCGTCAAGCTGGCCTGTCATCAGAAGATACTGCTTGTGCTCCACATCGGCCTGGGTCTCTTTTACCTGGTCTATGGCATTCTTAAAAACGCTCTTGAATAACGACGCTTCTGCATTAGCCGCGGCTATATTGTTGGATTCATTTAAATCCGTCCCGATATTCCACAGCTGCATAGGTGTAATAAATGATGTTCCTTCCATAAATGCCTCCATCCTCTCCTTGTCGCTCTATCGTCCTTAGAAGCTCTTGGCTGCATTTTTCAGACGGGTTATGTCGCTGTTAAACGAACTTAAGATATACTGGTATTCATAAGCAGAACGGACAATCTCAATCTGCTCCTGATCCATATCCACATTATTCCCGTCCAGCCTGCTGGACTCGTTCCGCGTAGTATTCAGCGTCGATCGGGTGGAATGAATGGCATTCCGTACGGCCTGTCTCGGCGATCTCTTCGTCTTATTCGCATCCGTTATTCTCTTGTTCAGTTCCTCTTCAAACGTTATGTACTGAGACTTGAATCCTGGTGTATCCACATTCGCCACATTATTCAGCGACACTGTCTGCCGCTGCCACAGATAATCAAGAACCTTCTCCGTCAATACGACCCCATTCCCATATAACTCGGCCATAGCATTCCTTCTCCTCTTCTATATTATGCAAAGATCAATTTCAACAGCATATTAGTTCCATTCGTGATTTCACACTCTTTATAATGATATCACTATTCTTGTTTGAAATCAACCCAAAATCCCTTCCAAAATTCTCCTGAATATTTTATTCATATCTAGGAGAATATATTAATTATGCCCTAATGTTTCTATCCTGTCAATCAATTTTTGTCAATTGGATGTGAATATTATGTGACTTTCTCCTTTTTAACGGAACCTTTATACAATTGACTTTTCTTCTGGAACATCAAAAACCGCCGGCGCCAACTGGCTGGCGCTGACGGTTTTGCAGGCAGTTACACCAAAACTAAACAAGAACATTGAGCATAGATACTGCATAATAGTTGCTCAAGTTAAAAGCTCCGCTTCTCGCAAATGTGGCAAACTGCTTAAAGGAATCATTCATATTGGAACTGCCGCCTGAACCAGTGTAAGTGGTAACAGGGGTGGAACTGGCGGTTTTCTTCGTATCTTCCGAAGAATCCCCGCTGCTTCCGATAACCTTGTCTACGGAAGAATCCAAAATCGCAGTCGCCTTGCTGCCCAGACGCTCGGCGATACCATACTGTCCGCCGAAGCTTTCTTTTACAAACTCCGGATCCTTCTGCAGGGTCTCCCGGAACTTCTCTTCGTCCATCTTTAAGTTGCCGTTTGTATCAAAGCTTAAACCAAAATACTTCAGCCCCTGCTCTGTGGGAATGCTCCTCTTAAGAGACTCCATCTGGCTTGACAAGCCGGAACCGAAACTGCCGTTCTTCTTTAAGTAGGATATGGTGTCATTATAATTCTTTACCAGATCCTTCACGGCGGACACCACATCGTCAGCTGCCTTGCTGACTTTGTCGTCGGCGCCTTCTTCTCCCTTAGCCTGGCTCTGCAAAGCCTTGTCATAGTTGGCGAATACATTGTCCTTGGTGCTAAGCTGAAGCTTGGAAGCGGAAGCCTCCAGATCTTCCAGTCTTGTCTGATAACCCATCAAAAATCCTGATGTGCTGGTAGCTACAGACGACGTACTGCCGCTGCTTGTGCTTTCCGTATCAGATATGCCCAGATTCTTCTTCAGTTCCTCTGTCTTCTTATTAGCACTGTCTGTCCAGCTGTCGCTGCTGATGCCATTGTTATAACTGTAGTTGTAAGTATAGTAGCTGTCATAACCGCTGGATGAAATTCCGTTTAATGCCATAATCTCTCTCCTTTCCGGTATCATAAAATACCTGATATTATAATACGGCGAATCACTTAGTCCTTTGACTCAGTGTCATCATGTATATCGGTATTTTGCCGGAAAATATAAGAAAATCCGCCGGAAAAAGGCTCCTCTTCCTATTTATTCCACTCCGATAAAACCACCTGTTCTTCTTTCAGAGTCCTCTTCATGTCAATGACCCTCTGATTCTCCGATCCTCTGAAAGAAAGCATGAGATTCCGCTTCTCCCGGATGAACTTTCCGTCCACCAGAACATCAATCATGGCCAGCAGTTTATCTGTATCCGGGCCGTACCTTGCGCCTTTAGGTCTTAAGTCCGTCTCATAGGTAAATCCCGTATAACACCAGATATCTTTCCCCGGAAACCGTTCTTTCACCGCCGCAAGCAGTCCTGTCAGAACCTGCTGGTTCTCAAACTCCATAGGCTCTCCCCCCAGAAGGGTAAGTCCCTGAATAAACTCCGGTTCCAAGGCCTTTAACAGTTCTCCCTGTGTTTCTTCCGTATAAGGACGGCCATAGTGAAAGTCCCATGTTTCAGGCTGGAAACAGCCCGGACAATGGTTGGTGCAGCCTGAGACAAAAAGCGTGACTCTTACTCCCGGACCGTCGGCAACATCCCATTTTTTGATTGTGCTGTAATACATAACCCTCCTACAGGTGCAGCACCCTGTCTTTGATCTCCTGAGTCCTTCCCTGGTTCCAGAACTGGGTTCCTATGTAGCCGCAGGTTCTTCTGGCCACATTCATCTTGTCCTGGTCGCGGTTGCCGCAGCCCGGGCACTGCCATACTAATTTGCCGTGCTCATCCTCTATGATCTGAATCTCACCGTCAAAACCGCACACCTGGCAGTAATCGCTTTTGGTGTTCAGTTCCGCATACATAATGTTGTCATAAATATGGTTCAGAAGAGCCATAACCGCCGGAATATTGTTCTGCATATCCGGCACTTCCACATAGCTGATGGCTCCTCCAGGAGAAAGAGCCTGGAACTTGGCCTCTATGGACAGCTTGTCAAAGGCATTGATCTCCTCCGTCACATGGATATGATAGCTGTTGGTAATATAATTCTTGTCCGTCACTCCTTCTATGATGCCGAAACGCTTCTGAAGGCACTTGGCAAACTTGTAGGTAGTGGATTCCAAAGGCGTTCCGTAAAGGGAGAAATCAATATTCTCCTTCTCCTTCCATTTTTTGCAGGCGTCGTTAAGCCTCTGCATGACTTCCAGGGCAAAGGGTATGGCCTCCGGATCCGTATGGGACTTGCCTGTCATATAGTATACGCACTCATAAAGTCCTGCATACCCCAGAGAAATCGTAGAATACCCGCCGTACAGGAGCCTGTCAATAGTCTCGCCCTTCTTCAGTCTGGCCAATGCGCCGTTCTGCCACAGGATGGGGGCCGCATCGGACAAGGTGCCTTTCAGGCGTTTATGGCGGCACATAAGGGCCCGGTAGCAAAGTTCCAGCCTTTCCTCCAGAATCTCCCAGAACCGGTCCATGTCTTTTCCTGAGGACAGGGCCGCATCGGGAAGGCTGATAGTCACCACGCCCTGGTTGAATCTGCCGTAATACTTGGGCTTTCCTGTATCCGGCTCCACATAAGGAGTAAGAAAGCTTCGGCATCCCATACAGGTATAGCAGTGGCCTTCCCCGTTTTTGTCCACCTTATTCTTCATCATGATCTTCTCGGAAATATAGTCAGGCACCATCCTCTTGGCCGTGCACCTGGCAGCCAGTTCCGTCAGATAGTAATAGGGCGAATCGGGACGGATATTATCTTCCTCCAAGACATAGATCAGCTTGGGGAATGCAGGCGTAATCCACTGGCCCTTCTCGTTCTTCACGCCCTGAATCCTCTGGCGCAGGGTCTCCTCAATGATCATGGCCAGATCGTGTTTTAAGCGGTGATTGTCTCCCGCCTCGTTCAAATACATAAACACAGTCAAAAACGGCGCCTGACCGTTGGTGGTCATAAGGGTGATCACCTGGTACTGGATGGTTTGAATCCCCTTCTTCACCTCATCGCGGAGACGCTGTTCCACAATGGTCTCCATCTGTTCTTTTGTTCCTTCGCACCCAAGCTGTCTTAACTCCTGCCGCACCTCCAGCACAATCTTCTGGCGGCTCACATCCACAAAAGGCGCAAGATGGGTCAGCGAGATGCTCTGGCCGCCGTACTGGGAGGACGCCACCTGAGCGATGATCTGAGTGGCAATATTGCAGGCCGTGGAAAAACTGTGGGGCTTCTCAATCAGGGTATCGGAAATCACCGTCCCGTTCTGAAGCATGTCCTCTAAGTTCACCAGATCACAGTTATGCATATGCTGAGCAAAATAATCCGCATCGTGGAAATGAATGATTCCCTCTTCATGAGCCTGGACCACTTCCTGGGGCAGCAGAAGACGGTTGGTAATATCCTTGCTCACCGCGCCTGCCATGTAGTCTCTCTGAACACTGTTGACCACAGGATTTTTATTGGAATTCTCCTGAAGCACTTCCTCGTTGCTGCACTCGATCAGGCTTAATATCTGCTGATCCGTACTGTTGGACTTACGAACCAGTTGCCTTTTATAACGGTACGTGATATAATGGTTGGCGACTTTGTAGGCCTGGTGGCGCATGATCTCTTCCTCCACCATATCCTGAATCTCTTCCACACCGGCTGCCCGATTCAGGCTCTGACATCTTTCTGTAACTGCCTGGACG
This sequence comes from Clostridiaceae bacterium, assembly GCA_910574345.1. GTDB lineage: Bacteria > Bacillota > Clostridia > Lachnospirales > Lachnospiraceae > UBA3402. The sequence goes on along the minus strand of CAJSZV010000002.1, from coordinate 159,689 downwards.
ATCTTCACAATCTGATCCGATGTCAAGTGCTCTTCTTCTTTTACGGTGCCGTTGGCTTTCTCCACTGCATTCTGAATCTTCTCGGCTTCAAAACGCACTTCCATGCCGCTTCTCTTTATAATATTCATTCCCACGCACTCCATATCTTGTATTATTAGTAGCACTCCAAACACTACATATAGTATTATAACCCATATTTTTAAAAATACAAGACGCAATTGAAAAAATCTGGAAGTCTCTATATTGTGACTATTTTGTGAAAATTATGCCCTCCATTTTCCCAAATTCAGTCTTCTTCATCTTCTCAAAAAGAGCCTCCCTCACCTGTCCCAGATCCTGGTACACCAGTTCTTTATCCTTTACCAGACACTTTCCTGCCACATAAACATCCCGCACATTGGAAGCCTGAGCGCTGTACACCAAGGCGGCATAAGGGTCGTAGACAGGGAACATATTGACGGAATCCGTCTCCACAATCACCACATCCGCCTCCTTTCCCGGCTCCAAGGAACCGATCTCATCTTCCATCCCCAGGGCTTTTGCTCCTCCCATGGTAGCCATGTCCACAATATCCTTAGCCGGGAAGGCGCTGCGGTCTTTCAGTGTGTTCTTATGGAAATTAGCGCAGAAGCGCATCTGGACAAAGAGATCCAGCGTGTTGCCGCTGGCAGGCCCGTCGCTTCCAAGGCCTACGGGCACTCCCGCTTCCAGCATCTTTTTTACAGGAGCCACCCCCTTGGCCGCCTTGGTGTTGGAGGCAATGCAGTGGGCAGCTGCCGCCCCCCGCTTTTTCATAAGCTCCACCTCTTTGGCACTTACCTGTATCCCGTGGGCAATGAGGGTACGGGGGCCCAGAACCCCTGTATGATCCAGATATTCCACTGCCCCCATGTCATATTTCTCTCTCAGATATGCCATCTCATAATCCATCTCCGCCGTGTGAAGGCTGAAAGGAACATTATACCTGCAGTCCAGTTCATAGGATTTTCTCAGATACTGCGCCCCGCAGGTGGTGGTTCCGTGAGGGGACAGACAAGCCCGAACACGGCTGTGGGAAGCGTACCTTTTCATGGCCTCCTCCCCCATGCTCACGGCCTCCTCCGGCGTCTTTGCATCACATGTGGCCTGATCCATCACTGTCTCGCCGGCGATCCCCCTAATCCCCATATCGTCCATGACCCCGGCGATATGACCGGCGTAATAGTACATGTCCATAACCGTTGTGACTCCTGACAGCAGAAGCTCACATATCCCATAACGCGCCCCTAACACTGCCATCTCCCGGTCCATGGCTTTCTCCTCCATGGGAAGAAGAAAGACGCGAAGTCGGTCTTTGCAGTCGTCTCCCAGACCCCGGAAGGGAACCATACTCATATGGCAGTGGGTGTTCACCATGCCCGGCATGACCATGGCGCGGCGGGCGTCTACCCACTTCAGTTCTTCCCCGCTTTCAGGGTCGGCTTTCTGACCCATTAAGTATGGGAGCTCTTCTTTTGGGCCCGCCTCAGTCAGTCTGGTTCCTTCTATGATCAGATATCCGTCAGGAAAGATGTCCTGATGTTTGTTCATGGTTACTATGATTCCGTTGTGGATAATTGTTTTCATCTGTTTTATTGTCCTTTCACTCCAAGGCAGAACCGGCTTCAATTAAATTACCGGTCAGGATTCCTTCTTTGTTTCTTATCATCTGAATGGGAATATGTTTAAACAAAACACGTTCTCCAAAATTCAGCCCGAAATTTTTACTGTTCCACTCATGTTCCATTTTAACCATTGCTTTGCCCGGTCTTGTCCTTCTTGCCGCCGGCATCGTGTCCGGCGGATGAAACTGCACCTTTTCAAATGTGGTATACATCAGTGTCTCTGAAATATCCAACTCCAGCATTCCGGAAACTGCCTTGGATAACAGGTAACTGGCCCGGAATTTTCCTTTAATTTCAATCCACTTTCCCTCGCCCACACTCCCTTTCATCTCAATCAGATGCAGCTTCCATCTGCCGGAATCCTCATGTTCAAAGATAATGTGGTCCACCCGCTTGTACATGGATTTTATTTTTTCATTTTGAAAAAAATGGATATCCGTCTTTTTCTTATCCGCATTGGCAATACACAGATTCTCCCCTGATAATAACCGTACGTTCAGTTCGCTTCTCCCGCTCTCTTCCCGTTCCTCCAAAAGCATCTTATGGCTGCAGTTTTCTATAAAATCCGGCATCATTAATTCTTTTATGATGAACTCTCTTTGGTCTTTTTTCATATAAGATTACTCCTGAATGGTATATGCCTCCTCCATGATCTTATCAAGGGCGTCATTAAATGTGGGTATGACAAAGCCATTTTCCCCGCATTTCAGTTCTTCAACCACGGTCTCGCCTGCCGGCATGGACTTTAACTGATAAACCCTGACCTTTGCTGCCGGAAGCAAATCATCCTCTGTATATCCCAGCCTCCCGCATATTTTCTCCCTGTCCTCCCGCTCAGACAAACGGATCATGTTATTTACATGCTGCAGAATAATATCGCTGTGGGTTGTTATGGCCATTTCCAGCCCTTTATTCACCAAATGGCAGATTACTTTTGCCATCTTCTGCTGAAGCTGGGGATGCAGACACATCTCAGGTTCCTCGTAAAAAAGGACATCTAAATTTTCCTTATATTTTAACAGCAAAATCAAGGGGGACAATTCGGTCACTACAGCCGAGACAGCCCGAAAAGGAATTCCTTCTGTCCCTCCTTCGGGAACATAGACGACTTCTTTGCCCGGAAGGGCATTGATATCCACTGTCCCCTCAGCCATCCCGTTTTCCAGATAGGACAGGATCTTATGAAATTCTTCTCTGCCCTTCCCATCCAGTGTCAGGTCATTCATGACATCCAGAAACTGGATTACCGGTCTCGAAAAAGGTGTTACTTTTTCCTTCCCAAGCCCCATATTAAAAGCCGCATTTCTTCCCGCCTTATTGACAAGATCTTTTGTCAGCATAAAACCGGTTCTTGACGACGGAAGAAAGGCAATACGGTTTGTATCGTCTATACGGCCAACGCTGATATCCAATACTAAGCTGAAAATTACGTATGTCATGATCTGATTCACATTATCATTCAATTTGGCAAAGGTCTCCTGAGAAAACTCCATATAATAGCTAATATCCCCGTTACCTCTGAAATTTAATACGCCATCCGCTTCGCCTATTACATCGGTTTTCTCAATCCTGATAAAAAAATCATCCAAACATTTTAATTCTATCCTCAATTCTCTTATCTTTACAGCCCGGCTGTTAAAAATTCTTTCGACCAGATCATCTTTATTTTTTTGCAATCTTTTGTCCAGCACTGTCTGCAGCTCACCGGCTATCTCGCCCACCCTGGCCGCGCAGCTACCCTTTTCCCGTGCAGCGGCTATCTTCTCCCTCATCCAGTCCAGCAGTATCCTCTCTTCCTCTGATTCCTGCTCTCCATCATTGTTCAGCAGTGCGTCCACTCCCATGTTCCGAATTCCCCAAAGAAGGGACATGAGATAGCTTTTTCCGCTGTTGTTATCGCCTACAAAGAGAGTAAGAGGAGCCGTTTCTATCTCGGCCCTCTTAATTTTTCCATATTCCCACACCTTTAGTTTCCAATACACCTGTCTGCATACCTCCTTTTGCCTGTCCGCTCCAAATCACGAACCTGTGCTTTCCTTTGGCCGGTTACATTTTACCATATCCAGGAAGGCTTTTCCACCCAAACTCACTCATCCTCCCCCGGCTGCCACGCCTTCCCGAATTCCACGTCCTTAAACAGCGCCGCCAGCCCTGTAATCTGCTTCAGTCTCAGGATCTCATCCTTATCCATACCCAGATGTTTGGAGATCCATGCGTCAGACCTTCCCAGCTCATGAAGCTCTTTCACAATATTGCTCATCAGGTCCACATTATGACTTCCCCTGGCCCGGTTATGGCGGACCGTACTTGCCATTCTCTGATCCAGGGACTTATTAATCACGGAAACCGGAAGCATGCCCTTTTCCCTCTCATAGATATCCGGGTATTCCAGCATAATGCGGTATCGGTGGAATCCGTCCACGATCATGTATATCTCCTCTTCCTTATCATAATAGCACACGATAGGCATGGTGTATCCGTCCGATTTAATGCTGTCATAAAGCAGCTTCATCTCCGGAGGAGCCACGGCGTTGGGATTGTAGGTGTTGGGTTTTATTTTTTCGATGGGAACTGAAATCACATGATATGCAGGGCTTTTACTGGCCATATTCTATCTCCTCCAAACTTTTGTATTTATCTCGAATCAGATCAATGTTTTTCTGCTGCTGTCTGGTAACGCCGAATCCCATGAACCGGCATGTATGGTCGTTTTTCAGGATGCAGTAACACATTCTCTTCCAGCTTGGGATATCCTTGCTGGACTTGATATCATCGGTATCATCAGGGATTTTTCCGATAAAAACAACCCGTGCCTTCTTGCTTAATGTGTAGTTGGACACTCCGTTTCTGCGGATCTGGTATCCGTGATCTTCCAATTCCTGAATCGTCTCCTCGTCTAGCCCTCCCCCTGTCTTATGCCAAAAATCAATGGAGGAGTTGAATTTCCTGATATAATTATTCCTGAGCCTGGCAGGCAGGGTGTCCAGAAGAAACATGGTGTAACTTTTCCAGGTGTATCCTTCCGGCAGAGTAACGCTGCGGTATCCCATGGCCTTTGTCCTGCCATAGATGCTGGTGAAATTCGCCCCCTGAACCCGGCCTACCAGTTTCACCCAGATCTCAGGGTCAATAACCCGGTACAGATTCAGGGAATCTTTGGAATAGTCATTGAAAGGGGAAGCCACTCTCATCTGGGATATGTTAAGGCCTGCCATATAATACAGGTCATATAAATGATTGTAATCATATCCAAACAGGTAGTTGGCATGCCATATATCCCTGGAACTCCAGTCATATAAAGGCGACGCGCACCACACATCCTTGAACTGCCTGCCAATCCAGCATTCTCCCTTGTACCCATATTTTTTATTGAGAAATCCGCTGTACCGCAAAAGAGACTCATCGGCTCTCATCCCCAGAAGGCATACGGTCTTTTTATCTTTGTGGGAAATCTTATACCAGCGCCCAAACTGCTTGGCCAAGTCCTCCTGATGCATCCGATAACGGTAGGTGGTCATGGGATTATGTTCCAGATTGATCACATAATCCTTCTTCGGCATGGGGCGGACCCACAGTTCCTTCTTTTTGTCATCCCATGGATACCAGTACATCTCATAACTGCTCAAGGCTGTCCTCGTGGCCATGGGAAGACATACCCAGTAAGGTTCCATCTCATCCTTCACCCGCTCAAAGGTACGCTCCACATACTCAGTCGTCACCGTATACTGGGCCTCAAAATCCTGGTGAAAAATACCCACAACACGTTCCGGGGCATACTTCCTCTTGTAATCCAATACCAGATTCAAAAGCAATCCGCTGTCTTTTCCTCCTGAAAATGAAACATAGATATTATCAAATTCTTCAAAAATAAATCTCAGCCGTTCCTGCAGGGCTTCATATACATTCTGTTCCATATACTCCCGCATCATCATTTACTCACCTGTCCCTGTCTGTGTCTGTGTTCCAGTTTTTTCCAATTTTAACAATATCTTCCATCATACAACAGATTTCGACAAAATGGAACCCCGTCAATTGATCCGAGATTTTTCAATTCAGGGGAAAGGAAGAAATGCAGAAAAGCAAAAGATTAAAAAAATTTAGAATTCTATTAGAATGGGGTTAGATTTACAGGGAAAAGCCCGCCGCCGGACTCATTTATCCTAAGCGCCGGCTTTCCAGCAGTGCCTCCACTGCCTGGGCAAATCCGTCTTTCTCGTTGGAGCCGGTTATGACCTGGGCGGCCTCTTTAATTTTGTCTGTTCCGTTTTCCATGGCCACACTCCAGCCCAATGGCAGGGACAGCATGGTCTCGTCATTGCCTCCGTCGCCTAAGGCCATAATCTGGGATAGCTCATACCCTTTGGTCTCTCCGTAGGCTTTCAGCCCTGCGCCTTTGCTGGCATCCTTGTGGGTAATCTCCCAGTTGGTGGCAAATGAGGCCCCGATGCAGATCCCGTCTACCTGATCAATGACTCCTCTGATCTCCTGAATCAGCTCCGTATCCTCGCTCATGATCTCGATCTTATAAAACGGCACAGTACTTTCCAGCAGCTCCTTACCTGTCATTCTCACATAAGATTTCATGAGCTCGTCCCGTTCCTTCTGTCTGTCAGGTCCCGGCATAATGTAATGGATAACAAACTTTTCCAGTATCTCTTCCCTGGCCAGAACGCAGAGATTTTTCTCCGACACCAGCTGGATGACCAGCCTCTCGTTCCAGTTGTCAAGACTTTTTATAATGCTGTTCACCTGTTCCTTTGACAGAACAACCTTTTTTCGGGCAATCCCTTCTTTATCATAGAGAGCCGCGCCATTCATGGAAATAACTCCGCAGCGCACCTGCATTTCGTCGAGGAAAGGGGTCACGTCCTCGATTCTGCGCCCTGTGCATACCACAAACTCTATTCCCTCTTCCATAAGGCGCTTTACAGCCCGGATATTTCTCCGGCTGATCCTGCTTTTCTCATTTAAAAATGTGCCGTCCATATCTGTGGCTACCAGGCGTATCCTGCTGCTTCTGTCCCTGTCTCTTCTGATTTGTTCCAAGTTTTTCTCTTTCATGCTCATCTTCTCCATTCTTTTTTTGGCTTTTCCTTTCTTCTTTCGCGGGCGCGTCCTCACTCCTGGGCCCGAATGGCCCACCGCAGCTTGGCGGACTTAGCTCTTAAGTTGCGGCTGCACTCTTCTGCCCCCGGCCTGATCACATCCTTAGACACATCCTCATAGACACCGGCTTTCTTATACTCTTTAAAAGACTGCTTTACCAGCCGGTCCTCCCCGGAATGAAAGGTAAGAATCGCCGCTCTTCCTCCCGGCGCCAGTGCTCCCGGCAGCTTTTCCAAAAATTCATACAGCACCTCAAACTCCCTGTTCACATCAATCCGCAGAGCCTGAAAGGTTCGGGCGCAGGATTTCTTCACCGCCTCCTTCTGTTCCTGGGCAGGCAGAAAGGACAGGGCTTCTTCTATTATCCGGCGGAGGCTCATGGTGGTATCCACCGGTTTTCCCTGCTTCACCGCCGTAACTACAGCTCTGGCAATCTCCGCCCCGTAAGGTTCGTCGGCATTCTCCGCAAGCATCCCTTCCAGTTCCTCCTTGGAAATACTCTTAAGACGTTGTGCCGCTGTAATCCCTTTTTCCGGATTCAGCCGCAGATCCAAGGGTCCGTCGTACTTATAGGAAAATCCCCGCTTTGGATTGTCGATCTGCATGGAGGATACTCCCAGGTCCGCCAGAATAAAGTCAAAAGGCCCTGCCTCCCCGGCTATGGCATCTATATGTGCAAAATTCATCTGCTTAACGGTCAGAATCTCCGGTCCATACCCCAGACCTTCCAGCCGCTTTCTCGTCTTCTCCGACTCAATGGGGTCCACATCCAGCCCATAGATATGACCTCTGCCCTCCAGGCATGCCAGCATGGCCTCCGTGTGGCCCCCGTACCCCAAGGTGGCATCCAGCCCTTTCTGTCCCGGCCTGATCCTAAGAAAATCCATAATCTCTTTCACACAGATGGAAATATGCATTCCCGCCGGAGTGCCGCCTTTGCTGATCACGTGCTCTATGGTATCCTTGTATTTTTCCGGCTGCAGTTCCTTATATTTTTCGCTGTAATTCCTGGGATGAGTGCCCTTGTAACGGGGGCGCCGTTTGTGTTGTGTCTGGTATTCCATCAGGTCTTCTGTCTCCTTTTTTATCTTGCATTATACTATTTTGCCGGGATTTGGGCAAGGAAAAACAGCCAACCTTTTGATTGACTGTTTCGGCATATCGTATATGACTTCATAGTCCTGGAATCATATTATCTTGCTAATTTATACATGGCATATTGATTTAATGAAACGCCTTCCCTTTCTGCTTCCACTACTAATCTTCTATGCAGTGACTTGGGAACTCTGATTACAAATTTACCACTTAAGCTTTCTTCTTTTACCGGCTCTGGTATCTCCATCTTATTCTCGATCATTACTTCTATATAACCTTCCATGGCCTCTTTAAGATTGGCATTTAACTCTTCCAAAGTTTCACCTGTGCTCTGACAGCCATCTAACTCTAAAATTTTTCCATAAAAATAGTGACCGCTTTCGTCATGAATCTCTTGTATTATTTTAGTGTAAGGTAAATTCATATAATAGTCTAAAGTCCTCATCGCATTTCATCCTCATCGTGTTCTTTTTATCTCTCATATAACATTATATTAATGGATTTTAAAATTTATGTCTCTATTCTGCTCAAAATATCGACAATGTACACCTTTTTCAACGGATTTTCTATTTTTACCGTTATTAACTCTCCTGTTTCCCTGTTTAGAAACTGTGCATGAGATCCTTTCTGCCGAACACACTCGAATCCATAATACTCCAATACCTTCTTTGCTTCGTCAGGTCTGATCCCATTAGGCTGCCTTTCCATCTTCTCTATAATCTTTTTCACATTCATTAATATACTCCTCTTAACAGAGCTTGTATGTATATAGTATCATATATAGTACTAATTTTCAAGAGACTTTTTATATTTATCAGTTATTAACATCCTGTAACGATATCGTTCACAGGTACCCTGTAACTACAAAACATTGTAACAGATAAAACTTTTTCATTCTCCCCCTTGACACTTACGTAACGTCACCCCATATAATACCCAATAAAGAACAAAACAGGAGGACGAACCATTATGAAGGGTATTATTTTAGCCGGCGGTTCCGGCACAAGACTTTACCCCCTGACCACAGTCACCTCAAAACAGCTGCTCCCTATTTATGATAAACCCATGATCTACTATCCTCTATCCGTACTCATGAGCGCAGGTATCAGGGAAATCCTCATTATCTCCACTCCGGAGGATACGCCCAGATTCGAACATCTTTTAGGGGACGGCCATCAGTTCGGCATCAGCCTTTCCTATGCCGTGCAGCCCTCTCCCGACGGACTGGCCCAGGCATTTATCATCGGGGAGGCATTTATCGGAGATGATCATGTGGCCATGATTCTGGGAGATAATATTTTTGCGGGACACGGCCTGAAGAAGCGCCTGCTCAGGGCGGCCAACAAGCAGGAGGGGGCCACGGTATTCGGCTACTATGTAGATGATCCGGAGCGGTTCGGCATCGTGGAATTTGACTCTGACGGGCGTGCCATATCTATAGAAGAAAAACCTCAGAACCCCAAGTCCAACTACTGTGTCACCGGACTTTACTTCTATGACAACAAAGTAGTGGATTATGCCAAAAACTTAAAGCCCTCTCCCAGAGGAGAGCTGGAGATCACGGACTTGAACCGCATCTATCTGGAAGACGGAAAACTGGATGTGGAACTGTTAGGGCAGGGCTTTACCTGGCTTGACACGGGAACCCACGAGTCCTTGGTCGACGCCACCAACTTCGTCCGCACCGTAGAATCCCATCAGCACCGGAAGATCGCATGTCTGGAGGAGATCGCTTATCTGAACCACTGGATTACCAAAGATCAGCTTTTGGAAAATATTGAGCCCTTAAAGAAAAACCAGTACGGCAGGTATCTTTTGGACGTATTGGCAGGAAAATTCATTGACAATTAAGATTCATGGAGGAAATTCATATGAAGATTTTAGTAACGGGAGGCGCCGGTTTTATCGGAGGCAATTTTGTCCATCACATGGTAAATAAATACCCGGACTACCAGATTGTAAACCTGGATCTGTTAACCTACGCCGGCAACCTGGAAACCTTAAAGCCTGTTGAGGACAAGCCCAACTACAAATTCGTGAAAGGCGATATTGCCGACGAACCCTTTATCATGGATTTGTTTGAGAGAGAACACTTCGATGCGGTGGTGAATTTTGCCGCTGAAAGCCATGTGGACCGCTCCATCACAGATCCCGGCATTTTCGTTCAGACCAATGTTATGGGAACCCGGGTGCTTCTGGACGCTTCTAAAAAATACGGAGTAAAGCGCTATCACCAGGTATCCACGGATGAGGTATACGGAGATCTTCCCCTTGACCGGCCTGACCTCTTCTTTACGGAAGAAACGCCTATCCACACCTCCAGCCCTTACAGTTCATCCAAAGCCAGCGCGGACCTCTTTGTTCTGGCTTACTATCGGACTTACGGGCTTCCGGTAACCATCTCCAGATGCTCCAACAACTACGGCCCTTACCATTTCCCGGAGAAACTCATTCCTCTCATCATCAGCCGTGCTCTGGCTGACCAGGAACTTCCTGTATACGGCAAAGGGGAAAACGTCCGCGACTGGCTTCATGTGTGCGACCACTGTGAGGCTATTGACTTAATCATCCACAAAGGCCGGGTTGGAGAGGTATATAATGTAGGCGGCCATAACGAGCGGACCAACCTGGAAGTGGTAAAGACCATTCTGAAAGCCCTTAAGAAACCGGAAAGCCTGATCCGTTTCGTCACCGACCGTCCTGGCCATGATATGCGCTATGCCATTGACCCCACAAAGCTGGAGACGGAACTGGGCTGGAAACCTAAATATAATTTTGACACCGGTATTGAACAAACCATAGAGTGGTATTTGGCCAACCGGGAGTGGTGGGAGCATATTATCTCCGGAGAATACGCAAACTATTTCAATAAGATGTATGGAGAGAGACTGGAATGAAAGTATTGGTAACAGGCGTTAAGGGCCAGTTGGGCCATGATGTGGTTAATGAACTGGAAAAGCGGGGCCACAAAGCCCTGGGCGTGGATATTGAGGAGATGGACATCACGGACAGCAGATCTGTCATGGATGTCATAACCCATGCCGCTCCGGAGGCTGTCATTCACTGCGCTGCCTACACGGCGGTAGATGCTGCGGAAGATAACGAAGACTTGTGCCGCAGGGTCAATGCCCAGGGAACAGAAAATATCGTAAAGGCATGCCAAAGCCTGAACTGCAAACTCATGTATATCAGCACGGACTATGTTTTTAACGGGCAGGGCACCCGTCCCTGGGAGCCTGACGACAAAAGAGAACCCCTCAATGTCTACGGCCAGACCAAGTACGAGGGGGAACTGGCAGTGGAAACTCTTGAGAAATATTTTATCGTCCGCATTGCCTGGGTATTTGGGGTTAACGGAAAGAATTTTATCAAGACCATGCTGAACCTGGGGAAGACAAGAGACAGCCTGACTGTGGTGGACGACCAGATCGGCTCCCCCACCTACACCTATGATCTGGCAAGACTGCTTGTGGATATGATTGAGACGGACCAGTACGGCCGTTATCATGCCACCAATGAAGGACTCTGCAGCTGGTACGAATTTGCCTGCGAGATTTTCCGGCAGGCGGGGATTCAGATAAAAGTAAGCCCGGTGGCCAGCAGCGAATATCCATCCAGAGCCAAACGGCCTATGAACAGCCGTATGGACAAGTCAAAACTGCAGGCTATGGGATTTGAACCCATGCCTCCCTGGCAGGACGCGCTCCGCCGGTATCTGAAAGAAATCAACGCATAAGAAAGCCCCAGTCAGAACCGTCCCGGAAGCCTTTAGAGAATTCCGGGACGGCTCCGGCTTTAAGGGATGCCGGGACAGCGCGGCTTTACAAAACATCCTTTACTGATCACGGCATAGGAAAACCCCCGCCATTTTGGTAATTCGGATACCGCCTTTTTCTTCTATCTTTTTCTGAAGAAATCTTTTGAATTCCAGCTGTCTTTGACTTAATATCTCACTCTGGTTCCCATGGCAGGATAAAATATAATCAAGAAGAGGTTCCGCCTCCGTCACCATCAGATAATCGTCATACATCACCTTATCCACACAGGAGAAGATTTCCTCCAAAAGAGCCTGCCCGTTTTCCAGGCCGAACAGCTCATAGAGAGCTACTTCGGACAATGTAATCCTGGGGTCGAACTCCTGAACCAGAAAGGTAATCTCCTTCATATGCTCTCTTCCGTAGGTGCTGCAGTAAAACCTCCCCCCCGGTTTTAACACCCGGCGAATCTCATTTAGAGCCTGGGACAGATTTTTTACATAAAAAAGCACATGATTGGCAATCACTCCGTCAAAAGTCTCATCCCCATAGGACAGGCCCTGACAGTCCTCCGTCTCAAAGATCAGGCTGTCCCGCCCGGAACCTTTCAAAAGCTCCGCCGCGTCCTCCACCATCCCTGAGGAAGCATCCGTCACATGAATCTCCTTCGTTCTGAGGACATGCCTGGGAATCTGCTGCCACAGCTGCCCTCCTCCGCATCCCACCTCCAGAATCTTATCCATCTCATTTACCGGAATCATCCCGGCAATCCAGGCAAACCACGGAGTGGGATTGTGGGAAAATCTCCGGTGGAGCTCTATGCGGGCATTGATGTTCACCGCTGTCTTGTACTGATCCACAATGGCGTGTTCCATGTTGGTAATATGAATCAGATTCAGAATATTGTTCCAGTCCATCTCCCCGGAATCCTCTACCAGCCTGGCCGTATCTCCCAAGGTCTGCTCCATCATCTCCAGGTGGCGGATCCTCTTGCGGATCAGCTCCCTCTGCAGCTTTAAAGAGTTGGCCATATCCTCCCTGTCGTCGTTGATGGTGAGGGCCATGATCTCTTCTAAGGAAAAGCCCAGATACTTTAAAGACAGAATCTTCTGGAGACGGCCAAAATCCTCATCGGTGTAGAGACGGTATCCCGCCTCGCTGACCCTGCTTGGCTTTAAGATTCCCTGCTTGTCATAAAAGCGGATGGTTCTCACCGTCACCCTGGCTTTTCTGGCAAATTCCCCCGACGTGTAATACCCCTTAGTCACTCTGTTCCTCCTCCATGAGCCGCAGTCCCGCTGTAGCCGTGACAGGAAGAGAAAAGATAATGGACTTGGCCTTGGTCTCCATCCCCGCATGCTTCATGACTGCCTGCATAATCGCAGAGCGCTGGCCTGTCCTTGTGACGATAAAAATAATCTCTTTCTCCGATGCTAAAGACACTCCGAAAAACCGTTCCGCCTGTTCCATCCCCGTTCCCCTGGCGTGAATCACCGTACCGCCTCCGGCGCCTGCGCTCCCCGCTGCCTCCATAATCATATTGCTGTATCCCTGATTGGCGATGACCACCAAAAGTTCATGGGTCGTATCTTTCAATGTCTCTTCCTCTCCTTTCACAAACTCCTGCCCTTCCGTGAGAAACTTAAGTTCTCTCTTGCCGCCTATACTGGAAAGCGGCACAGTAAACGCAATGCCTGTTCCGGGTACATCAATACGGAAACGTTTCTGGAGCCCTTTCTTTAACTCTTTCCACACGCCTTCCGTCACTGCGGCAAAAAGCACCGCTTTCTCCGCCGACTCCAGACCGAAATAATCCATAATCTCGCTGGCCGCCGTACCTCTGCCCAAAGTAATCAGATTCACATTCACCCCCTGTTCCTGGTAAAAACCGAGGAACTTAGGCAGCATATTCCTGTTTGCAATGGTGGTCATCATATAAAGTCTGCTCATCTGGCTGATCTCTCCTCCTATAGAAACTGGCATATACCGCTTCCCTATAATTCAATAATATCATAGTCCCCGAAAAGCTCCAGCCCCATAGCGTCTTCCATGGCACTGCCCTCTGCCGGTGTACTTCTGGTCTGAAGCTTGTAGATGAGGCCCAGGGCCTGGATGGTAACGAGAGGCGTCATGGCCACCATGGCTACCACGCCGAAGGCATCCCTCACCAGGTTGCCTCCCACAGCCTGGCATGCCCCCATGGCAAAAGGAAGAAGAAAGGCCGCTGTCATGGGACCGGATGCCACACCGCCGGAGTCAAAAGCAATGGCGGTAAAAATCTTAGGCGTAAAAAAGGTAAGGGCCAAAGCGATTCCATATCCGGGAATCAGATACCAGAGAATGGAAATTCCCGTCATGACTCTGGTCATGGCAAGGCCTATGGAACACGCCACGCCCAAGGATAAACTCATCTTCATGGCCGCCCCCGATACGGCCCCGTCCGTCAGTTCCTCCACCTGCTTCATCAGCACATACACCGCCGGCTCAGCCAGGACAATATAATATCCGATGATCATGCCTACAGGCACGATAAGCCATTTTTCCCGCAGGGCCGCCAGGGTCTGTCCAAGAAAGCTTCCCGCCGGCATAAATCCCACATTGGCTCCGGTGAGAAACAAGACCAGTCCCACATAAGTATAGATGAGGCCTACCAGGATTCTCCCAAGAGCCCTCCTGTCCATCTTAAGAGAAATAATCTGAAAAACCGCAAAAAACAGGAGCACCGGCAGCATGGACATGGCGATCTCCATCATGTAGCGGGGAATGGACGATGTAAACATCTGTCTCAAAGCCACAGAGTCAGCCGCTGCCATATGTCTGGCCGCCGCATAGTCACTGCCGGCGGGCTTAAAGATCATGCCTAAAAGCAAAACCGCCAGAATAGGACCTACGGAGCACAAGGCCACCAGGCCGAAACTGTCGTCGGCTGCATGGCGGTCATTACGTATGGATGAGATACCTACGCCCATAGCCATAATAAACGGCACGGTCATAGGACCTGTGGTCACCCCGCCGGAGTCAAAAGCCACTGCCAGAAAATCCGCCGGCACCAAAAACGCCAGCACTAGGGCGGCAATGTAAAGAACGATCAGCATAGGCGCCAAAGGAATACCAAAAAGCATACGCACCAGGGCAATGACCAGAAAAATTCCCACGCCGCATGCCACGGACATAATCAGCACCATGTTGGGGATGGAGGGCACCTGGCCCGCCAAAACCTGGAGATCCGGCTCTGATATGGTGATGACAAAACCCAGGATAAAGCCCAGGACCACCATAACCCACAGCTTTTTGCTTTTTGTCATGCTTCTTCCCACCTGCTCTCCCATGGGGGTCATGGAAAGTTCCGCCCCCAAAGTAAAGAACATCATTCCCACGATCAAAAGCAGGCCTCCTACGAGAAATTCCATCAAAATCCCCGGAGGCACCGGAGCTACACTGAAGCACAAGAGAAGGACGATTCCTACCACCGGAAGAACTGCCTTAAAGGCCTCCTCCAGCTTTTCCTGCAGTTTTGGTTTGTATAGTCTCATTGGAAAACCTCCTGAATCTTTTTAGCAAGTTGTTTTTCATTATACATGAAAAACAGAACTTTCCCAAGAGAACAGAGTGTTAAATTTGTGTTAAATATAATTTGTTGATTTTCCGGGAAAAAATGCCTGTTTTGCGACTTTTAGGTGATTACTAAACAGTTTAAAAACATTATAAATCCATACAATCGGCAAACACAGCCTCACGCAGTTGCAAGGCTGTGCTTGTCTATGAGTTTCCTTCCTTCTTTATCCAAAGCGAACATCTCATATTCTTTTTCCAACTGCATAACCTGATCTAATTTTTTCTTATAAACCAAATCTCTTTCTCTCACTCTCAGCAGAGACATTTCCATCCGTTTATTGGCTAAGACCTTTAATGTATCCATAATATTTTCACCCATATCTGCAAGCTCTCCTTTCTTATTTCTTACATTATATTCTCTATAACGAAGATATTCAAGAATAAGAATATCTTTTATTTTAAAAATATATACCAACAAGGAGGTTATACATGATTGATTATTCGCCATTCTGGGAAACTCTTAGAGCATCAAAAGAAAACTGGTATACTCTTACCAATAAACACCACATGTCCCACAGTACTCTGCACAGGCTGAAACATAATAAGGATATTTCCATGAAGACCGTAAATGATCTCTGTCGGATTTTGAATTGTAAGATTGAGGATATTGCCAAATATGTACCCTCAAAAGATGATCAGATACTATAGGCCGGAAAAGAGACAGGCGTATGATACCCGGATGCCCAGAAGATGATATACAAATCACACATAAATCGTATATCATCCAAACGGCACTGGTCAGCGGGTGTATTTTTAATACCCAAAGCCTGACAGATCATGTCTCTGCTTTTGCCAGATTCGTCAGCAGTACTCCTATAAACAGCATGACAGGGAACAGTACAGCCATAAGAAAACCGGCCTGAATATCGCCGCAGCTGTCAGTCACCAGACCCACTACAGTAGGACCAGCCGAGCAGCCCAAATCTCCGGCAAGGGACAAAAGGGCAAACATGGCGGTTCCTCCTCCCGGCATGGACTCTGCTGCCAGGCTGAAAGTTCCGGGCCACAGAATCCCTACGGCCAGGCCGCAGAGGGCGCATCCGGCAAGAGCCCAGACGGGAGATGTGCAAAAGGATGCTAAAAGATAACCTGTAAGACACAGCCCTCCGGAAAACAGCATGAATCTTTTAAGCGGAATATTTTCACTGAACCTGGCATAAAAGATTCGGGAAGTGCCCATAAGGGCAGCAAAAAGACAGGGGCCCCCTAAGTCTCCTATGGTTTTTGACACATTCAGTCCTGCCTCGGCAAAGGCGGAAGCCCACTGGCTCATAGCCTGTTCGCAGGCGCCGGAACACATCATAAGAAGGGCAAAGATCCAAAACGGCTTTCCCTTAATCCACCGGTTCCAGGGAAGGGACTCCCCTTCTTCTTCCAGGGAACGAATAGGGACCCTGGCAAACTGGATGGCGTTGAAAGCGGGAATCAAGGCCCACAGAATACAGAGAATCCGCCAGTTATGCCGTCCTGCCAGAGCAAAAAACAAAGTGGTCCCCATTACCACCAGCACATACCCCCAGCAGTAAAAGGAATGGAGAAGACTCATGGAGGCGGATTTCTCTTTTGTAGGACATGCTTCCACAATGGGACTCAGCAGCACTTCAATGAGCCCGCCGCCCACGGCATAGAGAACAACGGCCGCTAAAAGCCCGGCATATCCCGGCAGGACTGCCATGGACCCTATGCCCACGGCTGATATGATATGGGCAAACACAATGGAGCTTTTGTAGCCGATCCTGTCTACGGCTGTAGCCGATGCCAAATCCACCAAAAGCTGAATTCCAAAATTGACGCCGATCAGAAGGGTAATCTGATGAAATGAGATGCCATAGCTTTCCTGAAATATGATAAATAGCAGCGGGGCCAGATTGTTGACCACTGCCTGAGTGATATATCCAATATAACAGGCCCGCAGGGTATCCCTAAAGTCCGGCTTATCTTTCTTCCACATATTGAAACCTTTCTCTCTTATGATTCTATATTGTTATGATATACCCCTTACTCTCCACTTTGTTCCGCTGCAATTCTAAAAATTAAGGAATCCCGCCGGATTTTATGGTATACTAAAAAAAATGACAGAAAACAGCCCGATTCCTGCTGCCTTTCCAAAACAACAGCAGGCAAAATACCTGATATTCTTGTCGGGATGAGGCAGAAAAAGACGGGAGACTGGAGAGCCTTATGAATATAGAAGCAAATATAGAAAAAATCGTAACCGGAGCATATGTAGACCTGCCCCGGATGCTGGACGCCAGGGAACGCCGCCAATATATCCAGCAGCTGCTGATCGAGACTTATCACTGCCCTCTCATCTCATTTACCCTGAATATTCCCGGACCTGTCAAGGTCTTTCCCCTGGCAGTGCGCACCTTTGAGGAAGGGTTAAAACTTATCCGCACCCAGTTAAGCGCCTGGCGTCTGCCTGTGAAAAAAGAGACACGGATTGAGGATATCACCGGCTGTGAGGCATTTTTCTCTGTAGATGCCCCTGCCGCGAAGATTAAGGAAATTCTCTGCCGCTTGGAAGAGCGGACTACCCTTGGGCGCCTGTTTGACCTGGATGTGATACAGACCGATAGAAGCAAGCTCTCCCGCCAGGATTTCCAGATGCCTGTCCGCAAATGCTTAATCTGCAGTCAGGATGCATTTGTCTGCAGCCGTTCCAGAACCCACACGGTAAAAGAACTTCTTGTAAAGGAATGCGAAATCATGCAGGAATATTTTGACCTTCAGTACGCCCGCCGCATTTCCTCCCTGTCCATGGCCGCCCTCCTGTTCGAAGTGGCCGCCACACCCAAACCTGGACTGGTGGACCGGGACAACTCAGGCTCCCACAAGGATATGGATTTCTACACCTTCCAGTCCAGCGCCGTGTCTCTAAACCAGTTTTTTGAAGAGTTCACGCTCCTTGGAATCCGCAATCATGAGAGGCCTTGTGAGGAAGTATTTGCCCTGATCCGCCCTGTGGGAATCCATGCAGAGGAAGTGATGCTTGCCGCTACAGGAGGGGTCAACACCCACAAAGGAATGATCTTCTCCCTGGGGATCTTCTGCTGTGTTCTCGGATACCTCTACGGCAATGAAGTACCCTTTTCGGAGGAAGCATTCACCCGTACCTGCCGGCAGATGACCTGCCATGTACTGGATGATTTTCAGGGGATCACAGTGGAAAATGCAAGAACTCACGGGGAACGGCTTTATGCCCTCTACGGCATAACCGGAATCCGGGGGGAGGCCGCAAAAGGATTTCCTACAGTCTTTGACCTTGCCCTTCCCGTCTTTCGGACTTATAAGAAAAAAGGACTCTCTGTCAATGACGCCGGAGTCCTGACCCTTCTTCACATTATTGCCGGAGCTGTGGACACCAATATCATCGCCCGGTCTGATTATGAGACCATGAAGGAGATCCGGAGAAGAGTGAGGGGGGTTTTGGAGGCTGTGGATAATAATGGCAATGGGGACATTGCCGGTAAAATGCCTGATTATATCTCTGTAATTCGGGAACTGGATTGGGAGTTTATTGAGAGGAATATCAGTCCGGGGGGAAGTGCAGATATGTTGGCGCTGACTTATTTTGTGGAATCTTTGTGTGATTATTAATTTCTTGATTCTTCCTCAGCATTATGCAAAGCCTTGCTTAAAAAACACCAGGCACAGAAACATACAACATATCTTTCCGTGACTGGTGTTGCGGTGCGGATGAACTGTAATAATTTTATCCTGCCTGACATTTACTCCAAATTTCATATCCCTGTCTCCTGGCAGAATCATAAACCGGCTGCATATTTTTCTGCAGAATATTATAAAACTCTTCTTTCGTGTTTCCTATTCGATATAATTCCTGCCCTGCCCACAAGGAATGAAGATTATCTTTGTAACATGCTTCATATAATTTCCGGATTCCAATCTTATCATGAATTAGGCCATACATAAGATATTGGTTTCTTGCAAAATGTTCAAAAAATGGATCCCATTTAGGCAGACGGTTACTCTTTGACGCGTTCAATGAAGAATCCATCGGCATCAGATTCCATAATTCATCGTTCATGACAAACGACCACGGAATAAAATGATCCACATCATACTGGCTGGATACTACTGGCTTATCTGTAAATACGTCTATCACTTTGCTTATATCAAGAATCCCTTTCCAGAGCCTTCGGACATTGTTTAATTTCCTCATTTTTTCATCAATTGGAACTAATTTATAAACAAGCCCAGGAACCTCTGGATTATTATTTTGAAGCCATTTTACTTTTTCATACTGAATCCACCCAAGAATAGTTACCGTTTGATCCTGGATCATTTTTATCCATGGTTCCTGAAAATATACTTTTTTCTTTAGCTTACTTTCCGATCCCAAAATATATGGAAGCAATACCACATCTCTATTGATTTTTTCTATGTAAGCAATCATTCTTTTGGCACTGCCCCAATCTGCAGATTCTTCACTTTTATTAAAAAAACCTGCAAGTGCTCTGTATGGAACCATATTTGTCAACTGCTCTTTAAATGTTTTCAGTTCCTTATTATGAATATGAATCGCATTTTTTATCTCAATCTTCGATACGTTTGCCGGAAGATTACTAAGTTCCGTCAGCCTTATTATTGCCCGTTCCAGGCCGTCTCTCACCTGTCCATCCACCTGCATTCCGCTTAAATGAATATGGAACTCTCTGACGGAATACCAGGCGTTGCATATCATTTCATCAATAATGGCATCAAAAGTAGTCTCTTTAATACCTTGTGAAATCAACTGCACGATTGCCTCCAGCCAGTAAAATTTATAACAATATGACGGATCCTTCATCATGAGAGAAAAGGCTTCTATATCCAATGTATTATAATATTGTCCATCGTTTGTCAGTATATATCCAATTTCTGAAAAAAAGGAATCAGCCATTTTTATTGTCTTCTCCTACCCCCGCCTCCGCAGCCTGAACTTCTGGGTAGACCTCTTCATCTCCTCAGCCTGACCCCGCAGTTCCTGGGCTGTCATGGAAGACTTCTCCGCCGTTGCTGCGTTAGTCTGGACCACATCCGAGATCTGGTTCATGCCAAGGGTGATCTGATTCAGGGATTCGGCCTGGTCCGTAGCTGACTGGGCAATCCGTTCCACAAGTTCTGTAGACCGGTTGGCGCCTGCGACTCCCTGGGCCAGAGTCTGGGTAGTATCAGCGGACAAAGCAGTCCCTTGTTCCACCAATTTCATAGAATTCGTAATCAGCTTTGTAATATCCTTAGCTGCCGCAGAGCTTTTGTTGGCCAGACTCTGTACCTCATCCGCCACCACGGCAAATCCTTTTCCTGCCGTCCCCGCACGGGCTGCTTCCACCGCCGCATTCAGTGCCAGAATATTCGTCTGGAAGGAGATATCCTCAATGGTTTTGATGATACCGCTGATCTCCTGGGATGCCTTGGAAATGTCTCCCATGGCTGTGGTCAAATCTTCCATTTTCTCATTGCATATCTGAAGCTTCTGAGCTGCATCCAGCGAAGACCGGCGGGCGTTGTCCGCATCCTTTGATGTGCTGTTGACCTGGACAGACAGGGCCTGAACGCTGGCCGACAGCTCTTCCACAGCGGATGCCTGTTCCACGGCTCCATTGGAGAGAAGCTGGGCATCAGAAGCCATTTTTTCGGATTCGTCCGATACCTGGCCTGAGGTCTGGTCAATCTGGAACAGCGCATTGTTTAAGGAATCCAGAATCTGGGACATAGCCTTCTGAATCGGCAGAAAATCGCCTCTGTAGCTGCTTCCTATGGTCAAATCCAGTTTTCCTCCTGCCATCTGGGACATCTTGGAATCAATATCGGAAATGTATTTCTTAAGTTCATTTTTGGTCTCATGAATGGAGGCTACCAGCATTCCGATCTCGGAGGTATCCGGCTCCAGGGCAAATTCTGCGGAAAGATTCCCTCCGGCAATCTCACCCATCTGATCCCGGACTGCTATAATAGGATTGAGAATCTTCTTCTTTGTCACTATGAGAACACATATCTGCATGATTCCCACGCACATAAGGGCCAAAAAGATAATTCCTTTGACAATATCGGCTTCCAAAACCAGGGTATCCACTTCCGACTGAGTTCTTCGATCCAGAGTGTCCAAAAACTGTTCTTTCAGAGCGTTAATATTACCGATCACCGTATTATATTCGCTTCCGTATACATAGTTTAAGGCTTCCTCCATCTGCCCTTCCTGCACCTGCTTCATGGCCCCCTCTTCTAAGGGAACCAGATTGTTGGAAAGGGAGGACATCTGATCAATCATGGCCTGCTCGCTGTCTGTAATTCCGATTTCCTGCATAGCCGCCACTCCCAGATCCCGGTTTTTTAAGTTATTGATCTCATTCCAATAGTTATCATAATGTTCTTTCGCCCCTGTAGCGGCATAGGCCCTCACCTCATTGGTAAGGTAAGAGGAACCGTTCATAAATCGGTTGGCATTATAGGTCAGATAAAACCGGTCCTCACTGGCACCGCTAACCCTGCTGTTAATGCTGCTGTAAACCATCACTAACAGCACTACCAACAGAAGTGCGGTAATGGATATTCCATTTAATATCTGATTTAATTTTGACTGATTCATTGCTTTTTTCATCGGCTGCTCCTTTATGTACAATTACTAAGATATATTCAGTTTACACAATTTATCCGATTCTTTCAATAGCTATAGCGATAATTTATTTTTGCCTATTATGACTTTTTTGTATCCTCTCCCCATCCAGCACCGCCTCCTTAAGACAATCCCCCTCATACCGGAGTTTCAGCGAGAAAAACGGCGCCTCCTCTTCAAGCAGCCGGAAGAATATCTTATCCCCTTCCCATATGTTCAAAGAGCACACCTTATCCTTATCCACCCATTCCAAAGCGCCTTCCCGGCACTCTGTCATCTCTCCGGTCCAGGCATCCGCCGTATACAGACACATATACTCGGTGCCCCACTGATCCGACACAAAGGTTACCAGACCCCGGAACCGGTAAGAAGTGAGAGTCAGTCCCGTCTCCTCCTTCACCTCGCGAATCAGGCAGTCTTCCGGGCTTTCGCCCTCCTCCATATGGCCTCCCACGCCAATCCATTTGTCTTTATTCTCATCCGCTTTTTTGGAAATTCGGTGAAGCATCAGATACCTGCCGCCGCGCTCCAGATGGCAGAGAGTCGTCACTCTGACAGAAGGGTGCCTTGATGTCATCTCCGTCCTCCCTGTCTCCTCTCCCTGCTGCATCTTCCTGTCTCCCCATAGGCTTCCTCTGCCTTTCTCTTTCTCCCTGCCCTTCTCTTCCTCTATCCTCTTTCCAAGTTCCGCCTCATACTCCTGTCCATCCAAAGGCAGGGACAAAGGCTTTCCCAGCCAGGCGGACAGATAGGCGCTGTTGGCAAGCTCCAGAGCCTTATACCCCTCTTCTCCGGGCGCAATTAAATCCTCTCCATGCAGCACTGCCACGGCAAAATTCTCAAGCATCTGCTCATACTCTTTCTTAACAGGGTACGTCTTTGACTCTTCCCTCAGTTCAAGACCCTCTCTGGTCCTGTACTTGGACTCCCTTCCGTACTCCAGAGAATCTTCGGAATACCGGCAGATCGTTATGGTATCCCCTTCTGCAAGAAGGGTACCCCTGCTTCCCACAACCTCCAGACGTTCCAAAGCCCTGGCCTCCCCTGTAGATAAAAAGAAGCTGCCCGTCATTTTGCCGTCATATTTCATGACGATCTGCGCCTCATCATCCACGGCAAAATCATTGTATTTGCCAAATGCCACATTAGCATAGATTTCTTTCGGCATACCGAAAAACCACTGCCACAGATCCAGCAGATGCTGCCCCTGATTGATCAGGGCCCCGCCGCCTTCCCCGCCCCAGGTACTGCGCCAGCTGCCGGAATTGTGGTAGGCTCTTGTCCTGTAGGACTCTGTGTTTACCATGGAAACCCTCTGAATTTTTCCCAGTTCGCCTCCCTGTACAATCTGACGAATCCTTTTATTTTTTTCATAGAGCCGCTGATGAAACATGACAGCCAGCTTTCTGCCATAACGGCGTGCCCCTTCATTCATTCTCCTGGCCTCCCTCACCGAGAGCCCCAAGGGCTTGTCGCAGAAAACATGTTTTCCCAGAGAAAATGCTTTCTCTGCCAGTTCCTCATGGCTGCAGTGGGGGGTGACGATGAGGACTGCGTCATAGAGCTCCGGGTGACTGCAGAGTTCATCGGCGCTTCTGTACACAGCCGCCCTGCCGCCTAAGCTTTCTGCCGCCCATCGGCAGGCCTCGTCACTCCGGCAGCACACTGCAGTCAATTCCATATGGGGAACTGCTCCCTTATCTATCATCTGAGCATACTGCCGCCCCATGGAGCCGGTTCCCATAATAGCCATCCTTATTTTCTCTTCCAAAGCCCTTACCCCTTTCTTCTCTTTTGAATGCTCTTGGAAACTCCCTTATGTTCGGCAAAAAGGGCCGCTTCCTTCACCCACCTTATCAGTTCCTCGTCTATGTCCTGAGTCTTACTTACCATCACATGGTGAGTCCACCGGCCCGGATAAGCCTCTGTGGACTGGTCAATCCTTGGGGACTCTTCCTTTCTCCCAAGGCCAAAAGTGACGGTAATATAGACTTTTGGCCTCTCTTTCGCCTTCCTCACAGGCAAAAAGGATACACAGGCAAAATTATATCGGTTGGAAAATGTAATCTGTGTCTTCTGTACCCGAACCCTTACTCCCTGAATCTCTGATAAAATCCGTTCCTCAAAGGTCTCATACAGATGCAGAGCCTCCGGAGTTTTGTCAAAAAATAACAGCAGTTCCTGGTCCATCTCAAACCTCCCTCTTAAGTATGTATGGCACCGGGGCCAAAAGGCTGTAAATTCCATGGAAGCCTGTCTCCAAGAGGATTCCCGGCCCCGCGCCTGTAAGGCATGGAAAAACAGCCATGTAACGTCCTGTCTCCTGTCTATGGTAACACAATTAATCCTCAGCCGCAACTCACGGCAAAAGCCGGAGGATTTCCCTCTCAAGAAAATCTTCCGGCTTCTTGTCATTCACCCTTATCTCATCTTAAATGTGGCGCACTCCGTATGGCTGGCATCAGACGCTCCGTCTCCGGCAATGCCGATATGGTCCGCCTCGCAGTGACGGTCTCTGTTATATACACAGTTTACAGCCTCGCAGTCAATCTCCAGACGGCTCTCCGGTGTCTTAAACAGGTTATGAAACGCTCCGTCCTTGTTCTCGTCGAAACTTCCGCAGCAGGTTTCGCAGCAGTCTTTTGCCTTACTTCCGTCTACAATAATTGCCTGCTTGCAGCAGTGATGATCTGAATTATGGAGACAGTTTGTTACAGTACAATCCAGTTTTGTCATAATATTCCCTCCTGAACATGATTTTGGGCTTGCAGCCTGTCCTTATCATGCCCGGAATTAAGAAAAATATTACGGCGATACTTCCGAGATCTCAATTCCCAAAAGCCCCGCATTCTGCACAAGCCACTCTTTTACTTCCTCCTGTCCGGCAGCCTGGCTGAGCGCCTCACTTACAATCATTCTTCCCGAAGCGGTGACGATTCCCTCGTCACGGGCCGAGAACACCACCGCCCCGCAGCATTTGCCTTCATACATATAGAAATAAATGGCGTCTTCCGTCATACTGCTGTCTATAAAATAATCATCCGCCGCCATAAGGCTGACAGCCGCCAAAACATCCGAGCCCTCCACAGCACTGACCATAGTGGGAACGGAACTGGCTATGCGGTGCTTCAGCTCCTCTTTCAGTTCCTCCGGCAGAGAATCCATCTGGCCGCCGTAGAGATCAAACAGGTTCTCCATGACTTCTTTTGACATCTTTACCTGGTAAACGGCCTTTGGCTGCGAGTAGTCTCCGGCCCCGATCTCCCTTACAACTTCCAAAACCTCCTGTGACGAGGTCATCATTTCCGCGTATTCTCCGGATTCCGCCATTCTGTCCATTTTGTTTATAAGTTCAAGCCCCCTGTCATAAAGACTGACTTTCTCTTTGCCTCCTGTCTGGCCGTCCCCTGGTGCGGCAGGGTTTTTGCCGCACCCGCCAAGGAACAGTACAGCCAGGCCGGCTGCCATGAAACGCCTTACATTGTGATTTCCCAGAGTTTTCTTCATAATCCTTCCTCCCGATGATGTGGATTTTATTCCCGCGAAGGCAGCGAGCCAAGGTCAGACTGACCTGACTTTTGCGGTACTGTGCGCCAGTGACCCACGATTAGCACCGGCCGAAGCAAAGCGCAGACCTGCCCGCAGGGTCTTTGACTTACAAATAGCACACTTATCCTGTTGTGTCAAGA
Source organism: Clostridiaceae bacterium (assembly GCA_910574345.1). Classification (GTDB taxonomy): domain Bacteria; phylum Bacillota; class Clostridia; order Lachnospirales; family Lachnospiraceae; genus UBA3402. Next base: position 134,167 of record CAJSZV010000002.1, on the reverse strand, counting down.
AATTTTGCCGCGAAAGAGATTATTTATTTTGCTGCAAAGAAGATAAAATGGCGCCGGATAAACCAGATAAAATACAAATCCTGAATTATCAGCCCAAAATGAAAAGCTCCCGCAGGAGCCAATGTTTTCCAACATTGCTTTCCCTGCGGGATATTTATCAGTTACAGATATTCCTTCAGCCGTTCTACGTTTTTCTCTTCAAATTCCTGCAGATGCTTCATAAGCTTTAAAGCCTCTGGATTTGCCTCACCTTTATACTCATGAATCCGCTTCTGGGCGTCTATTATTCCCATATTGCTCCCCTGAATCAGCATCTTGGCCACATGAGACGGAGAGGAATCGGCCATCATCTTTACGTCAATCATGAGATAGGTCATCATTTTCTGCATGGCATGAATTCCCTTTTCGTCGTACCCTGCCTTGTTCAGATGGTTTTTGGCCTTTTCATGGATATCCTTGTATCCCTTTAACTGGGAGCGCAGACTTTCTTTGAATTTTCCTTCCTCCACCATAGGCAGAATTTCATTGAGGGACGCCACGCCCATCTGGGAATTCTGATAAATAAAATCAAGCATATCTACCTCTTTATTTCTGCTCATAACTTTTTTCTTCCCTCCTGAATATGATTTCTCTTAGTATGTCTTCCTTCCGATTTTTTATTCCCGCGAACAGCGGGCCAAATGAGCATGACTGCGGCAGGGCTGCTGACTCCCATGAGCCATGCAGCCGCCTTTTGTCACATTCTGCGCCCCGCAAAAGCAGAGAGATTTCCCGTTCCTGTTGACAAATTTCAAACTTTCGGTATAATATATTTAGCATGCTAAACAAATATTCGGCACCCTTTTATCCTGCACCAGTGTGTTGTGAAAGTTGAGGTTTTATTCATGGCAAACGGAAAAAAACTGGGCCGGTTAGTAAAACTGGTTCATCTCTCTTTTGAAAACGGCAGAAACCGTTTTTTCAGACAGTATGACATAACCAGCAGCCAGATGGAGCTTCTTGATTATCTGGCGCAGAAGGAGCAGAAGTCTGCCTCCCAAAAGGAGATTGTCGAGTATCTGCAGTTAAGTTATGCTACGGTTTCAGGCCTGATCAAAAGGCTGGAAACCAAAGGCTATCTGTGCCGCACATCTGTATCAAAGGACAAGCGGGCCAACCTGATCACATTGACAGAACAGGCGGACCAGCTGTTTGAAAGGTGCAGGCAGCACATGGGGGCAAGAGATAAGTATCTTTTGAGAAATTTTACTCAGGAAGAGAAGGAGCAGTTCCTATATCTATTGGAAAAAATACTGGAAAACAGCGGTATGGACCTTCCCGATAATGTAGGACAGCGTTTTGTGCCCCCGCAAAAAGTACGATTTCATGAAGACAGAGAGGGAGAGTGACATGAAAAAATTAGTATCAGTATTACTTGCATCATCTCTGCTGCTGGCAGGATGTCAAAGCGGCAGCAGTTCTGCACCTGCCGAGACCTCGCAGCCCGTTACCACCGCTGCCGAGACACAAAAAGAGACGACAAAAGAAGCGGAGGAATCCGGCGGAGTATTTACAGGAAAAGCTCCTGGCTTTCACGGTGATATTGTGGTGGAGATCACCGTAGAGGAAGATGTAATCACAGATCTGAAAGTAACGGAACACTCTGAGACGGAAAATATCGGCGAGGCAGCCCTGCCTGTTCTGGCACAGCAGGCCCTTGACAATCAGACCATCAACGTGGACACGGTAGCAGGCGCCACCGTCACCTCGGACGGTTTCCGGGCCGCCCTTAAAGATGCGGTAGAATCTGCGGGGCTGGATGTCTCTAAGCTGTCCCAGGCAGTGGCTGCTTCCGACGGCCAGAAGGAAGAAGTCACCATTGACACGGATATTGTAGTAGTAGGAGCCGGAGGTGCCGGTCTGACCGCATCCCTGTCTGCCCTGCAGAATGGGGCCAAAGTGGTTCTTCTCGAAAAAATGTCATTTGCCGGCGGCGCTTCTTCCATGGCAGGAGCCGGAACCACTGCCACGGGAAGCAAGTGGCTGGCTGAGGACGGCGTGGAGGACAGTCCCGAAAAACTGAAAGCTGATCTCCTTGAAAACGGCCATAACCTTAACCATGAGCCTACGGTGGATATTTTTGTCAATACCGTAGGAGAAGCATTTGACTGGCTGGTAGACCCGGAAGGCGCTAATGTGGAGTACCAGCGTCCCACCACAAGCCGTACATATTCCGGCGTTGGACGGGGCGCCGGAGTGGTAAAGACCCTCTTGGCCCATGTGGAAGAGGCCGGCGGTCAGGTACTGATGAGCACCCCTGCCACAGAACTGATGGTGACAGACGGCAAAGTAACGGGAGTGAAGGCTGAAGGGGAAAAAGAAGTATACACCATCAACGCCAAAGCAGTGATTCTGGCTACAGGCGGATTTGGAGCCAATGACGATCTGGTTCCGGAAGAATTCCAGAAATTCGTTTACGCGGGAGCAGCCGGCGCCACCGGCGACGCCATCGAGATGACAAAAGCAGTGGACGCGGATCTGATCAACATGGAATTTGTCAACGTACAGCCCAACAGCATTGTTCTTCCAAGCGGTCTGGGTCAGTACTGCAATCCGGGAGTGGGCGGCGCTTACAAGACCAGCGGCGCATTTATGGTCAATGAAAAGGGGGAACGTTTTGCCAATGAGCAGGGCGGCGCTTATGAGCTGATCCAGGCCATGAAGGGGAACGAAGCATCCTATCTGATTCTTGACGAGGCATCCTTTACGGCATTTAACGAAGGCATGAAGGGAAGCAAGATCTACACCGATGAGGATGTAGAGACCTGGCTTAAGAATAACGGCTCCTCCAACCCGGTTATGGTTGGCGGCGACACCCTGGAAGATGTGGCAAAAGTCCTGAATCTTCCTGACGGCGCCCTGACTGCTGCAGCTGAAAGCTACAATCAGGCCGTAGACGCCGGAACCGATGAATTCGGAAGAACCCTGACCATGAAGATCAGCGGCGACGGCCCCTATTATGCAGTCCAGATGTGGCTGCGCTACTATGCCACCCTGGGCGGTCTCCATGTCAATGAGCAGATGCAGGTTCTCAATACCTCCCAGAACCCGGTGGACGGTCTGTACGCAGCCGGCGAAGCCGTAGGCGGACTGGAAGGCGATATCTATCTGGGCGGCTCCCTCTTCGGATGGGCCATGACCAGCGGTTATAAGGCAGGAACTTCTGTCGCCGAGGCCATTCAATAAATAAGTGTGGTCTCCATGCACACCCGTGCCGGAGCGCGGTTACGGGCAGCAACAGGCCGGGAATCCCATAGCAGATTCCCGGCCTGTTTTTTCATGGATTTTTGCCTGTTGCTGTGAACCATGGGAACAGCAACTATCACACTCCCTCTTTCCAACGTCCCCCAAGTCTTACGTACTTCCTCCACAGCACCAGAGTAAGCCCCAGGGTCATGGACTCAGACACGGTCACCGCGCTCCAGATTCCCCGATCTCCCAAGGCCCACGCCATGACCAGCACGCAGATAGTATTGCAGATCAATCCTCTGGACAAGGAGATCGTGAGAGAATATGCAGGGCGGGCTACTGCGGCAAAATATCCTGCCAGCACAATATTGGTTCCAAGGAGCAGAAACACTGCCCCATACTGCTTGAGGGCCGAAACACAGTACTCAAAAAGTTCCTTATGGCCTCTCTGGACAAAAATCCCCACGCAGCCGGGGGCAAAAAAAAAGACTCCTAAAAACGCGGCCAGAGATATGATTACCTGAGCCGTAAAGGCATATTTAAGCAATGTTTTGTAGTTCTTTTCCTCTTTCTTTCCATAGTAAAAGCTGACCAAAGGCTGCAGGCCCTGACTTATGCCTGTCATAGTCATGACAATCACCGTATTGACGTAGGTAATCACGGAGAAGGCCACCAGGCCCTGATCTCCGATTACCCTTACAATGGCCCGGTTAAAGACAAACGCCGACACTCCCGTGGACAGTTCCGTAATTCCGTCAGAAAGTCCGCCGGGAATAATTCTCTTATAGATCCCCAGGTCAAACCGAAACGTCCCGAACCGAAGCCTCTTGATTTTCCACAGAAAATATACCGCAAAAATACAGGTCGATAATACCTGGGACAGTCCTGTGGCAAAGGCCGCACCTTTTACTCCCCAGCCGAACCTCATGACAAACAGGTAGTCCAGAAGCACATTCATACATCCGCAGCTGCTGACGCCCACGGTTGAGATAAGAGGAGCCCCGCCTGTCTTCACCAGTACTTCCAGATTATAGGAAATCATAAAAAAGAAGGCAAACAGGGCGATAATTCCCACATAATCCCTGGTATACGAAAAGGTCTCCCCTGACGCCCCCAAAAGGGAGGCTGTCCGGTCCAGATTACACCGGACCAGGATTGTAAGCAAAATGGCCGCCGTTCCCACCACAAACAGATTCTGGTTAAAATAATTATTGGCTTTCTCATCCCTCCCCTCTCCGAAACAGATGGAAATGACAATGGATGTCCCGATAGAAAACATCAGGCCCACTGCAAAAATCAGCTGGGTAAAGGGGGAAGCCAAGTTTACTCCCGCAAGGGCCAGTTCTCCCACACCGCGGGACACAAAAAATCCGTCGGCCATGGTGTAGAAGGAGAAAATCAGCATGGACATCACAGATGCGGAAACGTATTTGAACAGGCTCTTTTTCAGGGTCATTTTTTAAGAAAACCTCCAATGTCTTTTATGGCAGATCGGGAATAATATCCTTAGCGATCAGATGAATGGTCCTGTCCCCATGCTGCATTACATGCCCCACGGCAGTAATCACCGCATGTTTGTCAGGCACCACCACACAGAGCTGATCATTGGCCCCGCAGGCATAGTACCATTTTCCCCACGGTCCGATCCAGAAAAAATACCCGTATGTAGCCCCGATCACATTATCATTGGCAATATCATAGCCCGGCAGTGAGGACTTCATAATCGTATAGCTGTAAGGAGAGGAAGCTTTCTTTACCCATCCTTCCGGCAAAACCCGCTCTCCGTTCCATACTCCGTCATGCAGATACAGTTTCCCTAACTTGGAAAATTCATAGACATCCAGGCACAGTCCGCTGTTTCCCATCTCATATCCCAAGGGACAGTGTTCCACAAACTCCGGATTTTCAATTCCGATTTTATCAAACAGCCTGGGTTTTAAATACCCGCAAAGAGTCTGACCGGCTCTGCGCTGTATCAGTACTCCCAACAAATATGGCCCTATATTATTATAAAGAAATTTGTCACCCGGTTCGTAGATTACAGTGCGGCTTAAGGAATATTTCACCCAGTCTTTTACATGTTCCCTCATCCACGGACGCTGAGAGCCCATAAGCTCTTCCTGCTCAAATCCCATGGTCATGGTAAGCAGATGTTTCAGCTGCATTTTCCTCATATTTTCGGAAATATGCTCCGGCATGTCCTGAGAAAACACATCAGCCACATAGTCTTCCAGGGAAAACATGCCCTCCTCCACCGCAAAGCCCACGGCAGTAGCAGTAAAGCTTTTGGTTCCCGAACGGATATCCAGTCTTTTGGGCTCTTTCCAGTCTTTCTGCCCAATCAGATGATCATTTTGATGAACAATTATGTTAAATACATCCAGACCTTCCTCTTCTACATGCCTAATAAATTTTGATAAGTCCATCTTTCCCTCCTTAAAACCTGATTATCCCTAAGAGAATACTGACAGTGGTGGCAATCCATCCGATCAAAAGCCCCCATTTTAACGTGAATTTCCAGTGTTCCTTAAATTCCACGCCGCATAACCCCAGCCCCACATACATGGCTCCCGTAGTCGGGTGCACAAATACCAGAGGAAGCCAGCCGATGAGATAAGAAACCGCTGCCTGCATGGGAGTCACAACATCTGCGCAGATCCTCTGAACCATAGGCACAATGGTATAACAGCAGGCATAGTGATCTAATCCAAGCTGGTCCAGAACAGGCCAGATATAGGCTAATATTCCGTTCAAATGTTTTGTGGCATTTTCCGCACTTAACAATTCTGTCATAAGCACTGTCATGGATTCCTGCATCGGGCTGTAGGACAGAATCCCCACAAAGACACCGCAGGCCATCAAAACCGAAGCCATGGTAAGGCATGCGGGCGCATAGGTTTTCAATCGCTCCGCCTGCATTTTGCTTCCCGGATAATTGATCGTCAGGGCAATTGCCGATCCGGCCATAAAGCAGATATAAGGAGGAATTCCCGTAGTGAACATAAGCACCATAGCCGCCGCAATCAAAAGACAGTTAACCCAGAACAGTCTGGGACGGCGCAGGGCTTTTTGCTCTTCCGTCAGCCCTGTTTGTGTCATGGTTTCAATGGAAACATGTTCCGAAACACCGGCCCCCCGCTTCGTCTCCACTTTTGCCATATATAGGGCGAATAAAAAACAGCAGACTATCTCAACTGCAAATGCAGGAAGCATGGTGGCAAAAATATCTGTGGCATTCAGTCCAAAACTTCCTGCCATACGTCCTGTGGGGCCGCCCCATGGCACACAGTTCATGGCGCCGGCTGTCAATGAAACCAGGCTCATGAGAACCAGAGGACGCATATTCATCTTCTTATACAGAAGCAAAAATGGCGGAATCACAATCAGGAACGTGGTGGCGCCTGAACCGTCGCAATGTCCCACCATGGCAGCGACTACGGTGAGAATGCAGACCGCCGGCACGCTTTTGGCGCCTTTTAAAAGCTTTCCTACGATTACGTCAAAAACCCCTGTATCCTGCATAACCCCGAAAAATATAATGGCAAAGACAAACATGGTAATATTGGCCAGCTGGTCTTTTAGGCCGTTCAGTGTCCAGTCTTTTATCTCAGCAGGCGCAGCCCCCATAATCAATGCAAAAACAATGGGAATCGTGATCATCGGAATAATCGGATCCGTCTTGCCGCTGATTAAGACAGCCATGACAAGCACCATCATAACAATCCCCAGAACCGCATACATTGTAGTTGACATAATAGCTCCTTTCCCTTTCCGTTTTCACAAAATAGAAACTCACAGCTTCATCATTTCGGAGGCCTGCCGATACCTTTATTGTAATCGTTGAAAGGAAAAAATACCAATGCCAATCTCACATATGACTTATGCGTATGCTTTATAAGTTGATACTATTTATTAAACCCGAAGCAGGGAAGAGGTATTCAGAACCTCTGCCGTAATATCCAGAAACCGCTTTGCAAACAGAGGAAGGGCAAGATCGCGTTTCCATGCCGCAGCAATATGGCTCTTTACCGGAATATCATCTATGGTGCAGAAATAAGGCTTTTTATAATAGCCGGGATACAGGGCCACCGTATCCTGTACAAATGTGAGCCCCATATTTTCACAGGCCAGCTTATAAGTCAGACTACTGTCCGGATATTCCACGAAGCGTCCCGGCTTCACTCCGTTTCTCTCCAAAATATCTTCCATAATTTTATAAATGCTGTGATCCCTGGGAACCGTTAAAAATGTCTCTCCATTTAAACGTTCCGGTTCCAGTTTTATAGGATGTCTCAAACTGTCGTCCCTCAGCAGTACGCCTTCCAGCACAGCATGTCCCTCCGGAACCACCAAAACCATTTTTTCCGTAGCTACAATTTCGTAGTCCAAGTCGAACAGACTGATGGGAAGGGGAAGAAAGGCCAAATCTACATTCCCGTTCTTTACCGCCTGTTCCATAAAACTGTGGCCTCCCGTCACAAATTTCACGTCCACACCAGGGCAGGCCCTGTGAAAAGGCGGCAAAATATGGGACAGCCAATGTTCCGCCCTGGCCGGGGACATTCCGATCCTCAGCCTTCCCTTTTCCTGGTCCGCGATTTCCCTGATTCCCCGGCGCATGTTCTCGTCAAGATCGGACATCTGTCTGGCACATGCGATATACCACTCTCCTGCCACTGTCAGTTGAATAGGAATGGTCATGCGGTTGAAAAGAAGACATCCCAGTTCTTCCTCCAGGCGGTTTAAATACCTGGTTAAAGCGGGCTGGGAGATATGAAGTACCTCCGCCGCTTTTGAAAGGCTTTTATAGCGGGCAATTACCTCCACATATCTCAGCTTGTCAACTTCCAACTCCGTCACCCCTTCCTTTTCCGTTCTGCCTGTTCTATCATTCCCTGATAACCGCTTTCCTTATTATACTTCCTGCCGGCAAAAAAAGCCACTTCTTTACTCCGGCAGGGAATTTTCCTTGCATTTTTTCAGAAGTATGGTATAAACCAGATAGAGAAAGAGTCGTCCTCGAACCCCCTGTCCCATTCCCTGAATGGTTGACTGGTTCTATGAACGGCTCTTCTTATTTTCTTCCAGACACTTTTAATACTTTCCCTCTTTTCATCAAGGCTGCTTTTTCCAGGAAACCAACGCTTCAAATCAAATCTGTCCCCATCAATCTTTCAAAATTACACCCTGGCATTTTTATGCAATCCAATTTCATATACAAAAGCGGATACGGATTTCCCTGCTCATCCAGTTTCATCCTTTTATAAACCTGAAATCCCATATGCTCATAAAATCCTTTTGCAAGAGGGTTCTGCTCATTTACTGCCAGCTCATTTACCGCGTAATCCCTGATTCCGCATTGAAGCAGCATTTTCCCCAGCCCTTTTCCCCTTTCGGCAGGCAGGATAAACAGCATTTCAAGCCGCTGTCCCTCCACTCCCATAAATGCAGCCGGAAAGCCGTTTTCGTCCTCTACAACAACCAAATGCCCAACTCCCTTTAGTGCCTGCGGTACATATTTTTTTATATCAGATATCTCACTCTCCGATAAAAACAGATGTGTATCCCTTACGGAATCTTCCCATACTGCCAATAACTGTTCTATCAGCAGAACCGTTCTTTCCTTCACCTCATATATCTTCAATTCAAATGCTGCTTCTTTTGACATATGCCGAAAATCAGTCTTTTTCTGTCAGACTGTCTGCTTTCCGAACATTTTGACGTATTCCTGTGCCATCTGCAATGACAGGTTTAATTTCTCCTGTAGTCTTTTTAATATATCATTTTCAGAAAGCCCAAAATCAAATCCTGTCTCAACAATGCCCTTGGCTTCATTTTCTTTTGCGATTTCCTCAAACAAAGTACACATATCAAAGTCTCCTTTCTTAGTTAATGCATTGTAATCAATCATACAGTTTGTTGCTCCTGCCACTGTCATGATTACAGATTTATCAACCCTGTGTTCCCTTGCATAGTCTATGACCTTTTCCCTTGCCTCATCCCTTGGCAGGCTCTTGTCAAGAATCAGTTTCATCATATTGAAAAAGGCCACATTTTTCACATTGTGGAGCATCAGGCTGTTCTCCCTCGCCTCCACAAGCAGAAGCTTATAGTCATTTACAAATGCCCTCATCTCTTCGGGAATATTTAACATCCCATGGAGCGACACTGCCCCATCCCATGGCTTCTCACCATAGTAGACAACCATCGTAATGACTGGCATGAACCTGTCTGTCTTCTTCATCCGCGACAGGTATTCATCATCCTCCAGCCCTTTTACTGTCTGATACTTCTTAGCGTTGCTGTCATACTGCTTTTTATAGGTGCCGTAGTCATATCCCATGACCCGCATCGGCATTGCATAATGGACATGCCTCTGGGACTCCATCCCCAGCATCACAAGTTCCACACCGTATGCGGTAGATTTCTTGCTCACCTTTATATTGTCTCTGGATGCCCTGATGCTCTCTGCATAGTCCTTATGCTCCAATACAGAGGATTCCTCTGTGTCCACATCCTCCAGTTCCTCTGGCCTAATGACCTGCTTTCCCTCAAACAGCACTGCATTGAAGATATCGGCGAACTGCTCATTGTCGCTCCAGTAATTCTTCAACACTGTATCTGGTCTTAAGTCCTGTGCCTTCTTTGCCATCCTTATATTCCCCCTACGCTTCCTCTAGTATACTATCAAATCCCCTTGATATCAAGGTCTGTGAGAGAATTCCACTGTTTCCAAGGCTTTCTCTCTCCTGTCTCCCGAAATACAATGACCTCATAGAACGGATTTCTCCTCTCTACAAGGTCATTCAAACTTACTCTATTCTCTTTCCGGGGCTGTCCTAAATTACTCTCACAAGATATTCAGAGTTGCCTCGGCATACCATCTGAACCATTACTTAAAGTACTCCACTCCTGACTCAAACAATTTCATATCCTGTTCCCCATAGATATTCATGGCGACCGCCTCATCCCGTCTCTCGGAATGGGCCATTTTCCCAAGGATTCTTCCGTCCGGGCTTGTGATTCCCTCAATTGCCATGTAGGACCCGTTGGGATTCCAGAATTCATCCATAGTAGGATTCCCCTTATCATCCACATACTGAGTACATACCTGGCCGTTATCAAAGAGTTTTTTCAGCCAATCCTCATTGGCCACAAACCGTCCCTCTCCGTGGGAAGCCGGGTTGCAGTACACTCCGCCCAGTTTTGCCCCCATAAGCCATGGAGACTTGTTGGTCACCACCTTGGTGTAGACCATCTTGGACACATGACGCCCAATGTTGTTCATGGTCAGGGTCGGTGAGTCGGAATGCTGGGGCACAATGGTTCCTTCCGGCACCAGGCCCAGTTTGATGAGGGCCTGGAATCCGTTGCAGATACCAAGCATCAGGCCGTCCCTCTCATTCAGCAGCTTTTCGATCTCTTCCCTGATGGCCTCATTGCGGAAGACTGCGGCGAAGAACTTGGCCGAACCCTCCGGTTCGTCGCCTGCAGAGAACCCGCCTGGGAACATGACGATCTGGGCCTTTGCAATCTCCTTCTTAAACTCTTCCACCGAATCCCGGATATTGGCCGCGCTTAAGTTTTTAAATACTCTGTCGCTGACCGTAGCGCCTGCCCGCCGGAATGCCCTGGCGCTGTCATACTCGCAGTTGGTTCCCGGAAATACGGGAATAAACACATGTGGTCTGGCCGCCTTATGTTTACAGATATAGACCTGGCCGCCTTTCGCCCTCACATCATAGGGCTCGTCCGGCACTTCTGTCTGCTTCACTCCCGACTCTGTGGGGAATACATCCTCCAAAGTCTCTGTCCAGGCTTTCAAAGCCTCATCCATGGCTATGCAGGTACTTCCATATTCCAGCGTACCCTTGTCTGTAACCTCGCCGATCAAGGTATAGGTTATGGACAGCTCTCCTACTTTTCCCTCCGGCACCTCGCACAGAATGCTGCCCCAGTCCGGTGCAAAGAAATCCCTTGGGTCTACATTGTGCTCGATCTTTATTCCCAGCTTGTTGCCGAAAGCCATTTTGCTGACACCTTCCGCCATGCCGTGGCCTTCCACCGCGTATGCGGAAATAATCCTGCCCGCCTTAATATCCTTAAAAAGTTTACCGTAACCCTCCATAAGCTGTTCAAATACAGGCAGGTCATACTCATCCCTCCGGGCCTTGAACACCACAATTTTGCTTCCCGGCTTTTTGAATTCCGGCGTGATCACATGTTTATGGCTGGCCACATCCACGGCAAAGGATACCAGGGTAGGCGGCACATCAATGTCATTGAAGGTTCCCGACATACTGTCCTTGCCGCCGATGGAGGGAAGCCCAAAGCCCAGCTGCGCATCATAAGCCCCAAGGAGAGCCGCAAAAGGCTGGCTCCACCGTGAAGGTTCCTCTGTCATTCTCCTGAAATACTCCTGGAACGTAAACCGTATCTTCCTGTAATCCCCGCCTGCGGCCACGATCTTGGCCACAGAGGAAACCACTGCGTAGACAGCTCCGTGATAGGGGCTCCAGCTGGACAGGTAAGGGTCAAATCCGTAGCTCATCATGGTAACCGTATCGGTCTTTCCCTCAAGGACAGGAAGCTTGGCTACCATGGACTGAGTCTCTGTCAGCTGATATTTTCCGCCGTAAGGCATGAACACGGAGCCTGCACCGATGGAACCGTCGAACATCTCCACCAGGCCTTTCTGGGAGCAGACATTTAAAGAGGACAAAGTCTTTAACCACCGTTCCTTTACATCGGGAATGTCCTCCCTCCCCCCAAAGGGATTGCCTTCCCTTCCCGGAATCTCCAGAACCACAGACGCTTCCTGGTGAGCGCCGTTGGTGTCTAAGAATGCCCGGCTGATATCCACAATGGTCTTGCCTCTCCAGTTCATCACCAGACGGGGTTCCTCTGTAACCACTGCTACAGCCACAGCCTCTAGGTTCTCCTCCTCTGCATAGCCTAAGAAGGTGTCCACATCCTTTTCTTCCACCACCACGGCCATACGCTCCTGGGATTCGGAGATGGCAATCTCCGTTCCGTCAAGGCCCGCATATTTTTTCGGCACTTTATCCAAATCAATGCGAAGGCCTTCTGCCAGCTCTCCGATAGCCACAGACACGCCGCCTGCGCCGAAGTCGTTGCACTTGCGGATGATGCTGCTGACCTCAGGACGACGAAACAGCCTCTGAATCTTTCTCTCCGTAGGGGCATTGCCCTTCTGAACCTCAGCCCCGCAGGTCTTGATGGAACTTTCCGTGTGAACCTTGGAAGAGCCCGTAGCGCCGCCGCACCCGTCACGCCCTGTACGTCCTCCCAACAGAATAATGATATTGCCCGGATCAGATGTCTCGCGGATCACGCCTTTCCTTGGAGCCGCACCCATAACCGCGCCGATCTCCATACGTTTCGCCACATAATCGGGGTGGTAAATCTCCTTTACATAACCGGTGGCAAGGCCGATCTGGTTGCCGTAGGAGCTGTATCCTTCTGCCGCGCCGGTTACCAGTTTTCTCTGGGGAAGTTTGCCGTGAAGGGTTTCTGACAAGGTCTTTCTCGGATCCGCCGCACCGGTGACGCGCATGGCCTGATATACATAGGTACGCCCTGACAGGGGATCCCGGATCGCACCGCCAAGGCAGGTGGCCGCGCCGCCGAAGGGCTCGATCTCCGTAGGGTGGTTGTGAGTCTCATTTTTAAAGTTAATCAGCCACTCTTCCTCCGCCCCGTCGATTTCCACAGGCACCACAATGCTGCAGGCATTGATCTCATCGGATTCTTCCAAGTCCTCCAGCTTTCCCTCTTTTCTCAGTTTTTTCATGGCTAAAAGGGCTAAGTCCATAAGGCAGACAAATTTGTCGTCTCTTCCCTTATACAGCTCTTCTCTGTCAGATAAATACTGCTTATAGGTATTTTCTATGGGAACCCTGTAGGCTCCGTCCGTAAAGGACACATCCTTTAACTCCGTCTGAAACGTAGTGTGGCGGCAGTGATCGGACCAGTAGGTGTCCAGCACCCGGATCTCTGTCATAGACGGATCCCTGTGCTCTTCTCCGGCAAAATAATTCTGGATATGCTTAAAATCCTTAAAAGTCATGGCCAGGTTCAGAGAATCGTACAATTCTTTTAAGGCCTCATGGCCGAACCGGCAGAATCCGTCAAAAATCTTTACATCTTCGGGAACCTCAAAGACCGTGACCAATGTGTCCGGTTTTTCGTCTGCCGCCTCCCTGGAATCCACAGGGTTGATGCAGAAGGACCGAATGGCCTTTGCCTGGCCCTCGGTGAGAGTACCGGAGATCACATAAGTGGTGGCTGTCCGAATCACCGGCTCTTCATCCTCCCGCAGAAGTTTTACACACTGCTCCGCGGAATCAGCGCGCTGGTCAAACTGGCCAGGAAGGTATTCTACGGAAAAGACCAGAGCGCAGTCCTCCTTCGGGAAGTCCTCCTCGTACAGATAGTCCACAGGCGGCTCGGAAAATATGGTTCCCAATGCAGTCTCATAAGTCTCCCTGGACAGATTTTCAATATCATAGCGAATCAATACACGAACATTTGTTACGGTCTCAATTCCTAAATAACTTCTGATCTCACCGGACAGTTCATGGGCTTTTACGGCGAAGTCCGGCTTTTTTTCTACATAGATTCTCTTGACGCTCATGATTGGGCTCCTTTCATGAATAGGGGGGCAGAGGGGGGGGAGCGAGAGGAATATTCTGACAGTAGTTACTGTTGCAAGCCGGGTACGCCGGACATTCCGTTGAACCCCAAAGCATGGAAAACAGTCGGGTATCAGCCCTCCTGTTTTCCTGGGTTTCAACTCCATGGCGTAAACGCCTTTCCACAGTAACTACTGTCAGAATATTCCGCCAACGTTCTTCCTTCCGCTGTCCGCTATTAATGTGAATGTTTCTATAATAAAGAATACCATAAGATATATCATAAGGAAAATTAATATATCTTATGGTATTTATAATGTTAGCTAATTAATATAATTTGGCTGGCCGGACGTTAATATCTTTAATTTTTATCGGCTTTGCCTTAGATTGGGCCTCTGTGGGACAGGAAGACGAACAGCAGGTAGCCCAGGGTCAGGAAGAGGCCGATGCAAAAGAGCATAAGGCCGAAGGAGAAGCTTTCTTCTACCAGAGCGCCTATGTGTTTCATGTGCTTTTCCCGCTCAATGAAATGATGGACAGATGAAATACGGATGCGGTCCGGATCTTTTTGGCCCAGGATACGGTCCTTAAGTTTCACCCACCGGTCTGCGAAGGTGCCCAGCACATGAGCCGCCCAGTTGCCATCCTGGTAGGTCTTGGGCTCCGGAAGCTGACGGCAGACGGTTTTTCTGGCAAGAATGACGAAACCGTCCGTGAGACAGTCCATGGCTCTGCAGAAAATCGCGGAGGCATTCAGAAATACCGTTAATGGGGCGGAGATGATATAACGGTCCAGGAAACCGAATACGGCGCCGCAGATGCCCGGCAGAGCTGTCTCAAGGATGGGACGGTAGATGAGATTCTCCAGGTCAAGCCAGGCCGGCCAGCGGTTGACATACCGTCTTCCTGCCATGAGGGCTTTCTTCTCTCCTTCTGTTTCCCCGGCGGCTGTTATCTCAGGTTCCGTGAGGAAGGGACGGATAATCAGTACATACAGAAGAATGCCGATTCCGATGGAGGTGAGTCCGCCTTTTAAGTTGGCAAAGGAGAAATAGGCCACTGCATGACTATGGCCTTCTCCATGGAAAAATCCCTGTCCCATATCTGCAAGCCGGTCCATAGTCATGGCAGGAACCATGCCAAGGATGGGAAGGATTACGGCTGCCGCCAACAGGACCGTGCGGCTTAAGGGCGTCATGTAATGGGAGGACATGTCGTCGAACTCTGTCTGTCTCTCCGGATTCTTATCCACGAAGAGGGCGATGAACAGTTTCAGCATGTATGCAACAGTCATGCCGCCGCTGAATAAGAATACCCACTCTGCGCATTTCCAAACTGCCGGGTTTAAAAGAATGGGCAGGATACCGGGAACCACGCCTTCTAAAGCGCCGGCTCCGCCTTCCCCTAAAAGATGGGTATATTCTACAATACTTTCATGAAGCAGAGTCTTGCTCACATATCCGTTCCACAGAGGAATGCCGCCGATTCCCAAGGCCCCCATGACAAAGCAGAAGCACAGGGCCGGTTTCTTCCGCCCGAACCCGCGGATATCATTTAACTCCAGCTGATGCAGGTTCATATATACGGCGCCTGCGCAGAGAAACAGTACCAGCTTGATAAGGGAGTGGTTAATCATGTGCAGGAATGCTCCCCGCACAGCCAGAAGATTCCCCTCCCCTGCCCAAGAAAGAAGGCAGGACATGCCGATTCCTGTCATGATGAATCCGATCTGAGATACGGAGGAACAAGCCAGAGTTCTCTTTAAATTGACGGAAAATACTGCCAAAAGAGCACCCGCAAACATGGTGACAAGGCCCAGGCCTGTGATCAGCAGTCCCCAGTTTCCGTCCTTGCCAAACATGACACAGGACAGAATGATAATGCCGAATACACCTGCCTTCGTCAGAATTCCGGACAGAAGGGCGCTTGCCGGGGCCGGAGCTACGGGATGAGCCTTGGGAAGCCAGATGTGCAGAGGGAAGCACCCGGCCTTGGCTCCGAAACCAAAAAGCATGAGAAATCCTGCCGTATAAAGCTGTACCCTGGCTGACAGAAACCCTCCTGCCACATGAACGGCCCTCCCGTCCTCCAGGACAGAGGCGCCCCCCAGAACCTTTTCGGCTGCCGGTCCGATCTTATCTATGTCCAGGGTGCCAAGAACATCGTGAAGCAGAAACAAGCCCATAAGCATGACCATACCGCCGATAACCGCCACCGCCAGATAAGTCTGGGCAGCCTTTAAGCTTTCCGCCTTCTCGTCAAAAGCCACCCACACATAGGATGTGAAGGACATGATCTCGAAAAAGATAAAGGTCGTGTACAGATCCGCTGACAGAAATACGCCTACTGTAGCCACAAAGGTTGCCCAGAAAAACAGATAGTACCGGGATTTCTTTTGGTAATGGGCCATGTACTGTTTGGAAAATGCCCCGCTGATTCCCCACATCCAGACCGCAATGAGACTGTATATAAGCCGAAATCCGTCCACCTTTAAGTGAAGTCCCATGCCGCAGATACCGGGAATGAAGTATTCCATTTCCTCTATCATCCTGCCTCACCTCCAATCATTGTCAAAAATTCCATCAGCGGCGCCGGGTGAAGACCTATGAGAAGGATTGCCGCCGAAAAAACAAGGAGGGGCAGCAGCATTTTATAGCTTGGGTCTGTCACGTGGTTTTCTTCCGCTAAAACCTTAAGCCCTGATGCTGCCCCGGCGGATGCTCCGCCTGTCGTCATGTCCGGGTCCTGACGCCTTGGAAAATAAGCTCTCACAAGGACTGTCATCATATAAATTCCTGTCATAAGGGCGGAATAGAGAATCACCCCCACACCTGCGAAAGAAAGAACGCTGCCGTCTTCAAAGGCCGCACCGGCAAGGTTCCATTTGCTGATAAAACCTGCAAACAGAGGGATTCCCATAAGGGACAGGCTTGCCACGGTGAGACAGCCGAAGGTGACCGGCATTTTCTTTCCCATGCCGTCCAGTTCGTAGATATAAGTCTTTCCCGACTTATGCATCACCGCTCCGGCACAGAAGAATGCACAGATCTTCATAAATGCATGAATTACCAGATGGCTTAAACCTGCCGCCAGCCCTAAGGGACTCATAACCGTGGCCCCGAAGAGAATGTAGGACAAGTTGCTGACCGTGGAATAAGCCAGACGACGTTTCCAGTGAACCTCCCTCACCGCCATGGTGGAACCGAAAGCGATGGTGAAGAGAGCCGCCGCCATAACCACCCACTGGGCCCAGGTTCCCCTTAAGAACTCCGTCCCGTAGCTGAAATACGTAAGACGCAGAATGGCAAAGGCCCCGGATTTTACCACAGCCACTGCATGGAGCAGAGCCGTTACAGGCGTAGGCGCAACAGCCGCCTTGGGAAGCCATTTGTAGCATGGGAACAGAGCCGCTTTCACCCCGAATCCGAAAAAAGCCAGCACATAAATAAACAAAAGCACCTGTTTGTTCTCCATGGCTCTGGCCATATCAAGCATGCCTCCGGCCATAAACTCGGAAGTGCCGACACCGGAAAATCCCAGCACAAAAATCATGCCCAGAAAGGCAAAGGCCGCACCGCCTATGGAATAGTACAGATAAGTCCTGGCCGCCCGCACCGCCTCTATGGTAAGAGGGAACAGTACCAGGGGAAGGGTTACCAATGTCAGCATCTCATAAAACAGGTACAGAGTTACCAGATTACCGGCCAGGGCAATGCCCATGGTGATTCCGTAAGTCATGGTATAAAAGGCGAAAAATGTACTTTTCCGTTTTTCATGTTCCATATATTCAAAGGAATATAGGGTTGCCAAAGGCCACAGAAAGGCCACCAACCCGGCAAACACACTTCCCATCCGGTCCAGCTTAAACATAACGGTCAGCACGGAATACAGCCGAAACACCACCAGCCGGCGCCCGCCTTCCACTCCTCCCATAAGGGCAGCCGCCACCAAAAGGCTGTTTGTTATAACCAGGCCTTCGATGAGAAGTTCCCTTTTCCGGCTCCATTCTTCCCTGCCCGACCAGCACAACAGCATTGCCAGTCCGCTTATTATGGGAAAAAATACCGGAAGGGCCAATATGATCTCACTCATAATCATCCCTCCATCACAGAACTGCCGCTGCTATCGAACGGAACATGGATATCAGTTCACCGGGGAAACAGCCAAGCAAAAGAGCCGCCATTGCCAGCACCAGAATGGGAACAAACATCCAGGGGGACGGTTCCTTTCCTGTGAGTTTTCTCTTCTTAATCTCCTCCCCCTTAAAATCGTGGCCGGGGAAGAATCCCTGAATGGTGAGAGGCAGAAGATATCCCGCGGTGAGAAGGGCGCTGATGAGAAGCACTGCCGGCCCCACCCAGGCCCAGACTCCCGTGCCCGACTCAAGGGCTCCGCCTGCCAGATACCATTTGCTGACAAAACCGCTTGCCGGCGGAATCCCGATAAGGGCCAGAGAAGCGATTGTATAGCAGGCAAGGGTCTTTGGCATCACCTGTCCCAGCCCCCTCATCTGCTCCACCCTGGTCCATCCCGTATTCACGATCACAGCGCCTGCCGCTAAAAACAGTGTGTGCTTAATCACGGAGTGGAACACCACATGGGAGAGAGCTCCCACAAAGGCTGTCTGATTCAGCATACTCAGTCCGAAAAGCACATAACTTACCTGACTCACAGTAGAGTAAGCCAGTCTCTTCTTAAGCACAGGCTCCTTGTATGCCAGCATAGACCCCATAAACACGGTCAAAAGCGTCAAAAGAATCCATACATTCTGAACCCAGGTTCCCCGAAGCCTGTGGGCCCCGATGATATAGTACACAACCCTGAGAATGGCCAAAACACCGGCTTTCGTAATCAGACCGGAAAGTACCGCGCTGGCACAGGCCGGTGCCACGGGATGGGCCGTAGGCAGCCATCCATGAAGAGGGAACATGCCTGCCTTGGCCCCGAACCCCACGATTATGCAGAGCGCCGAAGCCAGCAAAAGCCCTTCCTTTCCCTTTAAGGCAGCGTCGCTTAACACCCCTCCTGCCGCAAACGTCAGGCTTTCCGATACTCCGGCCAGGAAGAAGATTCCAAACAATGCCAAAAAGGCCCCTGCCACAGAGTAGAACAGATACTTAAGCCCTGCCTGCACCGCCTGTCTGCTCCGCTCATGAAGCACCAAAGGCAGGGAGGTAAGGGTCATGAGTTCGAAAAACACATAAAGGGTGATCATATCAGCGGAAAAATTCAGCCCCATCAAAACACCCGCCACAATGAGGTAAAAGCCAAAAAACCGATGCTCTTCCTCCTCATGGGACATATAAGCCACGGAATAAATCCCCACCAACAGCCAGACCACCGCTGTCAGCCCCGCAAAAACCCGGCTCACCTCATCCACATGAAATCCCAGGGTAATCTGGTCCGTCAGCTTTAAAACAGTCAGGCTTCCTCCGGTCATCAACGCCCACAAGGTCAAAGCAAGCTCCGCTGCAAGGACCAGCACCGAAAAACCTGTCAAACTTTTCCTGTCCTTCCGAAAAACCTTTCCAACCAGCACCAAAACCCCAGCCAATACAGGAACGATTACCGGAAGCACCAAAATCATATTTCCGTCCATTATCTTATCTCCTATTCAAACTATGTTACTATCTCACAGAGGCATCTTCCTGCCCGTTGGGGGCGGACAAGAAGATAGCTCTCTACTTAAACATGGCAAGCCCGTCCGTAATCGCCTGTACAATAGGCTGAGATGCGGTGCCCAGCACCAGGTTCAGCCCGATAAAGCACAGGATAGCCACCTTCAGTTTCCGGGAACTTTTTCTCACAGCCTGTTCGGGAAGAGGCCTGTCGCCCTCCCTGGGCTTGGAATACAGAGTAATCACCAGCCGCAAAAAGTAGATGGCATTCAGGGTTGTACTCACTGCCAGCACGATCAGAGTAGGCAGCATCTTGCGGGGACTTTCAAGGGCCGATGTGGCGAACAAAAGCTTTGAGATAAATCCCGACAGCATGGGGAATCCCACCATGGACAAAGAGCCTATGGCAAATCCCACGCCTGCCAGGGGATTGCGGTAGGCAGCTCCCCTTAAGCTTACAAAGTCCTTCTTATCCCCTGACACCTCATAAAGTCCCACTGCGCTGATAAACAGAAGGGCCTTGGTAGCCGAATGGGTAAAGATATGAAACACTGCCGCCACCATACCGAAAGAGGTTCCAAGACCCATACCCATATAGATATAGCCGATCTGGGCCACAGAGGAATATGCGATCATTCTCCTGGTATCGGTCTCATGGATGGCATGGAGGGAACCCATAACCATGCCTGTGACGCCGAAAATATAAAGCACGTTGATCATCTGGCTGGATACCAGGTTGTCATATCCCAATACCCGGTAGAAAATCTTAATCAGCAGGAAAATATATCCTTTGGACACCAGTCCCGAAAGTACGGCGCTGGCCGTAGGCGTTGCATAGCCGTAGGTATCGGGAATCCAGTAGTGGAAAGGATAAAGGCCGCTTTTAATGGCAAGACCAACACTGATGACAGCCATAATCACCAGCATGGGAATGCGATAACTTCCCGCTGCCACCAAAGCTTCCACAGACTCCTTAGCCGGGCTCATGAGAAGATGACCTGTTACATCGTAGAGAATGCTTAAACCGATGAGAAAAAGGCCGGATCCCAGCTGGCTCATGATCATGTACCGGATGGCCGCCGACATACTGCGTCCCTTCTGACGGATCATGATCAGGCCGCAGCCCGCGATGGTATTGATCTCCACAAACACATAAGCTGTAAACAGGTCATTGGTATATACAAGAGCCAAAAGGGAACTCAGCATCAAGTCAATCATGATGTAAAACAAATTCAGCTTTTTCCCGTCCACATCCTCAGCCGTATGGTCCATGCCTCCGATTACCGCCAGGAACATGACCACGCAAAAGAGCATGGCAGTCAGTCCCTCCAGCACGCCGGCCCGTATCTCATTGCCCCAGGGGGCGGGGAAATGTCCCATCATAAAGGTATAGCTCTCCCCTGTCCCAAGGCAGAAAGCCAGGGTCATTCCCGACAAAACCGTGGTCACCGCAATCATGATGAGACTTACGTTTCTCGCTTTTTTTCCGTCCAGCACCGATGATACGATACCGGAAAACATGGCGATGATAATGGAGAAAAACGGAAAATTCTGTACAAAACTCATGTCTGCTCCTCCTCCTTCGCCAAAATCAGAATTTCGTCTAAATCCAGAGAATGATATCTCTCGTAAAGCCGGATGGTTAAGGCCAGCATAAGGGCTGTGGTGCTGACGCTGACCACGATGCCTGTGAGAACCAGGCCGCTTGGAACCGGATTGATATAGGCGGATACCTCCTGTATCCCATCCACCACAATGGGCACGCCTCTTCCTGTGATATAGCCCTTGGAGGCCAGAAAAAGATAGGTGGCCGTATCCATAATATTCATTCCCATAATCTTTTTAATCAGGTTCTTGTGAAGCAGCAGCATGGTAAAGCCGATTCCGAAGAGCACGATGGCAGCCGTCTCCTCCATATTCCATAAAAGGTGCTGTATCATTTACATACCCCCCTTTCGGAACAGGGTGTAAAATGCGTACATGGTACAGGCTACCACCAGCCCCACACAGATATTCAGGGGCAGAATCAATCCGCTGCTGAGAATTGCTCCGGGCGTTCCCAAAGGAATTCCGCTTTCCAGATGATTGGCTCCCGTAAAGAAGGAATAACTCTTTGCCAGACAGTAAAACGTCAGGGCGCAGAGAGTAGTCCGTTTAAATACTTTCTCCGTAAATAATTTCCCCATCTTCTCATAACCATAAGCGTTTAAGTAGAGAATCAGACCGGAACCCAGGACTGCACCGCCGGAGAAGCCGCCTCCCGGAGACAGATGGCCGTTAAGTACAATGTAGACTCCGAAGATCATGATCAGGGGTACCAGGACTCTGGCGCATTTCTGAAGAATAATATCATTCTTCGGTTCATAGTGGCGGTCGTCGCTTTCCGCAATCATTTTCCTCACAACGTCATTCTGGCTGTCGGAATCCAGACGCAGAAGCACCAGAACGCAGCAGGAGGCAATAAAGAGCACGCAGGACTCTCCGAAGGTGTCAAAGGCACGGTAATCCAGAATCATGCCGGTTACGATATTCACTGCTCCCGTCTCCTGAAGGCCCTTCTCAATATACCGGGCAGCAACCTCATTATTGTCGGGATTGGAGGCATTGCCTGTGACGGGAAGGGTTGCCACAGTCCACAAAAGCACAAAGATAATTCCCAGACACAGAAGTACGGACATGAGCTTATAAAATTTCTGGAAATTCCGAATGCCTCTGGCCTTCATAATCTCTGTCCTGTCTGCATGTTTCTCCGAGAGCCGGGCCAGCTCCTCGTCATAGGCTTTCCGGCGTGCCAGATCTTTTCGGCGCTCTCTCCCGCCTCCGGTCTGAACTTCCTTAGCCTCCATTCCATGGGCCAAAGGGTCTGTCTCCCCGTCCACCCACCGTTTAAACTGATACCACCAGGTCAATTCATAATTATCTCTCTTCCTGCTCATCCTGCGCCTCCTTTCGGATTGCCCTGATCTTCTTCAAGGTCAGGAAAAACAGAATACTGGTGACACCGGCTCCTACGGCTGCCTCCGTAATCGCCAGATCCGGCGACTGTAAGATCATCCAGATCACGCACATAATCAGGCTGTATGACATGAATATGATGATTGAGGTCAGCAGATCTCTGGTAAATGCCACCGATATCGCGCACACAATCAGACTAAGCAAAAGAATACATTCAAACAATCTCATCTGCCTTTTGCCCCCTTTTTCTTTTTCTCCCGTGAAGCTCTCCTGTCCAGATTGCTCACATCATGAAGCTGGACGTGAACTTTGCTGCCCTTCTCAAGAACGGAAAGCTCTCCCAGACTTTCATCGGTCATGGCTTCCAGACGGCTTATCATATGACCGGATACCGGGGAGGCAATCCAGAAAAATACAATCACCATCAGAAGTTTTAAAGAGTCCAGAGAAAATCCCCGCATAATCATCAGACTTAAGATCACAAATAAAATCCCCAGGGTATCTCCCAGAGCCGCCGCATGCATCCTGTTCAACGCATGACGGAACTTGTTGACTCCAAAGACAGCTGACACCATAAACACAAGGCCCAGAACCATACAGACGGCCGAGGCCGCAAAACGAATCCATGCTCCCGTCATTCCTGCACCTCCTCTTCCTGCATCTCCACTCCCTGTTTCGCCAAGTTGTCCTCAATGGCTCTCAGATCCGCCTTTATATGCTTTCTCTGAAGGTAGACGCCTGTATATACTTTACACAGTACCACCACACCGAGAAAACTGATCATGGCATAGATCAGGCACACGTCTGCAAGATAATTTTCATCCATCCACACGGAGAAAATAGCGGTAATCATAATGATCATGGTGCCTATCATATTAACTGCTATGATCCGGTCTGAGATTCCGGGCCCCAGCACGGAGCGTATGATACTTAAGATAATCAGCACGGCAAGAATCCATAGGGCCCCTGTCATGAGAACTTGATAGGCCTGTTCAATCAACTCCATTTTGCCTCTTTTTCCTCCATTTCTTTTAATAATTCCACGAATACGGAATCCTCCACTCCGTCCGCCAGCTCCCGGTCCAGGCAATGGACGCAGAACCGGTTCCCTTCCACTGACACGGTGATAGTCCCAGGCGTCAGGGTGATGGAATTGGCCAACAGCATCTTTGCCGTTCCCGTCTTCAAATCCGTATCAAAATAGACAAATGCGGGTTCTGCCTGCACATCCGGCGAAAAGATGATTTTCAGCACACACACATTGGCCTTTACGATCTCCTTTACCAGAGTCCATAAATACCGGACAAAAAACGGCGCCAGACGAAACAGCATAATCTCCCTTCGCATATCATAATCCAGAAACCTGCACATAAAAAGAAACAGCACTGCCGATATCACAACGCCGAAGATGAAAATTTCCATCGTTACCTTGCCGTTAAGGATCAACCATACCGCCAACAATAACAGATACATGAGCTTCCCCCCTTCCTAAATATAAGTAATTATAAATTAAAGTTTATAAACTCCGAACTGCGAACTGTATTATACTGCTGTTTCTCAATAAATACAAGAAGACATCTGTTCTTCCACCAATTTTTATCATCTTCTTATCAAATAATGTCGCATTATTCCTATTTATTCTATATAAAGTCAGAAAAAACCGGCATCACCTGCCGGCTTTTAAAATATTTTCCACAATATCCATATATTCACTGCAGTACTTTCCGTAGATGGGCATCATAGCCTCCCGGAAACGGGCTTTCTCCTCTCCGATGGGACCTTCTAAGACCTGCCACATATGCTCCGCCCCGGTATAGAGATAGGGCATCTGCAGAACATTGAGTTTCGGGTTGAAAGCCGACAGGGAGGACAGGGATACTCTTGCAAAATCAATCCCGCCAAACTGCATCTGGGCGATGGTACTCTGCTCCTCCCCCAGAGAACGCCTCCTGCATTGACCTGGATTTCGATTCTGCCTTCCGTTCTCTCATAGACCAGCTGGGCAAACCGGTAAGCTCCCTGGGTTGTAGGATAATCCTCAGGCTGGTTCTCAGCATAGGTAAACACAAATTCAGGAACCGGAGCCTCCATTTCCTTGTAGGCAGAAACTGCCACACAGGCCACAGCCATAACTGCCAGCAGCCCGCTTCCAAGGACAGCCATTCTCGTCTTTGTTGTCAACGGTTAAGTCCGGCACGCTGAAATCATATTCTGCAATCCTGCGGCTGCTCTCCGAAAGAAGAACCTGGTCTCTCTGCCCGCTGTAGTTTTCATAGCTGTTTTTTACATTCCAGGTTCTTGCGTACCTTTCGCTCCCGATCTTCTCATAATCAAAGGGCTGGGATTCCAGGCCCTGTTCTGTTCTCGCACACGCTCTTTCATATTCAGCCCGGTTTTCTTCGCTCCTGTCCCGCACATAAACCTCAAAGGCTTTGCTTTCCTCTTCCATAGCCTCTTCAAAATCGTTGCATCTGGTATTATCATCAAGAATCAATTTGAAATTATCCGTCACAAAATTAATAGCCAGGATATTAAAGATTATGGAAAACCCCATGACAAGTCCCAGCATGAGTGCGAAAATACCCAGTTTTTTCTTTAAAGAGATTGTCATCCAAAGGGTTCTTATCTTTTCCATAGCGGTTCCTTCCTTACGGGATTTATAATGCAGGCTGTCCTGTCAATGTCATTATACTATGCCCTGATAGATTTTTCCATACACAGGTTAACCCTGAAGTAAATTCTGCTATGCCTAAAAGGTATAAAATAGGAAACGAAAGAAGTATTTTACTTGTACAGCTGTTTTTAGTACAATATCCTCATACTGAAAACGACGATTGGAGGCAGAAACCTATGATCTACAGAAAATTTAAAGACTTAGAATTATCCGCCCTCGGAATGGGCGCCATGCGTCTCCCGGTAATCTGCGGCAAAGACGGGATGATTGACGAGGCTGCAGCAGGGAAAATGGTGGCATATGCCATGGAAAAAGGCGTCAACTACTATGACACAGCCTGGGGCTACCACGAAGGACAGTCCGAGCTGGTCATGGGAAAGCTGTTAAAACCCTATCCCCGGAAAGATTTCTATCTGGCCACAAAGTTCCCCGGCTATGACCTTTCCAACATGGACAAGGTTCAGCCCATTTTTGAAGAACAATTGAGAAAATGCCAGGTGGAATACTTCGATTTCTATCTGTTCCACAATGTCTGCGAGATGAACATAGATGCCTATCTGGATGAGCGATACGGAATCTACCCCTATCTCATGGAACAGAAAAAGGCTGGACGGATCCGTCACTTAGGCTTCTCCGCCCACGGCAGCGCAGAAGTCATGAAACGGTTTTTAGAGGCTTACGGAAAAGACATGGAATTCTGCCAGATCCAGCTTAATTATCTGGACTGGTCTTTCCAGGACGCCAAAGCAAAGGCAGAGCTTTTAAAGGAATACCACATCCCGGTGTGGGTCATGGAACCTCTTCGGGGCGGCCGTCTGGCTTCTCTTCCGGAAGAATATGCAGAGGCCCTTAGGCGCCTGCGCCCCCAGGAAACCATTCCGGCATGGGCATTCCGGTTCCTGCAGACCATTCCGGAAGTGACCGTCACCCTTTCCGGCATGTCTAACTTTGAACAGTTAAAAGAAAATATTGATACCTTCCAGGAGGAAAAGCCTCTTAATGAGGAAGAGCTAAAGGCGCTTCTGGGGATTGCCGGAAAAATGCTGGAGAAAAAGGTTCTTCCCTGCACCGCATGCAGGTACTGTACCGCCCATTGCCCCAAAGGGCTGGACATCCCGTCCCTGCTGTCCCTGTACAATGAACACCTCTTTACGGAAGGCGGCTTTATCGCGCCTATGGCCATGAAGGCTCTGCCAGAGGAGAAACGGCCCGAAGCCTGCATCGGCTGCAGAAGCTGTGAGGCCGTATGCCCTCAGCAGATAAAAATCTCCGAAGCTATGAAAGATTTCACAGAGAGAACCAAATAAAAACAGGATTATGGCATGACACTTTTGTTGCCGCCGCCGAAGACAGTACGATACGACGGCGGAACAAGGTCAGCCTACAGGATATAAACCCCGGCAGCGTCAAAATCCAGAAACGCCTTCTCCCCCACCTCATAGATTCGCCTGTTCACCGGATTATAATCCGTAATCTGAATCTCCATATCCCCCACCATAACCTGGTAGTACTGATAGGAGCCCATAAAGGTGGACAGCATTACCTCCGCCTCCAAATAGCCCTTCTCCGCCAGAGACGCCCCTTCCGGCCTGATCACCAGGGAAGCGGTCTCCCCTGCCTTTGCGCCTGCATAATTATTGACCTCAAGGGTCTCCCCTGCCACATGGATCTTCGCCTTTTCTCCCTCCGCAGACAGCACTTTTGCGTCCAGGAAGTTGGCCTCCCCAATAAAGTCCGCCACAAACCGGGAATTGGGATGATAGTAAATCTCCCTGGGCGTGCCGATCTGTTCCACCTTTCCCTTGCTCATGATGATAATCTTGTCGGAGATGCTCATAGCCTCCGACTGGTCATGGGTCACATAGACGGCGGTAATTCCCACCTTCTGCTGAATCTTGCGAATCTCCGTCCTCATGGAAACCCTGAGTTTGGCATCCAGATTGCTCAAAGGCTCGTCAAACAGCAAAACACCTGGTTCCAGAACCAGGGCCCTTGCCAGTGCCACCCTCTGCTGCTGCCCGCCTGAGAGCTGGTTGGTCATACGGCTCTCCATGCCCTCCATCTCCACAAGTTTCAGGATACTCATAACCCGTTCCCGGATCTCATCCTTGGGGAGTTTTCGGATCTTCAGCCCGTATGCAACATTGTCGAACACGTTGTAATGGGGGAGCAGGGCATAACTCTGGAACACCATGGCCGTATCCCTTTTATTGGGAGTCAGGCTGTTGATGGCCTCCCCGCCAAGATAGATCTCGCCCTCATCCGGGCTCTCGAACCCTGCGATCATCCTGAGTGTCGTGGTCTTGCCGCACCCCGATGGGCCAAGGAGCGTCACAAAAGTCCCTGCCTCAATATCCAGGGTCGTATCCTGCACAGCATAAAATTCCTTTCCCGTCTTCGGGTCTTTATAGATCTTGGAAATATGTTCCAGGCGAACGCCTTTTTTCTGTTTCTCCATCTATCCTTCCTCCTTGAAAACTCTGCTGGTTCCAAAAAATTTAATCAGCGTATTCATAATCAATACCGCCCCGTAGGTAATGGCAATGAGCACCGTGGCATAAGCGCAGGCCACACCATAATTGCCCTTCTCCGCCTGTTCATTGATCTGGCACGTAATCAGAAGGAAATCCGGAGTCACCAGCAGAATAATGGCTGAAATAGCCGTAATGCTGCGCACAAACGCCGTAACCAGTCCGCTGAAAAAAGAATCCTTAATCAAGGGAAGGGTAACAGTCATAAACACCCTGGCCGAATTGGCCCCCATATCATAAGCAGATTCCTCGATGGACTTGTCAATCTGCCGCAGAGCCGAGATGCCGCTTCTGGTCCCCGTGGGAAGGCTCCGCACGATAAACACGATGATCAGAATCAGGCCCGTCCCGTAAAGGCCGCTCATTACCCCGGTTCGAAACAGCCCGTTGGCATATCCCCTGATATATCCGATACCAAGAACCGTACCCGGCACTGCCATGGCAAGCATGGACACGAACTCAATAAATCCTTTTCCCCTGAACTTTTTCTTCACTACCAGGTAGGCGATAACCATGGACAAAAACGCTGTCAAAGGCGATGCGATCAGGGACAGAACAAAAGAATCCTTAAAAGCCTTGAGCCCGCTGGTGCGGAACATATACTGGAACCATTTCAAAGACAGGCTGTAATCTCTGCCCCATAAGGTGAACAGGGCTCCGAAAGGCACCATCACATACATCAGTACCACAAAAGCCGCCACAAGGGTGCAGAATATGGTCAGGGGCACTGTAACGCTCCTGTCCTCAATCAGCATCCTCATGCGGGACGCCTTGCCTGTAAGGGTGGCAGCCGTCTTTTTCTCTAAGTAATACTTCTGAATCAGGAACAGCACCACAGTCAGGGACAAGAGAACCACAGACATGGCGGCGGCCCCCGTAGAATCATAAGCCCCTGTCACCTGCAGATAAATGGTGGTGGCCAGGGTATCGTAAGACCCTCCGATCAGCATGGGATTGGCAAAATCCGCCACAGACTCAATAAAGGTTACCAAAAACGCGTTGCCCAGGCCCGGAAGCAGAAGGGGGAATGTAACGCTCGTAAACACCTTCCACCTGGTAGCCCCCATATCCCTGGTGGCCTCCTCCAAAGAGGGATCAATATTCTTAAGCAGTCCCTTAAGCATCAGATAGCACACCGGGAAAAAGGTCAGAGTCTGCACAATGGCGATCCCCTTAAGCCCATATACGTTGGAATCGTAGATTTTTAAAAGAGAGCGGGTAATAATGCCGCTTCGGCCAAAGAGCATGATCATGGACAATGACAGCACAAAAGGCGGCGACACTACCGGCAGCATGGATACTACGGAAAAAAGCTTCTCCAGAATCTTTGTCCGAAGTTTTACGTAGACCTCCACATAGGCAAACAAAAGCCCAATGGCCGTGGACGCAAGACCCGTAATCACCCCCAGCACAAGGGTATTCTTAAAGGCCGTCTGGAACCGTTCCAGACTCAGCACTCTTTTAAACACGGCAAATGTTACTTTTCCCTCCTCCAAAAAGCTGTCCACCAGCAGCATAAGAAGAGGATACATAATAAACAGTGCCAGAAACACCAAAAGTACCACGATCATACTAATGAGAATCGGATCGGAAAAAAACTTCTTCCGCTCAAGCGCCGCGCTTTGCTTTTTAGACATGGCCATCCCCCTTTCACAATCTCCATAAGTAAAAATGCTGCGCTTTGCGACTACGCATCACGCAGCATTTGCTGTATTGCCTTTTTCGTAACCGCTCAGACGGTATCTTCTCCGCCGTCTAAGCAGCTGCATTCCTTACTCCGTCTTGAAACGGTCGTCAGCAGAACTTCCCAGGGCTGCAAAGAAGTCCTCCACATACTTGGCGCTGTTGGCCTTGGCATCCTCAAAATCATAGTCAATGGTATTGTTCATATCCAGACCGAACTTTGTAGCCTCCTCCGGCTGTACCGCATTAGACAGCACCAAAAACTGATAGGAACCTGCTTCCTTTGCGTGATCTACGCACTCAGGAGAAAGGGCGTACTCAATCCACAGTTTCGCTGCGTTGGGATGAGCGCAGCCATTGAAAATAGCTGTAGCGCCAACCTCGAAGGAAGTTCCGTCCTCAGGAACGATGAGCTCAATATTGTCATAGCCCTGAAGGATCTGATAAATACCATCATGAAGGAATCCGATACCGATCACACACTCTCCGGGGCCTACCATCTTGGATGGGCCGGAACCGGACTTGGTGTACTGGTTGATATTCTGATCCAATGCCTTAAAATACTCCATAGCCTCGTCATGGCCCTTCATCTGAATCATGGTGTTGATCACCAGCTTCGCCGTACCTGCCGTGTTGGGGTTGGAAAGCATAATCAGGTTCTTGTACTCTTCTTTTGTCAGATCGTCCCATGTCTTGGGGGCTTCCAGATTCAGGCGCTCTAGCTCTTCCGTGTTCACCATGAAGCCCAGGATGCCTTTATAGATGCCGTACCAGCAGTTGGTGGGATCCTTATAATCCTCGCTGATCAGATTCACCGCGTTCTCCGCCTTATACTCCATAAGGAGCCCGTCTGCCACAGCCTCGTTGTAAGGATCCGTGGTTCCGCCGAACCATACGTCCGCTGACGGCTTCCCCGCCTCCTCGGAAATCTTGGTGTATACCTCTGAAGTGGAAAGTCTCTGGAACTTGGTCTTGATTCCGTACAGAGCCTCAAAATTCTTGCAGGCCAGGGACAGATATTCTTCCTCGCAGGAACCATACACAGTCAGTTCACCTTCTGCCTTGGCTGCTTCAATCAAAGCGTCCATGCCGGCTGCAGGCTCCGCCGCCTCCTTCTCGTCTGTCTTCGCCTCTGTCCCGGCAGGCGCCTCCGTGGCTGCCGCAGTCGTGGCCGCCGTAGTCTCCGGTGCTGCCGTGGTCTCAGCGCTCCCGCCGCCGCTGCAGGCAGTCAGGCCTAAAACCATGGAACATGCCAATAACAATGCCAATCTTTTCTTCATAACCATATCCTCCTCATATGATAAATTACATAGGTAAATTATACCACTAAATTTAAAAAATGCAAACTTTTTTTATAAATTTTACACAAGTTTTATCCTGTGTTTTATCCGTTCGGAACAACTTTTGGGATGTTCCGCTCTATTTCTTTATGTTCACGATTCTCTGCCCGTCTCTCTCCTTCACCTCGTAGATCCCGGCGGATTCCTGGTTGTCCTCTCGCTTTACATAATAGTCTTTTCTGGCTGCTTTCAGCTCCTCGGTCACCTCATCAAGCCTTGTCTCCATTTTTTCCAGCTTTTTTACGGAATCTGTGCCTGTGTCAGTACCGGTGGCCTTCGTCAGCAGCATCTCGCTCTGGAGCTGCTGCTGTCTCATCTGCAGCTCCTTCACCTTGTCCTTCATGCCTTCTTCCACCTTGCCGGCCTTTTTGAGCCCTCCCAAGCCGGCGCCATGGTCTTTCATCATGGTCAATGGGTTTACATACCCTGGTTTTACCTGCATCGACATATCTGTACACCTCCTGTATCATGCCGCGTCCACCGAACATCCCAAAAGTCATTTTGTATATCGGTGTTCCCTAAGATTACAATAGGCCGGGTGCGCAGACGGTGCTTTCTCCTTCACAGACGGTTTTGGCAGTTTCCTGAAGATAAAAGTTATGTAATAGAATACAGGCTGCATTTTTCTTCAAGCAGTTTAAAATCACAGCATCTTAAGGCCAAAGAAGACTGCGGTTTAGAAATACACTTTTTATATAGCTTCGCGGCTTTGTTTTGTAAAATATTCTGAACTTTATCAATTAATGCTTTCTCTTTTTGCAGCAAATAAATATAATCTGTTTTTTCTTTTTCATTACTAAATATACGAAAATCTTCTATATTGTTATATTTTAATTGTCTGATGCAATTATCAGGAACGGGAATCATATTATTGATATTTAGTACTGCATAGAGATAACCATTAGATTCATCTTGAAGTTTGTGAAAATCCAAACTGTTAGACATTTTATGATGTTTAGGCTTGGCTGAGGAAATAGGAACATAATAATGGAAATCTCCAACATCCAGAAGAATTCCTACATGAAGCTTTAAGCGCTCTCCATATTCCACATATCCTACGCGAGAATCAAACTGTGTCAAATATCTAATATATTTTTTATCTGCAACGTACCAATCCATAAAACCTCCTAAATCGAGTAGGGCGGATTTTCCCCTACTCGCCGCGCGGCCCCCGTACCGCCGACAGGCGGTAATACCCCTTTCGGGGCCTGTGCATAACAAGTGGGTGGATCACTCCACCCACTGCTTTTAACCGATTGTTTTAACTGGACAATCTAACCGCTTTTAAACGGGCATTTTAACTGGACACCCTAACCGCTTCACAGATATTCCTATCTGTACTTTTATTATATTCAAATCTCCCTAAAAAATCAATGGCTTTCAATTATAAAATTTTTATGCCCCAGCCCTCTCCTTCATACACAAAAGCACACTAATCCGAAAGACTTCCCCCGCCTGGATCTCCACAGTGCCCTGATATTTTTCTGCAATACTCTTCACATTGCGAAGGCCGGTTCCCATGGTTATGCTCTCCTGGGCAGGAGAGGAATTGAGGGCCTCCACCACCAGAAACCTTGATCTGCATTTGGCCGATATGGAGAGAAACGGATTTTTGGCCCCGCTTTTTTGACAGGCCAGGACAGCATTGTCCATAAGGTTGGCAAAGATCACACACAAGTCCATATCCTCCACAAACCATGTATCCGGAAGCTTCACGCTGCATGCCGCTTCGATCTGATTATGGCGGGCGTAGGCCAGTTTTTCCTCAAGAAGAACATCCAGCACTTCATTGCCGGTGGACACGGCAGCGGACAGGGACTGGCAGCCGGCATGAAGGCTTAGGGCGTACTCTCTGGCTTTCTCATAATGTTTTTCGCCTATGAGCCCTGAGAGCACCAGGAGATGATTGCGGACATCATGGCAAAAAGAGGAATACTGCTCCTGTCTCCTCTTCGCCTCCTCAATATAGATCCGCTGCCCCTCTGCCTGGCTCCCTAAAAGCATGAGAGACTGTTCATGCTCGGTTATGGCAATAATCCTGCAGAAGATCTCAATCATCAGGAAAAACAGGCAGACTGCCCCCAGCATCATAAAACACACATAACTCCTCATGGTGATGCCGAAGCCGGAAAGATGCGCTTCAAAGTACGGGCTGTCCAGCCTCAGGCCATATCGGATAGCCAGGATGATAAAGGTCCCCGGCAGAAGAAGGATATACAGATAAGAGGAAACGGGCTTTTGCAGGGTGAACCCGTATTTTCTGCGGATAAACCATAAGCCTCCAAAGAACAGCCCATCCAAAAGGCAGGACACCAGCATCTGCAGAGCCACCCCTCTGACCCTTAACGTCACATTGCAGGCGATCCAGGACATGGCAATCCCCGAAAAGCCTTCCAGAAAAGTATAACATGTAAAGAGAATGGCAGCAGGCGCCGCGAATCGGTCCCATTTTATATGGAGAACCCCCTTTGCAAAGAAGATGAGAAGCAGAAGGTCCGCCAAAAACATCCCCGGCAGCTCCCAGAAAACCGCTGCCCCAATCATCAGCCCGTTGACCAAAAGCCACCAAAGCATATGCCTTCCCCCTTTGGGGGTGCCGGTAACATCACAGAGAAAATCCAGGGCCATATAGCAGACGGCCTCATCAGCCAAAAGCCACCAGCCATAAAACACAAGGTTTTCCCCCTTCATCCCTCGCCTCCCCGGCAGGACGCAAGAAGCCTTCTCATAAATTCCTTCTGCTTTCTTCTGGAGATCATGACTCTCCCTCCTCCCCTCATGACAGCGCAGCCCTCCCCCTTATCCGTCACATGGTCCATATTCACCAGATAGCTTCTGTGACACCGGAAGAAACGATCATCCGCCTTCTCCTCCAGGGAATCCAGTGTGCCGGCAAAGGAAAAGGTGTCGGTTATGGTATGAATCAGCACCTGATGACCAAAGACTTCCCCATAGACCACCTCCCGAAGCCGGATTTTCACAGTCACGTCCCCTTTGGCTGCCAAGAGAGTCCTGCCCTCTTCATGAACCACCCGCCTAAGAGCCTTATCCAAAGCCCCGTACAGCTTTTCCCGGTCCACAGGCTTTAAGATATAATGGACGGCATCCATGTCAAAAGCCTGAAATACATACTCCCCATAGGAGGTTACAAAAATAACCTGGCTCCCGCTGCCTAAGTCCCTCATCGCTTTTACAATCCTCATTCCGTCTCTTCCCGGAAGCCTGATATCCATAAGGACAATATCCAACTCCCCGGCAGTCCTTAAAAGCTCCTCCCCATTTGCAAACATATGCACAAGACCTGCAAGCCCCCTCTCTTCTAAGTACTGCTCTGTCTTTGCTTTCAGATCATCGGCAAACCATGACTCATCCTCGCAGATTCCCACAGTCACCATGAGAATTCACCTCCTAATCTATATGTATCGGCATGCGCCGCTTTGGGCCACCTGCCAAATCATCGGCACGCATTCCAGTTGTGAAGCCCGCCCTCCGCAGTCGCCCCTCCTACAAGCTCCGCAAATCCCTCCCGCTCATTATATCTTATTTTTCCCCTTTATTACTTACATTTCCCAAAAGGTTGTTTTTATAACGCAAACGGCAAGCCACAGCCCAATGGATACACGAGCTTACGGCTTGCCGGACCTTATATATTCTTTTAACAAATATGCACAAAAATAAGGAAATGTATAAATATTGTCGTCAAATCCAATATTCCCGGCCGTCAGCTTCAGTCCATACTGTATGTCAGGATACCGGTCGCTTTGAATCAGCGTTCTGAGAGACTTTGCCGTTCCCCCCTTTGCCTTTACCTCAACAGGCACCAGGTTTGTCCGGGTTCTCACAAAAAAATCCCCCTCCAATGTGGAATCTTCCTTTTTATAATAATACAGATCATATCCGCACTTTATCAGGGCCTCCCCCACAATATTCTCATACAGCGCCCCTTTATAAACATTGAGATTCCTGTTAGCCCGCAGATCTTCCTGGGCCTCATCATCCAGCATGGCAACAAAAAGACCTGTATCAAAAAAATATATCTTGTATTTTGTATCGTCATGGTTGCCCCGAAGAGGAAGCTCAGGATAATTCAGGCAATAGCAGATATGGATGATTCCCGCATCCCTCAGCCATTCAATACATCCCCGATAATCTTTGAATCTGGCTCCTCTCGCCACATTGGAGATCTGAAACTTCTTATTGTCCTTCGCCAGCTGGATAGGAATCTGCTCAAATACATTAAGAATCCGGGCCTGGTCCATACCTGAGGCATATTTGCGGATATCTTCCCTGTAGTCGTGAAGAAGCTGCCTCTGAATGGAGAGAGTCCCCTCAAATGTATCTCTCTCAATATACTCCCGCACAACAGCCGGCATTCCGCCCAGAATGCAGTAATCCAAAAACAATCTGCTGTACACAGACATTTCCACCTTGTTAAAGGGGGTCAAGGTTCTCATATGACACAGCATATCTTCCACATCTGCCCGTTTATATCCTTTGGCCCACAAAAATTCTTCATAATCCATGGAGCACATGGTGTAATCTGTCTTATATCCTACACTGTTGCTCTCGATCCGCCTATAGTGAATCCCCAGTAAAAACCCGCTGCAGATCACATCAAAACGGCCGTCAATTTTAAAGAACTTAAGAGAAGTCGATATCTCTGGGTATTCCTGCAGTTCGTCAAAAAATATAAGTGTCTGGCCGGGCTCAAATTGCTTGGACGGGTCTATGCGGGAGATATTGCGGATAATATCTTCCGCCTTATATCCATCCTCCGTAATCAATTTGTACTTTGGTTCTTCCACAAAATTAATATAGATAATACTCTGGTAGGATGCCCCGGCAAAATGCAGTATGGATTCGGTTTTTCCCACCTGCCTCGGCCCCCTGACAATCAATGGCCTGCGGTTGGGGTCTTTCTTCCACAAATCCAAATATTCATCTATTTTTCGCTTCAGATACGTCTTGGCCATGCCCGCTTCTCCTCTCCCTATGCAGCCCGTTTTTTAGAGTATAACAAAAAATGAGGGAGTTATATCCAATGTCATTAAGACAATCGTTTCTATGACTAAGAAAAAAGCCCACCTTCTATATACAAACAAAATAGGTGGGCTTTTTCATATTTTTATGGATTTTAGCATTATAGATTATGGATATTTCCCAATTCGCTTTCATGTTCCCAATGTCTCTAAATGTAACAGTAATGAATATTTATCTGTCCGTACTTTCGGACAATTTACGAATTGGTTTTATAAATTGGAATTTGCGCTTATGAATGTATCTTGTTTTTTATACGCAAACTTGCTTCTATGTGCATAATCCAATGTCTTGAAAATGGCATTTGTATTAACCCTCGTATATCTTTACCACACCAATAATCAATAAGCCAAATCGCATTTTCATCGGTACTTACAACATTTAATAATTTTAAGTGTTCTTTTCTTTCTTCTGACACTTTCTTTTTCAATTGGTCATAGGATAAACTATTGAGTATCTTTTCGGTGCTAGCCTTTACCTCAAAAATATATGAATAAAGTTCTTTCATATTAAGTTGTTTTGAAAAATCTGCAATCTGCTCTTTTACAAGTTCATTTCCTGTTGTAATTATAGGCGAATTTATACGTTCCTGATAATTACCCGAAAAAAACACTTGCTCGTTTTTACTTATCAATGTGTGTGCAACTATATCTTCTATACGGAAAATATGCCAAATGGAATATGCAATCGTTTTACAATGATAGCCGTCTGCGTTTATAAATGGAATTGCATTAAAATCTTCTCTGCTTAATTCCTCATTAAACGATGATAAAATTTTCATTAACTGATTTCACAAATCAAATAATGTGTCAATACCTGCTTCATAGGTATCTTTCTTTTTGATCTGCGTTTGCATTGTCTTATTTAGTTCAGACCACAATTTATTCATAATCAATTTTCCTCCAACAATCCTGATTTTATGTTCCGCAACTTCTCGATAAATAGGAATTTATGAATCCTTTTCTTCGTAAGGCTTATTCCAAGAACCTATCTCTATTAAATTACCTTCAGGATCAGCAATATAACAAGTTCTCTGTCCCCAAGGTTCAAGTTCCGGTTCCAGTACAGGAGTAGCACCGTTTTCTACAGCTTTACTAAATGCTTTATCAACTTCTTCAAATGTATCAACATAAAGTGCCATTTCAAAATGACCGTTGAATCCTTTGATATAATCATATCTGCGATTGG
Organism: Clostridiaceae bacterium; assembly: GCA_910574345.1. GTDB lineage: Bacteria > Bacillota > Clostridia > Lachnospirales > Lachnospiraceae > UBA3402. The sequence continues at coordinate 97,258 of CAJSZV010000002.1, read as the reverse complement.
TCATTTTTTCAAAGTCATTTCTGCCGTACAACAGAAACAACGTCCCATCTTTTACAAGATATACATTAGATGTATCTTCCGCTTCTTTAATCTCAAAGCCAAGTACATCTCTGTAAAAGCGAATCATTTTCACCATATCTTCAACAAATAATCCAAAGCCGTCCAATCTCATAATACGATACCTCCAAATTCTAATTTTTCAGTTTGACAAATTCCGATTTATATATAACTATACCATAGTCTGTATATTTCCAAAAGCAAAATATTTATTTTTACATATCATAGCAATAATATTCAGAAAACAGATATAGTTTTCTAAGTATTTGCTTCTTCCCAACTCCTGAACGATTCGGAAAAAGTACTGAATCTTTCTGGAATGGGGTTGGGAATTTTCTACAAAAATCTGTCTATCGGTATTGGGAGTGGCTTTTCCCGTTGTATTTCTTTGGTTTTCTGGTTTTTGCTAAAGAAAGCCATAGAAAACATGGTCAGCTTATCATAAACAACAGTTGCAATTATAGGGGGGATTATGGAATTTTACGTTCTTTTTATGGTCAACAGCATAAAAATAGGACGTAGAAATTTAGAGATTCTCAATTTTCCATAGGTTTCCTCCTAAAATCGCTACATAAACGGGTACTTGCTATATTTTGATTTTCTACTTTCCTATTGCCTGAGCTTTGTAAACAAAGGAATTTGGGGTTATATTCGCAGAACATGTTATATAATTTCTATGCGTCCCCCAGTCGGCATGGGCGTTAAGTTATGAAAAGGGAAGGAAAGGACTTAAATCTTCCTTCCCTCCGGGTTATGATGACACCCGGTATGTAAAGCCCGCAAAGCCCTTGGCTTTCAAATTTCGTTTGTTTTGTCTGTCTGGTCTGACCGGCACAGAATGCCGTCCGATTTCCTCTAACAGCTTTTCATAGTCCGCACCTTCCGTCCTGAAATACTCCCGGCACAAGGCAGCCGCCATCTTAAAATTAACCTGGTAGGCATAAGTCCCTTCTTCCGGCTGCCGTATGACCGCTTCGCGAGCTATACGGCTTGTGAAATTAAACATGGTCATTGCCGCGTACATTTCCTGCTCCGCAAAACAGTCGCTATTGCCATGTAGATTTACAAGCCCCATAGTATATTTCAAATCCCGGAAACCGGATTCAATCCCCCAGCGTAAATGATACAGTTCCCGAATATCCTCCAGGGTAAACGTATTTGGAAGAGATGTGGCTATCGTCTCAAACACACCGCTGTCCAGCTGGAACCGAACAATCCTCAGACACATGGGATACGGGCTGGAGAAATCCCAACGTCCCCGGCGTGTTTTGCTCCCTTCTTTGCTGTTTTTCGGCACTTGAAGGAAGATATGTTTCTTCCGTTTATCCTCTTTCGTCTGCGTGGTGCTGACGGTAAAACGGATAACGGTATCAAGTTCCAACATAGGGAGACGTGCCACTTCCCTCATTGCGGAACGGTTATTCTTTATACGGATTAAAAAATCCATATTTTCCTTTTCCGCAAGATGGGCCAAGAGGTTATAGGACTCATAACCTCTGTCTCCAATGATGATCGTCTTTTCTTTGAACTTGTTACGCCTGACAAGTTCAATCAATGCGCCGATTTCGTCTTTCTGCGGTTCTGGCTGTATCACCGCTTCGAGATATACTTTATTCAGTATATCATACAGTGGCGTCAAATGGAGCTGATTATATCCGTTAGGCGCACCGGAATGAACCACAAAACTGTCTGACTTTGGGTTACGTGGGATAGAAACCGCTGTTCCGTCCACTGCTAGAAGCCGGAATCCGTGGAAGGTCTCATTGTCAACGCACTCCCCATTGAACCCCATGAAAATATCACGGAACACATTGGCCGGAATTTGCGCTCTGCGTTGCGTTAGGGCGGAGGTTGACACGTCATACCCTGCCCTATGGAGTTCTTTGGCAAGGGAGCCGCCCTCTGCTCCGATTAAAATGTGAATGGTCTCCCTAATTGACAGTTTGCTTCTTCGGAGGGACTGCTCTTTTCTGTATGCCTCCGCTACACGATTGATTACGTGGCAAAGTTTCTCCTTTATATTCATAGTTTACTTCTCCGTTAGTTTTTTCAACCGCCAGACAAAAAAAGAACGCCAAAAACACCCCAAGGTTGGGTATATCATTGACGTTCTTGTTCGCTACATTTATATACTTTTACTTTTGACTTCTTACTTCTTGCTTCTTGCTTTTTTATATTCTTAACTTCTATTTTATTTAAATGGTTGACTACTAACTTAACAAATTTTTTTAAAATGTCTGACTTCTCACTTCTATGCGAACCGCTCGTCACAACGGTTAATATAAGTATAGCCCATAAAATATTTTTTTCAAGGTTACTGACCCTTATTTCACAAAAAGTTCACAATTTACTCTATAACTTAACAAACTAAAACTGCCAAAAATCTGTTAAGTAAAAAACTGCCCTATTTTATCGTAATTTTTCCTTTTCTTAATGACATTGGAGTTTTATCAGGTATTATCGCAAAAAATGAGGGAACCTTCCTCCTGGCATAACAATACAGTGCCCCCTCACCGATGGTTCGGCGGCTTGTCGTCGGAAGGCATTTTAAAAAGTGTGCGTCTTGCGCACACGCGCGCCGGAGCGCGGCTGCGGCAGCAGCCATTTTCCTTTGCGCGTAGTGCGCATCCTCGCGGAGCGTTTTTGTTTCATAGGACGCAATTTCCTATGAAATAAAAAATGCTTCGCATTTGCCTTCCTCCTCTTACATCTCATCCATGCACTGTTTTTGTACCATCTGATAAACTTGAGAGAAGGGCATTCCGCTCTCCTTTGCCAGCTTTGACACGCTGTCATATTCAGGATAGAACCGCACCACCCCTCTTTCCTGACACACCTTGATCTGAGCCTGGCCAATAGGCGTGTCGATCATCTTTTCCTTCCTTTTCAACACGGTCCGGTCCATCTCTATCCTTCGGATGCCGATGGTAGTGGTCTCCCTAAAGATAATGTGCTCCAGTTTTTCTATATCCTTCTGGCTGCAGATTACATTCAGCTGCCAGGCAGGCCGGTTCTTCTTCATAAAGACAGGCATATAATGAACATCCCTGGCTCCCGCTTCAAAAAGCCTCTCCATCACATACCCCAGAGCTTCCCCTGTGCAGTCGTCAATGTTGGTCTCCAGCTTCCAGATGGTATCCTTTTCCTCTGATCTGTCCTGAATCACCATGGCCCTTAAAATGCCGGGCCGTTCATAGCTGCGCTTTCCTGCTCCGATTCCCACCTTTATCACGTTAAAATCTTTAGGCAGAGTCTCGGAAGTCTTTACAGCCGCCACAATGGCCGCCCCCGTGGGAGTGATAAACTCTCCCTCGGCATCTACAATCCGCACAGGGAGTTTATGCATAGTCATAATATTGGCCACTGCCGGCACAGGGATAGGAAGAATCCCATGCTGGCAGCGCACGGTTCCCATTCCTTCGCAGAGAACCGGAACTACCACTTCCCTGACTCCCAGATTATCCATGCACACGGCCGCTGCCACAATATCCACGATGGAATCCACGGCTCCCACCTCATGGAAATGAACTTCCTCCACAGGAACATTGTGGGCCTTGGATTCTGCACAGGCCAGAATCTCAAAAATCCTTAATGCCAGCTGCCTGGCTCCCTCTGTCATACGGCCTTTTCCTATGATCTCCCGTATCTCCTTCATTCCCCGATGTTCATGGTGATGCCCATGGTCGTGAGTATGAGCTTCTCCGTGTCCATGGTCATGGCTGTGAACATGACCTTCTTCATGAACATGGTCGTGACTATGGATATGGTCTTCCCCGTGAACATGGTCAAGGCCGTGACTATGGGCTGCTTCTTCGTGGACATGGTCATGGCTGTGGGCATGATCTTCTTCGTGAACATGGTCGTGGCTGTGGACATGAGCTTCTCCATGAACATGCTCGTGGCTATGGGCATGGTCTTCCTCGTGAACATACTCATGGCTATGGGCATGATCTTCTCCGTGAACATGCTCATGCCCATGGACATGGGCTTCCCCATGAACATGGTCGTGGCTATGGACATGGGCTTCTCCGTGCCCATGGTCATGCCCATGAAGATATTCCATATCATGGTCATGATTTTCATGATCCTCATCCAGAATCACATGAAAATCACAGGCATCAATTCCTGATTTTATCACTCTCTTGATCTCGATCTCAAAACCTGATACCGGCAGACTCTCAAGCACCTCACGCAGTACTTTTTCATCAGCTCCCAGATCAAGGAGAGCCGCAACGGTCATATCCCCGCTGATTCCCGAATAACACTCCAAATATAGTTTGTTTCCTGATTCCATCTCTATGTTCTCCTCTCTGCTTTTTGAACCTCACCAAACTATCCCTTATTTTACCACATATATGTACATGATGCCAAGGCCAAAAGGTCATGTATGAAATGCGGAGCAATCCCTGTATTACAGTTCACGGGTATCCTGTGAACATAGCAGCATACGCCCAATTAAAATTACCTGCGGCAATGGGGCCAAAGGCCTCACTGACGGAAATGCCGAAAGGAAGCCGCCGGAAAGCTGTACCATCTCCCTGTCATACTAAATATAACCATTCAGATGAACGTCTGAACGGTTATATTGTTCTGGATTTATGATATTTTTCTATCTTACAGGTATGTTTTTTACTCTTTGCGTCATAATTTATCCCAACCAAAAGAATATCTCCGCCATAATCTTTCAACACCTGTGGATAATCGTTATTCTTGACCTGTCTTATGGCGCCTTTATTCGTCTTATTCCATTTTAATTCAATCAGAATTAGCGGCATAGCAGAAGACTTTTTGGGAAAAAACACTACATCCGCATATCCATGTCCTGACGGCAGTTCATCAATTTTAATAAATTCGTCCACGCTGCTGATATAAGCAACCCGAATTACACTGCGAAGCGCCTGCTCATTATTGTAAAAAACAGGCGCAGTCCCGGCTTTATGGGCCTCTTCCACTGCTGCCGCCACTGCTTCCTCATCCTGATTCAATGTCGCCTCTAGAAGATGATCCGAATTGCGGATAAGCCTTGCAATCTCTCTATGCTTTCCGACAGCAACTGCCCTGACAAACTCTTCCCGCACTTCCTCATTAGGAATATATACGGATTTGCTGTCAGCATCATAAGCCAGGTAACCAAGATGTATCAATAAGGTGAGGACATCATCTTTGCTTTTGATTGTAGTCATATCATTCTGGAACATGGTCACATCGACCTTCACCCACGCTCCTCCCAGCATTTGAACAATATCCTCTTTCAGTCCGTCTTCATTTATTTCAATATAAATCCTGAGTGATTCATAGGTTTCAGACTGGGTCCAATAATTGCCGATTCGCTTTCTCCGGATTGCTTCCATTACCGACTCCGGACTGTAGATATGCGTTCCCGCTCCCAAAACATAGCCGTCATACCATCTCCTGATATCTTCAAAAGGAATATCTGAACCGACACACAGGCTGCGGACTTCCCCCTCTGTAAATCCCACAAAAGCCTCCAGCGGCTCCGGCTGAGTCATGGAATATTCCTTAAAATCAGTCATCGCAGACTGCGTTCCATATTTTTTAATAGGCAGAATACCTGTAATATAAACCCCGTCAAAGATCATATCCGTCCAGCTGCTTTTAAATAAACTGCGCAGAAAAGAAATATACTCCTTCTGTAGTTTTATATCATCTCTGGCTTCACGGAACAGAGCATCCCATTCATCAATGATCATAATAAACTTTTGGCCAGTTGCTTTCGCGATACCAACCAGGCTCTCAGCCAAATCCGCCCCTTTTGGTACATCACAAAATGTTTCTGCAACCTCTGCCATAACCTGTTCATTCATATTGCGTACAACGTCTTTCACGTCAGCCGCTCTCGAAATAAACAACGTGATGTCCAGATAGATCACATTATATTGATTCAAATATCTTTCAAAATCAGGATCGTCCGAAATACTCAAATCCTGAAAAAGCCCCCTGGAATTACAGCTTTTGTCATAATATGCACATAACATCTTAGCCGCAAATGATTTGCCGAAGCGTCTTGGTCTGGTTACACATGTCAGTTTATTGGCTGTGCCAAGAGTGCTATTGACAAATTCAATCAGTCCGGTCTTATCAACATAATGTCCCTTTCTGACTGTGGTAAATCCGTCATTACCGATATTCAGATAATATCCCATGTTTCATGCACCCCTTTCCCTTCTCTGTCCATGTCAACTCCGCTGCCCCTTTTTTCATTACTCATCATAACAAAAATATGATGCCATAGCAATCTTATTATTTTTTCTATTAGCGATAAAATGCAGACTTAAGCCTATTGAGTCAAAAACCCTGGGGCAGCCGCCAAAATCAAACCAGCCTGACCTTGGCTCGCTGCCTTGGCGGAAATAAAAGTTTATAAAACCATTGACCTTCTTCTTCAATAAGCGTACACTAAAAAACTGTAAAGATATCAGAAGGAGGCGCATTTTTATGCTGCAAAGAAAATATTCTCTTACCAAAAAATACTCTGTTCTTTTCCTGTCCATATGCACTGCGGCAATCCTTGGGGCCTGCACGCCAAAGCACCCTAAGCTTGAAGAGATAGAAACCAAAGGAACCCAGCCCGCCGTCACTGCTTCCACATCCGGCCCCTCTCAGAACAATGGCGATTCCGATAAAAAATCCTCTAAGGACATCCCGACCGCCGAGACGCCCGATCCTATCCCTGCCCCGGATTCTAAAACCCCGGCGGCACCGGCAGAAGAAACACCTGACCTGGCTGCGCGCTTCGGCGAACACTGCATCGCCGGACAGACCTTTGAAGTTGATCTCAGCGAATACGGCGGCAAAGTCTATTTCGTTCCCTTCTCCCCGTCAGAAGGCCAGGGATTCCATATGCAGATTATCCAGGACGATAAAGTTCTCACGGACATTCCCGGCTATGTGCCGGACAAGCTTTCCGGAGAACCCTTCACCAGCCTGGATGCCGTATCCTTTTATGATGTAAATTTCGACGGCAATACCGATATTATGCTTATCGAAACATACGGCAGCACCAGCTTTGCAGCAGTCTATTATGGTTTCGACGCCGACGCGGAAGACTATGAGAGAAATTTCACCATACAGGAACAGCTGTCCGACAATATCACCCAGCAGGTGCCCCCTTTATCTGTCTCCCAAATCCGTATTCTTTTATCCGGCGGAAAAAGAAACGGTGAATTTTCCGACTACAAAGAAGCATACCGGGCCGTAGCCAGGCTGTGGAAACTGGCTGAGTCTGATGACGATATCCTATGCAGCCTGATCTATGTGGATGAGGACGATATCCCGGAACTGGCTGTGGGACTCAACGGATATTACACCAGTCTCTATACATACAGCGGCGGCAAAGTCTATACCATCATGGATCATTGGAGTTATGGCGTTATGGGCAACGCAGGCTATGAATATTCCCCCCGGAAAAACAGCATAAGGAATACGAATACGGACTACGCCGGGGCCATTCTCTACACCACGTACTTATCCGTAACCCCCAGTCATTCCTTAGATACTATTGCCCAGATCGTATTTTACAATTTTGATGATGTCAATAAAAACGGAATCCCCGATGAAGACGAGATGGGATCCATGGGTATGTACGGCGTCAGCTATTTAAATGGCGTGGAAGCTACCAATGAACAATGCGCCGCCTATGATGCCGGCGGATACGAATTTATCGGCGGAACCATGTCTCTGGAAGCTCTGATGTCGTCCCTGGACTGACAGACGCTGTCCTCTCCCCTTAAGAGAGGCCGCCTGTTTGTACACACCTGACTCTATGCCCCTTTGCGACCTCCTTAAGTTCCGGTTTTTCCTCATAACACCGTTTTCCGGCTTTCGGGCATCTTCCCACAAAGGGGCAGCCTTTCAGCCTGTCCACAGGGTCAGGAATCTCTCCTTCAAGAACCTTAAGTTCTCTGTTCCTGTGCCCGTCAACAGAAAAAACACAGTCAAGCAAAGCCCTGGTGTACGGGTGAAGGGCCTCTGTCAGTCTTTCCCCTTCTATTTCCTCCATAACCGTCCCCAGATACATGACCACGATTTTCCCGGCAAACTGCTGGGTCAGGGCAAGGTCATGGCAGATAAAGAAGATGCCGATCTGCTCTTCCTCCTGAATCCGCTTCAAAAGCCCTATGATCTGGGCCTGAATCGACACGTCCAAAGCACTGGTGGCCTCGTCACAGATGAGGAGAGAAGGACGGACGGCCAAGGCCCTTGCGATAACCACTCTCTGCTGTTCCCCTCCGCTTAACTGGTGAGGGAATTTCTCCATATAACTTCCGTCCAGTTCCACTCTCTCAAGAAGACCCACGCATTCCTCATAACTCTCCTGACGGCTCCACTTTTCCCTGCCCCATACCATTCCGTTTCGAAAAGGCTCCCTAAGAAACTCTCCCACCCTCATGCGCGGGCTGAAAGCACCGGAAGGGTTCTGAAACACCATCTGCATCTGTTTTCTGACTTCCTTCCACTTCGCTTTTTTCAGTCCTGTAATGTCCTGTCCCAAAAATGTAATCCTGCCGGAAGTGACAGGTTCCATCCCCGCTGCCATTTTCGCAAGGGTGCTTTTTCCGCATCCGCTTTCCCCCACCACTCCCACACATTCCCCGCGGTGAATCTTTAAGCTTACCTCATCGACAGCCAAAAGCCTTCGTTTTTTATCCACAGGAAATAATTTGACTACCTGTTCCATGTTTAAAATCGTTTCTCTGTCTTTTGTCATGCCAATATCACTCACCATTTCAGCCTCGGAGCCGTATTAAGAAGCAGTCTTGTATAATCTTCCTTTGGGCTTTCTATAATCTCATCCCTTGTTCCCCACTCCACAAGCCGCCCCTGTCTCATAACGGCAATATAATCCGACATGTAAGAGGCAACCCCCATGTTGTGGGTTACCATGATAATCGAAGTTCCAAATTCATCCCTTAATCTCATCATCTGCCTCACTACCTGAGCCTGAATCGTCACATCCAAAGCGCTGGTAGGCTCATCTGCCAGCAGCAGTTCCGGCTCCATGGTCATAGCCATGGCGATTCCCACCCTCTGTTTCATCCCTCCTGACAATTCAAAAGGATAGGATCTCATCATATGTTCTCCCGAAGGCAGCCCCATGCGTTCCAGCATGGCTATGGCCATAGCCTTCGCCTCCTTTTTACTTACCTTCCTGTGGCTTCGGATTGCCTCCACATACTGATAACCAATGGTTCTGCGGCTGTCCAGATAAAGCCCTGCATCCTGAAAAATAAGGGAAATCCTGGTTCCGCATAACTGCCTTACCTGTTCCATCTTCACTCCGCCGCAGGCTAAGTCCATACCGTCAAATACAATATGCCCCTCTGTTATCTTTCCGTCCGCCGAAAGAAGGCGGACCACAGACCGAATCAAGGTTGATTTGCCGCTTCCGCTTTCCCCTGCAATGGCCACAATGGACCTTTCTGGAACCTGCAGACTGACCTTATCCACAGCCGGCCGATCCCTTCCCGCATATCTGATTGTCACATCCTGAAACTTTAGTATATCTTTGCTCATTCTATGGTGATATCCTTTGTGATAATATAGTAATCAATGGGAAACTGCCTGGCATGTTTCACTCTGGAAGAAGTCACCGTATTGCCGTAGATGTAGCTGATATAAAGGCAGGCTCCGTCGTCCAGTATCTTCTGGCTGATCTCACGGGCCAGGGACTGGCGCTCATCCTCGTCAAAGACCGACTGAAGCTCCCTGATCATCCGGTCCACCTCTTCATTGGAATACTCCCCATAATTGGCGGAAGCCCCCGTAAGATAATGAAGAGACAAAAACACTTCCGGATCCCCTGTGGGAGCCGTGCTGTCGTTGGCTGAGCACAGATCAAAGCTGTGGCTCGATTTGATCTGGGCCAGATTCTCCGCCTGCACCAGCTCTATGCCGATTCCTATTTTGGCTGCATCTGCCTGGACAGCCTGGGCGATAAGGGCCGCATCGCTGGAACCATGGTCCGCCGAGAGATAGTATTTGAGAATAATATTCTGTCCTTCCTTCTCCCGAATGCCGTCCCCGTCCGTATCCACATATCCATGTTCATCCAAAAGGGCCTTGGCTTTTTCCTGATCCCAGCCATAGGTGTCCGTCAAATCCCGGCCGCAGGCCAGGGCCGTGGAATAAAGCCCCACCGCTTTCTCACCGTCAATAAGGTCTGCATAGGTCTGACGGTCCGTTCCATACAGAAGGGCCTGCCGAATCGCCTGATCCTTTAAAAACCCTGTCCCGTTGTTCATATAGACCACATTGGTCCTGGGTCCTATGGTTTCATACACCGAATATCTGGTCTCATCCTGAAAGAGCGCCAGATTCATATTGTCAATGGTAGTGGTCAGATCCGCCTCACCTGACTCCATGGCCATAACCCGGCTGTCGGAGTCCGCCACCTGCCTGACCGTAATGGTGTCAAGGCCCACAGGCCCGTCCCAATAATTCTCATTTTTCACCAGCTTCACGGACACCTCCGGATCAAAGGACTCCACCACATAAGGACCTGTACACACCGGCGCCCTGTCCATGGCCTGTTCCTCTGCGTCCGTATCCACAATGGTAAACAAAGGCTCACACAGATTATTCGGCACTGCCCCCGAAGGTCTGGCCGTCTTTATGGTCAGTTTCTGGCCCTCCGCCTCCACTGCCTCCAGAAGAAAATATTCCCCTGCCCTCTCGTTTAACTCAAAAGCTCTCTCAATGGCGCTCTTGCAGGCCTGGGCATCCACTGCCTTGCCGTTGGAAAATGCCACCCCGTCTCGTATATGGAACACCCAGGTATTATCATCCGTCTGCTCCCAGGTATCAGCCAGACAAGGTTTGGGCCGGGCATTCTCATCCAGCCGAATCAGGGTTTCTCCTGCTCCGATTCTTGACAGCACCCATCCGTCATAGTCTTTGGCCGGATCCAGAGTAGCACTCACCCAAAACAAAGCCACATTCAGATGCTTATCCCCTGTACGTACCGCCCCATCTTCTGTATCCCGGCTTTCATTGCCGGAGCTTTCATCTGTTCTTTTCTCTCCCCCACACCCGGTCAAAACCGCCAGGGAAAGGGCCAGAGCCGCTGCCGCACACATTACCCGCTTCATCCGCTTACTTTTCATTGCTTTTATTCCTCCTGCCATTCTTCTACTCCTTGGGATCCAGCACATCTCTGACGGCATCCCCAAGAAGGTTAAAGACTATAACCGTAATCAAAATAGCCGCTCCCGGCGCTATCATCATCCATGGAGCCGTCTGCATATACTGCCGGCTTTCAAAAAGCATGTACCCCCACTCCGGCGCCGGCGGCTGGGAAGCCAGACCGAGAAATGACAGCCCTGCCAGGGACATCATCATGCCCCCCACATCGAGGGAAGCCATGATCACCGCCTGGGGCAGAATATTGGGCAGAATATATCTCCACAAGATTCCCATATCCCCGGCGCCTCCGAACCGGGCCTGAATAATGTAGTCTTTATTCCGGATCTCGGAAGCCATATTTCTTGTAAGCCTTGCATACTTGGTCCACCAGACCAGGGCCAGGGCCAAAACCGTATGGAATATGCCGGCCCCCATAATGCCCGCCACCGCTATGGCAAAGACAGAGCCGGGAAATGCCAAAAGAACATCAATGAGCCTCATAAGCACCGTATCTGTCCCGCCTCCCAAAAGGCCTGCCGTAAGCCCCACGGCCACACCTGTTAAAGACGTCACGGCCACCATGACAAAAGTAAGAAAAAAGGAACTCCCCGCCCCCCATAAAATTCTGGAAAATATGTCTCTCCCCAGCCGGTCCGTACCGCAGAGATGCTCCCTCCCCGGCGGCGCCATGACTGCCCCGTAATCCACCTCCAAAGGGTCATAGGGGGCCAGCCATCTCCCAAAAGCCGCCAGAAGCACCAAAAAGACGGCAGCGGCCAGGGCCAGGCACAGACGAAATCTGGCTTCCCTTTTTTTGTCCCTCATCTGCCCCTCCTTTTCACTGGATCTAAAAGATAACAAAACACATCCGCAGCCAGATTGACAAACACATAGATCACAGCCATCCAGATGACATACCCCTGAATCACCGGATAATCCCGGTTCCTGATGGCTTCCACTGCCATGCTGCCGATTCCCTGCCAGGAGAAGATGGTCTCGATAATCGCCGCCCCTCCCAGAAGGTGTCCCATGGACAGCCCCATAAGGGTGATAATGGGAATCAGGGCATTAGGCAGAACGTGGCAGATCATAATCCGCTTCTCCGATACCCCTCTGGCCCTGGCGCCGATGACATACTCTCTGTTCTTTTCCTCCAGAACAGCCGCCCTGATCTGGCGGATGTAACTGCAGGCCAGGGGAAGGGCCAGGGTCAGCACAGGCATGACCATGCTTTTCAGGTCATTGGTTCCCATGACCCGAAACCACTTAAGTTTTACTGCCAGAATAAACATAAGAATCAAGGCAACCCAGAAATCAGGCATGGCATTGCCGAAAAAGGTTACAAACCGCACCACATAATCCATAGAGGAATTCTTGTATACAGCCGTGAGAATTCCCAGGGGAAAGGCCAAAAACACCATGAGAACAAAGGCTGTTCCTGCCAGTCTCAATGTTCCCGGAAGTCTCCTGCCCAGTTGGGTAAGTACATGTTCCCCGGAAGAATAGGACACACCCAGCTCCCCTTTCAGGGCATTTTTAAGCCACCGCCCATAGCGGATAAGCAGAGGATCATGAAGCCCCATGTCCTCCCTGGTCTGTTTAAGAAGTTCCTGACTTGGCGTAAATCCCCTGGACAGGTAGTACATCTCCGCTCCGTCGCTGGGAGCTGCCGCTGTAACGATATAGGTTAAAAAGGTTACACCGAAAAGCACAAACACAAGCTGCAAAAGCCGTTTTCCCACATATGACCTCATGAGATTCACCGCTTTCCCTTCTTTCCTGTCACGGACTCCGGCAGAGTCTCGTCCATGCTTCCTGAGCGGAATCCCTCCAGATCAAGGGTCACATAGCCATATCCCAGACCTTTCAGATATTCCACTGTCTCTTCCCTGTGCTCCACCAGCGCCTTCATCTGGTCAGGGTCCGCCTCAATGCGGGCAATATTGCCGTGAATCCGCAGGCGCACATTGTAGAGCCCTAAGGTTTTCAGATAACTTTCACCCTGTTCCACTCTTTTAAGTTTCTCCAAGGTCAGTGTCTCCCCATAGGGGAACCTGGTGGCCAGACAGGGAGCCGAAGGCCGGTCATGTACGGAAATCCCCTGTTCCTTCGCAAGACGGCGCACCTCCTCCTTCGTAAACCCGGCCTCTTTTAAAGGGCTCTTTATCCCTAATTCCTCCACAGCCTTAAGTCCCGGACGATATTCCCCCAAGTCGTCTGCATTGGTCCCCTCAAGGACATCGGCCGCTCCCGCCGCCTTGGCCTCCTCCCTGATTTTTCCAAAAAGACATTTCTTGCACCGGTAGCATCTGTCCACAGGATTGCTGTCAATGCCTGCGCACTCCAGCTCCCGGACTTTTAAGACCTGGTGCCTTGCTCCTGCTTCCCCGGCCACTTCTCCGGCTGTTTTTTCATCCCCCGAAGGATGGAGCTCCGTAACCGCAGTGACAGCCGTCACCTGACTTTTCCTCTCCCTGGCATGAAGCACTGCCAGCCTCAGAATAAGGCTGGAATCCACGCCTCCGGAAAACGCCACCGCCACGTCAGATTTGGCATACTCGTCCATAATGTTGTGAAGCTTTCTGCATTTCTCTGCATAACTGTCACTCATCTATCTTCCTCCCTCTGCCATCCGGTTCATCTGTGTGGCTAAATACCCGGCCCCGTAGCCATTGTCAATATTAACCACGGCAATTCCGTTGGCGCAGGAATTGATCATCGTGAGAAGGGCGGACAGGCCGTGGAGATTGGCTCCGTATCCTACGGAAGTGGGGACTGCTATGACAGGCCTGCTTACCAGACCTCCGATGACGCTGGCCAAAGCCCCTTCCATTCCCGCCACCGCCACCACGCAGTTGGCGCTCTGAATCACATCCAGTCTGGATAAAAGCCTGTGAATGCCGCTGACCCCCACATCATAGATACGCTCCACATCGGTTCCAAAGAATTCCGCCGTCTGAGCCGCCTCTTCCGCCACAGGGATATCGGCTGTCCCCGCCGTGCACACTGCCACTTTCCCTGTGCGCAGCTTCCCTTCCTTCTCGATTTTTAAGATTCGGGAAATAGGGTCATAGACGACCTGGGGAAATCTGTCCGCCACAAGTTTATACTGTTCCTTCGATGCCCTGGTGCCGAAGACTTCCCCCTCCTTTTCATAGATCCTGTCAAAAATAGCCAGCAGATGTTGATCCGCTTTCCCGCTGCAGAACACCACTTCCGCAAATCCCGTTCTCTCTTTCCTGCTGGTATCCAGCTTGGCATAGCCCATGTCCTCATAGTTTCCCATATTCAAAAGATTCTCCGCCTCTTTCAGGGACATGGTTCCCTCTTTTACCTGCCTTAAAATCTCCGATGTATCCATGGTCTTAATTCCTTTCTTCTGTTTTATTAATCTGTTTCATAGGACGCAAAAAGCTATGAAAACAACGGCCCTCTTCTGACGGCCTGCAGCTTTCATAGCTTATCTCTTTATCATATTTTTGAATCCGATACTGCCCTGCAGCTTCAACTGCTTTTTGTCTGCTTGTGCAGACCATGATTGGATGACTTTGTATTGCTAAAGTATAACAAATAATTCCATATACTGTCAAGAACCATTTAGCCCCTTAAGAGCGGCCTGTACATGGTCCCCATAGATATCCCCAATGGCCCTGATCTGCCCTAAGCCCTCCAGAATACATTCCACCTCATAGCCTTCCCTCTCCAGAACGGATTTCCAGGAGCTTTTATCATCTCCGGCCATATCATGACTGGCATGGTCTCCCGCCACTACCATGAGAGGTTTCAGCACCACCTTTTTATATCTGCCCTCTTCCCTCAGACGCTTTGCAATATCCTCAAGAGACGGCTTTGCCTCCACAGTACCGATATAGTAATTGGCGTATCCCTTGTCCCGCAGTTTCCTCTGCAGCTTTTCATAGACCATGTTAGAGGCGGCTTCTGTGCCGTGCCCCATGAAACAGAGGGCGGTCTCTCCATCATCACAGGAAGCGGTATTCTCTGTTATGGCCTTAATCACCTTGTCAAAATCCTCCTCATCCGTCAAAAGAGGCTTGCCTGTGACCATGGAGTCAAATTGATTCCTGTACTCTTCCAGCACAGCCATAAGCCCCATATATTCATAGCCGTTCATCATATGAGTGGGCTGTACGACTAAAGTCTTTGCCCCGTCTTCCCTGGCCCTTCTGAGACCTTCCCTCACATGATCAATCTTAAGGCCCTCTCTCTCCCTTAAGAGATCAATAATTACCTGGCTGGTAAATGCCCGGCGCACCTCATAGGCCGGAAACCGTTCTCCTATGGCTTTCTCTATGGCTCCTATGGTAAGCTCCCGGCTGCCGCTGTAGCTGGTTCCGAAACTTACCACCAATATTTTTTCATCATTTTTCATGCCCTTCTCCGTTCGTATTCTGCGCCGTTTTGCCTTAACCTCATTATTTTATCAATAAAGTTCACTTTAGGTCAAGCAAAACTGTTTCTTTCCTCTCTTGCATTTTCTCAAAATACCGTTACAATAGAATCAGAAGTTCCATTTTAACAAGACAGGAGGTAACAATTATGAATGCTGTTATGGACAATCTCCTTGGCAGGAGAAGCATCCGCGCTTTTGAAGACCGGCAGATCCCCAGAGAGGAACTGGATCAAATCCTGAAAGCCGCTCAGTATGCCCCCAGCGCCATGAACCGCCAGACCTGGCAGTTTACCGCCGTCCTAAGCCGCGAGAAGATTCAGAAGCTGGCCAAAGCCATAGGGGAAGTTCTTCAGAGAGACAACTACACCATGTATGAACCTCAGGCCATCATCATCACCTCCAACGCAAGGGATGCCCGCTTCGGTGTGGACGACAATGCCTGCGCCCTGGAAAATATGTTCCTGGCCGCCCATTCCTTCGGCATCGGTTCCGTGTGGATCAATCAGCTTCGGGACGCCTGTGACGCTCCTGCTGTCCGCCGGATGCTTCATGACTTTGGAATTCCTGATGACCATGTGGCCTTAGGGATTGCCGCTTTAGGTTATGCAGCGCCTGC
Source organism: Clostridiaceae bacterium (assembly GCA_910574345.1). Lineage (GTDB taxonomy): Bacteria > Bacillota > Clostridia > Lachnospirales > Lachnospiraceae > UBA3402. The sequence continues at coordinate 81,032 of CAJSZV010000002.1, read as the reverse complement.
CGAACCTAAGGAAGTGGTAAAGACAGGGAAGATTGTAATAGTGGAATAGACATGGATGAGAGGAGAGCAGCCGGGGGCTGCTCTCCTCTTGTCTCAGATCAAAATCCCATTCCTTATTCCACATCCCGAAGAATCCTGCCCCGTAAAACCGCCTGGACAATCCATCTGGTACTATGTCCTCTCCCCGTACAGGTAGAAAGCGTCACAATTCTGTCTGACTCATCCGGCACAATTCCGGTGTCAATATCTGAGTGCTCCAGGGAAAACCGGATAAATTCCTGCTCCAGTCCCTGTTCCTCAAGATCCAGCCGATAGACTATCTCCTTTACTCCCACCTCATAAGCTGCGAAAATATCATATCTATATACACCTCTGTCATCTGCAATATAGACACTGGGATGTTCTTTCCAATAGTTCATGTCCTCATAAGAGCTTAAACTCCCGAACATGGAACCATTGCGCATCTTGTGGCCATAGATCAGAGTATTGAAATCGCTCAGTTTGGGGTTGCTGTACTGCTCCAGGAAAATCGCCCCCACAGAACTGCCGGTTTTCTGCCATGTATGGTTCAGATAGTAAGTATTGTTCTCTGTCTGGACCACAGGGTAAGAAACATCAGTTTTTGGAATGGCAATCCAGCCTGTCACATCACCGTTGGTCTCCCGCAAAGCTTCCAGGTTCACCTCCGCCAGGACCAGGGCATAAGGATCCGTCTCCAACTCCTCTATGGCCTCTGACGCCGCCTCCTGGCCTAAGGGCCGTTCTGCCAGGTCTTTACGGGGTTCCTGAGGCCACGGAGAAAGCCCCGCTTCCTGAACAGCCTGTGCATAGGACTGCTCTCCTTTACGGTAATCCATGGACTTTCTGGATGTGACCACAATCCCTGTCACCGCCGCAACCATCAGCAGTGCCCTGAACCCTTTATACCATTTCTTTTTCACTTCCCAGTCACTTCCCTTCTCTGAATTGGGTATGGGAAAGCTCTTCTTCCCTGCTCCCGCGCCGCACGCCGCCCTGGCGGCATATTCCTCCGTGCGGGCCTGTGCATAGAAAGAACCGGAACCCATATACTGCAAATTCCGGCTCTCTGTGTCTGAGTAAGATCAGCTGTTCTCTTCCCCATTCTTTTTCTTGTCTAACATCCCCATTACCAGTAAACAGCAGGCGGATAAAATTGTCATTGCATACCATCCGGCAGCAGAAGCATCACCTGTTTTCGGCACGCTGGCCAAAGGTACTTCCTGATCAATGATTGAAACCAAAGGAACATTCCCGCCTGGAATATTGGCTAAAGGCACTTCCGGTTCCGGGATATCTGTCAATGGTACTTCCAGTTCCGGAATCGGGGGTACAGGCTCTTCGGGTTCCGGAGTCAGCTCCTCAGGAACATGGGGCTCTTCGGGAGTTCCCGGTTCTTCCGGGGTCTCCGGTTCTTCGGGATTCTCCGGCTCCTCTGGAGTCTCCGGTTCTTCAGGATTCTTCGGCTCCTCTGGAGTCTCCGGTTCTTCGGGATTCTTTGGCTCCTCTGGAATCTCTGGTTTCTCCGGTTCTTCCGGCTTCTTGTTATTGATAAAATCCGTCTTTAATACGAAATCTTTTATGGCTCCCAGAAGTTTATACGCGCTTTTGAAAGCAGCATCTTTTTCATGATACTTATTTTCATCCATGATCACATAGGTTGTTTCATCTTTCTCATATCCCTTGGGGGCAGTGATTTCCCGGAAATAATATACCATATCTTTCATCAGCGTATAGGCAATTTCCAGTTTTCCGGCTACTGTTTTTACCGTACCGCCTTTGTTTTCCGTACCCTCTGTATGTTCACCTTTTTTGAAGGCGTAACTTTGAGATTCCTCGTCATATGTGTAATACCACTCCTCATTATTGGAATCAACATAGTACAGCTGGAATTCGGTTTCACTGTCCGTGATCGCCTCGCCGTTCTCATCTGTTTTTGTCAGATCCAGATCAAAATCCATCTGCTCTAACTGGATCGAGTTGTACCATGGCCATCTGGTATCCTGCCAGTCATTTCCACTAAGCTCACCGTCTATGTTAAGGGCCATCATGAACGAAGTCCATGTAGCTTCCTCCCTCGTAAGCCCTTTCTCCAACAATTGCTGAAAATAGGAATCCGTGTCTTCCCAGATTTCTTTATGAGCCATGTAGTAGTACAGCGCATTCTTATAGCCTTCATCTGTCCAGCTGTTATTGTCATACTCGTACAGTCCTGATCCGGGATTAAAATTTCTGTCCCCTGTAACCTCTTTAATATCCTCAGCACTTCCATATGCAAAAGATAACAGGTTCTGGTAAAACTGATTGTATTTGACGTCTTCCAGATGAACGTCAACTTCTATCTTCTCACCGTTGACACAAAACCACTTATTGCCGGATGTGGCGGTCTTTGTCAGTTCTGCCCGGGCCGCTTCGCTGTCGCGCAGAAGATCGGTTATGCTGGTGTAAACTTTTTCATCTGTACTGTAATAATCCAGGAAATACAGTTCCAGATTTTCTTTCACTGTATCTTTTCCGTATTTTTCTTTTAAATAACCGGTAATCTGCGAATCTACATATCTTGGGAATCCGTTCCACGCATCATATTTGTCAACACCAAGTTCTTTTACCAACAAATCCTGAATCGGCTCTGACCGCAGGGTTACATGATATTTCGCCTCGTCGACATACTCATCCGGAAGTACCTGACCGTCAAATCCGAGAACGCCGTCCTTAGAATCAGTGCCCAGGTTAAAATCAGGGGTAGCCAGGGTAAAACTGCCTTCTTTATACTTATAGGTATGTTTTGAATCGCTGGACAGGTAAATAGCAAACTTTCGGATATCACCGGGCTGCAGCACATTCGCCTGAACATCAGCTTCCAAATCACCGGGCTTCTTGAGCGTTTCAAGTTCTTCAAGCTGTTCCCGAATGCTTTCCGGCTTTTCCGGCTCTTTGCTCAGTTCTCCAAACATAGTCCCAAACTGCTTGTCAAATTCGGCAATGAGCTCTTCCTCGGTCTTGCCGGCAATATCATACCCGCTGCCGAAGGCTGTCAGAATCTGCTTTACTACTTCCACATCCTCTGCATGGGCTTTTTCATACTCGGCATACTCTTCTTTATACTTCTGATATTCCTCAATTACCTCCAGTTCTTTTTCTAAAGCGTTTCTCCGATCCTCTAACTCCTGCCTGCTGGCCTCCGCAAATTTTCCCAGCAGCTCTAAGGCGTGAGTCAAATCAATGGTCTGGTCGCCGGCAGCATTCTCTTGGATATGAAATGTCAGATTGTAGACATCCTCTTTCGCATCATAGAAGATCTCCCAATTGCGCTGTTCTGTCTCATCAAGTTTTTCCGTTCCCTGATTTACACTTACAGTTTCTGACTGGTTCGGACGCTCTGTCTGAGTTAAATCAAATTCCTTGCCGTCTTTCCCTGTCTCATCCTTTTTATCCGCCTGGTCAGCCAGGGTTTCGTCTTCTTCTCCCCTTTTCTGCAAAACATCCGTCTCTGACATTATGCCTGCTTCCTGGGCCCTAACTGCTTCCATCGCAGTTTTCTCTGTCACAGCTGCCTCGGTCGGCACGGTTGTCTCTGATGATTCCGAATTTTTGACTGACTCGTTTTCTTTTACTTCTTCCTCCTCCGCCGGCACTCCCTCTTTTGTCGGAGCTGTTTCCTGTACTGTCTCATCCGCCGGGATATCTTCTTCTGCCGAAGCCGCGTCTTGTGCCGGCGCTTCTTCTGCCGGAGCCCTGTCTTCCTCTGGCCCTGCCTCTACTGTCGGAGCCATATCCTCTGTTGGCCCTGCTTCTTCCGCCGGGGCCATATCTTCTGTCGGGACTGCCTCTTCCGTCGGAGCCATATCTCCTGCCGGAGCTGCCTCTTCCTCTTCTGCCGGGGTCATATCTTCTGCCGGAGCTGCCTCTTCCTCTTCTGCCGGAGTCATATCTTCTGCCGGGGCTGCTTCGCCCTCTTCTGCCGGGGCCATATCTTCTGCCGGCGTCCCTTCCTCTGCCGTCCCTTCTTCCGCCGCCGCTGCTTCTTCCACAGCCTCAGCATAACCTGACTCTGCTGCAAAGGCGGCATCCTGCATCAATCCCATACAAAGTGCAAACATAAGCAACCATGCAAAACCTCGTCTGCTATACTTCTTCAACCTTGTCATGATTTCTCCCCCTTTGCTAAAACCCAAATGCAAACTATATCATTACCCATCTGATCAATATCAAATTTCAATATTAGACAGAATAGCTTTACGTTCCTTTCTGTAATGAGTATAGCAAAGGATGTGTTACGTCATGTGTTATTTTTCCCTCTGATTTTATTTCTTTGTAAAGGTGGAAAACCGCTTATTCTTTTATATCGTCCTGCAGATATTCCGTAATGGCGGACAGCGGCGGCGAATCTTTTATGGAAGAAATATAGTAGTTGACTCTGTAATTAGGGGACGTGCTCTCCTGCCTGAACCTGCGGTCGATTCTGGCCGTTACCGCCGGACATTCCTCCCGGCTGATCCCATTTAACAGGACAAGAAACTGAGACATGCTGTAACGAGTCATCATATCCGATCCCCTGGCCGAATCCATAATCGCTTCTTTCAGCTGGTCCGACATTTTTTCCAGTTTGTTCTTGTTCTCTATGACGCGTCCGTCAGAAGTCGTCAAAGTACATAGGATCAGAAATGACAGCGATCTGCTTCTCTGCATGAGCCTGCCGGACATACGGTAAGCATCAATAAAACTGGGAAAGCTGCAGTAATAAGTTTTGCATGGAACCTCTTTATCGTCCAGCATCTTCCGAATATCGTCAATGGATTCCAGAGATTTTTCCGGTGTTTTGTTGACGCTGCGGAAAATATTGCCAAACTCCTCCGACAGCTGCCTTCCCATCCGGTCTACCAATACCTTTATGGCCTCTTCATAGACATGATATGCCATATCCGACTCTTTCATGGAAAGAAATGCCCGAATCTGGAAAAGATACCATTTCTCATCGGGGTTGATGCTTAAAAGACTGTCACAGACAGGTATAATCTCATCCTGCCGCCCTCTCTCATCCAAAAGCTGATACAGCCCGTCCATGCATTCCCCCAGCAGTTTTCGATACTTCAAATCTTCATGAATCACCCATGTCTCATTCTCAAAAATAGGCAGAAAGCTTCCCTTGTACGAGAGAATCGCCTCTGTCAGCGCCTCTGTCTTTTCCCTGGTGTCCCCATTTCCCGCAGCCAGCGCCTGTACCGCCTTTTTTTCAAATATCACCGCATCAATCTTTGGAGGGCACAGTTCTTCATTCCACCCATAGGTTCCTTTGCTGCTTAAGATATAGTTTCCTTCCGGCAGACCTAATTTCCCCAGGATTTTGCGCAGGCGGAAAATAATAGCCCGCAGGTTATTGCATGCCGTCTCATCATAATCCTCCCCATAAAGCATAGCCAAAAGATGGGAACGCTCGATCATCTCCCCATGATGATAGATAAGATATGCCAGAAGATGGAGCATCTTTATGGAACGATTGCGGAGCATGGGAGTCGTAAATATCTCATAGATTTCGGCCTTTTCATCTGTACTTATGTAAAAAGGCGCGCCAAGCATGTGTACAAACATCATTCCCTTCCTTTCTGTGTACATTCCACATTATGAACCGATATTCTGCATTGTGAATCATGTCACGGCTTTCAGATATGAATCTGCAGGCACATTCGTGAGCTTTTCATTTCATGCACTTTTATAGATTTATCAGCTGATAACTACTATTAGATTATCACAAAACACCATAGGATTCAAGGCATTAACAAAGGCCGTATCCCCCCTCCGGCATTTTGCCGGTCTGTGGAACACAGCCCTTTCCCCTTGCCCTACCGGATCAGTTCTCTCAGCTGCTCAAGAAGAGCGCCTCCGCCACCCACCTGGATATTCCCCACCTGAGCGCAGATTCTTTCTAAGCATTCCATCTCCTTCAGCTTATACAGCGTCTTGTTCTCATCCATAAGCTTTGCCGTATTTAAGAGAGACCTGGTGGAAGCCACCTCCTCCCTTCTGGTAATCACGTTGGCCTGGGCCTTTCTCTCGGCCACCAGAACCGTATTCATGATATCCCGTATCTCTCCCGGCAGGATAATGTCCTTGATTCCCGCATTCTGAAACTCGATGCAGTAATCTTTCTCCGCCTCCTTAAGCCTTTGGAAAATAAAGCCCGATATCTCTTCCTTCTGCTCCAGCAGTTCATCCAGTCGGTATCTTCCCACATACTCCCGGATTACCAGCTGAACGCAGGCGTAAACCTGATTCTCCAGATTCTTCATGGTCTCGATCATGGTTCTGGGAGCCACCACCTTATATGTACACATCAGATTAATCCTCACCCCGATCCGGTCGGCGGTAAGAATCTCCTGTCCCGTAATCTCAAGAGGGCGGATTTTCAAATCCACGATACGGCACAGCACATCCTTAGAATACACCCAGTAGTAATAGGCACCCGTTCCCAGTTCTCTCACTACCTGGTTGTCATAATACAAAACTCCCAGTTCTCCCGGCTGAATCTCGATCTTCTTATAATACTTTATGGGAATCTGGGACAAATATGCCTTGCATACCTCAGCCGCCATCTCCGGCTGCCTCATATCCAGAAGTTCCACTTCATACCGGTTCCACACATTCCAGTACAGATATTCCGTATCCGTCAGAACCTTCTGCACGGCGCCGTTCTTCTTTAAGATGCCGATGTGTCCCTCCGGCACCAGGATCTCCAGCACCTTTGCTGCCAGTTCCTGATCTTTTAAAAGAATCTCCTTAGGCACTCCGGAAAATCCCACGAGCCCTTCCATTTCCTCTATCACAACCTCATACCCGAAAGCTTTCATATAATGATACGTTCCGCAGTAAAGGGTCTTCACAAAGCATCCGTCTTTCAGCAAAAATCCGCACTGATTTTGATTGATCTGATATTTCATCCCTGTTCCCTCCTCATTGTCATGTTTTCTTCCCTGTGGGGATTCCAACCTGGAATCCGCCGCAACAGCCTGATGCGGGCTCACCTTCGGATCAGACCGGCCTGAATCCGGCTGCCCGGGCTTTCCCGAAATGCTGCCTTTTCAGGCAACATTTCCTTATGTCCTGGCCATGGGATCCTGCCTTTTGTCTTTCTCTTCCCAGGCGGCGCTGGCATGGCTTTCGCTGCCCCTTTCATTCTCTTTAAGAGGTCTCCCTCCCCATGAGGGCAGTCGCCGAAGTCAAGTTAGCCTGACCTTGGCTCGTTGCCTTCGCGAGAATAAAAGCCGCTGGCAGATTCCACGTCTTCCTCTTCATTGAGACACGTGACCGGTGTCTGTTGATCGCTTTCGCCACTAAGCAACGGCTCCTCGCCGGCAGGATTCGAACCTGCGTAATCAAATGATTTTTGACCATTCTCAGTCCCAAGCCGAGTGTCAACCCATGATTCCGGCGGCATACCGTACTGCACTGCAGCGGCACCGTCCAGGCTATATCCTGTAACTGTAAGCCGGAAGCATGACCTTTACGGTGTCTTTATCCTACCATAAAACGGGAGGGGAATCATTTCAAAAAAGGTGCGAGGTTATTTTGCATTGTTTCATTTCTTTCTTGAAAAAAACCCTCCATACTTGGTACAATAAATTCCGGAACCAATACTGCCCTGCCTGCTATAAAGAGGAATCATCATGTCCGAATACAAAGAACTGATTAGACAATTTGATAAAATAAGAACTTATGTCCGGGACTTTTACGTCTACGGCTTTAAGACAAGGGAAGATTACCAGGAAAAAAGCGGCCGAACCTATGACAACCAGCGCCGCCGCATAGAAAGCTGGTTCTCGGATTACATACGCACCGGCCTGGAAGGCCATAAAAAGTCCGTCTTTCTCACCTTGGATTCCAGCCGGATTCCTGTTAATCCCCTGTACCATGCATGGAAATCCAAGACATTTACGGATAACGATATCACCCTCCATTTTTTTCTCCTGGACCTTCTCGCTCACGGCGGATTTCGCAGCCTGGAGGACCTGGCCGATGAGTTAAGTGAACGCTGCCAACGCCTCACAGACACCCAGACCATCCGACGAAAGCTGTCGTTTTTTGAAAAAGAAGGGCTTGTGGTGCGCAAAAAAGAGGGCCGTCAGTATCTGTACGGAAGATCCCAGGACATGGCCAAGACACACCCCGGCCTGCTGCCCGCCCTTACTCTGGCCGTTGGTTTCTTCCAGGGCGCCTCGCCTTTCGGATTTATCGGAAGCACGATCTTAGACTTCTGGAAGGAAGAGAACAAGTACTTCCGCTTCCGAAGCGACTATCTGGTACATACCCTGGAAGATGAGATTCTCCTTCCTCTCTTACATGCCATGGAAGAAAAATGCCGGACTTCCCTCATGATAAAAAGCACCAGAGGCCGTCACAGGGCATGGATCACTGTCACACCTCTTAAGATTCTCACCAGCACCCAGACAGGGCGCCGGTATGTCTGTGCCTGGCGTCACGATGTTCACCGTCTGGCCTCATTCCGGCTGGACTCCGTTCAGTCTGTCGAGTTTCTGGATGCAGACCCTTGCTATGACACCCATATGGAGGCGTTTCAGAACATATTTCCCTATATGTGGGGCGTCTCCCTGGGCAATGTGAGGATTCCTGAAACCATCCGCATGGAGATCCGGCTGGATGAGCAGTCGGAAGACTATATCCTGTCAAGACTTCAGCGGGAAGGACGAGGCGGCGCCCTGAAGCGCCTGGAACCGGGACTCTATGAATACACCCGCCTCTGCCTGGACGGAGGGGAACTTCTTCCCTGGGTAAAAAGTTTTACGGGACGAATCGTCTCCTTTCATTGTTCCAATCCGTCAGTGGAAAATAGACTTTGGGACGATATGAAAATCATGGCGGACCGGTATCTTAGGGGAGAAGAGAACCTGCGAAACTCCGCCAAAAACCAGGACTCTCAAAAAGGCCCTGTGGGGAAAGATCAGGAAAAAGACCGGCAAAGTCATGGGGCGCAGACATGCCCCCTCTTCTCGGAACTATACTCCTGCTATTATCAGGCAGTGGCCAGGATCCTCGAAGAAGCCAAAGCCCGCCCCCTCACCCAAAGCCGGATCACACAGCTGGCCGGACAATACGGCTATGACGAAAGCGCCCTCTCCATTGTGCCGAAGCTCATGGGGGGAGACTGGCCTCTCTTAAAAAAAGAAGAGACCGTCAATGGTTACCGCAGTCTCCTGAAGAACCCCCTTTATCCCCAGCCCCTTACAGGGCTTCAGAAGTCCTGGCTGAAAGCCCTTCTGCGTGACCCCAGATTCCCCCTGTTCTTCACGGATGCTCAGACAGAAGAATTGGAGGAAGCATTGAAAGAGGAAAAGCCTCTTTTCCGAATGCGTGATTTCTGCCTGTTTGACCAGTATAGTGATCACGATCCTTTCTCATCCTTTATGTACCGGCAGCATATGCATGTTCTTTTGGAAGCTATGAGAGAACAAAGGTTTTTGTCTGTAACCTATCTTTCCCGCAAGGGTAACCTGATTACCCGCAGCTGGCTTCCCTGCCGCCTGGAATACGGACAAAAGGACGGGAAATTCCGGCTCTACGGACTCACATCAGGAAAAAACCGCCGCAGGCAGCTGGATATCCTCAATGTGGCAAGGATTGTATCTCTCCAGAAGACCGATAGCATCTGCCCTGATGCCATAGATGTGGACAATTACCTGGAGCACGCTCTCTGCCGGGAACCTCTTGTTCTTGAGATTACCACGGAGCGCAATGCCCTGGAGCGGACTATGCTTCATTTTTCCTGTTACCAAAAAGAAGTGGAGCGGTCGGATTCCGGCGTCTACCGCTGCACTGTCTATTACGACAAACGATGGGAGACGGAACTTTTGATTCAGGTGCTCTCCTTCGGGCCTGTGGTCACTGTCCTGGGGCCGGAGTCATTTCTTGGGCAGGTGAGGGAGAGAGTGGCTTTGCAGGCGGAGGTTTTCGGCTTATGATCCTGCTAAAGAATACAATATCTCCCAAATCCAAAGCTAGTACTGCTTTGCGGAAATTTCGATGAATTCAGCACCCACTCTTTGCGCCAGTGCCGCGTTGTCGTCAGTCAACGATGCCACCGCATCGTCTCCTTCCTCCGCCTTGCCCTGACACAAATATCGGGCACTGATATTCACCGTTATTTCCGCAAAGCAGTACTAGTATTTTTCCCGATATGCAGAACCTCTCCTGCCAGAAAAACTATCCGGAGTTCCTCTGGCACTCCGGATAACTTCATTTCACCTTTTAGTCCCCTCAAGAGCATCTTCTGATCCAGAGTGCTGGAATAGCGGCAGACAGTTATCAGACGGGAATCATGTTTTACCTCCCTGTTCTCTGTACACATATTCCCGAAAGCCTGCAAATTCAAATATGCTGCTTTTCACATTGCCGCTCTGAACGGTCTTCCTTTCGGAACACGCTGCATACAGCTGCTTCTCTTCCCACATCTCTGAACTGTGGTTAGTAAAATTGACAAATATATTCTCTCTGCTGCCCATCCTTAAGACTCCATTCCCAATTCTTTTTTAATCTCTGATTCGCCTGTGATTCCCAGTTCTTTCTTGATTCCTCTTGCCAGGACACCTGAAAAATTAATGTCTTTTCCTTTGGCCAGCTGATCCAGCCATTGTGGAATCGTCACTGACTTGCGGACATATACCTCTTTTGTTTTACTTTGAAAATAGGGAAGCCACACATGGACATACACCGCTCCGACGGCTTCCTTTGTCGCTTCCGGCAACAGCTTATTTCTCCGTTCACAGTCAATAATCTGCAGAGCCAGCAGTTCCTGCGCTGCCACAATGGCCTCATCCGGATTATCTCCATATGTTTTTACATGAGGAAAGTCTATAAAGGAGACTTCAATAACATCCTCCACTATCTCAAATCTTGCAGGATAAATATAATTTTCTTTCATAAACGCCCCTTTTATGGGCATTTTATTTTTTCTAATATGTATTATACTTTATATCAATCCTGCTTTATCAAAAACACAAATAAACTTTAAATTATCAGATATCACAAAAGAGGGCGCCTTCCGGCACCCTCTTCCACAAAAACCCTTATTCCATTATAACTATAACCCCAGCAGCTTCTCCAAAGACTCCGCCGAGATGCCTTCTGTCAGGATTCCGGCCACTTTGCCGTCCTTGACGGCAGCTGCCGCCGGCACCGTGTCAATGCCAAGCCTCTGGGCGATTCCGTTGGATTTGTACACATCTACCTTGCTTACCTTAACCTGTCCGGCGTGCTTCTCCTCAAAGGTCTCAACCTCCTTCAAGAGATCCCGGCTTTCCTGTACAACGGCATTCCAGATATATACAATACCCGGCATTGTCTTATCCATGATCTGGTTCTCGAAGATCTCGCTCTCCGCTATGTACTTCTCAGCCGCATACCCGGCGATGGCACCGTCGCCTACAGCCGTAGCCACCTGCTTTAAGAACTTATCCCTTACGTCTCCGGCACTGAACACACCGGGTACATTGGTCTCCATCTTCTCGTTGGTGATCACATAACCGGCTCTTGTCATGTCGATGATTCCCTTGAAGATCTCGGTGTTGGGAACATAGCCGATGAACATAAAGCAGGTATCCACGGGAACATCCATGATCTCCCCGGTCTTTACATTTTTTAAGGCCACGCTGCGAAGTCTCTCCTCATCGCCTCTGAACTCCGCCACGGTGGTGTTCCAGATAAACTCCATCTTGGGATTGGCCAGGGCCTCTTCCTTGGCAATCTCGTTGCAGTCCATCTTGCCTTCCTCATGCATAACACTGACAATCACCCGGCTTGCAAACTTGGTCAGGAACATACCTTCCTCAATAGCCGCATCGCCGGAGCCGATAACCATAACGGTCTTATCTGTATTAGCCGCCGCATCACAGGTAGCACAGAACGAGATACCCTTGTCATAGAGAAACTTCTCCTCATTAGGAGCTCCCGTAAGACGGGGCTTTCCCCCGCTTGCGATGATCACGGACTTACAGTGATAGTCGGTCCTGAAGGTCTCCACAACCTTGTCATCACCTTCTAACTGAACCCCTCTCACATCCGTCAGCTTAAACTTTACACCGAACTTCTTGGCCTGCTTGTGGAACAGCTCCATAAGTCCAAGGCCTGTAGCCCCCTCCGGGAATCCCGGATAGTTCTCGATCTCGTTGGTATAGGTGGCCAGGCCGCCCACTAAAGCCTTCTCGATCACCAGAGTCTTTAATCTGGCCCTGCCGCAGTAAATAGCCGCTGTCAGGCCGGCAGCGCCGCCGCCGATGATGACCACGTCAAATTGTTCTGTTTTCTTCTCCAATGTTCAACCCCATCCTTTACATAAAGTATTTGGCAAGCAGCTTGCTTCCGAAAAAGGCTCCTATGAACAAGAAGACTGCAAACACCCAGCCGGACAGAGACAAAGATGCAATGCTGGAGTACAGAGCTCCGATGTTGCAGCCGCCTGCCAGCCTTGCGCCGTATCCCATGAGAAGTCCTCCCAGGGTAGCCGCCACCACCTGTTTCAGTGACTTGATCTTCTTGAACTTAAACTGGGAAGCCAGAAGCACTGCCACTAGGGCTCCCGCAATGATGCCGAAGTTTAACCAGGAACCGGTGTGATTTAAGATTCCGTTGTTCAGAGTAGCCTGAGCCCCCTCAGAGGAAAAGTAGTACCATTTGTCTACATTGCCTCCCACCAGGCGGTACAGCCATGCACCCCAGTTGGCAAAGGTGCCCGACACTCCCCAGGGCGAACCTGTACTGGCAAAAATAGCAATCTGAAAAATGGAAAGGAGCACAGCGCCGGTCACATAGGTAAAGGGGTTTTTGAAGATCATCTTATAATAATGATTCTTGCTTACTTTATCCCAAAAAGCCTTCAAAGCTTATGCACCTGCTTTCCTATTTGGTCTTCTCGATTACGATCTCCCACTCGCCGTCGTCCACTTCTTCGATCTCCACGTTGTGTCCGTTGTTCCTTGCCCACTCAGGGATATTCTTCATGGCGCAGCTGTGGTCAATCTGAGCAATCAGAACATCACCCACTGCCATCTTTTCCATCTGCTTCTGAACTTTCATAAGGGGTACGGGACAAGCCTCGCCTAAACAATCAACTGTAAATTCTGCCATGATAAATTCCTCCTTAAATATATTTTTATTATTTTATTGTCTTGTTGCCAGATCTCCGCCGGGACAGGCGGATATGTACCTGCTTTGACTGACGAACCCATCATTCTGTCAGTCTTCATCTGTATTGCCCATACGTTTCTTTTCATACTTGTCAGCTGCTATATATAAAAGTCCGATGACTGCCAGCTGTAAGATCAGAGCTCCTGCCCATCCGAAGACATCCGGAAGGAATACCTTCGGAGCCGTAGCATTGAAATTCAGGGTCCACCAGCCCATGTGACTGGCGCCGATAAGAGAACCTACTACAAAGAAGAACAGGCTTAAGATCTGCATGCCAAAGCCCTCTCCCACACGCATCAGGGTTCCTGAGGCACATCCTCCCGCAATAACCATACCGATTCCGAACATGACGCCTCCCACACAGGTCGCCAGGCTCACCGGCATGACATAACTTTGTCCGGGGATCTGCCCTCCATTTACAAAAGCGCCATACTTAATGGCTGTAAATCCGATGGTTGTAATGGCAAAGGCTATCAGCACCGCACGGGTAACAGATGTGGAGCCGGTAATACATGGGTCCCGCATTGAGGCGGTAAAACAAAAGCGGGCCTTCTGTAAGATGAATCCGAAACAACATCCGAATACCCAGAACAATGCAAGGGTGCCGTTCTTCTGTCCCAGCACCAGGGCTACAGCCGCAATCAAAAGCAGTCCGAGAAACCCGAAAGGAACCTGGTTCTTCTTCTTTTTCCTGGGCTTTGATCTGCGGATCTGAGAACTGCCGGCCTGTGACTGTGTTGCTGCATTCTCCTGCATTCCTCATACCTCCTTACATAAAATTTTAAGGATTTGAACGCTTTACTACCTTTCTATTATAACATATTGTGAATTTTTTGATTATCTGAAAACCTTATGCAGCATAACGGTTTTCTATGGACTATTTCCGCCAAAAATCTATGGGAATGTTGTTTTTCCGACAACTTTCCTGTATAATTAAGGCGAGTACGACAAAAATATAACAATATGGGGAGGTGAATTCTCTTGCTCCTTGAACATATCATCATGTTTTACAAAATAGCGGAAGAAAAAAGCATTTCCAAAGTCGCCGGAAGCAACCATATCTCCCAGCCTGCCTTAAGTCAGCAGATGCAGAGGCTGGAAGAAGAACTGAATGTAAAGCTCCTTGAGCGCTCCAACAGAGGCATTGAGCTTACCCGGGCCGGGCAGGTCCTTCATAAGTACGCCCTTCAGTTTATGCATCTCTACAGCGCCTTAAAAGAAGAACTTGACAACTTAAGCACAGGCAACAATACCTTTCATATTACCGCTACCTCCGTTGCCTGCAACTACGCCCTGCCCTGTTCCCTCTACAAAGTAAACCGGCAGTTTCCCGACTACACCTTCCACTTGTCCAGTGCTCCCTCAAGAGACGTGGCAAGACAGGTTCTTGACGGAAGGACGGATCTGGGATTCATCGTGGGAACTGCCGATTCTCCTGAACTTATATGCAAGCCTGCTTACCAGGACAAGATCCATCTGGTGGCCCGAAGTGATTATCTGATCAGCTCTCAGATTACCTTGGAAATCTTAAAAAATTATCCTCTTATTCTCCTCGATGAATCCTTCAGCTCCTACCGCCTTTTGCGCAACTACATGAAGCAGTCAGGATATCCCGTAGGAAGCTTTAAGGTCCTGTACCACTTAGATTCCACGGAATCCGTCAAAAGCGCAGTGCAGGCCGGTCACGGCGTGGCCTTTCTTCCTTACATCGCCGTAAAAAAAGAGCTGTACCAAAAACAGTTAAAGATCGTGGAGATTGAACATTTTGATCTGGATTACGGAGTGTATTCCGTATACAAAAATACCAGCAGCGACGCCCGTACCAATGAGATCATAGACTACTTTGTGTCCAATATCAGCAAAAATATCTGCTGATATGGAGAAACCTCCGGGAAAGCCTACCGCTTGGTGACCGTGATCTCCCAGATCCCGTTCATGGGTTCTTCCACTTTTATGTCAAGATTTTTTTTGCAGCAGTAATCCGTGATGGATTCCAGCACACAGCTGTGATCCGTCACCAGCATAACCTGATCCCCTTTCCTTGTCAGGCTGTCGCACTGCTTCAGCTTCATAATAGGAATGGGGCACATATCGCCCAGACAGTCGATTTCTGTCATAAAGCACCTCCTTTTCAGATATATATGATTAGGTGATTGCGAAAGCCAAAGTTGAGAGAATGACCGCCAAGTTTTCAAGTTTCGCAATTGCCTATATCTTACCACAATTTCGAAAGAAAGGCATCAGTTATGAAAATCCCTTTTTATGCCCGGTATCGCAGCCCCCAGGATGAGGAGTCTCTGCTCTCCTGTCTGAAAGGAACCCTGGCTACAGACGGCCCCTGTTCAAAAGAAGCGGACAGACGCCTGGCCCATCTTTATCCTGACAGCTTTTCCTTCCTTACCTCCAGCTGCTCTGCGGCCCTGGAGACGGCTTTGGAACTTTGCAGTCTGAAACCGGGAGACGAAGTCATCCTTCCCTCCTACAATTTTCCCTCTGCCGCCAATGCAGTACTGCGCGCAGGCGGGGTTCCCGTGTTCTGCGATATTGACCCGGATACCCAGAATATAAGCCCCTCTGACGCGGCCCTTAAGATCACCTCCAGGACAAAGGTCATTATCCCTGTCCATTACGCGGGTGTAGCCTGCCATATGGATGAACTGTCCTGCCTGGCCCAAGAGGCCGGTCTCACCATTGTGGAAGATGCCGCCCAGGCCATTGGCGCCTCCTGCAACGGATATCCCCTGGGGACTCTGGGAGAATTCGGCTGCGTCAGTTTCCATTACACGAAAAATATAAGCTGCGGCGAAGGAGGGCTCCTTCTGTGCCGTTCCAAAAAAACATATGAGACCGCCCGCTGCCACCGTGTCCACGGCACCAACCGGGACGCCTTTTTTAGGGGGGAATGCGACCGTTATACCTGGGTCCTTCCGGGGAGCAGCACGGCGGCCAGCGAACTCTGCGCCGCCCTTCTTCTGGCCCAGCTGCCCTGTTTGGAGCAGATTACAAGAATCCGCCGGAAACGGCTTCATGACTATCTGCTGGCCTTAAAGCCTTTGGAACAGGCCGGTTATGCCAGGCTCATGACCATCCCTGACTATGCATGGCCCAATGGCCACATTTTTTATCTCCGGTTTGCGGACAAATCCCTGCGCCGGCATATAGAGGAACTTCTTCTCAAGAACGAAATCGAAGCCAAGACCCACTATGTGCCCCTTCATCTTTCTCCCATGGGGCGGAAACTGGGCTGGTGTCCGGAAGATTTGCCGGAGAGTACCGCCTGTTATGATACTTTGCTGCGGCTCCCTATTCACACGGAGCTGACAGGCAGTCATGTGGAACGGATTGCCGAAATAATCACAAAAGGATGCGTTTCCTGATGAAACACGTTGCCCTGGGGATCGTTATCCCTGTATACCGCTCTACATATTCCGTGGCCCGGCTCACCAAGGACATCCAAACAGTTTTTCATGATGTGTGCACCTGGCACATTTACCTCATAGACGACGGCAACTCAGAAGACACCGTCTCCTGGCTGAACGGACACTGCACAGGCCCCCATGTGACCTTAATCCGCCTAAAGCAAAATTACGGCCAGCAGAACGCCATCTTGTGCGGAATCCGGCACTGTCAGAACTGCCGCTATGTGGCCACTATGGACGATGACCTTCAGCATGATGCCGCCATGCTTCTTACGCTGTATCGTACCGTGGAAGAGGGATATGACATCGTATACGCCGTGCCTTATGCCTCTTCTCCCCCTGCCCTCCGGGCTTCCTCCCTCATCCGTTTTGCGGGCAGCCATATGCGTGACCGGCTCTTTGCCTCCATGCTGAGGCTGCCAAATCATGTAAAAGTCAGCAGCTTTCGAATCATGACGGGAGAACTGGCGGGAGAGATATCCCAGGGGGCGTCGGGCTTTTTCTATCTGTCAGCCGCCGTGTTTCGGCGCCCAAGGAAGGCCAAAACCTGTTATTATGAGGCCCGTCCGCGGCAATACGGGAAAAGCGGTTACACCTTATCAAAGCTAATACGGCTTTACGCCGATATTATCCGGTTCTACAGCCCCTTAGGGCCATATTTAACATCAAGAAAAAGGAGACAGGCCATGCTGTATGAAGAACGAACCTTCCAGCCGTCCCAGCCGGCAGCCATTATGGTCTTAGGCGGCTCAAACTGCCAGCTTCACGCCCTGATGCGGGCAGAAAAGGAAGGATACCGGGTGGTTCTCGCAGACTACACCGATGAACCGCCGGGCGCACATTATGCCCATGTACACCGTAAAGTCAGCACCTTCGACGTGCCGGAATGCATAAAAGCGGCCAGGGAAGAAGGGGTACAGGCCGTTATGACTATGGGAACAGACCAGCCGGTGTATACTGCCGCCTGTGTCAGTCAGGAATTAGGGCTCCCCTCCTTCCTGACGCCAAAAGAAGCCCTGGCTGTAACCAACAAAAAGGTCATGAAGCAGATTTTGACGGATCACGGCATTCCCACGGCCCTCTACCGGCTCATTGACCACACGTCCCTTCCCGAAGACTTATGGACCCTGACTCCTCCCCTTGTCATAAAGCCTTTGGATTCCCAGGGACAGAGGGGTATCTTCAAATGTCAGGGGAGGAAAGAGCTTCTCTCCCATCTGCCTGAAACCCTGTCCTTTTCCCGATGCCGGGAGGCCCTGGCGGAACAGTTTTACCCAAGTGACGAGATTACGGTCAGCGGCTGGGTAAAAGACGGACGTCTGACTGTCCTCACTGTCACTGACCGCCTTCTTTACCCTGACCCCGTCCACATCGGGATCTGCATCGGACATCGTTTTCCTTCCGTCCACATGGACCGCTATGAAGAAATCGCGGATATGAGCCAAAAGGTAACCTGTGCCTTTCAGCTGAAAGAAGGCCCCTTTTACCTTCAGCTTCTCATAGGCCGGGAGGGGATTTTCGTCAATGAACTGGCCTGCCGCATCGGCGGCGCCTTTGAGGATGTGATCATTCCCTATCTTACGGGATTCGATATCTTAGGGGCCGTCATGGACTTGTCTTTTGGCCGGGAAGTAACCCTGGATCTTCCAAAAGATTTCCGTGCAGACAGAATCAAAACCTGCGCCGCCGTGCAGCTTATGTTCTGCCGCTCCGGAACCATCCGCCGGTGCACACCCCTGTCAGAGCTTAAAAAGCTGCCTTTCCTGCTGGACTGCGGATACAACTATGAACCCGGGCAGGAGATACCTGCCGCTCAAAATGCCACGGCCCGGTTCGGTCACGGAGTGATTGTAGGGGATGAAGATACCATAGAAGAACATATCCGGCAGTTTTATGATACCCTTAAGGTAGTATCCGTCACAGGGGATAACCTGATACACAGGCTGTATCCGGAAAAATAATGAGGAAAGCCTGAAAACATCCTGCCTTCCCCTTTCCGGCTTTCACACCAGTAAAATACAGAAAAGAGAACAGTCATGAATATATTTCAAAGAAAATACCCAATCCTTCCCCTTCTCCTTATGCTCCTGCTTCTGACAGGCTGCAGAGAAAAGGAAGATCAGGTAATCGGCATCGGAGAGCAGTACGGCATCGCCTATGCTCCCCTCAATATTATGAAAGAACTGGGAATTCTGGAGAAAAAACTTCCAGGAGTCAAAATTGAATGGAAACAGTTCGGCGGCCCCACGGCTATTCGGGAAAGCATGCTGAGCGGAGAGGTGGATTTCGGCTTCATGGGAGTAGGCCCCGTACTCATCGGCATTGACAACGGCATGGAGTGGAAATACGCCACAGGCATCAGTTCCAATGAGGTGGCCATAGTCACCGCTGACCCGAATATAAAAACCCTGAAAGATTTTTCTTCGAAAGACCGCATCGCCATCCTCTCCCCCGGATGCACCCAGCACATTCTTCTGTGCATGCTGGCAGAGGAGCAGCTGGGGGATCCCCATGCCCTGGACGGCCAGATCGTATCCATGTCCCATCCCGATGCCATGCAGGCCCTTCTTTCCGGCACGGAGATCACGGCCCACATTGCCACTCCCCCCTATATTCAGCAGGAAGTCCAGGCAGGCATGTCCGTCATGACAACAGGGGAAGAGATCATGGGACAGCCCTTTACCTTTATCAGCGGCGTGGCCATGACGGATTTTTACGACAATCACCGGGACTGGTATGACGCCTTTATCCAGGCACTGGACGAATCCATAGACTATATAAACAACCATATGGAAGAATGCGTCCCCATTCTGGCTCCCCTCTACGGCGTATCTGAGGAGGACCTTATGGCCCAGATGACCCACAACGGAACCATCTACTCCAACCGCCTGGAAGGTGTGGAGAAGATCAGCGCCGCTATGAAACATATGGGCATTACATCAGATAATCCCGATTTTGACACCATTATCTTTGACAATGTAAATCAGGACAAGGAGTAACACTTATGAAAACGCCATTTCGTCAAAAATCACCTGGGCCGGGACGCGGTTTCTTTTGTGTCCTTCTCCTTCTTGTATGGGAGCTGTGGGTAAAGCTTTCCCATGTTTCCCCCATGCTCTTTCCGTCTGTGGAAGATGTGACGGTTACACTATGGGAGGACTTGTTTCACGGCAGCCTTCTGGCACAGACCCTGTCCTCCCTGGGGCTTATCGGCCTGGGGCTTGTCATTGCACTGGTTCTGGCTTTTTTTCTCAGCCTTATGTCCCTTCGCTCTCCTTTCCTTAGAAGCCTGACGGACACCCTCACTGCCATCGCCCACCCTCTGCCCGGCCTGGCTCTCCTGCCTCTCATCATCATGTGGTTCGGAACGGGAACCAAGGCCATTCTGGCCATTATCATCCATTCCGCCCTGTGGCCCATGATCCTGAATCTCACCGCCGGGTTTTCTTCCGTGCCCGAAATCTATATTGACACGGGACGGAACTATTCCATGAGTTCGTTTTCCATCACTCTGGAGATCATGGCACGGGCCTGCCTCGGCTATCTTCTGTCCGGTGTGAAAATCGGCTGGGCAAGAGCCTGGAGAGCCTTAATCAGCGCTGAGATGGTCTTCGGCGCCGTGGGAAGCAAAGGCGGAATCGGCTGGTATCTTTTAAACCAACGGACCTTTATGGACACCTCCGGCCTTTTTGCCGGAATCATCCTGGTGATTCTCATCGGAATCTTTGTGGAAGATGTGGTCTTTGGCGCCATTGAATCCCGCACACTGAAAAAATGGGGGACCAATCCATGCTGACAATCTCTGAGTTATGTAAACAATATACCGGCCCTTCCGGAACCCTTCCCGTCCTCTCAGGGGTAAATTTTACTGTGGAGGAAGGGGATTTTCTTGTAATTCTTGGGAAAAGCGGCTGCGGCAAAACTACCCTCCTGCGAATTATCGGCGGATTTCTCCCTGCCGACTCCGGCTCTGTCCTCTTAGACCAGAGGCCCGTGGACGAACCCTCTGATCAGATGATTATGATCTTTCAGAGCTTTGATCAGCTTTTTCCCTGGTTCACCCTGGAAGAAAATATTGCCTATGCCTTAAAAAAGACCAAAAAAATCAAAGATGCCCACGCACGCATGGAAACTGCCCGCCATTATCTTGAGATAACGGGCCTCCTGGAATTTGGGGACCACTATCCCCATACGTTGTCCGGCGGCATGAAACAGCGGGGCGCCCTTGCCAGAGCCATGGCCTTAAAGCCCAGACTTCTGCTTATGGACGAACCCTTTTCCAGTCTGGACTACCTGACCAGAAAGGCGGCTCAGGCCTCTCTCATTAATCTGGTGTCGTCCAACGGCTCCACGGTGATTCTGGTTACCCACGACATTGAGGAAGCCCTGAGGCTTGGAACAAAGATCGCCATTCTGGATAAAGACTCCCACCGGCTCTCCTTCTGGTATGACCATCCCAAAGACCGCCCTCACCTCAAAGAAGAACTGGAGGAGGCTCTCCGGTAAACCGTCACTTTTCCGTATTCTTCCTGTCCCAGAATTCCCGCCACCCGGATTCCATAGCGGGGATTCTGAAAACTTCCCGCTTCCTGGCAGAAATCCCTGCAGTACTCTTTCAGTTCCTGAACAAACATGACATTCCCGTAGATCACATTATAAAAGGGCCGGTGCTCCCACAGATAGTCCAGTTCTTCATGATAGATAATATACTCAATCCCATTGCGCTCCAGATAGGAAGAAAGTCCCTCCCCCTCCACGGCATAGGGAAGATTCCGGTAATCCCTGAAACAGTCATACTCCATGAAAAATTCCATATTCAGATTCCCTAATACTTTGGCGCCTTTCGGCACCAGCTCTCTGATCTGCCGTCCATAGTGGTCATAATCCGTCTTCTGAATCTCCGGCACTGCCTGAATCCCTGTAAGAATCAAAACCGCCGTCAAAAGCCCGGCCCACAAACCCTTTTGAAGCCGGCCCTCATACAGTTCCAGAGCCTGGGCCGCGGCCAGATACCCAAAGGGGAAGAAAAAAAGGATGCTGGTCTGATTATATCTTCCAATGCATATGATTCCGCAGGCCAGGCCTGCAGCTGCTGTAAAAAGGATTTTATTTTTCCGCGCCAGGCTTGGCAGCTCCGCCTTCATTACCCAGGCCCCCGCCCCCGCCATAATCCCGCTGATTCCGAAGAGAAAGAACTGAGGACGGATATCGGGAAGATAATAAGTTCCGCTGTTGCGGTGGTACAGACGGCTGAGAAATCCGAAAAATCCTGTAATCTTCTCCCACCAGGATGCGTCAATACCAAATTCCCTCTTTCCGTAAGCAAAGTAATGTCCGACAAACCCGCTGTCCATCCTAAAGCTGATGCCCGCAAAAGCCAGGGCAAAGCCTCCTGTTACGGCTGCATACAGCATAAGGGGTTTCCAAAAAAAACTGCCCCTGCTGTCTTTCAGGGTTATGGCCTCCATAAGAAAACAGAACCCGTTCATCATTCCCAATACAAAGCTGTTGGGATGAAACCCTATGGAGATTCCCGTAAGAAGCCCCAGAATCACAGCCTTTTTCTCACAGTAAAAGCCTTTCGGATCAAACAGATTCCACAGACAAGCCCACTGAATCACAGACAGAAAGATCTCCTGCCTTGCAAAATGGGATGCATAGAGAAACTGAATATCCACGCTGAACACTGTCATGAGGAGAAGCCCTTTCCTCCGGCTTTCTAAAAACCGGCTTCCCGCCTCATAAGAAAACCACAGAACCCCCGCTCCCGCCAGAAGGGACAAAAGACGCACGGAAAAAATCCGGTATCCAAAAAGGGATACTGCCCCCATCTGCAGAAGATGAAACAAAGTCTTGATGCCGTGAGGGTATCTGGGCACCAGATCGAAAAAGGGTTCCGTAACCGCCAGACTCTTTTCCTCCATCATAGCCCTGGTAAGGCCTGCAAGCCAGCTCTCATCGGAATGGACATAAGGGAACCTTTCCAGAAATGCCAGAGATATAAGCGTGTGGAGCACAATATAGAGTATGGCTGCCCCGTAATATGGTCTTATTTTTCTTCTCTCTTCCATGTTCTCTCTCCTTCTGCTCATACTTATGGGTTTGCGAGTCCCGGCACTGCGGTTCTTTATGCAAAGCTGACTGCGGCCGCCTTTGGTTTCCGGTATTATGATACCATCCCGCCCCTTTGAAAGCAAGCTGGCCGGTGGTCTTCCTGCCTTATTGTTACTGTTTGTGGGAAGGGGCATCTTCTTGCCCGTCGGGGACGGACAAGAAGCATCGGGTTATTCACCCGATGTGGATAAACAGATAAAATCAGTCTTACAAGCAAGCTTGACGCCTGTTTTTATCTGTTTTTCCCCGCCCCGTCAACGGTAACGTGTCTATTGGGAAGGGGCATCTTCTTGCCCGTCGGGGACGGACAAGAAGCACCGGGTTATTCACCCGATGTGGATAAACAGATAAAATCAGTCTTACAAGCAAGCTTGACGCCTGTTTTTATCTGTTTTTCCCCGCCCCGTCAACTAACGTGTCTATTGGGAAGGGGCATCTTCTTGCCCGTCGGGGACGGACAAGAAGCATCGGGTTATTCACCCGATGTGGAAAAACGGATAAAAGCAGGCTTACAAGCAAGCTTGACGCCTGTTTTTATCCGTTTTTCCCCGCCCCGTCAACGGTAACTGTTATTAAATTAACAGATACAGTATAAGAAAATGCTATGGCCTCTCCCCTTAAAAATCAAGTACAATAGAAGGCAGCAAAAGGATTGAGGCCCCTTTTGCCTCTGATTTATACGCATTACTACACATAATTGAGAAAGAAAGGAAAGGGGGGTTTTTATGCGCCCATATGCTAAGAAAATAGCATTGTTTCTGGTATTTGCTCTGTTCGCTGTCGGACTATACGGCTGCAGTTCCCACACCTTTGTCCAGACAGAGCCATCACTGATACTGGGTGCCAAAGATCTGTCCGAATACATCGGCAAGGATGGAGTTGTTATCGTAGACACTCGCTCCGCTGATGAATATGCCGCAGGCCATGTGGAAGGCGCAGTGAATATTCCCACAGAGGAGATCGTGATCAATGTTCCCGTAAAGAATATGCTGACTTCCCAAAAGAAGATCGAAAAAGTCATGGGAGCTGCCGGTATCTCCAACACGACCACAGTTATCGCCTATGATTCCAATAAGATGGGAGCTTCCCGTCTTCTCTGGACCTTATTCATGTATGGTCACAGGGATGTAAAGGTGGTAGACGGCGGTTTTGAAGCCATAAATGCCTGCAGTCTGGCGTCCAGCACAGCAGTACCCACTCCGGCGGAGGCCATATTCACAGCCCAGGAACCCACTTCCAATTGGCTGGCTACTCAGGAGGAAGTACTTGCCCAGGTCAATACACCTGATAAGAATGTGATTCTTCTGGATGTAAGAAGCATGGACGAATACTATGAGGCAGGAAAAGTTCCCACTTCCGTCATGATGGATTACAATACCAACTTTTTCGGCGACAAGACCTTTAAGACCAAGGATATCACGAAGATCAATTATATGGAAGAAAAGATTTTCCCGGAAAATGATATTATCATTTACTGCCAGACTTCCCTGCGGGCCGCTCCTGTGTTTGTCCAGCTCTATGAGGCCGGATACCGCAACATCCGTCTCTATGACGGCGCTTATCTGGAATGGTCTTCCAACTCCAGCAACCCCATAGAGATGCCGTCAGGGGCTGCCGCTCCTGCTGCAAAAGATGCATCTTAATGGTGCATGATAACAATGAAAGAAGGGACGATACCATGAAAAAAATCTTACCGTTACTTTTAACCGCTGCCCTCTTTGGCTCCAGCATGACAGGCTGTGCAGCCAAGACCGTACAGGAAACCACGGCCGCTGCTACCGCTGCCGCCGCTCCTGCCGAGACCAAAGCAGAGACAACGGCTGCCGCCGAGACCAAAGCGGAAGCGGAAACTTCCGCTCCCACAGAGGCGCCGGAAGCCGCTGATCCCGTAAAAGAAGCAGCCATGAGTTACTTTGCCGATTTCCCGGAGGACAGACATATGATCAATGTAAAAGATCTGTTCGCCAAGATGGATGCAGGCGAGGACATGCTGATTATCGACATCCGCCAGCCTGATGCCTATGCGGAAGGCCATTTGAAGGGAGCCGTTAACATTCCTTACGGACCGGCTGTCGCTGAGAACTTAGAGAAGATTCCCGACGACGTAATGCTGTATGTGAATTGCTACAGCGGACAGACTTCCTCCCAGACCGTTGCCCTCTTAAATATTGCAGGCAAATATGCCACCAATGTCCAGAGCGGATACAACAACGGCATTAAGGTTCTGGAAGGCTATGAAGCTTACATAGAGACGGAAGAGAATGTGCTTCCCGATGAGACCTATGAAGTAGACCCGGCCATCGTCAGCGCCATTGCCGACTACTATGCAAAGGCTACATCCGATACCTTTTCCTCCTTCAACTTCCCTGCAGATGCTCTTGGGGAATTAGTGGAGGCAGAGAGCGAGGATTATACCATCCTGTCAGTCCGCCAGGCTAAGGATTATGACGAAGGCCATATCCAGGGCGCCATGCTGATTCCTTTTGCCAAAGGAATGCAGGAGCAGTTCTCCGAGATCCCAGCGGATAAACCTGTAGTCGTATACTGCTACACCGGACAGACCGCGTCTCAGACCATGGCGGTTCTGCGCATGCTTGGCTTTGAAGCCTACAACTTAGCAGGCGGCATGGGCAATGCCGACAACGGAAGCGGCTGGTTAGGAGCCGGACTTCCTACGGTAACTGACTAAGACTTAGCCAAAACTCCCGGCTGACATCCGTGTTCCCAAACACTTGCCGTCAGCCGGGAGTTTTTTTGATATCCATACAACAAAACAGGACTCTCATTCTTTCATTCTTGTCTTCCGTACTCTTCCCTGACAAACCTCCGAAGAACCGGAATGGACCGTCTCACCTTCTCCGTATCAATACAGTACGCCATACGGAAATACCCCGGCACACCGAAATTGTCAGAGGGCACCAAAATCAGATCATAGTTCTTTGCCTTCATGCAGAAAGCACCTGCATCCTCTTCCAAAGCCTTAGGGAAGATATAGAATGTTCCCCCAGGCTTCACCACCTCAAATCCCAAGCCCGTCAGCGCTTCGTAGAGCAGATTCATATTGGTCTCATAGACAGACAAATCACTGGTCTTATCAAGAACCGCTGCCACTGCCAGCTGGATGCTGGAGGCCGGGCAGTTATGGCCGATCCCACGGCTGATCTGGCCGCACATCACGGCTAAAACATCCGCATCTTTACATCTGGGATTCACTGCCACGTATCCGATACGCTCTCCCGGAAGGCTTAAGCTCTTGGAATAGGAATAGCAGGAGATGGAATTGTCATAAAACTTCGATACATAAGGGCAGTCCGTCCCCTCAAACACGATCTCCCGGTAGGGCTCATCGCTGATTAAGAAGATATCATGGCCATACTCCTTCTGCTTTTCATAAAGAAAATCCGCCAGTTTCTCAATGGTCTCCGTATTGTATGCAGCGCCTGAGGGATTGTTGGGAGTATTCACAAGAACTGCCATAACCCTTTCATTCATCACCTGCTCCAAGGCCTGAAAGTTAATCTGAAAGTTCTTCGTGTCCGCCGGCACTACCTTAAGACAGGCCCCGGTCAGATTCACATAGGGGGTATACTCCGGGAAAAAGGGGGCAAAGGTAAGGATTTCGTCCCCAGGTACAGTCACACATCGAAAAGCATGGGCCAACGCCCCCGCTGCTCCCGACGCCATAAAGATATGTTTTGCCTCATAATCCATGGCAAACCGGCGGTTTAGACTGTCCGCCACGGCCTTCCTCACGCTCTCGATTCCGAGAGAAGGGCTGTAACCGTGGATTGCCATGGGATCCTCATCCCGCAGCATATGAATTAAGCCATCAGTATAATCATCGGGGCAGGGCACGCTGGGATTGCCAAGACTGAAGTCAAATACATTGTCATAGCCGATCTCCTTTCCCCTAGCTGTGGCATACTCGCTCAGTTCCCGGATGATTGATTTTCCCTGAAGCATTTTTTTATAAGTCTCGTTTATCATGGTTTTGTCCTCCCTTGCAGTTCATTTTCTAATTACCAGCATACTTCATCTTTTTCCTCCTTCTATGGCCTGAGCTCACCAAGAACCTCCTCAAAGCAGACCCCGTCTGTCAGGGGAACCTCCATCTTCACAGACACCCGGATACAGTCCTTAATAAAATCCGCCGCCTTTTTCACCGACTTTTCCAAAGGTACTCCGTTGACCCCATCGGCCAGGAGAACAGCCGAGAAAATATCACCTGTCCCGCATCTCGTCTCGCCTACCCGCTTGACGCGCCGAAGGACGCCCTTATCCTCACCTTTCTCATAACAGTAATTGCCTATATAGGTTCCCTGGGGCACTCCCGTGATCACCACTTTCTCCGGCCCCATGGCGGAAAGTTCCCTTGCCATGGAAAAAAGCTCTTCCTCTTTCCAGTTCCCCTCATGATAAGCACGCCCTGTCAGGATACAGCCTTCCGTCACATTGGGTGTCACAAGATTTCCGTAAGTCACCAGTTTTTTCATCTTCCCACATACCTTCTCTGTACAGGCGCCATAAAGCTTCCCGTTATCCCCCATAATCGGATCCACCAGCACCATGGTATCTTCCCTGCGGAAATTCTTTATCAATTCCCCCACAATCTCAATCTGCCGCTCCGACCCTAAAAAACCTGTTCCGATGCCGTCAAAGGTAAGCCCCAGTTCCCTCCATTGACTTATATAATTTTCCATGCGGTCCGTATAGTCGTCCATATAAAAACCGGGAATGGCCGCGTTGCTGGACAGCACGGCAGTTGGCACGGGGCAGCACTGAACTTTCAGCCTGGAGATCACAGGCAGGGCCACACTGAGGGCGCACCGTCCAAAACCGGCTATATCATTGATTACAGCGACTTTTTTCTGTTTCGAGCTTCCAGGGGCCCCAAAGCCGTTTCCCTGTTCCATTGCTGTTAACCCCCTTTTCATTTTTATATAGCATAACTCAAAAAGGAGACTGCCGCAACCCTCAAGTTGCCCAGTCTCCTCTTTCCTTTTACTTCTCCAGTTTCCAGATATCCTCATTATACTGCTCAATGGTCCTGTCAGAAGAGAAGAATCCTGCCTTGCTGATATTCACAAGCATTTTCCGCATCCATACATCCCTGTCCTCAAAATCCTTGTATGCCTGTTCCTTCACCTTCACATAATCTTCAAAGTCAAGGAGGGTCATGAACCAGTCCTTGTTCAGCAGTTCCTTATAAAGCCGCTCCAGATTCTCCTTCTGTCCAAGCTTCATCAGCTCCGGTCCTACAATAAAGTCCACAGCTTCCTTGATCTGGGCATTTTTCTCGTAATAATCCTTAGAACAGTAATCCCCTTTCTTGTAATGCTCAATTACCGTCTCACTGTTCTCACCAAAGATATAGATATTGTCTCTGCCCACCAGTTCTGCAATCTCCACATTGGCTCCGTCCATGGTACCTAAAGTCACAGCGCCGTTTAACATGAACTTCATGTTGCCTGTTCCGCTTGCCTCCTTAGAAGCTAAGGAAATCTGCTCGGAGATATCACAGGCAGGAATCAGCTTCTCGGCCAGAGTCACGTTATAATTCTCCACCATCACCACTTTCATGTAGGGGCTTACATCCGGGTCATTGTTCACCAGTTCTTCCAGACACAGAATCAGATGGATAATATCCTTGGCGATCACATAGGCCGGCGCTGCCTTGGCGCCGAACATAATGGTAATGGGGCGTCCCGGCTTTTTCCCTCTCTTGATCTCCAGGTACTTGTGGATCACATACAGGGCATTCATCTGCTGCCTCTTGTACTCGTGAAGCCTCTTGACCTGAATATCGAAAATGGAATGATCGTCAATCTCAATCCCCTGGGTTCTCAAAAGGTACTCTTTTAAAATCTTCTTGTTCTCATGCTTAATGGCCTGAACCTCATGGAGAGCCTTTTTATCATCCAGCAAAGCCTCCAGCTTTTCCAGTTCCATAGCATCTTCCTTATATCCTCTTCCGATTTTTGATGTAATCCAGTCGGCGAGAAGGTGGTTGCAGTGAAGAAGCCACCGGCGGAATGTAATGCCGTTGGTCTTGTTGTTGAACTTCTCAGGATAGATCTCATAAAACTTGCGGAGCTCATTTTTCTTTAAAATCTCAGTGTGCAGATATGCCACGCCGTTGACGCTGAAGCCGTAATGGATATCAATATGTGCCATATGCACATTGTCGTTTTTATCAATGACAGCAAGATCCGTATCGTCAAATTTCCTTCTCACCTTGTCGTCAAGTATCTCGATAATGGGCACAAGCTGGGGAACCACTTTCTTTAAGTAGCGGATGGGCCACTTCTCCAGGGCTTCCGCCAGGATGGTGTGGTTGGTATAGGCACAGGTCTTTGACACGATCTCAATGGCCTCGTCAAGATCAATGCCTTTCTGTACCAGAAGACGGATGAGTTCCGGAATCACCATGGTGGGATGAGTGTCATTGATCTGGATTACTGCATACTCCGGCAGGTCATGAAGGTTGCAGCCCTTCTTCACCGCCTCATCCAGAATATACTGAGCGCCGTTGCTCACCATGAAATACTGCTGGAAGATTCGAAGGAGATGGCCTTTCTCGTCGCTGTCGTCAGGATACAAAAACAGCGTCAGGTTCTTCTCGATATCTTCTTTGTCAAAGGAAATACCCTCTGTCACGATTCCCTCATCCACTGTGTCGATGTCAAAGAGATGAAGTTTGTTGGTGCGGTTGTGTAACCCTGTAACCGCAATATCATAGAGACAGGAATGAACGGTCAGGTTACCGAATGTTACGGGATAGCTTACTTCTCTTCTGGTAAGCCAGCTATGCTCTTCTATCCACGGATTCACCGTCTCTTTCTGCAGGTTATTCTCAAACTCTTGCTTAAACAGGCCTAAGTGGTAATTCAGGCCGATTCCGTCGCCGTTAAGGCCTAAAGTAGCGATGGAGTCCAGGAAACATGCAGCCAGACGGCCAAGTCCGCCGTTGCCTAAAGACGGTTCCGGCTCAATCTCCTCAATCTCCGTCAAGAGCTTTCCTGCCTCCTCCAGTTCCTTTTTCACCTGGTCATACAATCCAAGGTTAATCAGGTTATTGGAAAGAAGTTTTCCTATGAGAAACTCTGCTGAAATATAATACAGTTTCTTCTTTCCCTTGCTGCTTTCCTGCTCCTTTGCCGCTTCCTGAGTCATATTCAAAAGGGCTTCGTATAATTCCCTGTCAGAACATGCGCCAACTTCCCTTTGATACATCTTCTTTACATACTCTTTTACAGAAAACATCATTACTCCTCTTTTCTCAATCACTTATTCCATAGTATCAGTATACCCTTTGGGAGACGCCATAATGCACGCCTATGAAAACAGTATACATGGAACCTGCATTTTTTTCTTGTCATATCATGGCAAAATATGGTACAATTCTATCAAATTTTTCTTTATGCCACTAAAAAATATACGGAAAAATGAGGTATTTATGAATATTATTGAGTACGAAAACTATCAGGAAAAGAAAACCCACGGTTCCCTTTCTTTTCCCTATACCACCTATCCCTGCTCCATCCCTCTTGATTTCCCAAGGGTGCCCCTTCACTGGCATGACGAGATGGAGATTATCTACATCAAAAAGGGATTTGGCATCGTCACTGTGGATCTCGTTACCTTTCAGGTGTCAGCCGGCGACATTCTGGTGATTATCCCCGGAAAGCTCCATTCCATCGACCAGGCGCCGGAACAGTCCATGGAATACGAAAATATTATTTTTCAGACAGACATGATTTTTTTCCGCCAGGAAGACATCTGCGTCACCGATTACTTTCTCCCCCTTATGCAGCGCCATGTGGAAATTCCCACCTACCTCCCCGCAGGCTGGGAATTCTACAGGGAAGCCGCAGCCTGTCTGGATGCGGCGGATGAACTGTGCAAAAACCGGCCTTTTGCCTATCAGCTCTCGGTAAAGGCGCAGCTGTTCCAATTCTTTTATGTCCTGTTTTCCCACGCCGTACAGGTGAAGCTCTCCCCTGGCTCCGCCAAAAACCGGGCTCTGGACAAAACCAAGCTTATCCTCAAGTACATAGAAACCCACTATGCCGAGAATCTCACCATAAAAGAAATGGCCGAAGCCTGCGGCTTCAGCCAGTCTCATTTTATGAAGTTTTTTAAGAACTCTTTCGGAACCTCCTTCGTGGCATACCTGAAAGAATACCGCCTCACCATGGCTGCCAGGCTTCTCTTGTCCTCCTGTGCCTCTGTCCTCACGGTAGCCCAGGAGACAGGCTTTGACAATCTGTCCTATTTTAATCGAAGTTTCAAGGCTATGTACGGAGTCACACCCAGACAGTTCCGCCGCGGAGATCACGATACAGGTCAGTCATCCCCCATATAGCCGCTCAAAGCCCGGAAGCCGCAGGTTCCCTCGTAGTCTGTGAAGCACAGGTAATTTCCCCTTTGAAGGAGCAGGTATTCCGGGTATACACCTGCGATCCTTTCATTTTCCTTTACCCTGTAGAGGATATCTCCTTCCTCATTTACAAGAACGCTTCCCTCTTCCCCATTAATTTCCCATAGATTCCCATAATTG
This sequence comes from Clostridiaceae bacterium, assembly GCA_910574345.1. GTDB lineage: Bacteria > Bacillota > Clostridia > Lachnospirales > Lachnospiraceae > UBA3402. The sequence continues at coordinate 49,730 of CAJSZV010000002.1, read as the reverse complement.
CAGTAGAATACATTTTTCCCCTGGACTATGGGAGTATTTTCCAGATAAATCTTCTGAAGAGAGTCGGAGCCCCTTTCCTCATAACAGTATATGATTTTGTCTGTTACCATATATACACGGGCTGACTGGCCGCATGCAATCTCATACCTCTGGCCTGTAGCCGGATTCTCTGCGGTCATGACGCCGTTTTCCCATCTTCCGCAAAAACTTCTTCCCAATATACGGTCAAAAGGCTTTCCGTCCGAAGAATACACCCGTTCCCCGTTCTCATCAAGGACCATTTTCTCTCCCTCTCTCACGACAGAAAAATACCTAAAACCGTAACCGTCCTCCACCTTGTCGCCGGGTAACGTGATGATTCTTCCCTGCTTCAGATTATAGATATAGTAAGCCGCTTCCGGCTGTTCCCCTCCTATCTCTGCAGACCAGGCCCAGTAAGAATTCAGATTGCGGATAGAAGACTTTCTTTTTGTCTTCTCCTCCCCAAAGACCAGTTCTCCCCCGGCATCATAGGCGCGGTTTCCGTCGTCAAAGATAACCACAAAATAATCCCCGCTGTCATATCCATAGCGATACCCTTTGCCTGAAAAGTCCAGCACTCTTACAGGAGTGCTGCCCTCGCCCGGCAGTTCTTCCCCCTCAAAGATCTCATATGTCTCTCCCTTTTCCTGCCACCAATAATTCCCAACCCTGTGAAACCACCCTTTCAGCGCCTCATACTGCCCATTCTTTTCATTCTTCCAGAGTTTATAGCACTCCTCCCCCTTATATGCATCCAAAGTTCCTGTCTGGTCCCTTCCATAATCAATCCGGTCATAAACAGGCTCCATGACCCATCTGTCTTCCTCAATGCTGTAAAGCCCCCATTTGTCACTGGCCTTATCCTTCATGGCCGCCGCTTCATTTCCCATAATGTTTACCACATTTGTCTCAAGTACCTTGTCGGTTATGATCTTCTCCACTGCCAGATTATGATCCAGTACCACAATGCCTTCGGAGCCATAAAGATAACTGCCGTCCGCAAGAATCCTTAAGCCCTCTTTTAAGGTCAGGGTACCGGGCTTTGGATTCTCTGCCGTCTCCACTTCCACCCGGATGTCCCCGGCCTCCTCCATTCCCACATACCCCAGAGATTCTATGAGGGCCTGACCGTCCTCTGTGGTCAGCCACTGAAACAGCTGATACGCAGGTGACTCTTTTGGCTCATCCGCCCTGACAGCCCCATAAAATTCATTGACATAAGGGTACTCGCCGCTTTTAATGGTTTCATTGTCCGGCATCACTCCGTCTACGGCCAGAAAGCGCAGTCCCGGCACCTGGTACATGTTCCTGGCATAAAAATACACGGAATACCCCAGGGCGTTTTCCTCGTTATTATAGGACGCCACCTGCTCGATTAGTTCTCCCATGTCTCCGATCACTTGGGATATGGGAGCCTCTGCCATGGCTGCCCCCTTCATCACCAGTTTTTCCATAAGGGTCTGGCTTCCGGAATTCACGGGCCGCTGGAACGCCATGATCTCTTTATGCTCTCCTCCGACCTGGGACCAGTCTTTATACTTCCCTGTGTAGATATGGAGCAGCTGACTGGCTGTAAGGGAAGGGACGGGATTCCCTTCGTTAGTCATAAATACCAGGGCGTCTTTGCCGATGGGCTTTATGATCAGCTCCTGTCCCGATTCTTCCATGGACTCATACACGGACTCGGCCGGCTCATAGGCTATGACCAGATCTACTTCGCCGTACATGAGCCGCCTGTATGCGTTGGTCGTCTTGGTATGCTCCACGGCTAACCGGGCCTCCTCCTCGGATACGCCGGTCACCAGCTGATACAGGGCCGTGGATAAGGGGATCGTCGCCGTGGAACCGTCCACCTTTGGATATTCTTCCCTTGTCATCTTCGGCGCCTGAATGTCCCGTCCGGTACTGTCTTCTTCCGGGTTTGTCTCTGTGTTTGTGTCCGCTTCTGTGTCTGTCACCGAAACTGTCTCCGGGACAGAGGCGGACTCCTCCTGCTCTTTGGCGGATTCCGCGGTCTTTGTATCCGTCGGCGCCACGCCGGGAGTCTCTTTGCCGCTGCAGGCAGCCAAAAAGGCAGACTGCACAAAAAAGCTGAGCAGGAACAAGATTGCTGCAATTTTTCTCTTCTTTAAACTCTTAGTCATATACGCTCTCCAATCAGCACTTCTTTCCCTTTAAATGCAAATCCATACTTTCGAATCCGCTCTTTGGGAATTCCTTTGGCAATCAAAGAGGCTTCATAATTCTTTTCCTCAATCTGCTGCAAAGCCGCTTTCACCGTATTTTCCAACGTTTTTTCCTTCTTCTTAAATACTTTAAACTCCAGAATAATTCCCCCGTCTTTCTTTAAATCCAAAGGTTCCAGCATTACATCATATCGCCCAAAACCACTTTCCCGATTGGATATCACAGCATATCGATCAGAAAGATCTACCATAAGTCCGAGTACAAATCCATGAAAAAATCTTTCTGGTTCCGATCTCGACGGTTGCTTCCCTGTATCAAAGCTGCTAAAAGTAAATTGAGCAACATGGTTCATGTATTCATTCATGGCATCTACGTCACCTAAAAGCAGCGCCTTCACAAAATCATTGTAGTCTGACACCGCACCGGCAAACCACTGCTTTACCATTTTGCGAAACATCGTTTTTACTTCAAAGTTAGTCAATTCCAGTTCATACTCCTGCTTCCAGTCTCCCAAATCAGACATATATGCTTTAAATTGCTTCACCTTCAGATATCCGCTGGCAAGAAAAAGACTCCATACTGCCTGTTCATCATCCAACTGATTATACACAATCTGCTCATCAATGTCTGCTGTAATGCTTTCGCCCCGAAGCAGGCTTTCAAAAGAAACTTTCAGTTCTTTACTCCCCTCGCGAATCAGTTTCCCCACCAGACTGTTGGAACTGGAATTGGCCCAGTATGTCCCAAACTCCTTTTTGTCCAGGTAATTCAAAATAGACCATGGATTATAGATATCTGTCTGACTCCCAAAAGTGAATCCGTCATACCATCCTTTAACTTCTCGTTTTCTGTCGGATAAACCAAATTCATCCAGAGCCTCAAACACCTCTTTCTCCGTAAATCCAAAGCAATCAGCGTATTTTTTTGAAGTTGTTGTCACTACCTCCAGATTATTCAGATCCGAGAAGACAGATTCCCGGCTCACTCTCGTAATTCCGGTCATGATTGCCCGCTCCAGATACGGATTCGTCTTAAATGTAGAATTAAACATACTCCTGGTAAACGAGACCAACTCTTCCCAGAATCCGTTTACATAGGCCTCCTGCATAGGTGTATCGTATTCATCCAGCAAAATAATAACACGTTTCCCAAAATATCTGAAAAGATATTCAGACAGGGCTTTTATAGAGCCGGAGGCCGCATAATCCTCCATATCGGCAGAAATATGTTCAAATTCCTGTTTTTCGCTTTCGCTTAACAAATCGCCTTCCAGAAGGAATCTGTTCTGATTATAAAGGTCTTTAACAATGCTGCATATCTTCTTCTTTGTCTGGATGTAAGAATTTTCTTTTATATCGGCAAAACTAAAAAGCAGAACCGGATACGTTCCGTGAAGCTCTCTGCAGGCTTTATCCTCCCATACTTTCAGATTGCAAAACAATTCCTCCCGGTTTTTATATCGAACTGAAAAAAACTTCTCAACCATACTCATATTCAGAGTCTTTCCGAATCTTCTGGGACGCGTAATAAGTGTTACACTGTCTCCTCCCTCCCACCACTCTTTTATAAAATGAGTCTTGTCAATATAAAAATAGTTTTTCGTTCGTATCACCTCAAAATTCTGATGCCCGATCCCTACAGTCCTTGCCATATAAGTTCATTTTCCCTTTCCTTCTATTAAAATTCATTCAACCCCTATTTCTCTTTCTGCATCTCTAGTATATCGAATTCCTTAATAAAACGCAAATGAAATCCCGGCTTTTGAGGATGTTTCCCTGCGCTATAAAAATCGGAGGTTTGTCCGGAATAGAAACTGAACCTGTCGAAAATTCCGACAGGTTCATGGCTCTGAGATATAGAAAAAATCTTTTCACTGAATGCTTTATTTTACATATTTCCCGGCGCTCTCTCCCGCGATTCGTCCGGATGTCCATGCAAATCCGCATGCCAATCCTTCATATGGCGGATAGCCAAGGCCGTTATAGTATCCTCCCGCATTGGTTCCTGCCGCATACAAGCCCGGAATCGGACGGTAGTCTCCGTCAATAACCTGGAGATGCTCATCCACTTTCACGCCGCCTACGGTTCCCAGATATACTGCCCGGCAGTCAAATGCATACAGATTGCCTTCTTCCACGGTGAACTTCAAAGAAGCGGCAGACTTATGATAATCCGTATCTTTTCCCCCTGCAACCATGGTGTTGTACCGGCTGATGGATGCCTCCAGTTCCTCCGGATTCATGCCTGCCGCCTCAGCCAGTTCCGCCGCTGTAGCGCCCTTAAAGGCGGTTCCCGCCTCTACTGCTCCATCCGCCAGTTCCACAAAATCCGCCGAATCCATACAAGCTCCGGGGCCTGACTTAGAGATTCTTAAGGTATCCCCGTCCGTATAGGACTGAAGGGTTTTCTCGTCCACGATGAAATAATATCTTCCGCCGGCGGATACTGCCGCATTGGCCCAGAATGCCGTGTCATACACCACATCCTCGTTGGTAAAGCGGCTGCCGGAAGCGTCCACCCACAGAAGGGGGGACATTAAAAGCTGGGTCAGACTGCTGTTTGAAAATCCTGCCAATGTCTCCGCACTGGAAACTGTGGTAACTTCCGCCTCCGCCAGCTGGCATGCATGGAGGAGAGGGGTTCCGTCCAGATCAATGGCTCCTGCTCCCACGAGGGCATCATATCCCTCGCCCATGTTAGGCATTCCGATAGATGCCATATAGTTATTCTTTACCTTTCCCGCTGCCCTCTCGCTGTCGCCGCCGTATCCGCCTGTACACAGAATCGTGGCTCCCGCGTGGACAGTCAGGGTTCCTCCGTCCTCTTTCGTCGCTACAATACCGGTTACGGTTCCGTCGCTCTCCTGAATCAGTTCATGAAATGTGGTATTCAGCCTAAGCTCGGCTCCCATCTCGTCAAGCTTCTTGTACAAAGCCTCAAAACCCGCGCCGCTGTCCTCATATTTATGGTAACACTTATATTCATAGGGATCATTCTCATGGGCAAACTGAGTGGTTTCCTGCTGGAGATAGAATTTCATTCCGTAATCATCCAGCCACTGCACGGTATCTGCCGCCTTCTCCACAACAGCCCTGGTCAAAGGACCGTTGGACAGATAATTGTTGAATACCAGGAGACGATTCACTGCCACGTCCACATCAAGATTCAGTCCTTCTTCCTTCTGCCATTTGGAGTCGATGGCGAAAAATCCGCTGGCCAGCTTGGAATTGCCGCCTACACTGCCAAGTTTCTCCACAACCATAACCTTGGCTCCCGTCTCCGCTGCTGCCAGGGCCGCACCCGTGCCGGAACCGCCTGCCCCTACAACCACAACATCTACGGTTACTTCCTCCGCCTCTCCCTGGACTTTTTCCACGGCTTTGTTCTTCCAGCTCTCCACATCTATGCCTGCCTTTAAAAGAGCTGTCTCCGCTGCTGCCAAAACCGCGTCGGAAGTAATGGTAGCACCTGATACCGTATCCACTGCCAGACTTTGATTATCCAGAATATCCTGGGCAATCTTAGGAGCCGCCTTGCCGCCTAAATCCGGTGTCTCACTGTCCGCCTCCACGTCCACGGCCGTCACCTTGCCGTCTTTGTCCACAGTCACCTTCACGGTCACATCTCCGCCGAATCCTTTCTCTGTGGCCTCGTATGTTCCCTCCTTTGCACCGCCGGATTCCTGGCTGTCTCCCTTCTCCGTCTCCTGTACAGTGCTTTCTGCCGCCGTACTCTCCGCGGCGGAAGTCTGGACCGCCGTGGTTTGATTTTCACCTGAACCGCCGGAACATCCTGACACCATAGCTGCCGTCATAGTGGCTGCCGTAAGCATACTCAGTAACTTTCTTCCCCTTTTTCTCATTGTACTTACCTCCCGGTCTGTGTGTTTGTTATTTATTTAACACCTCATTGCAAGTCTTATTGTAACACGAAAGGGTATATTTATCGAGACCACTATTTTTGTCAAAAAAGTGGTTTATTTTAAGATATTGTGATATGATAACACCAAGATCAACGATTGTGCCTGCTTAAACGTAAAGGAGTTGTCTTATCATGAATCCATCTGCCGATTATCAATTGGGAACCCTTGATTCCCTGCCTTCTCCCCAAAACAGGGATGTGCTCATTATCCTGACCTGCAGCCGCTGTCAGCCGGTTTTTGAAGGGCAGCCTATTACCTGTACTCCCGGCAATATCCTGGTTATAAAAGGCGGGAGCCTGACTCTGACACCGGGGGAGGAGATTCAGGCCCTGCTTTTAAAAGAACACTTTTTCGACTCCCTTTTTTTCGCCCAGATAATGGACTGCCCCCTGTTCTATGATTTTCTCAGGACGAGTTCCGGCTCCGCCAGGCTGCTGCATTTTGACTGCTTCGTCACAGACGCCTGCTGGACCATGGGCCAGATATTATTTTTTGAAGCTTCCAAAGAATTCTACACCCTTAAGACGGTCCATGCCGCCTGCACCCTTCTCTTTACCAATCTTCATGAGATTCACAGAGAGCGTCTTCTCATCGGCCGCTCCACCATGATGATGGAACACAAGATCGGCCGGGTACTTACCTTTATGTCAGATCACTACCGGGATATTACCCTGGAATCCACCGCTGAGGCATTCCACTACCACCCTGCATATTTCTCATCCTGGTTTAAAAAACATGCCCATATCACCTTCCGGCGCCAGCTTTTAAAAATCCGCTTAGAACAGGCCAGGTTTCTCCTGAAGGAAACCACCCTTCCGGTTCAGACCATTATTGAGGAAGTGGGTTTCCAGGAGAAAAGCCATTTTCACCGCTGTTTTAAAAAGGAATGCGGCATGACCCCTTTGGCCTACCGCAGACAATCCGATCATACCCAGGACGAATAAACACAGTGACTTGTCATGACATTCACTCTTGATTTTTGCTTTGCCCCCATGATACAATATTTTCGAACATCAACGAAATCCAATTACAGAAAGAAGGAATTTTCATGACAACCGTTACCTTAGGTTCCACCGGCATCACAGTCAACAAGAACGCTTTCGGTGCGCTGCCTGTCCAGAGAATCCCCAAGGAAGAAGGGGCGGCCCTTCTGCGCAGGGCTTACGAAGGAGGCATCACTTTCTTTGACACGGCCAGAGCATATTCCGACAGCGAAGAAAAGATCGGCCTTGGTCTTTCTGACGTCCGTGAACATATCTACATAGCCACCAAAACCATGTCCACCACAGTGGAAGGATTCTGGAAGGACTTAGAGACCAGCCTTTCCCTCCTTAAGACGGACTATGTGGACATCTATCAGTTCCATAACCCCTCCTTCTGTCCCAAACCGGGAGACGGCACCGGCCTCTATGAAGCCATGCTTGAAGCAAAAGAGCAGGGGAAGATCCGCCACATCGGCATTACCAATCACCGCCTGGCTGTTGCCGTGGAGGCCATAGAGAGCGGCCTCTATGAGACCCTTCAGTTCCCCTTCTGCTACCTGTCCGGTGAGAAGGAGACGGAGCTTGTAAGATCCTGCAAAGAACATAATATGGGGTTCATCGCCATGAAATCCCTGTCCGGCGGACTGATCACCAACTCTGCCGCCGCCTATGCATTCGCAGACCAGTATGACAATGTGCTTCCCATATGGGGCATCCAGAAGGAGTCGGAGCTTGATGAATTCTTAAGCTACATTGACCATCCCGCCTCCATGACACCTGAAATCCGCCGGCTTATTGACAAAGACCGGGCACAGCTCTCCGGCAGCTTCTGCCGGGGTTGCGGCTACTGCATGCCATGCCCCGCAGGCATTGAGATCAACAACTGCGCCCGCATGTCCCTGCTTCTGCGCCGCTCCCCGGCAGCCAGCCATCTCTCCCCTGAGGGCCAGGCGAAGATGATGAAGATCAAGGACTGCCTCCACTGCAACAAGTGCATGAGCCATTGTCCTTACGGGCTGAACACACCGGAACTCCTGGCAAGGAACTTAAAGGATTATGAAGAGATTCTGGCAGGAAAGGTTATGACCCCGGATAATTTCTAACTACATAAAAAGTGGGCATGTCTCCTCCCCGGTAGAACACCGGAGGAACACATGCCCCTTATGTTTTATCCGTTCACCCCATAAACCTCAATCTGCGTCAGGGCCGGGAAGGGGGACGGGTCGTCCGCCTTTATGAGCTCGCTTAATTTCAGCCAGGTAATCCCCTTTTTCACCATGGAAAATACATGAGGTTTTACGCTCTTCTCCATCTTCACCACTTCTTTCGTACCGTCGGAGAAAGTAACCGTGGCCTGTACCCACCAGTTATCGTGGGGGAAGTCCGCCCTTGTGTACAAAACAAGCTTATCCATGTCCACCGGACGGCCGAATTCCAGGGTAATCTCTGCGTCGTCCCGGCGGTTGATTCCCCAGGACTCATAGGGCCATGGCCCGTGGGACTCATTGGCCACCACGCCGTCGATGGCATTGCGGGCGGCAAACACGGCCTCACCCCTGGTCTCCACATTGGCGTGGGCATGGGGATAACAGCCTGGATCTCCGTGCTGGTCCATAACATTCTTGGCAAGATTTATGTAGGCCTTGTTCTCATAATCCTCTGCCCTGCGCATGGTTATGTAATGGCGCTCCCCTGTAAAGCATGCCGGGTTATAGGAAATCTTTTTCTCGTCAAAGGGAATGATATATTCCACCCTTTCCCTGGTCAGATACACATAAGCCTCATCCATGGAACCGTCTACCCGGATGACATAGTATCCGCCTTTCTCATTTGTCTCAAATAGAATCCGGTCTCCCGGCTCATATTCTCCCTCGTAGACCATAAGAATCTGATCTTCGCCTCTGACCTGACACTTGGGTGTTCCCTGTTCACTCTGTATGATAATTCCTAACTCTGCCATGACATATTCTCCTTTTTCGCTGCATTTTTTCCAGCCCAATTCTCATCGGACTGTCCGTATCCAAAAATATTCTGACTATAGTATCTCTCAAAACAGGGAAAATGTCCATGTGCTTTTTTTAGAAAATCATGTGGTTTTTTCGTCCGGAGATCAGATCAAAGATCAGACAGGTAAATACCTGCCAGCCGGAGCGTGTTCCCGGGATAATCAATGTGAGACCGGACACCTCCGATACAGCTTAGGCCATACTCCTCCCGGAACTGGCAGATGAGATTATTATACTGCAGGGAGAAAGATTTTACAAGGGAAATCATACTCCATTCACCGTTACTGTTCACAGGTACCCTGTGAATGTAACGGCATATGCCCAATTAAAATTGCCTACGGCAATGGGGCATATGCTTTGGCCCCATAACGGCATTGGCCCAAGACTAATCAGCGGAGTGATTAGTCTTGGTGTGGACAGTAACCATTCACCACATTTACCGGCTCTCCATTTATAAATGCCCTGATATTGTTTACGGTAATATCCATAATCCTCTGGCGGGAATCACGGGCCGCCCAGGAGATATGAGGAGTGATAAAGCAATTTTTCGCCGTCAGCAGAGGATTATCCCCTTTTATGGGCTCTGTGGAAACCACATCCAGGCCTGCCGCATACACCTTGCCGCTGTTCAGCCCGTCCGCCAGATCCTGCTCCACCACCAGCTGCCCGCGGCTGTTATTGATGATTATGACTCCGTCTTTCATTTTCGAGATATTTTCCTTGCTGATGATTCCCTCCGTGTCCGGGAACAAAGGACAGTGAAGGAAGATCACATCCGACTGTTCAAATAAGGTGTCCAGATCCACATATTCCGCCACCCGGCTCCCCTGGCTGTCAGGTGAAGAATCATAAGCCAGCACCTTCATATCCATAGCATTCAGAATTCTGGCCGTGGCCCGGCCAATGCGTCCAAGGCCGATAATTCCTGCCACTTTTCCGCAAAGTTCAATCATAGGATAGTCCCAGTAACACCAATCCATGTTATTTTCCCATTTCCCCTCCTTGACCGTTCGGTCATGATGGCCGTAATGAGAACAGATCTCCATTAAAAGTCCCACCGCATACTGCCCTACGATCTGAGTCCCGTAGGTGGGAACATTTACCACGGGAATTCCCTTTTCCCCTGCATACTTGTAATCCACCACATTGTAGCCTGTGGCAAGAACGGCAATGAGCCTCACATTGGGACACTGATCCAAAGTCTTCCTTGTGATGGGGGTCTTATTGACCACCACGATCTGCGCGTCCCCGATGCGCTCGGCAATCACAGGATCGTCCGTATAAGAAGTTCTGTCATAGATGGTCACATCTCCCAGTTTTCTTAGTTCCTCCCAGCTTAAGTCTCCCGGATTTTCCGTATATCCGTCCAGCACCACGATTTTCATATGCCTGTCCCTTCTTTCGTTTTCTAGTCTTCCACCAAAGCCCATGCACGGTTTAATACTCTCTTTGTGCTGGCCAAGACAATCTCCTCATCCTCGTCCCCCATAGGCGTCACTTCCATAGACAATACCAAAGGAGCTGATGCATCAAAAAATCCCTCCTGCTTTAATACCGTCAGATAATCCGTCAGCTCCGGCGTATCATTGGCACTTTCAGGGAATCCAAACCGGGGATGCTTATCTCCATAGCCTGGGCAGCCCTTCTTTACCACTGCATTTCCGAAATGAAGATGGGTGATATAAGGTCGCAGAGTCTGAATCACAAACTTTGAGGTCTCATATGTTGTGGGGAAATGAGACAAATCCACTAAAAGTCCGAAATTATTGTGTGTCGTACGCATATCCGCGGCAAATCTGGCGGCATAGGGAGCCGGACCTATGAGGGCGGCCTTATCTAAGTCATAGTCAAACACTTCCAGTTCAACCGTCATATTCTTCTCTGCCGCATAGGTACAGAGATTTCTGGTGGTCTTTAAAAGCTGCCCGTAAGCCAGGTCTTTTGTGCTCTCCTCCCACTTTCCTGCCAAAAAGGCAATTCCCTCTGCTCCCAGATATTCCGCCTCGTCAACAGCCTCAATGAGTGTGGCTTCCGCCTTTTTTCGCCCCTCCTCATTAAGATCATTGGGGTTCAGTTTCGGTCCCAAAAGCCTGGGCTGGGCGCCGTAACATACTTTCAGATGAGACTGCTCCAGTATCTCTTTAACGGCCTTTCGCTCCTCCTCATCCTTACACTGGCTAATCTCGACGGCGTCAAAGTAATCATCGGAAGCAATTCTTTTCACCGACTCGACAACACCCATTTTGGGAAATGACATCCACCGGATGGTTCCCACCTGAAAGTACTTATGAATGGATTCTCTCATAATTTCATTTTGCTCCTTTCGCTGCATCTTTTATTTTCCTAACATCTCTTTTGCCTTTTTGGCTATGGTTCCGGCATCAAATCCATACTTCTCAAGAAGCTCCCCCAGGTCCCCGGACTCTCCGAAATCCCTCATGCCAAGGATGGAAAGTTTCGCCGGTATGGGGCTCTGGGCCAAAACTTCCGCTACGGCGCTTCCCAGACCTCCATGTACGGAATGTTCCTCTACGGTCATGCCGGGAATTGCCCTCTTAGCTGCAATATCCGTGATTGCCTAGTGGCTGGCGCCGTCGTAGGAATCGGAGAGCCCGCAGTAAGTTCCGCACAAACGGACATTCAGTTTATCATAGGCAATAAGAGACTATACGGAATCAATGGCACGGGAAGCTATAAATACGGCAAAGGTGTTCACATAGGGAATAAACCCTTCCAGGGCCACAATCCTGTCATTCTCCGCTCCCAGGTCTCTTAAAGCCTATCCATAAGCGTCGCGAATCGCTGTCATTTCCCTCTCGGATGCCCTGGCTGAATCCTGTAAAGCAGATCAATAAAGTCCTTTCGAAACTGCAGGCATTTTTTCTCCAGTTCCAATTTCTTCTCTGTGGTCATCTTTCTCCTCCTTAAGAATCTATCCGTTTATCAGAAGCTTTATAAATTGGACTGCACTGCGTGCCATCTCGTCAGGATTATCTCCCGGAAGAATCTCAATGGATCCCCATCCATCATAACGGATAACCCTTAATGCAGTCAATATCTCCTTGAAATCCAAATGTGCCAGCCCCGGTCATCCAGACGGCAGAGGATATGCTGCAGAAGTCAGCAAACTAAATTACCCTCCGTGGACAAGGGAATACACGCCCTTGTTCACGGAGGGTGCCGGCCGCTGATATCCAGCGAACGATAACTCTTTGACAATATATTGGTCTTCTATACAGAAAAACCTTCGGTTTATGAAAAGAATACCCGGTCCAGATGCTCTATCAGGGTTCCCTTCAGTTCCTCCAGCTCCTGACTATACTGCTCTGAGCTGTTGGCAGGGGTACGGTCGTTTACAAAACGTCCCAGATTTTCCACTCCCCAGAAGGCGGCAGTGTCGTCGTCAAAAACTTTGAAGGCCTCCATGTAGCGGTCCCACTTCTCATCTTCAATTCCCACGCCGTCGCCGATCCAGCCCCGGCCGCCGCCCAGGTAGCCGCAGTTCATAATCGTATACATGCCTTTCCCGGTCAGCAGTCCCTCCAGACCGCCGCCAGGCAGATCCTGATAAGCAAACTTTTTGGCAAAGACCTTCTCCATATATCCTTTTGCCATAGCAGTGGGCGTATCATGCCAATTGGGATAGACAAAGATCAGATAATCCGCCTTTGTCACATACTCCTGCTCCGTTTTGACAGCATCTGTGGGTTCGCCTATGCCGTCCTTGGCGTAGTAGAAATCCTCAGCCGACAGAACCGGGTCAAAGCCTATGGCATAGAGGTCCCGAACTTCCACCTCAACGCCCTTATCTTCCAAGTGACTCATAGCTGTGTTGGCCAGCACCCGGGTTACGGTTGCATAGCGGGGATCAGCCACTACGAAAAGCGCCTTTTTTGCCTCGCCGTCCGTAAATCCCTTAGGCGTATAGTCTTCCATTACCTCCCCAGGCACCACTGAAGCCGATGTCACCATATCCACATCAGCGCCCGACTCTGCTGCTGCAGTGCTGGTAGCACCGGAAACGGCATCGCTGGAACCGGATTCTCCGGCTGGAGCAGCGGCAGCCTCAGACTCTGCGGCAGGAGTACTGGCAGTTTCGGACTTCGCAGCAGAAGTACCCGTAGTTTCAGACTCCGCGGCAGAGGTGCTGGCAGCTTCAGAACCGGCAACAGGAGCAGCGGTAGATTCAGGGGCTGGAGCAGCCGCCTTCTGACCGCAGGCGGACAGTGCCCCGGCTAACAGAACGCCTGCCATCAACAGGGAAAAATGTTTCTTTATCATGACAAAATTCTCCTTTTTGTTTATTGTTTATCAAAACAGCAGGCAGCGCTACCCGTTGTGTTTGAACAGGGTTCATCCTCCATAGGCTTCCAGCAGATGGCGGATAAAATTCTCATACTCTTCTTTCAGCAACTCGTTTTTTCGGGAAATCACCCCGCATGTCAATGTAACTTGGGAGCCCTGAAAAGGAATACTTTTTAAATCATTTCCCACATTCCATTTACAGCTCCAGGAGGGGCCTGCCGAGTAGGACGGCAGCTGGGAAAGGGCTTCGTGGTACGTCTTGTTCCCGTTAACCAGAAGACGGCGTCTGCTTCGGGGTGCTCCCATATACTCTATCTCATAGTCCATGGAGAACATTCCCTCCGGCCAGTGGGTTTTCTCTACATAAAACAGGCCCTCCAGGTCAGATGCCGCAACGCTGTCCCGGCTGGCCAGAGGAGAGTTCGCTCCCACCCAAATCCGAAGATCACCGATAAAAAGGTTCCGTATCGTCAGGTCATTGGGCTGGATCAGGGAGCGCAGCTTCTTCTCCTGAAACTGACTGTACATGACAATTCCTATATCTGAATCCCGGCTCTTTACCCGCTCCAAGACAGTCTCCGTCCCGCACTCGCAGAGTTCAAACTCATAGTTGGCCTCCGTGTAAAATCCGCACACACGAAGAAATTCCACACTAATAATATCCGAACTAAAAGCAGCTATCTTTATCTTATGTTCATTAACATCCTCAAAAAGTTTCTGAGTGATGATATCACACTGACGCACCACTGCTCTGGCGTGGTGATACACCTCTGCGCCGTAACCCGTAAGCTGAACGCCCCGGTTTGTTCGCTGAAAAACAGCCCGTCCAAGTTCCTTTTCCATGGCGGCGATCTGGGTGCTCAGGGTGGACTGAGACATAAAAAGGTTTGCGGCAGCCTTGGAAATACTGCCGGTTTCTACCACTTCCACTACATATTTCAGTACATTTAAATCCATCCCTGCCCTCTTTTTAATCGTTCTTTTTTGTTTCCCGACACACGTATTGTAGCATAACTTCCGCCCAAAGGCCAGATATCCGGCAATAGCGTTTTTCCCCATCCGGCTCATCAATTTTCCGATATCAGGCTTTTAAACCCCATTATTCCCATTACGTACTGAAGAGACTGTGATTATTTCAGTGAATTTGTCACACTTTCTCTCTCCACAACATGAATCTCCAAAGTGACCTTCTTTTCCTGCTCTTCCTTTTTCTGCAGAGAATTGATCAGTATTCTTGCAGCCTCCGTTCCCACCTCGTATTTTGGCTGGTGAATGGTGGTCAGAGCGGGAGTGCACAAATTACTCATTTCAATATCATCATATCCCATGACAGAAAGCTTATGGGGTATAAGGATCCGGGCCTTTTCCGCAGCCTTGATCACTCCGATTGCCATAATATCATTGGCTGCAAAAATCGCAGTCGGAAGAGGATCTAAGGAAAAAAGTCTGCAGGCAGCACGGTATCCGCTTTCCCAGCTGTAGACAGCCACAAGAAATAGGCACAAGAAATAAAAAATAGTACTGTACAAAATGTTTCTTTTGTGATAGACTATGGGAGTAGATGAAATTCGTCTGAGGTTGTGGGGCATTGGCGCAGCTGGGAGCGCGTTTGAATGGCATTCAAAAGGCCGTGGGTTCGAATCCCATATGCTCCATTAAAAAATCCTGGACATTCTGAACCATTACGGTTAGAGGATGTCCAGGATTTTTTTGACTGCAGGGCAGCAGCCAAAGACACCGCTGCAAGCCCATAGCCTACTCCTGATCTTCCGGCTCCAGTACATAGACCGGCAGATCCCAGCGGCGCAGACTTGCCATGGTCCGGATGAAAAAGACGGTCACAACCCCTGCCGATACCGCCCAAACTTCCGAACTCCAGGAAAGAAGAATTACATAGATGCCGCTTCCTGCCAGAGCCGCACTGGCATAAACTCTCTTTCTGAAAATCACCGGCATCATATTGGCCATCACATCTCTCATAAGACCGCCGCCTACTCCGGTCAGCACCCCTACAAAAATAACCAAAAACCAATTATCACCATACCCGCAGTCAATAGCCGTCCGAGACCCTACCACTGCAAACACGCCTAAACCAATGGAGTCAAAGATATCCATCAGCCAGGCCAGCTGATGAAAGTGACGTCTCGGCAAAGCCCCCTTTCTGGCTGCCATCCACAGCCAGAATACTACCGTAGCTGTGGCTATGGCCACATATACCCCATTCCGGAACATATTCGGGGGAAACTGTCCCAGAAGCACATCCCGCAGGGCACCGCCCCCCACAGCTGTCACCGTCCCCAGCACCCATACGCCAAATACGTCCATCCTTTTTGAATTAGCCACCATACAGCCTGAAAATGCAAATGCAATGGTACCTATGATCTCAAGTATAAAAATCATGATCTTAACCTCTTTTGAATCAGCGCTTCATTTTTCATGGCTATTGTACCATTGACTGTATATTTAGGCAATGGAAAATTAGATCTCCAAAGAAAGATACCTTCTTATCCCATCGGCAAAATTTTCCTATGCGATAACGGCCGGCCTGGTATCTTCCTTTTCCGGATCACAGTCATTGACCACATGCCCCCTATGCCTTTCCGGCTTTCCGTTTCTCTCCATAAACCGTTCATACAGTATCTTATAATCCCCGGTCAAGGTAACCATCCAGGTTAATATAAGAGAAATTCACATCATAAAACTCCATGCCGCCCAGCTTTTTCAGCTGTTCCTTGACACGGCGACGCATTTTTACCGTCAAAGTTCTGGCGGTGCTTGTTCCTTATTTCTTCACGGGTGCTATCACCCTCTGTAAATTGCTCCATCTTTCCATCCTCCTACGGTACTTAGCTAAAGAAATCAAACTCATCCACCGCAAAAGCGATGTCAATCTGGAATGGCTCACGCTGCGGCATCTGCAATCCCTGCTCGTCTGCAATGACCAGATAATAAGTAGCTGTCTTGCTGTATTTCAGAGATTTCAGATTAAACTGGCAACGGAAAGTACGCTCTGCACCATTATCGCTTGTCTTATCTGCAATAATCTTCTGAACATCACTGATCTGCCTGCCATTTTCATCCGTAAAGTAAACCTGATAGGCAGCTGCTTCACGGTTGGCGCCAACAGCATCCTTCTGATAGAAATTCAGTGAAAAAATCATATTACTGATTTTACGGTTTGCTGACAACAGATTAACCGTTACCGGCTTCGTATCATATTTCTCTTTATTACGTTTATACTCCATAGAATCGTTGCGGAGATAGTGATACTCGATGACCGGAACAACCATTTCCTGCAAGCTGATACCGCCATGCACAAAGTTCATGCCGCCGCCATTCATCTTAATACGAATGCTTTCTCTTGGTGCAAAACCGCCAAAGTCAGACTTCCCGTCCAGGAACTTCACAGGCAATAAGTAGTTTGGCTGTACGCCTTTTTGCACAATTGCATATCGTCTGCCATACTCCACACAACGCTTCGCACTTTCTTTTTTAAGATCACTTATGTTTTCCCTGTCCGCATCGTAAAACTCATTTTTTCCTACTTTGTCATCCTCAGTCAACGGGCTGTATGTATAAAGGAATCCATGGTCAGCTGTAATCAAAATATTCGTACCGCCAAATTCATTTACAATAATACGCACAAGGTTTTTCAGCTCTGAAATAGCTTTATCACAGGCGGCAAAAACAGCGGTATCAGAAGTGTGGCTTGCTTCATCAATGGTATCATGATAGATGTAAACTACATCCATTCCTTTCACCAATGCGCTTCGTTCTGCCCGCTTCATGGCGATAATGTCATTATATTTCAATGCTACACTCGCCGGATCTTCTGATTTCAGAACCTTATCACGATAGCCGCTTGCCGTAGACTGCCCGTCTGCCAGCACAGTCAAAATATCGTTCCGAAGTTCTACCGTCAGTTCCTTATGTGGAAGCAGTGCTGCCATACCAAACTTTGTGATAGAAGGGAAGATACTCTGCATACTGCCAAGAGAAACCTTACTCTGTGTTTCTCTGCGAAGCTGATCTGCCATCGCTGCCGCCACTTCATAACGCATAGCATCCGAAATAATCACAAATACCCTGGTATCTGAAGTTTTAATGCGGGAACAATAAAATTCTTCCTGTTGCGGTATTTCCAGAACCTTGCCATAGGTTGCCAGTTCGTCTGCAGACACATCCGACCAGTTGTTACCCAGTTCACCTAAGAACCAGTGCGTATAAAGTCCTTCCACTTTATCAACAACGTGTTTGAACAGATCGTCCAGCAGAATATTGGAAGTCTCCAGGCTCTTTTGGAAACTCAGGTGGAACAAACGGTAGTAAGTGTCCATCTGATAATAGCTTTCGGTGTATTCCTTCCAGATGCCCTTTGCTTCTGCGGTATGGAATCCGGCAGAGTGTTCCTTGAAGAAGCTCTGCATATTTGCAACCTGCAAAATACCGTCATAAAAATTCTCAAATGGCTCATACCATGCACAGGTTCTACGTTTCTCCACCGTCCCCGTAATGGTATTCACATCAATGATATGGTCGCTGATTTCGGTCATCAGCTTTGTCAGAATCACTTCGTTGATGCACGGGAAGCACTCTGTACCAACCAGATCGTCAACCGTCAGTTTTTCAAACCGCTGATGCAGACGTGCTTCATCTTCCACATATCTTGCCACATCATAAAGCTGCAGAATATCTCGGCCCAGGCCGCCCTCTGCCCCAGGGCACCTTCCCGCCTTAACGGGCTCCCCTTGTCTTCCGAATTCTCCGGAATTCACCTTGTCGCTATGAAGCCATTCCGAAATGAAATCGTAGCAATACGCCTGGTGCGGCATGGAAATAAATCCGTCCAGTCCGGCAAGATATTCCTGCCCTATGGTACGGGTAGCAGCGGTCAGCAGTAAATGAATTGCCAGCCGTCCAAGGTCAGGTTCTTCCTCACAAAATCCGCATCCCTGGCGAACCATCGCCCAGAATGGACCGTCTGCATGATACTTTACAAAATCCTGATAAACTGCATTGTGATTCAAATCAAGTCCCACATGGAACACACGGCGTAAAATCTGGTTCGGCTGTGCGTCCTTCAATCCGCATATGGCTGCCATAACAGCCATATGCAGCTGTGCCAGAGTTGCCGGAACTTTATTCTGAGTGCTGATTTTCAAACGACGGTCTTTCGCATTGAAATAGGCACGATAATTTTTTACCTGCTTTCTCATGGCCGGATTCGATGCAAGTCCCATTTCATCCATCCAAATAGAGATCAAATCTGCCCGGAACTCCTCGCTGTAAAGCTCTATATCTAAAAGCCAGTTATCATCCAGTCGGTTGTACACCATCGGACTGTAAACCAGATAGTTTGTGGTCAAATCGTCTACGGAAAGCAGCTTCTTCACAGAAAATGCGTTGTCTCCAGTCAGTGCAACCACCTTTGCATTCTCAAGAATCATCTCGTCCAACTTGTCCTCAAATTCTTTATCTTCATCGTACCAGAAGATGATACGACGCTGATAAAATTCCGGCAAAGGGGCAGCAAACCGCCGGTTCAGGTCTTGTATTACTTTGTCGGTATCCATGCTGCACCTCCTATCTTTTCTTTATAATAAGCCATTTTGCTTTTCTTCTGTTTCCTTGCTGTTCGAGTATGCCTTGTTCTTTTAACTCCGCAAAAATTCTGGAAATTGTTCTTTTTGATATTCCAAGCTTCTCTGCATACTGTGCCTGCGTTTCTGCCGGATTTTCGGCAATGATCTTCAGCAGTTTTTGAATATGATCTGGAAAAACTTTGTCTGTATATACCACTTCATCAACGTCATTTTTAATGTCACTAGCGCCATTTTCAACGCCATCAATGCTGTCAGCATCTGCATTAACGCCATTTTTGATATTATTGTCGTTATTCTGACCTCGATTACCAGTCAAAATGGCAAAGGCAGCTACAGATTTCATATATTTAATACTTTTTTCCGGCAGGGTTTCTTTGAACTCTACATTCTTCGATTCCCCTGCAAGAATTTCTTCTATGGTCATGATAGCACCCCGCTCTCTTTTACAGCTTTATGTACTGTCACGATAGCATAGGTCCAATAAATTGAATCAATGCTGAAACAGCAGCTCCAAATTCTGCAGCTCCCTTTATTGCCTGCAATGAAGTTATTGCTGTTTTTATCATGGATTTTTTGGGCTTTTCAGATACAATTTCTGCTTCTATAACTTCCAAGCTCTCAGATGCAGTTTCTTTATCTGTATCTGTAAGTGTATCCATTTTTGTTCGTACCGAAGCAATCAACCGTTCCAGTTCATTTGCATTTACACCAATATGCGTAGTTGCCGTAACGGTCGAATTATCATTTGCAATAATAGCTTGACCATTTTGTACAGTCACATTATAAACATTCTTTTCATCTATTCCCATATCAATACCTATTTTCGTTAAATACCTTTCTACATGGCGAATCAACACCATAACAAACCGTTCATTAAATCCTTTGATTTTATCTTGCCATTTAGACGAAGAAGAATATCCCATGGCAACGCCACGATATACAGAATTGTTTGTTTCTACTAAAAATCGTAAAACGGCATACACGTTTCGTACTTCTTCCTCATCTGTTTCGCCCAACAAAAAAATCAAACGCCCGTATGAGCCTTGCACTTCCTTGATTTCTTCTTCTAAATTCCAATCACAACTACCACAACCACAGATATAATCATTTATAATTGGTGTGCTATCCATATATTTCACAAATTTTGCAAGCACACCTGCATAATCTTCATAATCTGCCTGAAGCAGTCGATTAGAACAGCTGTTAAAATCATATTGGATTTTTCTCAGTTCTTTTTTATTCAATTTCATAATTTTTCACCCCACAAAACGGGCAATACGCACCCGTCATTTTTAATAATGGCTTAATTTTGGCAGTACGCTTACAGCAGGGAAAATTACAAATTTCCATTGCTTCTATACTTGGCCGAATAGGATCTTCACTTTCATGCTTTGGGCGTTTTCCAGCCTTGAATAAAATGACTCCTTTTTTATTATGACGTTCTAATTTTTTGAATCCATCATAAATCATATCATTGTCAGCATTCGTCACCATTTTCATAGCAAGTTCAAGTACATCATCGGTAACGTAGTTTTCGCTTATCAAGCCGCAACTTGGACAAAATATATTAAATACGCCGTCATCCTTTAAATCAGAAGATGTCCCCTTAAAATATGTGCCACAATGCTCACATTGTAAAAGAACATAGCCGTCATTATCTGTGGGAATAGAAATCGTCATATTGATCTCATCACTCATACTTTCCCCTTTACTTTATTTTAGCCAAAACGTCCTGGAAAATTGCATAGTTCTTCTTCACACCGTCATCCAGGTCGATGGATATCATCTGGTCGGCAAGGTGGTGAATCTTTTCCTCATAGGTACGGATCTCGGTATCTTGAGCCTGCAAAGCGGTCAGTTTTTTGTTCAGCTTCACACGTTCGCCGGTGGAAGCATTAGCTATACGCTGTTCCAGATCGGCAATAGCTGTACGATAACGAGCCTGCTGTTCATGCACATAATCGGTACGGATACGGGCAATGGTGTCTGGCTGATAGCGGTGCATGTAAACCAGAGCTTTAAAACCGTTCTTTTTACCGCTGTCAAACAGCCAGTAAATCGGGCGTTTCTGATAAATTTTGCAATGGTCAGAATAAAAATCACTCATGAAGTAATACCGAATCACATCTTTCGGCTGACCTTTACCGCCCAGTGCACCGGCGATGAATTTCAGATTTTCATCCAATGTCTCTGCACCATAAACTGTTTTCACAAATTCTACGAACAGACCCACAATATCATCCTCAAAATATTCATCGTCGCAAATCGGGATAATGTTATCTTTGTCAGCAGCAAAAGAAGCATACTTGCTTGCCTCCCATTCGCCGCCTGCATAGGCAAGACCATCCACATCCAGAGAGTATCGACCGAACATACAACCTACAGCGTAGGAAATGAAAGAACGAATATCTCGCCCTAGATCCGCCTTGCGGACAGTCACATCCTTATTCTCAACCTCCGGTGTCAGTTCTTCCTGCAAGCCGTAAATGTCAATGAAGATACGATTCAGTTCTTCCTCGTTGGCTTTCAGCTGATAGAAACGGTCATCACATTCAGCTTGCCATTGGTCAAATGCCTCGGCAATGGTCGGAACTTTGCGAAGCAGTGGATGGTGTTGGAAATCCCATGAAGTTTCAAAGGCGTCCCAGTCATTTTTTGAAATAGCTATATTGTTTTTAACTAAGTCTATAACGCAATTATCTTGTTCTGGCAGTTTCCCATAACACAGTGGCTGAGATGTTATATCACTGATATTTGTATTGAGTGTTGGATTTAGCAGTGCAATGATTTCTTGGCTAAATTTTGAGTTAAGATATCCCAATATATAGAACATCATCCTATCATCATTAAAAAAAACAGAGGGGGCAGCCAAATTAAATGTCGAATTATCTTGCAACAATCTAAATCCATGCAATTTATTACTCGAAATTAAAGTCCAACATATTCCATTCCTAAACCAAATATACTCAGGCGCAATTCTCGCTACACGATCTTTACGATAATGTTCTCTGGCAGAATCAGACCAATCAATTAGCGTGTCAATATTTCCATACCAACGTCTAAAAGAGCCTCCCTTCGCATGAAGGATCCAATGCTTTCCTTTTCCAATTTCCGAAACAGGAACTTCCCACAGCATACGAAGGTATTTATCATTATTGCCTGTCTTCGTTTGTCCATCAGAAATCGCATACTTTCCGATTTTTTCATTATCAAATGCTTGATAGACTGGTTTGCTAACCCAATATGCCACAGGACTACCAGGAATTTTTGAAAAATTTGACTGGTTAGCTACATAACGATTTTCTTTCGCAAGGAACATATCTTCCTTACCCTGCTGTGTCGTCGGTTCAATCAAGCGGCAATATTTTCCATTATAATCTGAAATGTAGCTTTTTCGCATAACAAATGATGTAGTTTGTACCACTTCGCCACCAATTTCTTCAAAAGCTCTTGCCCCAAGATGTGCCAAATTGACAATATCTGCATTAAGCAATTTAATACGCAGTTTTTCAAAGCTGGACAAGAACATCCATGCGTGTTGCGTAATCATTGCTTGATAACGGTTTTTCTTTGCCATCTGACCACAATGTTCAACAAATACTGCAAACAAATCACTTTTACTATCGGAATAATATTTTTTAACATAATCAGAGAGCTTTGTACTCATACCAGAGCTACCCATATATGGCGGATTCGTCACCACCACATCATACTTTTGTGCCAATGCTTCTGCCACCTGCACCAACGGCAAAAGTTCTGCCAATACCACATCACGGGACATATGAATATCCTCTGTAATCTCTGCAAAGCGGTCATACAGAGCAGACCAGTCCTGTGGAATTACCGTTAGAATCGAGCCATACTCCTTTGCATCATGTAATTTGCTGATAATCGTATCCATTGTCGCTTTCAGCTTTGCATCCCCATTACAGAAATACTCCACAGCAAATTTGTCCACATGATTGCTCTCCACAATAGCATACACATGGGGCTGAATACCACGGCTGAAGAACCGGCGGTCATACTGACGCGCTTTCATCATGACCGCAAAGTAAGCCAGCTGTGCCGCACGGTCGTCAATATCCAGACCATAGATGTTATTCTCCACAATACTCGCCACCGCTTCACGGGTGGTATAGCCGTAGGATTCATAAATCTTCATCAGCACATCGAACATATACGCAAGGATATGACCAGAACCGGAGCAAGGGTCAATGACTTTCAGCTGATCCGGTGTCAGTGCTGCGTATTCCCTGCGAATCTCGGCAAGCTGTGCCTGCACTTCCGGTTCCTGCTCGGCTTCTTCCAGATAATAATGCCATTTGGTATCTTCTGGGTCACGATTTCTGGCAACATAGGCAGACTGTTCTTCTTCCGTTGGCAGAAGCTGATTCTTAGCATCTGGGTGTCCTTCCAGCCACAAACGACCAAGGCTGTTCTCTACCATGTAACGAACAATCCAGTCCGGTGTGAAAAGCTGGGTTGCCGCAGGTATGTTTTCTTTTGTGATTTTGACATTCTTTTTCAGAGCAGCGAATACATCATCCTTTTTTTCGCTATTATAATACTGATACAGCCATCCGATAATCTGCACCGCATCTTTCCAGTCATCCTCTGGTATCCGCTCGATCATCTGCTGAATCACACTGCCTTCACGGAGCAAGTTGTCCGGCAGAAGAAGCTCGGTGTAGTCGCTGATTTTCTGGAACAGTCCCGGCAGAATCTTATTTAAGGCATTACACTGCACAATCAGCAGATATTTATACAGTTCTTCGGTCTTTTCAGCTTCTTTCAGCTCATAGACCTTTTCCATATTGAGTCCATCCAAATCCAGATGAATGGCTTCGGTGATGATCTGCGGCTTGAAGTTGTTCTCCTCGTCCGTAAACACACGCACATGGGAAGGAAGATAACCGTTGACCTCCATGAAACGCAGGGCAGAAAAGCAGTTAAACCATGTGTAGGCAACCTCCTCCATAACCTGCTTGTATCCTTTATCGTTAATCTCGGCAATACAAGCCATCCGCTGTTTTTTCTCTGCATCCGTCAGAACTTTACCGCCCACGCTGTCAGCTGCAGCATCAACAATATTATCCTCGGTAATACCATATTCCACACCTTTCAGTGAAACACGGGCGATCAGCTCTGTTCTTGCCCAGACAGCAAACCTTTTAATCGCGTTCTTATCCATACTCGTCTCCTAATTCAGCTTAATCTCGTCGCAATTTTTCAGCAACTGCTTCAGCTGAGAACGGATCTTCTCCACATAATCATCAATGTCCGCTTCACTCTGCAAGGTCTTTGCCTGGAATACAACCTGACGATTATAAGCACGGACTACCTTTTTCTTTGCCGGAACCGGTTCTTTTCCAGTCTGAGTCCGCTGAATCTGCGGCTTCGGAGCCGGCGGTGCGAGAACTGTTTCAATATGGCTGACCGTATCATCCTTATACTGGCACATTGGCAGGAACATGGCATCCAGAAGGGCAAGGCTCTTTAATTCTGCAATTTTCTCCTTGCACTGGCTGAAATACTTGTCTGATTTTTCAATCAGATGAGATGCCTTGGAATCTCCATTTGCGGCAGTATGGGTTGCCTCCATACACTGACGAACTGTTTCCAGAACCTCGGTTCGTTTTTCTTCCAGCATCTTATCATGGGCAGTACGAACGGTATCCATCAGTGGATTCAATTCCCGAATCCGGTTATAGTTGAACTTACTGCCTGGCTGAACCATCGTAATCAGACGAATGGTATTCAGCGCCTTATGAGCTTCTTCATTTTCCGCAATACGGTCAAGATCAGCATGCAGAGATTTTTCAAACTGCACTGACTGGTCAAATACCGTTACCTGGGTTTTGAAGAAATTCTCAATACCGTTGCTCATGGATTCTTTGTTTTCAAACAAGTCATCCTCTTTTTTCAGTACACGCTCAATCAGTGCGATATTGTCTTTCTTCTGAGAAAGAACATCATCCATAAGACTGATAGCTGTCTGCACCAGTCCACGATCCGGGTATTTATGTCCTTCGTAACGGTCATTCAAAGAAACATAGTAATCCCGCTGTTCGCTGAATTTTTCGGTTACAAAGCGAATCAAACCATCTTCATCATCCGGCACATCCATAATATCGAAATACTCACGGAGCATTTCTTTTACATCCCGCATCATGGCAGCGGAAATGGTTTTACGTTTGCTGATGGAAGTCTTGCCGATTTCACTCTTTTTACGGAGCATATCCGGCAGTTTCGGGTCATCCGGCTGAATGGTATTGCCTGCATATTTGATGGTTACTTTCTGGGAATAAATCAGCTGTGCCGCAACCGCGGCAATGTCGATTTCCTTCCAGCCATAGGGAATTGCACTGTATTTGCTCTGCACATCTGCCATAGATGTGGGCAGCTTTTTCGCATCCTGCATTTCCAGATATTCTTCCATTGCAGAAGCAGCATCACGGTTCGGCTCCATGCCTGGGAGCATGGTAACAGTACCAGTCAGAATAGCAATAATATCTGCGTCACTGCCCGCATTTTCTGTAATCAGATCCAGCTTGCTATATACATGAGCAACCAGATATTCCAATGACTGGTCAATTTTACTCTTGGCATTTCCACCTTTCATTTCCAGATGTTCCCCATCTACATAGAACTGTGCCCCTTCGATGGCATTTTGCAATTCTGTCATGGCACTCAGCTCGTATTTTCCGGCTTCATCCTGATGGTCGCTGATAATTTTCTGCACACTCTTTGGAAGCTGGCTTACGTTTCTCTGCTTTACATATTTACGAATCTTCATGGCAGATTCCAGCGATTCATAATATGGCGTATCAGTCAGAACAACAATAGCTTCGTTACCTTTTGATTCTGTCATCAGACGGAACTCTGTTTTTTCTGTTGCATCGGTTGCAACGGTCAGAAAACGCAAACGCATACCGCCCATAGCCACGCCGACCGTAATGCCATCTACCATCTGGTCGAACGCAAAGTCATATTTTCCATAACGGAATTTCTTGGTTGTAAAAATATCACCATAAATCATCTGGGCAATACGCTCCACGATAGAAGCGGTATCCACGTTGGTATCCCGGATTTCACGCTGAATATCCTGTTCTTCATCTGTCAGGAAGTTATAAGTATCGCCTGTTCTGCCAATATAGTTCTGGCTAATCAGACGGTCAAGGCAGCCACGGACAGCTTCACGCATAATAATTTTATCCACACGAATATCATCTGCCATCAGAATAACGATATTATCCAGATTAGAAGGAATATCATCAATATACCGAATCAGATACAAAAGTTTCAGCACATCTACATCCTGCTGTTTGATACCATCACCATTGTCTGCGGCTTTCTGGCAGCGCTCAATGACTCGGCGAATAGAACCGTCCAGGAAAGTATGTACGGTATCATAAAAACGAAAGAACGGAACAAGTGCATATTCGTCCTTCTCCTGAATTTTCTGTGCCGCCTCCTGGAAGCCGGAAAGCATGGAACGCTCACCGCCGGAAAGATGCTTGCCGGAATTTCCGTGCTTACGGATTTCTGCAAATACTTTCTGCATAATGATAAACTGATATGGCACGAACGGGAAGTTCTCAGTGAACTCCCTCGAACCAGAATACCCTTTAATATCCAGAATGGAACCATTGAAGCTGAACAGGTTACGCAAAACGGAATCATTCTGCTCATAAACATTTTCCAAATCAGCAGATGCTTCTGGTTTCTTTTTCAAAATACGCTTCTGGATGACTTCATCCACAGAGGAAGAAGATAAGCTCAGTCTTGTTTTGAAACGAGCCTGAATACGGGAGAACTCATCGGCTCGAACTTTAATGATTTCATCGATCGCTTCCTGTCCGGTGCAGATGACCCAAATCTTACCTTCGCACTCACTGCCAATCTTTTCTGTCAAAGACTGGAGATTCAAAAGCATATCGGTATCTGTACCAACATACTGACCAACCTCGTCAATCATAAACAGCAGACGGAAGTTGGCCGGTTTGGTATCCACATAGACTTTCATATCTTCCACAAGCTGTGCGATAGAAATTTCTGTTGCGGTTTTATCATTGAACCAGCCTCGTGCATCGTCTTCGCTCATATCCAAAACTTCCATCAGCGTTGGGATAATGAACTTGCCATTGAACGCAAAAGCACGACGCATTTCCATCCAGGATTTTCCTTTTTTTTCCTCAAAAACTCTGCAAAACTCCTCCGTCTTTCCCTGTTGGTCAATATAACGCTCCATCATGGCGACTTTCAGATTTTCACCGTAAAATCCCAGATGGTTATAAAACATTTTTGCGAAAACACGAAGCACAGCAGTTTTGTCTTTATTGCTGAATCCTTCGATGTCGATATTAAACAGAATTGTCTCTGTCTGTCCCTTGGTGGCACGATCAATCAGCATAAAGGTTGCCGGATCATCTTCAAATTTTTTACGGAAACACTCTACACTGCGGACACCTTTTACTTCTTTATTTTCCAGAAGATAAGAAAGCATTTTCAGAAAATGAGATTTACCACTTCCAAAGAAACCGGAGATCCACACACCCATATCGGCTGTAGGCTGATCAAAGGCATCTCCGTAATAATTGAAAAATGTAATAAAATGTTTTTTCAATTCTCTGGTGATGACGTATTCATTTAACTCCTGTTCAATTACATCGTCAGCAGCCTGATCTACTTTAATTACACCATTGATTTTACGGTTGATGTCGTCCGTAAACATATCTTGAATCTTCATGGCTTTATCCCCCTTAATCTATTATGGACATTGTCCATAATCATCGTTCACCGCTCGCCAAATATGCAGGCATATTTTTCTCGCTAACACTCACTCTATCACGTTGAATGCCCGGTAATAATCATTTGGTGTCAGACGATTGAACAGTTTTACATGGCGGCCGTCAAACTCACCCGGATACATAACAAGAATCGGAACATCCGAAAAATACGGCTGCAAGGCTTCCAGTAACGTATGGATTCTCATAAATGGAAAAACTTCGCCCACACCCGTCAGCATCAGTACATCGCCCGGCTCATGCGGCTCATACTGAATTTTATCAATGAACTCTCCATTGCCGATTGCAGTGTTAAGCTGTTCCAGAAGATAAGCACTCCCGTCAGTTTCTTCCATGTCTGAAATCGCATCTGTGATGTCCATATCATCGCAGATAGAGAGAAAAGTTTTATATAAATTACAAACCATCAAACGGCAATCCAGGGACTGATCGGTTTCCATCTGATTTACAAAATGCCGAACCACCATTTCATATTCCGGCTCGTAACAGAAGATTCTGATATTCACCTCATTGCTGAGTCCCTTGCCTTCCAGGAACTCCGGCTCCTGAATCAATGCCCGAACTTTGTCCAGACGTTCTTTTATGCGGCCCAGGCCAAACTCTGCCCTAGGGCACCTTCCCGCCCCTGCGGGCTCCTCTTGTCTTTCGGCTGCGCCGAAATTCACCTTGTCACTCATTAGCTGCCTCCTACACGCAATGCTTCACTGAAGCATTGCGTTGTATACTTATGTGTATGAAAAGCAATTAAACGCTGGCAGTACCACTGTATCGCCATTGCTTATGATGGCATTCTCCAAAACAGGATGCAGCCATACTGGATTCAAATGATCTGCCCCCCGATTGTCGAGATACTCCGTCTCCACAAGCACTCTGGCAATAATCTGTTTTAACTTTGTGATTGTGCTGTCGCTCCAGGAAGCTACGGTATCATTCTGCTCCTGCAAACGCATAAAAAATGTATTCAAATCTATCTTTCCAAAGGACATGTCCCTTAACCGGTACTTCTCTCCAATGACTGTCAGCATAAACTCCCAAACAAGTCGGCTCTGCTTCATCATCGCATACAGGCAGATCTGCTTTGCTATCTCTGTCGGCTGCGATGCAATCGCAGAAACCAGAGTTTCATCTTCTAGAGCATGAAGTCGTTTCATACAGGCTTTTGCCATCCGTGTAATCGATTTTTCAGTTGGATACTGGAAAAGATTCTGCTCCACAATTTCTGTTACTATTGCTTCATCTGAGAGTCTTTCGCTCATCAGCTTTGCGGTGGAACGCATTTCATAGAAAAGAAACGGTTCTCTGGTCAAAGACGCTATATACGGATAAGAATAATCCATAATGTTTTGCCTCCTTACGGTTCCTCTTTTTTATCAGGAACAAATTCCATGATGTCTCCAACATCGCAATTTAATACGGAACAGATTTTTTCTAATACATCCATGCTGACATTTTCATCTTTAGACAACTTCGACATTGTTGTCGTGCTGAAACCAGTCTGCAAGCGCAAGTCTTTTTTTATCATATCTTTATCAATCAGCATTTTCCACAGCTTTTTATAGCATACTGCCATATTGTCACCTCTTACCATTATTCCTGCTCAAAGTTCAGTATTTTCGCTACTTCCTCCATCATAGCATAGAAGTGCGAATAGTACAATCAAAATATCAAAATTTCAAATTTATGCTTTACGAACTCGCAGTTAAGATTTATTATTTTAGAAATCAAGGGTGAATTGCAAGGTGAAAATCCTATTTGTAACTCAAGAGTCCCGTTTTGTAAGCAAGATTTCCAGATTTTCCTTTGTACATTGACATGTTATAATACATTCAGTAATAAATTTGTATGCAAAAACAGAGCTCGATTGATTGGCAACACCGTCTTTATCCAATTTCCGAAGTAATGAGCCTTTAGCATTTGCTTGGAGATATGCTCATCATTCCAAAATTCACCCTCCGTTTTTTTGTAAAGGAGTGGTTTTTCTAAAACAGTTTCGACACTCTTTAACATTACTTCTCCTTTCTGTGAGCTAAAGAAAAAGCCGTAGATTTTACTCTACGGCTAATCACTCAAATGACGAAAAATAGTTAAGAGTAAAATAAAATCAAACACTAGGCATAAAAACAAAACCGTAATAACAGTTAGTTTTAAGCTATTGAATTGATTTTATCTGCTCTTCTCCAGTCATACTCATGCCACCGATTGTGTGACATCTGATACGCCGGACATTCATCACCTTTTCTATTTGTTTTTTATATGTTTATCTTACATGAAAGAGCGTCCTTTGTCAATATTGACAAAGGGCATATGCCAATGCCCCTCCTAATAGGCTGCTGTCATTGAAGCGACTGATAACCTCAAGCATAAGGCAATCATCGTTACCAATGCCGTCTGCTACGGAATCCCTCTCATTCATTCATGATTTCTTTATATGGATTTACATAATCCGGGCATAGATATTTCTCACTCCAAGTCATCATGGTTTGAAGAACAGGGATAAAACTTTCTCCAAATTCTGTCAGCGAATACTCAACCTTTGGAGGAATCTCTTTGTATATCTCCCTATGTAGAAAACCGTCATTCTCTAACTCCCGAAGCTGCTTTGTAAGTGTGGATTGTGTAACGCCATCAAGACGGCGCATTAACTCTCCAAACCTTTGCACTTTGTAAAAGGCAACATACCATAAAATTAAAATTTTCCACTTGCCGCCTATTACTGATTGCAGTTTGCTCATAGGAACGCAGCGAGCGATTACATTTTCGTCAGTAAACTTGTTTTCAGACATAGAAACATCCCCTTTTGCTTACAGTATATTGCAAATAAAAGAAAAAATCAAGGTGCTATCTTTTGTTATTCTAAGTATCTAAAATAGAACTACCACTAAAAAAAGACAGTACTTGAAGTATACAAATTATTGAGATATTTTTATTGTATCAACTTGAAAGGAGTAACGCATCAGACGCATATGAAAAAAAGTAAATTATTAGTTACTGTAACGGACAGAGCTGCTATTTCTGAAAAGGATATTACAGGAGAATATGCGTCAGTAATTGAGAGTAAAAAAGCAATTAACAATATTCAATTAACCACAGAAAAGGAGCGATAAAATTATGCACTACACAGGAACAATATGGCGTCCACCTTATGAAGCGTCCTCACTGCTTTTGGAAGTTACCGCAGGCTGCACACATCATAGCTGTAAATTCTGTACGCTATATGCTGATTTGCCATTCAAATTCAAGATGTCACCGCTTACAGATATAGAAGCTGATTTGAAAGAAGCAAAGGCACAGATGAAGCTATGGAAAAACAGCAGAATTTCAAGAACATTTCTGACGGGAGCAAATCCATTTGTATTGAAATTTTCACGGTTAATGGAAATTGCAGACCTTATAAAAAAATACTTTCCGCGCAATAAAACGATTGGCTGTTTTTCAAGGATAACAGATGTTTCTTTGAAAACAGATGAGGAACTATCTGCATTAGCAGCAGCCGGATTTGACCTTTTAACGATAGGAATTGAAACAGGTGATGATGAAGCATTGGAATTTATGCACAAAGGGTATCTTTCAAAGGATATTGTTACCCAATGTTCAAGGCTTGATAAAGCTGGTATTGGCTATAATTTCTTTTACCTTACAGGTATTTCTGGCATGGGAAAAGGTGAACAGGGGGCAAAAGCAACCGCCCGAATATGTAACCAGCTCCACCCCCAAATCATAGGGGCGAGCATGTTGACTATTTACCCCAATTCAGAACTTTACAAGGAAATACAAAAGGGAAACTGGCAGGAAGAAACCGAGATTAAAAAATACGAGGAATTAAAAGCCTTAGTTAAATATTTAGAAATCCCTGTCTGGTTTGGGGCGTTAGGGGCTTCCAACCCGATATCAATTCAAGGTACATTACCTAATGACAAAAAGAAAGTTTTATCTGTTTTGGATAAAATCATAGAAAGCGTGAGCGAAGATGAATTACGGGATTATCGTAAAAATCTCCGTCACTTATAAGGAGTGATTGTATGCACTTTACAGGAAGAACATGGCGGCCAAATTATGAAGCTGATTCCTGCATTATTCAATTAACCTCTGGCTGTACTTATCAGAAATGCCATTTTTGTAATCTGTATAAAGATGAACCCTTTGCAATATCACCGCTGTCAGAGTTTGAGGAAGATTTAAACGAGATTAAATCATACCAGCCAAATGCAAGGAGAATTTTTATCACAGGGGCGAATCCATTTGCTTTGAGCTATGAAAGGATAAAGCCCTATATTCTAACCGTCCGTGATTATCTGATTAAATGTCAGAGTATCGCTATGTTTGCCAGTATACGGGACATAAAAAACAAAGAGGTATGGCAGTTGCGAAAATTGCGGGCTATGGGTGTAAACGGGCTTAGTATTGGCACAGAAAGTGGTGATGATGATACGCTTATATTAGCAACTAAAGGATATACTTCACAGGATATTTTGGAACAGTGTCGCAAATTAGATGAAGCTGGAATAGAGTACTATTTTGTGTATATGACGGGATTAGCAGGAAAAGGCGCGGGTTATCGAAATGCAATAAGATTGACGATATGTTCCTGAACCTGTATACCGACAAGGCAAAGGGAATCCTGTCCGAACAGCGGTTTGTGAAGCTGACGGCGGCAATGGAGCGGGAACAGGAGGAAAAACAGAAGCAGTTGAAGGAATTGGCGCTCTCCCTGCACCGCTCCAACGAGCAGGAAAATGATGTCCGCACCTTTATCCGGGAAATCCGGCAGTACGCCACAAGTCCGGGAACTGGACGAGGGTATCTTAAACCGCCTTATCAGCCGGATTTTGGTGGGTGAAATGAAAAAGGTTGGCGGGGAGAAGTTTCAGGAAATCAAAATCATTTATAACTTTGTCAGTGAGATACCGGCGGTAACAGAATAACGGCAATGCCCTTCTCTCTTTCCGGAGGAAGGGTTTTCTTTTTGCCCGCACACGAAAAAAAAGCCGGGTTGTTAGCATTAAAGTACCATAATTTCATCTGTTATCTCACGAACGGTTTTATTGCTTGTATCTATTTTTACGGTATCCAGTGTCTGATACATCGGAATTCTCTGAACACTTCTGTCAATAATATCAGCAGTACGTTTCCCATATGTTACATCTACGGTCAATCTATCACGCAGACTGCTTTCATCAGCTATTAGTGAAATTTTTTTGACTTTGCAGTTTTCTGTATCAATCTCTTTTATTATACGGTCAATAATGGATTGCTCATGCATTACCCAACAAAAAATGACATTTTCATAAACAGAACAGTGTAAGAAGCTATTCAGCAAATAGCAAATATTGTGAACTACCATTTCTTTTGTTTCTTCGGTTACTTGAAATGGGCTGGCATCCCAACACCAATCTCCGTCAAGGAAAACGCTGTTAGTCAAATCTTTTTTTAATTGCTGGCTTACTGTTGTTTTGCCAACTCCCATTGTTCCTCCAATTATATATAATGTTTTCATAGCTTTCTCCGTTAAATTACGAATATTTAGTTCTATAAACTGGAAATTACAGATATCTTACATATACTCTTGAATCTTCTCCATGCATATCTTTCATCATTCCAAAAAACTCATACCCATATTTCTCATATAGCCCATTATGATTTGTTGAAATATAAATGCTATTAATTCCATCTGCTTTTGCCAATGTTTCAGCGTAACTTAACAGCTTTCCAACATAACGGTGTCCTCTATAATGCGGAAAGGTATATACCCACCCAATCCATGGTGTTAATTCGGTTGGCTGAATATCGTCCTTATCAGCAAATGTGCAAAAAGAAATCAGATCTCCTCCCTCTGTCAACATAAGCACCTTTGTATTTTCACCGACATATTCCCTTAACTTTTGATTTTTTAACAGTTCATATAAAAACTGACCTGCCCCCCAATCACTTTCTTTAATCTTTGAAAGCCAATATTCTTTGTTATCTGTACTGAAATATTCGATTATGTTCACAAAGTTATCCTCCTAAATCCGATTTATTATTGCGTTCAGTTTAGCACATTTATAGAACATCTACAAGATTCCGTGTATGAAAAGGCAAAAAGAATGAATTCTTCACTTGACAATGTGGCAAAGAAATCCAGATTTTCCTCGTCGGTGATGGGGAGGATACCATCGGCGTCGGGGAGAAATGTGCTGTACTTGGATGCGTCCCACTCGCCTCCGGCGTCAGCTCGTCCTGCAAGCCGTAGATGTTGATGAAGATCCGGTTCAGTTCCTCCTCGTTGGTCTTGAGCTGTTGGAATTGACCCTCGCACTCCGCTTCCCATAATCCAAACGCCTCCGCCACCGTGGCTGCGCCCCGCACCAGCGGATGCCGATGGAAATCCCAGGAGGTCTCGAAAGCGTCCAAGTCGGTTTTAGAAATTGTAACATTGTTCTCTACAATAGATTCAACTTTTCCTCTCCACCTAATAGAATCAATAACTGGAATGGGCCCAGCAGTTCGCGTTCCTCAGCCCCGGCAGTTCATTGCCAAGGCTCTGGGAAACAAAGGCGCGACTTCCCGGGAGGTCATTCGGAATTATTTCCTGAAGGACTTCTTTGCCAACCACTGCAAAATTTTCCAGAAGCGCCCCATCTACTGGCTGTTCGACAGCGGCAAACAAAGCGGCTTCAAGGCGCTGATTTATCTGCACCGCTACACGCCGGACACTATCGGCAACGTGCGCATTGACTACCTCCACCGGATGCAGCGGGTCTATGAAAACGAGATTGACCGGATGCAGGACATGATTGAACACAGCAAGAATCCCCGTGAGGTCGCCGCTTCCGTCAAGCGCAGAGAAAAGCTGCAAAAGCAGCTCAAGGAGTGCCGGGAATATGACGAAAAAGTCAGCCATTTGGCCCTGAGCCGCATTGAGCTGGATCTGGACGATGGCGTAAAGGTCAACTATCGCAAGATGCAGACCGCCTCGGACAGTAAGTTCTATGAGGTGCTGGCGGATTCCAAAAATATTATGGGGAAGAAGTAGGCAGGGTTAAATGGAATAGTTCAGAATACAACGGGATATTCGCTCAGTACAGTGAAGCGCATTATGGCAAGACTTCAAAAGCAAGGTGTCATTACTCGTATTGGGAATAACCGCTCTGGGAAATGGCAGGTGAATGGATAAATATGGCTGAATTAAATTTGAAACAAATCATTGACCGGCTGAACGCCGAATTTGCCGGGGATACCCGCAAGTTGGTTTTTTGGTATGATGATAAGGCTGAATTTGAAGAAGATATGCAGAACGTAATGCTGGAAAACGCTAAAGTCTACTACCTCCAGCGGGACAATCAGTTCTATACGAAGTATTTTCTGGAGCGTGTAGATACCGCGACAAATTACCTGATCTATGCGCCGTTCCCGAAGCCGGAGACGGCCGACAATCATTTGGAGGATACCCTGCTCTACTCCAAACGGTTTTTTGCGGATCGAGCCGCACTCCTCTTAGCAGACCTGGGTATTAACGAAAAATATAGGCCGCTCATTGAGAAGCACATCAAGTTTTGGGCGGAGAAAAAACGAGCCCAGCGGTTCTATGACCTGGAGATTGAGAATTATAACGAGACCAATATCCTTGTGGGCATTATGGCTGCCTTATGCTCTGCCCGCACCTGTTCCTTTGAGGATGTAGTCCGGGTGGTGCTGACTGGCGGAGGGCTGGCGGATAACAGCTTCATGGCCGAGTTTGAGCGGTATAATTTGTTGGACGCTTTCTGGAAGCTCTGCGAACAGCATTTTGGCTATACCGATGTCAAGCCCACATTGGAGAAGCTGACCGTCACTATGTTCGTAACCTATACTGCAAAGTATATCGGGGCGGAGCTGCCAAAATCATGGAAGGTGTTTCAGTCCTATAAGTCCGGCAACATTATCGCCTTTCTCGACAACCTGATGAATAGCGTGATCTATCGGGAAACCTACGATGCACTGTCCGCTCATGTCGTAAAAAGCTTGAATGCCGGAACGATCTTTGCCGGATACTTGCCGGAGGATTTGGTGGGGTGCGATACATTCCTCTGCTTTGACCAGATTATCATCAAGTGGATGACTGACCGGCTCCTGAACGAGGATATTGGCGCAAAGCTGGGGACTCTGACGATTCCGCAGGTCTGTGAAAAGCGGCAAAAGATGCACTTTGGCCCGCAGACGGAACAGTCCTACAGTCTTCTTGACAGCGCATATCATCTGATAACTGCTGCCGCCTATCATTGTCCGGATGGATTCAAGGCTATTGTGGATAAGTACCGGAATACGGATTGTCAGATTGATTCCGCATACAGGCGGTTCTACTTTGCTTATGACCAGCTTGCAGACACGGCTGATTTTGAAACGCTCCGGGAATTGATAGAAAACATCTATACCAATGAGTTCCTGGCCGAATTGCTCCCCAAATGGAACGCCGGACTTGTCGATGGGGATTCGCTTACAAGTATTCCGGCGCAAGTTGACTTCTTTTCTCGGCATATTAAAAACGCAAAGGACCGTGTTGTTGTCATCATCTCCGACGCGCTCCGCTTTGAAGTCGGTCGGGAATTGTTCCGGAGGATGCAGGATGCTCCTAAGTGTGTCTCCGCGAAGCTGGAGATTCAGCTTGGTGTCCTGCCCTCTTACACCCGGCTGGGCATGGCTGCGCTGC
Source organism: Clostridiaceae bacterium (assembly GCA_910574345.1). Taxonomy (GTDB): domain Bacteria; phylum Bacillota; class Clostridia; order Lachnospirales; family Lachnospiraceae; genus UBA3402. The sequence continues at coordinate 13,231 of CAJSZV010000002.1, read as the reverse complement.
TCCCCCATAAGTCTCTGACCATGACGGATGACTACCAGGTGCTTGTAGATGATGTTCTTTGCGACAGCCTGGCCGGGCGGGAAAAGGTTTTACAATCCTATGTACCGGGAAGCGTCTGCGTCCAATTTGACGATATGAAAGCTCTAAAAAAAATGGAACTGCGGAAGATTATTACCGGGAAACAGGTAGTTTACATCTACCATAATCAGATTGATGCCCGCGGCGATAAACTGAATACAGAAAACGAGGTGTTTTCCGCCTGTCAGGAAGCAATCCAGGAAATTATTGATTTGATTCATCGTATTGCGGTCGGCGCAAACACGATTCATTTCATCGTCACAGCTGATCACGGCTTTATTTACAAGTATGACAAAGTGACCGAAAGCGGCAAGATTGGCGGTGTAAGCGATAAGGGAGCTTTTGTGAACCGCCGATTCATTGTATCCTCTGCGCCTGTTGTGTATAATGGGATTGCGAATATGAGCATGGGAACCGTATTGCGGAACAATGATTCAAAAGTTGTATCCTTCCCTGTCAGCAGCAATGTGTTCAAAGTTGCCGGAGGCGGTCATAACTATGTCCACGGCGGGTCTTCTCCGCAGGAAATGCTTGTACCGGTCATTGATATACGAATGGAAAAGGGGCATATCGAAACGAAGAACGCTGAGATCGCCCTGGTCAGCATGGTCCAGAAGATTACCAATAAAATCACCATATTGGAATTTATCCAGTCGGAGCCTGTCAGCGATACGGTCAAAGCAACAACCTATAAAATGTTCTTCGTGTCGGAGGACAATGAGCGTATTTCCAACGAGGTTAGCTTATTTGCCGACAGCCGGGATCCGGATGCGCTAAAGCGTATGTTCCGAATGAAGTTCCAGTTCAAGGACAAACGATATGACAGGGACAAGCAGTATTTCCTTGTTGCATATGATGATAACACAGGTTTAGAAGTTTTCCGCCACCCCATGCTTATGGACCTTGCCTTTTCGGATGACTTCGGATTTGGTATATAACACGTCTGCGGAGGCATCTGGTGCATTGTCCAGTTGGAGTATGAGTATGTTGAGGAAGATAAGAAAAACGGAAACCCGATCCGCATTTATATACTGACACCAATCCAAATGCCCCATGTGGATATGGAGGATCTGAAAGCAGGACGCAAGGCATTACCAAGGATGAATGGTTCGATGTGCTTTTGCGCTCTATCGGCATGGAACCAGACGAATTGGAGGAGCGCGTGAAGTGGCTCTTGCTTGCCCGGATGCTGCCGCTGGTGGAGAACAACATTAACCTCTGTGAGCTTGGCCCCCGCAGTACGGGAAAATCCCACCTGTATAAAGAAATCTCTCCTAACAGTATCCTTGTTTCCGGCGGTCAGACGACTGTGGCGAACCTGTTTTATAATATGGGCAGAAAGATGGTATCCAGATCATGAAGGACTATATGGCATCCGGTTCCTTTGCCCGTGGGAAAGAGGAAAAAGCCGCCTCTGCGTCTATGGTGTTTGTCGGGAATGTCAATCAGAACGCAGATATACTCCTGAAAACATCCAGCCTGTTTGATCCGTTCCCGTCAGAAATGGGGACGGATACAGCCTTTCTTGACCGTATGCATTGCTGCCTCCCCGGCTGGGAAATCCCCAAGTTCCGCCCAGGGCATTTTACATATGACTATGGGTTTATTACCGACTATCTGGCGGAATTTCTCCGGGAACTGCGGAATGAGCAGTACGGCGATATCTGTTCTATCGCACTGGGAAAGCCAACGCTTAGTTCCCTGGCTGTGCTGGGTAAGATCAGCATCAGCGGTACCATGATGAAGGTGGAGGAACTGGCAAACGCACTGCAAGTATGCGTGGACAGCGGCTCTTTAATATTTTTGGTGAAACTATCCTTGACAAATGGCATCTTGATTGCTGATGGAATTACTCTCGCCTTGGAGTTCATCACGGGAGAGCCTTTCGTACAGCGGGGTAATCTTGGTTTTCGTCATAGCGTCTGCCTCCTTACATGAAATATGCTCTAAATGAGTTCTTCACTAATCATGAGAAAATCTCGTGATTAAGAAGTCATTTAGAGCATATTTCACCTGAAACAAGATCTGAATTATATAATTCTCCTCTTGCAAAAGACCCTGGATATTGCCCTGTCAAAAAAGCATTAAGATATTTCTTATGGCTTACTTCTCCGATTCCAAACTGCATCAATTCGTATAATATCAACTCCCTATATCAGATTCATTCTCTTAAATTCAAAATAAACCCCATCTTCCTCAACGCTCTCGCAGACAATATCTGCACAGTCTTTTAATTCCTGGCAGGAATTCCCCATTGCAACGGCAACCCCCGCATATTCCAGCATCTGCTGATCATTCATACTGTCGCCAAAGGCAACCGTATCTGCCATATCCGCACCATAGTATTCACAGACACGTTCCATGGCCTCGCCCTTATCCATATCCTTCCGTATAATCTCGCCATTATAGCAGTCTGCATCTTCTGCATAGGGATGCACTACATAATGAAACTCCTGCTCCAGATACGGTTTTGTTTTCTCAATGTCGGCCAGATCCGTACAGATAAAGCCCAGCTTATATGCTCCCTTGTGAGGATATTCCGTATACGGTTTTACCCCCACATCAGAATCCAGTTCCCTCTTCATTCGGATTAACTCCGAATTTGACAGATCTGCCGTTGCGCTTGTGAGGATTTCCTGAAGGCTGTCATCAATATAGATCCCCTCCGGACTTTCTATGCGGCAATAAATCCCAAATCGATGAAAAATTTCCAGGCACTTCTTAATGGTTTCTTCCGGAAGTACACTGTCACGGATTACTTTCCCGTCAATTTCTATATGCCTTCCCGCACTGGCAACCACACCGTCAAATCCTACTTCCAAAACATCCTCGCTTACGATCGGCATATTACGCCCTGTGCTGATCAAAATCCTGTGCCCATTTTTTCTTGCCTCCCGTACTGCCCTTGACGCAAGCTCCGTCGGTTTTTCCAACGGGACAGTAAATGTCCCGTCGATATCTAAAAATACAATTTTTTTATCTGCCATCATGCTTCCTCCAGTTTAATAAGCGGCTCCATGCAGTGAATCTCACCATTCTTCAGCCCCTCCACCTTTTTATAATCGTGTGTATTGGCAATAATTACCGGAGTGGCCACCGGATAACCTGCTTCCTGGATTTTCTGGATATCAAACGTAAGAAGCACCTGTCCGGGCTTTATCTGATCGCCCTGTGCCACATGAGCCTCATAATACTTTCCGTTAAGCTCTACCGTATTGACGCCCACATGAATCAGTAATTCTACTCCGTCTTTCGTTGTAATGCCAATGGCATGTTTCGTATCAAACAGCGCAGAGATCACACCATAACAGGGTGCTACCACTTTCCCCTCCGAAGGAATGACTGCCATTCCCTTCCCCAATACTTCCGCGGCAAATGTATCGTCCGGCACCTCGCTCATCGGAATCGCTTTTCCTGTAAGGGGACTGCAGATCACGCCTTTCTCTGTTATCGGAAAAATGTCCGCAGACGTATCTGCCTTTTCTTCTGCAACAGCTTCTCTTTTCTCTAGCTCTTTATTGAATTTCTTCATATTTGACATGATATATGTAAAGATAAATCCTGCCGCAGCAGAAATAGCCGTACCAATCAAAAAGTTCAGCATACTGGACGCAGGAACACAGACAAACCCGACAATTCCCGCAGTTCCCGGAGCCGTGTTCAGAACATTTGTCAGCGTTACATACCCGCCGCCAAGAGCCGCACCGATCATAGCGCCATAGAACGGATATTTCAGTTTCAGGTTTACACCAAACATAGCAGGTTCTGTGATACCCAGCATAGCAGACACACCCGATGTCGCCGCAACACTCTTTAACTTCTTATCCTTTGTCCGAAGCATGGCACAAAGAGTTGCGCCGCCCTGCGCCACGTTATTACAGGACGCAATCGCAAGCAGGAAAGAACCTCCCGCCGCCACCATCTGGATATCCACCGGAAGCAGGCTGTGGTGCATACCGGTCATGGTGAGAGGCGAATATAAAAAGCCCAGGACCATACCGCCCACAATCCCCAATGTATCATGCATCCACACAAAGCTGTTTGTCAGCATATCACCGGCAGTCCTCATAATCCCGCCTACCACCGTAAAAGTAACAAAACCGGTGATCATAACGGTAAGCAGCGGAGTCAGAAGATTGTCCAGAATCTCCGGGATATACTTATGCAGTTTCTTCTCCGCAAACGAAAGGATATACGAAGCAGCCAGCACCGGGAGAACCGTTCCCTGATATCCTACTTTTTCAATCGTAAGCCCCAAAATATTCCATACCGGGATTGTCCCTTCTGTTACGGCAGTACCGTAAGCATAGGCATTCAGCAGATCCCCCGAAACCATGATCATGCCGATAACTGCTCCCAGATACGGATTGCCCCCAAACATTTTTGTGGCAGAAAATCCAATCAGGATAGGCAGAAACGCATATGCGGCACTGGCAAAGGTATTAATCATAGCGGCAATGTCAGAAAGGGCCGGATAGGCTTCTACTAAAGACTGTCCCGGAATAAACAGCCCGTTTGCCGTAAGCACGTTATTTAACCCCATCATCAAACCGCTGGCAACCAATGCCGGAATCAAAGGTACAAATACGTCAGACAGCGTTTTTACAAGACGCTGCAGTGGATTCATCTTCTGGGCAGCCGCCTGCTTTACCTCACTCTTCGTCGCTTCGGCTATCCCTCCTGTTTCTATGAAACGTTTGTAAACCTCGTTTACGGTGCCGCTGCCGATAATTATCTGGAACTGGCCTCCATTGGCAAACTGGCCTTTCACCAGATCCACCTTCAGGATTCCGTCCACATCTGCCTTTGACTCATCTTTCAGAACCAGCCTGAGTCTGGTTGCGCAGTGAGCGGCACTGATAATGTTTTCTTTTCCGCCAACCAGCTTCAAAAGCTCTTCGGCAGACGCCTGATAGCGTTCTTCCTTTGTCATGATTCTTTCTTCCTCCTAATTATATGATTTCATAGATAGCAGCTTCATAGGGACGCAGTTTCATCTGTTCCAGCCGGGTTTCAGATTCCTGTTCATAATTGGACAGGAGCACCCTGCCTTTTCCAGGGTAATCAAAACATGCCGATTTCTCATAGAAATTACCTGCCACCAGCCACTTTTTCCCCTTCCATTCCCTTGTATACGCAAAGACATGCTCATCCTCCGGGCAGAGCAGTTCAAAAGTCCCATAAATCAATATAGGCTCTTCTTTTCGGAGTCTGATCAGCTTTTTATAATAATAGAAAATGGAATCCTGATCCTTTAATGCCTCTTCTGCATTAATTTTTGTATAATTGGGATTTACCCTGCACCATGGTGTCCCTTCCGTAAATCCTGCACCTGGACCGTTGTCCCACTGCATGGGTGTTCTTGCATTATCCCTTGACTTAGCGCAGAGGGATTTCATGATTTCTTCTTCGGGATATCCCATCTCCTTCCGTTCCCGGTACATATTGACAGACTCTACATCAAAAAAATCCTCAATACCTGAAAACGGATAGTTGGTCATCCCTATTTCTTCGCCCTGATAAATATAAGGCGTCCCCTTCATGCCATGAAGCACGGTTGCCAGCATCTTTGCGGATTCCACCCGGTACTCCTTATCATTCCCCCATCTGGAAACGATTCTTGGAAGGTCATGACTGTTCCAGAAAAGACTGTTCCATCCTTTCCCTTCCAATGCCTTCTGCCATTTCGCAAACGCCTGTTTTAACTGTTTCAATTCCAGGGGCTTTAAATCCCACTTCTGTTCTCCTGGAACCTGATCCAGCAGCATCTGCTCAAACTGAAAAATCATATCCAGTTCCTTCCGCTCCGGATCCGAATATAAACTTCCGTTCTCAATATCTGCTCCCCAGCATTCTCCTACAGTCATCAGGTTTTTCCCCCCGAATGTTTCCCTGTTCATTTCCTGGAGGTATTCATGCAGCTTCGGTCCGTTTTCTTTTATCTCCTGATCCGGGATTTTTCCAATGACATCAATCACATCCATCCGGAAACCGCCAATGCCCATATCAATCCAGAAATTCATCATTTTCCATATTTCTTTCCGCATCGCTTCATTTTCCCAGTTCAGATCCGGCTGCTTTTTATGATAGAAGTGCAGATAATACTCCCCTGTTTCTTCCGAGTATTCCCATGCATTACCGCCGAAGCAGGATTCCAGTTCGTTAGGCGGACTGCCTTTTTTCCCTTCTCTCCAGATATAATAGTCCCTGTACGGATTGTCCTTCGATTTTTTCGCTTCCACAAACCAGGGATGCTCATCCGAAGTATGGTTCACGACAAGATCCATGATAATCCTAATACCACGATTTTCACATTCACGGATTAGAGTCTTCATATCCTCCATCGATCCGTACTCCGGTGATATTCCATAATAATCGGATATATCATAGCCATTATCCGCATTGGGAGAGACATAGACCGGACTGAGCCATATCACGTCGATCCCCAGTTCTTTCAGATACCACAATTTGGAGCGGATACCGTTAATATCTCCGATTCCATCGCCATTGCTGTCACAGAAGCTTCGTGGATATATCTGATATACAACACTGCTTTTCCACCACTTTTCTTTCACTGTTCTTTTCACCTCTCTTGTTTTTCTTCGGTGATTTTAGTATACTGGAAAAGAAGCCCTGATTGCTTGCATAATTTTACTCAATAATAACACAAATTTATGATTTAGGAGTTGATACCCATGTCACAAGCTTATCATGAAGATAAAACCCACGGTACTTCTGTTTTTCCTTTACAGGTATATTCTCACCATGACAAAGACGGATTTTATTTTGTATCACAGCACTGGCACGAAGAACTGGAATGGGTATATGCAGAATATGGAATTCTTAATTTGACTATCCGCGGAAAATCCCTTGTCTTGAACCCAGGGGAATTCTGTTTTATCAATTCCGGAGAACTGCATGAAATTAAATCCGTGGGCGAGTCCCTTCACCATGCCGTTGTATTTAATCCCAGCTTTTTAGACTTTTCATTGTATGATGCCTGCCAGCATAATTTTATCCGGCCGATTACCAACGGAACACTGCTGTTTCCAACCTTCTGCTCCACGCTTTCACCCGATGACCATAAACAAGTCCTGCTCCATATGCAGGAAATTATCAAACTTTACCACACATTGCCCACCTGTGCCCTTTTAAGTATTAAGCTCCACATATTACACATGATTGAATTATTCTTTCAGGCGGATTATTTCTATAAGAATACGTTATCGCCCAAAGGAAAGGACTCCTTAAACAAATTAAAACAAGTGATTGAATATATTCACGTCCATTACCCGGAATCAATCGCTTTGCGGACATTGTCTGAGATTTGCTTTATGAGTCCCAATTATTTCTGCCACTACTTTAAACAGGAAATTGGAAAGACACCGATCGGTTTTATCAATGAATATAGAATAGAAAAAGCCTGCGAAATGCTGTCAGAATCAGAAGCGCCGATTTCTAATATCGCACTTTCTGTTGGATTTGATAATTTTAGTTACTTTATACGAAAATTTCGGGAATATAAAGGGGTTGCACCGAATAAGTACCGTTCTCTCTGCTTGAAATAGTATGAAGTCTGGCTGTGCCGTTTCTATCAGCCACAAAAGCAGGTGCAAGAGAGATTCCGAGAGTACATAATACTCCGGATTCATAAAAACCACCGTCAGGCACACAGCCTCCCCTCCGCAAAGCAGAATTCCAGATCACTGCCCATGGGCATATTTATCACTATTTGCCCCAATGGGGATCTCATAAACCTCTTTCTCCAGGTATTCCCAGTCTCCGCTGCCCGCCGGTTCATAGGATGTCCAGGCCACCTTGAGTTGGGTTTCGGATATGTAAAATCTAATGCGGGTTTCAACTCCGCCGCTTGTGTCAATATCAGGCTTTGCCACATAGTCAAAGGTGTAAACCGTGTGTTCCTCCCCCCAGTCTGACGTGTCCCGGTAATGGATCTCCGCGTTTCGGGCAGGTGTCTTCAACAGCCCAAACAGCTTCTCCTGCTCCTCCTGCACCAGCCCGCGCATGATATCGCTGCCCATCATCAGCAGCGCGGCGGCTGCCACACAGCAGGGAGAAAACCTGCGACGCGTCCTGTTTGCTTTCATATCTGCCCTCTTTCCTTTTTATACCTCATTATAAAAGACTGTAAATTTCAAGTCAATGAAAATCCGGTGAAACTTTTTATCTGCCTGCAGCATCAAACATGATAGAAAGGCAAAAGGAGGTGGTTACCTTGGTAATAGTTCCCGGGAAAAAAGAGAAAACCAGCAAGGAGTTGATAGAGCATATAATTTTAGAAAAATATAACCATTATTACCGCCTTGCCTTCAGTTACACGCATAATGAAGAGGACGCTAAGGATATTGTGCAGAACGGGGCATATAAGGCTTTAAGAAGTCACCATACCTTAAAAGATCTTCAGCTGGCGGAGACATGGCTGTATCGGATCATGCTCAATGAATGTTTTCAATATGTACGCCGGCCCAAACATATCTCATATGAACGGATACTGGATGAGGAAGACGCAAACTTGGGGAGTACGGAGGATACCTATGCCAACATAGATTTACAGAACGCCATCCATATGCTTCCTGAAAAAGATAAGGCGGTGATTATCCTAAAATATTTTGAGGATAAAAAGCTGGAAGAGATTTCCCATATCCTGGACGAAAATATCAGCACCGTTAAAAGCAGGCTGTACCGCGCCATGAAAAAGCTGCGGATGGTATTAGATGACAGACCAGCTTATGGCAATGACGACCAACATACCAAAAAGGCAGGTGGGACAAAGTGATGCACGATTTCGTTGAAAAAGAACTTCTGTTGTTAAAAAAGGAATATGAAAAACCGCAAATGTCACAGGCACAGTTTGAAGAGCTGCGCGCAAAAATGGAGGAAGCAAAGATGGCAGATAAAAAAGACAAGATAAAAAGAATACGAACCAGGGCCGCGTTAACAGCAGCCGCATTTGTGGGATTCTTTTTGCTCCTGCCAAACACATCTCCGGTTATTGCCCATGCAATGGAGCAAATACCGGTGCTGGGGAAATTAATTGAGGTGGTAACGTTCCGTGATTATGAATACGAATCAGACAGGAACCATGCGGATATCGAAGTTCCGGAAATCAAGGTGGAACTTGGCCTGCCGGAAGATCAGACTCTGGAAAATCTGGAGCGGACAACCGATGAAATAAACAGGGAGATCAAAAAGATTACGGACAGTCTCATAGAAGAGTTTGAGACCTATTTGGAGGAGGAGGAGGGCTATCAGGATATCCTGGTAAAAAGCGAAATCCTGACAGCAACCGCCGACTACTTTACATTAAAGCTCCTGTGTTATCAGGGCGCTGGCAGCGGTTACCAGTGGAATTATTACTATACCATTGATCTGAATACCGGAAAGCGCCTGCAGTTAAAAGATGTGTTTGCGGAAGGAGCCGATTATATTACGCCTATCAGCGAAGCAATCAAAGAACAGATGCAGGCACAGATGGATGCGGATGAAAATGTCTATTATTGGCTGGATGATGAGATTGAGGAGTGGAATTTTAAGTCTGTCACAGATGAGACATCGTTTTATATCAATGAAAACGGCAATGTTGTCATCGGATTCAATGAGGGCGATGTGGCTCCCATGTATATGGGGGCAGTGGAATTTGAAATACCTGGGGATGTATTGAACGATATCAGAAAGTGATGTAAGGAAGGGGCGGTCCTCCCGCCCCTTTGCCTGCGGTATTTGCCGACGGCGCGTTCTACTATCGATGTAATACGCTCTCTCCATCATCTGTTCCCATCATATCCAATCCATGGCTTGTAGTTCTTGGTAAATCATTTATAAAAGCTTATGATTCTGATCCTCAGCTGCCATCAGTGCCACTAAAAGCTCCACTGATTTCTTTCTCCCAAAAACATCCGTATTGAGACAAAGATCATAAGCCTCCTTCCTTCCCCATGGCCTCTCACTTAAAGCATTATGGTAGATTCTCCTCCTGTGATCTTCCCTCTCAATGGCTTTATCCAATTCCTCCGCCGTTTCCAGATCCTTGTAAATGGCAGCAGTCCTTGCCCTCTCCCGCTTCTCCTGCTGGTCCATGGCATAGAACAGGACGCTGACACATTGAAATCCCTCTGGCTCAATCCGTTCCTTAATCCCACATTCATGGATGAGACACGGCCCATCTTTAAGAGCCTGCCCAATGGCCTGCTGATACAGCCGGGACACGCGCTCAAAATCCGAATCCTTCTTTAAATCTTCTTCTGTTATCTCAGTATCCCCAAGCACCTTATCATACCGGGCCACAAGCTCCCTCTCCTCCGGCCCAAGAAGACTCATAAGCTTCTCCGCGTCATAGTAAGTATATCCGCCTCTTTCACATGCCTTTACGGCGATCATCCGTCCCATGCTGCAGTACTCACTGTCAAGAACGATACAGTCCGGCCTGTCAAACCGTTTCTGAAACGCAGCCTTTTTCTGAGCCTCATCCCAAAATTCCTTTGAATGTACATCCTCTCTCATAAAATCCTCCTTCTCTACATAAGACATCAAACAGATACAGAACCAAATGGTGGAAACCCTTTGGGATTTCGCCTTCGCGGCAATCCGAAGCAGGGTCGGCAAAGAGGCAAATGCGCCCTGGGCGATCTCCTTGGTAGTCATGTCCTTTATATCCTGTTTCCTGATATTTATTCTATTATATCATTTATCTCAAAAAATCATAGTCAAACCTTCAAGCCCTATGTTATCCTCCGTGGCTTATTGGGATATGCAGTCATTGGAGTTTTCGTTTTACATCATAGTATCATCACGTAAAGCCTCCGCCAGGCTGACCTTCAGTATCTTTCTCCCACCGAGGTAATATGCCAATGCCACAAATGCAAAGACAGCTGAAACAAACGCCAGAATCGGCGCTATCGGAGCCGCTTTAATAAATTCCATAGGATCTAAGTAGCTTGCCCTTATCATGAATGCCACAGCCACTATTGTCAGTGTCGATGTGACAAGCAGCGGACGTCCGACAATCATCAAAGCCTCTATGCAGAACATCTTCCGTATCCCTTCCGGTGTAAGCCCAACAGACATATACCGGGCAAATTCCCGTTTCCTTTGACGCAGGAAACCAAGGGTATGAGAAAACACATGGGCAATCCCAATGATTGCAAGCAGGACGCAAAACGCACCTAATATCAGTTCATACCCCTCTATCATTTTATCGTTGTCTTCTCTTTCCTGAATACGATTCTCACTCTCTATTTCATATTCCGATCCGATTATCTGCGCTATTTCATTTTCCAGCCCATTCAATATATCCACTTCTGTCCTGTCATTTGCCAACACCCGGACATAAGTATCCTGCTCCGCCCCGCCTATCTGCCCTCCGATTTCTTTCCACAAGGACAAAGGCATAAATTGTACCAGAGGACAGCCGGATTTCCCGTATTCTTCCCGCAGGAGCGGATATTCCTCTGTACAGGCCAGCACCGGGAGCTCTACCGTGTTTTCGTCTCCTTTTTCAGCAGCGTTATTCAAAACAACTGCTTCCATATCTTCTTTTACATAAGGAATGTATTCCGGATAACGAAAATTACTGTTAACGCTGTCCCATATCCGATTTAAGACGATTGTCCCATCCATACGGGAAGCTATTCCTATCTGTCCGCAGAATTCACCAAAACTCTCGTCATCCAATATAAAGATGGGAGCCTCTATCTGAAACAAGCCCTTGTCATAAAATGCTGCATCTCCCAAAAACACTTCCAAACCACCCAATGCCAGCAGTTCCTTACTTTGTGCATCCTGCGGCAATATACATACTGCCTCTGCCTTTTGGTAAACAACACTGCTGTCCGCTTTAGGCAGTCCCCGAAGTTCATTTATCAGCCCAAAATCCTCTATATGGGTATCCTTTACAGTTGCCATGACATCCCATGCATCCTGATATCTTTCAAAATAGGTATGGTTTGTGCTGATACCGGAAAGTGTCCAAAAGCACTGCATTATCATATAACCCAGAAAGGCCAGCATTAACGACAAAGATGTGGTACGCAGAGCCTTTTTCTGAGCCTTTAATGCATTTCCGGCCATTTCCCCCTCTATTCCGAACAGCGCAGACAAAACGGGAGAATGCTTTTTCTTTTTTAGCTGCAATTCATCCGTTCCACGGATTGATTCAAGCGGAGTCAGCCTGCTCAGTTTTCTCGCCGGAAGCCATGCAGAAACAAGCACTGTAAAAATAGATAAAAAAAGGATAAGGAGCAGAATAACAGGATGGCAGCTAAAGGATGCCTGCCTTCCTCCCACAAAATTCGCCGCGAAAGCGTTCATTCCCCAAACCGTGCCAAAGCTGAAAATAATTCCCAACAAGATCCCTGCCATAATCGGTACAATAGACAGAAAGAGTGCCTCCTGTACCAGACATGTCCGGATCTGCCCCGGCGTAGCCCCGATGCTTGAAAAAATCCCAAACTGATGAACCCTGCTGTTCATAGATGTAGCAAATGAATTATGGATTACCAGTATCAAAGAAACACACACAATCATCACTATCGCCAGATATGCCGGCATCAGGAGTCTCGGCATATTGTCACCCGGAATACGGACAAAATACAACGATAAAAGCTGATAATTATAATTAGCCGCATCTTCTGTAAGTCCCAGAATATTTACGAGGGCGGTCATATCCTGATAGACTGTCCTTTTGTTATAAAAATACACATCTGCCACAGTCCCCTGTTCCCCGGACAGTTCCTCATTGACTACCGCTTTTTCCACATTGGCAAAATTATTGATAACTGCCAGTTCGTCTTCGCTGATTTTCCCGGTAATACGGCCATGCCAACTGCCATCCTCCAATTTTGTCCCTTCAATGCTGTCCAGCCAGAAATTATAAAACAGACAACAGAGAAAAGAGAGAAACAAAGCGGCAATAAAAGATGCTGCTATAATAGATATACCGGATGCCCGGTTATTTTTTATATAATCAATTGAATAATTCTTCCACATACCGCCAATCGCTGTCATGTTTTTATGACAACGATTTACCTCCCTAGTATAATAATGATATAGCCACAAGAGCTATAAAGTTAATAAGTTACAAGGTCATATCTGATGAATAACTGAAGGAGGGTTCCCCTTCCATCAGAAGTTATTG
>CAJSZV010000001.1 GCA_910574345.1 Clostridiaceae bacterium | reverse complement strand
CGGCTAGGGATTCCATACAACATGTTTTAGATACAAAAAGAGAAGAAAACCCTGTATTTATGCGGGGATTCTTCTCTTTTAAATTTTTTAAGTGTCGAAAACGGGAGTATAACCCTTTATCCATCTTTTTGCTATGATTTTTCCGTTGTTTTTTAGCTATCGGATGATATGATGTTCAGGCGGAAGGTTATATCCCGCTGCGAAAGACAGCCGAGAGACAGGGGATCTCGGAGAAATATCTGGAAGCCATCTTGAAAATCCTTGTTAAGAACAAATTTAAGAAGTACGGACAACCTCCACGGACGCATTGCCTACCATTATGAGGCCAAACAAAAGATCGCAAAATGTGCCGCAGAGCTGATCTCCGACGGGGACACTTTGATGATCGAAAGCGGAAGCTGCTGCGCCCTTTTGGCACAAGAACTCACATCTTCCAAAAAAGACCTGATCATTATTACCAACAGCGCTTTTATCGCCGACTATATCCGCGGAAAATCAGCTTCCGGCTGAAGTAGGAGACGAACTGAACCGATGCCGGATTGAATTGATTATTTCAGAATCCTAATATCAGTGAAAGGGCAGCTATCTCCTTCTGTTTGGCAAATTTCAAAAAGTTCTTCGACGCCGGAATCTCACCCGGTCCCGGTTTCATGATGCCCTTTGTCTCTCTTAATTCAGGAAACGCTTCCTGCAGGTAAGGCGCAAAGGGCTCCAGCCTTTTCCTATCCTCTTCTGCCATTATGCAAAAGCGGTGCCCCATCCGCGGACACCGCTTCTTCCTTATTTACGGCAGAATATTGCCTGCTGCCAGATAGACGGCATACCATTCTTCCCTGGTAAGGCGTATATCAAGGGCTTTTAAGATATCTTCAAACCGGGACAAGGTCATAGTTCCCGACAGAACCTGCATATCGGCCGGGTGGCGCAGTATCCATGCCACTGCGATGACTGTATCCGTCACTCCATACTTCTCTGCAATTTCATGAATCTTGTCATTCAGCGCCCTGAACTTGTCGCTTCCCAGGAATACCCCCTCAAACATACCGTACTGAAACGGCGACCATGCCTGCATGGTAATGTCGTGCACACGGCAGTAATCCATAATTCCTCCATCCCGATTCACGGCACCGTCACTCATCATGTTCGCTTCCATACCGCTTCGGATCATGGAAGCATGGGCTGCTCCAAACTGCATCTGGTTGGCCATAACCGGCTGCTTTACGTATTTCTTCAGCAATTCGATCTGCATAGGCGTGTGATTGGACACGCCAAAGTAACGCACCTTTCCGGAACGCTCCAATTCATCAAAGGCCGCCGCCACTTCCTCCGGCTCACAGAGAGCATCAGGTCTGTGCAGCAGCAGGGCATCCAGATAATCCGTCTTCAGTCTCTTTAAGGAACCGTTCACCGATTCCACAATATGTTCTTTGGAAAAATCATACATTCTGCCCGGCACGATTCCGCATTTTGACTGGATAAACACATCCTCCCTCTTCCGTCTGCATTCCTTCACGGCTCTGGCGAATATCTCTTCACATTCTCCTTTTCCGTAGATATCCGCATGGTCAAAAAAATTCACTCCCCTTTCTATGGCAGTATCCACAAGCTCTGTCACCTGTTCAAAAGGAACTCTGCTCATTCTCATGCATCCCACGGCAATAGCCGGCACCTTCTGCCCGCTGCTTCCCCAGTTTACGCTCTTCATTTACCATCCTCCTTCTTCATTCATGATCATTTTCTTCCGCATTCACCATATGTTGTGTTCTGTTTAGTATATCACAAATTTCCGAAAAATCCATCACATTTCAGGAACATGCCAGAAGGCGGTTCATAATTTTGTTCACATCATAGCTGGCAGAGTCCCTGCTGTCTACTTTTATGACTTAATCTCCGTATTTTTTCCTGTATTCAGGCAGAGCATATGCCACCTGAGGCGCCAGAAAAATATAGTCGTACTGACTGTGAATTTTATGGATTTCCGTTATGCTGCCAGCGTTTATGATGATTTCCAGGCCTGCCTTGTTCATAGCATTTTTCATGGTATAGGCAAAATAGGAAGAAGTAATGCCGGAAGTACAGCTTATTAAAAGCCGCAACTGTGCCCGTTTTTTGCCGCGGGCACAGTTGCGCTAAAAAAGAAGAATCCCGCTGAAAGCCGCACATGACTATGGCTTTGCTTCCAGCAGGATTCTTCCTTTTGTGCATAAATATGGTTAGGACTCAGACCGCCTTCCCACATTTGCGTAAAAGGTCAGCAGATACAATCCGCATAACCCAACTACTGCATAAATAATTCGTGACATCCAGCCGGCTCCAAGAGCAAAACCAACCAGATTAAAATCAAAGAAACCAATGAGTCCCCAGTTTATAGCGCCGATTATGCTGATTGTCAGCGCCGCAATATCTAATGCTTTGTTCATAAGACGGCCTCCTTTTTTATTGTCACATTATAATTTCTCCAAAAAATATAATATTATTCGTGTTTTTTGAAATGCATCAATTTTCAAAGCTCCTGTCCGGATTCTTTCCAGGCCTGTTTCCTCTTCCTTCACCTGCCTTTAAGATACTCCCTTTCTGCACTGCTCCAGCACTTCCATGACCGTCAGGCTGTGTTCCAGAGTCTCATAGCAGGTTTTATAATCCCCTTCGTGAAATTGCCTGGCAAACTCCGTGATCTCCGGCTTCAGCCGCCCTTTCTCCGGGTTCTCACCGATGATCTCTGTCATGCCGCCTGCATTCAGCACAGCCCGCAGACAGGAACTTACAGGCCCCTCCACCTTGATCCATCCCTTTTCCCCCTGCACCATGGAGAAATTCTCACCGCCGCAGTCCATAGCCGCCGTGCAGACCGCCTGAAAGCCAGGATACCGAAGAATTGCAGTGCCGGAAGTATCCGCACCATTGAATCCCTTGTGGGCCGTAAAATACTCTGCTCCTTCCGGCTTTCCAAAAAGCCACACTGCAAAATGAAGATTGTATACATTCACGTCATACAGACTTCCCCCGGCACACTTGGGATCAAGCACGGGGCGGACAGCTCCCTGCAGATACTCCTCATAGACTTTTCCCGTCCGGCAGTAGCTGCACTGTACAAGTCGGACAGGCCCCAGTCTGTCTATATGCTTTTTCACCGCCAAGACTGCGGGATTGAAAGGCAGCTTAAATGCCTCCCACAAGAAGAGTCCTCTCTCCCTGGCTAAGTCGGCCAGTTCCTTTGCCTCATCCCATGTGACGGTCAGAGGCTTCTCACAGATCACATGTTTTCCCGCCAAAAGTGCCTGTCTGGCATAGGGATAGTGCTGGGTATTGATAAGTCCTATATAGACTGCATCCATATCCTCACGTCCCAGAAATTCCTCATAATCCGTGCAGGCTTCCATGCCGTAGGCAAGAGCCAGTTCCTCGCCCTTATGCCGGCTCTGTTCCCGCACACAGATGGATATTGTCTTCACTGTCTCCACCTCTGACGCATCCTTTAAAAACCGCTTTACAATGTTTCCGTTTCCTGTCACTCCAATCCGCATGGCAAACCTCTTTCTCCGTAATTTTTGTTTGCAAAATAAGATTTCATAAGCCTCCTTACACAGACCGCCACGCTTTCCTCCAGCATCTTCTCACAAAAAACATGATCTCTCTGGTTAATAGCCCGGATAAATTCCCAAAACTCCGGGATCAGACGTCTTTCGTCCCCCTGGTCGTCATACACTTCCATCCATTGCATTCAGATCCAGCAGGAATTCCTGCGGGATCATTCCCGAACCGATAATTCCAAGCTTCATAAACTTATGCCTCCTCTTTCTTTTCTTCCGCATTCTTCTGCTTCTCCATGATCTTGATACAGGGCACAGATGCCAGGAAGCCGAACAATACTTTCCAAATCATCGGCCCCCTATACTGCTAAGCCATTCCTCCATGGTATCCCTGGAAGTTCCTGCTTCAAACCGCCTGCCACTGGCCCACTCCACCGTGCCAGGGCAAAGCGCGTGAAGATTGTCCGCGCTGGATCCAATCCCGCTGCTATGAGAGGTACAGAACGGAACGATCGTCTTTCCGGAAAAATCATAGCTCTCCAAAAATGTACTGATAATTCTGGGGGCCTGCCCATGCCATATGGGATAGCCGATCAGGATCGTATCATAGCTGTCCATATTCTCCACACTTCCCGATATAGCAGGGCGCGCATCAGGATCGTTCTGCTCCTGATCGGCACGGCCTCCCGTATAATATGCCAGATCCGCCTCCGTATAAGGCTCCTCTGCTATAATTTCATAAATATCTGCCCCCAGGATCTCCGCCGCGTACTCTGCTAACGGCTTTGTGGTTCCTGTTGCTGAAAAATATACTACTAAAGTTTTTGCAGCCATATCTGTCTCCTGCCGTTCCTTTACTTGTCCTTCTGTTTCCTGCTTTGCATCCTGTACCAAGTTCCGTTGTCCGTCGGATCGTTCCGTCATATCAGTGATCTTATCTCCGGCACTGGCCTGCGCCTCCTCTGACTGTACAGATACAGCAGCAGGCTGCTCCCCCGGCCTTTCTGAGGCCTCTGAACTGCTGCAGGCTGCCAGGGAAAAAATCATCGCGAAAGAAAACAGCAAACCAACTGTCCTTCTCATCATCCATCCCGCCTTTCTCCCAGTGCTTTCCTAAAGGATACCTTTATGCCTTTCGGCTGTATTCAATGAAATCAGCAAATATGCCATATTCTGACCGAGATTTTTCATAGTCTCAATCCCTTCCTGATCTTCTTTCACTTCTCCCGGCATTCTCCCATAAGCCATGGGCCAGTAAGAAGAACCGGCAATAAACATATCCTGCAGCATGAAAAAATGGTTCATGGCGTCCAGCGCGTTCAGCGCTCCGCCGCGGCGGGCCGCCGTAACCGCCGCCCCCACTTTATGCCGGAACAGGTTTTCCTTTCGGTTCATATCTGCCACAACGGAAGCCCGTTCCAGAAACGCCTGCATGTTCGCGGAAATATTCGCCGTGTAAACCGGTGAACCCAGAAGGATCCCATCTGCCTGTATCATCTTTTCATAGATTTCCTGGAACAGATCCTTTTTATGGACACAATTTTTCCTGCCGCCGCAGGCCCAGCAAGCCTTGCAGGGTTCTATCACCTTACCGGCGAGCTGTATCATTTCCGTTTCTATTCCCTCTTTCTTTAGTTCCTCAAACACCGTATTGATAAGAAGCGCTGTATTTCCGTCCTTTCTCGCGCTGCTGTTAATTGCCAAAACCTTCATATTCCTTATTCTCCACGTTCCAAAAAATATTTTTAGTACCAGTCATGTTTCTCGCCACGGTCAAGGGCGTTGATACGCTCCATTTCCTCTTTTGTCAGTTCAAAGTCAAACAGTTCTGTATTCTCCTTAATATGGTCAGGATTGCTGGAACCTGGTATCACCACCACACCCTTTTGGAGATTCCAGCGAAGGATGACCTGCGCAGACGATTTGCCATGGGCCTGCGCGATTTCAGAGATTACCTCATTTCCCAGAAGCTCTGCCGTATGTCCCCTGCCGCCAAGGGGATACCATCCCTGCACCACAATGCCAAGTCCCTGGATATAGGGAATCACATCATTTTCCTGATAATAAGGGTGTATCTCGTTTTGAACCAACGCCGGAGTGATATTTACCTGGGGCAGAAATTCCTCCAGTTCCTTCACATACCAGTTCGACAGGCCGACAGATCGGATCTTTCCTTCTTCCACAGCCTTTTCTATCGCATGATAAGCGTCTGCATCACCTGTGCCGGGATGATGGAGCAGCATCATATCAATGTACCCTATGTCCAGTTTCTCCAGTGCCTCTTCGATGGCAGCCTCGGCATGGGCAAATTGGTTGGGATACAGTTTTGTGATGACAAAGATTTCCTCTCTGGGAATCCCTGAATTTCTCACTGCTTCCCCCACGCTTTCCTCATTATGGTACATATAGGCGGTATCAATCAGACGGACACCGCTGTTTAACGCTGCCGTAACGGAATCTACGCAGGTCTTTCCGGTCAGGCTGTATGTCCCCAGTCCAAAGATGGGCATTTCATATCCGCTGTTCAGCATGACCGTTTTTGTTTCAAAATTAAATGTGATGTCATTTATCACAGAACCATCTCCCTTCTGTTGTGTATCTTCCGCGTCTGCCATACTGCTTTCCTCTGGTTTTGCATCCACCGATAGTGTTCCTGTTGCTGCCCCGGAAGTTTCTGTCTGTTCTGTCAATTCCAGTTTCTCCGTCTGCCCGGCATGGGTTTCTTCAGGTTCTTTCCCGCAGGCCGAAAGCATAACCGCCAAAAGCAGCACCGCTAACATATCCGTCAATCGTTTCATTCCATCTCCTTTTCCCATTCCCGAAGCGTACGGACACCGGCTGCGTCTCCCAGTCTTTCCAGGCGGCTGATCTCTTCAGCAGTCAGTTCAATCCTCGCGGCCTTTGCCGCTTCTTCTACCTGCCGCGCCTTAGTCACTCCGATAATCGGGAGCGTTCCTTTCGCGATCGCCCAGGCTGTGGCGATCTGAGCAGGGCTCGCGTCAAACCGGGTTCCTATGGTTTTCATTTCATCGATCAGGTCTTCCAGTTTTTTCAGATGGGGGTTATAAGCCTCTCCCCGTCCGGTCCCTGCCGGAAACGGATTCGCTTCATTGTACCGCCCCGTAAGCGCTCCCTGCTCCAGAACCATATAGGAATAAAAGGTAATTCCGTTTTCTCTACAGTAATCCAGAATACCGGCCCGTTCCGAGGAACGATGCAAAAGACTGTAATGATTCTGTACCGCGGAAACTTTTAAACCTTCCGCCGCAAGAATCTCCCCGGCCCTTTTGATCTGCGCCAGGTTATGATTGGAAACACCGATGGCCTTGATCTGTCCGCTCTTTGCCAGAGGGATCAGATCCGGTGTCCATCTCTCCACATCCATTGGATTGTGGATCCAGTAAACATCCATCACATCCGCGTGAAGCCGCCCTTTACTGCCGTCTATCATCTCCTGCATGGCATCCGGTGAATCGCTGGCAATCTGAGGTGTAAATTTCGTGGAAAGGATCACATCCTCTCTGGATACCTCTTTCACAAAGTTCCCCAGGATACGTTCCGAACTGCCCTCGCCGTATACGGCAGCGGTATCCCACAGATTCAATCCCCACTCCATGGCCTTGTCAAATACCGGCTTTAATTCCGTCTCAGACAAATGGTTTCCAAATACCTGATCTCCTCCTGCAGCGCCGGCCCCCCAGGACCAGGCTCCCAACGCGATCTTTGGCATTTTCGTATTCATCTTTCAAATCCTCCTTCTCTTTCTTGTTTTTTGTTATTCTTTTGCGCGTTTTGTTCCAAGATGAATGGCTCCTGCCCCCGCAATCCCTAAAAATAAAAACAATATCATCGCCAGATCATAATTTCCTAACGCATCATAAAACATGGTCATGACACTGGGGCCAAGAGCCAATGCAATGAAATCAAATGCCGCTATGACCCCAAGCTTTTTACTGTATTCTCTGGATCCAAAAGCCTCCCTGACAGAGATCCCAAAGGGAAGCTGGCAGGCATCCGATGCCGCTCCTATAAACGCCGCGGCTGCATAAGTGACCCATAAAGATGACTTTCCCCACAAAAGCAAGGCAAACGCGATTACCAAAAATATCACAGATATTGTTACCATCCATTTTGTTCCCGCTTTATCGATGATAACGCCTGCCGGAACAAAAAATATGGCCGACGCAACTAATGCCGCACTTAAAAATGTTCCTGAAAGCTCTCCATAGCCTAAGTCCGCGGTAAGCAGGGGAAGATTGCTCAGTGCCCCTTGCGCTACCATAGGCACCAGGATATATCCGGCCAAAAGACAGAAAAACTGAGGTGTTTTAAATATCCTTTTGTATGAAATACCATCTTCCTTTTCTGAAGTCTCTTTCTGTTCCTCCTGATGCAGAGGCTGTTCTCCAAGATCTTTTGGAGATCCTTTATATAACATAAGAATAAGAAACGTTGTGACCCCGCCCAGTGCTGCCGTCATCCAGACCGGAATCCGCCATCCGGCCTGTCTGACAAGCATCGCGATGACAATGGAAAAAACAATTCCCGCAATACTGCTTGCTGTCTGCGCGATACCGATCAGTTTCCCAACATCTTTTTTATACCAGCTATTCAGGATCTCTGTAACCGGATTATTGGTGATCCCGCCGACCATGGTTCCAAATAAAAAGGCGCCCAGATAAAATGTCAGCAGCCCCCTGGAAGATGCCATCAATGCCACCGCGCAGGTACATACGATCCCGCTGCACATAATATATTTCCTGGTCCCGATGGCGGCCTGTATCCGTCCATAGAAAAACATCTGCATGACCGCGTTGGTCAGTGCCATGATCGTGGTAACCAGCATAAACTGTGTACGGAGTATTCCCCATTCCGCGATGATCGGGTCCCCATACAGAGTAATACAATTCCACCATAATCCAACCCACATACAAAGCATAAGGCAGGAAGCCGCCAATGCCTTCTTTGCATAGACCGCGTTTTTGTCTTTCATTTCCATCCCCTCCTGTTATGCCATTTTTTTCATCCGGCTTTATTTATCATATACAGCAGATAATCCAGGCAGTCGATCTGTTTCTGGTCTTTATGAAGACTGTCCAGCAATGTTTTTCTGTGTTCTGTAAGGATTGGAACCATATCAGAAAGCCGTTCCTCCTTCACAAAAGCCATACACTGATCTGTGATCTGCTGATCACAGCCTGCATCCATCAGGTTTTGATGAATCCCCTCATATAAATTTCCCATCATGAACATGTTATTTCCTCCTCGTGCTATCCAAATAACTTCTTTTCCCTGCCCGTTACTTACATATCTTTTCCATTGGGCTCTGCAGAAGAAACCGTGGACATATAATAGCTGAACCCGATGAAATCCACAGTTCCCTTTTGTATGGTATCCAGCTCTTCCTTCTCCATCATGATATGGATCCCGTCCCTCTCAAAGGCCTTCAACTGATACTCCGGATAATGTCCTCTCACCTGTACATCCATATAAAAATGCTTCTGCCTGTTAAATGTGATACCATCCTTTCTTTCATTCTGCTGTCATTATAAAACGCTCCATTATAAATATCAAATACATATATGATATCAATTTCCATACTTAAAAAGTATTTATTTTATATGAGATATCTTTTGGGGGTAATTGAAATCCTTACCGCAACAATGAAATTGTAAATGCACATTGGCAAAATCATGAAGTTGTAAACGCAACAGCCATCCGGTAAATGTAACACTTTTCAAGGAAATGGCCTCTTTTTCTTGCTTTTTTTCCTCTCCCACAGTAAAATCACCTTAAGGAATGGCAGCACAAAGAGCGGACTGCATATTCTCCTTTTTTTGAAATTCTTATTGCACTCCGCTTTTTTGAAGTTCTGTCCGTTCCATTTTTTTCGTGGATACGAACCAATATGATTCATCAGCCTCTCGATCTCTTCCTCTGTATACTCATCTTTTGCTTCCCCTTTGGGGATCACATACCGGATGAATTCATGATTGCGCTCACAATGGCTCTTCTGGTTGCTGTTCATCGGGTCACAGCAGAATACACGGCACTGGATCTGTAATTGTAAATGCAACATCGGATGCTGCATTTAACTTTTCAATTAACCTATAATCTCGACAAAGAACCATATACATATGGCAAAGGAGGATTTTCATTTGGATATTCGAGTGTTACAATATTTTCTGGCAGTAGCAAGGGAGGAAAGCATAACAAAGGCGGCTGAGTCTCTCCGCATGACCCAGCCCCCTCTTTCCAGACAGTTAAAAGACTTAGAAGAAGAATTGGGAAAACAGCTGCTTGTCCGTGGCAGTAAAAGAGTCACATTGACCGAGGATGGAATGCTGCTTCGCAAACGCGCGGAAGAGCTGGTTGACCTGATGGAAAAGACAAAAGCGGAGCTGGCCTCTTCCAGTGAAAATATCAATGGAGAGATCTATATCGGCTGCGGTGAAACGGAAAGTATTTCCTTTCTGGCGCAGGCAGCCCAAAATCTACAGAAAAAGCACCCTCTGATCCATTACCATATTTACAGCGGTGATGCCGAGCATGTGATGGAGAGGCTGGATAAAGGATTGATTGATTTCGGTCTTCTGGTGGGCCAGATGGATATCAGCAAATATGATCATATCCGTCTCCCCATGAAGGATATCTGGGGCGTGTTAATGCGTAAAGACAGTCCGCTGGCAGCAAAAGAAGCTGTTTTTGCAGAGGACTTATGGGATAAACCCCTGATCATTTCCCACCAGACTTCCATTAACAGCGAAATGTTCTCCTGGCTGAAAGCAGATATTTCCAGGCTTAATATTGTTGCCACCTATGATCTGGTCTATAACGCGGCACAGTTTGTAAAAAAAGGTTTTGGATATGTCATTGCGTTGGACAGGCTCATCAATACAACCGGTGACAGCAGCCTCTGCTTCAGACCGCTGTTTCCTGCTCTGGAAGCGGAGCTGTGCATTATCTGGAAGAAGTATCAGGTTCTTTCACGAGCCTCTAATATGTTTCTGAAACAGTTGCGGGAAGAGTTGGATACCCTGGAATAATATTTGTATTTTGATTGTTTATTCATGTCATGCTCCATGCCCGGAAGGCTTGGGGAATGGAGCAGTCCAAAGGGAATACTGTGATCCCATTCCACCGGGATTACCTTCAAAAGCGGATGTACATTGGCCCATCCGGGTATGGAAAGCAAAATATCATTACTGTTCTCACACCGGTTAAAGGCCTCCATACTGCAAAAATCAAAGTCACCATATGGATCTGGCTGTGGCTCTGCCACATATCGTCCCGAAGTTCGTCCACATAGCGGCTCCACTCCCGGCGCATAAGCATCAGGTTCTCTCCATACAGGTCTTCCAGCTTAAGCCTGTCCTTGGCGGCAAGCCTGTGGTGGACGGAGACCACGCAGCAAAAAGGCTCGTGGGACAGTTCCAGTCCCCCGCAGCGCCTCAGATCCAGCATAGTCTCGCCAAAGATCCCGCCTACCACATCAATGTTCTTTCCCAGGTTCCCCAGTATCTCCCTGGCGTTTTCCGGCGTATTCTCAAAGGGAATGATCTGAAATTTCATGTCAGGACACCAGCACCACACTATTCCGAATCAAAGAAGCTAAAGATCAAAAGACAAGCATTGTGGAAAAATCCAAAAGTTTAGATTTTTCCACAATGCCGACTACTACGGAATCCCTCTCATTCCTCATATCAAAGAGTATACATTTTAAAATTTGGTACAAAAATAGCATTTTTTATTAAGACACGTATATTTAAACTTGCTATAATAGATAAGAGCGCAAGGAGGATATGATGAAAAACCAAAAAGAAGTTGTAAAAAAAGTCATAGATTATATGGAGAAGAATTTAGAGAAAGAAATCAACTTAGATAATATTTCAAAAAATATTGGTTATTCCAAATTCTATCTTAATCGCATTTTTACAGAGTATACAGGAATTACCATGTATAAATATTTACAAAACCGCAGACTCACTGTTGCTGCTGAAAAGCTGGTAAAAACAGATAAGCCAATAATGCAAATTGCGTATGAAGCTGGATATGATACACAACAGTCATTTTCATTTGCTTTTAAACAAATATATTTATATCCGCCTAAAATTTATAGGGATATTGGAATCTTTATGCCAAAACAAAACAGAATTTCTATGTGTTGTTCTTATATATTTAGTTACAAATTTATTACACGAATTAAGGAGATTGCTGCATGAGTACAATACCTTATGTAATTGAACAGACAAGCCGCGGAGAAAGAAGTTATGATATTTTCTCACGGTTACTGTCCGATAGAATTGTTTTTTTGGGGGAAGAAGTAAGCGATATGTCAGCCAGTCTGATTATTGCCCAAATGTTGTTTTTAGAAGCACAAGACCCCAAAAAAGATATACAGTTATATATAAACAGTCCCGGAGGTTCTGTATCAGCCGGTTTTGCCATTTATGATACAATGCAATATATAAAATGTAATGTTTCAACTATTTGTATTGGTCTTGCCGCCAGCTTTGGAGCTTTTTTATTAGCTGGTGGAACGAAGGGAAAACGTATCGCTTTGCCAAACGCAGAAATAATGATACACCAGCCAGCAATTCATGGAAATGGTATTCAAGGACAGGCAACAGATATAAAAATAACATCCGACCATATACAAAAAAGTAAAGAACGCCTAAACTCTATTTTAGCAGGGAATACTGGAAAAAGCATTGAGGAAATTGCCCTTGCAACAGAACGCGATAACTATATGTCAGCAACTGAGGCAATGGATTTTGGGTTAATTGATAAAATCATAGATAAGCGTTGAAATGTTAGAATATTAGTTGGGTGATAGTTGCATTTATGGTTTAGAGGGGCGGCAGTATTTTAACTATCAAATACACATCAGATGGAGCGTAATCAAAATCCCCTCCAATATTTTTATCTGAAACACTCTTCCGTTGCCGCCTTTCCAATCGGATTCCCTTGTATTTGAAACATGATTCTGCTGTTTTGGTATTTCATAGACTGTACAGCTTTATCCTCAGAACTCTGCATATTCTGCTTCCTCCCGTTCGGCATCTGCTTCGTATTGATAGTTCCTATACAAAACATCATAGATTTCCGCTGTCTTAGGATACCGAATTCTCAATCCGTCAGCGTTTCTTTTATACCCCATGGCCAACTCATGTTCTGCTTTCCCGGCAGTCGGGGAATGGATACCTCTCTTATTATAAATGTTCATAACGTAGGCATCCCTCAAATTATCATCCCCATATTCTTCAATCAAACGCCTTACAGATTCACAAGGGGCAAACCCATCCTCTCCTCCAGGAGAATTTGCAAATATTCTTCCCAAAAGACGTCCAAAAAGCCTCTTCTGGTTCTGTTGATTTAAAAGAGATACAAACTCCTCCACCCACTGTCTCAGTTCCTTTTCTTCCACATGGCCATCTTTTTCAGCCGGACAGAATCTGGCATTTTGAAACAAATCATAGACATTACTCACCAATCTCCTTTGTTCCTGTGTCCCTTCTTTTTTTCTTCTCCATCTTTCAGATAGATAATACCGGCCATTTCCGCATATAAGGCAGGACTTCTTTCCAGCGCCCTTCTGGTACACTTCATTTTATCCCAACTCAAAATGCCCCTGTACGTTAATTCAATTTGTGAAATTCTATCACAGTTCTCGGTCTGGATATACGCTTTTTGCAGCTTTTCCAATATCTTTTCCAAATAGTAGGCTGACATGGTATCAAATTGGCCGGGATCCAGCTTTTGCATATATTCCAGATTTTCAAGCAGCATGTTCATAGAAAACCTGGACATGGTGCGCTCCAACAGATTCATTAAGGATGCCTGCGTCCCATATTGCCTGCACTCCTTTATCATCCACTCAATTGTTCTGTCGTCATCTTTACAGTAATGAATCTGTCTCCAATATGCCTTTTTCGTGGTTTCATCTTCCCTGTCAATTAACGGTGTATTCTTTAAATCAAGTATCTCCAATCCGTATAGCTTTATCAGCACTTCCAAATCAATATCCATTTCCTTTGCAGTATTAACAATATCTTTCAGCAAAGCAGGCTCTCGTCTGTAGGCACAAGCTGCATAGTCTACTGCAATTTTACCCTTCGGCTGGATCGTTAACATTTTTTTGAATAAATCCGCCTCATATTGATTTTCCGAATAATAGGCAAAAAGCTTTGTTCCTACAGTTGTAGATGGGTTCTCCATGCACAATTCAATCAATTTCACTATATCTAAATCTTCCTGCTTAAACTCCTTAATACCCTCCTCTATCTCTTTTTCTGCTGCTTGTCTGTTCATTTTATCGGCTTTCTCCAATTCTGTATTATCATTACTAAAAGGAGCTGGATATAATAAAGGGAAACTATATTCAGACAAAAATAAATATCCATACTCATATACTGGATCTTTGGTATGAAGCTTATTTTGTTATCTACCTTTTTCGCCAGACTTATCATGTTTTCTTTTGATAATACTCTGGATATATCATTAAAAAAATGGTCTTCCTGATCCGTACTATTTATGAAAAAATCGCCTGTATCGATATTTTGATGTTATTACATCCATCTCTGCTCCTCCTACATATACATCAAGTCAAAATATCATACTACACTATCCTAATATTATTAAGAAATTCCAACTTTCCCTCTCTATCAATACAACACTACTCTGAACCGTCTGATTAATAATCATAAACCACTAAACTGTTAGAATTCATTTAAGTTGTCTTTTCCACCTTGTCATAGCTTTGTTTTCTCTATAGTCTTGTCATTGTCACCAATCTGCTCTTAAATATGACATCTTCACAATATTGCCCAGCCATTTCTTGCAAAATATATTGCTGGAAATAACCGGGCTCATATAGTTTAAATTAAATAGAGTTACATTTTCACGAAACAACTTCAGCAAACCACTCCCTGATGACAGAAACCGGGACATTCACCATTTTGGCAATGGTCTCTTCTTCCAATCCTATAGTCCGCAGATTGAATGCGGTTTCCTTCGCCTGCTCCATTCTTCCATAGTCTTCTCCTTCCCTGCGCCCCTGCTGCCATCCCTCTCTTAAAATACTTTTCGCCTCATGTTCAAGAATCTCCCGAAGCCTTTTGTGATGATCTGCTGCTCCTGCAGTAGGGGCAGGCGATAAATGACAGAGGGAGATCAGTCCTCTCTCAGGAGATTTCACTTTCTCGTGAAACTGATCAAAATAATCCAGTGCCACAGGACCGTTCAGATCATGCAGCATATAGCAGTCTGTTTCCACAGTAACGATTTCTCCGGAGTGAACCGTTCTGCCTGCTTTTCTGCTGAAAATTTTTTCTACAGCTGTTCCCAATTGTTCCTCCTTTCTGCTGATAGGTCATCAGAAATATGTTAGAAATACTAAATAATGTTACAGATACCCGGGTTGACTTATGTATGTTTTTAGTATATAATACGTGTACTCAATAGTCGAACATCTATTATTTATGCAATATATAAGTTTTTTCACAGCAGACAGGAGAAGATCGTTATATGTTACAGGAATTACGCTATATGATCGCGATTTCGAAACAGGGGACCATATCGGGGGCTGCCGAGTATTTAAAGATCAGCCAGCCGGCCTTAAGCTTATGTGTCAAGAAGGTAGAATCCGAATTGGGCGTCGTCCTGTTTAAACGGATCAACCCGTAAGTACGTCCCTACTTCCGAAGGGGAATGTTATATCGAAACAGCCAGAAATATGCTTAAGATCTATGACGATATGACGCGCTCTCTTTTATATCTTTCTTCTAACTGCCGCGGGATGATACGGAGCGGATTCGGTCTGGCCAGAAGCAGTGAATTTCTTTCCGATGTGTTCCCCGCTTTCTACAGACATTATCCTGAAGTAACCGTAAAATTTGCAGAAGAACATACCGATATCCTGGAACAGATGCTAGCCGAGGATCGTTTGGATATTGCGATCATCCGAACTCCGATCTATCACCAGGAACTATAAGAGTTATTCCAAGGCAGCAGAAAAACTGTTTATTACTCAGTCAGCACTGAATAAATACATCAAAAATCTGAAAAGCCAGCTGAATGTAAAATTGTTTTATTATCAGTATCGTAAGGTATCAGCAACTCCGGCAGGAAAAGATATATAGAAGCTGCCTGCTCCATGATCCGGTTATATGATAAAATGAATCTTGAGATCAACGCATCGGATGAAGAACTGGAAGGGGAATTAAAGATTGGTCTTTCGCTTCAGGCCGGTTCCTATTTTCTTCCGCGGATTTTGCCCCAGTTCAAAAAGCAGTTTCCCAGGATAAAGGTTCTGCTGTTTGAAGAATATGCAGATTCACTTGAAAAGGAACTGAAAAACGGACAGCTGGACATCTATATCGTCAATCAGCCGGAACCGTGTTCCGGAATCGCCTATATTACCTTAGACCAAATACGCAAAAGTATTTCTGGAGATCCTGAAAAAAAGCTACCTCGGAAAGAATGGAGACCATTATGAATAAATATATCCTGACTTCAGCCCATGTTGCCGCCTATACCCAGTTTCTTCGAAGGGAAGAACGCTCCTCTTCCACTGTTGAAAAATATATCCGGGACGCCAGCAGGTTTGTTCTCTGGCTGGAAGGAAGGGAAGTGACAAAAGATACAGTCATAGAGTGGAAAGATCATCTGCTGGCTCAGGGCAAAACTCCCGCCACGGTCAATGGAAAACTGTCGGCTCTCAACGGTCTGTTCCGCTTTCTGGGCTGGGAGGGCTGCAAGGCCAGGTTTATCAAGATTCAGAGAAAAGTGTTTCGGGAGACCTCCCGGGAACTGACAAAAGAAGAATATGGAAAGCTTCTTAGAGCCGCCTCGGATCTCTGCTTAAACTGGCTGGGTCTTCTGATGGAAACAATCTGTTCCACAGGGATCCGGGTCTCGGAGGTACAATATGTGACTGTGGAAGCCGCCAGGGCAGGACGGGCAGATATTGCGCTCAAGGGAAAGGTCCGAACCATTCTCCTGTCAGGAAAATTATGCCGCAAACTGCTGAAATATGCCGGAAAACAAAAAATCGCCTCCGGCGAGATCTTTCTCGCCAAAAGCGGAACCGGCCTCTCCCGCCATCAGATATGGAAGGCCATGAAGAGGCTCTGTGCCTGTGCTCATGTGGATCACTCCAAAGTATTCCCTCACAATCTGCGGCATCTTTTTGCCGTCACTTTCTATAAAGTTACTCATGATATCGTCAAACTGGCAGACGTGCTGGGGCACAGCTCTGTCAACACGACCCGGATCTATCTGCTGACTACCTGCTCCGAGCATCTGCGTCAGCTGGAAAGACTGGGACTGGTGGTTTAGCAACAGAATTTACCCTCTGTTACCAGACCCGAAACATTTTTATAAGATTGTATTTAATTATAGCACATGTCTTTTCAAAATTACAACAGCTTTATCAGAATTCTCCGGGACCCCGGATATATTCGCTCATGAAAAAAGCGGCCGCAGCACATCTGTTCTGGCGGCCTTTTTTGTGTGTTTCAGAAATATGGAAAAATGTATAGGTTTTTTGACCACTCTCTTTGAGGGACCGGTAATCCGCAATCTGTTATGGGAAAATGGCAACAGAGGGTAAATTCTGTTATCAGATCAGACAGATACAAAGGAGGATCCTTATATGGATTCAAAAATCGCAGCTTATATAAAAATGCCTGCCTCAGATTTCAGACAGTTTAAAAAGGAGTATAAAAATCTGTTCTGGTGGCTGGGCTTTTTTGTTGTGCTTACCTATGGAAACAGGATCATTCACGATAATATCTTTCTGGACAGCGAGATCATGATTCTCCGTCCTGATTTTATGCAGAATGTGTGGATCGGGAGCAATCGGTTTGGCCTTACGTTTATCAGCCGCCTTTTTGGTATGTCCAGACTGATCCCCTACATATCCAGCTTTCTGTCCGCCGTCCTTATCTGGGCAAATGCCCTGGCCTTAAGTTTTGCCGTATATGGCTGGTGCAGTAAAAGCCGCCGTTACAAAATTTTTTTGTATCTGTTTCCGGCCCTTTTCACTACGGCCCCTGTGTTTGCCGAACAGTATCATTTTGTTCTCCAGGCATTTGAGATTTCCTTTGCCATTTTATTGTGTATTCTGTCGGTCATCTGTATTACCAGAGCCGTATATCAAAAAGAACGTATCTGGCTGATTCCGGGGATCCCTCTGATGGTGTGGGCTTTTGGCGCTTATCAGTCCATGGTCCCTCTTTATATCTGCCTTGTCCTTCTTTCATTTTTGCTTTTTTATATGAATCAGGACTCCCGGTATGCCCTGTCACAGGGAATAGCCCATGTAATCCTGTTTCTTGCAGGCGCTGCGCTGTATGGGATCATGGCTGCTGTTATCAAGTCGGTTCTGGATATTCACTCCGGTTATATTTCCAGTCTTGTCCGCTGGGGGACAGATGACTGGAAAACCTGTGTCCTGGGAATCTGGGAGGAATTAAAATGTGTGCTTTTGGCAAGAAAACCTGTCTTTTACAGCCGGCTTTATCTCCCCTGCATGTGCCTGGTTGTCCTTCAGGCCATGTGGTACGGCTGGAAAAGAAAGACAAAAGGAACGGATTACTTCTGTTTTTTACTGGCCGGCGGACTGTTTCTGATCTCGCCGTTTTTCCTCACGGTGATTCTGGGCTGCATGCAGCAGACCCGGTCACAGCTGGTATATCCGGTCACTGCTGCCTGCTTTCTGTCCCATTTAACGGTACTGCCTCCGGAAGAAATCGGGAAAAAATGGAAAAAAGGTCTGGCGGGCTTGTTTGCAGCTGTAGGCCTGTTTGCTCTTTCCAGAAATGCTCTGACCACGGCCCAGTTATTCCAGACGGCATGGGAGGCATACAGAAATGACGTCATGACAGCCGCCAGGATCTACGAGGACATCCGTCTTGTGGCGGACAGGCCTGATATGTCCAATTGTCTGGTAATCTTTACCGGAGGAAGGGGAGCCAGGTTTGGGGGCCCTGTGGTTACCGGAGATCTGATCGGGATGTCTCTTTTCGGTGCTGAGGCGCATACCCCTACCGGCGTCTCGGGCCGTGTGGACAGTCTTTTCGTTATTCTCGGACTGGAGCTTAAGATCATGACCGCAGAACAGGAGGATCTTTACCGGCAGGCCATTGAATATATGAGAGATGCCCCCGACTGGCCGGCACAGGGCAGTGTCCGCAAGATGGGGGATATCGTTGTGGTAAGACTGTCACAATCTCCGTAACAGGATGATAGTTTACGGAGCGGCAGGAATCAGATCCGGCTGCCGCAGAGACTAAATAGGGATATGGATCGAAAATATACATATCAGGTGAAGACTGCAGTCGGAGAATTCAGGGATTTTGTGGCAGGGCACAAAAAGACAGGTTTGCTTACGGCGCTGATCATTCTGGCCACCTGTAGTGTTCTGGGATTTCGTTCAGATATAGGAGTGGATACAGAGATCATGATCGCATTTCCGGATACCATGTTAAAATCCTGGTGCGGAATAGGTCGTTTTGGCCTTGTGTCCACCAAGAGACTTTTTGGTATAAGCCTGTTCTGTCAGCCGGTTTCTGCCATAGCCATGATGGCCGTTCCATGCGGAGTGTGGGCCTTCGGTTCCTACCAGGTCACGGTCGTGATCTTCATCGCCCTGTGCGCTTTTTCCTTTCTTCTTGTCTATCAGAGGGGGCTGGTATTTGTGGGGATCAGAGGAATCAACTAGTACTTTAAGAGGGGATATGATCAGCTACTCTCTGTTTCAGTGGGACAACCTGGGTGCACACGGAGTATCGGACCGGGTAGGAACGCTGATGTATGCCATGGGTCTTCCCCATGCCCCCGTTACCACAAAGCAGTACATCAGAGCCGTTGAGATGGCGAAGTCCATGCCTGTCTGGCCTCTGGAGGGATCCATCCTGCCGGAGGGGGATATGGTCGTCATAAAGCTGTCCGATCCCGTGCTGCCTTAAAAAACATTAAAAAAAGGGCTGTGAAAAAGCTCATCCTGCTCCACAGTCCCTTTCTGTCTGGATCGTGTGTCGTTTATATCTGGAATCTTCTAACCAAGTGCCTGCTCAAATATCTTCAACAGCTGCTCCTTGTGAAAAGGCTTATCCACAAAGCCTTTGACGCCGATGGCCCTGGCTCTGTCGTAAGTATCGTCATAGGCCAGGGACGAGATCATGACGATCCTGGCATCCGGATGCTGTTTCAGAATAATCTCGGAGGCGTCCAGTCCATCCATCCCTGTCATGATAATATCCATTGTCACCAGATCAGGCTTTACCTCGTCATACTGGGCGATGGCGTCCTCGCCGCTGCGGCAGTACGCGGCGATCTCGTAATCCGTGCCCTTCAAAACATCACCCAGCTGAACCCGTACCAGTCGGGAATCATCTACTACCATAACTCGCTTGCTCATTTCCTAAATACTCCCTTCTCTTAATCTTCATCCGAAATATTTTCATTGGGGCCAGAACATGGCACATGGTGAATGAACTGGGCGCCCTTGCTGTATTCATCCGAATAGGTAAGCATGAACTGGATCTCCTGTCCCTCAGGCTCATATCGTCCGTGATAAAATACAGGCGGAGCGAAATGAGCCGGAACCTGTGTGGCCTTAAACATAGCCGCGGCGATCCTGCCGCAGAGCACATTGAAATATTCTTTGCTGAACTCCTCCAGGTCCTCAGGGCTGACGGATTCCTCATGAAATGAAATGCTGGCCATGCGGTACAAAAGCTCCCTGTCAGCGCAGAGGGTAAGACTGGTGCGGAACCCTCTGTCAAAGGTGATCTGTACCGTACAGAGATCGTCCCCCGGCGACTGATTTTCCTGGTGGAGGCGCACGCCCGCGGTACATTCTGTCACATCCTGAACGGCCTGGTCCAATATCTTTTCAAGTTCTTCCTTCGACATAGCAGTATTCATCTATTCATCTCCTTCCTCATTTTCCGTCTCATCCTGTCCGAAAACCCGGCGGACTCTTTTGAGCAGTTCCACTGATGAAAATGGTTTCAGCAGATAATCGTGGATGCCCAGTTTGGCGCTCTCCACAACCATATCCCTGCTCTCCACGCCTGTAAGCATGATCACCGGTATGTCTTTACATTCTTCTCTTCTGCGGATTTCCCGCAGAGTCTCGATGCCATCCTGCTGGGCCATGCGGATATCAAGAAGAATCAGATCCGGCTTTTCCAGATCCAGGTACCTTAAAGCCCGCATCCCTGAATTGATGGTAATCAGCTCGTAATCATTCCGCAGGATGCTGGAAATCCGGGTCAAGATGATCACATCGTCATCCACCGCCAAAATCCGTTTTTTGAGACCTTCCCCCATTTCACTCATTGCCTTCTTCCTCCTTTTCAAGTGAGCACAGAAGCCGTCCAAGCAGCTCCTCAGCCTTGTCATCTTCATACAATCGCAGCTGTTCCTGTATCTCCAAAAGCCGCTCCTCCCCGTCCCCGGGCAGTTCATGGGTCAGCATTGTCTCCACCCTCTCCCCGCACTTTTGAGAACGAAAATGTTTCAGCTCTTCTAGAGCCGCCGCCGTCTCTTCCTTAAACTCCTGTGCAGTCAGACAGGGAAGTTTTTCTTTCCTCCCCTTTTCCTGCCCCCGCTTTTCCAGAAACCGTCTGATATTCACCAGCAGTTCCTCATATTCTGTCATCAAAAGAGGGAATTGGCTGTGGATAAATTCCATGTCTCCCTGTACGGCGGCGTTCTCATGGGCCCGGGCCATGGCGGACACCTCCATGGCTCCGATATTGGCGGAAGCGCTTTTAAGCCCATGAACCTCGATCTGATAGCGCAGGGGATCGGAATCCACCACCTGATGGAGAAGCTCGGTCTTCCGCTTTCCGTCTATACAGTAGAGATCCAGCAGTTCCATGAACCCCTCTTCATCGCCGGAATAATATTGGGTTACAGCCTCCATATCCACTCCGTCGATCTGAACAGCCGAGGGGTCCAGGGGTTTGGATTCTTCCTCCGTGTCTCCTGTCTGCCGGTATTTCTCTGGAACCCAGCGCAGCAGAAGCTGGTTCAGCTCTGTCCTGTCCAGAGGCTTGGCGATAAAATCCTGGAAACCGTGTTCCAGAAAACGCTCCCTCATGCCTTCCATGGCATTGGCTGTGAGAGCGACCATGACGGGAGCGGTCCCGTTGTCGCCGCAGTCTCTCCGGATGATCTCCGCCGCCTCCACGCCGTCCATATCCGGCATCATGTGGTCCATGAAGATGAGATCGTACCGGTCAGAGCGGACCCGCTCAATGGCCTCCGGCCCGCTTTCCGCCTCGGTGAGATCAAAGGCGTAGTTTTTCAAAAAGCCTCTGGCCACCTTCCGGTTGATCACATTGTCGTCTACGATCAGCACTTTCACCCCAGGGGCCGTAAATCCGTCCGTGACCTTCTGCTCTGTCTGGGGGGCCTCCTTCATCTCCGAAACCGGCTGACGGTCCACGATTTTCTGGGGAATGGTGATGGTGACGGTGGTTCCCTTGCCATAGACGCTTTCCACCTGGATGGTGCCCTTCATCAGCTCCACCAGATGTTTTACAATGGCAAGTCCCAGCCCCGTGCCCTCCACGCTCCGGTTTCGCCTGGAATCCACCTGACGGAAATCCTCGAAAATCTTCTGAAGGTCTTCCTCCCGGATACCGCAGCCCGTATCCTCCACGCAGAAGGTGAGCAGCTCCTCGTCTTTGTCCCTGCCGGGTTTCCCCGTAATATAAGCCCGCACATAGCCTTTCTTCGTAAATTTTATGGCATTGCTGAGAATGTTCAGAAGGATCTGCTTGATCCTGCCGTCATCCCCGCTGTAGCGGCAGGGTATGGTCTGGTCGCACTCATATTTCAGGATGAGGCCCTTCTGGGAAGCCGCCATATCCATGATCCCCATGATCTCGTCAGCCATGTCTTTTATGTAGTAATTCTCGATCACCAGTTCCATTTTTCCCGCTTCCACCTTGGACAGGTCCAGGATGTCGTTAATGATGGTCAGCAGGTTTCTGGCGGCAGACTGTACATCCTTGGCATAGCCGTAGATCTCCGTGTCTCCGCATTCCTCCATGATGATGTCATTGAGACCAATGATGGCGTTCATGGGAGTCCGTATCTCGTGGGACATGTTGGCCAGGAACTCGCTTTTGGCGATGCTGGCCTTCTCCGCCTGACGCCGCACCCGCTTGATCTCATTGATATAGGACTTGATATCGGTCATATCCAGGATCAAAATAACAGACCCCTGTATCTTGCCGTTCTCATCTACGATATGCTTGCTGTGGCTTTCGTAGTGCTGTCCGCTGATGGAAAAGCTCTGGGGGATATCACTGTTCAGCATTTCCTCCCGGAAGCCCTCCACTGCCCGGATATTCTCTCCCGGTCTGTGGGCGGACAGAGAGGTGAAGATATCGGCCGCGGCCCGGTTGTAGCTGACCAGCCGGTCGTGATCATCCAGCGCGATGACGCCGTCGCCCATGCTCTCAAGAACCTTTTCCGCAGCCAGATAGCGGAAATCATAATTGCGGCGGCTCCAGATGACGATGACCACCATGGACATGGAAATAGTCAGGGTCACTGGCGTCAGGTCAAAGATGTTGACGATTTTAAGAATATAGACCGCGAGCACGACCACAGGCAGGCCGGAAATGGTCAGGATAGTCCAGTACTGGCGGTTGAGCTGCCGGTCCCTGCGTTCCCGGATAGCGCCCACCAGGGTGTAGATACAGAGGGCGTAAGGAATAATAATATGGCCGATCAGAAAAAACACATACAGCGGCCCATAGGTAAGGCTCACATAATGGAATCCATCCCCTGCGGCTGTCCACTGGACATCTTGGTAAAAAAGACCGCGCCAGTTAAAAATCACTGTGGGCAGAGATAAAAAACTGACCGCGCCCAGAAGCCTTAAAAGCTTTTTGGGCGGCGTAACAGAACAATAGATGTAGATAAACCAGCAATAACAAAGGGGGGTAAAGGCGGACCCCACCTTTTCCACTGTCACCGCCGTCATGGCCGCTTCCACTGTGGGCGCGATCAATTCCAATAAATACCCTACGTTCTGTACCAGGGAACCGCAGAGAATCATGATCAGCAGCTTCTGCTCCCTGGCGCCGTCTCCGTTGAGGAGAAGGAATAAGGCTACAGCCGTGAGACATATGCCAAAACATTCTAATAGAATTACAAAATTTACCATGCTTCTGTTCCTTCGCCGTTATCATACTGCCAATTTCCCTTACCGGTTTTCCATGCCCCTCCAAATGCTGCTGAAGTGGTCAGCAGGGTAAAGACGGATGCTGCCAAAAATACTTTTTTAGCTCTCACACTGTTACCTCCCTGGTTTTTCTTAAATTTTAATAGTTTTCTATGATATAGTCAATAAATTTATTGAATAATAACCGGTAAATGAAAATCATGGGAAAGTGTGACAGGAAAAATATCTGCAATGGCTGTGTGAAAACAGACGGCCATCCCTTTGGAGGGAAATGTATTGCAGCAGAATGCATAAAAAGGGGTGGTTCAGAAGAATTAAAAAATATCCACTGCCAAATGGACAGTCTGTCAGACTGCTTGAAGATAATAATGTATATTGGGGAAATCAAATTGAAATCTTTCCGTATTTACAGAGGGATCTGCCAGGATGTCTAACTGGTCCATCTGTTTCTGTGCCGCAGAAATAAAAATATCACAGTCTGCTCCCTCCTGAATCTGGGTCTTCAGGGTTCCTGAAGAATCAAAGGTGTAGATCATCCTTACATTCGGATTCACTTCCTTATACATTTCGGCAATCTGAGTCAGGGCTTCTGTCATGGAAGCTGCCGCAAATACGATCAGATCCACAGATTCTCCTTCTGCCGTTTCCGTCTCAGCATCTGTCTGATTCCTGCCGTTTTCTGTTTCGGATGCAGTTGTTTCTGTGACTGCAGTTCCCTCTGTCATAGCCGCAGGCTTTGTCCTGCTGCATCCTGCCGCCATTTCGGAAATCAATCCGGCTTGCCACGATTGCTGCCCAATATTTTTTCATGTTCGTCTTTCTGTATTTTATTAATTTGCTGAATCATCTGGTTCCGGCCACAGATCTGTATTTTCAAATCGTTCGCTTTTTACAAACCATACGATCGTATAAAAAAACAAAATCCTATCCATGCACAGGTATCTCTATGTCAGAGAGACAGCAGAAGGATGGTGGCAAAAATGCAGGCAAATCCCATAAGATCCCACACTCCGAAAGCCGCATGCATCCACAGAACAGAAAACACCGTGGCTGATACCGGTTCCACGGAGGCATAAAGACTCCCTTTCTTCGGTCCTACCAGGCGGATTCCCTCCAGGTAACAGGAAAAGGCAATGATAGTTCCCAGGAGGATCACCGCCGCCATGCCTGCTATTACCTGGGCATCCACCGTCACAGGGATCTGCCATGGGCAGAACAGTGCCATCAACATCATACCGCCGATAAACATTCCCCAGCCCGTCACAGGAAGGGAACCGTAGGAGGCCAGAAGCCGTCCCGGCTGAACTGTGTATACAGCCAGCGCTACGGCGGAGGCCAGTCCCCAGAACAGAGCTTTCTCTGACAGCACCATGTTGGCGGCGTTTCCGTGGGTGGCAAGGAAAAAAGTTCCCAGAACCGCAAGGACAATGGCGATGATCTCTCTGGGGCCCGGCATCTTTAAAGTTCTTAAGGACACATAGACTACGATGATCACCGGACCTATGTACTGAAGCACTGTGGCCGTTCCTGCATTAGAAGCCCCGATGGCAGTAAAATAGGTGTACTGGCACATGGACATGCCGAAGATTCCGAAGCACAGAATCGCTCCTGCATCTCTCCTGGTGCTCCACACAGAGAATACTTTCTCCCGCTGCTTAAAAAAACAAAGCAGGAGCAACAAAAAACCAGCTATGGTCAGCCGCAGGGGAACCAGCCAGTCCGAGGTGACTCCTTTTTGCTGCATGAGATACTGGCCGCAGGTTCCGGAAAATCCCCATAAAGTCCCGCCTGCGAGAGTCAGCAGCATACCTTTGGTTTTATTCTGCATTTTCATATCTTCCTTCCTTGACTCCGTAAAATAGTATTTTGTACTGAGGAGACGCCGTCTATGTAGAATATATCCTTGATTGCCGCAGGGAATACGGCTGGCTTGTACATTGACCGCATTTCTATGAACAACATTTTTCGTAAGCGGTAAGCGATGAATCCTTACAGTTCTTCCTTAGAAACGCTCTCCTTTTATATTCTACAGAGAAAAACGTAAAAAGCGCGTAACCCCGATGTTTACGCACTTTCCTGCCTCTTAAAACCCCTTATTTTCAAAGCTCCCGGCCGGATTCGAACCGGCGACCTACGCATTACGAATGCGGCGCGCTACCAGCTGCGCCACGGAAGCACCTGTAAAAAGAAACCGGCGAATCTCTGATCCGCCTCGTTCCTATGACCAATCCGGGAATCGAACCCGGGTTTACGCCGTGAGAGGGCGTCGTCTTGACCGCTTGACCAATTGGCCCTATGTAAACTATCTCAGAATCGAGGCGACGGGATTCGAACCCACGGCCTCTGCGTCCCGAACGCAGCGCTCTACCAAACTGAGCCACGCCTCGATACCTTTGATAGTATAATATGAATTGTCGAAATTGTCAACACTATTTTTACTTTTTTTCCCTGGGCTTTTTCCTGCGTTTTTTTCTATCTCTGCCCCTTATCATAAGGAATCCCCGAAGCCCTTGGCGCCTGAGAATTTCTGGAAGTAAACATGAGTACTACCATAGTAGCGATATAAGGCACCATCTTGTACAAATAGCTGGGAATCCCCAGGGACGCCAGAAACGGAATACCGGAATAGGCTGCGGCAATGGTCTTCATCAGACCGAAGAACAGGGAGGCCCCGAAGATCCTGCCCGGCTTCCACTGGCCGAAGATCAGCACCGCAATGGCTAAGAAGCCGTATCCGGCCACGTCGGCATTAAAGTTGGTGGAGGTGGGTACCACGAAGATCAGTCCTCCAAGCCCTGCCAGAGCACCGGAGATGGCCACGCCGGCATACTGCATCTTATATACATTGATTCCTGCCGCATCCGCCGCGTGAGGGTGTTCCCCGCAGGCCCGAAGACGCAGACCGAATCTGGTCTTATAGAGAACCACTGCGGACAGAATGAGAATTCCGATCCCAAGATAGGTGGTGATATACGTATTCTGAAACAGCAGAGGCCCTATAAAAGGGATCTTCCCAAGCACCGGCACGGATTCAATGCGGAATGTATTGATAAACTGAACCTGCTGCACCCCCTGAATCACACGAGCCACAAAGATGGCAAAGGCCGGGGCAAACATATTGAGAGCCGTGCCGCTGATGGTCTGATCCGCCTTCATGTTAATAGCTGCGTAAGCATGAGTCAGGGAAAATACAATCCCTGTAACCATGGCAATAATAATCGCAGCCAAAAGCTGGACCTGTCCCTGCATCTTCCCTCCTGTAAGATTCAAAAAGAGAATGCCCGTAAAAGCGCCCATGATCATAATGCCTTCCAGGGCAATATTCACAACGCCGCTGCGCTCGGAAAACATGCCACCCAGAGCTACAACCATAAGGGGAATCGTAAAAAGCATGGTCTGCTGGAAGATAAAGTAGATTACGCTCATGTCTCATTCCCTCCCTCTTTTCCGGCTTTTTTGTCCTTAAGTTTCCCTAAAAGCGTCTTGACGATGAGGGCAAAGGCGCTGAAATAGATAATAACTGCCACAATGATATCAATGATCTCTGTAGAGAACTCAAATAGCTGAAGATAAAAGCCGCCTGCTGTCAGGTAAGCGATAAAGAGTCCGGCAAACAGCACGCCGACAGGATGGCTTAAGCCCAAAAGAGCCACGGAAATCCCTGTAAATCCCTCGGAAGCCAGAACATCCTTGATCTCGATATGCTTTCCTGTTCCTGCCAGATACAAAAGTCCTCCCGCCAGTCCGGCGATGGCTCCTGCGATCATCATGGACAGAACCACATTCCTCTTCTCATTGATTCCCGCATATTTACCTGCATCCTGATTGTAGCCCACAGCCTTCAGCTCATATCCGAATATGGTCTTCTCAAGAATCACATAGATCAGAAGAACCACCAGGATTGCTATGATGATCCCTCCGTTGACGCTGGAACCGGGAAATACCTTGTCAAGACCCATCTTGGGAATCACTGCTGTTGCCGCCACATTTTTCGATTCATTCCGCAGCGTGTTAAAAAGGGGCTTATAACTTCTCACCACCCAGTTTACCAGATACATGCCGATGTAGTTCATCATAATGCAGGAGATGACCACATTCACATTGAAATAGGCTTTTAACACACCGGGAACCAGGCCCCACAGCGCCCCCATGACAACAGCGGCAAGAAGCGCTGCCGCCCAGTGGACAGGGCCTAACTGATCCCACATAATCCCCACATAGACCGCACCGAAACCGCCCATGATAAACTGGCCGGGAGTTCCGATGTTAAAGACACCTGTCTTAAAGGCAAAGCCTACGGACAGACCTGTCAGGATAATGGGGGTGGCATAATAAAATACCTGTCCCACGCCTCTCATCCCATGGGTAAATGCACCTGACAATATTGTGGCAAATCCCGGCAGTGCCTGAGACGGATTACATAAGAGCAGCACAACCAGTCCTACCATAAGTCCAATGAAGATGGCGAACACGGAAGAAAGGACGCCAACATAATTCTTCTTTTTCTTAAACTTCATTCCCTTTACCTTCTTTCTTAGAGCCGGCCATGTAAAGTCCCAGTTCCTGCACCGTCACCTCTTTGGGGTTCAGCTCCGCCACAATATGCCCCTCAAAGATCACCAAAATCCGGTCGCTTAAGTTCATTACCTCGTCAAGTTCTAAGGAAACCAGCAAAATGGCGGAACCGTTATCCCTCTGCTTCACCAGTTCCGAATGAATATATTCGATGGCTCCCACATCCAGGCCTCTGGTAGGCTGGACTGCCAGCAAGAGATCATGGGGCCTTAGGATCTCCCTGGCCACGATCACTTTCTGCTGGTTGCCGCCGGACATGCTTCTTGTAATCGTAGCTGCGCCTTCGCCGCTTCGGATATCAAAATTGCTGATAAGTTTTCCCGCATATTCATAGATCCGGTCATTCTTTAAGAATCCGTGACTCTGGAATTCCGTTCCGAAATATTGCTGCAGCACACCGTTGTAAGCTAAGTTGTAATCCAGCACCAGGCCATGCTTATGACGGTCCTCAGGGATATGGGACATACCGTGGGTATTTCGGTAACGGATGTTCTTTTTCGTCACATCCTCCCCGTTGATCCGCACAGTGCCTGAGCTCATTCCTCTAAGACCTGTAACAGCTTGAACAAGTTCAGTCTGCCCGTTTCCGTCAATGCCGGCGATACACACGATCTCACCACGGCGCACTTGAAAGCTTACGGAGGACACCAGCTTTTTCGTATGCCCTTCCTGCCTGGCATCTACAGACAGATTCTCAACTTCCAGAACCACATCGCCGGGCTTTGCCTCAGACTTGTCCACGGTCAGATTGACTTTACGGCCCACCATCATCTCTGACATCTCATCCTTGGTAGTATCCTGCACTTCTACGGTTCCTATATATTTTCCACGGCGCAGAACGCTGCATCGGTCCGCCACCGCTTTGATCTCATTTAATTTGTGAGTGATAAACAGAATGGACTTGCCCTCCGCTGTCAGATTCCTCATGATCTGCATCAGTTCATCGATCTCCTGAGGAGTCAAAACCGCAGTGGGTTCGTCAAAAATCATGATCTCGTTGTCACGGTACAACATTTTCAATATCTCTACCCTCTGCTGCATTCCCACTGTGATATCGGAAATCAGCGCATCGGGGTCGATAAACAGATTATATTTCCGGCTTAATTCCATTACTTTCTTCCGGGCATCATCCATTTTCAAAAACCCTTTTTCCACGGTCTCCATGCCCAGCACAATATTCTGGAGCACCGTAAAATTATGTACCAGCTTAAAATGCTGATGTACCATGCCTATTCCCAAAGCATTGGCGTCCAAGGGGCCTTTGATCTTCACTTCCCGGCCCTTTACCTTGATCGTGCCTTCTTCCGGCTGGTACAGACCGAAGAGAACACTCATGAGTGTGGATTTGCCGGCGCCGTTCTCCCCTAAAAGGGCATGAATCTCGCCTTTTTTCAGCTGAATGGTAATATCATCATTGGCAATGATTCCAGGAAACTTTTTTGTGATATGGAGCATCTCAATTACGTAATCCATCAGGTTCCCCCTTATTCTTTTACAGAAAAGGGGTGCTGATGCACCCCCTTTTCACGAAAATTTACTCTACATAGTTGATGGTCGTCGCTGACACGGTCAGGTCCTTAGTCGGATCAATATTATCCGCGGAAGGCTGAACCAGTTCAAACTCTCCGGCTACCAGCTTTTTATAGATGGCGTCATAATCATCCTGGGTAAATGTATTAAATTTGGAATTCTCCATGGGAAGTCCCACGCCGGCGTTCTCTGTGGTAAACACACTGGTGTTTCCGCCTGGGAAGGTTCCGTTGTAGAAATCCTGGATTCCGCTGTATACGGAATTGGACAGCTGCTTCATAGCCGATGTAATTACGGTCTCAGATTCAAAGCTCTGATCAACGTCAACACCTACAACCTTGGTCCCCTTTTCCTGAGCTGCCGCCATAACGGAGTTGCCCACTGCGCCGCCGCAGCCGAACACAACTTCCGTTCCGTTCTGATACCAGGAAGCCGCCATGGACTGGGCCTCCGGTGTAGCCGCAAATGCACCGGTATAGGTGTACATAACTTCCAGGCCGCTGATGCCCATCTCCGCTGCAGCCGCCTCTGCGCCCTCGATAAAACCGTAACCGAAACGGATTACTGCCGGAACCGCCATGCCGCCCATAAAGCCAAGCTTGGTATAGCCGTCCTTTACACATGCATATCCTGCCAGGAAACCGGCCTCATCCTCCTTAAAGAGAATCGGCATAACATTGGCATTGGTTCTGTATTCAGCATAGTCTCCGCTGTGGGGTTCGC
The DNA here is from genome assembly GCA_910574345.1 of Clostridiaceae bacterium. GTDB lineage: Bacteria > Bacillota > Clostridia > Lachnospirales > Lachnospiraceae > UBA3402. The sequence continues at coordinate 438,198 of CAJSZV010000001.1, read as the reverse complement.
CGTCCAGCAGAATGAAATGTACATCGGGATATTGATCCTGAGCCAGGTAAACCGGTTCCTCAAACAAGAATCCCGGACATACTACCAGCTTCGCTCCGCCCTCAACGGCCAGACCGATGGTCTCAAGATAGGAATCTGTAGTTCCCTCCTGGGGCTGGTAATACTTGTAGGAAATCCCGTTCTCCTCTGCATACTTGGTCAGCCCTTCCCAGGCGCCCTGGTTAAAAGATTTGTCGTCAATGGTTCCAAGATCCGTCACAAGAGCCAGTTCAAACCCCCCGTCAGAAGGCTCGCTGGCCGTCTTCTGGGCCTCGGTCTCTGCTGCCTTGGTGGTCTCCGCTGCCGCCGCAGTCTGGGCAGCCGTAGTCTCTGCCGCACCGCCGCCCTCACTTCCTCCGCATGCCGCAAGCCCCGCTGTCATCACCGCTGCCATGAGTACTGCTAACACTCGTTTTTTCATTATCTTTCCTCCTTGAGTTTATGCCGGAATCCACCGGCTTTCTGCTATTATACCATATATTCCCGTAGCCGTATAGCCGATTTTTATATCTGTGTATCTATATTCTGCACGGTTGCTGTTCGGAAAAGATTTGACAGACCCAACCTCTCCCAATACTTCTCTCCGAAATAATCCAACAGAAGTTCTGTAAGGGCGCTTAAAACAAAAACCAAACGATGTTTGTTCGATGACCAGACCCCAATAATAGAATAAATTTACGGATCATCTGCAAATCTGCTGCCAATCATTGGGATATTCGTGGGCGAACAGGAACGTCACTTCTCAGGCAAAATCAAACAACGACAACTGATTGGACTCCGGCAGATCCCCCAAAAGCCCCAGATCCCCCATAAGGTCGCAGATAGTCTTGCTGACCTTGGTCCTGTTCCTGAAATCCTCTCTCGACAAAAACATGCCGTCTTTCACCGCATCCACCACGCCCTCGGCCGCCTTGTCCCCCATACCTTCGATACTGCTTAAGGACGGCATGAGCCTTTCATTCACGATCTGAAAATCCTTGGCCTTGGCCTTGTAGATATCAATGGGCTCGAACTCAAATCCCCTGGCATACATCTCCTGGACTACCCGCATGTCTCTTAAGGTATCCTGCTCCTTCTTTGACAGGGAATCCACCCGCCGTTTATAATCAGCCAGATAATATTCCAGCTTGTCCCGCCCCTGACACATGATCTCATAGCTGAAAGCGTTGGCCCGGATACTGAAAAAAGCCGCGTAATAAGCCAGGGGATAGAATACCTTGCAGTAGGCGATGCGCCATGCCATCATGACGTAGGCCGCCGCGTGGGCCTTGGGGAACATGTACTTGATCTTTAGACAGGAATCAATATACCACTGGGGAACATCATGTTCCAGCATAGCCTCAATCCAGTCCGGCTTTAGCCCCTTTCCCTTCCGCACAGACTCCATGATCGTAAAGGAAAGTCCTTCCTCCATACCTTTCTGTATGAGATAGACCATAATGTCGTCACGACAGCAGATAGCGGTCTGGATGGTGGCCTGCCCGCTTAGGATCAGATCCTTTGCGTTGCCCAGCCACACGTCCGTTCCGTGAGCCAGTCCTGCGATCCGCACCAGATCGGAAAAATACTTTGGCTTGGCATCAAGAAGCATCTGCATGGCAAAGTCCGTTCCAAACTCCGGCACGCCCAAAGCCCCCAGGGGGCATCCTCCGATATCCTCAGGCGTAATTCCCAGAGCCGACGTATTCTGAAACAGGGACATAACCTCCTTGCTGTCCAGAGGAATATCCTTAACCGGGTCAAGGCCTGTCAAGTCCTGAAGCATGCGGATCATGGTGGGATCATCATGGCCCAGAATATCCAGTTTCAGCAGGTTATGGTCAATGGAATGATAGTCAAAATGAGTGGTTATGGTGGTGGTGGTCATATCGTTGGCCGGACGCTGAACCGGCGTGAAGGAATAGATCTCCTCCCCTACGGGAAGCACCACGATGCCTCCCGGATGCTGCCCTGTAGTCCTTCGCACCCCCACGCACCCCTGGACAATGCGGTTGATCTCGCAGTTCCGTTTCCGGTCTCCCCGCTCCTCATAATAATTCTTCACATATCCGTAGGCAGTCTTGTCCGCCAATGTGCCGATGGTTCCCGCCCGGAAGGTCTGTCCTTTCCCGAAGATGACTTCCGTGTAATCATGGGCATGGCTTTGATATTCGCCGGAAAAGTTAAGGTCAATATCCGGCTCCTTGTCCCCCTTAAATCCCAGAAACGTCTCAAAGGGAATATCATGTCCGTCCTTCTTCATCATAGTCCCGCAGCGGGGACATTCCTTGTCCGGCATATCACACCCCGACATTCCCGCAAATTTTTTCACGTCCTCCGAATCAAAATCCGAGTAATGGCATTCCGGGCAGTAATAGTGAGGGCTTAAGGGATTCACCTCCGTGATTCCCGACATGGTGGCCACCATGGACGAACCTACAGAACCACGGGAACCCACCAGATATCCATCTTCATTGGACTTCCACACCAGCTTCTGGGCGATAATATACATAACCGCAAATCCGTTGGAAATAATGGAATTTAACTCCCTCTCCAGCCGTTCCACCACGATTTCCGGCAGTTCATCGCCGTAAAGCTCTCTGGCCCGGTTATAGCAGATGTCTCTCAGGGTCTCATCGGAATTCTCGATGACAGGGGGGCACTTGTCCGGCCGCACCGGGGAAATGTATTCGCACTGGTCGGCGATTCTTCTGGTGTTGGTGATCACCACTTCCTCCGCCTTGTCGGGCCCCAGATATTCAAACTCCTTAAGCATCTCCTCCGTGGTCCTTAAGTATAAAGGCGCCTGATCGTCACTGTCTTTAAACCCTTTTCCTGCCATAATAATGCGGCGGTACACCTCATCCTCAGGATTGAGAAAATGAACGTCGCAGGTGGCGCATACCGGTTTATGAAACTGCTCTCCCAGATGGATGATCTTCCTGTTTAAATCCTTCAGATCTTCCTCGGATGTAACATTTCCCCCTTCCTCCCGCAGCATAAACTCATTGTTGCCTAAAGGCTGAATCTCCAGATAATCATAGAAATTCACAATTCTCCCCAGCTCTGTGTCAGGCACGCCCCGGAGAACGGCCTGAAAAAGTTCTCCCGCCTCGCAGGCGGAACCGATAATCAGCCCCTCCCGGTACTTGTTCAGCAGACTTTTGGGAATCCGGGGATTCCTGTGGAAGTAATCAATATGGGACCAGGATACCAGCCGGTACAGATTGGTCCGGCCCACATCATTTTTAGCCAGAATAATCACATGGTAGGAAGGCAGCTTTTTGATTCCCTCCGCATCCAGTTCGCTCAGCCGGTTCAATTCCTTTAAGTCCTTCATGTTCCGTTCCTTAAGCATATTCAAAAATGCTACAAAGATCTCCGCTGTAGCCTCTGCATCGTCCACAGCCCGGTGATGGTTCTCCAGGGAAATATTCAATGCCTTGGCCACGGTGTCCAGCTTGTAGCGGTTCAGCTGAGGAAGGAGAATTCTGGCCAGAGCCACGGTGTCCAGAACCGTGGGATCAAAGAAAAGCCCTAAGGACTCTGCGTTTCTGGCGATAAAGCTGATGTCAAAGGAAGCATTGTGGGCCACCAGGGCGGCTCCTTCACAGAAGTTAAGGAATTCCGGCAGTACTTTGTCCACTTTCGGAGCCGAAAGAACCATTCCGTCATTGATTCCCGTCAGCTGCTCGATTCGAAAAGGAATGGGCTCGTCAGGATTGACAAAGGTACTGAACCGGTCGGTAATCCTGCCCTGCTCCACTCTCACGGCTCCGATCTCGATGATCCGGTTGTTTACAGGGCTGAATCCCGTGGTTTCAATGTCAAAAACCACATAAGGGTCGTCAAAGCTCTGGCCTCTTCCGTTCTCCACCAGCTGCTTCTCGTCATCCACCAGATATCCTTCCACTCCGTAGATGACTTTAAAAGGGTCCCCTTTATCCAGGGCATGGCTGGCATCGGGAAATGCCTGCACGCAGCCGTGATCCGTAACGGCAATAGCCGGCATCCCCCATTTCTTTGCCCGTTTGATAATATCCTTTACATCCGACACCCCGTCCATATCGCTCATCTTGGTATGGCAGTGGAGTTCCACCCGTTTTGTAAGGCTGTTGTCAACGCGCTGGCCTGTAAAGTCCTCGCATTTCTTCATGCCCACTACAGAGCCAATGGTCAGCTCCCCGTCAAATTTATCAATGGTGGTCATTCCCTTCAGCTTTAAGAACTGCCCCTTCACCACCGCCTTGTTGATGTCCTCCAAAGCCTCTTCCCTGGCAAAGAGCTTTACGGTAATGGTGTCCGTAAAATCCGTAATATCAAAGATCACAATGGTCTTTCCGCTGTTTAAAAGGCGGCTGTCTGTGTGGATAACCTGGCCCCGGACCGTTACCTCTCCCATTTCTCCGGCTATATCTTTTATAAGGACAAATTCATCCTCAAAGTCACGGCCGTAGAGCACATCCGGATTGTCGCTCTTTCTCTGGTAAGAGCCGAATTTCCTTCCTTCCCTGGAAAAGGGCTTTTTCCACTCCTTCCTGGCGCCGGCGCCTGTCCCCTCTCCGGCAGGAACCAAAGCCCCGTCCTGCTTTGAAGAAGATAAGGTCTGTACCGGACCCTTCCGGCCGGCCATGGACTTTGCAGGCGGCTGCCCTTCCTCCCCGGAACCTCCCTGGTCCAATCCCTTATCCTCTGCCATAGAATGTTCTCTTAAACGATTCTCAATCTCCTTTTGGACCTGAGCCTCCCGCTGTCTGATCAGAAGGTTCCCGGAAGCCTCCCCATATTCATATTCCACATCCACAGGCAGACCGCAGCGCTCATGAAAGATTTTCTCCAGAATCCTCTTAAGCTCCCCTGTCTTTTCCCGGAATACCACATTGTCTTCCACCGTAAGTTTCAGCCGGTTTGAAGCCGGAAAGACGCAGTCCGCCTTTCTCAGCATGTTGTACTCCACAATACTGTAATTCTTCAGTTCGTAGAGAATGCTGTCCTTATAGACCTGAAAAAGCTTCTCCGGGTTATACTGGCCTGACAAGGTATATTTCTCCATAATCTTTATGTCCAGCTTTTTGCCGGGAAAGAGCTGCTCCCTGATGCCTTTCTCCAGGGCATGGATATTTTTCTTGTGAATCAGCCTCTGGCTGTTGATATAAATACGAACAGAGCTTCTGTCCCTGGCGGCGGAGACACGCTCCACCAAAACCAGTTTTAAAAGCTCCCTCATGTCGTCGGTCATATGTAAATCCGGAAATACTTCCAGAAATCCTTTTGCCATAATCTACCTTCACTCCTGCCCAAGTTTCAGCCGCATAAGTTCTTCCCTCAGAGCTTCAAGAAGCTCTGATTCCGGCAGTTTTTTCACCACCTGGCCTTTCTTAATGAGAAGGCCCTCTCCGATTCCTCCTGCAATCCCCAGGTCAGCTTCCCTGGCCTCTCCCGGCCCGTTGACCACACAGCCCATAACCGCCACTTTTACGTCCAGATCATCAAACTCCGTCACCAAGGTCTCCACCTGGCCCGCAAGACCGATGAGGTCAATCTGAGTCCTGCCGCAGGTAGGACAGGACACCACTGTAACACCGCCCTTTCTAAGTCCCAAAGTCTTAAGAATCAGCTTGGCGGATTTGATCTCCTCAACAGGCTCGCCTGTGAGCGAGACACGGATGGTATCTCCGATTCCTTTATTCAAAATAATACCGAGTCCCAGGGCAGATTTTATATTGCCTGAAGTCAGAGTCCCGGCCTCTGTGATTCCCACATGAAGAGGATACCTGGTCTTCTCCGCCATGAGCTCATGAGCCCTGACACACATCATCACATCCGAAGATTTAATGCTGATAACCAGATTATCATAATCCATATCCTCAATCATCCTGACTTTCATAAGAGCGCTTTCCACAATCCCATCCGCCGTGACGCCGCCGTACTTCTCAACAAGCTCCTTCTCCAAAGACCCGCTGTTCACGCCTACCCTGATGGGAATCCTGCGCTCCCTGGCCTTCTTTACCACTGCCTTTACCCGTTCTGAGGAACCGATATTCCCCGGATTAATCCGAATCTTATCCGCCCCATGATCCATAGCTGCAACAGCCAGCCGGTAATCAAAATGAATATCCGCCACCAGAGGAATATGAATCTCCTTTTTGATCTGCTCCAGAGCTTCGGCAGCCTCCATAGAGGGGACTGCCACACGGATAATCTCGCATCCTGCCCTCTCCAGCTCCAAAATCTGCTCCACCGTCCCCTTCACATCCTCGGTCTTTGTATTGCACATGGACTGAATCAGAATGGGATTCCCGCCGCCGATGACCCTGCCGCCGATTCTCACTTCTTTCGTCTCTGTTCTCTTTATCATATTCTCTTAGTTTCCCCTTTCCCCATTAAAAAAACAGCATTACAATATCATTAAACAGCACAAACACCATAAGCCCCATCAAAAGCACCATCCCCGCCATATGAACCATGCCTTCCTTTTCCTTGTCAACCGGCTTTCCCCGCAGGGCTTCCACTATAAGAAAGGCCAGTCTCCCTCCGTCAAGGGCCGGAATAGGCAGAAGGTTCATAACGCCCAGATTGGCGCTTAAAAGCACACAGAGATTGGCAAGACTTAAGAGCATGGTCTCCAGACCGTACTGTCTGGTCTCCTCCACTGTCTCGTCAATAATACTTACCATCCGCACAGGCCCTGCCATATCCTGGGCTCCCACCTGGCCTCTGAAAAGCATGCCCAGACTCCTTACTGCTGTCTTTACCCAGTATACCACCTCATAGGCGCCGTATTTTATGGTGTCCTTTATTCCTGTCACCGGCACCCGATAGCCGCTTGTTTGGATTCCCAGCATATAACTGTTGTAATCCTCGGAATACCGGGGCGTAAGCCGGACTGTGTGCACCGTGGTCTCACCGGATTCGAGGGTTCTCTTAAACTCCACGTCAACAGGCTCCGACGGGTGCATATACATATGCATGGTCACATCCCGATACACCACCACCGGCTCTCCGCCCAGCCTGGTGATTACATCGCCTGCCTGCATCCCCTGCTCTTTGGCCGGAAGGCCGTCTAAAACCCCTGTCAGCTGCGGCGAATCATATCCCACAGTATGGACGATGACCAGAGCGAGAAGAAAAGCCAGAATAAAATTAAAGACAGGACCGGCTGCGATGACGGCAATCCTTGACCACACCGGTTTATTGTTAAAGGCCCTTGGGTCCGAGGCGTTTTCGTCTTCCCCAAGCATCATGCAGGAACCGCCGAAAGGAAATCCCTTGATGGAATACCGGGTCTCACCCTTTACAAAGCTTAGAAGACGAGGGCCCATTCCGATGGAGAATTCCACCACGCCGATGCCGCATTTTTTCGCTGTAATAAAATGTCCGAACTCATGAATCAGGATAATCAAGCCGAATACAAGGATTGCCACAAGGATGCTCATATTTAAATACCTGCTTTCTATGTTTCATTCTTCTTTAAAATCTCATAGGTTTCCGTCTCTGCCTCAAGAATCTGTTCCACCGTGGGATGATCCGTTACCCGGTGATAGTCCATGGCTTTCTGAATCATCTCCGTGATCATGGGATAAGTGATTCTTCTCTTTAAGAACTCCCCCACTGCATATTCGTTGGCAGCGTTAAAGACGGTTGGAAGAGTACCGCCTCTTTTGCCGGCTATGTATGCCAGCTTTAACCCGTCAAAGGTATCGAAATCCGGTTTTTCAAATGTGATTTGATTCAGCTTCCAGAAATCAATTCTCTCTCCCGGTAAAAATCTCCGCTCCGGATAATAGAGGGCATATTGGATGGGCAGCTTCATATCAGGCGTCCCAAGCTGGGCCATAACGGCTCCGTCCTCAAATTCCACCATGGAATGAATCACGCTCTTTGGCTGAACCACCACCTGTATCTGATCCATATTCACCCCGAAAAGCCATTTGGCTTCCATGACTTCCAGACCTTTGTTCACCATAGTGGAAGAATCAATGGTAATCTTTTGCCCCATGGACCAGTTGGGATGTTTTAAGGCGTCCTCTACCCGGACATTTTTCAGCTGCTCTTTCTTCCATCCCCTGAAAGGCCCGCCGGAAGCCGTCAGAAGGAGCTTGTGAATCCGTCTCGGATCCTCTCCGTTTAAGCACTGGAAAATAGCGCTGTGCTCACTGTCCACAGGCAGAATCTTCACGCCTTTCTCTTCTGCCAGAGACATAATAATATGTCCTGCTGTAACCAATGTCTCTTTATTGGCCAGAGCAATATTCTTTCCTGCCTCCATGGCCGCAATCGTCGGGCGGATGCCGATCATGCCCACAAGAGCCGTAACTATAATCTGAGCCTCCTTTTCCACAGCCGCTTCCAGAAGCCCTTCCATGCCTGAAACAACTCTGACATCCATGTCCCCAAGAGCCGTCTTAAGTTCTTTCGCCTTCTTCTCATCCCACACACAGGCAAGGGACGGCTTAAATTCCCGAATCTGCTTTTCGAGCAGTTCAATATTCCTCCCGGCAGCCAGAGCCGTAACCTGTATATCCCCGTTATTGCGGACCACTTCCAACGTCTGGGTGCCGATGGAACCCGTAGACCCCAGAATTCCTATTTTCTTCATCATGCAACGCTCTCCTTTTCCCCGATGTGCCGACCTGCTGACAAAGGGCGCATCACCTGCTTACCCGAATAAAGTAATCACCAGATAAATAGCCGGCGCCGTAAAAATCATGCTGTCAAACCGGTCCAGTATTCCGCCGTGCCCCGGAATCAGATGGCCGTAATCCTTCACCTCATGGTTCCTCTTAATGGCGGAGGCCGCCAGATCCCCCACCTGGGATATGACCGCCGCCACACCGCAGGCAAGGGCGCAGGCAAGGCATGGATTCGTTATCTCCAGCATATTCTGCCCAAAAAATCCTGCATATACATATCCTAAAACCGCGGAGCCCGCCACACCTCCCACGGCTCCCTCAATGGTCTTTTTCGGACTCAGAACAGGCGTCATCTTATGCTTTCCCAATAATTTTCCTGCACAGTAAGCACAGGTATCACATCCCCAGGAACTGAAAAACACCAGCCACACCAGATACATTCCGTCCGGCATCTGGCGCACCTGATAGAGATAGGACAGCATCACCGCCACATAAAATACGCCGAAGAATGCTGCCGTGATCTCCTCCGTCTTATATTTGGGAAAGGTAAACACATAAAAACTCATGAGACACATGAGTACGCCTATGGCCATAAGAGTCACATATTGGTGCCCGTCGAACCAGATTAAGCCGTAGTACACAGCACAGGCCCCATATCCAATTACTGCAAGAGGCGTTTTTTCGATCTTTAACACGCGATACAGTTCAAACAGCCCCACCATGGAAACGGCCCCGTTTACCGCAAACAGAATGTTTCCACCTGCCCCCACGATGACAATGGCCAGGATTACCAGAATAATTCCGCTGATCAATCGGGTTGTAAACATATGGAACCCTCCTTATGCCTTTATTCTGCCGCCAAATCTGCGTTCTCTGCTATTATACGCAAAGATGGCTTTTTCTAATTCTTCCTGATTAAAATCAGGCCACAGGCAGTCCGTAATATAAAATTCCGAATAAGCCAGCTGCCACAAAAGATAGTTGGACAGGCGAAGCTCTCCGCTGGTGCGGATCATCAGATCCGGGTCCGGTATGCCTGCAGTATCCAGATAAGAGGCGAATTCTGCTTCATCCGCCTCGGACACATCCCTGCCTGACTTCTGATAAGAAAGCGCCAGTTTTCGCGCCGCACGGACAATCTCGTCTCTGCCGCCGTAGTTGATGGCTATGATAAAGGTCATGCCCGTATTGTCCTTTGTCCCCTCCTCCAGCTTGTCGATTCCCTCGATAATGTCCGGGGCAAAACGGCTCTTTTCTCCGATCATCTTTACCCGCACATTGTTGGCTGAGGCGATTTTTAAAAGCCGGACCATATAGTACCGGAACAGCTGCATAAGGGCTCCCACTTCCTCCTGCGACCGCTTCCAGTTCTCCGTGGAAAATCCGTACACCGTGAAATACTTAAGCCCTGTATCAGACGCCACTCTCACCATCTTCTCCAAAGTCTCGCATCCTGCCTTGTGACCCATAGCCCTTGGAATTCCCCTCTTTTTTGCCCAGCGGCCGTTCCCGTCCAGAATCACTGCCACATGTTCAGGTATCACCATATTCTCTAAACTCATCCGGAATCTCCTCCTGCCTTACGTACGCAAAGGGGCAGGTCAGCCCCGCCCCCGTCTCACTAAACTGTAAGAATCTCTTTTGTCTTAACCTCAACAGCCTTGTCTACCTTCTCGATCATCTTATCCGTCAGCTTCTGAATCTTATTGTTAGCCAGCTCCAGATCATCCTCAGACATCTCACCGGCTTTTTCCATCTTCTTGAAAGTGTCGTTGGCGTCACGGCGGATGTTGCGGATGGCCACCTTAGCGGCGTCTCCTTTCTTCTTCACATCCTTTGCCAGAACCTTTCTGCGCTCCTCCGTAAGCTCCGGAAATACCAGACGGATAGCCGTGCCGTCGTTGGTGGGGTTGATCCCCAGATCAGAGGTAAGGATTGCTTTCTCAATGGCTTTTAAAAGGCTCTTTTCCCAAGGCTGAATCACGATCATGCGTGCCTCAGGCACAGACACATTGCCCACCTGCTGAATAGGCGTAGGGGTTCCGTAGTAGTCCACTCTGATCTTGTCCAACACATGAGGGTTGGCTCTTCCTGCCCGGATGGAGCCATATTCGCTCTGCAGCGCATCCAGGGACTTATTCATCTTCTCCTCATAAAAATCTAACTTCTCCTGCATGTTTTCCTCCTTCTTGTCCATGATTTCTGGACATCAGCCCTTTTCGGGCACATGTTCCTAAATTATACGGTCACAATGGTGCCGTTTATCTTTCCCTGCATTGCACTGGCAATTCCGTCCGGCTCGTTCAGATCAAATACGGCCATAGGCATCTTGTGTTCCATACACATAATGGACGCGGTCAGATCCACTACCGCCAGCTTCTTGTCAATCACTTCCTCAATGCTGATGGTATCATATCGCTTCGCATCAGGATGGAGCGCCGGGTCACTGTCATAGACTCCGTCAACGGACTTGGCCAGAAGGATCACATCCGCCTCCATCTCCACGGCTCTTAAGGTAATGCCTGTATCTGTGGAGAAGTAGGGATGGCCTGTGCCGCCGGCAAAAAACACCACTTTCCCCTGGCCGAAATATTCGTTGGCCAGATCTTTGGAGAAAAGCTTTGTCATAGAGCCGCAGGCAAAGGGGGTCAGGATCTCTGTCTCCATTCCTGCATTGCGGAAGATCTCAGACACATAAATACAGTTCATCACCGTGGCCAGCATACCGATCTGATCCGCCTTGGTCCGGTCAATGGCATTGCTGGTGCGGCCCCGCCAGAAATTGCCGCCGCCAATGACAACGCCTACTTCCACGCCTGCTTCCACGGATATCTTAACCTGCCTGGCCACCTCTTTCACTGTGTCCTCATCAAATCCTGTCTTCTTCGGGCCGGCAAGGGCTTCTCCGCTTAATTTTAATAACACACGGTTCCACTTCATATATGCAGTCTCCTTTGTTTAACTCTCCCAATTATATCATAGAATACAGGGGTTGGAAAGAGGGGTTTTATTTTTCTGACAGTTCCCACTCCTGTCCCGGATGCTCCAGCTTATGAAAGCATATGGCTTTGCCGGCGCCGGCCTGATTTTCCAGCTTCTTCTCATACCGTCTGCACACCTCGTACTGCTCCCAGCAGTGCATGGGAAACACATGGTCATTGTCCGTACGGCTTAAGTAATAATCCATGCCCCAGTCCCATGCCCCGCAAAGCCTTGGGTCCAGGACCACAAAAGCCAGATGGACATGTTCTCCTGAAAGCTTGTCCATCTCCCTCTTATAATTGGCCGCCATGTTGTTGTTCCAGGCCTTGTCCTCCTCCTCCCAGTGCCACCAGTTTAAGTCTCCGGCATGATAGATCCTTATGTGCTCCGTCTCCGCCATATACGCCACACCCAAATCCGTTGACTTAAGAGTCTTTACCGTCAGCGGGCCAAAGCTGTATTCCTCATTTCCCTTTACACTGTGAATCCATGGTTTCCCTTCTTCCGGTTTCAACCGGATATCACGGGACAGAATATACTCCGCCTGGGGATACTCATTCCTGTATGCAAGAATCTTCTTATTATAGTGGTCCCCATGTCCGTGACTGGCCAGGAAATAAATCCTTTTATTTTGGGGAAACTTTGGCAGCTGCCCCTCCCCGTAATAATCAAAGACAAGAACCGATTCCTTAAGCTCTACTGCAAAACTGCTGTGAAAAATGAACGTCACTTTCATACTTATCCCTTCACGGTCTTCCCGTTGACTTTATTACAAACTCTCTCAAATCGTCTCCCAAAAGCTTTGCGCTTTCCTCTCCCAGATATGCCATATGGCCGGAAGGGTATTCTCCGATGGTGATTCGGTCAGGGTCCAGCTTATTGTGCCGCGCTAAGTATCTGGCGTTGCCTGCCGTGGTGCACAGATCAAAAAGGCCGGAGGCGAAGAATACGCGAAGACTCTTGTTCCTTCTCATGGCGCCTGCCAGGGCCTGTCCCGGATTTCTCTTAAACTTCCGGTCCCACTGGGCATTGACGCCGTGGGCCAGTCCCTTGCTGCGGCGCTCCAAAGCGATATTCAGTTCCCTGCGCAAAAGAGCGAATCCCGCCTGATAAGCAGGCGTGTACTGTCCCATGGCCGGGTCGTCGGCGATCACATTGGCATCGGGAATTCCCGGAAGGTCAGGCCAGGTATAGCGGCTGTCATAAAATCCCACTACCTCATGGCTGTCCTTCAAAAGAAGTTTCATGTAATCCCGCATAGGGATATCCAGCCAGTTCTGCTTTAAGTAAGGCTTGTCAAGACCCGTAAAATAAGCCAGCTTTTCGATGATATGAGCCTTTCTTTCCTCTGTCGCCCCATCGCCTTCAAAGAAAGCGGGAAGATATTCCTCCCCTGCAAATTCATAAGCCTGCTTCACAAACTCCGTGAGAGACGGTTTCCCCTCAGGATTGTGATAGCAGTTGGTTGCTGCCATGGAGGGGAGATTTAAAGCCGTCTGGGAAAACGGAGTGTCCTCATAAAAATAAGTTCCCAGAAGCAGGATTCCGCTGACTGCGATTCCCAAAGTATCCTGATTCTCCGGCCCGCCGCCTAAAAGTTCCGCTGCCAAAAGGGCGGAACGTCCTGTGCCGTAGCTTTCTCCTGCCAGAATCACCGGGCTGTTATGGCGGTCGTAGCGGGTCAGCCATCCGTCCACAAACATGGCAAGCTGGCGGATATCCGCGTCGGAGCCGTAAAATTCTTCTTTTGCCTCCTCGTTAAAAAGCCTTCCCAGGCCAGTCCCCACCATATCCACCACCACGATGTCGCAGATATCAAGAAGACAGTTGGGATTATCCTCAAGCTCAAAAGGCGGAACCGCAGGAAGGTGGATCTCGTCCTCCAGCTTTACTCTCCTGGGACCTACAAGGCCCAGATGGAGCCACAGACTGGCGGAGCCGGGTCCTCCGTTGTAGGCAAACATCACCGGCCGGGTGGAGGCATCTTTTATGTCACTGCGGAAGTATGCGTAGGAATAGATGGTGGCTGCCGCCTTCCCCTCCTGATCATAGAAGAAATTATCCTCACACACCGTGTGGTAAGGGATCTCCTGACCCCTGAGACTTATTACCTGGTCCGATTCATAGCGGGTCTTATCCCAGCATTCCTGAAAATGTACATTCATTCTCAAATCCTCCTAATTATTTTCCTGGGTTTCATGAATCACATTCAAAATCCTGGCCAGATCATCCACCGGCATCTGACCCGGCGCAGACTGCCCGCCTGCCGAACCGTAGGTCACCGACGAGCCAAATGCCTCGCCGGTTATGCGGCTTACCACGCCTTTTCCTGACATGGATATGGTAATAATGGGGCCCCTGGCATAATGTTCGCTCATCTCAAGGGTCGCACTCAAAAGCGCCAATACGTCATCCCTGGTCTGAGGCATCACCGCAATCTTCGGAATATCCGCCCCCAGTTCCTGCATCTTTTTCATCCGCCCAAGAATGGTCTCTCTGGCAGGTGTTTTTCTGAAATCATGGCTTGACACAATCACCTTCACATGATGCCGGTGGGCATGCTCAATCATGGATGACACCGCCTCATCCCCGGTAAACAATTCAATATCCAAAAGATCTGCGAAACCGCTTTCAATGACCGCTCTGTTGAGGGCTATGTATTCTTCCGGCGCCAAAGCCTTCTCTCCGCCTTCTTTGGCAGTACGGAAGGTGAATAAAAGAGGAATATCCCCCAAAGTATCTCTCAGTTTCCCGGCTGTCTCAAGGACTTTTTCCGTATCTGACACGCCCTCATACCAGTCCGCCCGCCACTCCGCCAGGTCCGCCGCCAGATGATGAAAATGTTCCCCATCCTTTATGATCTCTTCCCTTGTGGGCGCGACAATGGGCACGCAGATCTTGGGCCTGCCTTTTCCAATGATCACATTTCTCACTTTTACCGGTTCCATATTCTGTCATCCTCCTTCTCGTATAAGTTCTATGACCTTTTGGCCCTGGTATCACTATTATATACATTAACTGACAAAAATTTAAAGTACTTTTTCAAAATGTTATAAAAAATTAAAAAGACTGCTTTTGCCCGATCTCTTTACCTTAAGAACGGCAAAAGCAGCCCTGCAGAGCCAACATTCCAATTATCCTTCAATCATCATCTTTATAATCTTCTCGTTGGTATCTTTCATTCCTTCTCTTCCTATGTAGCCCACGCTGCGGATCGTGGATTCCACGTCTTTCATGACGATTCCATCGCCGCCCTCAAACTGCTGTCCCTGGCAGTACATCTCATATCCCAGAATGGCCGCATCCACGGAGGCCGCGATCTTAGCCGCGCAGGAAGCCTTGGCACCGTCGCAGAAAATGCCCGATACAATGGCAAGACCGTTGACAATGGTATGGATTACTTCCTTATAACCGCCTCCTCTCAGATACGCGATTCCGGCTCCTGCTCCGGCTCCTGCACTGACCACACCGCAGAATGCGGATAAGGTGCCGATTCCCGTCTTCTGGTGAATGGTGGAGAGATTGGAAAGAACCAGAGCCCGGAACAGTTTTTCCTCCCCGGAATCAAGCTCCCTGGCGTACTCGATTACAGGCACGGAGGCAGCGATTCCCTGGTTGCCGCTTCCTGAGTTGATCACTACCGGAAGTTCACAGCCATTCATCCTGGCATCAGAACCGGCTGCTGCCTTGGCCTTGGCCCGAATCCGAATATCGTCTCCGTAGACATTTAAAATAGTCCGCCCCATACAGGCGCCGTAGCTGCCTTTCAGCCCCTCTTCCGATATGGCTGTGTTAAACCTGATCTGACGTTCCAGCACTTCCCGCACATCTTCCACATCGACTGAAGTGGCAAAATCCCAGATTCCTTCCATACTGAGAAGACTTCTGTCAGCCCGCTCCTCCTTGTTTCCGGCACTGTCCACTTCCTTTTCAAGAAGAATCTCTCCGTTCTTTTCGATCAGCACAATATTGGTGTGGAAATCCGCGATCCTCACCTTAGCATAGGAATCCCCATGAAACACGGTAATCACAAGATCAAAGACAGGGCCGTAATCAATGTGCTCCACCTGAATCTTTGTCTGATCCAGAAACTCTTTCATCTCCCCGATCTTTTCTTCACTGACGGAAGCGATGACTTCCAGCTTCTTGTCCGGCCTCCCCGCCACGATGCCTGCCGCCACTGCCGCCGGTATTCCTTTCAGATGTCCTGTATTGGGAACAATGACGCTCTTCACATTCTTGATAATGCTTCCGCTTACCTGCACCAGAACCCGCTCCGGAAGGCACCCTAAGACCTCTCTTGCCTTAGCCGCGCCGTAAGCCAGGGCTATGGGCTCCGTACATCCCATGGCAGGAATCAGTTCCTCTTTCAGAATCATGAGATAGGTCTGGTATCTTTTGTCTTTTTTCTCCATCTTTCCTCTTCTTTCTCTTATTTCAGACTTGATAGTTGGATATATTTATTATAAAATAGTTGTTGGATTTAGTAAATCAAATGATTTTTATGAAATACTTTAAAAATTTTTATGGATAATTTTACAAAGACGAAGGGGGAAGCCATGGAGGTTCAGGAACTCACTACCTTTGTGTCCGTAGCGGACTTTAACAGTTTTTCCAAAGCCGCAAGGCATCTGGGATATTCTCAGGCCGCCGTGACCATTCAGATCCGGCAGCTGGAGGAGGAGCTTCAGGTACGCCTCTTTGACCGTCTGGGCAAAAAGGTCAGTCTCACCAACTATGGGAGGATTTTCTATGACCATGCCGCCCAGGTGCTTCTTGACCTCTCAAAAGCCAGAGAGTCCGTCAAGGAAAGCAATACCCTTACCGGCTCCCTGCGCATAGGCACCATTGATTCTCTGTGTTCCTGTATTTTCCCTGGAATTCTAAAAGAATATCACAGGCAGCATCCCCTGGTCTCCCTCAGTGTGACCACAGACACGCCTACGATTTTATTGGAAATGTTAAACAGCAATGATCTTGATGTGGTATATCTGTTAGATGAGCCTCTTCACGACATCCGGTGGCGCCGGGTCCTGGATGCCGCAGAAGATGCAGTCTTTGCCGCATCCTCCGCCCATCCTCTGGCCGGCTTAAAAGACATTACCCTGGAGCGTCTCCTCTCCTTTCCCCTGATCCTGACGGAGAAGGATGCCAGCTACCGCCGGGTTCTTGACTATGCCTTAAGCCTCCGCGGTACAGAGATCTCCCCCCTTTTTGAATCCAACAATACGGATCTGATCCTGGAAATGGTCCGCAGCAATATGGGAATCACCTTTTTGCCGGAATTCACCCTTACCCGCGACTTGGAGCTGGGAACCATCACAAAAATCCTTATTCCCTGCTTTCCTGTCAATATCCGGCGCCAGGTCATCTACCACAAGGACAAGTGGGTCAACCGGGAGATGAAGGCATTCTTTGACCTGGTTCTTGATCTGGAAAAGGCACAGATGCCCATGGCTCATCCTACGCCGAAATCCGTGATCTCATAGAGTACTTCCACCGCCGGATCGTCTAAAAGCCAGGAATATTTTTCCATGAACCATAATGCCAGTTCTTCATCACGCTTTATGGGGGTGGTATTATTATTGTACACGTTCACAGTCCCAAGTTTAAAGTATTTTTTCAGGCATTCCATATCATAGTCGATCATTTCCCTGGTCTGCCCTTGGATGCCCACCATAAGGCAGGGAGAATCAAAATACCGGGCCACCTCCTGGGGATCCCTAAAATCCGCGTGTTTGTTCAGCACACGTTCCCTGAAATCCCGGTCAAAAGTCTCCACGCCGATCTTAAAGACAATGGGCACTCCCATCCGCTTCCTCATAGCCGCAAGATGTCTGCGGTACATCCAGTGGGATTCAAAAAAAAGTTTTCCGATGTGCTTTTCCCTTACGATGACCTCAAGATCCTTAAGGGTCTTTTCCGGAAGTTCAAAACAGCTTCCTGAATTAATCACCTCCAAAACCCCCAACTCCCCTGTAACCCGGTGAAGTACTTCCCTGTTGAGAGCAGCCATGGCGTTCTCGTCTTTTCCGTTATCCTCTGTGTAATCACAAAAGGTACATTTGCCCCAGGCACAGGGAAATCCCTTCAGAAGACAGATTTCCCTCTCATTCTTTCCTGTAATTCTGCTGTAGCGTTCCTTCGGCACTCCCATGGCCCCAATCTCCTCTCCATTTTTCCTTAAGAGCGAAGGGCAGGATCTTAAGCATATATGCCGCTGCTGCCATACTCACTGCCCTGTCCAAATAATCCGTAACAATCTGCACCACAAAAATGCTGGCAGTCATGCCGAGCGGCGTCCTGGCCAGAAGCTGCACAAGCACGGCGGAGCCAGACGACGTGATTCCGCCGAAGACTGCGGCGCAGATCACAGAACTTACTAAGGTTCCCGGAACGGCGACTGCCAGAGCCAAAAGCCAAAGCCTTCCCTTTAAAAAGGATGCTCCTTTCTCAAGTGACATTTTTCTCCACACCACACCGGCCATGAAACCGGTGACCATTCCCACCGGGGCAAAATACAAAGAATAGATGTCAGTGGTCACTCCCATAATAATACCGCTTAAGAGGCTGGGCACCATGCCGAACCAGGGTCCCAGAAAAGCTCCTGTAAAAATCGTTCCTATACTGTCCAGATAAACAGGCAGGCGCAGCATAAGGGCCAGCTGGCCTCCTGCCACATTGAGCCCTGCTGCCATAGCTGCCAGACAGAGCTGGTAGGATGTTATCTTTTTCTTTTTCATATTCATCTCCATTCCTCTTTTCCTTTCATCTTCTCACCAGACAGGGAAGCAGGTCCAAACTTTCTGCGGTTCTCTTTAGAATCTTTCCATAAAACATCTGAAAAAATCTTAAAGGATCTGTCTGTGTCAGTACCAGGGCGTTAGGCGTTTTTCCGTAAAAATTCATAGAGTCCACTAAAGTCTGCCCCTTAGATATACCTTCCGTCTCTATCTGGACATGGGATTCAAATCCGCTGCACAAACTTCTGTCTGCAAAATATGCCACGGCCAGAGGATCATTGATCACACATCCTATGAGATGTTCCTGCATCCAGTGAAAATCAAAATAAAACCTGGTGATCCTCTCCACAAAGCCTCCTGTGCGGGAATCCAGCCGCTTCATATATTCCAAAAGATCCGGAGTCAGGACAATCTTTCTCGTCACATCCAGGCCTGTCATGACCATTTTTTTTCCCGATTTTCCCATGGCCTCGTACACCACAGCCGCACTGTCCGGGTCCGCCCAGTAATTATACTCTGCCACAGGAGAGCAGTTGCCATGGCTTTTAAAGCTTCCGCCCATGGACACAAGCTCTTCCATCTGACCGAAGCTTTCCGGGTCTTTCCTTAAAAGCCGGGCCAGATTGGTCAAAGGACCCAGAGCTATGACAGAACAGGACTCCTCTTTTATGGTCCGGGCCAGAAATTCCTCCGCTTCCATCTCCTGGTCATACCCTTTTACGTCAGGCAGGAAGCTCTCCCCCAGTCCGTCCCTTCCATGTGTATCCAGTGCATTGACAAATTCCCGCCGTAAGGGTGCGGCAGCCCCTGCAAATACAGGCACATCCAGACGGTCCATAAACTGAAGTACCTTTTTGGCGTTTCCCACCCCCATTTCCACAGGACTGTTGCCGCATACTACCGTAATGCCCAAAACTTCCAGTTCCTCCATGGACAGAGCCAGCATGAGAGCCAGGCTGTCGTCGATTCCCGGATCACAGTCAATGATTACTTTTTTCTTTTTCACCTTTTTATCCTTCTTCTTTCTCGTAATACCAAAAGTGTACATTGAGGCGCACTTTCCTGCGATACAAAAAGGGGGCTGCCTCCGCCCGATCTTTCCCCTTCAAGAACAGCAAAAGCAGCACCCTGTTACAAACAGCGCGTTCTTTCCTTCTGCCTAGTTTTTTATACTGGGAGGTTCTCGAACCAGTGGCGCACCTTTTGTCTGGCACGCTGATACATTTATACCATAAAATTTTTGTAAACTCAATACCTTCCTGCTGCCCTTATGCTTTAAATTCCGAAATTCGATGCCGTTGGCTTTGCCCAGATAAGCCTTCGGAAAAACGATTCAAAAGACATTCTGTGTAATATTGATATTTTCTTACGATTCGATTATAATTTATATAGCAGAAAGAGTCCGGCCATCCGGACTCCCGCGCCGGAGCGCGGCTGCGGCAGCACCTATCTTCCTTTGGGCGCAGCGGGCATCCTAAGGGGAGCATTTTTTCATAGGACACAATTTCCTCTGAAATGAAAAACGGCCCCCTTCGGCGGCTTTTGAATACTTTTAAAAGGAGGCTATCTTATGAGCCCTGCCATATCCCTTAACAGCTTATCCATCTCCTCCCCTTTTCTGAATCCGGGCAGTTCTAAAATCTCCCCCATGGGGCCGATGCAGCCGGGCCAGGCTCCGGCTGACAGTCAGGCCAACAGCAAGGGGATTTCCACACAAGGTGACTTTGACTCCTATGAGTGTCAGACATGCAAAAACCGAAAATATAAAGACGGTTCTAATGACCTTGGCGTCTCCTTTAAGACGCCTGCCAGAGTCAGCCCGGAACGCGCGGCTTTCGCCATCCGTGCCCATGAAGCCGAGCATGTGTCCCGCGCATGGGCCCAGGCCCAGAAGGAGAACAAAGAGGTGGTATCCCAGTCCGTCAGCTATCACACAGACATCTGTCCCGAATGCGGAAAAGTCTACATGTCCGGCGGAACCACCAGAACTACCTTCCGTTCCAAACCGGAAACTTACAGCGAGGAACCGGTTAAAAAAGGGGAATATCTGGATCTGACAGCCTGATGAGCCCCTCCCCTGTGAGGCCGTAAAACAACGTCATGATGTTGGGGTCAAAAGGTTTTTTGACGCCTCTGATACCGGATTGCCCTGGAAGTCAAATCCCCCGCTGCATGCCGCCTTTCCGGCTGGCTGCTGCGGGGGATTTCTGTTCATATCACAGGAAGAACTGGCTACCTCTTAGTTCCGTCTCCTGCCCATGGCCCGAAGAAGATACAAAAACAGGTTGATAAAGTCCAGATACAGCTGCAAAGCCGCAAAGACAGAGGCCTTCTCTGCCATCTGCCCGTCATGGCAGTATATCTGATGATAGGCCCGGATCTTCTGGGTGTCATAGGCCGTAAAGATCAGGAAGATAAAGACGCCCACAGCGCAGGCCACCAGCTCAAACCGCTGGAGATTGATGAACATGGAGGCCACCCAGAATACCAGAAGGAACACCAGCCCGCCTACAAGGAAGTTTTTAAGGCTGCTTAAGTCCACCTTGGCCGCATATCCCACAGCCGCCATAATCCCGAAGAACAGAGCCGTGGCGCCGAATACCAGCACCAGACTGGCCAGATCATACATCAAAAAGTATGCGGAAAATACCACGCCGTTGAGCACCGAGTACACAAGGAACAGGGCTCTGGCAGTTCCCACGGACACCTTGGTAATCCGTGCCGACAAAAACAGCACCACCCCGATCTCCGCAATGCCGAGGGCAAAAATCAGGTAAGGCACAGCGAACACATAGAACACAAGGCCTGTGGCGTATCCGGTTATGGCTATAAGGAAGGTGGTCATAAGCCCCAGAAACATCCAGCCGAAGGTCTTGGCCGTGTACCTCTCTAAGGACTCGTATTCTTTCGCCGCCCCGTACGCTCCGCCGTAATACTGATTCATATTCTGATAATCCATAAAACTCTCCTTTCCTCCGCCGGCCCTTTCGCCATGGCGGTATGTCAGGCAACTGATTCTTGTTGCTATGGGTCTTATTGTATCACGTTTGGAGGGGTTTGGAAATGGGTAAGTGAAAAAACCTGCTGCTTTCAATAAAATCCTCTGGACTATCCCTTGCCTTCTTCTTATAATCTTCATTATCCGGTCCATTTCTGGTCCAAATGCAGCACCGTCTGCGATAATTTAAAATACACCACCGGGCTGTAAATGGCCTCCGGCATGTCTCCGAAAAATATAGAAAGCACAATGAGCTTCTCCTTCTGTCTGTCAACCGGATGTTTCTCTCAGTTCTCCGCGGATGCCCTTGCTTCACTGCGTTCCCGCAGTATGATTTTAAAAACCTTTGTCATAAGAGGAATATAGGTTACAATAAATACTGCCATGGATATGCCTGCTATGGTTTCCTTATGTTTCGGTGCAGCTTTTGTCCCGATTACAATGCCCATGGCACATAAACAAAGCTTTAAAAGGGCAAAATCTTTCCAGCTGCTCTCCTTTGCATATTGATCGCCAAGTTCAAATAAAATTCTCATGGGTCAACCGCCTCCTTAATTCACCCTTTGAAGTTCTACTGTTTAATTCTATCCAGCTCCGTAAGATTCACGCCCAAAGCTGATAAAGTAACTTTTAACTCAATATACCTTTTGTGCATAGAATCATATGTGTCAGGATTGGTTTCTTTTACTGGTATCATCCAATCCTGTAATCTTGAAAACTCTGTCACATAATCTTTTATGATATCTGCAGCGCTTGGCATTTGATCACCTCCTGGTTATGCGGCATGATTTATGTCAAGTCCAGTATATCATATATATCGGTAGTTTGCCATAGGCTTATACATTTTATTATTGCCTATAGCTCCACCACCCTGGTGGCAACCTTCTCCTGAAACCGGATATCATGATCCACCAGAATCATAGCAGGCTTATAGGAAAGGAGAAGCTCCTCGATCTGCATTCTGGAAAACACATCAATATAGTTTAAGGGCTCATCCCAGATATAAAGGTGGGCCGGCGTCATAAGGCTCGCGGCAATGAGCACCTTTTTCTTCTGCCCCTCGGAAAACTCCTCCATATTCTTGGAAAATTGAACACGTTCTATATCCAGTTGCCGAAGGAGGGCGCCAAGAAGGCTTTCATCCAACCCCTGCTTTCTGGCAAACTCTTTGATGCCTCCTTTTAGAAAGCCCGTATCCTGGTTCACATAGGAGATCTTAAGTTCCGAACCCACCTTCACTTCCCCTGACAAAACTCTCAGGCTCTCATTCTCGCTTTTGCCCCCTGATGCCAGAATTGCTTTTATGAGGGTAGACTTTCCGCAGCCGTTTTCCCCATGAAGGAACACCCTCTCCCCCCTCTTTAGTTCAAAGGAAAACCCCGTCAGGACTTCGCCTCCCCCCTCATATCCCAAAGACAGATTGCTCATGGATATCAGGCGCTCCTTGTGGTACAGCAGAGGATTAAGCCTTAGGGAAACCGGCTCCTCAATGTCACGAAGCAGCTCCTTCTTCGCCTCAATCTCCCGCTCGATCTTCCGCTCATACTCCTTGACCCGCTTCTCCAGCTTCTTGGTCTTGGCTCCGATGTAGGCCCTGAAGGGCCGGTCCGGCTCCTTCACGGGATCAAAACCAATCTTGGTATTCTCGTTTTTCTGGGCCCATCTTCCGCTTTTGTCCGCCGCCTTCTTTAGAGAAGCGATCTGGCGCAGATGCTTTTCATTTTCCGCCTTTTCAAAATGATCCCGGCGCTCCTTGTTCTCCCACCAGCTGGTAAAATTCCCTCTCTGCACCTCAATGGACTGCCGGTTTAACACCAGCACATGGTCAATACAGCCGTCTAACAGATCCCGGTCGTGGGAGGTAAGGATAAATCCTTTTTTGCTCTTTAAATACTCCTTCACCGCCTGTCTGGAGCCCTGGTCCAGATGATTGGTCGGCTCGTCAATGAGAAGAAAATCATGTTCCCCGGAGCATAAAAGGGCCAAAAGCACCTTGGTCCTCTCCCCGTGGCTTAAGGTGTCAAAAGGACGGTATAAGAGATCGGGTAAACCTCGAAGTTTGTCAAGCTCACAGACCACCCTCCACTCCTCGCATCCGGGCTTCAATTTCTCCAAAAACTCCGAAGCGCACTGCTTCCTCTGATCTTCCCTGACAGGATAGGGAAAATAGTCAAAGGGCACCGATGTCGTGATAGTGCCGCTGTAGGCATACTTCCCCAGCAAAAGGTTCAAAAACGTGGTCTTTCCTTTTCCGTTCCGGCCGATAAACCCAAGCCTCCAGTCCGTATCCACAGAAAATGAAACATGTTCAAAAACAGTATCAAAGCTTCCTTCATATCCGAAGGTAAGATCCGCAACATGAATCTGTGCCATAACACATCCCTCCAATCTAACTTTGGCTGCCAAAGGGATCTTCGGGATTACTCTTCCTCAACACGTGTCTTAAAAATACACAACAAAAAAAGAGGATATGAGAATCAATCCACTTTTGGCAACATGAAAAGCAGCAGGACGTATCCTACTGTACCTTACAGTCTCATGTCTCAAAAGTCGATTATCTCCTCATCTTTTCACCTCTTTCTTCTCGTCTGTCTCACAGCATACCACAGAACGAAAGATTCTGCAAGGGGGTAGTTTAAAAATCCTTCCCGGTTCTCCGTGTGAATGGGGATAGCGTCATATCGCCGGACAAAATCATGAAGCTATTTGTCATATGTTTGAAAATTGGCTTTTTAAACTAGAATTTATCTTTTACTCCGAATGAATTCTAAGACTTCTTTTTCCCTGCCATGTTTCAATATATATTCAATCACATTATGTTTTTTAAGCACTTTTTGTATCAATGCTTTATCAAGTTGTTCAAATACATTGATTGCGTTTCGCTTTGTCAATGCATTGATTTTCTTTAAGAGCAGGGTATCTTGTTTTTTTCTATCCGCATCTTCTGGAGGATAACCAATACCAAATTCATCCTCAAATAATTTTTCTAAGGTATACTGTAAATTGATTTCTCCAGCCCAGCCAAAATTCAATCCCAAAGGAATAGACACAGAATTTCCGTCATTGATTCTTCCAAACAAAAATGCATCTTGTGGATTTTCCACATATCCACAAATCACATCAGGAAGACTGTTACAGGCAATCATCATTCCTTGTCCCGAAGAACATCCTGTCACAACAAAATCAATTGATTTGCTTGACAAAAGCATACTAATCATCACTGCAATCTCTATGTATGAAAAATAGCAGGATTCATCCTCATAGCAGCCAAAATTAATCACTTCATACCCATGTTTTTTTACTGCGTTTGCAGTACAATGGTATAACAATTTATTTTTCTTCGCTTGGGAAGTCGCTTGAATCACTCCGATTTTCATATATTATCTCACCTTCCAAATACCGACTGTATATTTTTCATTTTATGGATTTTAATAATTCCAGCCTTTTGCAGAACATGGGATAAAACTGGGGTAACTCGTCAAAACACTCTTTCTTTACCTCTTTGAGTTGGTTTAACCCGATCTTTTCAACGGACTTAACCGCCGCCTCTTTCTGACTCATCTGCTCGCCAAACATAGTCTGGCAATTGGCACCCTCCATATGATCATAAGAATGAAACGCCTGATTGAAATCCATTAGGTCATGGAGCCTTACGGGTTTATTATGGGTATTGCAGACCAATACCCCCCAGTTTCCCCAATGCCTGTCCGTATTTCCAACAAGATAATCAACAATATTCATCATGTAATAATTATGACTGTCTAAAGACAAAATATATTTTTTTGTTTCTCTCTCATGGTTCCGTGCATATAGTTCAAATGCTTCCATTGAAACAATGGAATACTCTTTTGATGTAATATTACTGCTGGCGCTGACTTTTTCCCCGTCAAAATAAGCCCTTTCATATAATACCTGCGAAACATCAAAACATCTGCATATTTGACTGGCAAGCAATTCTCTTTCTACCGTCTCTGAATCTCCGCCCTTCAGCAGTCTGAACCCATTGTTAATTCTCTGCCAGGCTTTAGGAAAGCATCCATTGGTTGACAAGTCCCTTGCCAGGCTTTCATTTTGCACTGTATATTGTTTCCCTCTCAATGCAATATCAATAAAGGTATTTTCCAAATGATTTTCATACAAATTAACGTTTCTGAATAAAACTTTTTCTTTCTGTAATTTTACCCAAAAAACATCTGTCAGCGAAGCACATCTATATGTCAGGGCAATTTGCGCTCTCTCCCTGTCGGTAACTGCCTGCCGCATTCCTATACTATTTAGTATTTCTTTTGCATACTTTCTGTCTAAAGTGAGAACCCGTGCCGCGCACCAATAATTGAAATTCGTGATATTGTTAACCAGCGTATCAATATCTTCGGATTCTTCCAAATATAAATTATACGGCATAAACGACTTATAATATATCCTGCACCGTCCAGAAGCAGTGATCCTTGCAACTCTTCTGTCCATATGCATAATTTCATACACGTTTCTCTCCGGCATTCCCTTACCTTCCCCTTTCCTTAGGAACCCTTAATATCCGCACTTTCTTTCATAGTATAACAGGTCCTAAGAATCAGTTCAATGTCAAAAAAACCATTTTTATTCATAAGACAGCTGGATCCTCCCCTTCAGCTCCTCCCTAATATTCAGCTTCCAAAACCCCTCCCGGTTCTCCGTGTGGATGGGGATAATGGCCTCCCTGGGCGAAACCCGGTTAATCACCTCTTCAATCACCCCTGCCGGGGCATGCCCGCTGGTGTGCATAAGAACAGCGTGATATCTGCGGACAAACTCATGAAGCTCTTTGTCATATGCTTTCTGGGCCGGATTCACATATCCCTCCCACATGGAGTAGATTACAACAGGCTTTAGATCCGCAAACCGTCTAATCCATTTCTCATACCCCGGCTCCCCCTTAATCACGGTCACAAAGCCGTTCTTTCTCATCCACTCCTCCTGGGTCATCCCCACTCCCGGCAGAACAAAGTCAAACCGCACTTCATAGGCATATTTAAAATCATAAAGAGGGGCTGCCCTCCCGGCTGTCTCGCGGAAAGTCTTAAGCTGGGAATACACATAAGAATTCCCGTACATTCCCATGCCGTAAAAGGTGCCCGCATGATAAAAAGAAGCCAGGGAGTCCAGATTGGTGGAAGAACAGATCAAAAATACATGTCGGTGGTCTTTAAACAATTCTTTCGCTTCTTTATAAAGTTCGGCCTCGGAATAGGCCTTTTCCCCCGCCCTGCTCATCATGGTTCCTTCTGTAATCAGAATATCAACAGGACGTTTCCCATGACGGACAATATACTTCTCGATCACCCCAAACAATGCCTTCCCCCGATACCCGTGATTCCGATAATCTCCTGTATGGAGAATGGTCTTGTCCGGCGTCTCAATCAGAAACATATAGGCGTCATAGGCCGAATGATCCACCAGATAGGGGGTCACCCGGATATCTCCCACTTCTATGGGACAATCCGCTTTCAGGCATCTCACTCTGTCCTCATCCAGAAGCACTGCCAACTGTGCCTCTTTGTGCAGTGCCCGGTTGATATTGATCAGCACCTGCCTTGAGACCCTGCCCATATAGAGGGGAATATGGGCGGGAATCTCCATAAATCTGCCCATATGATCCCCATGGTAATGGGTAAAAAATACGGCGTCCACCTTCTCCTCATCCCAGGAAAATTCCGCCCTTATTTCCTTCTCCCCTTCCTGCCCAGGGAGATTTTCCCCAAAGTCAATACAGATTTTCGTCTGACTTGTGGAGACAAGGACCACACACCCGCCGATCTTGTCTCCCCTAAGCACCTTAACTTTTGTTCCCATCCATACCTCCTGTCTCCTGAAATGTGTTCCCATGCAAAAAACCATTTTACAGCTTCAGACACAGTAAAACCCTGAACGCACTTGCTGTCTGCAGGCTCCCTGTGAACGTAACCATGAAATTTCTCACCAGGTCCCGTCTACAAAATCATCATCAATTTCCTCCCTCAAAGGCCTGCACACCAGGACAAAGCTGTCCTCATCCCAGGAAAAGCAATGGTCAACAGGGTCATAGAAAACCTGATATCCCATATTGCGCAGCACTTCAAAATCCCTCTGCCTCGTCCGCTCCGACAGGCCGGGAAACATCCGGTTGTAGGAATCCTTTGCCGTAAAATACTCCCTTACGTCCCCATCCGCCTCATTGTCCTTCTTTTCCCACAGAGGGATATCCTCGTTCTCCAGCCCGGTCATCAGTCTTCCCAGGCGGTTCAGCCTTTTCAAATGAGCCTTTTTGCAGGGCGCCGCCTTCTCATTGAATTCCGGTATCTCTGTGATAAAATACCCCTTCCCCTTTCTGGAATATTTCACACTGACCAGGCCCGCCTCCCTCAGATCCGCCAGATCACGCTGCAGAAGGCGCTTATTGTAGGGAAATACCTCACAGATATTGGAAAACTGGGCAATGTCATACCTGCATATCACTTCATAAAGCCGCAGCTGGCGTTCCAGCCGCGGCATGGTCTCCTTTTCCTTCATAAAAATTTTCTCCTGGCTTCCGCCCCCATCCTTTTTATCTTTTTCCTGAACTGATCTATGGTTTCCTGATTCTCCCGGCGAATATCCAGAGAAAGACATCCCTCCCCCATTTTCTCCGGCAGTCTGCCTCTCACCTCCATAATTCCCTTATCCCCGGCTTCTCTCCATACCCTATAAGACCAGGTCTCCTCCACAACCTGAAAATCGCTGCCTGTCCGGCATACCTTTGCCATGTGAAGCATCAAAACAAAACCCTCTGTGCTGAATTGATCCAGGATTTCAAAGCGAAACTCCCCTTTTTCCTCGTAATTCCATACCCGGAGCCCTTCCTGTCCCTCTCCCATCTGACTTTCCATGCGTTTCAGTTCCTCCCAGGCCGCTTCCCTGCGTCTGAAGCATTCCGCTTTTATCTCCGGCTCTCCATGATGCTTTTCCTCCCTCCGGTCATAATACCGAATCCGGCCCTCCAGCTTCTTCTTTTCCTCTTCCAGTCTCTCCTTCACCCATTCCCCGAATCTCTCCCGAAAATATACTTGAGCCTGTTCTTTGGTTCCTCTTTCACTTCCTGCCACTTCCCTCTTCACTGCCAGACATAAGTAGTTCATTCATTACCTCCCAGATAATAAAAATACCTATTAGTTGTCAATGTGCGTCTTTGATAGTGGCAGTATATCACACCTTATCTATGTACCGCGTCAATGGTATGACGGGTCAAATATTCTCCCGTATTGGCCCCCTCCTCTGCCCCCTTACCATGCCTCCCCCATAAGCCCGGCCAGGATCAGCATCCTGTCCATAGCCTCAAGAATATCCTCTAAATGATAGGTATCCTCTCTATTGCAGCTCCACTCCTCCTTCACCAGTCCCCGCTGTCTCTCATCCATGTTTTCCAGACAACGCCTTCTGACACCTTCCTCTGCAAAGGCCATCCCCGCCGCCAAAGTCTTGTAATCCAGTTCCCTTATGACATACCGGAGTTTTTCCGGCCCCATTCTTCCGAATATCCGGTTAAAAGCCGTTTTGACAGAACGCTCCTTTTCAAAGCTCTTCTTTGCCCGCTCCTCCCATTCTGCCCGCTCCTTCTCTGCTTCCTTCTTTGTCCACTCATGACAATATCTGTCATAATCCTCCAGCCACTGCTCCGGAACCAGAACCCGGAACATAAGAAGCAGTCTCTCCGGCTCCACTCCTTCCAATATACTCTTTCCGCCTGACAGATAAATCATTACCACATACCACTCATAGCCGGAACACCCCTTTTCCTTTGCCTGCGCCAGAATTTCTTCCTCCACCTCGTCCCAATCCGAGGCATCCACGATTCTGCGTATAATATGAAGCAACAGCTCCTTTAAGGGCATATCCCCTTTCGCCATGGAAACCGCCAGAGCAATATTTCCTCCATCCTCTCCCGAACTTTCCTCCTCCCACATCTCTGCCACCTCATCCAATGCCAAAAGCCCGCTCTCTCTAGCCACAAAGCTGCATAAGCACATGAACTGCATCGCCGCAAATATCTGCTCTCTGTGCCCCTCAAAAGCTTCCTTTGCGTATGGTAACCCTTTCCTTTTCAAAATCTCCAAAGCTTGTTCCATTCTTTTCTCCCGTTTCAATATTAATCCTTATTCCTGCACTATAGCATCCCGTATTTTTCTGTTATATCTCTTCCCATAATTTTTTCCAGAGAAACATACACCATTTTTTCATGTTCACTCATACCGTTTTCGTCCCTGTCCCAAATTCCCTCCGGCTGTACGGCGTAAAGCATATCCGCAAGTCTCCTTGCCAGCTTTTCTCCATTGGACGGATAGAAATCTGCCATCCACTGCTCCATGACCAATATCTGCTCTTCCCCGGATAAATACTGAAAAAGCCGTTTTTTCAACCCGCTGTCCCCATAGACAAACAACTCCGCCAGTCCGCGGATTCTGGTAATCTTCCCTGCCTGAAGGTCTGCCTCCTGACTCAATTCTTCTGATTCCCCATATTCATACTCTTCAAACTGAGCCGTGACAAACTGCCCAAACTCTTCCTCCGCCATCTCCTCCATTT
The DNA here is from genome assembly GCA_910574345.1 of Clostridiaceae bacterium. Lineage (GTDB taxonomy): Bacteria > Bacillota > Clostridia > Lachnospirales > Lachnospiraceae > UBA3402. The sequence goes on along the minus strand of CAJSZV010000001.1, from coordinate 408,247 downwards.
TCTTATGAAAAAGCTCCAGAACCGGGATTCCCCCTTTTTCCTCTTCCATGTTCTTTAACCTTCTCTCCCGCTCCTCCAAAGCCCTTTTTATGGCGTCCATTCGGCTCCGCTCCAAGTCCCCCAGGCATCGAATGCAAAAGTCCCGGTAACGTTCCCCTTCCTCCTCAGGAATCCAATGGGCCAGACACTTCAGAAAATACTCTGCCTCACGGAAATCTCCCCGGAAAACATGATCATTGATTCCCCACTGAAATTTACCGATCTCCAAAAGCCCAAGGAAATAGACTGCCTCCTCAAAAGCCCGGTAATCCCTGTAGGAATCCGTCATCATCTGTGTCTCCATAAGCCCTGTCCAGGTCTCCGGGTCGTCATACCGGTAATCCTTTATCATAAGATCAATCCCCTGACAAAGAAAATTTTTAAGCGGTATCTCTTTCTTTGCACACCCCTTTACCAGTTCCCCTCTTAATCTCCACAGTTCCTCTCGCCGCAGATCATAGTCGCGGCGCTCTAAAAACGTCTTCTCCCACCATTCCTTAGAATCGCCTTTCCTCACAGGAATCGCCCGCCTGCTGCCCCAGTCCTCCTGGTTCTGGAGAAACTCTGCGCAGAAACAGGCCGCCTCTATGGCCCTGTAAACCTCTTCCCTGTGGTTCAAAAAAGCCTCTTTTCCATAATCCTTTACGGCGTTTTGTACCGTCTCGCCTATCTTTATCATAAAATCCCACCCCTTCTTTTCCTGCAAATAAGCCCACTTGGCTCGTTGCTCGTGGGAATCATTTTTTCGTCATCTGCCATGCTGTCCGCACCTTTCCCATAATTCTTCCACATACCTTTGCCTGTCTTCATTGACCCCAGACCTCACTCCTGGCTGTCCATCCTTTAAAATCATGGCAAGGCAGCTTTTATCCCTCCGGATCAACGCCCCTAAGTCCTTCAGCCACCTTTCACTCTCAGAAAATGTCCCCTCTTTTCTCTTTAAGAATTGAATAAAAGGCAGGACAAACTCTCCTCCAAAGAGGATGGACGTATAGTTATTCAGGGGCGTCACACCGATTCCCCCACTCTGTCTCCTATACAGATCAGCCGGATACAGAAGCCATTGCTCATCCTCTTTGAGAAATTCCCCTTCCCACGGCTCCGCCCTGCTTACCACCACACCCTTTACAGACGGAAAAAAGGGAGAGGAAACAGTCTCCACAACCGTTCCCGAAGGGTAGGGAAGCCTCATGTAATGATAGTCCATGGGGCCAAACCAATAATCCCCTCTTGTGACAGCCTCCGCGGTCTCCGGCAGACAGTACAGGATCCTCCCCTCCGGGTTTAAGATCACGTTCCATTCCCGTTCAAAGTATCGGCCGCCCCTCCGGTGAAATTTCCCAAGAACACCAAAAAAACATTCCGAGGCAAGGTCATATCTGTCCGCGGCTTCCCTTATCTGCTCCTTGATAAAATCAATCCCAGCCACAGGGCCGGTAAAGATTCTCTTTTTCAGAAACTCCTCTTTCCGTCCATGACAAAAAATATCAGCCTCATAACGGTTGCTGAGTCCTCCGCCCTGATAGACGATCTCTTCCAAGGTCTCTCCCATATCAATTCGTTTCTCCAAGACCTCCAAAGCCCGGCCTTCCCCAAGAGAAAGCAGGCTTTGCGCCTCTTTCCTAAGCCCCCGCAGACCCTCCAGCTTTTCCTCCAAAGTCCTATGGGGCGCCGAAAGGATGCAGTCCGCCTGCTCCCCAAGGTCTAAGGGTGGCCCGGCACACAGCCATGAGGCAATGTCCGGTGAATAAATCCATCGGTTAAAATCTATCATAGGTTCCTGCCCCCTTCATTGTGGATTCCCATTTTCTGACTGTTCCCTATGCCGGCTTTCCTATAGCTTCCCCATAGTCACGGGATCGTGGGCCGAATTTCGTTCCATATAAGACATAATCTGCCCTTCCGTCACCGTCTTCTTTATCCCTCTGTCTGTCAGCTCAAATATGTGGTTCCACAAGGCGGCCCCACGTTTTTCGTCCCCGTTCACATATCGGCTCACCGACTCCAACAAACCTTCTTCCTCCGGCAGCTGTCCATAGAAGGAGGATAAACGGTAAAGAGGGGACATCTTCGATGAATGGTATCCCGGAAAAACGTGTCCATGCTTCACTGCCCCTGTATCCCAGGTTCCATCCCTTTCCCGATACAGTGCCTGGAGACAGCAGCAATCACGGTTGTCCCCCACTTCCAGAATAACCCCATGGCTCACAGGCCCAAAAGGACGGCAGTCGAAGGTCACCATATCCCCTGCGTGAAAAGGGACAGGCAGGTTCAGATCAACATAGCCGCTAAAATCAAGCCGTTCCCAGACAGGTAAACCCTCGCAGCAGCAGTTGCAATAGCACACCTTGTAATCGACCACTGTGTAGCCATAGTCATTGTTCAGCCGCCCGCCTCCGTCCGGCGTCCACTTCTCAACATAAAAAGACCAATTTAGACGCTCCTCCTCATCCGCATCACTTCCCAAATATTCCTCAATTGCCCCAAAAATATGTTCCCATGTGAGGAATGCCCCCACTGCTTCCTCCTTAATACGGCCCATATCTTCCTCATAGCTGCAAGCAATCAGGTAAAAGAACTCTCCCGGCTTCGGCTCCATCTCCTGAACAATCCGGGAGGCCCCGTCTGCCCAGGCCGAAAAATAGCCGTCCTTCTCACCCTCGGCCAACAGCAAAAACAGCTCCCGCTTCCGCTTCAGTGGAATCAGTGCGCCTGCAACAGCGTCCCCTATCCTATGCCGGAAAAGAGGAAGCTTTTCGGGGGGCGCATCATCAAACCCGCCGCAGCGCTCCTGAGGAGAAACATCATCACCGAATGGGCATCGCGCAAGATAAGACGCCATCTCTGCAGACGGAAAAATCTCCTTCAAAATCGGGCCAATGTCTTTTATCCCGTTACACATAAAATTCCTCCTATGAGAGTTCCCCCGTGGGCTGTTCCTCCCCGCCCGTCTTTGGAAACAACATCTTCCTGTCATCATCGAAATACAGTGTCTGGTCATGGCTGGTCACCACCCAGACATTCCGCTCAAGCTGTCCGGGAAACTTACTGCGGATCTTATCCACATTCCCCTTTTCCCAGCCAGTGACAGCAAACATAAGCTCCGCTTCGTCAAAGCTTCCGGCACCTGGCACCGGTTCCTGAATAAGACCCAGCCGCACCTTGGAATCCCATATACTGCGAATGGTTTTCACCAGATAAGCCTCGCCCCCCGGCTCCCTCAGAAACTTTGTGGTTTTGTCATAGTGGGCCTGGAGTCCGCTTCTGTTGCCAAAAGCCTTTGTGCCGTGCTTCAGCTCCACAATAAGGGGGATATATCGTTCCCCTTTCCGGCACACGACAATCAGATCCATTCGGCCAAGTTCCCGATGCCCCGGAATCGCCAGTTCCATATCCATGGTCTGACAGCTTCCGCAGGAAAATGTATTGGACTTTGCCAACTCCTGCTGGACACTCCGCTCCGCCTTGGGGTGTTCCTCAAACCAGGCATCCATAATCCCCTTCAGCGCCTCCAGCCGGTTAAGCCACTGGCGCGGATCCTTGGATTTGGTCTTGAGCCATGCCTCCAGTTCCGTAAACGGTTTTTTCGAGGTTTTTTTCAAATCAAAATATTTGGGGTCAAAAGTAAAGGTCAGGTTTTTCTGGCGAAGGTTAAACTCCAGCTTAAGCATAGACCCGCCGCGATAATAGCAGCTCAAATAGTTGCAGCGAACCTCCGGACAGCAGGCACAGTCGCCCTTAATATGGTTCAGTAACGCCTGCAGCCCCTCATCCCTTCCGATCATATCAAAACAATCAGGGCCAAGGCCTCGGCAATCCATATTCTTTTTCATCATGTTTCTCCTTTCTTTTCTCCTAGACAATTAAGTCCTAAAAGCCTCCTGCCTCCCCGGCAAAAAGGCGTGGGAATGTCTATGCACATCTCCAGACAAATATCCTCAAAGTCAGCATCCCCGCGGGAATCCATATCCGCGCCGTCCTCATCCATGACAGAGCGGCATCTAAACCGGGTTATCCCTATCCCGGCATCCACATGCGCCGCCTCACACTCCCTTGCCCCGTCCAGATCATATCGCTCAATCCACAAGTCCTTAAGACTGCTCTCCCTGCCTGTCCCCCGGAATTTTTCAACCTCATGCTCAAGGGCTTCGCAGCAGCTTTTGTAATCCCTAAAGCATCCTTCGCTCCCGATTCGCCAAGGCACTCTCTTTAAACCTTCTTCCCCCTCATAAAATGAATCTTCTTCATACCCATAGAAATAGACACAATTCTTCCCGTCCTGAAAAGCTTCCACGCGGTTTTTCTGTGCATTCACATACTTTCTCAAAACATGAAACAGGCTTATCTTTGTCCCCTTCCGCCGATCCGCGAAAACCTCTTCATCTGCCGTAGTTTCCATCAGCTCCTGCCATGCCCGCAGCTTCTCCTTAAGAGTCCTTTTCCTGCTCTGCCAGATCAAATATGCCATTTCAGAAGCACCAAAACCATAATCCAGCTTCTGTAAATGCTCCCTGATTGTCAGAGAGTCGATAAAAGGATAAATGTCCATGTTTCCTCCGTTCTGTGCGGGATTCTCATATATATCGGCTTTCTTATATTCAATGAAGAAAAACTCCTCATGAAAACTATGCAAGTTAATGCAAGTTAAATTTTAAAAGAAATGATTTCTCAGGATATAAAACACAGAAGAAACTGCGAAATATTCTCCAAAAATAGCGAATTTTCATCATTTTCTCTGTAATCATTTCTTATTCATGCAAGTTAATGCAAGTTAAATCATGCCCAATAAGGAATATATTTCATATACCGGGGTGCCGTTGTATCATCAAGTGGACGCAATAATCCCGCTTCCATAGTATCATCTTATCATAACCGCTGCCTCGTTCTTCGCAAATTCCGCATTTATGCATAAATCCGGCAATATTCTCATTTCTTGAAATCGGCACGGAATCCACAATACGCTCAATAGCTACTAATGGCGCGCCTGTATTGGAAAACTCAATTCGATTTTGAAATACCTCTACCATCGGATTTGTACCACGCTGCTGCAGATCCTGGTGAATCATGACATTCGCCAATAACTCTCTAATAGCAATCTCCGGAAAACTAACTACAGATTTCCGGGTAGCTTCAATAATGATTTCTTCCTGCGGAATAATCGTCATAATATACTGTACAATATCTTCATGAGAAAACACATATCCACTGGTAAATTCTTTTTCCCGGATCGCATTCAATCTGGATTTTTCTTTATACCAGATTACCCGGACAGAGCGCCGATGCAAACTTTCAAACTTTTTCAAATCTTTTGCTATCATAAGCGCACCCATATTCGTAATGTCCCAGTTTCCGGCATCATTTTTTACTATAAATTTCTCATGTTGCAAGTCTTCCAGGATTTTATCACGGTTCCTTGGAATGGGCATCTCAAGTTTATCATAATATTTTGAAAAATCCATCAGACCAACCATGGAATCTTCATCCAGATTGCTCATAGCTATCCGCAGTTCATATGGAGTAGAATCAAATGTTCTCCATAATTCCCTTTCTTTATCCGGATATTCTTTTAGGTTTTTCTTATTTGTTCCAACCCGGATATACTCTGCCCCGGCAAATTGAACTGGCTGTTTTTCTGCGCAAGGAATCTCCAGTAAAACAACCATTTTATTCTCCACTAAAATCTCAAAAAATCGAAAATTAATCCTTGGAAAAAGCATTCGAGAGAGCCATGCTTCCAGTTCTTCATTCCCCTTTTTCATCTTCCGATATTGAAATTCTGTCCCCATGATTTCATGGGTATCATCCTGTACACCCCAAACTAAATAGGCCTTTGTCTTTTCACACAGTGCCGCCGAATTACTTAGTGCAGAAATATATTCTCCTATCATTTGAGGGTCTTTGTTATTACACTTAAACTCTACCCATTCTGTCTCACTTGGTACTTTTATCAGTTCACGCACAAGACTTTGGAGATACTCGATTGAACGAATTGCCATTTAATCACCTCATTGCTCATTTATATTTCCCGAACATAAAAAATCCTCTCATCCTCCAGCCTCAAACAAGCCAGCCTCCCTTCCGGCTGAATATCCTTAAACCCATAACCGCAGTCCAAATCATAAAAAATGCAGTCCGTCTCTTCATCATAAGCCCGGTATACCTTTCCATGATTAAAAGGAAGCTCATATTTTGCCGTTGTGGGGGTATGCCCTGCCAGAATCATCCCGTGCTCCACTCCGCCATATAGATAAGCATCGTCTCTGGCTCTCAGGTAAAAATCTTCCAATGAGTCATAGGTATGGTCCGTCTCCACACCTTCCAGACATGCAAGGCTCTCTATGTAACCGCCATGGACGATAATGCACCTTCGCCCATTCATCACAGTCTCATAATAATAGGGCATTTTCCCTATACATGCTGCCCACACTGACAACTGTTCCAATGCCGTCCTTCTTTTCTTAACAAGATCTCCTATGGTTCCATACAGATCAAAATAGGAAGTTATCTTTCTGACCGTCCCGTACACGGATATGGTGTCCTCCACGCTGGCAGTATCCATCCCCCATTTCCGAAAAATCATTCCCATGGCTTCCACGCAATAGCGAAACTCCTCATCATGATTCCCTCTGACCAGAATGACATTTTCCCCAGGGCTTTCGATCCACCTAAGCATCTCATAACTCTTCGGCCCCCTGTCAATATAATCTCCGGCACAGATCAGCCGGTCGCTGGCGGAAAATCCGATTTTACGGAACATTTTTTTCATCCCGTCATAATGGCCATGAATATCTGTCATAACATAAGTGCTTATCTTATATCCCTCCTGTTCTTCGGGATGATCTCCCTGAATCAGCACAGCAGCTCTCCATTTTCCCTCAAACGTTCCATGATATCCATCACTTGATTCACACTGGCAAACAGTTTCTCTTCATCAGAAAACGCCCGCTTCACCCCTTCTTCCTCCACCACATCCCGATACCGTGTGCTGAGATTCTCAAGAATCCTTGCCCGTGTTCCCTGTTCAAAAGCATATACACAGCCGGCTAAATCCCGGCAATCCACATCACGCACCAGTCTCTGCAGGCATTGATCCGGCAGTTCCTTGATTTTATTCTCCAGCAGCCGTATCACTTCCTGCACTTCCTTATGCTTGAACGTTGGACGCATAGCAGAAAGTCTCTCCCTAATCTCCTTTTTATGCAGCCGTTCCTGCTCTTCTTTCCTCTTACGCGTCAAACTCTCATACTCTTTTCGCTGCTTTGCGGGCATCAGACTTAACAGAACCTCCATAAGCAGTTCCTTACTTTCCAGCCTTTGAATACCTGCCATTCCTCTCAAATACAGATAATTCACCATAGCCTCCCCGCCTTCCGGCTCATTCATCCAGTATTCATTGGTTGCGATCTCAATGATCCCTTACGGGCTGACCTCCTTTGCCATTAACAAAATCAAATGCTTCAAAAAATCTGACTCCGCCTCTCCTGCCGCCTCTTCCAGCGCAAGCAGCCCCCCTTCCTACCGGATATCATAAAGCTCCATAACCGTATCCACTGCGTCCCCCAGCTTCTTTGACCCGCGTTTATCTTCCCTCAATTTGCAGATTGCGTCACGTCTCACATCATCCATCCATCTATTCACCATCTCTCCTCCATAATAAATTTTGCTTCTTTCGATTATTGTATACTCTTATCATCTTCATGGCAATAATAATGAGAGGAATTGTCCACGATTACCCGAACATCCATCCCTTCCAGATGAAACATGTTTACAATATCCCGCCAAAATCCCTCGTACCGGATAATGTTTATATTGAGATAGAGCAGCGCCCTGCCGCCCGCTATCTCAACCCTCCCCCTTGGAAAATAGTTCCACCCATATTTTCTTAAATCTTTTCGGTGCTTCACAAAAGACGCCCAAGTTTCTTTATGATTATATGCGTTCCCCTTCCTGGAATTAAAATCCGGATTCCCTGACACCTTCCCTTCCCTGTCACAAGAAACAGGAAAGGCAATCATCTCTGTCTCCGCAAAATCGCACTCATCCCTTTCATTGAACCCGCAGATAAACCAGAAAATACCCTTTGAAACATGTTCCCCCTTGATCAAAAATCCCCCCTTGTCCTTACCGGTAAGTTACCTGAAAAAATATCAGTCCCCGGAAATGCTCCGGCTATCCACAGCCCTTCTCCCGCTCCTCTCTCCGCTGGAAAAAGCCGCTCCATCCGAAGCCCTGTAATCCGACCACCTCCTGCTGTTATCCTTTTTAAGCTTCAGTTTTCCAAAGGCATCATCTACCTCCTGGGGTATGGCTGTCATTATCTCATATCCTGTCCCCTCCCTGTCCTGTTCCTCAAACGATCCATAAACCCCCACACAAAATCCGTCTCTCCAGCAAAACTCCTGGCTTTTGCTCCCCCCGTATGCCTTTGCCCCATGCTCCATAAACCGAACCAGATACTCCGCCAGCAGCAAAACAGCATTGGCATCCTCCTCAAATCCTACAAAACAGATACAGGGAACCGGCTTCTGCCGGTAAAAATCCCGGCATCGGAAATTCTTTGCCAAAGCCGCGGCCAGCATCAAATGATGTCGGGTAAGAGGGATACTCCTGAATCGCAGTTCCTTTATCACTACCCCCTTTTCTATGACCTCTTTCTGTTCATTTTCTCCCATGGAAATATGGTATTTCATCATCAGCCTTCTGGCCGCCTGCACAGCGGCCAAAGCTTCATTCTCATTATCGCTCTCCGCCAAAGCTAAAAGACTCTTAATCCTGTGCCTTACCGCTTCCCTGTCCAATATCCCGCCCCCTGTCTCTTAAAGTTAAGCAAATACCCGTTCCATCTTAAAACAACCCTGTAATACTGTTCCGGATCCCTTCCTCATCCACATAAATAGGAGTATCAGGGTCTACCTCCGGAGGAAGTTCTATGGTTTCGTACCATTCCGCCCTGCTTTCAATCGCTTTCTTCTGAAACAATAATCTCAAAACACCTGAATTGTCTGTTATTCTCTTGTTTTTATAATCGCTGTCCATCTTTATAATTTCCATGTTCAACATATCAAGAGTCTGTCGTTCTTCTGGTGTAAATGCCCTGGTATGCCTGATTTTTTTAATCCTGGGTTTCCGCTTCTCCTCCTCCTTTTTATATGCGGCCCGTATGGCTGCCTCCTGCCGGTTCTTAATTGCCCTTTCCTTCACATCTGCCCAAAATCCCTTTTTCTCGCCATCTCCCGCCTGGCCGGAAGGTTGAGTCTGTCCTGTCTGTATCCTTTGCGCCGCCTGGCCTGCCTCCTGCTGCCCTTTTTGTCTTTCCTGCGGCTGTACTGCCTGCCCTGCTTCTGACGGATTCGCCTTCCTTGTATCCGCTTTTTTCTCCCCCTCGTCTTTTCTCCCCTTAACCATCCGGGAAAAAGCAATACACATATCCACAAACCATCCAACCCCAAACAATCCACATGTAAAAAGCCAGATGAATCCTGTCACATATTTCTTCTGCATAAACCGATGGATCCCCAAAAAGCCCAAAAAGAATGTAACCAAAAAATTAACCATACCCAAATACCTTCCTTCTTCCTGATTTTCCATAAGCATAGCATCTGTAATTCTTTTAGTCAATATAATACTGCTTATAGTGTATTCTTCCCATCCGTCATAGGATATTTACAGGCACATGCAAGGTTTACTCATGAAATATAATCTTATCAGGCTCTGTGAGATAACCAATCCCATCGATGGTACGAAGCCAGCTCTCCAGTCTCCTGTCCAATTCCCCCGGCTTTGTCTCTATCAGTTTCCGGTTCAAAAAAATCTCTCCCTTTTCATTAATATCCGTTCTCCCCATAAACAAACTATCCGACTGGTAAGCCTGTGGGATTGCCTGGGTAATATGGCCATCCCCATCCTTTTTCAAACAGATCCTCATAAAAGGATCCATAATCAGGTCGCCTCCGTAATCCTTCTTCTGGCACATCTCGACCAAGACAGATTCCTCATCCTCATCCCCAATACACACCACAAGATCCCATTGCCCCTCTTTCTTGACAGTAGCCCCCATAGGACCTACAGCCTTTAAAATTTTTTCCATTTTCTTTCCGTTTTCCATTCTGATTCTCTTCATAAAATTTTCTCCTTCCCTATAAACAATCCTCTCCGAACTCATAGAGGATATCATTGACCTCCGCCACGGAAATCCCCCGCACAATTCCGAATATGACAATAGAATCCCTCCGATTTCGCGCATCCAGGCAGACCATACGTCCAATCCGCAGCAAATACTGAGTTTCCTCCAGATTCAGTTTCATAGCCAAAGCAATGCACAAAACCACGTTCCTGCCCGGATTTTTAATTCCGCGAAACACCTGATAAATATACTCCCCCTTATTGGACCTGTCAGCCACCTGCGACACCCGCATCCCCTTCTTTTTCAGCAATTCTTTCAAATGCGCACAAAGCGGAATATCCAAAAACTCCTCTGCATTAGAAGCAAGATATTCCGCCATATTCTTCCCCTCCATAATCTCATTTACCAGTTCCTCCGTATTCTTTTTCATCAGCGCCTCCTGTCCGCCTTTATCATAATACTTCTTTTAGTTTATATAATACTTCTTTTAGTTCATTCATCAAGTCTTTTTATCCGTGTATACTAACATAAAAGGGCACATTGGTTTTAAGGAGGTTTTCATGAACGATTCCATCAATTATCTTGAAATCGGGGCAAGAATCCGCAGGCAGCGGGAGCAGATCGGTCTGACCCAGGAACAGCTGGGGGAGGCTTGTGATTTGTCAACCTCTTTTGTAGGCCACATCGAGCGCGGTTCACGAAAACTATCCGTAGAAAGCCTGTTCAGAATCGCATCCGTGCTGGGCATCAGCGCTGACTCCCTGCTCTTTGACCGCATGGAACAGGAAACCGTTCTCCCTCCGGAGATTGCCTCGTTCTTAAAAGGAACCGATCCGGCCAAAAAAAACCAGTTCTGGCGTACCGTAAGAATACTGGCCGGTCATATTGAGGACATGTAAAAGCAATCACTTTCTATTTATTATATACCCTCCAAACCGCTTTGTACTGAACCGCCGGTACAATCCCCCTCCACACCTCCTTTTCATTTATCCCCGAACTTTCCTCTCCTCCTTTTTCACGGATAATCGCCTTATGCGGACATCATAACACATACGAATTGTATAGAACGACAGATATATGACGGGGCGGAAAGCTCCCTTTCCAATATAAAACAGGACGCAAGCTATATATAATAACTTGCGCCCTGTTTCCTTCTTACCCTTTAATCCTGTCCGATTCCGTAAGATCCGCACCTGACCTTGATAAAGCAGGCTTATGCTAAATTTATTGCAGCTCCCGTTCCCTTGTCAGTTTTCCCTGTCTGCGGAACTGGGACGGCGTCATACCCGTAATCTGACGAAAACACTTTGCAAAATGGCTCTGGGAACAAAAGCCCAGAAGGCTCCATATCTCGTTCATGCAGTACACATTCCGTGACAGCATCAGCCTGGCAAGATTTATCTTCTCCTTCAGAATCCATGTGTGAACCGTTTCCCCTGTCTCCCTTTTGATGGTATGGGACAAATGGCTTTTGCTGATGCATAATGCATCCGCAATATCCCCAATATTCAAAGGTTCGCAGATATGAGCTTTTATGTATTTCCGGAATTTTGTAAAAACCGGAGACAAAGTATCGTCCCTCACATTTTCGTTAATCATTCGGGCAAAGTCCGTCAGATATTCTTCGCTGAGTTTCACCAGCTTCCAGGGTGTGGAAGCTGTCTGAGACCGAAGGATGCATTCCTCAAATGCCTTGTCGATCATGGTATTCGGCACATCCACCTTCTCCGCAATCTTCACCGCCTCCACCCAGACTACCATGCATACCCGAAGGGCATATGCCCGGTCTTTCATAAACAACTGATCGCAAACTGCCTGTTTCTCTTCCTCACTGCAGTAATCCCTGATACTGTCCGCCCTTCCCTGCCTGACACATTCGAGCCAGAAATCAAATATACTGCTGTCCGAATCAAAGTATGCCATTGCCTCATTTCCTGAGCTCTCCATAGAGACACCTCTTGCAAAAAATTATATGTTGCAGTTTTACCCGTGTCTATTTTTCATATGTAAAAATTATTTTTACGTATGCACTAATCAATATATCATTTCGCTAATATTTTGTCAATATTTTTTTCATTTGCACCATTTGCATTACACAGCAGACATTTTTATCGTTTCCTTCAGTTTTATATTTGACGCATTTCAAACAGTACATTATAATATTTGTAAAATACCATGCCTTCGAGGCACAATTCTGTTTTTAGAGAAAGGATACACTTTATGGCAAACAAGGTAACAATACAAGATATTGCCGATGCCCTCGGCATCTCCCGAAATACGGTTTCCAAGGCCATTAACAATACAGGCGTCCTGGCAGATGCCACCAGAGAAAAAGTCCTGAGACAAGCCGCTCAGATGGGATACAAGCATTTTTCCTACTTTACGGGCACAGACCTTAAGAAACCGGAACTTTTGGCTTCCGATTCCGTAAAAGCGGGAGAATTTGTACTCCTTACCACGGTTTTCTGGGGGGAATCCTATTTTATATCCGCCATAGCAGATACATTTCAAAGAGAGCTTTCCCGTCTGGGCTGCCGCCTTACCATGTACCGGGTTCTGGACTACGAAGTTGACAGCCGGAAACTACCTGATTCCTTTGACTTAAAACGGGTTTCCGGCATAATCTGTTTTGAAATGTTTGACCCCGGATACTGTGACATGCTGTGCAGCCTCCATATCCCCATTCTCTTTGTGGACGCTCCCGCCGCCAGCCTGAACCGGCCGTTCCATGCCGACCGGCTTCTGCCTGACAGCCAATCCAGTATTTGTACATTTGTAGCAGAAATGGTTCACAGAAATAAAAAGAAGATCGGTTTTGTAGGTGAATATCTTCACTGTCAGTCCTTCTTTGAGCGGTATATGGGATATCGGGCCGCCATGGTTCTCTCAGGCCTCCCTGCCATGGATGAGTACTGCATCCTCGGCAACAAAGAAGGGGTTAAACATCCTGGTTCCCCGGATTACCAGGAATATCTGACCGGGCAGCTTTCCAATATGGACCGTCTTCCCGAAGTATTTGTCTGTGCCAATGACTTTGTCGCCATTGACCTCCTCCATGTCCTGAGAAAAGCAGGTATCTCCGTGCCCGGCGACGTATACCTGTGCGGCTTTGACAACACGTCGGAATCCAGAATGGTGACTCCTCCCCTGACTACCATTCACATATACAGTGAAGTTATGGGGCGCTGCGCTGCCTATCTGCTTCTCTCCCGGATTCAGGATCCTTCCATGAATTTCCGCACGGTCCATACGGAAACCATGGTTTTGCTCAGGGAGTCAACAAATGACTCTCCGGCTTAAGCCCCTTTATCGCTGCGGGGTCTCTGACTCTGTAAGAAGATCATATTTGGTAATATCCATAATAGCCTGACCGTCGGCAAAAAATGAAATTCCCGACGCTGACAAGTCCGTATACATGGTCATGGTAAGAACCTGCTCCCCGTCGTTTACAAAGATTTCTGCGCTGAAGAGATCTAAGATAATCCTCAGTTTCAATTCTTCCCCTTCCTTCCTCACAAGGCTCCGCCTCTGGTGGACAATGGCCCTTCTGGAACCGGAGAATTTCCGGTCGATCTTCAATACGGACTCATGGGGGCGAAAGCTTAAAGAAGTGCGGTACTCCTCATTCTGGGCAAAGCGGAGGGCAAACTTCCGATATGGGTTTTGTGCTGCGCCGGGGCGAAGCCTCAGTTCCATATCCACCTTCCGCCCCTCAATTCCCGGCAAGCGAATTTCCCCGGTCACCTTTACATTCCGGTACTCCACTTTGCCCTTCCTCATCCCCTCCAGTTCCCTTATGGGGTTCTGATACAGCCTCCCCTTTCTGACAGACAGTTCCCTGGGAATGCTCATCTGGCCAAACCACGGTTCCTCCGGTGTCCGGATTCCGCAGGCATCCCAGTTCTGCATCCAGCCGATCATGATTCTCCGCCCGTCAGGCGCCTTTAACGTCTGGGGGGCATAGAAATCAATGCCGTAATCAATGGCCTGATCATGTTCCTCCTCAAAGACTCCGCGCTCTTCATCATAGCTGCCGATAAGGCACAAAGTACCGTTGCCATTGTGATACTCAAACCCCTGAGGCGCCATGTCCTGAGGGCTGGTAAGCAGCATCCATTTCCCGTCCAGTTCAAAAAAATCCGGGCATTCCCACATACTTCCGAAGCGGTTTTTGTTGGAGATCAATATGTTTTTAAAATTCCATGAAAATCCGTCGGGGCTTGTGTACAGAAGAATCTGACCACTGCCGTCAGAAGAACGGCTGCCTGCCACACACGCGTAAGTGCCGTCTTTTGCCTTCCACATCTTCGGATCCCTGAAATCGAACCTGCTGCTTCCCTCCGGCAGAGTTCTCTCATCCAAAACAGGATTCCCTACGTACTTCTCATAGTCAACCCCGTCTCCCACCGCAAGACACTGGGTCTGCACTTCATTGATGCCGCCGTCTCTTCCTCTCTCCTTCAGGACTCCCGTGTACATCAGCAGATGCCTTCCGTCCTCAAGGGTGACTGCACTTCCCGAAAAGCATCCATCCCTGTCATAAAACTCATCCGGCGCCAAAGCGGCAGGCAGGTATTCCCAATGGAGCAGATCTTTACTTACCGCATGGCCCCAGTGCATAGGGCCCGTATGGGAACTGTAAGGATGATATTGGTAAAACAGATGATATTTTCCCTTATACACGGAAAATCCATTGGGATCGTTCATCCATCCGATGCGCACAGACAAGTGGAATCCCGGTCTGTCCTCCTGTCGGATCATCTTCTCTGAAGCCTCCTCATACTTGCGCGCCTCCCGCAATGTCTGGCTTGTCATAATCAGCACCTCCATTTTCTTCAACATACAATGAGACTGGTACTCCCCCCAGTCTCATATTGTTCAGATTTCAAAATCGTCTTATCATATTACTTCACTGCACCCGAAGTCACACCCTCCACAATATAACGCTGCAAAAGGATATACAGAATCAGAATCGGCAGCATGGCCAGCAGAAGAGCCGCCATAACCAGACCGATATCCGTGGAATATGTCCCGTAAAATACCTGTGTCGCAATGGGAATGGTATACAGTTCCTTCTTTGCCAGTACCAGGCTGGGAAGGAGGTAATCATTCCAGAATCCCATGGCGTCGATGATCGCAACCGTGGCAATGGTGGACTTTAAAAGGGGAAATACGATCATCCAGTAGGTCTGCCAGCGGGTACAGCCGTCAATGGTGGCAGCCTCCTCAAGGGCAACGGGGACATTGGTCTTAATTGATCCGTGGAACATAAAAGTGGCCATGGACAATGAAAATCCCACATGCATAAAGATCAGCGTGGCTCTGTGATTCAGTATGCCCAGAACGCCTCCGTACAGAGATACCATAGGAATCATCAGCACCTGGAACGGAATGACCATGGATGCCACCATCATGCCAAGGAGTGCGCCGCAGGCCTTCCAGTTATTGCGTACAATGACAAAAGCGGTCATGGAAGAAAATACAATCGTAAGCACGGTAGAACAGATGGTAATAAAAGCCGAGTTTAGAAAAGAGCGTCCGAAATTCATCTTTTTCATGGCTTCCGGGAAGTTGGCCATGGTAAAGCCATGGGCTCCCACCAATGCCAGAGGATTGGAAGTGATATCGGCTTTCGTTTTAAACACATTGATCACTACCAGGACAAACGGAAACACAAAGCACACAAACAGGGCCGTCAGAATCAGAATTTTCACTACATGATTGATTTTTTTATTGCGGGCAGCTTTTTCGTTTGCATTCATTATGCGGACACCTCCCCCTTCTTACCTACATATACCTGAAGCACGCCTACAACGGCACACACCACAAAGAGAATCAGAGCCTCCGCCTGGCCCACTCCGAAATTCTTATAGGTAAAAGCCTGGTTATATACATGCATGGCCGCCATAACCGAACTGTTGAACGGTTCGCCGTTGGTCAGCGAAAGGTTTACATCATACACCATAAAGCATCTTGTAACCGTCAAAAACAGGCACTGTACAAAGGATGACGTCATAAGAGGCACGGACACATAGACAATAGACTGGGTGTTGGTACACCCGTCAATCCTGGCAGCCTCCAGCACATCCTCCGACACACTCATAAAGCCCGCCACATAAATCAGCATCATATATCCGGCATACTGCCATACAGAGACAATGATCAGGCACAACATGGCTCCCCCTGTAGTGGCCAGCCAGGAAGTGGAAAGGGGGCCGATTGAGAAAGAATTGCCCAGAGCCACAAAAGCACGGTTAAACACAAATTTCCAGATATAGCCCAGAACAATACCGCCGATTAAGTTGGGTGTAAAGAATCCTGCACGGAAAAAATTCTGGCCTTTCACGCCGCTTGTTACCAGGAATGCAAGGATAAACGCTACGATATTGACCAGTATTACGGCTATGAAAGAATACAAAAATGTTCTTCCCATGGCCTGCCAGTATGCGCCGTCCCCAAAAGTAGCTGCGTAATTAGCAAAACCCACAAAGGGTTTCTGCTTTGACACGCCGTCCCAGCTTGTGAGGGTCAGATAGATTCCGTAGATAAAGGGCACGATAACCACCGCAATAAACATGGCCGTCGTCACTCCGGCAAACATCAAAAACTGTCTGCATTTATAGGACATGGTATTTGTCTTCATAATTGAATGTTCCCCCTTCATTTTGCCTCTGCCGTCCAAAGTTCCCGGACGGCAGCCATATCTTCTTTAGTGTTCCACAGGAGTCGTTGACTTCCAGTAGTTCTCAATCTCGGCGGCCAGCCCTGCACGGTCCGTCTGACCGGCCAGATACTTCTGGAAAGCGGCGCCGCAGAGGGAGAAATGATCATCGGGAAGATAATTGTAATTATCAATCAGATTGCCTGCATCTGCGTAAGATTTTACGGATACGGACAGGGGATCCAGACCTGCCGCGTTAATATTGCTGTAAGCCGGAACCAGGGCGCATTTCTCCGTCAAAAAGGAGTTGCCGGCCTCGTCAAACACCAGCCAGTTTAAAAAATCTTTGGCGGCCTGGCGCTGCTCCTCGGATGTATTGTCAGAGGAATCGATAAAGAAATATTTCGATCCGCCGCCTACCAGCTTCTTGTTGGTCCCGTCAGAGGTGTTCTCCGGCACCGGCATGATTCCCATATTCTCGGAATACTCATAGGCATTGATCATGGACCAGTCCCAGTTACCGCCGAACATAAACGCGATCTCTCCCTCCGCCAGCTTTTGTTCGGATACCTCCCGCTCCGCGGCGATAGCGGAACCGGCTGCATAGTTATATTTCATCATGGTATCAAAATAGTCCATCCTGGCGTTCCATCTGGCATTATTAGCCAAATCGGCACTGCCTTCATGGAGGGAACTAATAAATCCGTCAACATCTTCCTGTGTCTCATAAACTTCTGACAGGAAATGTCCGGCAAGGGACCAGTCCTCCTTCATAATTCCTGTAGGTGTTTCCATACCGCCTGCCGCCAGTTTTTCCAGAAGCCCCTGAAAAGCATCCAGGGTTGTATAGTCCTCAGGATTAAATGGCTCTCCTGTAACTTTCTCAATGGCATCTTTATTGTAAATCAGTCCCCTGGCTTCCACACACACCGGGAAGCCTACCACTTTGCCGTTCATGGAGATGGCGTAGTTAGTGTTGTCAACCCACTTTTCGCCTGTGAGATCAATGGCGTGGTCCTCCGCAAGAGAATACACGTCTTTTGCATCCACCATGGAAAGGGTATATGGATCATTGGAAGAATACTTTGTGGCCAGATGGGCCGCTACCGTATCATTGGAATAGTAAACCTCCACATTTACCCCGGAAGTCTCGCTGTACTCTTTGGCCATCTCCTCAAACTGGGCCTGTACCTCGATCTTTGAGTTGAAAATCGTAATCGATACTCCCTTGTTGTCTGCTCCCCCGCCGTCTGCGCTCTCAGAACCTTGGCACGCTGTCAGGGATGCTGCCATAGCAGCTGCAAGTGTCACTGCAAGTAATTTCTTTTTCATATCAAAACTCCTCCTAAATGAAAAATATTATGTAGAATTCCCATCTCTTATTTTTGTGCAAAAATTCACTTTTTAACCTGTTTTCAGACTGTTTTTGCATAAGAAACCGGAATTATGTATAAAAATATAGCAAAAAATCGTCCATTATTTCGATAACATTTCTGCAACATTTATCATATTTGTGCAAAAGTTCTCGTGTCTATTGACATATGTACGCTGTGTTTTTTAAAATGGGATAATCATTGAGAAATCAGATTTTTTGACACGTATACAGGAGAACAAAGAAATGGCCCAAAAAAACCATAATCATACTTCGATTCAGCAGGAACTCTGCCGTGACTTTAACACATTGAAACGCCTTTCCCGGAAACAGCAGCTCATTTTTTTATGGGATTACTATAAATGGCGGATTCTTGTATGCATCTGCACGATTGCAGCGGTCTTTTCATTTGCACGGATTCTTTGGGAGGGCCAAAAGCCGTGCCGCCTTCGTATCTGCGTAGTGCTGGATACGGAATATGACTGCAGCAGCTGGTTTTCCTCTTTTACGGAAGAACTGCAGTCCGACGGAAACCCCGGCTCCGTGGACATTAACTTTGACCAGGGCTTTGACCGCAAAAATCCTTACAATCACATTCAGGAAATGGAAATCTTAACTACGGTTTCCTCCGGGCTCATGGACGCCGCCGTCTGCGGAGAGGATCTCTACAGATATCTTCTGTCGATAAACGCCTGCCTTTCTCTTAAGCAGGGCTTATCAGCGGACTTATATGAGTCGTTAGAAAGCAGCGGCAGGCTTGTGTATGACAGGGCTGACTTAAGGGCTGACGAATATGGCGCCGGGGATGGGGCAGGGGGAATTGGCGGATATTATGCCGTGGATTTGACAGAAAGCAAGTTCGGACAACTGTATCATCAGACAGGAAAAGGGCAGGAACTGCTGTATATGGTTATTATCTCCAATACGGAACATCTGGCGGATTGTGAATGTTTTATCCGGGCAATGGCAGAGTAAATCAGAAGGGTTCTGTTGGTGAACCAGAAGGTGTTGGTGAACCGTCGCCAAACCGGAACGCCAGGACTGCTGTCTGACGGGTAATGTGAGGCATATCAGCCAGAGGAACCATATCATCAATCCTGTAATCCTCTTTTTCCTGGATTGCCTTCCAGCTTCTTAACCGCCGTAGGCTTTGGCTTTCTTTCCGCCATTATGATCCCGGCCTGCTATAGTTTATAGTATGTACTTCAAGTTTCCAGTCATAAGTTCATCTATTTTTCCATCAAAGATTTCTTCAAATACCTGCTCACATGGTATTCTGCACATCCGTTTTTCTTTCGAAGTATCCTGAACCTTAAATGTCCTTTGATCTTTTCCTAAACACGTATTCATATAAGAATCGATGTATGGCATAGCTTCTTCTTTAGTAAAGTTAATTTCCTTTTTTAATTTTACAAATGATGACAGTACGCTAATACATCTTGCGCTGCCTATACTAACCACACCATTTCTGGCATTTTTATCATCAGAGCAAAAAACATATATTTGTTCTCCAAATTTTAAGTTTAATGTTTGCAAAAGAACATATGTCATCAATTCCCCTAAATTTTGCCCCTCACCAATTTCATTACAATCATCTTGCAGCTGCTTCAAAAAATCTTCTCTACTTATACGAAGACAATCCATTTGGGACACAAGAACAAATTTGTCATCAAAATATCCATCCTTATATGCATCACAAGCAATTTTTAACATATCCGCATATGCACTGATAGCCAAATCACCATAAATCTCCGATAATTCATCCAATATCATTTCATCATCGTACATACAGATTGATTTAGAAACAATTTTAGACTCAAACCATTCCGGTGCTCCTGCAATATTGTGACGCATGAGTTCCACAGAAATCTGTTTATGACAATAGAACAAATAATTGGACATTGTCATAATTTTATCTATTAATTTGTTTTGATCATCTTTGCGTATTAAATGCATCTTGGATATAAAGTCAGTATCCAACAAGGCATATTTCATATTTGCCATATACTCACCTTATTTTCGCTTTCGAAATTCCTTTCCGAGTTTTTCCAAGTATGCTTTATCCGATTCTTCTCTGCTATCCGCAAGGAGCTCCTGCTCAGAATTAAAGGTCAGATTATCCAGCAAACTGCCATAACGAAGCAAATTACCGCTATTCTGCTGCCACTGCTCCGCTTTTCCGGTTAACTGAATTCTGACTGCAATACTTTGGTTATCTTCTTGATAAAGATTTCTGGCCTTCTCCTCCGTGATCACTCCGCTTTCCACTAAACGCAACACAACCGCCTTATAAGGGAGCGCAAACAAATCCATAAGAGTAAGAACATCATCAATTCCCATACTATCCTTGGATATCCCAAACATTTTAAACTGTTCTATCACACTTGCATCCGGCATCAAAAGTAAACCTGCAAAAGCATTTGCCTCAAGATCTTCCTGTGATGCAGCCACCTCATCGAATGTTTTTGAATCCAATAAAGAACCTGAAGTAATAGTACTGGTATTAATATCCTCTGCATAGCAATGGATATGATATAATTCATGTGCTGTTGCAAATATCTGCTTGCACATAGGAAGTTCTGTATTCACACATAAAAAAATAGTCCCCTTCTTTACAAAGGTAAATGCCCAAAGTTCATCATCTTTAAACGGATAACGAAGTATTTCAAGCGCCAGTTCTCTTTTTCGTGCATAATTTGAAACGATGCCAAATATGGATTCTCTAATAATGGTATTCCCACAGTAATTTACTGCAAAGGCTTTTGACAAATCGTTCATTTTTTCATATTGCTTTTCTTGCTTATAAAATAAGCTTTCAAGAAATATATCTCCCATTATTCCTCCCATGGTTCCATCATTGCCATTCCGTTTTCTCTTACCCGGCTATGAAATAAAATCATGTCGGAAAGTCTATCTGCGATATGCAGTGCTTCTTTTGCTTCCTCCGATTCTACCTTTCCCATAAATGCATGAACAATATCCGTATCAACTGAATTCTCATGAACCTTGGTAAGCTCTTCCATCTTAACACCCAAAAATTCTGCTATGTGCTTCAATTCTACCGCATTGATCATTCTCGAGCCATTAAGCATCTTACTTATTGTCTGCTTATTAGTCTGTAGTGCATCCGCCAAATCTATCTGCTTTCTATTTTGCTGCTTAAGAATTGCTACAATATTTGCGGCAATCATTGAATTTACATTGAGCATTTTAACTTCCTCCAACTAACAAAAATCTCTTCTGTCTCATGCTTATTATATGCCACATCTACAATATAGTCAATATTATAGTTACCATTTTTATTATTTTATTCTTATTGTTTCTGTTTTAGTTACTATTCTAACATCTTTTGTGCATAGACTCATATGTGTCCGGATTGGCAAGATAAAAAGTGCAAAGCCCCTAAATATCCTGGGAAACTTTGCACTTTTCTTCTGTACTTATAATTGATCACTAATTGGCGGTTTTTGATACAACTTTCGTTCAATACACCGTTTCTCAAAGGCTATTTGCTGCAGAATCTTTTCATATCCGCCATCTTTATCTGCCAGTTCAAGCTGCCCTGTTATATAGTATTATAAAGGGAGGGAGAAAAGATGTAAAGTCTTTTATCCGAATTCCACCTGTGCATCCAAAACATACTGCACATAAAAGGCCGCACCGTTTGCCAGAGCATCTTCATCCAGATCAAACCGCTCATGGTGAAGGGAATAGCAGCAGTCTTTATCCTCGTTCCGGCAGCCCACAAAGGCATAGACGCCAGGGAACTCCTCCAGGAAATAGGCAAAATCCTCTCCTCCCGGAGTGCCCGCATATTTCACAAGGCCTCCCTCCCCCAAAATCTTTTTCACGGAACCCGCGGCTATCTCGCTGCAGCGTTCGTCATTGATGGTGGCAGGAATATCGGAGTAGTAATCAAACTCATAGTCCGCCCGATAAGCCTCACAGGTATGTTTCACAATCCGCTCGATGATTCCCGGAAGTTCCTTCTGAAGTTTGGGGTTAAAGGTCCGGACGGTACCGCTAAGCTCCGCCGTCTCGGCAAAGATATTGGCCATGGTTCCCGAATGGAAGGTGCAGATGCTGACTACCACCGTATCCATGGGGCTGGCCTCCCGGCTGGCAATGCTTTGAAGGGCATCTACCACCTTGGCTCCCACATAGATGGGATCCACAGCGAAATGAGGCATGGCCCCGTGGCCGCTTTTCCCTATAATCTTAATATTCATAAAGGAGGCCGATGTATAGCGGGGGCCCGGGTCCACGGAGATGGTGCCGCATTCCAGCATAGGCAGAAGGTGCATGCCTGCCACGGTGTCAAGCTTTCCCACCTTTCCCGACTCCAGAACCTTGACGGCGCCGTTGGTCTTCTCCTCCGCCGGCTGGAAGATCAGCTTTACGGTACATTCAAGCTCCTCCTTATGCTCCGCCAGCACACGGGCGGCTGTGAGAAGCATGCTCATGTGCCCGTCATGGCCGCAGGCATGCATGACGCCGTCATGTTCCGAGCGGAAGGGAAGGTCCTTCACTTCCTTTATGGGAAGGGCATCAATATCACAGCGCAGTCCGATAACCGGATGATCTTTTCTGCCTTTTATGGTGGCGATGGTGCCGGTTCCCACTACTTCTTCGTAGGGAATCCCCATGTTCTTTAACTCCCCGCGGATTCTCTCAGCCGTGCGTTCCTCCTGCCAGCTAAGTTCCGGATGCCGGTGGAACTCCCGCCTCATGGCTGTGGCATAATCCCGGTATTTTAAAACTTCCTCCATTACATTCATGGTTTCCACTCCCCTTGGTCTAATATTGTAGCGCCTCCTCACCGTCGGTCAGGAGGCTATGGTCAGAAGGCATTTAGAAAGGACCGTATCCGGTCTGCACGGCGATAAACAGGAAGATAAATTCTGCCAGGAAGAAGATTCCCTGCAGAGGCAGAATAAACTTATACCAGCTCTTTAAGGGCACCTTGCCAAGTGACAGGTAGATCAGAAGGGTTCCGTTGGTGAACCAGAAGGTGTTGGAGATACCGTCGCCAAACTGGAATGCCAGGACCGCGGTCTGACGGGTAATATGGAGCATGTCAGCCAGAGGAACCATAATGGGCATAACTGCCGTAGCCTGTCCTGAACCGGAAGGAATCAGGGCGTTGATGAAGAAGTTGACGATAAACATGCCCACAGTACTCATGTAAGCCGATGCGCTTCCCATAAGCTTGGAAAGTCCGTGAACCAGAGGGTCGATAAGGCCGCCATTGGTCATGGTCCACTGTACGGCCCGGGCCACACCGATGATCAGAGCGCCGTTAAAAGCACCCTTGGCTCCGTCCAGAACCATATTGATGGCATCTTCATAATTCACCCGGTTAATCACTGCCACAATAACGCCGCCGATCATAAAGGTGGTGGCCATCTCTGTGTAGGACCAGCTCAGTTTCAGGATTCCGTAGATGGTGAACAGAATGGATACTCCCAAAACCACGAAGGACAGCTTCTTGGGCAGATCGAACTTCAGATTGTTGTCCACGGGTATTTTTAAGGAGGAGGTGTCCACGTCTTTTACCAGGCTCTTGGAAGGATCCGCCTTAATCTTTTTGGCATAGCGCATCACCCATACAAGACTCAGAACCCAGATGGTCACCAGAGCCACCATTCTCAGCTGCCAGCCGGAGAACATGGGAAGTTCGGCGATGGTGTGGGAGATTCCCACCGTATATACGTTAAAAGGAGCCACAGCAAAGCTGATCAGGCAGGCAAAACCGGAGATGGCCATACCCACCAGAGAATCATACCCAAGGGAAATAGCCAGGGATATGATAATAGGCACAAAGGGGATAATATGTTCGCTCCATCCAAGGACTCCGCCAAAGATAAAGAACACGATCATGACGATGGCGATAATCACCTGGCTGTTCATCTTCTCGGATGCTTTCAGGACGCTGTTGATAGCGGCGCCTACTGTATCGGTTCTCTTGTAGATCTCCACGATTCCGCCGATGATCATAACACAGAACATCATATTGGCCGTGGCAGTGAGTCCCTCCGGTATGGAACGGAACAGATTAAAAAAGGTAATAGGTGTGCGTTCCACTGCATGATAGCTTTCCGGAAGCACCCGGGTAACGCCGTCTATGGTCTCACGGTCATAGGCGCCCGGCGATACAAAATAGGATACGATGGCACATGCCAAAACCATGAGAAGAAGCGGTACAAACGGGTTCATGGAGCTGCTTTGTTTTTTTTCTTTCTTATTCATGTTTTCCCCTTTCACGGCAGACGAACAAAAAGGACTTTCTTTTTTAAAAATATCGGATTATATTCTCTGCCAATTGAAGCATCTTTTCTACATCTTCTACGACTACATACTCTCTTGCACTATGTGAATGATAGATATTAAATCCTATGGGAATGGTTCTGATTCCCAGCCTTTCGGTCCATGTGGCATCCAGCACTCCGAAGGAGCGGGCTTTTACCATAGGTATCCCTGTCTTCTCATAGATAACCTCCAGACGTTTAAGCATATCCGTGTTCCGACTAAAATCGGCCTCCGGCACATCCTGGTCTTCCCTGTAGTTGTATCTGCACTCCAGTTTCTCTGCCGTCTTTTCCACGGTCCGGCGCACTTCCTGCCGAATCTGCTCTCTCACATCATCTCCAAAACTGCGGATCTCCACATCAAACCGGGCGTACCTGGGAACTACATTGGAGGGTGACAAGGCTACCAGATCATATACATTGATACTTAAGTTTTCATTGATTCGGCCTGTGGGAATCTTTTGAATGATCTCCACCGCCGCCTTTAATGCATTGATCCCCGGTTCCTCATTCCTGATCACATGAGCGGACCGTCCCATGAGTTCCACGCTGATCCGCAGTCTGGAAGGGGTGCGCACCAGCACTTCTCCTGTAACATAATGGTCTATGACCAGAGCCTCCTCGCTCTCGATTCCGGAATAATCCGCATACTTTGAACCGTGAAGCCCCAGCTCCTGACACACGGTGAAAAGAAGTTCTATGGGGCGATGGGACTCTCCCCTTTCCTTTAAGCGGCTTAAGGCTTCCATCACCACGGCTATGGCCAGTTTGCCGTCCGCCCCCAGAACACTGTTGTCCCTGCTCTGGATCCGTCCATCCTCGATATAGCTCTTTACCGGGTTGCCCGGTGTTGCCGTATCCAGATGAAATACAAAGAGGAACGGCTTCTTTCCCCTCTCTCCCGGCACTCTTGCCAGAATGTTCCAGCCGTCAGTCACCACCTCGTTGCCCAGCATCTGGCGCTCAAATGGGATGCCCATATGTTTCAGTTCGTTCTCCATATATTCACAAAATGCTTTTTCTTTGTGAGACTCGCTGGCGCAGTCCGCGTAGGCCATGAATCTCGATACCGTGTTTTCTACATTGATTCCTCCTTTTCTCTTTTTTTATTTATTTTATAAATATTTTATATTTTATCATTTTATTTTCAGATTTTCTATTGTGAAAACCCTGTAACTTTCCTGTGGTTTTTTGTTTGTCTGCACAATTTTTTCTCTTATTCTTGCCTTTTTTAGTAGAAATTATTATAATAAATACGATTCAAGGCTTTGTTTGTTTCACAGTGTCTGGAGGTTTTTATGTTCGAGAACAAGATCATGTATGAAATTGTAGAAAAGATTCAGGAGGGGCTTCCCATTCCTATGAGCATCTGCGATGTAAGCGGACGGGTTATGGTGTCCACAGATTCCGCTTCCGTGGGGGACATGAATCTGCTGGCCATCAAGGCCCTGGATATTAACGCCAAAGTATTTGCCTCGTCTGACAGCCGGTTTCAAAAAGCGGGGACCGCTATGCCCCTAATCCTCCAGGGCCGGCGGATAGGAGCCGTGGTAATGGAACAGGCCGGTTCTGACGATTTCCATATGGCTGAACTTCTGGCCAAGACCATTGAACTTCTTTATGAGGAGATCTGTCTGTCCAGAAAACAGAAAAACCAATCCCAGGAGCGGAACCAGTTTCTTTACAAGTGGCTTCATCTTCAATCTGCTTATACGGGCAATTTCATAAAGGAAGGGGAACTGCTGGGTATTGATATTAAGGGGCCACAGACCATCCTTGTCATGGAGCAGGAGCAGGAAGATGCCTTCGCCTCCCCCTCCATCCTTCAGAATCTGTTGGATGAGCAGGATATCCTTCTTCCTCTTTCCCACAGCCAGACCCTGATCATCCTCAAGGAAAACCAGCATTTTGAACGGAAATACCAGCGCCTCCTGTCCGCCGGCGCCGGCTGCTGCATTGGCGTCTGCTGCCGCAAAACCCATCTTCACACTGCCTATGAGGCTGCCGCAGAGAGTCTTACCATGGGAAAGCTCCTTTTCCCTCACCGGCACGTTCACGATTATGACCATATGAAGCTGGCAATCGCGCTGTCCCGCTTGGATTATCCCGGCTTGGAGGAGTCTTTTGCCCGGCTGGCAGAGAAAGGAAAGACCGCCCAGCTTGCTGAGACGGCCATGGCTTATATTCAGTTAAACGGAGATATCCGCAGTGTGTGCGAGACCCTTCACATCCACCGCAACAGCATCCCCTACCGCCTTAAGCGGATTCAGGAGCTGTGCGGCAAAAATCTCACGGATACCTATGACCTTCTGTACCTGTACGCTTCCATGATCCGATACAGGAAGCTCCATGGGGACAGCACGGAATCCCAGGCTGAGCTTTAATCCAAAGGCTTCTGATAGAAAGAGCCTATGAAAGTCTCTGTTGGGATCACATTGACAATCACTGCCGGGTCCACCTCTTTCAGGTGAAAGATAATGTCCTGAACCTCGTAAGTCGAAACCACGGTGTGCAGAAGGCTCATTTTCTTCCCGCTGTACCCGCCGTATCCCTCCATCACAGAGATCCCGTGCCGGCAGGCGCCGATATACTCTTTCACCACCTCATGGGGTTTCTGGGTGGTGATCTGAAGCGTCACACGTTTAAATCTGTGATAAAAATTATCAATGGTCTTGGTGGCAATGAACTGAAACAAGATGGAATACCCTGCATTCTCCCACCCGAAGAGCATGCCGAACACACACAAAAGTCCGCAGTTAAACACGAATACATACTGCCAGATGGATTTGCCCAGGCGGTTTGACACATAGAGCGCGATAAAGTCCATGCCTGCCGTGGACGCATTGCCCTTTAAGGCGATTGCCACGGACATCCCATAAAGAAAGCCGCCGAAACAGATATTAAGCAGCACATCGTCAAACAGGGCTTCAGGCTTTATTATCTCCAGAAATATACTGGCCAGCATTACCTGCACCATGGAAAACAGCACAAACTTCTTTCCGATGTGGTGATAGCAGAACACTGCCACAGGAATATTCAAAAGAACCATGCCCAGAGAAGTGGAGAAGCCAATTCCCACCACTCCCGCAATCTTGGAAAGAAGGGCGGCAATCCCTGTAAATCCGCTGGGCAAAAGTCCTACGGGCTCCAAAAATATATTCATGGCAAATGCCTGCAAAAGGGCTGATGCTGTCACCGCTGCCAGCATAATCACATATCGTTTCTTCATAACCTGGTCTTTTTTCATTTCCTCCATTTATATTTTAACAGACTTCGAGACGGTATATTCCCCCCTGCCGGGGCTCCTATACCGCCTTCTTTACAGAGACTTCCTTGTCCCACAGTATTTTGTCTTTACATTTTCTCTCCCGGCACTACCGGAACCGCTCCATCCGGCACAGGGCAGTAATACCCGCCGTACCGTTTCATCTTCTTCTCATACTCTTCTTTTGCCGCCGCCAGCACTTCCGGCTTCTCAATCAGATCAACAGCCGTTGCCGCCAGCACTTTTCCCGCCAAAAGCATGGCTTTGTGAGCAATCGAAGTCTTTCCGCAGGATACATTCTGCCAGGAATGTCCCGGCGCCTGGGCAGGATAAGTGGCTGTGTTGATCTGAGCCGTAGGCACGCACCAGCTCACATCACCTACATCTGTGGAGCCCATGCGGGGTTTCTCCGAATACAGATAGGGAATCAAAAAATCATTCATGGCCTTTGTTCCATGACAGGATTTCTCATCCACAAATTCATAGATTTCTTCGCTTTCGTCTGTGGCTGCCCCCGGCAGACCGGGATTTTTCACTTCCACGGAATCATAGAGAGCCTTGGCCAGCCCCATCTCCTCTTCCGTGTAAGAAGGCATGTCCGCCTCATTAAAATTCTCCCACAGCAGCGTCTCCAACACTTTGTTTGGAACCGTGTTGGAACATCCGTCGATAAACCGTTTCTCCATGGCCGTATCCGTCATCATGGCCGCCGCCTGGGCGATCCGGTCTACCCTCTCCTGAAGAGCCAAGGCATCCTTTGCCCAGATGGAACGGACCATGTAAAGGACTTGTGCCCTCGGCTGCACCACATTGGGAGAATCTCCGCCTGCATCTGTGATGGAATAGTGAATCCTGGCCGTATCCGGCATGTGTTCCCTCAAAAACTGAACGCCGATATTCATCAGCTCCACTGCATCCAGAGCAGACCGCCCAAATTCCGGCGCCCCTGCCGCGTGAGAAGCTACTCCTGTAAACTTATACTCCGTCTGGATACAGGTGTTGCAGGTTCCGGAAGTCACCTGATTCACATTGCCCGGATGCCAGGTAAGGGCTGCATCACACTCTCCAAAGACCCCGTCTCTCGCCATAAACGCCTTGGTGGCTGCGCCTTCCTCTCCCGGACAGCCGTAGAGGATCACTTTGCCGTTCCCCGCGCCTTTTTCCTCCAGATATTTTTTCACTGCAAAAGCCGCAGCCATGGCTCCCGCCCCCAGCAGATTATGGCCGCAGCCATGGCCGTTGCCGTCTGTCACCAGTTCTTTCCTCTCACTGCTTCCCGCTGTCTGGGAAAGCCCTGTGAGGGCATCATACTCCGCCAGAATCCCAATAACCGGTTTCCCGGAACCATAGGAAGCCCGAAAAGCCGTCTCAATGCCTGCAAACGGATGCTCCACCTCAAAGCCCTCTTCCCTGAGCACTTTGGCATACAGTTCTCCTGACTGAAACTCTCTCAAAGACAGCTCCGCAAACTCCCATATCTTATCCGACACATCAATGATCACTTCTGATTTCTCGTCAATATAAGACAATATATTTTTTTTGCTCTCCGTCATTTTTGTTTCCTTTCTTATGATATCCCTAATACAGCACTTTACTCAAAAACTCTTTTGTCCTGGGATTCTGAGGATGGTTGAAGACCTCATCCGGCGTTCCCTTCTCCGCAATGATCCCTCCGTCCATAAACAGCACCCGGTTGGATACTTCTTTTGCAAATCCCATCTCATGGGTGACGATCACAGTGGTAAGACCTGTTTTTACCAGATCCTTGATAACCAGAAGAACCTCCCCCACCATCTCCGGGTCCAGGGCCGATGTGGGTTCGTCAAACAGCATCACATCCGGCTCCATGGCCAGAGCCCGCACAATGGCGAGGCGCTGTTTCTGTCCTCCTGAAAGCTTCTTGGGATACTGGTTGACCTTATCGGAAAGCCCCACTCTCTCCAACAGCTCTTTTGCCATGTCGTCCGCCTCCGCCTGGGTCTTTTTCCCAAGAAGCACCGGAGCCAGGGTAATGTTCTTTCCCACAGTCAGGTTGTTGAACACGTTGAAATGCTGGAATACCATTCCCATCTTCTGGCGGTGCACATTGATATCCACCTTCTTGTCCGTAATATCCGTTCCCTCAAAATAGATATGGCCGCCATCAGGCGTCTCAAGAAGGTTCAGGCACCTGAGAAATGTACTCTTTCCTCCGCCGGAAGGACCGATCACCGACACCACTTCCCCCTTTGAGATATGTTCTGTCACTCCCTTTAGTACCTGAAGATTTCCGAAGGATTTATGTAAGTCCACTACCTGAATCAGTTCCTTTTCACCGTTCACTTGCATTCATCCTCCTTTCAAGCAGGGCAATAAGCTTTGACATGACAAATGTTACAAGAAAATAAATGAGGCCCACAATGGTAAGAGGTTCCAAAACCCGGTAAGTTATTCCCTGAATCGTCTTAAACTGGGTCATCAATTCTCCCACAAAGAATGTGGATGCCAGGGAAGTTTCCTTGACTATTGCCACAAATTCGTTGCAAAGGGCCGGAAGAATGTTCTTCACTGCCTGGGGAAGCACAATATGAATCATGGTCTGCCGTCCGTTCAGTCCCAGAGAGCGGGCCGCCTCGGTCTGCCCGAAATCCACTGCCTGAATTCCCGACCGGATGATCTCGCACACATAAGCCGTGGAGTTGACGCAGCAGGCAATGAGCACGCACTGAAACTCCGTCAGCTCCAGAAAAGGCACCCACTGAGGCAGCATGAAGTAGAAGAAATAAAGCTGGAGAAGAATGGGGGTCCCGCGAATCACCTCCACATAAACGGCTGCTATGGCATTCAGCGGACGAAACTTTCCGATTCCCCACTTACTCCGGCGCATAAGGGCCATAACGGCGCCGAATATTGTACTCAAAAGAACCGTGAGAAATCCCATAAAAAGGGTCATTCCCAGCCCTTCCAGGAACAGCTTCCAGTACTCGTTCCAGAGCTGCAGCATTACACTAAAAAATTCCATCCACCTTAAACTCCCTTCTGCCTGTTATGTCAGTGCGTTTCAATTCCCAGAGAATCTGCAAGAGCCTTGGCATCCGCCTTCCATTCCTCATAGAGCCCTGTCTCATTCACCTCTGCGATAATCTCATTAATGGCATTTAACAGTTCGTCATTGCCCTTTTTCACTGCAACCACATTGCCGTCGCTGTCATAGGCAAATTTAAATTCCGCCATAGCTACCTCAGGATAAGTCTTTACCAGAGATTCCCCGTTATCACCGGATACGGCCACTGCGTCCACCTTTCCAGTGGTCAGCATCATCACCCCGTCTGTCACCTGGGTCACGGTCTGCATCTTCACATCTGAGGGAAGCTGTTCCTGAACCAAAGTCTGCTGAAGAGAAGCATTCTGCGCAGCCACTTTTTTCCCGGCAAAACTCTCTGCGCTGTTGTAATCCGCTGCCTGATCCTTTAACACCAGAAGTCCCTGACCTGCTGCCGCATTTACATTATAGCGGTCGGAAAGACCAAGAGCCTCAGCCCTCTTCTCCGTGTAAGCAAAGCCGGAGATTCCGATATCAATGGTCCCGGAAGCCAAAGCCTGCTGAATGGCGGAAAACTCCATGGGCTTAATCTCCAGTTCCACCCCCAGCTGCTCAGCAATATATTTTCCAAGTTCAATGTCAGAACCTACATATTCCGTAGTGCCAGAACTTACATCCTTAAATTCCCAGGGAGCAAAGTCCGGCGCTGTTCCCATGGTCAGCTTTCCCGCCGCCTTGATCTTGGCAACGGCGCCATTGGGATCTATGCCAGCCTCTGACGCGGAATCGGCTTCTGTTTCTTTGGTATCCGCTGCCTGGGTATCCGTCTCTGTCTTCCCGGCCTCTGTCCCTGCCGCTGTCGTGTCATTTGCCGGCGCTGCCGTCGTAGATGACGCCCCGGCGCCTCCCTGACATCCTGTTAAACTCATAACCGTCATGGCTGCCGCAAGTACTATTACTATTTTCTTTTTCATAATATCCTCTCCTTTTGGGGGCAGATCATGCAGTCCCCCTGTTGTTTTCTGTAACAGCATGCATTATAATGCATAAATATTCTTTTGTAAAGTATTTTTTATGTATATTTTTAATTTTTATGCATAATTAATCATAATAGTTCAGACGGCGAGGGATCAGATGTGAATTTTGCGCATCAGGCTCGCTTGTAAGCCAAAATTCATGGCTGATTCCACATCGGATGAACATCCGATGCTTCTCACACACCTGACATTCGGTTATATTTCTCCTCGTCCAGAAGTCCTTCACTTTTTGCCACGCAGATGCTGGTCACTGCATCTCCAACCACATTAAGGGCAGTCACTAGCATCTCAATTGGCCTGTTAATGGCAAGAATCAGGGAATAGGCAAGAAGAGCTCCCTCGTTGATAAATCCCACGCCGGACAGAATGGTAAACAGCACGATTGCTCCTGCTCCCGGCGCTGCCGGAGTTCCCGCCGATGCGATCAGCGCCAGAACCGCAACCACAACTAACTGAGTAAGGCTGATCTCATATCCGGCACACCCGGCGATAAAGACCGTTGCGATGACCTGCATAATGGCAGTGCCATTCATATTGATTGTCATTCCCAGAGGCAGCACAAAGGATGCGATGGTATCGTCCACACCAAACCCATCTGTACAGGTCTGGTAGTTTAAGGGCAGCGTGGCCGCACTTGATGAGGTGGAAAAGCCGAAAACAGCCACGTTGCCGATCTTTTTTAAGAAGATCACAGGATTCAATTTGGCTCCCAGCGCCACCACCAGGGGATAGCCTATGAGAAGGAAAACCATAAGCATAGCTACAGCCGCCGCCACATAAGCAAAGGCCGGTTTTAAGTAATTGATTCCGTAGGTGGCAAAGGTTCTTGCCAAAAGCACAAATACGGCAAAGGGCGCAAATGTGGTTACCACATAATTTAAGAAGACCACCACCACATCATTCACTTCCTGAACAAGGGTTCTTAAGAGCTTCGTCTTCTCCTCTCCCAGTGCATTCATGCATAGGCCCAGGCAGACAGCCACGAACACCACCGCAAGAACAGCCGTGTTGCTTCCAAAGGCCGTAATGACGTTGGCCGGCACCACATTGAGGATTACGTTCATGGGATTGGCTCCTGTGGAGCCTGCATTGCCTGTTAAGCCCTCCACCTGGGCGGTAAAAAGCCCTGCATGATATACTGCGCTTCCTGCTATGCATGCCAGCGCCAGGGCAAAAAAAGAACAGATAAGAAACCAGCCGATGGTCTTAGCGGAAATGCGCCCCAAAGTTCTGGTATCGGATATCTGCCCAATCGCAAGAGTAATGGAAGTAAATACCATTGGTACAATAACGAGCTGTAAAGAACGGATAAACAGCTGTCCGATCAAATAAAAAATCCCAAGAGCATGTTCCGCTCCCTGTGCTGTTACATCCTGAAATAAAAGACTGTTGATCATGTTCCATGCGGCTTCATGACCGGAACCGTTGAGGGACTCTCTCAAAAACATTAACAGCAGCCCGGCTGCAATGCCGCACACAAGGGAGATTCCCATCTTCTTTGCCAGTGAACTTCCTGACTTTTTCTTCTGGTTTTCCATTCTTTTCCTCCTTAAGTTTTGTGTAAAAACCGATTCTGCAGTTTTTTGCCCAAATCT
This sequence comes from Clostridiaceae bacterium, assembly GCA_910574345.1. GTDB lineage: Bacteria > Bacillota > Clostridia > Lachnospirales > Lachnospiraceae > UBA3402. The sequence goes on along the minus strand of CAJSZV010000001.1, from coordinate 374,825 downwards.
TCAATACTATACCACATAACCGGCGGTTTGTCTCCCCTTTTTTGGCAAAATATAAAAAATTTCGCGACTATCCCCAACAGTTCCAGTTAGGATTTGGCGCTTGCTGCCCATGAGAGCAGCGTGTTGAAACACTTAACTCCCAGCCTTATGACGCCAACAAAAATCAGAGGCATCACAATCCCGAAAAAATCATAGACCGGCCACAAATAATCAAAAGCATGAGGGAATATGCAGATAACCGAGGCTTCCTTTTGGGTCAGAGTTCCGTAAACCATATCCACGATTTTAAAGGCAAAAAAATGCAGTGCCATAATATGATAACTGTTTTTGCCTATACAGGAAAACAGCCTGCCGGACAGATTCCTGCGGCCAAGGAATTTTCCCAATGACATGCAAAAATACACTCCAACGGCAGTAATCGGGTAAAACAGCCATGGACTGATAATCTGATTCAGAGACAATTCCACAAAACCCACAGGCCGTGTCACAATCCAGTATAAAATACAGCCTGCAGCTGCAAATCCCCAGGAAGGTATAAACCTTTTTATGCAGTCCCAATGTTTTCTTACCGCATAGCCTCCATACACAACGGGAACTGCCAGAACGGAAGTCTGGATATGCCATGCCAGACTCAAATTCTGAGCATAGACCCCAAGCCCCCCTGACAAAACCGCAAATAACACATGAAAGAAGCGGGGATATCCGGTTCTTTCGGCCACGGAAAAAAGAACACCAAAAAATCCCACTGCAGCGATATACATGGGAATAAACCAAAAAGCCCCCAGCAATATATCAATATGCTGAAACACAAAAGCATTTAAACAGTAGCTGACCATCTCAGCCCTGCTGTACATATGCTGGCTTTCGTCAAAGAAACCAAGGCGGAACAAAGGATTGTGGAGCAGCACGAAAAACACGGAATATGCTGCAAACAGAGGCAAAACACTCCCCAAGCGCTTTCCTATATACAGATAAGGCCGGAGTCCATGTTCTTTCTTAAAGCAAAAACCTGCAATAAAAAAGAAAATCATAATGTGGTACAGGTATACAAAGGCGGAGAGGTTCAGGCGAATGAGCCCAATGTTTCCTCCGCTGTGTCCTGCGACGATGGAAAGTATACCGATTCCTTTTATAATGTCAATGTAGGGGTCTCTCTTTGTCGTGGCGGATTCCATAATCTGTCCGGGTCCTTTCTAAATCATCAGTCAATGGTTCTGAATGATCTGCATTTTTTCAGGTAATACTTCCGTTCGTTCTGGAAAGGGGCGGTTTTCCTGCCGCCAAACGGATCGGGGCTGAACTGAATGACGAAACGTTAAATCTTTTTCAAAAATACAGACCAAGGATTTTTCAAAGCTCCGCTCTTCACGCCCATGGGTGATCGCAGCCCCGACTTATGCCTGGAGAATCCCGCGCATTGTCCAGAACTGGCTGGAACACACCACCCTTTCAGGCAGCAAGGATATTTATTTTGTCATGACATGCGGCGGAAGTATGGGAAACGCCGGAAAATATCTCAAAAAACTCTGTTCCCAAAAAGGGATGAACTACCGCAGCTGTATCGGGATCACAATGCCTGAAAACTATATTGCACTGTTTTCTACCCCCACAAAAGAAAAAGCACTGCAGCTCATTGGGCAGGCAGAAAACGTGATTGATCAGGCGGCCGCCTGCATAAAAAGAGACACACCATTTCCACAGCCCGTCCTTACTTTCAGCGACAGAATAAACAGCAGCATAGTAAACATCCTTTTTTACCCTGTGTTCGTCCACGCAAAGAAATTTTATGCCACAGCCAGCTGTATTTCCTGTGGAAAATGCGCAGCCGTCTGTCCTCTTCAAAATATCCATCTGGAAAACGGCAGACCTGTATAGAAAAACCATTGTACCCATTGCATGGCCTGTATCTGCCGCTGCCCCAAAGAAGCCATTGAATACGGGAAACACAGCCGGAACCTGCCGCGCTACACCTGTCCAAAAGAATGACGGCAGCCCTACGAAAGCCGAAGATGATATTTTCCACTGTGCCTGTGGCGGAGAGCCGCCGCACTTCTTTCAAAAATACCTCACTGCCCCACAAATGGCTTCCCTCTTTTCCTCAACTCTTCCCGCAAAAATTTCTCCGCATCCTGAAACCATGTATCTTGCGGATTGACGGATAAGAGGTAGGCCACCTTCCCCAACAGAGACATTAAGTATTCTCCTGCCTGTGCCTGATCTGTGTCTTTCTGTCTTCCAAGATGATCCTCCACTCCAAACCTTCTGCAGTAATGGATCTCCTGACGCAGTTCTCTCCTGTATTCCTTTGGAAGCTGCAGCGTCTCGTTTACCACAATTCCTGTGACAATCTGTCTGGAACCCCTGGTACACAGCCTGGTCTTTTCATGATTTAATTCTAGCCCATAGATCCTCAGAAAGCTTTCTGTCTTTCTCAGAAGTTCAGCCGCATCAAAATCCCCGGAAAATGTCATATCATCGCTGTAGCGGCTGTATGCGATCTCTCTCTGCCCGCACCAGTCCAGCATATATTCGTCAAAAGGCCTCATTACCAGGTTGGAGATTGCCGGAGAAGCAGGTGAACCCTGGGGAAGCCTCTCGCGCAGACAGCACAGGGAAGTAAGCATCGTCCCTACAGACGCGGGAAAATATGTTCCCGGAAATGCCTTATGAAGCACCATGGGAAAGGTAATATTACCGAAAAAGTCATGGATATCCAGTTTCAGTACCAGACGTTTGCCTGTGTGGGGAAAGGCGTTGGATATGACAGATGTACCGCGCCCATATGCTGTGGCTGCCTGGGAAGGAGCAAAATCGTCTAATATATGATGAAGTATATTCCTCTGCACTTTTTTAAGAAGCCCGTCCGGCACGTCAAGGGTGCGGTATCCTCCCCTTCTTTTGGAGATTTTTACAGAGTGATAGTGGGACTCCGGATGATTGCTCAGCGCAAAGAGACATGCCAGTATCTTTTCCTTGGGCCAGTCTGTATCACCCAGCAGTTGAAAAGACAAAAGCATGTCTTTGATCTGTTCTTTCCCGCAATATTTCCACAATCCTCTGTACTCCCACATATGATGTCTCCTGCCGTCAAAACACTTCTTGTTCCTTTGCCCTATCACAGGGCAGCCCTGCAGCACTTATCCTGATACCGTAAGCTGCGCAAGTGTACCGAAGGCCGCTGCAAGCGGCCACACACATGAAATGTGGGGATGTACCCTGGAGCAGATTACGGACTTATCCCTGACCATATATTCCAGAAGGCGACTCGCCGTCCGTCCGGTGAATTCAAATGATTGCATGAACAATACCGGCTTCGCTGCTGCATCTGGGACTGCCCTTTGCACGAACAGTCAGAAAGGCGGTTCGTGAGTTTAGGATACGGGAATTCTTTTAAAACGTCAAGTGCTATAAGAAAATATTTTGTAAAAGCTTCAGATCATGCCCCGTATTAAAAACTGTTTTAAAAAACGAATCACCTTATCTTCCTCTCCCATCACCTGTTCCATTGGGGAATCATGAATTGGTATCTATGATCCTGTTTTTGCCGGTGCATTGAACATAGCTCTTTTGTCTGTCACAGACTGCTTTCTTTCCTGCTGAGAATTAGTAACTATTCAGTTACCAATGTCATTAAGTTATCACATTGTACTGGTCTTTCTCCGTGGTCAGACGGAGAAAGACTCTACAAATATGTGCAGCCATGGTAAAATTCACTTTGTACTCATATTTTGTTTCCTTCTTTTCCATGACGGCACTGTTGACCAGCATTTCCGTTATGTTATAAGCAATAAGGTTTGCCCATATTTCCTGTTTGATATACTCTGGCTTGTACGAATGGTAGTTGCTCAGGCCAATCGTATATTTCAGTTTGCGGAACGAGGATTCAATGGACCACCTCCTGCAGTAGAGGATCTTGAGCCTTTCAGGAGGGAATTCTTCCCTTGGGAGATTCGTCACAACACATTCGTAGGGATCATCTCCGATGGGGAATCTGGCGACACGGAAGGTAAGGGTATAGGTGTCAAAAGAGCCATATTCGATAAAATCAAAAGCGGATTCCTGGTCAATGAAACGTCTGTAAGTTCCGGGGGGACAGGAATTTTCCTGGAATGGCTTCGCGTCAGGGTAACGGTCATGTCAATATCAAAAGATTCCGTTTCTGGGAAATGGAAATTTCCGACCAAGCCTTTGGAATGGATATCCTTTGTGCGGAAGAGAAAATACTGCCCCTGTTGCGCCACATGTGCCATGTTGTTGTAGGAGCAGTAGCCCCTGTCGCCAAGGTAGACATTCTTCCTGCCGGGGAGCGTCCCGTGCCGGTCCACAATGTCGCAGAATGCGCCAAACTTGTTTTTTTCATGCACGGGCTGGAGGATGGCGTCCGTATAGATGTGTGCATCAAGGTCAAAAAAAGCATTGATATGGATGCTGTAGACGCCGTTTGCGGAGTGGCCGGGCGAGCAGAAATACTCTTGGGGGCCAGTTTCGGGCTGCTGAAAAAAGTGGTCGTGGAGCCATCGGCGGCCAGATAGCGGTATCCATCGTCAGAGACGGGGAAGCCTGCCTGGCTGCTGACGGAATCGTTGAACCCGACAAGGACGGCTTCCAGCGCTTCGTGCTTGAGCTTCGCACGCTGCTGGTTCAGTGCGGGAAGGGAAGGCATTTGCTGATCCAGCCCCCAAAAGTCCAGCATCTCCACCCTGGCAGAAGAAGAGCCTTTAGAGACAAGAAATGAAATAAGGGTGTCGGGTGTGATTTTCCGCTGTCGGGTGAAATCCTTTTCCGGATTGACAGCAAACTGGTCCGGGTTTGCAATAACGGAATTCACGGCAGATAAAAAGGCATTTTTGATTTTGTTGTGCGGCATATGGCAGGTACCTCCTTGGATAAAGATAAAGAATGATGATATGTCCTAATCCAAGGGCCGCTCTCGCTTCCTCTTGATTGCTGTTATAGAAAAATCAGAATTTTATTATTATAGATGATTAGCATTCTCATAATTTCTTAATTGTCTTTTCAGTTCTGCTATCTCTGCTTCCTGTTCTCTAAGCACAGTTCCCTGTTCCTTAAGCGCCGCTTCCTTCTCCCCAAGCACTGATACTTTTTCATCCAGCTCTTTCTGAAGCTCCTCTATCATATACTTCACCGTATTCTCATCCAATATCTTCAATGCTTCTGAAAACAATTCCAGCACCTCCTCCGGTCTATGACACAGCATGGCCATTTCTTCATAGATCTCTTCGACCCACAAATACTCAGGATACTCCTCCATCAGTTTTTCTGCATCTTCCATATTCTCTGTAGTCAATAAGGACAGCCATGCAGTCTGCTCGCTTCTGATTTTAGGATACGGGAATTTTTGAAATACGTCAAGAGCTATGAGAAAATATTCCTGTAAAAGTTTCAGGTCAAGGCCCGTATCAAATACCGTATTGCCGTGATGTATATAGGCATCAGAAATCTTATGAAACTCCCCCGTACTTTTCTCGTAGATGACAATTACATATACCTTTCTAATGTCATGATATGTAAAATTCTTCCCCTTTTCTCCCTTAACCCTGGCATACTGGCGCATAACCAAATCCGAAAAATAACAGGTAATACGCTCCGCTGGAAAAGCATACCCCTGTTTCTGAATCTCTATGTTGATCAGGGAACCGTCCTCCAGTTCTCCTAAAAGATCCATAATCAAAAGCGTCCCACCATCCAGCAGACTGTCCTCACTGGGAAGAATCCTCACTACTCTCACTTTTATCCCCAAGATACTGGACACAAACCGGGACAGGCGGTCCGGGTGGATATCCGGATGAAAAATCCTTTTAAAAAACGGGTCATAGGTAAGAGGCAATGTTTTCTTCCCCCGGCAGAAATCCAAAAACCTCTGCCTCCATTGATTATTGAGTCTCTGAAACCGTCCGTAGAGCATGGGTGAATCCTTGAAAATCCGAATCACCTCATCTTTCTCTCCCATTACCTGTTCCCTCTGGGAACCATGACCCGGTATCTCGAATCCTGTTTTTGCCAGTTCATTAAACATAGTTCTTTTATCTGTCATAAACTTTTCCTTTCTTACAGAAAATTAGTAACTATTCAATTACGAAATTTAAATCCGGAATATGTGGCGGACTCACCAGAAATTTAGATGATCATAATGAATGAGGATGCGGGCTCATATACCCGCGATTCCTCTTGTCTGCTATTATAGAAAATCAGCCTTTTATTATTATAGGCAATTAGCATTTTCATAACTTCTTAATTGTCTTTTCAATTCTGCTATCTCTGCTTCCCGTTCTTCAATGGTCTTATTACGTTCTTTAAGAGCGGCTTCTTGTTCTTTGAGAACAGCCTCTTGTTCTTCAATGACCAAATTGCGTTCTTTAAGGGCAGTTCCCTGTTCCTTAAGCGCCGCTTCTTTCTCATCAATCACTGATACTTTTTCATCCAGTTCTTTCTGAAGCTCCTCTATCATATACTTCACCGTATTCTCATCCAATATCTTCAATGCTTCTGAAAACAATTCCAGCACCTCCTCCGGTCTATGACACAGCATGGCCATTTCTTCATAGATCTCTTCGATCCACAAATACTCAGGATACTCCTCCATCAGTTTTTCTGCATCTTCCATGTTCTCTGTAGTCAATAAGGACAGCCATGCAGTCTGCTCGCTTCTGATTTTAGGATACGGGAATTTTTGAAATACGTCAAGGGCTATGAGAAAATATTCCTGTAAAAGTTTCAGGTCAAGGCCTGTATCAAACACCGTATTGCCGTGATGTATATAGGCATTCGGAATCCGATGAAATTCCCCCGTACTCTTTTCATAGATGACAATCACATACACTTTCTTAATGTCATGATATGTAAAACTCTTCCCCCTTTCTCCCTTAACCCTTGCATACTGGCGCATAACCAAATCCGAAGAATAACAGGTAATACGCTCCGCCGGAAAAGTATACCCCTGCTTCTGAATCTCTATGTTGATCAGAGAACCGTCCTCCAGTTCTCCTAAAAGGTCCATAATCAGAAGACTCCCTCCGTCCAGCAGACTGTCCTCACTGGGAAGAATCCTCACTACTCTCACTTTTATTCCCAGGATACTGGATACAAGCCGGGACAGGCGGTCCGGGTGTATATCCGGATGAAAAATCCTTTTGAAAAACGGATCATAGGTAAGAGGCAATGTTTTCTTTCCCCGGCAGAAATCCAAAAACCTCTGCCTCCACTGATTATTGAGTCTCTGAAAACGTCCGTAGAGCATGGGTGAGTCCTTGAAAATCAGAATCACCTCATCTTTCTCTCCCATCACCTGTTCCCTCTGGGAATCTTGGGCTGGCATTTCTGACCCTGTTTTTACTGGTGCATTGAATATAACTCTTTTGTTTGTCATAGGCTGTTTCCTTTCTTGCAGAGAATTCGTAACGATTCAGCCATGCAACTTCTTGTTTTCAAAAAACGGAAAACTTAGGCTGTCTGCCATATGTCAATCTGTACAAAATGCGCTTATCCAAACCGGCCTGCAGCACACCTTACCGTACAAATTTCCCCATGACTGAATCATTACAACAATCAAATCCGGAATATGTGGTGGACCCACCAGAAATCTAGATGATTAAAATGAATGAAGATGCGGACTCACATGCCCGCGGTTCCTCTCGATCACTGTTATAGACGAATTATAACATAAGAAAAAAGTATTTTCAAGGTAAAAATAAAAAGGGGATTAGGCATAGAGTGAAACAGTAACCTTCTCCCCCGATTATCTATCAATTGGTTATCCATTGAATCTCAGTATCAGCCGTAATAGCAGTATTATCAAACGTAAAATTCCACTTCCCTGCTGCTGCCGGTTTCAGCCATGGTTCCGTTGCATGCCCATTGTCTTCCACCTGTTGAGTGCCAAAAACCGTTCCGTTATACATAAAAGTCACGGTGTGCTCCACTGGCTTGGCTGGCGCTTCCGTAGTCGGCTCCGTGGGAGCCTCAGCAGTACTTTCTGTCGTTGGTTCTGTGGGAACCTCTGCAGGGCTTTCCGTTGAAGATTCCGTCGGTGTGTCCCAGGAGCCGGAACCTCCAGAACCTCCGCCGCTTCCCGAATCATCCGAATCGTCAGAGCTGTCATACCGGTTACCTGACCCCCGCTTCACCTGGCTGGACTCATCTGTCTGGATTTCCGCGGGAGATACCGTAGTCTCCATCATGGCCGGTGCAGCCGGACTTTCCGCTGCCTGGGTTGTCTCAGCAGCGCTGCTCTCAAGAGGCTTTTTGGCTCCGGACGGTCTCTGTGTCTCTTTTTCTTCTGTACTCTCTTCCTCTTTTATAGTCTCCGGTTCCGTACTGGTTTCTTCTGTCTCCCTGCTTTCCGGTCTTGTCTCTTCCTCTGTCTCTTCCACTGTCTCTTTCCCGGCTTTTCCTTCCCCTTCGCCCTCTTTTCTCTGAATCAATTTCCCCAGTTCTTCCTTGGTAATCCCCTCGGTCAAGCCGCCCCGATCCATGATTTCCGCAATGAAAGAAAGGGTGCTAAGGGGAAGTTCCTCATAATCAATATCCCGAATCCCTCCCAGATACTCTGTCAAATCCGTATTGCTGTGGATTATCACCTCTTTGCCATGGCTGGTTACCACTTCCTCATCCATAGTCCCGTCAGGAAAAATGAGTCTTGAAGCCACTTCGCCGTCAAAGACCGATACCTTTGTATATGCCTCCCCATTTTCATCATAATAAATTTCCACCCGGAATGTGGTGCCTCTGACTGCCATGACGGAATTGGGGGTGGTAACCTCATATGTGGAACCGGAACTTAAAGGGTTCTGAATTTCATTGATAATAGCCCCTTTTGTCAGATGAATGGTGGTTCTGGAATCCTCCTTTGTTCCCGCCGCCTCAATAGAAAGAGCAGAATTTTCCTCCACCATCACATATTTGTCGTCGTCCAGACGAAGCCGGGTAAAACTCTCAGGCTCCACCGTCAGTTCATCCCCTGATTCCAGATAAAGATTCTCCACCCCGTTCATCATTCCCGTCCCCTGACGGTCCACCTTCGCAGTCCCCTCTATTTCATAAAGCAGGATGGAATGATAGGAATCCTTCGTCTTTGACAAATGATTCACTGCCACAACAGTCCCCGTGATAACTGCCGCCCCCATCACTGCGGCGGTGGCTTTTACTAATATGGTTTTCTGTATCATAATCGCTCCTTCTTATTCCTGTTTACGAAATACAAATGTCTCTGCTTTGGCCGCATAGACGGTACTCCCGCTGCTGTTGTATATCGTGGTATCCCCATCCACTTTCCACTTTCCCGCAGGCAGCACACATGCTGTTCCTATCTGCATATACAAAGACTTCCCATCCGCAATTTCCTCTATTTTTACTTCCTCTTCTTTCCATATGGGGACAAAAAGCAGGTAAAGATCTTCCCCGGTGGGTATAAAACCGCTATATTCATCCTCTGTAAGCGTATCATTTATTGCTTTAGAGTTTAAGCTACCAGTCACATATCCGCTCGAATTAGCCTTCCACAGATTCCATTCGCTTAATTCTTTACCCGATGGGGCAGTTACTGCAAGTCCTGTCTGCTGGTCAAATGGTTTGTTGAGTTCGAATGTAATAACACTTTTGATGGAAGTATCATCTGGAGCTATTATCGTACCTACCCCAACTTCCTCACTCCCCAGATACAGCCATGCCGTCACAGACGTTTCCCCCGCCCTCTCAGCAGCAGCCGCTTTCAGCGCTAAATTTTCCTTAACGATAGATTCCAGGATATCCTTCTCTACTGGTTCCTCCACACTGCTTGTTTCTGCCGCTGTACCTTCCGTTGTCCCCTCAGGCTGATTCTCCCCTCTTTTATCCGTCTCTTCTGCTGATGATTCTTCCCTCTCTTCTGTGGACTCTGCAGATTCCGGCTCCGATGATTCTTCCGCTGTCCCTTCCGATTCAGACGGTTCCTCTGCCCCAGACGTATGTTCTGTTCCAGATGGTTCCTCACTATCCCGCGACTCAGCTGAACTTTTGTCCAAAGTTTCCGCACTTTCTGCACTCGTTGTGCTCTCCGTACTCTCTATGCTCTCCGTTCTTTCTGTGCTCGCCGGACTTTCTGTATTCCCCGTACTTTCCCCAGTCTCCCCTTCATCCGCCCCTGCCGCCAAATTTTCCGGGCCAAAAGCCGCCTCTGATTCGGTTCCCGACAAATCTTCTGCCATCCTTTCCGTCTGCTCCGTGAAATCCTCAGCAATCACCGTCACCGGAAAAGCATAAACTGTCAGGGCCAGAGCCATCCATAGCGCACAAAGCCCCTTCCATCTTCCCTTCACTTCCAATCTTCCTCCTGGTAAATTTCCGAAAATGCTTGGCATCTGCCTTCCTGCTGTCACTCTCCGGGGAATCTTTTTTTGATAACAGTCACATTGCGCCCTTTTTCATACCGATAATCTGTCTCATCCATAAACTGTTTTACCATATAAACTCCCAGGCCCCCCACAGGGCGCTGTTCTATGGGCAGGGTCAGGTCCGGGTCTTTTCTGGCAAAAGGATTGTAGGGGGTCCCTTCATCTGCAAAACAGATCACCGCCTCTTTCTGGCCTTTCCCCACTTGGCGGATATCCCACCTAATCCGTATCACGCCCTCTCCGCCGCCGTAGGCATAGGAGGCAATGTTGGTGAAAATTTCCTCCACGGATATCTCGATTAAGCGTCTGTCCTTCTCGCCGCATCCGGCCTGCCTAAGCTCCTCTTTTGTCAGAGACATGACCCTGGAAAGATAATCCATGGAGGCCGGTATGATCTCTGATTGCATAGTACGCCCTCCTGGTTTTTCGTTTAATCATATCCCGCATTTTTCCCCCTTTCAACCCATATAGCACCAACTGATTCTTTTTCGCACGAACTGCTGCCCTCCGTGGGCATGGGCCCTGTCCACGGAGGGCAGCAGTTGATTTTGCATTAAACAGCACCAATTGATTTCTTTTCGCACGAATTGTGATAATATAAAGGTATCTTTTTGCTATAATGAACAAAAACAGTGCAGCCGTATACGTCTGCGGCCGGGTCTGCCTTTTGATGGTCTGCGATGTTTTAGGAGTGTTTACATGAATTTTGCTTTGGTAGATGATCTGAAATATGATTTGGATAATTTGCAGAAACTGCTTTTGGAATATTTTTCTCTGACGAAAAGGGAGCCTGAGATCTCTCTTTTTTTCAGCGGGGAAGCGTTTCTTTCCGCCTTCTTCCCCGGAAGATTTGACGCGGTATTTTTGGACAATCTGATGGATGGCTTAAGCGGCATGGAGACGGCCCGCCGACTTCGGGAACTTGACCCTTCCGTCCCCATTATTTTCATTACCACGGAAGAGAGTTTTGCCCTGGAAGCTACACGGTGCAGGCCATGGATTATATTATAAAGCCTGTGTCCAAAGAACGGCTCCGCTCTGTTATGAACCGGCTGGACAAGCAGGGAAACTTCCGGCGCGCCCTGGAGATTAAAGAAAACCGCATGACCCGCCGGTTATATCTGGATGATATCCTGTATGTGCGTTCCGTGGGACATTTTCTGGAGATTCAGACCGCCGCAGGCATGTTAAAGCCCTATATGACTCTGGAGTATTTCCTGTCCCGGCTTAAGCTTTTGGGAGAATACGGGGAAGCCTCCTTAGGCCTCCGGTTTCAGAACTGCTGCCGGGGCTATGTGGTCTCCTTAGACCAGGTGTGCTCCCTCACTCCTTATGATTTTTTGCTGACAGACGGAAGCCGGGTTCCCATAAGCCGTCCCAAATATAAGGAAATGAAAACCGCATACGCCAACTACCTGTTCCGCAAAACCCGGAGCGCCACGAACTAAACAGGAGGTTTTTATGTTTACCCCTTCTTCCCTGCTGTCTGCTTCCTGCTACACCATTGAACTTCTTCCCTTTCACTTTTTGGCATACTATCCCTTCCGGGGGCACTTCCGTTTCCCTCTCTGGTTCGTACTCCTCATCAACGGAGTCAACATGTCCGCCCAGTTTCTCCTGTGCTGTTATGTGGCAGGCACCGGAGGCGATATCCGCTCCTGGGATATCCTCACTGCAGTTGTCTCCATGGCAGCCTACCTTTTCTGCGTAAAAGCCCAGGTTCCCAAGCTTCTTTTTATCTATACCCTTGTTGTAGACTATGTTATGATCGTCCGGGGAATCGCTGTTTTCCTGGATATTCGCTTTTTCACGGAACCGGGCCATGGCTACACCCTTCTCGGCATGCCCTCAGGCACCATTATCCGCCTGATTCCTTTCATCATAACCGCGCCCTTTATGCTTACTTTCTTAGACATTACCAAAAGGCGGGTTCTTGGCAGCCACGCTCTCCAGCTTTGGCGGACCATCTGGCTGATTCCCGCCCTCACTTCCTTCATTGTCCTCATGTTTACATGGAACTTAAATATAATATCCGTATCCGGAATGGCTTTTCTCCTGGCAAGAGTCTCTCTTCTTATTATGATTTTTATCGTCTACCACATCCTTGTGTCGTCCCTGGAATCCTTAAAACTTCAGGGCGAGGCAAAGGAGCGTGCCCGCAGCCAGGAACAGCTGATTCATCTCCAAAGGGCGCAGTACTCCATGCTCCAAAAATAGATTGAAGAAGCGCGCCAGGCCCGCCATGACTTAAAGCAGCACTTAAGCGTTATCCAGGGCTATCTGGAAAATGGGGATGAATCCCAGTTAAAGGATTATATTGCCAAATACGGTCAGAAGCTTTCTTCCCTTACGCCCAAAACATACTGCAGCAACTATGCCATAAACGCTGTGATCCGCCACTATGGGGAGATGGCCCAGGAGCACAATATCCGTTTTGCCTCTCAGATCCATCTGCCTTGCCGGCTCTGGATCAACGAGCCTGATATCTACATTCTTTTCGGCAATCTTTTAGAAAATGCCATAGACGCCTGCATTGATGAGCCCGGCGCCTCCCCCTTTGTCCGCGTCCATGCCAAAGTCGCCGGCGAGAGGGCCATCTCCATCACTATAGATAACTCCTGCCAGAATCCGCCTGTCATAAGAGACGGTGTTTTTCTGTCTTCCAAACATTCCGGTCCGGGGACAGGCACGGTCTCCGTCCGCAATATTGCCCTCCAGTACAACGGAATTGCGGATTTAAAGTATGAATCCGGCGTTTTTTATGCGTCTGTGTTTTTAAATCCGTAATCCCTGATTCCGACCGGATGATGCCGCCGAACCTTTTTCGGCAGTTTGGAGAACGCTTTCTTTTGCGGCTGCCCTCTCAGTCCTGAAACAAAGTACACCCCATCTCCCTGAAATACACGATTTTTTTCTCAAGGTCGGTCCTCGCCACGTCAAGGCTTTCCGCCAGGCAGTCCAGACAGTAATACGCCGTGCTCCCCCGGTTCACAAACTTTTTCGTGGCCCCCATGTCGTCGGCAGTCAACTCCCTGCCGCAGCGTCTGCACTGTTCTTTCTTCTTTTCCATGTTACTTTTCACACTTTGCAAGACGGCAGAGAAAGACTTTGCAGTCATGGCCCGGAACCGTCACAATATGGTAATCTCTCTTGATTCCTATATTCTCCCCCGTAAACACGTCTCTCATATCAAATCCGTAGCCCGATGAGTAGGGCACTCCCGCATCGGCAAAGATACAGCTGATCTCCCGCTCCTCATCAAACAGATTATAGTAGGCAATCACAAATTCCCTGTCAGAAAGATGCTTGATAAAGGTGTACAGCTGATCCTTCACTGCCCGCAGGGGCTCTGCGGCATTCTCCTTATCCTCCTCCGGCACCATGACGCTTCTCTTCCCCACAAGATAGGGAGGACGGCACTCCGGATCCTGGTCAATGCGGATCAGCTCTTTATTCAGAAGAAGCTTTTCCATCTCAGGCTTTACGTTTCTGATATCCGCCCCCATCATGAGAGGCACGCCGGCCAGACACCACAAGGAAAACTGCATCCGGTACTCCCCGTCGGTACAGGGCTTTCCGATGGCCACATTTCCCTGGTTGTACATGCCCACTGTCAGCATGTCCATATCGTTAAAACAGTAAGGGCCTGACTGGCACAGGTGCTCTAACTGGGACCGGAAGATTCCCATAAAGGAACGGAAGTTATCAAAAATATCTCCTGTTGACCGGTACATATGAGCGCCGATGGACCGCATCCAGTTCCAGGATTCCTGCTGCCCCCAATTGCACGCGGCAAAGCAGATCTCTCTTCCCGTACTTTTAAGAGCCATGCTCATGATGTGATAACGGTTTACCGTGTCTGCATTCTTGGGAAAATTGCAGTAGTCATATTTCAGGTAATCCACGCCCCACTCAGCAAAGAGCCTGGCATCCTCAAACTCATGGTCATAACTGGAAGGATATCCGGCACAGGTGAGAATCCCGGCGCAGGAGTACATGCCGAACTTCAATCCCCTGCCATGGACATAATCCGCCACTGCCTTCATCCCATGGGGAAACTTCTCAGGATCAGGCACCAGGCTGCCGTCTCTGCCGCGCTCCTTTAAAGACCAGCAGTCGTCGATCACCAAATACTCATATCCTGCGTCCCGATAGCCTTTTTCAACCATCACATCCGCGATCCGAAAAATCAGTTTCTCATCAATATCTTTCCCAAAAGTATTCCATGAGTTCCAGCCCATAGGCGGCGTCATTGCTGTCATAATTTATCTCCTCCTTCATATGGCGGATGGGCACTGCCGTGCCTTCCTCTTTCCCACAGTATAGACAAACTCCCGCCTTTTGTAAATAAACTTTTGTATGAAGGATATGTTTAAAAAAAAGATTCGCCTGCATAAACTACCATGCAGCTTTTTTTGTAGCAGCTGACTCCGAATTTATGGATTCTCTCCATGCCTTCCTGCTTAAGCACTTTTGCATAACCGTTATCTTCAATCTGTTTCATAGCCTTACGGCAGGCCCTGTCAAAAGTTCCGTTTTCCGCATATTTTACCTCTATAATACATCCTGTCTTTTCTGATGGAATCACCAGTTCAATATCTGTATACCCCATGCCCGATTCAGCATTGGACTTTACTGCCCAGCTCCCTTCCGCTCTCAAAAGTCCCAGAAGCATCCCATGATAAAAATTCTCTTTCAATTCCTTTTTCACAAAAGTATCCCGAATACTGATTGAATCGGCCATAAATTCATTAAAGATATTCTGAACTTCTTTTGCATCCCCTTTTTTCACAGCTTTACAGAACCTTTGCCATCTTGCCGTATCACTTGTAACCCTTGCCCGAAACCATGAACTGATCTTCTTTTCAAAAATTCCAAGAACCTCCTTGTTAGGGATAGCCAGCTTGTGCAGCTCCCCGTTTCCATCTCCCCTTTCTGTGAGATAACCTGTGGCAAAAAGCACGCTCCACAGATAAGTTTGACGGACAGACACATCCTTGCTGTCAAGATCGGTGTACGTCAGTTCTGGAATCAATGCCTTCTCCACACATTCACCGGAGATCAATGCCTCAATCTCTGCCTTAGTTGTCTCTGTAGAATCTTTAAGGATATCCTGAATAATTGCATTACTGCTGCTGTTCTCCCAATGAGGCTCCATCTTCGCGTTCTTTGCCACTCTCAGTTTGTCGCACTGATTGATCACATCCCAGGGGCAGTATACATCCACACCGCCGAAATGATATCCGTCATACCATTCCTTTATATCCGCAAACCTGTCCTCTACTCCATAATACTCCAGCATACTTTTCACTTCCACGTCTGTAAAGCCGAAATACTCGCCATACTCAGAATCGGAGATAGAATCCACCTTAAAATTATTGAGGCCTGTAAAAATACTTTCCTTCGCAATCCTTAAACACCCGGTAATAACCGCAAAATACATATCCGGATTTGTCTTTAAAGTCTGACTAAGCAGGGATCGGATCAAATTCACCATCTGGGGATAATATCCGTCCTGATGAGCCTTATCCAAAGGGACATCATACTCGTCAATCAGTATGATCACCGGTTTTTTATGGTGCTTGTTCAACAGCCTTGTAAGCACCTTCAAGCTGCTGCATAGAAACGCCTTTTTTTCAAAATTTCCGTCCATCAGTCTTAGAAGTTTTATCTTGTCTGTCTGGGACAACTCAAAGCTTCCGGCAAGATAGTCATGGCGGGAAACCTCCTCGCTGATCAGAATTCCCAAGCTGTCACAGGCCGCCTCAAAATTCCCGCCCTCTACGTCTTTCAGGCTAATGGAAACAACCGGATACTTTCCCATATATTTTTCACACAGCTGCGTTTCCCTGGCAATCTGAAGCCCCTCGAACAAATCCGCATCTGTTCCCGTTTCAAAAAAGGTTTTGAACATATTCATATTTAAACTTTTTCCAAAACGCCTGGGCCTTGTAAAAAGGTTTACCACACCTCTGGTACGAAGAAACCGGCTGATCATACCGGTCTTGTCTACATAATAAAAATTTTCTGACTTGAAGTCTCTGAAAAACTCAACGCCAATGGGCAGTTTTTTCATTGCTTCCATATAATCTCCTCGCTCCTGTCCGGGCCCTGCCGCCGCCTGTATTCTCATTCCCATGGATAAGATGATACTGTTATATTGTTTGAAATTTATTATATCCCATAATTTTCACGGCTTCAATACATATTTTAAGGGGCCTTACAGCCCCTTCACCACCTCCCATATTCCGTCTTCCTCATTGCTCTTTGTCACATTTCCCACCTGCTTTTTCACACGTTCCGGCGCATTGGCCATGGCAAATCCATATCCCACGGCCCGGAGCATGGCCACATCATTTTCCCCGTCGCCGAAAGCTGCCGCCTGCTCCGGGGGGATCCCGTATCTTTCACACAGGCACTTAACGCCTGCCGCCTTATCTACGGAACCATCCATGACCTCCAGGTAGTACTCGTTGGACCGGAGCACAGACAGCCCCGGATAATCGGCCTTTAAAAATGCCTCCCCTTTCGCGATGTCATCCGGATTTCCCATAAGAAGAAACTTATGGATTCCCCCTGCCTGTAAAAAGACGCTCCCAATGTCCCCTGCCGCAGACTTCCCCTCTGTGATCTTCTCTTCCCTTATAACCCAGGGGTTCTTATCGTCCTTTACCACCCACAGTTCCCCGCCGTAAGTATTTACGCAGATTCCCGGACATTCCCTCTCTAGATCCGCCTGTACTTTCACTGCCAGCCCCAGTTCCATCTGCCGGCTGTATATCACTTTCTGGTCCTCATCCAGTATGAGACCGCCGCTGTAGCAGATAATGGGCCGGTGATTCCCCAGCTCTCTCTGAATCAGCCTGACCCCGTCAGGCATACGGGCCGATACAAGAATAAACGGAATCCCCTTTCTGTCCAGTTCCAGAATCTTCTCCCTGGTCTTAGGGGAGATGTGATGGTCGCCTTTCAGCAGCGTTCCGTCAATATCGCTGTATATAATCTTAATATCCATATTTTTCCTCCCTACTGTCTCAAAAAGGCGTTAATCTCTCTCTGCAGCTTTAAAAGCCCGCTGTCTATGGAACGCTCTCCGTTTATAATGGAACTGATCTCTCTGTCCGCCTGGCTCATGGCGGCAGAATACCTGCGGAAATTAGGCGTCTCCCTTGCCTCCTCCATGACCTGCCGGATTACCTCCACATCCATGTTGCCGTTGCCTGGTATATCATTGCCCAGCACCTGCTTTAACAGCGGAGACTCTACAGCCCCCCGCAAAACCGGCATTCCCTGGGAAGCCTCCAGCAAATGGAGCTGGGTTTCCTCCTCGTAACACAGTTCCTTGATAAACTCCCATGCCAGGTTTTGGTGTCCGCTTCTGCTGCTGATTCCCATAAGGAGCGTATCCAATCCTGTCTGTCCCTTTCCGTCAGGACCTGAGGGAAGCTTCACGCAGTCCCACTCGAAATCAGAATATTTTTTAATCCTCCATGGATAGGGCTTGTACGTCCGGTATTCGGAAAACGCGAAGGGCCTGAAAGCCACTTTCCCCTGGTCAAACTCCCTGGAAGTCACTGCAAACCCCTCATTCACCCCATTTAAGTCTTTCACGAACCTGAGGGCCGCTTCCACCCGATAATCCCCAAAATATGACTTTGCTCCGCCCTTCTCAAACAGCTGGACTCCGTTGGAATTCACCGCTTCCCGCCAGCCGTAATCAAAGCAGCCGAACTGATCTATGACTCCGTCGCCGTCCGTATCCTTTGTCACCTGACGGCAGACAGCCAGAAAATCCTCCCAGGTCCAATCGGTTCCCGGCATCTTAATATGTTCTTTCTCCAGCAAGGTTTTATTGACGAACATCAGAGTAGGCACGCTTTCATAAGGAAGAGCATACTGGGTATCCCTGATATTCCCGTAATTCCATGCAGCAGGGTAATAATCCTCCCGCTCAAATGCCTCATCCCGTTCCATCAGGGGTTCTAAGTTCTTTAAAACTCCTAAAGACGCCAGAACATCCAGCTGCCCTGCCGGAATCATGAAAACGTCCGGTTCCTCGCTGAGAAGGATCTGTTCTGCCAGCCATTCCGGATAATCTTCTTTCAGAATTCCGCTGGTATATTCTACCCTCACCCCCGGATGCTTCTCCTCAAAACGCCGGATAGCGGCGTCAATGACCTCATAGCAGCTGCCTGTGGGAACGTCCCAATAGCTTCCGGCCATCATCCCAAAATGAAGCACCGTCCCTTTCCTTTTCTCCACAAACTGTTCCGCCGCGCAGCTTGCAGCTATGACAAACAAAATAATCCCCACTGCAGCAGGAATCCAAAGAACACGTTTCTCTCCATATTTCATTCTTCCATCCTCACTGAGCCCCATCCAAATTTCTGGTCGTAACCCCTGTCTGCACTGCCCATATGGCAAGCTGTGTCCTGTCCCGCAGATCTAATTTGCTTAAAACGGAGCTTAAGCAGTTTCTCACCGTCCCCTCCGAAAGATTCAAAGCCGCCGCAATCTCCTTGTTGGATCTTCCATAGCCTACCTGCTGGATCACCTTCCACTCTGTCTTCCCAATGTCCTCCAGATTTCTGTCCTCCACCTGAATCGTATAATTTCCCTTGGCCATCTGAGAGAAAAGGCGCACCACCTTCACCGCTACGTCCGGGTTGATCATGGCTTTCCCCCCGTATACGGTCCGGATGGCGGAGGCCAGCTCCGCCATGGACACGCCCTTTAAAAGATAACCGCTGGCTCCATATTTCAAAGCATTGTACACATATTCATCATCATCAAAGGTGGTAAGGATGATAATCTTGATCTGGGGATAATTCTCCTTGATAATCTGGGTACAGGATACTCCGTCCATCCCCGGCATCCGTACATCCATGAGAATCACATCCGGCTTTGCCGACCGGACGGAGCGGATCACCTCCCGCCCGTCAGCCACCGTGTCTATGACTTCCATATCCTGGTTGGCGGACAAAACGATTTTTAAACTGTCCCGAATCAGTTCCTGATCGTCTGCAATGACAATCTTTATTTTTTCCCTCATTCATGCTCCTCCCCCCAGCGGATCGGTATCCTGGCAATAATATAGAATCCGTCTTTCCCGCCATATTCCAGAGTTCCTTCCAGAAGATTGATTCTCTCCTGCATATGCTTCAGCCCAAAGCCTTCTTCCACCTTAGCACACCCGATTCCGTTATCCTTGATGCACACAGTGAGCCATTGCTCTTCCATAGAAATGGAGATTCCGATCTCATCTGCCTGGCCGTGGCGTATGGCATTGGTGGTGGCCTCCTGAACCACCCGGTAGATCACTTCCTCCTCATCCTCGTGAAACTTCAAAGGCCTTACCCGATTATCGAACCGGATATCTGCACCTGAGGCTGCGCCCGTATCCTTAAGCATCTTTACAATGGCATTTTCCAGATCAAATTTCTCCAATGCATCGGGCCTCAGCTTTTTCACGGACCGCCGCACGTCCGTCATTCCCTGCCTGGCCACATCCCCGATCTTT
The DNA here is from genome assembly GCA_910574345.1 of Clostridiaceae bacterium. Taxonomy (GTDB): domain Bacteria; phylum Bacillota; class Clostridia; order Lachnospirales; family Lachnospiraceae; genus UBA3402. The sequence continues at coordinate 354,917 of CAJSZV010000001.1, read as the reverse complement.
TCAAGCTGCTTTCTGGTAGCCTCCGGCGAAATGTCAATCATCGTCAGGCATGCGTCAATTCCCGCTACGATTCCTGTCAGGGCATGGCCCAGAGTGTCATGGATCTCCCTGGCAAGCCGGTTGCGCTCCCGCATCTCCGCATTCTTCTCCGCCTCAGAGGCATACTCCTTCAGTTTCCGGTTAGCCGCCTCCAACTGCTCGTTAAGGATCTGTATTCTCTCTCTTTCCCTGTATTCTCCCTGTATCAGCATGGTCATATAGAGAATGAAAAGCACCAGGTTCATGGAATTAAACACGCTCAAAGCCCCTTTTAAAAAAGCCTGGGTGCTGATACTGTATGCCGTGAGAAAAGATTCCCAGGGAATCATGTTAAAATAAGTTCCCGTCAGATTGTAGTTGACAATGCTGTACAGCCCCACAATGGCCATGCCCAGAATCAGTTTCTGGCGGCTGCCCTTCTGCCCCCGCACCATATCCGCCACAACCAAGAGCACAAGGCCGTTGTAATTCATATTCATAGCCACCGTAGTGCCTATACAAAGGCACATTTCTCCTGCGATGATGCAAAGCCCCCCGTATTTGCCCTTGTGTTCCCAGAACTGTCCGATGCAGCTTAAAAGCACCAGGCACAGATATCCCGTCAATGATACTACGATCATGGAACGGGGCCTCCATGGCCTGACTCTCATCAGATTTAAAAAGGGTTCCGCCTCCATGGCATCCACAATTTTGAAAATGCTGAAGGCCATGCTTCCCGCCACCAGGCAAACTGCCGCAAAGTTCAGCAGATACACTGCCTGCTGCAGATTTGTTATAATTCTCTCTCTGCTCATATTCCTCACTGCCACCCGTCGCTTCCATAGAGTTTCAGATTATCCCCGGTGATCAGTTCTGTGGGAATCTTCACCGCCTCGTCCACAGGCTTTCCCTCCAGAATCCTGTAAGCCGCATCCGCCGCCTTTCTGCCAATCTCCCTGGGAAACTGAGCCGCCGTAGCTGCCATAAATCCCGCCTCTATCATGGATTTTCCGTCAGGGGAACCGTCCACGCCGTAGACATGGATCTTACCTTCCAGACCTATATCCTTTAGCGCCGCCATGGTTCCCATGGCCGCCACATCATTGAGACACATAATAATATCCGTATTGGGGTACTGTTCCAAAAGCTTCTCCGTCACCGGCATAGCCAGTTCCAGCTGCCCCCGGCAGTCCCCCTCGGCCAGTATGCGAAACTCAGGGTGTCCTTTGACAGTATCCTTAAAACCGTTGATTCGGTCAAGGCCTGATTTGGCCGCACTGTGGGTCAGAAGAAGGATATCCCCCCCTTCTCTGTGCTCCAAAAGATGCATGGCGCACTGGACGCCTGCCTGATAATTGTCGGACACAACGGTACACGCCGCAAGCCCGGAATCATACACGTCGCTGTCCACCACAATAATGGGAATTCCCGCCTCTTTTGCCTCCTCAAGAGCAGGCCCGATCATTTTCCAGTCCACAGGATTGATAAAGATTCCGTCCACTTTCCGGTCAATCATCTCTCTCACCTGTTCAATCTGCTTTTCCACATCAAGAGCCGGATCTCTGGTAATGAGAATATCTCCTCTGGCCTCCAGCTGGCTTCTCAGCTCATCGTCAATAATCTCATAGAACGGATTATTCATGGTCATATAGGTGGCGCCGAATTTGTATTTTCTCTCCCGGCCTGCCGCCTGTTCCATCCCTTCATGAGCAGAATACCACATGAGATATGCCGCCAGTATCCCAAAAAGTAATCCCATCAGACTCCTCAGTACCTTCTTATCCTGCCGTCTTTCCACCATGACTCCCTTTCTTCTTTTCCTTCTCTGCCGGTTTCTTAATTTTTTATTTTGATGTCAGGGGCAAAAAGTCATGCATACCCTTTTGATTCTGGCATCTATTTTATCATTATCCCGCTTGGATTAAAAGCATCTTTTGCCAAAACCTTCCGTACTTTGCAGCTGTCGTTACCGTTCACAGGTGCCGAACGTAACTGCATATACCCATTTAAGATTGCCTGCGGCAATGGGGCATATGCTTTGGCCCCATAACGGTATTGGCCTATGACTAATCAGCGTAGTGATTAGTCATGGTGTGAACAGTAACCAGCTGTCTGCTGCTCATTCCGGCCACTGTTCATAATCACGGGCAAAAGGAGACACGCATCCTGTGCCTCCCTCTGTTCTATATTTCAGCCGCGGCTTTCAGGATGTTCTCCACATTCCGTTTTCCCCTTCTGCATCCCATGCCGATCAATAATGCCGCTATGCCGGAGACAGCCGCTGTTGCAATTCCCAATACTCCCCTCAGAATACTAAAGTCAGGCACAAATCCTGTATAGGCCAAAATTCCCCCTATGACCATCATTGACAATGCTGCTCTCTTCCAGATTCCCAGCCTCTGCAGCGCTTTGGTCTGCATCTTTGCTTCCCGAATCAGAAATTCTCTTTTTGCCTCCGGCATAATCCTCATCCTTTCTTTATATTCAGGCAATTGCGAAACTCCAAAACCCGGCGGATATTCTCTCAGCTTCGCTTTCGCAATCACCCGTCTCTTAGTAAGACAGACCCGGATCAAAGAATCCAAGCAACACGCCTGCAAATGCAATGACAACCAGAATAAGCATAACCATAGTAGGCGAAATCTTCTTCTTTGTCATCAGCCACCAGCAGAAAATCACGGTTCCTGCCGACAGCAGTTTCGGATACACAGAATCAAAGGTGCTCTGAAGGTTGATCACTCCCGGTATTTCAAAGGCGGTCGTAATACTGATCCAGCTGGCTGCCACGGCCCCGATTACCATAGTACCGATCATGATAATAGACTCGCGAAGGGCCTGAGCCTGTTCTCCCACAAGCATTTCCACCGCTTTTCCGCCCATCTCATATCCTTTAAAGTAAGCGAACTTCATTCCGAAGAACATGAGAACATTCCAGGTAACAATATAGAAAATGGCGCCTAAAGGAGAACCGTTGCCTGAAAGCCCCAAACCGATTCCAAGAAGGATGGGAATCAAAGTTCCTACGATAAGGGAATCGCCGATACCTGCCAGGGGTCCCATAAGACCTGCACGGATACCGTTGATGGTGTCGCCGTCAATAGCCTCTCCGTTTGCCTTGGCCTCCTCCAAACCAGCGGTCATGCCTACTACCAGAGTACCGATCTGAGGTTCCGTGTTAAAGAACGCGGTGTAAGTCTGCAGGGCATCTTTCTGCGCCTCTTTCGTATCATACAGTTCCTCCACTACGGGAAGCATGGAACAAAGGTATCCGAAGGTCTGCATGTGCTCCTGGGAAAAACAGGTCAGATTACCGTAAAACCAGGATAAGAAAGATTTATTCAGGGTTTTCTTTGATAATTTCTTCATCTTAAATATCCTCCTCGTCATCGTCATATGCCGCTGCACCTGCTGCTGCCGGACGCAGTTTTAACATCTGAATCTTATAATTGATCACTGCGAAGAATCCGCCGATCACTGCCGCACCGATTAAGTTTACTCCCATACATGCCGCCAGGGTAAAGCCGAAGAAGAATGTAAGGAAATCTGTGGCCTTATTTACCACCTGCTTTAAAAGGATTGCCACACCTACTGCCGGAAGAAGACTTCCTACGGTAAACAGAGTCTTCATAGCTACGCCGTCCATGGGAAGATACGCCTTCATCAGATCCACCATGCTGGAACCGGCCATGGTAATGATCACTGTGGGGATGAAGGAACAGATCAGATGGGATATCCAGGGAAGTCCCATGTCAACCAGATACAGTTTCCTGAAATCGCCTTTCTCCACTGCCTTCCAGCCAATATGCTGCCATACCAGGTTCACCGTTGCAGTTCCGTAGAACAATACAGTTCCCAGAGTTCCCACTGCCGCGCCCAGAGCCGCCGCCATATCTCTGGCCGCTGAGGATGCCGGGTCAAGTCCCATGCCTTTGATGGCACAGATGGAAAGAGGAATGCCGATGTAGCTGATTGCGCGCACATCTGCAGATACGGTTCCGCCCGGTGTTACCAGGGCTATGTAGATAACCTGAATTGCCGCTCCCACGATAATGCCCGTCTGCATGTCTCCCAGAATCAGTCCGACTACCAGACCTGCTACCAGGGGGCGCCCCAATGTATAGTTGCCGAATGTTGTTCCGCCTAAGCCCGGCATACTTGACAAGCACGCGCAGAGACCTAAGAGGATTGCCTGAAACATATTAATCTGCATAATTCCCTCCGCCTTTCTTCTTTAGTGGAAACCGAACTGGCCTCTGAACTTGGTCCAGTTGCCGATGGCTTCATCTTTAAGCAGTGCAAACTCCACACTGTAGCCCTTGTTCATCATGTCCTCCAGAGCCTGAGCCTCTTCCTGAGTAACAGACTGGTTATTGCCCAGTTTTGTTGCCCCCGGCCTGTCATTGCAGGGACCGATGATCACCGTCTTGATTCCCGGATCAAAGCCCTGGTCCACCAGGATTTTTTTCATATCCACAGGATTCTTGGTGATCAGGAAATACCTGTCCTTGCTGTCAAGAACCTTCTGGCATTTTGCCTTCCACTCTTCCATGGTCCATACAAAGGTTTTCTTTCCCGACGCGCTCTTGTAAGCCGCCTTTAACACCGGATTGGTTGCGGCCAGGTCATTGACTGCCACCAGTCCGTCGCAGGGATACTCCAAAGCCCACCTGGTACAAGTCTGACCATGAATCATACGATCGTCTACACGAACAAAAGATACTGACATTTTTCTTATCCTCCTTTTTCTCTTTAAATATCCTCTTCGCCTTCATCTGCTGCAGGAAACACCATCTCCCCAATGGCATTTTGGGATTCCCGTATCATATCGGCTGTCAATATGTCCATATCCATGGCGTCTTTCATCATAGATGCCGTCAGAGCCATGGGAAGATTCATGCCTCCCAGCGCCTTTGTCCGGCCAAGGAGCCCTTTTTGTGACAATACATCCAGAGCGTTGGTCAGAGGAGAACCTCCGATAATGTCCGCCAAAAGAATGATCTCGTCACCCTCCTTAATCACACTTACAGTCCTCTCAAACCTCTCCCTGAATACATCCGCCCCCATTCCGTCTTCCATGCTGGCACTTAAGATATCTTCTCTGTCTCCTCCTGCCAGCATCTTAAGCACACTGTGCAGTCCGGGAGCAAATGTGCCGTGGCTGACAAGTACTACATATCTCATATCACTGCCTCCTCCTGTCATATGGTTCTTTTTGATGATCACATTGTATCAATTTCTTTTAGCCAAAACATCTGTCTATTGTCACTGATTTCAGACTTTTTTTATTACATTTGTCATATTGAGGGTGACAAACTGCTGCCCCTTGTTACTTGGACTGTTGCGCAGAATATATCAAACCGGGGAATATATTTTTATAATTGAATCATGTAATTGTGCATGATATAATCAGAATTGATCTTTTCCCTTAGACGTATGTCAGACAGGTATTTGAGAATACTACAGGTGAGGTGATAAATCGTGCTGAATATTTATTTTGGAGAAATGCCTGAGGCTATTTATAACACAAATGTTTATTTTAATAACACATACAAAGACAGCTGGATCACCAATCAGCTGACAAAAGATATCATTAAAGCAGTGGATAAATCTGATGTAATCGACGAGAACACCATCATGAGTCCCTTATTCGGGAACATGAGTCCTAAAAGGCTGTCTGGCGGTGTGAAAACATTGATTTTAATATGTTTTGATAAAAAAAATATATTCAATGCATCCACCTGCGGCGATAACTGCTCAGAATGGATATTAAGAATTGCCCAAAAGCGCAAAGTCGTAATCAATTTACATCATCTTATGGATTTCGGACCAAAGCCGTTTAAAGCTAAAATATTAAATACAAATAAAATCGTCAAAAATATGGCAGAACTTGTTTTTGAAGCCGGGGAATTTGTGTGAGGTGTCTATGATAGGAATTCAGCATGTTAAAGTAAAGAACAGAGACGCGGAGTTTGAATTTGACCTCAACAGAAATATTACGATTGTCCGCGGAGACAGCGGCACAGGAAAAACTACATTATATGATATGATCGCAGACCACACACGGCTCAAAAATAAGAGCGGGGTTAATATTTCCTGCGCAAAGAATTGTATTGCATTGGTTGATATAGACTGGAACAATCAGCTTAAGGGCACCTCGGATACCATTGTCTTCATTGATGAAGGTGCGGAATATATAAGAACATCAATATTTGCCGAATCAATAAAGCACTCGGATAATTATTATGTAATTTTTTCCAGAGAAAGTCTGCATAATTTGCCATATAGTGTTGAAGAAATTTATGAAATAAAACCAAGCGGTAAAAAATATCATAAATTTGTTAAAATGTTCAAGGCAGATAAGAACCATATATATTCCTTAAACAGCACTGCCTCCGGAAATTTTGAATTCGATATTTTTTTGACAGAGGATTCCAAATCAGGTTATCAGTTTTATAAACATTACTTTGATACCACAAACATCCTATGCCAATCATCTGGTGCAAACTCTGAAATATTTAAATGGTTACGGGAACATAGGGATAAAAAGATACTTGTAGTAGCTGATGGTGCAGCTTTTGGGTCTGAAATAGACAGGGTTTTAAAACTGCAGTCATCGGTAAAAGAAAATTTCCGATTATGTCTGCCGGAATCCTTTGAATGGCTGATCTTAAAATCCGGTCTGATAAAAATATCAGATATTGCTTCTGTCCTCAAAAATCCATCGAGCCACATTGAAAGCAGGGAGTATTTCAGCTGGGAGAACTTTTTTGAGGCTTATCTCGTGAGAAATACAGTTAACACGCCTTTTCAGTATGCTAAAAAGGAAATTAATCCCACATATCTGAACGAGAATAACAGAAAGAAAATTGTAGCGGAAATATCAATTATTTAAACACCTTTTATGGCACAAGCAGGGGCTCTAAAGAGCCCCTGCAGCACCAAAAACTCTCACCCTGACCTTCCGCTGTTCTTTACCGCTTATAGGTAATGGCGCTGTAGGCATTCAGCATGCCCCCTGTAGCGGTCTTGTCTGTCAGCCCTTCCATGGGCCTGGTCGTATTGATAATGGCCTCTTTCACCCCCATCAGATCCAGGTCCGTCCTGCAGGAATAGATAAGAGCGGCGGTTCCCGCAACCATAGGCGCTGCCATGGAAGTTCCCGTCATAAAAGCGTACCCTTCCGGCACGGCGCCCAGAATATAGGTCCCCGGAGCAGCCAAATCCACGCTGACTGCACCGTAATTGGAACTTTCATCCAGCATTCCGTTAAACATGAGATTGGCTACGGTGATCATATTGTCAGCCTTGCAGCACGCCGGATACATGGGCAGTTCATCAATATCATATCCATGTCTGGCGGCATCTCCGTTCCCCACGGAAACCACAAACAGCATGGGAGAATCCATAATCAGTCTTTCCAGTTCCGGATCATGGCTGAGGCTTCCCATACTGATGTTGCAGATATCCGCCCCGTTGTCCTGGGCATAGCGGACAGCCTTCCTTACACTGGAAGAGATGCCTTTCCCTTCACGGGATCCCAGTACCTTAAGCACCATAATCTTCACGTAACTGCTGTCTGCAATCCCTGACACGCCCTGGCCATCCCATGCGGCAGCTATGGTCCCTGCGCCGTGTGTTCCGTGGTCGTCCTCCTCCCCCATAAAGATCTGATGATTGTCAGAATAAAAATTCCATCCGTTTATATCATCAATGTATCCGTTATGGTCGTTGTCAATGCCGTCTCCCGGTATCTCCCCCGGATTCACCCATATGGAACCCCCAAGTTCCTCATGGCCCGTATCTACGCCGGTATCTATGATGGCGACGGTCACCATCCGCCGCTCCTTCGTCTGCTCATACACAGCCCAGGCTCCTTCAATCCCGATATCCACACCGGCAATGCTGTCCACAACCTGTTGGCTGCTTTCCTGCGGCGCCGCTGTAACAAGACCTTGGGAACCGGACTGGTCCGATCCGATGGTTCTGTTCTGATATGCCGACGTAACCCGTCGGATACTGCCGTCATTTTTTAATCCCCACTGATAACCATAATAAGAGGTTCCAGGCACATGAGGCAGGGTGTCGTCTTCATAGGCATGGGCTTCCCAGACACACAGGCTTTTTTTCATGCCTGCCTCTCCTGCCTTCTCCCCGGCAGAAACAAACATAATCCCCCAGAGCGTACCAAGGAGCCAAACGAAGCCCCTCTTTCGTTTCAGGAATCCTGTCATGACACTCCCCTCCTCTATGTCTGTCTTTCCTCTCACCAAGTGCCGGAACCGGGCTTTTGCCTTCTGCGGATTCCTTCTTCCACAGTCAGCAGGATCTGCCGGAGCCGCTGCATCTCCATACCATAACGCTTCTCGGTCTGATGGTAAATGCATTGCTTCTCAGAATTTCTTTTCTTTGTCCCTCTGCCTCCCATGTATCCGCCATCAGTTCCCATCGCATGGAAGACGGCGGTTCGGGAAGGAGAATCTTAAGTTCCTCCCAGTAAGCGTTGGATGCAATATAGATAATATCCGGTTCTTTTCCCTCTTCCCTGCCTGCAAACATAACGCCTATATACCGCTCATGCTCGGCGAACTGTCCCTTCCATGGCTTGACTCCATGAAAACTGATATCAGGAAAATCACACGCTCCGTCGCTTAAGTTGGCTCTTAGTACTCTGTGTTCTTTGCGGAATTTGATCATATACTGGAAAAATCGGAAAATATCCTTATTTTTCTCAAGAAGGTTCCAGTCAAGCCAGGATGTAATATTGTCCTGGCAATATGCATTGTTGTTGCCGAACTGGGTGTTGCAGAACTCATCCCCTGCCAAAAACATGGGGATTCCTCTGCTGCACATAAGCACGGTGAACGCATTGCGGATCATCCTCTTTCGCAGCCTGTTAACCCCAGGATCATCGGTCTCGCCTTCCGCCCCGCAGTTCCAGCTGGCATTATCCGAAGCTCCGTCCGTGTTGTTCCAGCCGTTCTTTTCATTGTGCTTCTGATTATAGGAAAACAGGTCATACAAGGTAAAGCCGTCGTGGCATGTAATGAAGTTCACCGAAGCATTCTTTCTGGTGCTGACTTCGTAGATATCCCTGGAGCCGGCCATGCGCAGTGCCGCCGCCTGGGAGGTGCCTTCGTCTCCTTTGAGATAGCGGCGCATATCATCACGGTATCTTCCGTTCCACTCGGCCCAGCGGTTCCATGACGGGAAGGTTCCCACCTGGTAAAGTCCTACGGCATCCCATGCCTCGGCAATAAGCTTCACATCTCCCAGAATGGGGTCAAAGGCCAGGGACTGCAAAAGGGGCGGCTTGTTCATAGGCGTTCCGTCCTCGTTGCGCCCCATAATGGAGGCAAGATCAAAGCGGAATCCGTTGATCCGGTAAGTCGTCACCCAGTAGCGCAGGCAGTTGAGGATCATCTGATGCACGATGGGATGGTTGCAGTTTAAGGAATTACCGCACCCGCTGAAATTATAATAGTATCCTTCGGGAGTCAGAAGGTAATAAATATTATTGTCAAAACCCTTGAAAGAGAAAAACGGGCCGTGTTCATTCCCCTCCGCTGTATGGTTAAACACCACATCCAGATACACTTCGATCCCGTGCTGATTGAAGACCTGGATCAGATTCTTCAGTTCATTGCCTTCTCTGTTGTATTCCTTGCTGGCTGTGTAGCTGGTGTTGGGCGCAAAGAAACTTACGGTATTATATCCCCAGTAGTTATACAGTTTCTCTCCGTCTACTTCCCGGTAATCCTGCATCTCGTCAAACTCAAAGATAGGCATCAGTTCCACTACGTTGACACCCAGTTCCAGAAGATAGGGAAGCTTCTCCATAAGCCCTGCAAAGGTTCCCGGATGAAATACGCCGGAAGACGGATCCTTTGTAAACCCTCTCACATGGAGTTCATAGATAATCAGATCCTCCATGGGAAGAAGGGGCTGCTTGCTGGTGCCCCAGTCAAAATCATCCTTTACCACACGGGCTTTATAGTGCTGCTCTCCCGGAGAAGTATCGCCCCACAAGCTCTGTCCCGTAACGGCCTTGGCATAGGGGTCCAGCAAATACTTGGTCTTGTCAAAGATCAGCCCCCTCTCAGGTTCATAGGGACCGTCTACCCGGTATGCATATTCAAATTCTTCTATGTTCAATTTAAATACGATCATGGAATAGACATTGCCAATGCGGTAATGCTTGGGAAAAGGAATCACTGCAAAAGGCTCCTCCTCCGTCCGGTGGAACAGCAAAAGCTCAATGGCCGTAGCGCCATGGGAATACACAGTAAAATTAACTCCGCCCGGAATAGCGGTGGCACCGTTGACTTCATAAAATCCGGGACGTACATCAAATCCTGCCAGATGATCCATAGGAACCAGATGGATGGTACGCGGAAGACCGATTACTTCCTCCTTTGGCTTCTCCCCCACAGTCAAATGCGGTGTTGTCTTTGTCTTTCTATCCTCCATTATTTCCTCCTTCGCCTTTAGACATAGCCTCGTCTTACGGCCTGCAAACAGACTTTACATAGCAATGCTATTATATTCCAATTTCTCTCTTTATACAAGGCAATATGGAAGGAGAGACGCATTTCGGTAAAAATTATGTCACTGTTCACGGAAAGGGGCATCTTCTTGCCGTCTAAAGAGCCGCCAAAGCAGATACTCTTCTTGAATGGGACGGCTTGCGGAAGGGCATATGCCTTATATCCGTAAGGGAGGCGCTGTACATGGAATCCTGACGGTCCGCCCGGTAAGCTCTCTCCTGTATCTTAAGAGCCATGAATACGGTGATCTCTATGTCCGTGTCATAGTAATAGAGGCAGGCGCTTGTATGGCTTACCACATCCTGGATCAGCAGTCTGGCGTCCTCATTCTCAAAAGTTACCTGATTCAAATTGTTCCTGGTTATCATCATATGGATTCCTCCCCTCCACCTTTCGAACAAATGTTCTTTTTTCTATTATAAAAACATTTGTTCGAATTGTCAACAGGATTTTTCCATTTTTAACGTCTGACAAAAACATAACCTTTTGCGACATTTATGAGTGGCAAGAAAATAAGAAACCGTTACAATAAAGACATGAAAAATTCTTGGGAACTGCGAGGAGGAATATTATGGAAAAGAAGGAAACTTCCCAAAAACGCAAGCGAATCATCATGTCCTTTTTCGGCGTCATTGTCACAGGGTTCTGCATCGGCGCTTTCCAGAAAGCCAATCTGGGGGCGGATCCCTTTACCTGTTTTGTTACCGGCATTGCCAGTCTGTTTCACTCTACCTACAGCACATTTTATATCATTGTCACCGGTCTGCTTCTCATAGGAGTGCTGGTTGTGGAGAAACATTACATCGGAATTGCCACGGTAATCAATCTGTTTTTTACGGGTATGGCCGCTGACTTTATGAAACATATCCTGGACGCCGCCTTCCCTGCCCCTGTCATGGGAGTCAGAATTGTGATGATGCTGTTTGGAATCTTCGGAACCTGTTTTGCCGCCTCCGTCTATTTTACGGCGGATCTGGGCGTGTCGGCTTACGATGCCTGGTCCTTAATCGCCGCCAACAAGTATAAGCTGCTGCCCTTTCGAATCTGCCGGATCATCACTGACTCCGTCTGCGTCCTCACCGGCCTTGTCTGCCATGTGACCATAGGCGTGGGTACGGTAATTACAGCGCTGTTCATGGGACCGGTTGTCCAGTGGTTCAATACCCATGTGTCGGAACCGTTTTTATACGGACATAAGCCGGAGCGGTGATCAGCCCTGACCCGCAGCCGCCATCGGTTGCCAGGTTATGTTTCACTGGTCCCTGTGAATGCAGCCCCGTATGCCCATTTAAGACCGCCTGCGGCAACGAGGCCAATCATTTCCGTGTGATGTCTCCTTTAAACTATAGACATATCTCCCCCAGTTATGGTAAAATAGAAACAATATATTTACCTTACAGGAGGAAAGTATGAACAGTATCCGCAAAAAAATCACAATATGCCTGATGGCAACCGTTCTCATCGCTTTAGTGGCAGTAGGGACATCCAGCATAACGCTGAATTATAGAAGCACCATCGCCACAGTGGATCAGATGATGAGCGAGACTGCTGTGCTTGCAGCAGAACGTATTGAACAGGAATTGACTGCATATAGGAATGTAGCCATGGATACGGGATGTATCCCCGATTTGTCCGATCCGTCCATATCTGTGGAAGAAAAACTTGCCATTATCAATGAACGTGTGAGCATGCACGGTTTTCAGAGAGGCAACTTAATCGACATGGACGGCCAAAGCATCTTCGACGGCAAGGATTACTCTGACCGCGAATATGTGAAGCAGGCCATGGAGGGCAAAGTCTACGTGTCGGAACCATTGATCAGCAAGATTACCGGGGAGCTGTCCATCATGGTAGCGGCGCCTCTTTATTCAGAAGGAAAACACGGTTCTCAGATCGTGGGAGTGGTGTATTTCGTACCGCCTGAGACCTTCTTAAACGATATTGTCTCATCAATCAAGGTCGGAGAAAGCAGCCGTGCCTACATGATCAACAAGTCAGGCGACACCATCGCTGATATCACCCTTGACACCATTACCACGGAGAACATCGAACGGGAAGCCCAGAGCGACAGCTCTTTAAAAGAACTGGCTTCCATCCATCAGGCCATGCGCCAGGGACAGAATGGATTCGGAAGTTACCGCAGTTCTGACGGACCTCGTTTTTCCGCTTACGCTCCCGTAGGCGGCACAGACGGATGGAGCGTGGCCGTCACCGCACTGAAGACCGAGTATTTGGCCGATACATATTTTGGCATGATCATTAATGTGGCTGTGATCGTCGTCTCCATATTAGCTTCCATCGTAGTGGCTGTGAAGCTGTCCGGCAATATCAGCGCACCCATGCAGGCCTGCGCCAAGCGCATGAAACTGCTGGTTGAAGGCGATCTCACATCCCCTGTTCCCCAGGCAACAGGCCAGGATGAGACTGCAGAGCTGACTCGCTCCACAGCGGAGATGGTCACAGGTCTGAATACCATCATCCATGATATCGGATATCTGCTTACACAGATGGCCAACCAGAATTTTGATATCCAGTCTTCCCACCGCGATGCTTATGTAGGCGAATTTCAGAGTATCCTTTTAAGTATGCGCACCTTAAAGGTTGAACTGAGCAATACCATGCGGCAGATTGATAAGTCCGCCACTCAGGTATCCTCCGCCAGCAGCCAGGTATCCTCAGGAGCCCAGTCTTTAAGCCAGGGTTCCGTGGAACAGGCCAGCTCTGTGGAGGAACTGGCGGCCACCATCAATGATATTTCCGAAAGCGCCAAGAAGACGTCAAAGGCCGCTGAAGAAGCAGGCCAGTTTGTAGGCCAGGCAGGTGCCCAGCTGGGTACCAGCGTGGAACATGTGAAAGAACTGAACACAGCCATGGAGAAGATATCCTCCTCTTCCCAGGAGATTTCCAAGATCATCTCCACCATTGAAAGCATCGCTTTCCAGACCAACATCCTGGCCCTGAACGCCGCTGTGGAAGCCGCCCGGGCAGGTTCTTCCGGCAAAGGGTTCGCAGTCGTGGCCGATGAAGTGCGCAATCTGGCCTCGAAGTCCGATGAAGCCGCCAAAGCCACCAAGGAACTGATTGAAGGTTCCATCACTGCTGTCAATGAAGGCAGCCTGGCAGTGAACAACGTTACCGAATCCCTGGAGCGGACCAGCGTGCTGGCCGGCAATGTAACCGCTAAGATGGATATTGTAGTAGAAGCCGTAGAGAATCAGACCATCGCCATCCAGCAGGTTACCGAGGGAATTGATCAGATCTCTTCCGTAGTGCAGACCAACAGCGCTACGGCTCAGGAAAGCGCTGCGGCCAGTGAAGAGCTGTCCGCCGAAGCAGCCGGCTTAAAGCAGCTGGTAGACCGTTTTACTCTTGCAAGAGATTAATGTCCGCAACTGGCAAATGGCGCGGGAACATATTTGTTCCTGCGCCATTTTTTCATGGGATTGTTACGATTTCACTGCCCCTCCCACTCACATGGCGCTGCGGGACAAAGGATAAACCCATTGACAAACTCCTGTTTCTCTGCTAGATTATATTTAGAACATATGTTCGATTATTTACAAAGGGGAGGGATTTCACCATGTCTGCTACTGCCATATACTGCAAGTACTGCCATCAGCGCCTGTTTAACATTATACCGGGCACAAAGGGAAGCATTGAGATCAAGTGTTCCCGGTGCCGCAGGATTGTGAAGGTCACGCTTTTGAACACGGAAAAGAATAAGGACTACCTAGCAGGGGAATGATTCACATCAATTACCGAATCGCAGGAGAGACACATTGCCATAGGGCAGTGGGTCTCTTTTTTATTTCACAGGCTGCACCCAGTGAAGCAAAAACGATCCGGCACGAGAGTCCGGCAGGCCGGACTCTTTGCTCTGTACACGGCCACTCAAAGGAAGATTGTCAGCCAGACCGACAGATGCCTGACTGTCATTATCATTATGGAAAGGAGAAACTCATGGACTACTACATCAAGATTAAGGAAATCCGGATTCCCGTCACAGAGGAAGTCTACAAGGCCTACTGCAAAGGAGCCAGAAAAGAACGGTACTTTCGTGAAAGCGACATCAAAAACAAGACCTTTTTCTACGATGCCCTTGACACGGATGAGGTAAACGGCAGCGACATGTTTCAGGATACCTCCGCCCAGTCCGTGGAGGACATTGTTGAAAAAAACATTCTTATGGAAAAGCTTAAGGAAAGTATGAGCCTGCTTGCCAAAGAGGATAAGGAACTTCTCTCCCGGCTTTATGTGTACGGCGATTCTCTTCGCCGCACAGCCCAGATCATGAAGGTTCCCGTCACCACCCTTCAGGCCCGCCACCAGAGACTTTTGAAAAAATTAAAAAAAACACTGGAAGAATAATCGTACATACGTTCGATTCATCGGATGAATAGTAGAGGAGGAGAAATAACATGAAGAAAGCACTGCAATATCTGTTTCATTGGTCCATTCATTTCATTTTGGCCGCAGCCCTGTTTCTTGCGGCGGCAGCCTGGCTTCCCGGCCTGTTCCACATGAAGGCCTATGTGGTAAAAAGCAGCAGTATGGAACCTGCCATCATGGCCGGAAGCGTCATTTACGTCAGTCAGTACGGGAAAGACGAAGTGATCTCTCCCGGAGATATTGTCAGCTTTCAGGCCGGAGATGCCAAGGTAACACACCGGGTTGTTGCCGTTGACTTGGAACACGGAATCGTGACCACCAAAGGGGATGCCAATGAGGTCTGCGATTCCAGCCCCACTACCTTCGACGCCATTGAAGGCAAGGTTCGGTTCCACATCCCTGCCATCGGTTATCTTCTGCTCCGTTGACATAGATAAAAGAGAATCAAAGGAGGTTTTTATGGAAAAATCAAAAACAACGTTTAAAAACAGGGCCAAATTACTGGCTGCCTTATGTATTCTGGCTCTTTTAAGCCTGGGTGGAACCATGGCCTACATGACAGACCATGAGTCCGCCGAAAACGAATTTACCGTAGGAAAGGTGGATTTTAATCTCTATGAAAGAAACTGGGACGGGGAACGCCCTGACGGCACCTATGCCACTGCCTCCAATGCCACGCCCTCTAACGCCCTGGGCATGGAACAGGCGAAAGACATGTACGCGGGAAAGGAGATCACCAAAGACCCGGCCATTAAAAACAACAGCAAGAACGACGCATACTTGAGAATGACTGTAAAGATTCCTGTAGCCACCGTCAGCACCGCCCAGCGGGACGGCACCTTAAATAACGGGGGACAGCCTCAGGAAACGGAACTCTTTACCTATGATCTTAACCCGGATTCCGGCATGAAGCCTGTGTCCTCCCAGCCGGTGAAGGAAAACGGCTTCCATGTCTATGAGTACATGTACACAGGAGGAGGCGACAGGGAAATCCCCGTACCTGCGGGCCACGACATTCCGCCTCTGTTCTACACCGTCACCTTCGCCAATGTGGTGGATGGGGAGATCAGCGAGGACACAAAATTCCTCTATGTGGACTTTAAGGCAATCCAGTCCGGAGGCTTTGCCGGGCCCCATGAGGCCTGGCAGGCCTACGACAACCAATCCCACTGACAGACTGTAAATCCCCGGGAGGTGATGCCCCTCTAATTAAGAAGAAAAACTCCAGTCAAAAACGGCTGGAGTTTTTTCTATATATAGAGTCTGCCTTTCCCGCTTTTATCCCCTGTTCCCTCCGTACTGAATCAGGTAACTTCGGAATTTTTCCTGATATTCAGGACTGCTGCTCCTAAAGGTCTGCAGCGATTCATGAAGATTCATATTCTGTCCCGCCATATCCATCACACACCCTGCAATATTGGAACAATGGTCCGAGACTCTCTCCAAATCCGTAAGAATATCCGACCAGACAAATCCCACGTCAACGGGGCAGTTTCCTTCCTGAAGGCGTTTTATATGGCTTGTTCTCATATTTTCCTTCAGAATATCAATGACCTGTTCAAGAGGTTCCACATTCCTGGCGGCTTTTTCATCATTTTCCAGAAAAGCGCACAGCGTCAGATCCAGAATTTCCCTTATGGCCGATGCGATCACATGGTACTCCTTTCTGGCCTCCTCTGTAATCTTAAACCCTTTGGTCTTCAGTTCCTCCGCCGACTCCAGCAGATTCACGCCGTGGTCCGCGATCCGTTCAAAATCGCCTGTGACTTTCAAAAGTTTCGCCGCCTGAGCGCTGTCAGCCGCGCTGATCCGCCTCCCGCTGAGATGAACCAGGTATGTGCTGAGCATATCCTCATAGCGGTCTGTCATCTCTTCCTTTTTCCGTACGGAATCCGCAAAAATCCCGGAATCATGTTCCAGACAGTCAAGACTTTCCTCCAGAACACTTACCGCTGTTTTAGCAAGTTTCTCCGTAACCTCCCGGCAGCGCTCCAGGGCAATGGAGGGCGTGGCAAAGAGTCTCTCGTCAAGCTCTTCTTCGGTCTCCTTCCCGTCGCGGATCAGAATATTGACCATGTTCTCAAGAATTCCTGTCATGGGCAGCATCAGAATCGTACACAGGATATTAAACACCGTGTGAGCCGCCGCAATTCCAAAAAGAGAAACGGGTTCGTTCAAAAATGGCGGTGAAACCATAAGTTTCAGGGCCCAGAACAGGGACAGCCATATGCCTGTTCCCATGATATTAAACAGCAAATGCACTGCCGCTGCCCGCTTGGCATTCTGATTGGCCCCGACGGCGGAGAGCATGGCCGTGACGCAGGTGCCGATATTCTGGCCCATAATTATGGGAATGGCGGCGCCCCAGGATACCCTGCCGGTGACTGCCAGGGCCTGAAGGATTCCCACAGAGGCGGAGCTGGACTGGATAACCGCCGTAAGCAGCGCACCGGCAGCCACTCCCAGAACCGGATTCTGAAACAGGACAAACAAGTTCTGAAAGGCCTCCACATCCCGAAGTCCGGCAACGGCTCCCGACATGGTCTCCATTCCGTACATAAGGGTTGCGAAACCCAGGAATATGGCGCCGGTGTCTTTTTTCCCCGGACTTTTGGAGAACAGGTAATTCAGGATTCCGAAAACCCCAAGAACGGGAGTAAAGGACGAGGGCTTTAAAAGCCTTACAAACAGATTGCCGCTTTCAATCCCGGCCAGGCTCAGCACCCAGGCCGTGACCGTGGTTCCGATATTGGCCCCCATAATCACATGAATGGCCTGCCTCAATGTCATGAGACCGGAATTGACAAAGCCTACAACCATAACCGTGGTGGCGGATGAACTTTGAATCACTGCCGTCACCCCAAGACCGGTGAGAAGGCCGGCGGCCTTTCCCGTCGTAAGCTTTCCGATAACCGCCCGGAGCCTGCCTCCCGCCCTGCGCTCCAAAGACTGCCCCATAATGCTCATACCGAACAGAAACAGGCTTAATCCTCCCATCATGGTCAATGCATGAAAGATGTCCATTGATTTTTCTCCTGTTTTACTTTTTACTCTGTTAGTGTGAGCAATTCCTCCTCTTTTATCCAATTTCCTGCTGCGATCAGGCTAAAACATTTTTCAAAATATAGAACTTTGCCTGAGTCATTTCATCCAGGGTGACTGATACCCCCTCCCGTCCGATGCCGCTTTTTTTCCAGCCGCCAAAGGGCTGATCCAGATGGCGGTAGTTCCCGGAGCTGTTAATCACAACACCGCCCCACTCCAGCCTGGAGGCCACCCGCATGGCCTGTTCCATACTCCGGATCATTACACCGCTCTGGAGGCCATAAATCGTCCTGTTTGCAATTCAATGGCCTCCTCTTCCGTATCAAAGCCCATAACCGGAAATACAGGACCGAAAATCTCCATTTCATTGGCAACATCCATGTCACAGGTCACATCATCAAGGATAGTCGGTCATTGTATGGCCGTACCGATGATTGGCCATTTTGGCCCCCCCCCGCAGAATCTGCGCGCAGACTCTGATCTCGCCTCGCGCTTCCCGGATGATCTTTCCCATTTCTGAGGAAAGGCTCCGGGCAAGGTTCTCTCTCTCCTCGTCCACACGGGCCGCACAGCAAAACAGAATACGTGGCCGCTCGTGAACGGGGAGTTTTCCCCAGGCTGTTTTCCCCTGTCCGCTTATCCGCTTCGAAAATAGCCCTGGCAATCTCTGTGCGTCCGCTGCCAACCAATCCGGCCAGTCTGTCCAGAAAAATGTTTTCCGCAACCGTTAAATCTCCGGCCAGCTCAAACTCCTGATAGACAATGCCCACGCTGTTTCTTTTCCCGTCTTTCGGCGAATGGATCTCCGTCTGTTTTCCGTCAATCCATATTTCACCTTCATCTTTGATGCATGCACCTGACAAAATTTTCATCAGCATAGTTTTGCTTCTATCTCAATGCGGAAGCGGTTCCACATAGGAAATATTACCGGCAAAAAGCGATCTTGTAAACAAACAATTGTCATATAAGCACAACAGCATTTTTATTCATTCTATACAATGTCTCTCTGATGCAGAGTATTCATATTCTGGCAGCTGTAAGACCCGAAAACTTGGCGAATACTCTCTCAGCTTTGATGTTCGCAGTCACCCGATGTCCGTGTTAAGGAAAAGGGAAAGCATCCCGTCCCCGGAATGCCTCCCCTTTCACACCTGATTTCCTATGCATTCGTATCTACATAGGTCCCAGTCTTTGCCGCCGGCTCCAGGGCCGTCCCTGAAAGGTCGTAACCCGTATCCGGTGAGATGTCTCCAGCCTCACCGGAGGGCGCGCCCGCCGCTTCCCCCTGACACTTGCCTTCCTCACTAATTTCTGCCGAATCAAAATCAGGGCCTTCCTCCCTTCCTTCCCCTGATTCGATTCGCTTTTCCATCTCTTTTCTCTCTTCCTTCCGAGCTTCGATCAGTTCTTCCTGACGCAGTTTTTCCTCCTTCTTCGCCTCCCTGGCATCCAGCTTCATTCCATCACTGGTCTTTTCACTGTAGCCTTCCGCCTGTTCTTTCACTTCTGCCGCATAGCCCAGGGCCCGTTTCATCTTCTCTGTGTCGCCTTTGTTCTCCGCCTCCTTCGCCACGCTCATAGGTGTGGATATCATACGGATACTGGTGTCAGCCCCGGCAAGGCCTTCCATTGTTTTAATATTCATGACCATAGTGTATGCCTCCTTCATAAGCAATCGCTTTTTATGCTTCCTGTCAGAAGTTTCGGCGTCCTTTTGGGAATTCTTAGGAAGTAGATACAGACGGCTTTTTTCCTGTCATATACGGCAGGTTCCATGGGCCTCACGGCTGCGCAAGGGGCAGCAAAACCGACAGAGTGAAAACTCCCTTCTCCCTCTCCGTTCCCACCACTCCGTTATAATGATCCGCTGCTTCCTTAATATTCCCAAGGCCCAGGCCATGTCCCCGGAATTCTTCTTTTTCCCTTTTCTTTTTTGGTTTATCTGACAGGCTCATACTGTTTCGCACCTCCAGGAGAAGGCATTTTTTGACGGTTCCCAGATACACCTGGATGAAGGGAGATTCCTCCTCCCCCAGTTCCCCGCATGCCTCCAGGGCATTGTCCAAAGCATTTCCCACCATGATGCACAGATCTATCTCTTTCACAGCACAGTCTTTAGGCAGTCTGGCATCACACTGCCAGCGGATATTCTGTCTCCCGGCCTGTTGCTTCTTATAATACAAAAGAGCATCCACAGCCAGGCTTCCCGTAATCTCATCACCATTCTCCACTCCTCCCGCCTCCGCCATTGCGCCCAAATAGCTGACGGCCTGTTCCCACTGCCGGTTCTGCACCAGATGATTCAGCGCAATGACATGATTTTTCATATCGTGCCTGAGACGTTCCATACGGCTGTACTCTTCCTCCATCATCTGGTAATACATGACCTGGGACCGGTACTGTTCCCCTGCCCTCTCTTCCCGGTCAATCCGGTCCATTCCGAAGACAAAACATCCGGAAGCGGCCATGGCCAGCCCTGTGAAAATGCACATGGCCCCATGGCTGAAAAGCTGATTTTCATACAGTCCATATTTTTGCCAGTCCTGAACCATAATCCCGTTACTGGCCGCCCAGTTAACCAGATCCGTCACAAGGGTAACGGCAAAAAGAGGTGCGGACATGAAAAGATACCAGCTTTTTGTCTTGTCTCCAAACACAGGTTCAAAAGACTTTGACAAAAGGCGGATGGTTGTTATTCCCCCCATATAGGTCAGGACCGTAATGACTCTTTCTCCCCACACTCCCACAAAAGGCTCCTGGCTGCCGCCTGATGCCATCCTCTTCCCAATAAGCCACACACAGCACAAAAATGATTCGCTGAAATTCCACACCAAACAGTTCATGGCAATCAAAATCACAGCGGCCAAAAGCTTTTTCTCCTTCTCTCCCTTAAAGGCTGCCATAACAAGAACTGTGACCCCTGCATGACTGCACAGGGCACCCATAATGTAGGATGTGTTTCCTTTTGCTGTAAGGAAAGCGGCGGCCATAAGGCCGCAAAAAAGCCCTGCGCCAAAGATTGCCCCTTGTGCCCATGTTCCCTTCAAATGTCTTTTCAGAAAAACCGCCGCGCTCCCGGCATACACACCATAACAAGCCGCAGCCAACAACATATCCGGCCAGTCCGCCTCCATGCTCATACAATCCCTCCATGTTCTCTCATGTTAGCCAGAACAGCCTGGCAAAAGGCTTCATATCTGCGCTTGGCGATTATGACCCGCTCTCCATTGTCAAGAATTGCCTCCTGCCGGTTGTAGCTGTCCACGTGGTTCAGATTCAGCAAATAACTTTTGTGACATCGGAAAAATCCTTTTCCCTCCAGCTCTTTCTCCAAAATCCCCATCTGTTCATAATAAGTAAAAACTCCTTTTTCCTCATGAATATCAATCTGCCTGCCTCTGATCTCAAAATACCGGACAGATTCCAAAAAGATTTTTCTCTTCTGCCGCTCCCTGCTGACCACAAGATAATCACTGGAGCGGCTCATCTCTTTCTTAACGGCGCGTTCTAAGACGTTCTTTAATTTCTCCTGAGCCACAGGTTTTACCAGATAGTGAAATGCTTCCACATCGTAAGCGTCGAATACATATCTTCGGCTGGATGTCAAAAAGATCAGCTTTTTTTCAAAGGACAGCTCCCTGCACCGCCTGGCCGTCTCCAGACCGTCCATACCCTCCATGAGAATATCAAGAAAAATCAAATCAAACAGTTTGACAGAACCAAGGAGCTCTTTCCCGCTGTAAAACTGTTCAATGCTGCAGGGTATGCCAAGCTCTTCCATACATGTTCGAACCTTTGCTGATATGCTTATGCATTCCAAAAGTTCATCATCACAGACTGCGATTGAAATCATGGGATTCACCTTCCTTCTAACTGTTATATCGGAAAAACAGACAGCTTTCATGGGGAACCGGCATAAACGGGCGAATATTTGCTGTAAACGGCCTACTTTGCTGTAAACGGCCTACTGCGCTTTCGAAGCGCAAAAAGACATCCTTTTAAAGAAACCTGCCGCCGCCACTCCGACCGCGCACACCGCCGCTCCCGTAAGAATCAGCACAACAGAAACCCTATGCCTCTGACAATATCATCGCCTTCCAGCATCTGGGGGATACATGCCTGCACCGTAGGTGTCTCGAAGGCACCGAGAACGGAAAGCACTACAAGCAGCACGCTGATAACAGCCAGGCCATATTCTTTCGGCAAAGCCAGGCCGGCCTGTCCCTGGCCCCCTGTCTTTGCGAGAAGGACTGCCGCACATAAGACAGCCATTCCCGTCAGCGTATCCAGGGCCACCATAACATTCCGTCTGTCCGCCCGGTCGGCCAGAATACCGCCAAGAGGCGATAAAAGAATGGCAGGTATTGCTGAAATTGATAAAATGCCGGCAAACACAGAGGCCAAGCCAGACGCCTCAAGCACATACATGGAGAGAGCCAGCCGCAATATGTAATTGCCAAACAGCGAACTCACCTGCCCCAGCACAAGAAGGACAAAATTCCTTGTAAACAGTCTCCGCTCCATACCTTATTCACCTCTCTCTGTCTCTTTGTCTCCCAGTATCTTCCCGGTTCTTTCATACATCTCGTCCTCTATAATCGGAAGGCCCATGGCCGTGAGAACCTCTGCAATAAAGCGGCACTTATGCTGAATCTCTTCTGCGTCTCCAGGAAAAACCGAGGGCAGCAGCCAGAAATTCACAAGCGGCATAAGCTCGGAAAGTTCCTTTGCATACTCCGTTTGTATGGAGCCGTCCCTCTGACCTTCCTCAATGAGTTCAAGCCACAAAGGAGTCAGGATTCGCCTGTTTTCCTCCACCGCAGCCGCCAGAATACGCGGGTCCTTTAAAATGGAGACCGCCTGCGCGCTGACCTTCTCCCGCTCTTTATCGGCTCTGTCAAAGACAAGCATCTGCCGAATCTTCTCCAGTCCGTTTAAGTCAGAACGCCCTCTCACAGCCTCAAAAGGATTATTCTCGAAAAACATCTGGTTCCCCAGGGCGTGGATGACTTCCTCCTTGCTCTGAAAAAAACGGTAGAACATCCCCTTTGCCCCGCCTGCCAGTTCCATAATATCAGAGACAGCCGTCTCCTCATAACCTTTTGACAGGAACAATTCCTTTGCCGCATGTAAAATCTCCTTTTTCCATTGCTCCGGTGGCCTCTTCACTGGTCTTGCCAAGGTTTCCTTCCTCCTTTTATAGTTATTGACTTTTGGTCAATAACTATTATACTCGAACCTGGCGTATGATGTCAACTGCTTTTGGCCGCCAATTTCCGCTGCCCTGTTACATCGTTTTCGGAAATCCCCCTACTTTAAAACCTCAAGCGGTACATTGTATCATAATGACCTCTGTCCCTATGTTTTCCTTGATTTACCAAATATAACTCAGTATAATAATATCACAGCAAACATTTATAAAATGTAAAGGAGAGAGGGAAACATGAGAGTTCAAATTTATGACACTTACGAAGAGATGAGCAAGGCCGCTGCCGACCTGGTAGCCGCACAGCTTCTGCAGAAACCTAACTGCCACCTTGGCCTGACTGCAGGCAGCACTCCTGTGGGATTGTGCGCTGAATTGGTGAATCTTTACAAGGAGCATCGCGTTTCTTTCGCTGAGTGCACTCTTTATAATCTGGAAGAAATGGCTGATATTCCGCCGGAGGATCCTAACAGCCTGAGAAACAAATTCTTCCATGCACACCTTCTGGATCATGTTGACGCTGATGACAAGCAGCTCATCCTTCCTGACGGCCTTGCCGGAGGAATCCCGGAAGAATGCAAAAAGTATGACGATCTGATGGACAGCCTTCCTGACGGACGTCTGGACATGCAGGTTCTGGGTATCGGTGCAGACGCCCATATCGGCATGAACCGTCCCAAAGAGACTCTGACAGCTGAGGCTCATGTAGAGTACAACAAAGCCGGAAGACCAACCTGCGCCATGGGACTGCGTCATATCATGCATGCCAAGAAGATCATTATGATCGCCAACGGCGAGGAGAAGGCTGACGCCGTAGCGAAGATGGTTAACGGCCCTATCACTACTATGGCTCCTGCATCCCTTCTGCAGATGCATCCCGATGTAGTCGTTCTTCTGGACAAGCCGGCTGCTTCCAAGCTGTAAGATATTACGCGCAATGTGTGCCAAGAGGGCACACGGAAAAATCCCCAGGACGCAACGCCCTGGGGATTTTTCTGTGCGCTTATCTCACGGCGCCGATGAGTTCATTGATATCCTGGACGCCGTACCGCTCCATATATTCTTCAATTCCCTTAATAATCTCCGCCGTAGCATAAGGATTATGGAAGTTCGCCGTTCCCACGGACACGGCGCTGGCGCCGGCCAGAATAAACTCTATGGCATCCTCCGCCGTCATGATTCCTCCCATGCCGATAATGGGAAGCTTCACTGCCTGAGCCACCTGATATACCATGCGCACTGCCACCGGCTTGATGGCAGGGCCCGACAAACCTCCTGTCTTGTTGGCCACTGCAAACGCCCTTTTGTGAATATCAATTTTCATGCCCGTCAAAGTGTTAATGAGGGAAATGGCATCCGCCCCTCCGGCTTGCGCCGCCTTGGCTGTGGCTGTAATATCCGTCACATTGGGACTCAGCTTCATGATCACCGGCTGTTTTGCATGGTTCTTTACCTCTCTGGTAATAGCCTCCACCGCTTTCGGATCCTGGCCGAAGGCAATGCCGCCCTCCTTTACATTGGGGCAGGATATATTGATCTCCAAAAGATCTACAGGTTCCCCGGCAAGACGTTCCACCACTCCCACATAATCTTCTGCAGTCTTGCCGCATACATTGACGATGATCCTGGTGTCATACTGTCTCAGATAGGGAATATCCCGGTTCACAAACACGTCAATCCCCGGATTCTGAAGGCCTATGGCATTGATCATGCCGCCGTAAGTTTCTGCGATCCTGGGAGCAGGATTGCCGGGCCATGGAACATTGGACACGCCTTTTGTCACCACGCCTCCAAGAAGGCTTAAGTCTACAAACTCGCCGTACTCCTGGCCTGAACCAAAGGTGCCGGAAGCCGTCATAACCGGGTTCTTAAGCTCCACCCCTGCAATATTCACGCTGGTCTTTCTCACAGTATTACCTCCTCCGCCCGAAATACGGGACCGTCCTTGCAGATTCTGCGGTTATGGACATTGGAATGATGATCCACCTCTTTTGTCTGGCAGACGCAGGCCAGGCATGCGCCGACCCCGCAGGCCATCTTCTCTTCCAGAGACAGATAGCACTCCATATGATGTTCCTCGGCATAAGCCTTTATGGCCTTCAGCATGGGAGTGGGGCCGCAGGCCATAATCATATCCGCCTTTAATCCATGGTCTCTTACCGCATCCAGAACATTCCCTCTGCTCCCGGCACTCCCGTCCTCCGTGGCCACATACACATCACCATAGGCTTCAAACTCCTGATTCAGAAACAAGGTATCCCTGTATCCCAGGATAATACTCTTTTTGCAGGTCAGACTCTTTGCCAGTTCCAGCATAGGAGGAATCCCGATGCCTCCGCCTATGAGGAACACTTCTTTATTCCGGGAAACCTCCGGGAATCCGTTACCCAAAGGCCCAAGGATATCAACAGACTCCCCTTGTCCATACTCCGAAAATTCCCTTGTTCCCTCTCCCACGGTTCGATATACGATCCGCAGCGCCCCGGCCGGCCTGTCAATCTCACAGATACTGATAGGCCTGGGAAGAAGCCTGGAACCGTCCTTCGAATAGACGGAGATAAACTGCCCCGGCCCGGCCTCTTGTACCATATCCCCTGCCTGAATCCACATACTATAAACATCCTCAGCCAGACGCTCCTGGCTCTTTACTACACATGTCCTCTTTCCCTTGCCCACTGCCATCTCTCCTCACATCAAACACCTGAATACAGCATATCACCTGCAAGACCGGCCTCCGGTCTCGCACCCTGGCTTTTCCTTTCATCCGCGTCTGTCTTACAGAACGCTGTTAATATCCGCCGCCATATCCGCAACCGCCTGCCTGGAAGCCTCTCCGAAATGCTCAGCCCCAAACTTACTGTATTTCTCCTGTTTATAAGCGGCAATGATCCCTCTGGAGGAATTGACGATGGCGCCTAAGCCGTCCTCATTGAAACAGTATTTTAAATCCTCTGCCCTGCCTCCCTGTGCGCCGTAACCGGGCACCAGGAAATAATTCCTGGGCATGAGTTTCCGCAGAACCTTGCTCATCTCCGGATAGGTGGCTCCCACTACCGCACCTACGTTGCTGTAATCACCGTCCATGGACTGGCTGCCCCACTCCACCACTTTGTCGGCCACCAGCTCATATAAGGCCCTTCCGTCGAAAAGACGGTCCTGGAATTCCCCGCTGGAAGGATTCGATGTCTTTGTCAGCACGAAGATCCCTCTGTCCTCCTTAGAGCACACATCCACAAAAGGCTTCACCCCATCTGTTCCCAGATAAGGATTAACCGTAATAAATTCCGTATGAAATCCTGACAGAGTCCGGCTTCCCACCACAACATGCCCCAGATGTCCCGTGGCATAAGCCGCTGATGTGGAGCCGATATCGCCTCTCTTCACATCCCCGATAACGATCAGCCCCTTTTCCTGACAGTAATCCACGGTTCTTTTATATACGATCAGTCCTTCAATTCCAAACTGCTCATACATGGCAATCTGAGGTTTTACGGCAGGAATCAGATCACAGGTATGATCCACGATCTCCTTATTAAACTGCCATACCGCCTCAGCGGCCCCTTTTAAAGTTTCGCCGTATTCCTCAAAAGTCCTCTTTACTATATGCTCCGGGATATAGCTCAGCATAGGATCCAGGCCTACACATAAGGGAGCTTTTGTCTTTTGGATCTTTTCAATTAATTGACTGATCATAATTTTCTCCTTTGTCTGAGATTTTTCTGATTATCCGCACTCACTTTGTGCTTTCTATAAATTCTATCATAAATGTCCCCGCCGCGCAAGAAAGGATTCCCTGCTCACCGGATAAGCCCTGCTGCCAGAGGCACCACCGCCACTGTCATAAGGCCCGCCACTGCAATAGCAAGGCTTCCCATGGCGCCTTCCACCTCCCCCAGTTCCAAAGCCCTGGAAGTTCCGATGGCATGAGCCGAAGTGCCCAGGGCCAGCCCCTTTGCAATGGGACTGGTGATCTTAAAAATCTTAAATACGGTCTCTCCGATTACATTGCCCAGAATGCCGGTGATTACGATGCTGACCACAGTAAGGGCCACAATCCCCCCGGCCTCTTCGCTGACGCCCATACCGATAGCCGTAGTGATGGATTTGGGAAGAAGGGTCACATAATACTCGTGATTTAAACCAAAAAGTTTACTGAGCACAAAGATGCTGAAAGCACTTGCCAGAACTCCTGAGAAAATGCCTCCCGCAACGGCTGCAAAGTTGTCTTTTAGCAGTCTGAGCTGCTTGTAGAGCGGAATAGCCAGACAAACCGTGGCGGGAGTTAAAAGAAAGCTGATATACCGGCTCCCCGCCTCATAAACCTTGTAGTCAATCCGAAATACCAGAAGAAATGAGATCACCAGAATCACAGCCACAAGGAGAGGATTCATAATGGCAAGATTGATCCTTTTCTTGATCTCGATTCCCAAAAGATAAGCTCCTATGGTGGCGGCAAAACCAAAGCAGACGGAATTCATAAACAATTCATTCATCATTTTCTCTCTCCCTTCCCCATCATACGAATCAAAAACTCTGTAACCTTCCCTGTCACTGCCATAACCGCAATGGTGGACAGAACGGAAATCACAATCACCGGAACAGCCACGGCTTTCAGGATATCATAGTCTTCCATAAGCCCTACAATGACGGGCACAAACATGAGAGGCATAATATCCAAAAGAAAATTGCCGGTCTCCTCCACATGTTCCAGCTTAATCAGACCGGTACAAAGTCCCAAAAGCAAGAGAAACAGCCCGTAGACACCGGCGGGAATCGGGAGGGGCAGCAGGGTATTGAGAAGTTCTCCTGCCATGGTGATTCCAAAAATAATACAGCTTTGTCTTACATATTTCATAACATAATCCTTTCTGTCTTTATGGTTTGTGAAGGGGCGGCGCCCAGGCGGGGGCATAAGATTTGATGTCCTGGCTGGGGGGCCGCGGGGGTCAGACGGGGGTCAGACGGGGGTCTTCTTGCCCGTTGTAGACGGACAAGAAGCATCTGGTGTTCGCTCAATGTGGAATTTGATATGAATTAAAGCTTACAAGCAAGCTTGACGCTTTAATTCATATCAAATTCCCCGCCGTCTGAACTGTTACACTATTCTACCATTTCCAACCAATAACTACAAGGATAACATTGCAAACTTTATGAATTCAGGATATACTTAAGAAAAAAGGACAGGAGCCCTGCTTATGAATATGATCCACACCACAAAACCTACAAAAGAACAGAAGAAAGACATGGAAAGCCTTGTGGCGTCATGCCGGGAGAAGGAACCCATGTCCCTCACTGCCCCTCTGGAAGAAGATTTGGAATATGATATTTTTCTTTTGTATGAAAAAGATCATCTGTCGGCCATGGCATTTCTCTTTTTCCCTGATGATACCCGCTGCGAATGCTGCGCTTTTGTGGAACCGGCAGAACGCCGAAAAGGGTACTTTGCCAAACTGTTAAGCAAGGTCTTGGATCTGGTGGAGGCCTACGAAAAGAAACTGGGACAGTCTGTGGACTTTTGCTTTCTGGCTGATGAGAGGACTCCTTCCGCCCAGGCTGTTCTTGAGGCCATGGAGGCGGAATACTGGTACTCCGAACATACCATGGCCCGCTCTCTGACCCCCAAAGACCAGGCCTATGTTATGGACTCCCTGACCATTGAGCCTGAGGGAGACAACCTGTATTCCGCTTGTCTTAAAGGCAGAGTTATAGGGACCTGCGCCGTCATTCCATCGGGACGTCAGTTCTATCTCTATTCCTTCCAGATTCATGAGGATTATCAGGGGCAGGGGTTCGGAACTCAGTTTCTTCTCGGCATGCTCTCCCTTCTTTCCCGTACAGGCCACAGGGTGACACTGCAGGTATCGGGACAGAATTATATTGCCAGAAACCTGTATAAGAAAACAGGGTTCCAAACTACGGAATCCCTGTCTTACTATCTCTATTAATAATCTCTCTTGATCTGAATCCCCTGTGACTCTATGCTCTTGCGGATGGAAAGCATCCTTTCATCCGTCTGAGCAATGATATCAGCGCATTCTTTTAATTCATCACCGATCTCAATGGCGGAGAGCATCTGCTTTTTATACTTCAGCTGATGATCCAGGCTGGCCCAGAAATCCATGGCAATGGTACGAATCTGAACCTCCACCCGCATTAGACGCTTCTCATTGGAGAAAAATACGGGAATCTCCACAATCATATGATAGCTGCGGTATCCGTTCTCTTTTGGCTCCTTGATGTAATCCTTGACAGCGATGACTCTCACATCATCCTGGCGGACAAGCATCTCCGCCACCTGATAGATGTCATCCACAAAGGAGCAGATCACCCGGACACCTGCAATATCGTCCAAATGATTCATCATAGATTCCACTGAGATCTCAAGATTCCTTCTTTTCAGCTTCTCCACTATACTTAAGGGCTTCTTAACCCTGGACTTGATCATCTCAATGGGGTTGCGCTGGTTCCTCACGGAAAGCTCGTCATTGAGCACTTCCAGCTTAGTCTTTACTTCTCTGATGGCACAGGTATACATCATCATGGCTTCCTGGAACTCGTGGGCCTGAGCCAGAAGATTGTCAGGCACCTGAACCATGCGGGGTACACTGACAATGGACTGTACCAGATCACTGTTGGGGTTCATATTAATCCTCATGACAACACCTCTGTCTTGCTTTTGTTGCTTATCTTATGTCTACAGCGTCAGTTTTTCTACTGCCTCGTCCATCCAGGTCTCTTCCAGATATTCGATGGTTCCCTCATCTACCATCCTGGCAGTTTTAGGCTCAATGGGAATCCTGGCCAGAACATCAATACCGTACTCATTAGCCACTTCATCAATATGGCTTTCTCCGAATACGGATATCTTCTTCCCGCAGTCCGGGCACTCCAGATAACTCATGTTCTCGACCACGCCGAGAATGGGAATATCCATCTTTTTCGCCATATTTACCGCTTTTCCTACAATCATGGAAACCAGTTCCTGGGGAGAGGTTACAATGATGATGCCGTCCACCGGGAGAGACTGAAATACTGTCAGGGGCACATCTCCCGTTCCCGGAGGCATGTCCACAAACATGTAATCAATGTCTTTCCACAGCGTCTCATTCCAAAACTGCTTCACAGCTCCCGCAATCACAGGCCCTCTCCAGATCACCGGATCACTTTCATTGTCCAGAAGCAGATTGGCGGACATGATCTGGATTCCCGTGCTGCTGGTAGCCGGAACCATAAGCTTTTCCTCTGTCAGACCGATGTCGCCGCTTATGCCAAATGCTTTGGGAATCGACGGGCCTGTAATGTCTGCATCTAATATGGCTGTACGGTAACCCTTGCTATTCATCTTAACTGCCATCAGGGAAGTGACCAGAGACTTTCCCACTCCGCCCTTTCCGCTGACAACACCGATCACCTTTTTCACTGAGCTTAATGGATGCAGTGCTTCCAGAAAGCTTGTCTGTTCCTCTGTCCTGCTGCTGCAGTTCTCCCCGCAGCTGCTGCAGTCATGAGTACAATTCTCGCTCATCTCAAAAACCTCCTCGACTTCTAGTTGTACTGTTTATTATAGAATACTTCCCGGAAAAAGTCCAGGTATAGTTCAAAAAGAAAAAGACGACCCCTGCAGCCATCTTTCTCTTTCCTACTCTTCAAACCACTGTTCCATTTTTTCATTGGCCCATACAACCCGGTTCCGGCCAAATTTCTTGGCGTCATACAACATGGTATCCGCAATCTTCAGATATACCTCATAAGAATTCTCCCTCTGGGGAACCACGGTGATCCCTCCGATGCTGACAGTCACCCACTCAGAAACAGGTGAGTTATGGGGGATCTTCAGTTCTTCCACTGCCCGGCGGATTTTCTTTACATATTTGAAAGATTTCTCTGCATTGTCGCCTAAAAAGAAGGCCACAAATTCTTCTCCTCCATAGCGCGCCACAAAATCCGTGCTGCGCTGCAGATGGGAAGATGCAACATTTGCCACGCTTGCGATTACCTTATCCCCTGCAGGATGCCCAAAGGTGTCATTATATACTTTAAAATGGTCAATATCAAAGATGCATATGGAAAACGGAATCTGCAGTCGGGTTGCCTCATTCCACTTGAGCACGCTGTAGCAGTCATGCTGCCGCCTGTTGGCAATGCCGGTCAGCTGGTCCGTCATGGACTGATGTTCCACTTGTTTCCGATATCTGTATAATTTGATATGGGTGTTGACTCTGGCCTTTACAATCAGCGGATGAAATGGTTTTGATATGTAGTCAACCGCGCCTAAAGTAAGGCCCAGCTGCTCATGCTTGATGTCGGAAAGGCTTGTGATCAGAATCACAGGAACACTCTGGGTAATAATCTCTTCCTGCAATTTCTTTAACAGTGTAAACCCATCCATCCCCGGCATCACCACATCCAGAAGGATCAGTGAATAATCCCCCACGCTGGCATAAGAAAGACCTTCCTCTGCGGTCTGTGCAATTGTAATATCATAATCAGTCTCCAAAATGGATTTCAACTGGGTAGACTGTGTAACGCTGTCATCAACAATTAATACTTTTTCCATGAATATCCCCCTCATCTAGCTCCTATTAGTAAAATCTTCCATGAATGAAGTCATTATATCATACCACGGAAAATTAAACAAGTAAACTGAAATGGAATATCAGAGATCAGATCAACTTTAACTGGCAGCCACAGGACGAATTCCCAGAGCAGGCGGAACGAAACAAGGACTCCTGAGGAAATCCCCAAAAGCCCTTGATTTTGCCAAACATACAAAAAACGCGCCGGAGACGCGTTTTCTGATTTTCATAATCTTTTAAATCTCCTTTTTATGCTCATCTCAGCTCATCGGCTTCTCTTTCCATCCAACCCCCTTCTCTTTCAAGGCCGAAAAACGCATCCGATTCCAAGCCGT
Source organism: Clostridiaceae bacterium (assembly GCA_910574345.1). Taxonomy (GTDB): domain Bacteria; phylum Bacillota; class Clostridia; order Lachnospirales; family Lachnospiraceae; genus UBA3402. The sequence continues at coordinate 322,804 of CAJSZV010000001.1, read as the reverse complement.
CACTCGGAAAGGATTGCTCCGATAAAGACGGGGGAGGCATTATCTCACGGCTCTCCCCCAATCCGCCTCCACCATGTAGATGTTCAGCCTCCCCTCTTTATCCGAGGAGTAGACAATATGGCTGTCGTCGGGAGTGAACACAGGGTGGACGTGAGCCGATTTTTTCCCGGATGTGTCGTGAGCGCAAAGGAGGGATACTTCGGCCCGATGATCCTGACTGTGATATCGGATCAGGGACAGATACCGCTCACTGTCCTTCATATCCTTCCGGATCATGGCCCGGTCGCCTGCTGCCAGGGTCTCCCGGCTGTTTACGCTCACATGGCCAGGGCGAAGGTAAGGATAGTAATACCGTTCCTGATTCCCGCCGTCGAAATCCACGAAGAGATCCGCGAACAGAAAGAAATCCATATCCGGCTTATAGCGGTAGGAGTACTGGGCGCCGATCCTTCCGCCCGGAGTAAAGAACTCGTGGACGATTCCCTCCAGATTATGCTGCTGGGATACCAGAGGCTTCACCTCGTCGGTGCTGGCCCGGGCGGTCCACATCCGCTGGGTCAGATGCCAGGGGCCGTCATGGCAGAACAGCAGCCGGTCTCCGTCAGAGGGCATAAGGCTTACGTGGGTGATCCGGTGATGGCCCCCGCAGACCGCCTCCGCCGTGCCGGTCACCGTGTCGTACCGGATCACCAGACTGCCGGGTTCCTTGAAAAACCGTTCCCTGGCCCCCGGAGCGGCCTCGGACAGCGGGTCCGCAAACCGGCTGGTGAGAAGAACCATCTCCTCCACCACGGAGAAGGCCAGGTATCTGCCGTCATCGGTGATGGAGAGGCTGTGGAAATTGTAGGAGTTCGGAATCCACATCAGCTCTCTGGATTCCAGCGTCTCCAGGTCTACCTCTTTCAGCTGCTCATTGCTGTAATAATATGCCTTCTTCCCGTCAGGCCCCATCATGGCATGGGCGCCGTGGCCCATCTTGATGGCTTCTCCTTCCGTCACCTGAAGGGCTTTTCCGGTTTCCAGCTCCAGAAGAAACAGCTCTCCGAATCCGATCTTTCCCACAGCCGGCGCATCCGGGTTCTTCGCCCTGGATGTGCCGGTAAAATCAGAGACAAACAACGTGTATCTGCCTGCCCGGTCAAACTGGCGGGTGGTAAAGTAGGGCCTGTCATAATTTCCGCGGTTGTCTGTGAGGCGGATGACCTCTACTCCGGTCATCGGATCCTTCTCAGACTTCCTCTGAAGTTCATAGATCGTTCCTTTCATGTTCTCCCCTCTCCCCCTCTCCGGTCATGGGTTTACTACATTGACGGGGGTTCCCGCCATAAATTTAGCCAGATTTTCCACTGCAATATCCATGAGCCGCTTCCGGCTTTCCCTGGAGGCCCAGGAAATGTGAGGGGTGATGATGCAGTTTGGTGCAGTCATGAGGGGATTGTCCTCCCGGATCGGCTCTGTGGATGCTACGTCTACCGCCGCTGCCGCCACCTTTCCTGTCTTCAGGGCCTCCGCCAGATCCTCCTCCACGATCAGAGGCCCTCTGGAGTTATTGATGAGGATCACTCCGGTCTTCATCTTCTCTATGGTTTTTCTGTTGATGATCCCTTCTGTCTCCGGTGTAAGCGGACAGTGGAGGCAGATCACGTCAGACTGTTCCAGAACCTCCTCCAGCACCGCATATCTGCAGGTTTCCGACTCCAGCAGAGGATTCCTGCTGGAATCGTATACGAGAATCTTCATGCCCATAGCCTGGGCGATCCTGCCGGTGCACTGACCGATCCTTCCGAAGCCGATGATGCCCATGGTCTTGCCCGACAGCTCAATCAGGGGATAATCCCAGAAACACCAGTCTTTACTCTTCGTCCACCGCCCTTCCTTCACTGCCTGGCTGTGGTGGCCGATATGATGGCAGACTTCCAGAAGAAGACCGATGGCAAACTGCCCCACAGCCTCCGTGCCGTAGGAGGGAACGTTGCACACAGGGATCTTCTTTTCCCTAGCTTTGTCCACGTCCACCACATTGTAGCCTGTGGCCAGGACTCCGATGAATTTTAAGGAATCACAGGCCTCTATGACTTCTCCTGTTATGGGAGTCTTATTGGTAAAGACCGCCTCTGCGCCGTCAATGTGACGGATCACCGACTGAGCATCACAGGGAATCCTGTCATACACCGTCAGCTCTCCAAGACTCTCCAGACCGTTCCAGTCCAGATCCCCGGGATTTTCTGTGTGGCCGTCCAACACTACGATTTTCATGATCATTGTTCTCCTATTCTCTCATTTCATCTGCGATCCGCCGGATCAGCTCCGCGGTGGGTGCCTTCTGATCAATGGCGGAAACCTTTACGATCAGCTGATACAGATCTACCTGCTTCTCACGGGCCGTCTCCTCAAACAGACCGGCAAAGCTGGAGTGACAGCCGGAGAGACCGTAGATCAGGTCAATGGGGATCACCGGTGCCCGGTATCCGTATTCTGACATAGCCGGCGCCAGTTCCTGGTCAATGAAATCCAGAAGCCTGTAGAGATCGGCATCCTTCAGTTCTCCCTGCCGCTGCAGCGCGGCCACAGCCAGTTCCGTGGCACAGTTTCCAGCGCTCCTGGCCATGCCCATAAGTCCGCAGTCCAGAACTTCAGCGCCTGCCTCCTTTGCCGCCAGGGCGTTGGCTACGGACAGGCCCAGATTATTGTGCCCGTGAAATCCTACGGGGATCTTTACCTTCTTTACCATGGCAGAGACATAGGCCTTCACCTGATCCGGCAGCATGGTTCCGGCAGAATCCATGATGGTGATCTCATCCAGGCCGCAGGACTCCAGCATGGCTGCTTCCCGGGCCAGCTCTTCGGGCGGCAGGATGTAGCCCTTCATCATGGAATATCGGCAGGTCATCCCATATTCTTTAACCAGCCGTATCCCTTCACAGGCTGCTTTGCCGTCTCCCGCATTGGCGCCGATTCTGAGAAAATTAAGATGGTATCGTTTTCCCAGCTCGATATGTTTCTCATTTGCATTTTTTACTCCCATGAACATGCCGATATCTGCCTGAGACAGATAGGGCTGGATCAGTTCCAGGTATTCCTTATCTGTGAGGGGAGAGACCGAATGGTTGGCTTCATAGGCTCCGATCCCCAGACAGTTTCCCATCTCGATCAGTTTGATATTGCTTCTGATCAGGCCCTCGATCATCATGATCGTCAGTTTGGCGTCAAATCCTTTTCCGATTACATTGGCGCCGTCTCTCAGAGTACAGTCCAGTAATTTCATATTGATCTCCGTTTCTGTCAGTTTTTCTGGTTTTCTTTTAACCACTGGTAAATATATGTATAGTTTTTATCCTGTCCCCCATGGTTAGATACGGCCTGGTACAGCTCATAGACCAGCCCTGATACAGGGGTAAAGCCTCCGATCTCTTTGGAAGTATCCAGAAACAGACCTACGTCTTTTTTCATAAGTCTCAGCCGAAAGCCGGGAGTATGGTCATCTGTCATCATATAGCGGGGGACGTTTTTTTCGAACACAAAGCTGCTTCCGCTGCTCTGGCTGATCACCTGGCTTAACACCCTGTCGTCGATTCCCAGCTTTTTGGAGATACACAGTACTTCTGCCGCAATGGCTGTGTTGGCTGCATTTAACATCTGGTTGAGCATCTTGATGTTGGAGGCGCTCCCTACAGGACCGGTATAAAGGATGGTTTTCCCCATGGCCCGGAAAATGTCCATATTTTCCCGATACTGTTCCTCGGTTCCTCCTACCATGATGGTGAGAGTCCCTGCTTTGGCTCCCGCAGTTCCGCCGCTGACCGGTGCGTCGATAAACTGGAGATGTTTCTCCGTCTGTTCGATATACTGGGCGATGGAGATTTTCGTGGTGCCTTTTGCCGAGGTCATGTCGATGCACGTCAGTCCGGGCCTTGCATTGAGAAGGATCCCATCGGGTCCGTAGAGGCTTAAGATCTCCTGATCCGCGGGAACAATGGTGATGATGACGTCACAGGTTTCCGCCATAGCCTGGAGGCTGACTGCAGAGCCGCCTCCGGCTTCTATGATCTTCTGCTGGCTCTCTCGTTTACTGGAGCATACGACCACTTCAAATCCTTTTCGGCACAGATTTAATGCCATGGGAAGCCCCATATTGCCAAGGCCGATAAAACCGATTTTTTTGCCCATGTGTCTTCTCCCTTCCCGGTTAAATGGTAAAATCTACCTGATACTGCACTGATAATGCTTTCAATTCCTCGTATACGCTGTCCGGGAGGACCAGTCCCTCGGCCTGCCGCTTCTGCCGTTTCCGGCTCTCGATCTCCCCGGGCATGAAGATCTCCTCTGTACCTGGAGTCTTAGGCAGCGCTTTCATCTCCCCGATCATCTGTTCCAGATATTTTTTGAATGCCTCCAGGCCCATAAATTTATCGACATCCACGGCACAGAAAAAATGTCCCACATTCTGAGGATGGTCAAAGTCGTTCCAGAAATGGTTGATGTGAGGGCCCACGGCGGCTCCTGACAGAATTCCGGAAAAGATCTCCATAAAGATGGCTAGTCCGGACCCTTTGGCGCCTCCGATGGGAAGCAGCGTTCCATACTGCCCTTCCACAGGGTCTGTGGTGGGCTTCCCTTCCTTCGTCACCACCCAGCCTTCTGGAATCGACTTTCCAAGTCTGGCTGCCAGGATAATCTTTCCCATGGCCACGACGCTGGGGGCCATATCCAAAATAACAGGGGTATGGAAGGAGGGAGCCCCGAATGCAATGGGATTGGTCCCCATATACTTCTCGGAACTTCCCCATGGAGCCAGATTAGGCGGCGCGTTGGTTCCGGCGATGCCGATCATCCCGGCCTCGGCGGCCATGCGGACATAGCAGGCGGCTGTTCCGAAATGGTTGGAGTGACTGACCGCGGCAAAGCAGCAGCCGTTTTCACGGGCTTTTTCGATGCAGCGGTCCATGGCGAATTTTCCCACGACCATGCCCATGGCATTGCCGCCGTCGATCAGAAGACTGCTTCCGTGTTCTTTCGTTACTGTGCAGCATCCGCGGCTGGCTACGACGCCGGTCCGAAGCCGCTTCATATAGTTGGTCATCCGGCTGACTCCGTGGGATTCCACCCCGCACAGGTCGGCATCCACCAGATTGTCGGCACAGATCCGGGCATCTTCTTCCCTCATCCCTTCTTTCATCATCAATTCCTGGCATAAGCTCCTCAGTTCCAGCCAGTTTACCCGATGTTCTGTCATCTTCTCTCTCCCCTTTTCTCTGCCGGCATCAATCCTATGCCTCCGGCAGGTCTCTTAACTATTTGTGAAAGTAGCTGTCATAGCAGTCCTGGAGATAATCGGCCCACTCATCCAGCATCTCCTGTGCCGTCATTTCTCCTGTCATTACATACTGGCTTGCCGTGTCCATGTCTCCGTAGATGTCGTCGTGGCCGGGAAGCCAGGAGTACTGATTGTAGAACAGGGTATTTTCATCCAGCAGTTTTTCCGCAGAGGCTTCATACCAGGGCTGTTCGTCGATCCAGGCGGCGTTTTCCAGGATTTCCTGGTCTACGGGGACGACACCCCACTGCTGACAGTACTGACTTACGGGCTCTCCTGTGGTCATGTAGGCGATAAAATCAAAGGCTGCCTGAGGATTCCTGCAGGTGGAGGAGATGGTCATGCCGCCGGGCTGGATCATCAGATTGACAGAGGTCCCCTGATCGTTTAAGGGCATGCCGATGGCTTCAAACTTACTCTGATCCCCGTCAAAAGCGTCCATGTGATTGGAGGCAGAACCCAGATTATGGATGATCATCCCTGCGGATCCGGAGTCAAAGGCTGCGGCAAGCTCTGTCCAGCCGTAGTTTAAATCTCCTTCTGCCGTACATGTTCCGTAAAGTCCCAGATACCGCTCCACGAACTCTACATTTTTCGGGTCATTGATCGTACACTTGCCGTTTTCGTCAAACTTTGAAAGGATGCCGCTGTAGGCGTACATCTGCCGTTCCAGGAATTTGGCCCCGCCTTTTCCTCCGCGGATGGCGATTCCGTATCGGTTGTTGGCCTTATCCGTCATATTTTCCACGGCTTCAAACAGATGATCCCAGGTATCCACGGAGGAGTTTGTATCCTTAAGCCAGTCGCTTCTCACCCACAGCACAGTGAAGGAGATCCCGTTAGGAATATAGTACAGCCGGTTATTCCCGGTTACATCATACTGGCGCACGGTCTCCACGGCTGCTGGCAGGATCAGCTCCTTCTGGTCCCAGTTCTCAAAATATTCGTCCAGAGGGATCACATATTCGCCGTTGATATGGCTGGTAATATCCGGTCCTGAGGAGAGAAAGATATCCGGTCCCTGCCCCGCCTCATAGGCGGTCATGATCTTGTCGTCCGCGGAATCGGGAAGGGGTGTCACCTCAATCTTCACTTCGGGATGAGCCGCCATATAATCGGCCACCATGGTCTCCACATACCGGGTTCTCTCCGGCGTCACAAAGTCTGCCCACAAACTCAGAGTTACCGGTTCTTTCTCACTGCCTGCGTTCCCCTGTTTGGCTGCCGTCGTCTCCTGGCTTCCTGAAGTCTCCTGTGGGGAATCTCCTCCGGAAGTACCGGAATTTGTCCCTCCGTTGCTGCCGCAGCCGCTCAAAACCAAAACTCCTGCTAATGTCAATGCTGCCGTTTTCCATGTTCTTCTCATAACATCTCTCCTTTTCTTTTTATTTATCATAGGGGTTTGCGAAACTCAAAACTTAGCTGAATATATGGTCATCCCCAATTACCCATTATTTATCACTGGATATTTGCGAAGCAGGACTTTTATCCCTTTACGGCTCCCGCATTCATCCCGCTGACCAGATGCTTCTGCACGTAGGCGAACAGCAGAATGGGCGGGATCAGTGCTATGATGCATCCGGCTGCCAAAGCGGAATAATCCGTACTGTACTCTCCCACCAGGTATTTGAGTCCAACGGAAACAGGAAACTTTTTGGCATCCGTAAGAAGGGTATAGGACAGGAGATACTCATTCCAGCAGGTAATGAAGGCATAGGCGATGACGGTCGTGAAGCCCGGCCGCACTGCCGGAAGGATAACTTTAAAAATGATCTGAGCCCGGTTGCACCCGTCGATGGCAGCCGCCTCATCGATCTCTCTTGGGATCCCTCCGATAAAGCTTTTCATCATCAGGCTGTTGTAAGGAAGCCCTGATGCGATATGGAGAAGGCAGATCCCGAACAGGGAGTTGGCCAGCTTCAGCTTTACCATCATCAGAAAGATGGAGGACATATTGAAGATCAGAGGAATCATCTGAGTCATCAATAGAATCACCATAAAAATCCGTTTTCCCTTAAATGCAAACCGGCTCATGGCATATCCGTTAAACAGGGCCAGAAATCCGATGACGAACACGGAGCCGAAGGAAGTGATCATACTGTTGACAAAGTATCGGTTCAGCCGGTTCCTCGTCCACACATAGACATAGTTGGCTATGGTAACCGGATCAGGGAGGAACTGAAATTCACCCTTGATCACACTGGATCCCTCTCGGAAGGAAAGGGACAGGGCCCACAGAAGGGGGATTCCGATAAACAGCAGGAAAAATGTCATGGGCAGATACAGGGTCAGAACACGGATCAGTTTCTTTTTTGTCTTTGGCTTCATCTCTATTCATTCACCCCCTTCCCAAAGTGATTGGCTTTCAGATAAATGACCACATAGACGCTTAAGATCAAAAACAGGATAACTGTCAGTGCGGCGCCGTATCCATACTGGCCGTTTTCGATAGACGTCTTGTACATATAGATAGGGAGAGTGAGCGTTCTCCTCACCGGTCCGCCATCGGTCATGGTCATGATTAAGTCCACGGACCGGAATTCCCAGATGGTCCTCATGAGGGTGGCGAAGATGATGGACTCCTTCATATAAGGAATGGTAATGAGCCAGAAATTTTTCCAGCTGCTGCCCCCGTCCACTCTGGCAGATTCATACAGTTCCAGGGGAATGGTCTGAAGACCTCCCAAAAGGGTGATGGTAAAAAACGGGATTCCCCGCCACAATTCTGCCACTACCACGGCTCCGAAGGCGGTCTGGATATTCTGAGCCCAGGCTTTTGTCAGATGCCCAAAGCCGGCAAGCCTTAATACATGGTTGAGAAGACCGATGTGTTCATTGTAGATCAGGATCCACAGCATGGTGGTAAGTACTCCCGACACGGCCCATGGGGCAAAGCAGAAGGTTCTCACCAGACCTCTTCCTTTAAAATTCTGATTCAGAATCAGGGCAAAGATCATCCCGAAAAACAGCTGTAAGACCACTTCGCAGCCCACCCACTTCACAGAGTTAACCAAAGCTTTTACAAATACCTGGTCCTCCGTAAAAATCCGGACAAAATTGGCCAGTCCCACAAATTCGGTGGCTTTGGGATTCCCTCTGTCGTAGTTGGTAACAGAGTATCCGAATCCTCTGAACATTGGAACAAAGCAGAACACGATCAGGAATGCCAGCGTAGGCAGGATCAGCAGCCACGGAAAAATGGTTTTTGCATGTTTTGAATAAAGAGCCTTCATAATCCCTCTCCTTTGTAAATTTTCTGATGTCTTTATTATAAACAATTATTGAAATATATAAATATCAGCATATCTCACATAATGTTTATTTTTTGAACTATTTCTTGATTTACATGAATTTTTGTGGTATTATTGTATAAAAAATAAACATTATAAAAAGGAGAAAACGAAAAAATGAACAAACGAAAGCTGAAACTGCTGGCCATCGCCCCCAGTGAGAGTATCCAGAGCCAGCTGAATGAAATCATTTTCTCCATGACCAATGTGGAGATGGATATCTGCGTGGGAAATCTTTACAGCGGAGTGGAGATCGTGCAGCAGCGATGCTCCAGGGGCTATGATGCGATCCTGTCCCGAGGCGAGACGGCTGCCATGATCAAAAAGATCACACAGATCCCTGTGATCGAGTTCCCCATCTCTTTTTATGATGTGCTCCATGCCATTAAGCTGGCGGATAATTTTAACGAACCCTATGCGGTTGTGGGTTTTACTCCTGTCACCACCAGCGCTCATCTTCTCCGGGATCTGCTTCAGCTTGACCTGGACATCTATACTCTGTTTTCCTTGGAGGATGCCATACCGCTGATGGAACGTTTGAAGGAGAAGGAATACCGCCTGATCGTGTCAGGTATGGGAATCGACTCGATTGCGCGGAGAAACGGGATCAACTCCATTCTGATCACTACTGGAAGGGAGAGTCTCAGCTCTGCCATTGATCAGGCTGTCAGGCTCTGCTCTTCTCTTGTAAAGGTGAAGGAACAGGAGCATTTTTTTAAGGAGCTTCTTGTGGGCGGGCTTTATGAGCTGATGGTATTTAACGATAAAAAGGAGCTTGTGTTTTCCTCTCTCAAACAGATCCGGAGGAAGGCGGCTCTTTCCATGGCCACCAAAAGACTGCAGAATGTTCAGCGGGATGATACTACCATAAGTACGAAAAGCAGTCAGGGGATGCTGATCACTCTTCAGGAGAGAACCATGGAAATTCACGGGGAACAGTTCGTGGTATTTTATTTTTCCCAACAGAAGCAGCCCTATACGGCTCCTAAAAACGAGATCCGCATTTTCTCAAGAGAGGAAGCAGTAGATACCTTTTTGTCCCACTACCTGGAGGTGCCTTCCGCCGGACATGACTGCGTGGAAAACCTTCCCAGGATCATCCGTTCTTCTTATCCGATTATGATTCTGGGAGAAAACGGTGTTGGAAAGGAACAGATGGCAGCCACCATATATACTCAGGGGGAATTTAAAAACAGACCCTATCTGGTGATTGATTTTTCTCTGGCAAATGATAAAACCTGGTCCTACCTTCAGGGTCATATGAATTCTCCGGTCAACCATGAGGGAGTGACCATCTATTTCCGAGGATTGGAAAAGCTCTCCTCTGTCAGGACAGAAAAGCTGGCAGCCCTTCTCTATGATACAGGGACCTGCAGGAGAAACAGGATTCTGTTCTCCTACACGACCACTCCCGGCAAGGGAGTACCCCCTCATATTCTGAACCTAACCAGCCGTTTTTCCTGTCTTACCATCTCCATGATGCCTCTGAGAGAGCGGTCCGGAGAACTGAAAGCCCTGGCCAGCCTTTACATCAGCACGGTGAATATTGATCTGGCCAAACAGGTCATCGGATTTATGCCACAGGCCATGAAACTGATGGAACAGTTTCAGTGGCTCGGCAATCTTAACCAGTTTAAGCGGGTGATCACCCAGCTGGTGATGGAAAGCGCCTCCTCTTATATTCAGGAGGAATCCACCAGACGGGTCCTGGCTGCGGAGAGCTCTGACACTGCCACCTCCACGGTACTTTCGGAAGTATTAAATCTGAACAAGCCGTTACAGGATATTGAAAAAGATATTGTGAAAGCGGTTCTGGCAGAAACCGGAGGCAATCAGAGCCAGGCTGCCGCCAGGCTGGGGATCTGCAGAACCACCCTTTGGAAGATCGTAAAAGACAAATGAAAATTTCAGGCCGCCCCTGCTGTGGGACGGCCTGAGATCAAAGGCTGCGGTGAGGACTATACCAGGCTCCATGCCAGATTCATGGTTCTCTTGCAGTTGGCCAGAACCGCTTCAGGGTCCTGATCTTTCCACGGTTTTACCTCAAAGCTGAGGATCGGCCGGCTGTTCCCTCCCAAAAGTCCCAGATCCAGAGCAGTCTTTAAAAATTCCCTCAGTTCTGGTACATTTACACTGCTGCCGGGAAAACCGAAGACGGGATGCTGGTCGCCATAGGCTTCTGCTCCCTCTGTGCAGACCGCATTGCCTACGTGCAGATGCCGGATATATTCTCTCACCGGTTCCATGGACTGCCGAGGCGTTTCTTTCAGGAGAGGCATATGGCTTAAATCTGCCAGAAGGCCGAAATTATCGTGATCTCTCCGGATATCCCGGGCAAACCGTCTGACCCGGTCCACGGGTCCGATGATGCTTTTTTTATCTACATCATAGTCGAATACTTCCATCAGCAGGGAGACTCCTCTCTCTTTTCCGTAGCGGCAGAGTTCTGCTGTGGATTCCGTCAGCCGACTGTAATACTCTTCAAACCGGTCCTCCTCATATCCGCCGCCCAGGACCCCCACTTCGTCCGCTCCCATAAAGCAGGCCATATCGATACATTGCTTTACCAGCTTTATGGCATGGATCCGCTCCGGCTCCCGCAGATCATTGAGACTGGCGTCCTCTCCCAGCAGCCGGGGCTGTCCGGCGATCATGATCCGGCATCCTGCAGTCTCACAGAGCTCTCTGATCCTGCGGCAGGTATCTCTGTTTTCAATGTAGGGGAGCTCAATGGCATCAAAGTATTCGTCTGTTGCGACCCTTCTGACGGTTTCCAATAATGTCTGTTCCTTTTCTGAAGCTCCGGGAAAAGACATGGGATGGACCACTCCCATCTGGAAATATCTGTGAAATGACTCTACCATGACTTTCTATTCCTCCATTCCTCTATTATTGATTATATAGTAAACACAATTGAGAGACATGTAAATATTTTTGAAAATACATATATGTTTAATTTTTATACAGTTCAGAAGATGTCACCGTATTTCGCAGAGGACAAAAATGGTTTAATATAGAGATGTCATCTGAATGATAAATTATTTTTACAGGAGGTTCCCATGTCCGCACTTATTGATCTGACACACATCATTTACCCGGAACATACCCCCCGCAGGTTTTCTGTGGAAACCATCGGGGCGGAAACCGTCAACAAGAATGTGGTCCGCCTTCAGGGCCAGTGGTATATCATGAGCAAGATTTCCATGGTCTCTCACATTGCCACACATATAGAGGTTCCTTACCACCTTTTTCCTGACGGCTGTGATCTTGCTTCCCTGCCTCTGGAAATCTGTTTTGGCCAGGCTGTGCTTCTGGATTTCACTCATATACAAAAACGTGTGGAGATTTCTATGGAGGAGGTAAAGGAAGCCGCAGAAAGAATCGGGGGAATTCCGGAAAAATCCATTGTCCTGTGCAATCTGGGATACAGCAGCCGCTACGGCACTGAAGAATATTCTCAAAGCCCATATTTTTCTGCCAGGGCCCTTCAGTGGCTGGCTGATTCCGGTATGAAGCTGATGGGAGTCGATGCTGGCGGAGTCGAGATTCCAGGTTCCGAGGAACATGGAAACCATGGAATTCTGTTTTCCAACAGGATTCCTCTTATAGAAAATGTGGCTCATCTGGAGCTTCTCCCGGTTTCCCATTTTCAGGTAGCTGCATTCCCATATCCGATCAAAGGGGTGGAGGCATTTCCCGTGAGGGTGGTTGCTTTTCTGTGAGAGAAGCCAGGATACAAAGGCGGCTGCCAGCCGGACGAACTCCTCCGCGTGTGAAAGGAGCTGATTCCGCCTGCCGCCTTCAGATCGCCCATATTGATCACCATGCCGATCTCGTCAGCGCCGTTGGCCAGAGCATCTCTGGTCTCAAACGCCTTTACCTCTGTGGTGTTGTAGCCGTTGGGGAAGCCGATGACTGTGCAGACGGCCATCTGATCTCCCACATACTCCTTGGCCCGCTTCACGAAGGATGGGGATGCACACAGAGGCCATGCCGTAGTGAACGGCGTCGTCACAGTTCTCCCTGATCTCCTCCCACACGCTTCCCTGCAAAAGCAGTGTATGGTCTACCTTGTCAAAAATATGCTCATGTGTCATGGCTTCTCTTCTGTCTCTCTTCTTTGTCCCGGCGGATCAGCAGCTTCAGGGCCTCGACTCCCGCCCGGATGGCGGCGGAGGCATCCTCACTCATCTTCTGGTCCAGTCCGGCGTTCTCCCGCTCCTGGTTCCAGATCACATGGAACACGGAACCGCACCGGCAGCCCAGGGCATCGGCCACCACAAACAGAGCGGCGGACTCCATCTTGCTGGCCTTCACATGAAGCCGTTTCCACGCCTCCCATTTCTCCAGAAGCTCATAAGAAACCGGCATCCTGGCCGGGGAGTGCTGTCCGTAAAAGGCATCCTTGCACTGCACCACGCCTACATGGTATGGCTTTTTCATAGATTTTGCCGCTTCCACCAGGGCTGTCAGCACCTCAGAATTGGCCACTGCCGGGTATTCTAAAGGCGCATATTCCCCACTGGTGTGTTCGAAACGGATGGTTCCGGAGGCGATGACCAGATCACCGGACTGCATGTCCAGATCAATGCCTCCGCAGGTGCCCACACGGACGAAAGTGTCCGCCCCGATGTTGTGCAGCTCCTCCATGGCGATGGAGAGATTATCTCTCCTGAACCATACATCTAAGCCAGGTTATAAACATGACAAAACACAAGTAAAACCTTCTATCTTTCTTTCAGAAATAAAAGAGGATGTCCAATGGAAGAATAAAGAAAAACAGAAAATGAACGGGAATTGCGAAGAAAGGAGATTGAAAAAGAATTCAAAGAGGGAACCCCTGCCTCTTTCCGGAAAGGGATGGGAGTCCACCATAAAACCTTTGGTCCTGGAACTGTGATTCGGAAAACCCCCTAAAAACTTTTCGGAAAGCCGTATTATGTAAACAAAGGCTCCTGAGGAAAAACCCCAGAAGCCCCATGTTTCCTAGCTTTTTTCAATTTTGCCAATCTTTCGAATCTTAATCTTCAACGCTAACGATCTCTCTCTTGTTATAAGAGCCGCAGGCTTTGCACACTCTATGAGACATCATAAGAGCGCCACATTTGCTGCACTTTACCAAATTCACAGGGCCCATCTTCCAGTTCGCTCTGCGCTTATCTCTTCTACCCTTTGAAGATTTATTCTTTGGACAAATAGACATGGTTTACACCTCCTTAAACTGTTTAAAAATATCCTGGATAACAGACATTCTCGGGTCCGGTGAGCTGCGGTCACAGTCACAGGTCTCATAGTTGAGATTCGCCCCACATCTATTACAGATCCCCTTGCAATCTTCATCACACAGGACTTTCATAGGTAAGTTCAGCAACAGTTCATCACGAACCAGCTGGTCAACATCCAGATTATAACCTTGTAAATACGGCTGCTCGTCCAGATCTTTCACCCTGTCCTCGTCCGTCCGGTTCATATCAAACGTCCGTTCCAAAGTCAGGGAAAAGGGAACTTTCACAAGCTCCAGGCATCGGCTGCACGGTATCATGAGAGACAGCTTTGCACTGCCGTCAAGAACCAATGTACGATTGCCCGTGTTCACCACATGCAGTCTGACCGGTTCCGCCTCCGCCAGATCATATACACCATCTGGGGCATGAAACTTCTCCATCTCAAGTTCTTGTGTGTAAACTTTCTCTTTCCCGTCTCTGGTAAACAGCTCAGTCAAGTTAATAAGCATATTAATCTCCTAATACGCACCTTTGTCATTATACATAGGCGGAAAGTATTTGTCAACCAGTTCTTGCTAAACTTCTTAAAACTTCTTAAAAATTCATTGCCATTGGGCCTGACAGCCGAAATCCAAGGCACAGCCCGCCTGACTTTAAACCAGTCTTAAAGTTTCTCTTGCAATAGCCAGCTCTTCATTGGTAGGAATCAGCATAACCTTTACCTTGGAATCGGCAGCAGAGATTACGGTCTTTTTGCCTCTCACATCATTGGCCTCATCGTCAATCTTCACACCCAGATATCCCAGATATTCGCAGATCGCCTTTCTTCCGGCCTTGTCGTTCTCTCCTACGCCTGCGGTAAATGCAATGGCATCCACGCCGTTCATGGCTGCGGTGTATGCGCCGATATACTTTGCTACGCGGTAGATAAATGCATCCAGTGCCACTTCCGCCAGATGGTTGCCCTCTTTCTTTGCCACTTCCACATCACGGAAATCGCTGGACACGCCGCCGCTCATACCGAGAACGCCGGACTTCTTGTTCAGTATATTGAGAACCTCGTTCACGTCTTTGCCTTCTTTGTTACAGATGAACTGTACCACTGCCGGGTCGATGTCACCGCTTCTGGTGCCCATGATCAGACCCTCTAAAGGAGTAAGGCCCATGCTGGTGTCCACGCACTTGCCTCCGATGGAGGCGGATACGCTGGCGCCGTTGCCCAAGTGGCATACGATCACTTTTGCATTCTCCGGATCAAGACCGCCGAACTTAATCGCCTCTCCGGATACGAACATATGGCTGGTTCCGTGGAAGCCGTAACGGCGGATGCTGTATTTCTCATAGTACTCATGAGGGATGGCGTAGAGATATGCCTTCTCCGGCATCTTCATACCGAATGCAGTATCCCATACCGCTACGTTGGGCTTGCCGGGCATAGCCTTCTCGCAGGCCTCGATTCCCATTAAGTTGGCAGGATTGTGGAGAGGTCCTAGGTCGAAGCACTCCCGGATTACCCGCTTAACATCCTCATTGACCACGCAGGAATCACTGTACACGGTTCCGCCGTGAAGAACTCTGTGGCCGATAGCTGCGATCTCATCTGTATTCTCGATGACGCCGTGCTCTTTGTCCTGAAGGGCATCCATAACCATCTGAATAGCTACGGTATGATCCGGCATAGGATTCTCAACTACATACTTGTCCTTGTCTGCAGGCTGATGAGTCAGCTTGGAGCCCTCGATTCCGATTCTCTCGCAAAGTCCCTTTGCGATAACACTCTCATTCTCCATATCGATCAGCTGATACTTAAGTGAAGAACTTCCGCAGTTTACTACTAATATTTTCATGTCTGACACTTCTCCTTTTGTTCTGTTTACTCTCGTGATGGCAATGCGCCAGGGTCAAGCTGCCTTGACTTTGGCGGCGGTGCGTATGTGTTTATCGGCAACCGTTTTGGCGGGTATCTTCTTATCCGTCTGTACGGTTACGTTTATTATACAATCTGTCCGTATACTTCTCTTCCGCAGCCGGCTGCATTGGACTCATCGGTGTCAATGTGCATAGCCAGAGCATAGGAATCGCTTACACGGACAACCACATCGCCGAATACAAGGCTTCTGCCGTCTGTGTCAATCTTCACGGAGACAATCTGTCCGTTCTCAACGCCAAGTTCTTTGGCATCTGCCGTAGTGGCGTGAATGTGACGCTTTGCGGCAATGACGCCCTCTGTGATCTCGATCTCACCCGCAGGTCCTATGATCTTGCAGGGAGCGCTTCCCGCGATATCGCCGGACTCTCTTACAGGAGCGGCGACGCCGATGGAACGGGCGTCTGTCAGAGACAGCTCAACCTGAGTATCCTTTCTCACCGGTCCCAAGATGGATACGCCTTTTAACTCTTTCTTTGGTCCAACCACAGTAACTCTTTCCTCACAGGCATACTGGCCCGGCTGGGACAGATCCTTTTTCTTTGTCAGGGCATAATCCTTGCCGAACAGAATGTCCAGATGTTCTTGTGACAGATGTACATGACGCGCGCTGGTTTCAACCATAAATTTCATAGTAATATTCTCTCCTTTTTTCACAGAATTATTGTGATCATATCTATATTTTAGGGGGTCCGCTTTATTTTTTCAAGTGGTGACCAAGAAATAATTTGCATTTTTTATAAAACAATGGCATTTTTTTAAAATTATGATACCATTATGATTATAAATCGTATTGAATGGCAGGTGAAATTTATGAATTCCATACACGCCGTGGGCATTATCGCTGAATACAATCCTTTCCACTGCGGACATGCATATCACATCAAAAAGGCGAAAAGCCTTGCCCATACCCCTTACTGTATTGCCGCCATAAGCGGAGATTTTGTTCAGAGAGGGGCTCCGGCTGTTTTTGACAAATATACCCGCACCCGCATGGCGCTTTTGTCCGGGGCTGACCTGGTCATCGAGCTTCCTCCCCTTTTCGCCACTGCCAGCGCAGAAGATTTTGCGGCCTGCGGAGCAGCCCTTTTGGATAGCTTGGGAGTAGTAAGCCACCTTTGCTTCGGAAGCGAATGCGGGGAGCTTTCCCCGCTCCTTGAACTGGCGGCGTTTATGTGTGATGAGCCGGAAGAGCTTTCCTCCTTGATAAAGCAATATGTCTCCCTGGGCCACTCCTATCCCAAGGCCCGGCAGATAGCCCTTGAGCGCTGTGTTTCCCTTGACAGCAATATGGCTTCCCATATGGAAACCCTTCTCTCATCCCCCAACAATATTCTGGGGATCGAGTACTGCAAAGCCATTCTACGCAGCCGCAGCTCCATGATTCCTCTCACCCTTTCAAGAAGGGGAAGCCGGTATGAAGATGAGGAGCTGTCCCACAGTTACAGTTCCGCCTCGGCTATCAGAAAATACCTGCTCAGTGAATATTCCGGTTCTTCTGACGGAAAGATTTCCCCTGGCCCCCTGGCCGGTCAAATGCCTGACAGCTGCCTTGATCTGGCTTTGGCAGCTGTCCCTCTGGCTGTTCATGATTTCTCTTCCCTTTTATCCTGCAGGCTTTTGGAACTTCACCGTCAGGGTATATCTTTTGACAGATTTGCAGACGTATCAGGGGAACTAGCCGCGCGCCTGGAAAAACAGCTTCTGAATTTCTCTTCGTTTGAAGACAGGATTGCCGCTTTAAAAACCAGACAATATACCTATACCCGCGTCAGCCGGTGCCTTACCCACATTCTCCTTCACATGACCGCACAAACCTACCGGAGCCGGAAGGAAGAGGGCTATGCTTCCTATGTCCGCATTCTGGGATTCAGAAGGGAGTCCGCAGAGCTTCTGTCCGCAGTCAAAAAAGCTTCCCGGCTCCCTTTGATTACAAAGACCGCCCACGGCAGGAATATCCTGGAGCCCAGGACTTTCTCCTGGTTTGAACAGGATCTTGCGGCTTCCCACATCTATCAGGCCGTGCTGGCGCAAAAAAGCGGACAGCCCGTAAAAAATGAATACACCCAGTCCATCATGATTGTATAAAATGTTTCGGACAGTACCTACCCTTAAGCCTTTCGCTCCAATAATTTTACATTTCCCCGAAAACGTTCATTTTTCGGTTCCATGGAAAGGGCCTTTTTTTCTTCCTCTAAAGCCTCGCGGAGCCGCCCTGTGTAAAACAATGCCATAGCCCGCAGGTCATGAGGGAGGCTGCCCCATGAAGCGGCTTCACAGATATAAGTTCTGGGCCGCTCTGTGATCTTAAGAGCACATCCTGTAAAATAGAGAACACCCTCCCACTCCTTCTCCTCATACAGAACATAAGCCAGATCCATATAGGGTTCTCTAAGATGGGGAGCCTGGGCTATGGCCCTCAGATACCAGCTTATGGCATGTTTCATTTCTCCTTTCATTTTGTATGCTTTTGCAATATACCGCATGGATGCCGCCCTCTCATCTTCCCACACGGCGGCGGGCATGGCCAGGTGGTTTTTCAGAGTACGGATGCAGTCATCCCATCTTCCTTTATACATATATTCCCGGCCCAGATAGTGCATGTTTCTGTCATCTGCCGGATCCTCCGCCACGGACAGTTCCAGCAGAGGAAGATACTGAGCCCGTGATTTTCCGGAGTCCGGATAATGGTTAAGCTGAATCCCCTCCGCCTTCACCATGGGCCCAGGCGCCCCCTCTCCCACCCATTTGAGCACTTCATGAACCGGATGGGTCCACTTATACCCATGTCGCCTGTGAATCTTTTCAATCCAGAACACAACGCCTTCTTTTCCTTCTTCTGTAAAACTCCAGGTGTATCGGTATTTGGCCTGCCCTGTTCCCTCTGCCCAGGCCTCCTCCAGATATTTTCTCCAGCCCGGTTCAAACACTTCATCCAGATCCGTACAGACACAGATGTCTGCATCCTCCGGCGCAAGCTCCAGAGACCGATTGCGGGCCTTGTCAAATCTCCATGGCACAATGGTCTCCGTAACCACTTTTACCCCGTTTTTTTCAAGGAGTTTGGGGGTATCGTCTTGGGAACCTGTATCTAATACTACAATCTCGTCCGCCTCCTTCATGGAGTCAACCCATCTCTGTACAAATTGAGCCTCATTTTTACATATTGCATAGACAACAATTTTCATATATACCTCCGTCAAGCCTGATTATACTTTATAATATGGCTGCAGGGAAAAGAGCGGTGCCCTGCACCGCTCCTTCACCTTTGGAAATTTTTGTCTTAATCCAGCTTTTTAATGGAAAGCAGGGCATTGAGGCCGCTGCCAAGGGTAATGCCCACCGCCAGAAGAGCTGAGATGGCCATATCTATAACGCTTCCTGCCGTCAGAGCCACAACCGTACTTCCGTTGAACAGGGAGCTGGTGCCCACAGACAGAGCTCTGGAAATGGTTGCACTGGGGATGTTGGTTCCGTTGAGTCTCACGGCAAATGTGATTGTTGTGGCTACAGCCGCTGCCAGGGTAGTGTTGTAATTGATTTCATAGGTGCCTGCATTTGTGACTGTGATGCTGTTGGCCGGCGTGTAGGTCACTCCCACTGACGGCGCATTGGAGGGCAGCGGAATCTGTGTCGTCCCCCCTACCACCAAGTTCAGGGTCTGAGGCACTGTGCTGTATAAGCCTCCGTATGCGGATAACCCGTTGGCAGGGCCGGTGGGACCAGTGGGGCCTTCCGCTCCTGTGGTTCCTGCAGGGCCGGTGGGACCGGTGGGACCTATCTCTCCCGTCGCCCCCGTAGCTCCTGTGGCTCCTGCAGGACCCTGGGGGCCAGTCGGGCCAGTGGGACCTTCTACTCCTGCAGGGCCTTGCGGGCCGGTGGGACCTTCCGCTCCCATAGCTCCTGCGGGGCCCTGGGGACCAGTCGGGCCGGCAGCTCCTGCGGGACCCTGGGGACCGGTGGGGCCTTCTACTCCTGTGGCTCCTGCGGGACCCTGAGGACCAGTCGGGCCGGCAGCTCCTGCGGGACCCTGAGGACCAGTTGGGCCTACAGCTCCCGTAGCTCCAGCAGGACCCTGGGGACCAGTCGGGCCTACCTCTCCTGTCGCTCCCGCAGCCCCTGCAGGACCCTGAGGACCGGTCGGGCCTACCTCTCCTGCCGCTCCTGCCGCTCCTGTCGCTCCTGCAGGACCCTGGGGACCAGTCGGGCCGGCAGCTCCTGCGGGACCCTGAGGACCAGTCGGACCTGCCGCTCCTGTCGCTCCTGCAGGACCTTGGGGACCGGTCGGGCCTACCGCCCCTGTTGCTCCCGCAGCTCCCACAGGACCCTGAGGACCGGTCGGGCCTACCTCTCCTGTCGCTCCCGTAGCTCCCACAGGACCCTGGGGACCAGTCGGACCTACCGCTCCTGTCGCTCCCGTAGCCCCTGCAGGACCCTGAGGACCAGTCGGGCCTACCTCTCCTGTCGCTCCCGTAGCCCCTGCAGGACCCTGAGGACCGGTCGGGCCTACTGCTCCTGTTGCTCCCGTAGCTCCCACAGGACCCTGAGGACCGGTCGGGCCTACTGCTCCTGTTGCTCCCGTAGCCCCTGCAGGACCCTGAGGACCGGTCGGGCCTACTGCTCCTGTTGCTCCCGTAGCTCCCACAGGACCCTGGGGACCGGTCGGGCCTACCGCTCCTGTCGCTCCCGTAGCTCCCACAGGACCCTGGGGACCGGTCGGGCCTACCGCTCCTGTCGCTCCCGTAGCCCCTGCAGGACCCTGAGGACCGGTCGGGCCTACTGCTCCTGTTGCTCCCGTAGCTCCCACAGGACCCTGAGGACCGGTCGGGCCTACTGCTCCTGTTGCTCCCGTAGCTCCCACAGGACCCTGGGGACCCATGGGACCTCTGGCGCCTGCAGGACCCTGAGGACCTACTGGGCCTGGTACACCTCTAGGACCTTGAAATCCTCTGGGACCTGGATACCCCATAGGACCTCTGGGACCCCTAGGGCCCCTGCAGCAGCTATTTCCGCAGCATTGACTCTGACTAAACCGCCCATTCCCGCCTGCCGAAAAGCAGCAGCTTTCCCCGGCAAGCTCCATATCCTCCCTACCTTCACAATTCCAATGATCTTCTCGACCACATCCATTTAATTCATCCGAAAACATAATATCCTCCTTACTGATATTGGAATCGCCATGGCTTTTTGAAACTTTTGTCAATCTTACCCTGAAAGGTTAAACACCTCCAAATGCTTCTCAAAAAGCTTGGCTTACTCTATCCTATGTTTCCTGATGAATTTGGTTCCTGACTGACATATATTGACTTCCTTTTCAAAGCCAGCGTCCTCACTTAAATGCGTCAGAGTATATTCAACCAGTTCATGATAGGTCTCTTCAAGGTCTAACTACTTATGTTCCAGGTTCAGGGCTGCCCCCATTGATACCGGCATAAAGGTATTCTCTGAGATTCCCAGTTTTGTCCATCCATGCCTGATATTCCCGGCTGTTTTTATCAATTTTTATCTTCAAGAATTCCCGTTTCCTCTTCGGCCAGAAAAGATGCCACATAAAACATATACCCGGCCAGTTCTTCCAGAAGCTGACACTGAGCTGTTGGCAAGGAACTATATAACTCGTTTCTAAGCGCCTCCAAAATCTCCGCTCTGGCAGCACGGAATGTTTCATATATCCTGGCTTCGTGGCAGGCAGCAGAATCTGTTTTTAAAGCAAGCTGTTGTTCCATCAAATGATAAATTCCTTTTTGCAGGTGTCTGTCCGAAGTCAGATAGACATTATGCCCCGAACGAGGATCTGTCTGGGAAATTATCTCCCGGATATGTCCCACATTATCTACATAGACAGACTGGTGGCCTTTGACTCCCTGTTTCCACAACCATTTCTATTCCTGACTTTCCCACAAGGTCATTTGAGCCATATTCCGTGTTTTCCTGGCGGAGCCTTTCTAGTTGTCTCCTGCATTTTCCCTATATATCCGACAATAGGGGAAAATAGATACTGTCGTTGTATCTGCGGATTACCGTTTCCTCCACCTCCACCCCAGGCAGCTGTGAGGAATTTTTTAAAATATCTACCATGGTAATCTCCGAAATACAGGAGAAAATCTGGATGGCCTCATATTTTTTATAGGCAGTCAGCCCCATAGTATACCAGATATCTTCTAGTTCATTGTAGGCAAGCACATTTTCATTTCTGTCATAGATATTCCCCCTTACTCCCGGAATATCCAGTTCCCTTGTTACGATCTGCAGACAAGTACGAAGATCGTTCTCCCCATTTATAATCTGTAATTTAAACAGCATGACCACCAGACTCATAAACCTACACAAAAAATAAATCCCTTTTCGGAATTGTGTACCCACTGAAAACGAGCCTACAAATATACATTCCCAATGAATAAAACTGCATTTTCTAATCAGAATTGTTCATAAGGTTTGAAATTACACGATAATTTGAATAAGCCTATCCGCGGTCTGGTGGCGGGCAGACCATTACCAATAGACTCAAAAGGATTGTTTTAGACAGAACTGTCAGGCAATTGTAAATAGTCGGAAACAATTCCGGCTATTTACCCTGCATTGAAATATGCAGTAAAATATAGTATGATATAAAATATATTTTCAGTGGAGGTTAATTATGAAAAAGAAATTATGCAGTATCATTTGCTTATGCAGCCTTGTTTCAATTATGTTGTGTGCATGTGGAAAGAAAGAACAGGGAAATCCCATTAGATTACCAGCCAGAGAAGATATTGTATCTATCGGTGTTTCTGATAGTGATAAATATGCTATGTCACCTGACACAGAGGCTGAAGCTACGGAGTTTATTGATGAATTTTTATCTATGCTAATGGAAATGGAAACAACCGGTCAGCAGTCGATCAATGATGTACCGGTCAACAAAGATTCTATTACGATCAATATAAATTGTGATGGAGTGGCAGGAACTACTCTTTTTTACTACGTAGATAACGGAACTGAATATGTAGAACAGCCATATCAGGGAATTTATAAACCGGCACCTGCTTTAGGTAATTGCATAATGGAGATGCTTTCTTCAGCAGACAATACACTGGCGGCGATAACATTTCAGGCATCAGTAATTGAGAAAAACAAAGATTCAATAATAGTAAAACCGGTAGAGGGATCTTTGGAACTTGATTCAGCAGATGAGTTTTACCTGTCAAACAGGGATAACCTTGAATTACAAATTGGCGATATAGTAGAAATTAGTTATAACGGAGAAATAATGGAATCTTATCCTGCACAATTAGGTGAGGTCTATAAAATTACGGTAATAGAACAAGCAGGCGCTGATGCAATGTATGACAGAATCCCTATGGTAAGAGTGAATGGTAAATTATATTATGATACAGGGAGAGAAAGCATCATGGATGCACGCTGTGGTACCATGGATGGAGAAATAACGTCAACTGTCGATGGAACTGAAATTCCAACAGAAGATGATCAATCTAATTTTGGAAGTGGATTTGGCTATCAGTATGGAGCAGACGATACAATAGAGGTTTATATGAATGAAAAGTGGTTTGTCTTTGAATACAGAGAAGAATCTGAATGAGAAAAAACGATAGATAGGTCAGATTAAAAAGGCTGTCCAATCAAACGGATAGCCTTTTTTCAATTCTCAGCCCCAATTTACTCAATATGCAGTAGACAAAACTCAAAATACCGTTGCTTAAATTGCGCAAAAAATTTAGAAATGTATGAATATACATCAAAATTTGGAAAACAAACAGTGGGAACACTTTTCCGAAAAGGGAGAAAATAATAAATAAAATCAGCAGCCGGAAGTCAGGAAACCGTTTTGCCATAACAAATGATATTTTTGCTTCTGTCCAAAAGCCTAAACTGTCTATAGCCGCAACAGAAAGTATAAGCCTATATCTCCTACCCAATGTGCTTCAGGAATTCTTACGCCAAAATTATAATTTGATTTTTTTTAACCGGCATTCCTTAGGGGCTTATACCTATATGGAAAGCGTTTTTTTGAATTTGGCATTTATTGAAGAACAGAAGTATTCTAAAAAATGTACGTGCAATCCCAGCTTTTTTTGAACCCTTTGCAGCGGCAACCCATCATAAATTTCTTGAAAGTAATACAATATTAATTAAGACTTTGCCCCCTGAATATGAGATTTACACATATTGGAATCCTGATTCTGCAAACTGGCACTCAAGATATTTTGACGAAAAAATATCTCCACTTATTGTACTAAATCAGGATTCTCTGATTCCCTACTTTTTGAATGGGAAAGCCTGGAGTATTGTTCCATATTCCACAGATGAAAATTTAAAAAAGCAGGGGCTTAATATTTACCATCTTTTAGACGGCCCCTCAGACCGTCTTTTCTATTATTTGGTTCAGGGCCATGAGAAAGATGGCGCTGCCCCAAAGCAACACCTTTAAAATGAATAACGCCTATTATCTATATTATGATTCATTCAATTTTTACTGTACCAATGGTACAAATTCTGCTTCCAGTTCCTATTGATACAAAGCTCTATTATATAGCAGAAGGGCGGTGTAAAACACCACCCTTTCCATCTTTCTCAAACGCTACTCATTATCTATTTCAATTTCCGTATCATGCTCGTGACGGGTAGCAGAGGCAGCCACCTGAGGTATCGTCAGGTTGAGAATGAAATTGGGAGCAGTTCCGGTAATCGTAGCGGCTGCTGTGGTGCCAGTAGTGACGGTCCCTATACTCAATGTTGGCGTAGCGCCGTCAACCCCTGCCGGACCTTGAGGACCGGTAGGACCAGTCGGACCTTGAGCTCCCGTTGCTCCTGCCGGACCCTGGGGACCGGTCGGACCTTCTGCTCCCGTCGCCCCCGTTGCTCCTGCCGGGCCCTGAGGACCAGTCGGGCCCTGAGCCCCCGTTGCTCCTGTGGCCCCAGTTGCCCCTGCCGGACCCTGGGGACCAGTCGGGCCTTGTGCCCCCGTTGCTCCTGTCGCCCCAGTTGCCCCTGCCGGACCCTGGGGACCAGTCGGGCCTTGTGCCCCCGTTGCTCCCGTTGCCCCTGCCGGACCCTGGGGACCAGTCGGGCCTTGTGCCCCCGTTGCTCCTGTGGCCCCCGTCGCTCCTGCCGGGCCCTGAGGACCAGTCGGGCCTTCTGCCCCCGTTGCTCCTGTCGCCCCAGTTGCCCCTGCCGGACCCTGGGGGCCAGTCGGGCCGGCAGCTCCTGTTGCTCCCGTCGCTCCTGCCGGGCCTTGGGGACCAGTCGGGCCTTGTGCCCCCGTCGCTCCCGTTGCCCCTGCCGGGCCCTGAGGACCGGTCGGACCTTCTGCCCCTGTCGCCCCTGTGGCTCCCACCGGACCCTGAGGGCCGATGGGGCCCTGAACGCCTGCAGACCCCGGCACTCCCATAGGTCCCTGAAATCCCCTGGGGCCTCTGGGGCCCGGCATCCCCATGGGACCTCTGGGACCCGGCCTTCCTGCAGGACCCTGATGCCCCCTTGGACCTCTGCAGCAGCAGGAACCAGCACCGCCGCATCCGCTCATGCAGTTAGCTCTCTCTTCTCTTATCATGGCATTATAGCTCTCTTCGCTCATCCTCAATTCATCTTCACAGCAGCCAAAGTCATTTAAACCATTTATTTCATCTGGGAACATAATATTCTCCTTTCTGACTATGATCCGCCCAGTGTACTGTCCATTTGTTACCCGGACTGATTACGCAGAATGAATTTCGCGCCATTTTGCCGAACGCAAACGGTGAAGCACACCAGTACTGCCTTGCAGAAATTCCGGTGAATTCAGCTCCTGCTTTTGCGACAATACTGCGCTGTCGTCAGTCAACGGTTATGCCGCCGGCAGCACATGTTACGCACGAACCTAAGCGAAACGCAGAGACCGTCCCATGTTCTCCTTCCTTTGTCCTGTTCTGACACGAATATCAGGCACCAATATTCACCGTTATTTCTGTAGGCCGTACCAGCATCCCGGAATTTGACTTTCATACAGATATTCGCTGTCAGCCGCCTGTATAAAGCACTCCTGAAATGCTTGGCTTACTATATCTTATGTCCCAGCGTCAAATTGGTTCATATTCACATACAATGTCAGGATGTTGGAGGCAAAAGTTTTTTGACCCCCAACATCCTGACATTGCACCTGAACAGTAACTCAAATTGGCTCCGACTTATTCCTTCGCCCGCCTCTTCCTCTCCCCCTTCTGTTTACAGTGTTTTCAGCCTTGCATACAAGTTCCTGTACATCTGATAATTTTTTTCATATACCGGAAAGGTTGAAGCATCGGGTTCATGAGTCCTCAGAACCTTCACCGTCTTTTTCACCCCTTCATGAAAATCTCTGTACATCCCTGCTCCCACCCCTGCCAAAATGGCCGCTCCCAGAGTTGCAGCCGTGTCGGAAGCCGGAACCAGGATTCTTTTCCCTGTAACATCAGATTTGATCTGGGTCCAGACAAGGGAATTGGCCGAACCGCCTACGGCATACATTTCCTTTACCATGGCGCCGGACTCTTTTGCCACATCCAGATTGTGTCTCAAAGAAAACGCCACTCCTTCCATGGCGGAACGAATAAAATGCCCCTTGGATTTCCCAAAGTTTATGCCGTAATATCCGCCTTTTGCTTCAGGGTCCCAGATGGGAGAACGCTCTCCTGCCATATAGGGCAGAAAGACCATTCCGTCGCTTCCCGGCGCCACCTTCTCTGCCAGCCGGTTAAACTGATCCAGAGAACTTTCCCCCGTCTTTAACTCCTGCCCCCGCTCATATGCTCCGAACTCCTGTTCCAGCCACCGCATGACGCCTCCGCCGCCTGTGGTTCCTCCCTGCAAAAGCCACATATCCGGAACCACATGAAAACTCAGAATCAGCCGCCTGTCTGACCGATAAGTATCCGTACAGATGCTCATGCCTCCTGCCTGGCCTCCTTGTTCCTGAGTCTGTCCGGGATCAAGGACTCCCGCACCCAGACTTGCACAGGCCGCATCCAGTCCTCCTGCTGCCACCAAAGTTCCCTCCAAAAGCCCACACTGAGAGCTGGCCGCAGAATTTACTTTTCCCACAATCTCATGACATGGATAGATGTCAGGAAGCATTCCTTTTTCGATGCCAAGTTCCCGGCACATTTCCTCATCCCACTTTCCCTTATGCATGTCAAAGCAGTGAAGCCCGTATCCCTGAGACAAATCCTGGCTCATGATTCCTGTCAGTTTAAAGACGATATAGCTGTTGGACTGGAGGACTTTGAAAGTCCGTCCGGACAGTTCCGGGTAATGCTCTTGATACCACAGAATTTTCGGCGTGGTGTAGCAGGGCTCCAAAGGATTGCCGCACAGCGCAAAGACCGAATCCTCATCTGTGTGCTGTCTCAGCTTTTCACAGATTTCTTTTGCTCTGGTATCCATCCAGATAGGCGTGTTTACAAGAACCTCCCCATCCCTGTCCAGAAAAACCGACGACCAGCTCTGGCCATCCACTCCCACGGCCCCGATATCTCCCGGAGAAATATTTCCCTTGGCCAGCACG
Organism: Clostridiaceae bacterium; assembly: GCA_910574345.1. GTDB lineage: Bacteria > Bacillota > Clostridia > Lachnospirales > Lachnospiraceae > UBA3402. The sequence goes on along the minus strand of CAJSZV010000001.1, from coordinate 295,530 downwards.
CTTTTTATGGCCCTGCATACGGCTTCCCACCACTCCTTGGGATCCTGCTCCGCCCACCCTTCCTTCGGGTAATAGACGGCATAAGCCATGGTTTCATTGGCCTTCACCTGTCCCCTTTCATCAAACACCGTGACCTTACAGGCACTTGTACCAACATCAATTCCCAGCAAATATTTCTCCATCCGATTTTCCCTCCGTAGCCCCCTGCCATGTTGATCCTTACTGTTTCCTTGCCCTGTTAACCCTTATGCCCTTCCTGCGCTCCGGCACACTCTTATCTTTCCCATTACATACCGTTTTACTTCTTCCCGCCCCCTGGCATTATATTTTTTGGGATCAATGGTTTGGGGTGCCTCGCGAAGCATGCTGTTTACTCCCTTTGAAAAAGCGATTCTCAAATCCGTGGCATAGTTTACCTTACAGATCCCTCTCCTGATGCATTCCGCCACCACCTCATCGGGAACGCCTGATGTCCCGTGAAGCACCAGGGGAACGGACACGATTTGCCGAATCATACTCAACCGCTCCACATCCAGCTTCGGTACTCCCTTATACACGCCGTGGGCCGTTCCGATGGCCACTGCCAGGGAATCCACCCCCGTGGCTTCCACAAAGGCCTTTGCCGCCGCAGGATCCGTGTAAGAACTTCCCTGTCCGCCATCAAGATCGTCTTCCTTTCCCTCTACTTTTCCAAGTTCCGCTTCCACCGGAATCCCGGACGGGCGGCAGGCCCTTGCCACGGCGGCGCTGACCGCTATATTCTCCTCAAAGGGTTTGTGGGAACCGTCGATCATAATGGATGTATATCCCGTCCGCAAAGCCTGCATAGCCAGTTCAAAGCTATCGCCGTGATCCAGATGAATGGCTATGGGCACGCGAACTTTCTTTGCCGCCGCAGCTGCATTGGCATAAAAATATTCCAAGTCCGCATATTTCACCGTAGACGGGGTGGTCTGCATGATCACCGGGGATCTTAATTCTTCGGCGGCGGAAGCTACTGCCTGCACCATCTCCATATTTTCCACATTAAAGGCTCCTACGGCATAGCCGCCCTTCTGAGCATCCAAAAGCATTTCCTTTGTAGTTACCAACGGCATGATTCTTTCCCTCCTTGCATCTGTGACAGTCTTTCTATGATTACCTGTTTTTCAATGGTTTCACGAACATCCGGGGCGAAGTCTCCGGTATTAGGCGACAGTGCATTGGCAGAGGCCACTGACACCGCATATCGTAAGGCATCCGGATGGCTCATACGCCTTTCCATAGCCACCGCGAAGGCTCCCACCATAGAGTCGCCGCATCCCACCGTATTCACTGCCGGCAGTTTCGGAGGCCTTGCCATGAAAATACCTTCTTCACAGGCCAGAAGGGCTCCTGCTCCTCCCAAAGAGATCACTACCCTGGGAATTCCCTGACTGTACAGTTTTCCGGCCATGGATACACAGTCCCCTATAGTGTGAATGGTGACGCCAAGCAGCACCTCAAGCTCTTCCCGGTTCGGCTTGATCATATCAGGACGGGCCTTCATTCCTTTTTTCAGCAATTCTCTGCTGGTGTCCAGGATCACCTGCTTTCCCTCGTCCTTTGCCTGCCGGATAATCCGGCTGTAGATATCTTTGGGAAGTCCTTTTGGAACGCTTCCCGACAGAGTGATCACATGGCTTTCCTTTGTTATGTATGAAAACAAATGCAAAAACTCCTCCGCCGTACTCTCATCCACTTCAAATCCCGGTTCCAGGTATTCTGTGGACCCGTATTCCCTGTCCAGAATATTGATACAGCTTCTGGTCTCTCCCTCCACATGAAGAAAATTGTGGGGAATATTGTCCTTATCTAACAGATTCTCAAGATACTGACCGTTATATCCCCCTGCCAGGCCTGTGGCCAGAACCTTCTCCCCGCACAGCCTGACAACCCGCGCCACGTTAAGTCCCTTTCCTCCCGCTGAATTGCGGACTCTGTGCACTCGCATGACGGTGCCGTTCTTAAGTTTTTCCTCCATGTAATAGGCTTTATCAATGGAAGCATTCAATGTCACTGTAGTTATCATCCCTGCCTCCTACTCCTCACTGTCAATGAGAATCTTCCCCTTAACCCTGCCGGGCACTTTGTACATCTCAAAGGCTTCCCCGATCCTGCTTAAGGGAAGTTTCTTAAAGATGAAAGAAGGATCAAACTTCAGCTCCCCGCTCTTAAAATAATGGGCTGCAAGCTTCCACTCTTCCCCCGGAAAAGGAGCGCTGTATGACATCCAGGAACCGGTCAGGGTAAATTCCTTCCGGTTCATGTGCTCCCACTGAGGCACCGTAAAGGCAAGCTCCCTTGTAGGTGTTCCCACAAAGCACACATGGGCCTTGTTGGCCGCCAGCTCAAAAGCCATTTTCATGGTCTCTGTACTGCCTGCCGTCTCGAAGACATAGTCAAAGCCTTTTCCCTCTGTCATGGCCAGGGCTTTTTCCATAAAATCCTGTTCTGTAGTGTCAATTCCCGCTGCGGCCCCAAGGCGTCTGCCAAGCTCCAGCCTTTCTTTTTCCATATCAAAAACTGCAGCCGCAGCCGCTCCGAAGATCTTTGCCCACTGCAGCACGAACATACCGATGGTACCACCGCCTAAGACTGCCACTGTCCTTCCTCCCTTATAGGGAACCTGCTTCAGACCGTGAAGGGCCACTGTGGCCGGTTCGAAAAACGCCCCCTGCTCAAAGGATACAGATTCGTCAAAAGGCACTGCATTTCTTTCCGGCACCACCACATACTCTGCAAAGCTGCCAAATTCTCTGGAGCCGATAAAACTGTAATGCCTGCACAGGGAATAATTGCCTTTCTGGCAGTCTTCGCATTTCATGCACGGCACCAAAGGCACACCGGAGACCCGATCCCCCTTCTTTAACGCCCTCACTCCCTCTCCGGTCTCTTCCACCGTTCCGGAAAATTCATGGCCCAGCACATTGGGAAAAAAGTGGCAGGCGTCTCCATTGACCCTGGGCACGTCGGAACCGCAGATTCCTGTGTACTTCACCTTAATCAGTACCTGCCCTTTGGCCGGCGCTGGCTTTTTGATATCCTCATAACGGATATCCTCTCTTCCATGAACGACTCCCGCCTTCATCATCATGTTCTTCTTCCTCCCGGTGTTATAGTGTGGGAATAGTGGTTCCCTTTAATCCAAGCCACTTTATCCCTCTTTGAATATAGTCGTCCCAGAATTTCCAGTTATGCTCTCCCGGTCCCTCCTCATAGGTGTAGGGAACCTTTAAGCTGTCCAGGAATTCCCTGGTCCTTTTTACGTTATCGTAGATAAAATCATCCAGGCCCACAGCCATATAGATTCTTGGAATCTCTTTCCCTGACTCTGCCAGAACCTTAAGGATTGGCCCGTCGTCAAGTCCGGTTCCCTTTCCGTCATAAGGAGGCGGCAGAATGGCCTGAAGAGGCCAAGGCTGTTTTTTGTCTCTCCCTTCCGGAAGCCGACACAGATTCATGCCGTAGGACAGGCAGATGGCAGCGCTGTATTTCCAAGGACAGCGGATTGCGGCGTTCATGGCACCGAAAGCGCCCATGGAGAGTCCTCCGATAAAGGTATCTTCCCTGGCAGTGCTGATGGGGAATATCGTGTTCATAAACCTGGGCAGCTCTTCGGTCAGGTATGTAAAATACTGAGGACCAATATGCATATCCTGCCAGAAAGAGTTCTCCCCTGAGGGCAGCACCACCGCCAGCTTTGCCTCCTGGGCATAACGCTCAATGCTTGACAGCCTGGTCCAGTCATGATGGTCCGCATAGGTTCCATGGAGCAGATACAGTACCTGATACTTTACTCCTTCCCAGAAATAATTCCGGCTTTCTTTTCCGTCCACATCGCTGGGGGTGGGCAGAATCACATTGACATCTGTACTGAACTGCAGGGCATCCGAATAAAAGTTCATCTGAATAAATGCCATGTTCCGCCTCCTATTTTACAAATATCTTTAAGAACCGCTGGATGGCCACATCCCAGTAACCCCACTCGTGGATACCGTCCCAGTCCTCATAGACAAATTCTTTTAATCCGCATGTTTCAAGGATTCCCTTTAACTTCAGATTATCTTCATAGAGGAAATCCTGACGTCCGCAGGTCATATACATCCGAATCTTTTTTGCCTCCTCCCCCAGGTGCTGTGCCAACCAGTAGATATCGCTCTCGTCAGGAATCTCCAGATTTTCTCCGAATATTGCCCGCAGGCTCCTTATAAACCCTTTGGCCGGTCCGTCTGTCACATCGCTTTTGGCCAGGCTTCCCCGAATATTGCACCCGGATGAAAAGGCGCCGCATGCCGCATACCGGCCCGGATAGGTAAGGGCACACCGTAAGGCCCCATAGCCGCCCATGGAAAGACCGGCTATCATCAGGTTGTCCGGGTCGACAGCCACATGGAACAAGGTCTCGCACAGTACCGGCAGCTCCTCTGAGATATAGGTGAAAAAGTTTTCTCCGTGCTTCATATCCTGATAGTAGCTTTTGTACACCTCCGGCATGATCACCGCTATGTCATGGACTTCCGCATATCTCTCAATGGATGTGCGCCTCCACCACACGGACGCGCTGTCCGTCAGTCCATGGAGAAGAATCAAGGTTCTCGGCACCTGCCGCGGTGTCAATCCTTCCGCCAGGGCCATCTCCACATGGGGCCTGCTGTCCTGTGGCAGAATGACGCCAAGCTGGGTGTCCATATGCAAGGTTTTCGAATAGATGGTTCCTTCAAAAAAACTCATAATTTCCCTCCTGTCAATCTTTTTTGGTTTCTTCCTTCCTGACCGGTACTTTGGCCCGAACTCTCCTGGTCTTCTGATAGAAATCGAATCCCACTGCCAGAATCAGCACTGCGCCTCTGATGACAGTCTGCCAGTACTCATTCACTCCGAGTATCGTCATGCCGTTGGTCAGCACACCGATGATTAAAACACCTACAATCAGGTTGGCCGGATTGCACTCGCCGCCTAAGGCACTGACGCCGCCTACCACACAGGCTGTAATCACATTCATCTCGCCACCGTTGCCGCCGTTGGGCTGGCCTGAAGCATTTCTGGCCATAAGGATGAGTCCCGCCACGCTGGAGCAAAAGCTGCTGAAAGCAAAGGCGAAGATTCGTATCCGGTCTACGTTGATGCCGGAAAGCCTGGTAGCTTCCGCATTGCTGCCGATGGCGAACAAGTGTCTTCCGATATAGGTTCGGTTAAGCAGCACGGAACCGATAATAAAGAAGACAACTAAAAAAATGACCGGAACGGGAATTCCCAGGATAAATCCCTGGCCAATCCATTTTGCATTGTCCTGAAGTCCGTAGATGGGAAGTCCGCCGGAGATTAAATAGGCGCCGCCGTTAATAATCAGCCTGATTCCCAGGGTGCCGATAAGAGCCGGCATCCCAGTCTTCACGATGATCGCGCCGCCCACTCCTCCTGCCATGGTACCGATTGCCAGAGTCAGAACGTAAGCCAGAATCACCGGAACCCCAAGGTTTGCCAGAAAGAGACAGCACACGACGCTTGAAAAACCCTGGAGCACGCCGCATGCCAGATTGATGTCTCCTACCAGCATGCAGCAGGACATTCCCACTGCTGTAATTCCCAGCATGGACACCTGACGCAGAATGCTGATGCCGTTGTCAATGGTAAAAAATTTTGAGTCGGCAACCGAGAAAAACAGGATAATGATTGCCAGTATCACCACCGTCATATATTTTTTTACATACTTATTAATTGATGCCGCCATTTACCTTCTTTCACCTCCTATAAATTCGCTGTTGCGTATTCGAAAATGCGTTCCTGGGAGAATTCTTCTTTGGCAAGTTCTCCTGTCATCATGCCTTCCGACAGGACTATGATTCGGTCCGACATGCCAAGGAGTTCATCCATCTCTGACGAAATCATCAGGATTGCCAGTCCGTTAGCCGCCAGGTCATTGATCAGCTTATAGAACTCCTGTTTCGCCCCCACGTCGATTCCTCTGGTGGGCTCGTCAAAGATCAGCACTTTGGACTCCGATGCCAGGCATTTGCCCAAAACTACTTTCTGCTGGTTTCCGCCAGAAAGATTTCCGGCCAGCAGTTTTCTGTGAGGAGTCTTGATTCTCAGACGAGAGATCATACCGTCCACCAGCTGTTCCTCCTTCTTTCGGTCAACCAGCCAGAATTTCGATATTCTCCGGTAAACACTCAGGCAGATATTGTTGGAAACGGGAAGTCCCAGAACAACTCCGTGGGCTTTCCTGTCTTCCGGAACCATGGCAATCCCCAGTTCCACCGCCTCTCTGGGATTTTGGGGATTGACCTCTTTTCCCTCCAAAAACACCTTGCCCCCCAGTCTGGGGTCCGCACCGAAGATGGTGCGCACCGTTTCTGTCCTCCCTGCCCCTACCAGGCCTCCAAGGCCCAGTACCTCTCCTCTGTGCAGGGTGAAGCTGATATGGTCCACTTTTTCATTGCTCAATTCTTCTACCCTCAGAATCTCTTCTCCTATGGCAAATTCCCTCTTTGGGAACGTCTTTGACAGTACCCGCCCTAACATCTCCTTCACCAGCTGCTCCTCTGTGATCTCCTCCACGGCGTGAATATTGATCAGGCTTCCGTCACGCATGACAGCTACCCGGTCCCCGATCTCAAAAATCTCTCCCATGCGGTGGGAAATAAAGATAATGGCCGTTCCGCCCTCTTTCAGTCTTTTGACCAGATCAAACAAAATCCTGGTCTCCGGCCCTGTGAGAGGCGCCGTAGGTTCGTCTAAGACCAGTACCCTGGCCTTCCTCGACACCGCCTTGGCAATCTCTACCAGCTGCATATAGGCAACGGAAAGCCCCTCCATCTGCTGCCGCACATCCAAGTGAAGACCCAGCCCGTCCACCAATGCCTGGGCCTTCTTAATCATAGCCTTCCGGTCCACAAATCCTGCTTTCCCCTCAAAGGCGCCAAGAAAAATATTCTCATAAACCTTTAACCCGGAGCACAAAGTCAGTTCCTGGTACACCACGGAGATTCCCAGACTTTTGGACAGGGCAGGGGTCAGCTGGCGGTAAGTCCTGCCCTCATATTCGATGGTTCCCTCATCTGGTATGACCGCCCCGGAAAGAACCTTGATGAGAGTTGATTTGCCAGCTCCGTTCTCCCCTACTAAGGACAGCACTTCCCCGGCCTTCACCTCCAGAGACACTGAATTAAGCGCCGTGACACCGCCGTAAATCTTGGTCACATTCCGTATACTCAGTAATGGCTTCAATCAGACAACCTCCTTAAAAGAATCCGGAAGGGAGAACTCCCTTCCGGTCTAAGCATTTCCTACTGGAACATCTCCTTTACATTCTCTGCAGTTACGCCTGTAACCTCCTGATGGATTTCTCCGTCTGTGTAAACACCTGTCAGAGCCGTCTGAGTGGCCCGGTTGAACGCTTCCAAAAGGGATTCCGGAAGGGCTGTCCAGCAGGAGCCCTTGATCATGATCTCCTCGCCGTTCATCCAGGCATTGCGCACTTCCGGAATACAGTCGCAGCCAAAAAGCGCAATATCCTCCGTCGTATAACCGGCAGCCTGGAAGCCGGCGGACATGGGAACATTCCATGCGTCCGCAATACACAGGATAATTTTAGCCTCCGGGTAAGCCTGTACAATCTGATCCGCCGCCGCTGCCATGTCGCCGGAAAATGTGGAACCGTCCATGGAGTGGGCAACCTTCCCTTCACAGCCCGCTTCATATGCTTTGATAAAGGATTCTTCTCTTACCTTTAAGATTTCATTGGAAGGGAGACCTACTGCCACAGCTGCTGCATTGCCGCCGAAGTTCTTCTTGCAGTAAGCCGCTGCCATCTCTCCGATGGCCTTTCCGATCTCCTCATCACTCTGAGTCAGGTAATAATCTCCGATATGGGAAGCGTCGTCATAGGAAACCACCACGATCCCCTCATCTTTAGCCCGTTTTACCACATCAGCCACAGCTTCTCCGTTGGCGGACTGGAATATCATCACATCCACATCGGCTACAATAAAGTTCTCCAAAGTATCCACAAGCTTGGAAATATCCGAATCATAAGAAATAGTACTCAAGGTCCATCCCTTCTCGTCGCATGCCTGCTGCAGCAGAGCCAGGGCTTCCACAACTGTGTCATTTTCCAGGTTATTGGCCGTAAAACCGATCTTTAAAGCCCGGTCCCCGCCGGATACCTCCTGGCCTGAACTTTCCTGACCGGAGTTCTGTCCGGCTACCGTCTCCTCTTTTGACGCCTCTGTCTCCTGTTTCGCCGCTGTCGTCTGCTGTCCGCCTCCGCTTTGACTGCAGGCTGTCAGTCCAAGTACCATTGCTGTCATTAGGATGCTGCACACTGTTTTTTTCATATTCCTTCTCCTTTTTGTTTGTATTTCTCTGGAATCCTGCTTTTAAACAAACATATAATGTTTATTAAGCGTTTGTTTATGTTTGTATTTGCATTATATATCACATTTAAATGTTTGTCAACAAACATTTTGTAGATTTTAACAAAGAATCCCTTGACCTTCCTGTTGTCAGTTGGTATAATAAGATAAAATCTGTTAACATTTTAACGGAAAGTTGATTGATGAATATGAAAGAACGTTTGATTAAGATACTCAATTACATAGAAGAGCACGGCAGCGCCACTACCTTAGAGCTGACTTCCCTTTTCGATGTGTCAGAGATGACCATCCGAAGGGATCTGATTCTTTTGGAAAAGGAAGACAAGATTCTCCGCTTTCACGGCGGCGCCAGCATCAAGAACCGCCCCCGGCAGGAATCCGCCTTTGATATCCGGATTAAGACGAATTATGAAGTGAAATGTGAGATTGCGGCAGAAGCTGCCAGATATCTGGAAGATCTTACGGAAAACGGCCAGGTACACTCTGTCTTCATGGGCGGCGGTTCCACTATGTTCTGTATGGCGGAGTGCATCTGTGACCATCTTTCTGCGACAGTGATCACAGACAATCTTTATGTGTCCTCCGTGCTGGCAAAAAATCCTTCCAACTCCGTTATCATGCTGGGAGGACAGATCGTTCTTCCGTCTCTGAACGTGGTGGGATTCACTGCCGAAAAGATGATAGCTGATTTTTCTTATGATTACTGTTTTATAGGTTCCTCCGCCATCGACGAGGCGGGGAATCTCTATGCCTATACTTTTTTGGAAGCCGGGGTCTTCTCCGCCGCCATGGCCTCTGCCCGGCACACAGTAGTTCTCGCCGACCACTCCAAGCTTGGGATCAAGAATTTGATCCAGATCGCCAGATTTTCAAAAGACTTTACGCTGATCACCGACCGTCAGGCGCCCCGGGACCTGCTGAAAGCCTATGAAAGTCTGGGAACAGAGATCCTTTTAGCGGAATCTGCTGAGATCAAAGGTATGGCATAGAATGGTACAAAATGCAAAAAGAGCCCTCTTCGGCTCTTTTTGTCGACTCAATTTTTAAAACTATGGACCGGCGCCGGAATCCGCCCGCCCCGATTCACAAATTTCTCACAGGAATAGGGATTCACCGGCATCACCGGCGCATATCCCAAAAGACCTCCAAACTCCACCGTATCTCCCACATCTTTTCCGATGACAGGAATCAGACGTACCGCCGTGGTCTTCTGGTTGATCATGCCGATAGCCGCCTCATCCGCGATAATTCCCGCCAGAGTGCTCTCCGTGGTGCTGCCGGGAATGGCGATCATATCAAGACCTACGGAACACACACAAGTCATGGCCTCCAGTTTTTCCAAGGTCAGCGCTCCTATGGACACCGCATCAATCATTCCCTGATCCTCACTGACCGGGATAAACGCACCGCTTAATCCCCCCACATAGGAAGATGCCATGATTCCGCCCTTCTTCACCTGATCATTTAACATGGCCAGAGCCGCCGTAGTTCCCGGCGCTCCCACCCGCTCCAGTCCAATCTCCTCCAGAATCTCCGCCACACTGTCCCCCACTGCCGGAGTCGGCGCCAGAGACAAGTCGATAATGCCGAAGGGAACGCCAAGACGCTTAGATGCCTCCTGGGCCACCAGCTGTCCCACGCGGGTGATCTTAAAAGCAGTCTTTTTAATGGTCTCACACAGAACCTCAAAGTTCTCCCCTCTGGCCTGTTCAAGAGCCACCTTCACCACTCCCGGCCCGCTGACGCCTACATTGATGATGGCATCGGCCTCCGTCACGCCGTGAAAGGCTCCTGCCATAAAGGGATTGTCATCAGGCGCATTGCAGAATACCACCAGCTTGGCGCAGCCTAAGGAGTCCTGATCCTTCGTGGCCTCTGCCGTGGCCTTGATCATCCTGCCCATAAGGTTCACTGCATCCATATTAAGACCGGCCTTGGTGGATCCCACATTCACCGAGCTGCATACCCGCTCTGTCTCGGCCAGGGCCTTGGGGATGGAACGAATCAGATTCTCATCAGCTGTGGTCATTCCCTTGCTCACCAAGGCAGAATATCCCCCCAGGAAGTTCACACCCACCTCCTTGGCCGCCCGGTCCAGAGTCCTGGCTATGGTGACATAATCCTCCGGCGTCCTGCAGGCGCACCCGCCAACCAAAGCAATGGGAGTCACAGAGATTCTTTTATTGACAATAGGCACTCCAAAATCCCTGGCTATAGCTTCCCCTGTGGACACCAGTTCCTTTGCAGTAACTGTAATTTTCTCATAGATCTTTTTGTTAAGAGAATCAAGGTCGCTGTCACAGCAGTCCAAAAGGCTGATCCCCATGGTAATGGTGCGGACATCAAGTTTCTCATGCTCGATCATATTGTTGGTCTCAATGACCTCAAACATATTTAACATAGAATTTTCTCCATTCTTTCTGTCGGTTCAAAGCCGCGGTTTTCAGATTCGGTGCATCTTCGTAAAAATCTCTTCCCTCTGGCACTTGATCCTCACGCCGATCTCTTCCCCAAGCTTCTCAAGGTCAGAAGACACCGCTTCAAAAGGCTTAACGGACTTGTCCATGTCCACAATCATCATCATATTGAAAAACTCCTGTACAATAGTCTGAGAGATATCCAGAATATTCACCTGGTTCTCCGCCAGGTAAGTACACACTTTTGCGATAATTCCCACCGTATCTTTTCCCACTACAGTAATAATAGTCTTATTCATAGCAATCTCCTTCTCCGGATGTTCTTTTACTCTGTGAAATCATATATTCTATCCTCTACACTGTAACAATCTCCGACATCATATCCCGCCTGGCCACAGAGATAGAAAAATCCCTGGCCTTATATCCATGATCCCCCTGGTCGATCTCCAGCTTCACCGTCTCCCGGGCCAGCTCCTCAAAATTGTTCTCCTTGCTGAGATGCCCCAGAAAAATATGCTTCATATGATCATGGAGTATGTAGTTTAAAAGCCGCCCCGCATTGTCATTGGACAGATGGCCGTGGTCGCTTAGAATTCTCCGTTTCAGATAGTATGGGTACGGTCCTGTCTCCAGCATCCTTACATCATGGTTGGACTCCAAAAGCAGGGCATCCAGATTCTGAAGATGCTCAATTATATACTGGTCAAAATGCCCCATATCCGTGGCCACTGCCACAGCCCCCTGATCGCTCTGAATCCGGTAAGCCACCGGATTAGCCGCATCATGGTCAATGGAAAAAGGCCTGATCTCCATGTCTCCAATAGAAAATTCCACATCCGGCAGGACCGGGCAAAAAAGTTCACTGGGACATTCTCCTAAATACTTCATATTCCCGATCTCTTCCAGGGTTTCTTTGGTGGCATAAATGGGGACTCCGTGCTTTCTGGCCAAAACCCCCAGGCCCTTGATGTGATCCGAATGCTCGTGGGTAATGACAATGCCGTCAAGTTCACTTCCCTTGACCCCGATCTCATTGAGCCCCTGTTCAATCCGCTTGTTGCTGATCCCGGCATCCACCAGGATATGGGTGTTCTCCGTTCCCACATAAATACAATTTCCGCTGCTCCCGCTGGCAATACTTACAAATCTCATAGTTAGGATTCTTCCTTATCTGATTCTTGTCTCTCTTCTTTAAGAAGTCTCTCCGGTCAAGGGCCTCAGGATGGCCTCCACCTGTGTCCTCACATCCTCCATGGAACCATTGTTGTCAATGATATGGGTCGCCCATCGTCTGAATTCTTCCTCCGAGGCCTGTCCCCCCATCATCCTAAGGCACTGCTCCCTAGAATATCCCCGGCTTTCCATAAGTCGGCGGATACGACATTCCTTCAAGGTATAAACATACCATACTTCGTCAAAAAAGTCACCTGGATTTTCGGGAAGAACGGCGGATTCCACCACCATCAGGGAAGAATCTGACTCTGCGGCCCATCTGTTCACCTGCTCCCACACAAGAGGGTGAATCAGGCGGTTGATCCTCTCCCTGTCCCCTTTGTCACCGAACACCATGGCAGAGAGCCTGTCTTTTCTCAGATATCCGTCCCCGCCCACGATCTCCTGGCCAAAATACTGAACGAGAGCATGAAAACCGTAATTGCCCGGCTCCTGCAGCCCTCTGGCCACAAGGTCTGTCTGAATCACATCTGCCTTGTATTCCCGGGCCAAAAGCTCCAGAATCCGGCTCTTTCCTGAGCCTACCCCGCCGGTGAGGGCTATTAGATGATTATTGGTCATACAGCACTCCGCTCTGATGTTAGATTTATATATGAAACACCATTGCTCATAGAAAGTAAACCTGCATGCGCCCGGCGAGCGGATGTACCACCACCTATGAAAGTTCTGCGGGCGCACTGGGCATACCTGTATACATGCCGCCTATTAGGGGCGGTGACGTAAGAAAACATTTTAAGCGAGGGTCGGCGTAGCGTCAAGCTGCGCCGACTTTCGCATTATTTTGGTCTTGGGCAGTTTGGGATTGCTCCCGCGCTCCCTCAAAATCAAACGCACCAATGAAATTATAGACGATTTCGATTTCCCGGATTTTCACCCGCTTCTGTTGTTCGTCGGTCGTGTAGGTGTCGGACACCCTGATCTGTTCCACGAACTCACGCAGGATAGTGGCGTCAAGCTGGGTCATGTCCGTGTACTTCTTCACCACGGAAATGAACTTCCTGACGTTGGTTTTCTTCTGCTCCTGCTGTTTCACTTCCCGTCCCAGGGTTTCCACAACGGCCTTTAACTGCTCCTGCTCCTGTTCATAGTCACGGGACAGCTTGATAAACCGTTCATCAGACAGTTTGCCGGAAATGTTGTCCTCGTAAATCCTCTTGAAGATCACATCCAGCTCCGCGATGCGTTTTTCAGACTGTGCCAGCACAGCCTTTTTCTGTGCCAGTGCCTTGTCACGCTCCCGCAGGCTCCGTTCCGCCGCCCGTTGGATAAAGTCGTCCTCATACTGCGTCACATAGGAGATCGCTTCCCGCAGGTTCCGCAGTACGATTTCTTCCAGCACTACACGGCGGATGGAGTGCGTCTTGCACAAGGTACGGTCTTTCCGATAGGTGGAGCAGATGTAATACTCCTGTTCCGGCTTGAAGTGGTTGGCCCGGCAAAGGTACATCTTACCGCCGCAATCGGCGCAGTACACCAGCCCGGAGAACATACCCATATCCCCCATTTTAGTCGGGCGGCGTCTGGCCTGCCGGATGTTCTGCACGACCAGGAACACGCTTTCCTCGATGATCGCTTCTTGGGTATTCTCGAAAATCACCCACTCGGACGGGTTATTCCAGACCTTTTTCTTGCTCTTGAACGATGGCTTGCTGGTCTTGAAATTGACCGTATGGCCCAGGTACTCAATACGCTCCAAAATGCGGGAAACAGTTTCGTTTGTCCATTTATAGGGATTAGCCGTAGGAGCGTTGCAGACCGGCAAGCCCTTTTCGTGGGCGTAGGCCGTGGGGTTCAGGACGTTGTTCTGTTGCAGCCACTTGGCGATCTGCGTCGGCCCCAGGCCGTCCACACACAGGGAGAAAATCTTTTGCACGATAGTCGCCGCTTCCTCGTCCACAATCCAGCGTTTCTTGTCCTCTGGGTCTTTCATATACCCATAGGGAGGGATGGTGCAGAGGTGTTCGCCGGAGCGTCCCTTGGATTGCCAGGTCGCCTTAATCTTCTTGCTGGTGTCCTTGGCGAACATTTCATTAAATACGTTGCGGATTGCGGTAAACTCGCTATCTCCCTTTATGCTGTCCACTCCGTCATTTACGGCGATGAAGTGAACACCATATTCTGGAAATACCATTTCTGTATACATTCCCACTTGGAGATAGTTGCGGCCCAGGCGGGACATATCCTTGACGACCACCCGCTTGATCTTGCCTGCCTTGATGTCGGCAAGCATCCGCTGGAACCCAGGACGGTTGAAATTTGTCCCGGAGTAACCGTCGTCCTCGTCGTAGTGCCGGATGGCAGTATAGCCGTGGTCGCGGCAATACTTCTCCAAAATCTTCTTTTGGTTGATAATGCTGTTGCTCTCACCGTCCAGCTTATCTTCCTGCGACAGACGTTCATAGCAGGCGGTCAAGCCCTCGGCGGCGTCCTCCGGCTGGCTGTTCTGAACATAGAACTGCAAAACCGTATTTTGGATGGCCTCACGGGTTTCCGCCCGCAGGGGGGCGGTGCTGGTGATGCGCTGGAACGTGCCGACGGGAGTAATGTTCGGCTCCATCATTTCAGCGCACCCCCTTTCTGGAAAAAGGGAATTTGATGCGTTTGATTGTCAAGGTGCAAGGTTGTATCATTGTCGTTCGTCCGTGCCGCACGGTAGTACAGTGCGAACACCTTATCCGGCTGTTTGCTCATTTTAGCCTCCTATTCCGCAGCCGGAAAACGGGGCCTTGATACGGTCATATTATACCATACCCGGCCCCGTTAGTCAGCTCAAAAATTATAATCAGGGCTGGGATTTTTTCTGCTCCAAATCGCCCTGAATTAAACGGTTGATTTTGGTTACTACGCTTTCGCTGGCCCTGCCGCTGACAGAAGCCTTAACGATATAGCGGACACCCCCAATTTCGTACTGACGTACAACGGGGGCGCTGATCTGTTGCTTTGCTGCCGTATTCATACGGTACAATCCCCCTTTCACGAAACAAAAGGTTCATGCTGTAAAGGGGCATAAATCGGACGGCTGGCGGCGACCAGCACCACGGGACTTTCACCCCCGCGTGGTTCTCACGCGGCCCTACCCATCGCCTGCGACGCTTTTAACGCTCGGACTGTGGCTGTAAGGGAGTATCGTTAGCGTATGCGCCGCTGATTATAAAGCTGCCAGCTTTTCGGTGTAGGCGGTTCTCGCTCTCCCGCAGGATGCGGGGTCATGGCGCACCCACCGATGCGGCGCATACAGAATGTGTCCGTTGCCCTATGCTGCGCCGCCGTTATCTTGCGGGCTTTCTTTGTCAAGGTGCAGTGCCGGGCCGGAGGCAGGGGAACATGGAAAGGGTAAGGTGTTCCGCCTGCCCTGCCGGGCCGGTTGCCGTCAATTCATGGCGACAATAGCGTGGATGAGCTTGATTTCCAACAAGTGCTTCATGTACTCGTCCACGCACTCATGGGGATAGCTGTACTCGTCATACAGCGTCCGGGTACAGAGCTTGTTTATGTAGCTCTCGTAGTACCGCAAGACACACTCGACGGCCTCGGCGTCCCCGGCACGGGCGGCTTCGATCACCGGCATGGGGAGAAGCGCCCGGCCCTTGTAGTCAGGTTCCGACATTTGCGTTCAACCTCCTTTCGGCATCAGCGCCGCCAACTTGTTCCGCAGTTCGTCCAGTGCTTTCCGTCTGCGCCGCTGGATGGCATAGCGGGACAGCTCCATGATCTCACCGATCTTGCCGTCTGACATTCCCAGGACACAGTGCAGTATCAGAATACTTTGTTCCTGCTCCGTCAGGGCGGCAAAGGCGTCGGCTACAAGCTCGTTTTCAATCGGCAGATCACACCCATGCGACGTAAAAACATGGCTGTCGCTGGGATAGCGGTCTACCGTGGAGAGCTTGTCCATTTCTTTCTGCGGCAGGATGCCCAACGATATATGACGGACGCGCAGGCTGTCCATTTTCCGCAGATAGTCAATGGCCTCATGTTCCAGTACCAGCTTGCAATAGCGGTCAAACTGGCCCGGTCTGCTAAAGTGGGGGATAGTTCCCATCTTCTCACCCCCTTTCGTTGGGGGATGGTGGTGGTTCTCTCCCTTTCCGCTAACAGAGCGAAGTGATTGGGCCAAACTGCGCGGCAAATGGCCCGATTTGCAAAAATTTTTTTCAGGCCGGTCAGGAAATGACAAAACTCGCCCGGCAGGTCACAGACCCACCGGGCGAGTTGCATAGTATAATTTACTTTATCTGCGTCGTATAGTATAACCTCATAGCCGCAATTCTCCCAGGCGGGGAACGGGCTTTTTTTGACGGTTCAAATACTGTCGGATTGTGTCGGGCGGTTATGTATTTCATGGCGACTGCCTCCTGTCAGCCGCCGCACCTGCCAGCGTTACCGCGTCATTCTTTTGGGGGAATAAAAGAACGGCAGCTTTAATCTCTTAAAACCGCCGCATGGAAATAAATTTGAGCATGAAAAATCGGGCTGCCCCAGCAGCGGTTTTTTTCTTTTCTGCCGCTGGGCAGATTACGTTTTCTATTTATGACCATTCTAATCTGAAAATATCACAAGAATGTCACCGGCTCGGCTCATTTCGACATAATAACAGGCTGAAATGTCACAAAGCTGTAACATTTGAAAACCGGGGGCAAGGTTGCCCCCGGTTTCAAAGAAAATTCAGTTTTGCCGCAGCCGTTCTATGATGCTGTCTTTAGCAATTTGCTGGTACAAGAGTGCCGGTATTGCCACGGTTAGGAGTATAAGGAACGGATAAATCACCAGCATGGGCCACATAACAAAGCGATAGGTGAAAAACCAAATCCCACCGGAAATTCCCCGCACGACTATTACAGAAAACAGAACGCCGAGAACAGCCGATGTGAGGATTGTTCCCACTGCGTAATACAGCCCCTCAAAAGAAAGCATACGCTTTAGTTGCTTGCCGGTCATACCGATGCTTTGCAGCATGGCAAATTCCTTTTTGCGGGTGATAACGCTTGTCAGGACAGAGTTCACAAAGTTTGCGATGCCGATAATTCCGATGATGATACTCAATGCCCCTCCGATGGTAATGATCAGGGAAGTGAGGTCATCAAAGGAGCTGGTATAGGTCGCCTTGGATTCAAAATCCATACTCGGCTCCACACTGTCGATATAGCTGTTCAAAAACTCTGCCATTTCCGCTTCCGTTCCCTCTTTCACATCAAAGGGAAAGCTGACCAGATGGGGGTTCTCGCACAGCGGCAGGAAAATTTCTGTCGGGAGATAGAACCGAGACTCACCTGTGTTGCGGGTGGTGGCCGTGTTCTCGTTGGCCCGGACTTTTGCCATGATGATAAAGTCATAGCTGTCTGTAATGGTGGTGGAAAGTTCCTCCGCTTTCAGATGGTTGATCCGTACTGTATCACCCACGCTGATATTGGGGTTCTCTATGACGGTTCCATCGTCGTTACACTCTACGCTCAACAGGATATACTTTCCTGATTTCAGCTTTTCCAGGTCGATGGTTCCCTCTATGACTTCCATGCCATACAACAGAAAATCGTCCGCGCCATACAGTCTTACAAAAGGATTTCCGTTCAGGTCTTTGTTATAGCTGAAAAAAGCATTGTGTTCCGTGGAAAACGGTTCTTCCAGCATCCAGGAGGAATAGAGCCTGCCGCCGTCCTCAAAACTGCTGCTTTGTCTGACGGCCTCAATGAAGGTATCGGACAGATCATGTTCGCTTTTTTCAACCTGGTATTGGAAAAACTCTGCGTTGGAAATCACAAAGTCCGTATCCATAAATTTTGCAATATACTTGTCAATATCAAAGCCGCCGGACAGGGTGAATACCGTGTTGAACAGCACCAAACTCAATGTCATGGACACAATCACCAGCACAGTACGCTTGCGGTTACGGCCCAGGTTGGCCAGCGCCATAAAGTGGAGCTTCGCGCCGTGGGTTGATTTTTTGTCCTTGGCCCTGCGCGTTCCAAACGCTGCCGTATCATTTTCCGTGTAGCGGATGGCCTCGATTGCCGAAACCGTACCGGCAATCTTCGCGGGCTTGCGGACGCTGACAAAGACGGTAAAAAGGGCGAAAGCAGCGGAACCAATGAAAATCAGAGGATTTACCGTTACTTTAACACCGGCGTCCGCAGTATAACTCGTTCCGTTCATCAGGAAAGGCACCAAGGCCCGGCCAATGAAGAAGCCCACCAGCAGGCCGATGGGAATACCAATCAGGGACAGGCGGAGCGCCTGCCGGTTGATTAGACGCTTAATCTGCCGCTTTGTTGTACCCAGCGTTTTTAGCTGTCCGTAGGACTGAATATCCTGAATAACGGAAATCTGGAAAATGTTGTAGATAATCAAATACCCTGTTACGATAATCAACGCGACGCCAACCATGCCGGAAACCAGCATGGCAGGATTATCCGTCAATGCGCCGCTTTGATAGGCCGGGCTGACACGGGCAATCACATAGTTGCCGTTCTCCTTGCTGCCGCCCATTGTGTCGCAGGTATAGCCGGTTTCGGAAAGAAGCTGGTGGAGCTGGGCTTCTATGTCGCCGTTCCCTCTGAACATCACATAGGCGGAGACAACGCCGGAATAATCATTGTCCACGGGATAGGTATAGGTCAAAATGTCCGAATGGGCGTCCACAAAGGCTTTCGACACGACCAGCCTCCCGATGTTGCTCAAGCTGTCAGTTTCCCAAAAGCCGCAGAGGGTGAAATCGGTGGTATATAACTGTCCCTTTACTTCATAGGTCAGAGAAACGGTTTCCCCGATCTGCGCCGGGACGCCCAGGGCGTCCAATGTCTTTGTGTCCGCGATGATCTCGTTTTCTGCTTCGGGCCGATGGCCTGTTGTGGGGGTGTAACGGGCAAATTCCAATGCGGTATCGTCCATATACCACAGGTCAGAGCGCCAGCGTTCCAGGCCCGGATTTTTCAGCCGGTAGGAAACGGCCTTTGTATAGGCGATGCGGTCAATCAAGAGATTTCCCGCCACATCGCCGTAAACTTCATCGCTGATATAGTTTAAGACCGCCTGCCCATCGCCGCCCGCCTTGCGGATGTTCTGATCGTGAACGGTGTCCATCAGGCCGGAACCCAGGGTGAAGATCGTGGTAAAAAGTATGGTTGTCAGAACGATTGCGATAATCGCAATGATATTTCTGCTCTTGCTTGCTTTGAAATAGCGGCCTGACAGCTTTTTTATGACAGCGCCGTTGTTGTTGCCGAATAAAATGTCATTCATCGTCATTCGCCCCCTTACTCAAAAATCCTGCCGTCCTCAATGCGGATAATGCGGTCGGCAAGCTGGGCGATCTCGTTGTTATGGGTGATCATCACCAGCGTCTGATGGAATTTGCTGCTGGTCGCTTTCAAAAGCCCCAGCACATCGCCGCTGGTCCGGCTGTCCAGATTGCCGGTGGGTTCGTCAGCCATGACGATGGCGGGTTTGGAAACGAGGGCGCGGGCGATGGCAACGCGCTGCTGCTGCCCCCCGGACAGGTTGTTGGGCATATTGTTCAGCTTGTCCCCCAGGGCCAGCAGGCGTATGACTTCCTCCATGAATTTTTTGTCCACCATATCGCCGTCCAGCTCCACAGGCAGGACGATATTTTCATAGACATTCAGAACAGGAACAAGGTTGTAGTTCTGGAAGATAAAGCCGATGTTGCGCCGGCGGAAGATGGTAAGCTGCTCGTCGTTCAGCTCGGACAGCTCTTTGCCCTTGATCTGAACGCTACCGGAGGTGGGAACATCCAGACCGCCCATCATGTTCAGCAGGGTAGACTTGCCGCTGCCGGAGGTTCCAACAATGGCGACAAATTCCCCCTGCTCGATAGCGAGGGTCACGCCGTCCAGCGCCTTTGTGATGTTCGGCTCCGTTCCGTAGTATTTTTTGAGGTCAGTTGCTTGCAAAATGCTCATGGGTTGCACCATCCTTTCTGTGATGCAGCCATTCTAACATCCAATTCTCACAGAAATGTCACGGGCCACTGATTTTTTACCCTTGAAATGTCACAATCCTGTGACATTTCAAATTTTGCGTTCCAGGAAAACAGAAAATGTAGAGCCGCTGCCTACTGCCGAAGTTACCTTGATATAGCCGCCCTGCATGGTGATAATTTTGCGGGCAAGGTACAGCCCTATGCCGATGCCCTCGACATCGTGTACTTCTTCTTCCCGGTAGAAGCGTTTGAAGATCATTCCCTGTCTGCTCTCCGCTATGCCCTTGCCGCTGTCTGTAATGTCAATTTTCACATACAGCTCCCAACTTTGGACGGACACCTGAATAGTGCCGCCCGCTGGCGTGTACTTCACAGCATTATCCAAAATATTAAACAGAGCTTCACTTGTCCATTTCTTATCATGGGCCAGAAGTATATCGGGTGGACATTCTACGTTGACATGAATGTTTTTCTTTTCAGCGTTCAGCAAAATACCGCCCAGCGCCGCCGCCAAGGTGTTATAAATCGGCTGCACTTTTCTGTCCAAGGCGATCATGCCGGTTTCCAGCCGGGATGTCTTTATCATGGCCTGCATAAGAAAGTCCAGTTTTTCAAGCTGGCCTCTGGATGCCTGCAAAAATTCCTGACGCTTTTCTTCTGACACAGGCTGTTCAAGCAAAGTGGCGTTTACCATTTGAAGATTTGCAATCGGCGTTTTTACCTGATGGGAGATGTCGGAAATCAATTCCTGCAAATCAGCCCGCTCTTTTGCTACGCTTTCCCGATTTTCCCGCATAACTTCATATAGGCGGACAAGCCGGTGGTTGATTTTATAAAACAGGTTTTCTTCCTCATAGACCTGCGGCGGGACTGATGCCCCGTCCAGCATATTGTCTATTGTTTCGCATAGTCTATCCGAAAATAACACTAACTTCCAACGCAGAAAGGCCACGAAAAGAGCTGCACAGATGAACACCAGCAGGATAAACAGCAGCCCCAGCCATACGAGTGCCGGGTTTCTGGTAAAGAGAAAAGCCGCTGTAACGGTCGCAGCAGAGAGCAAACCTAAAAAAGCAGCCCCCACCGCACAGGCCCGGTTGATGGAAAGTTTACCGCCAGTCACTTTTTCATCCCCCCAATCCACATATAGCCCATGCCATAGACGGTCTTGATATATTGCAGGCCGTCTATTTCGATTTTCCCCCGAATACGGCTGATAGCTACCGTCAGCGCGTGTTCATCCACAAAATTTTCGTCTGCGTCCCACAGCTTTTCAAGAAGCATCTGCCGGGTCAGAACGATTTGCGGATTTCGTACCAGCACCTTTAGCAAGCGGTATTCCATCGGTGTGAAGATAACCGGCTCTCCCGCGAGGGTGGCGGTCAATTCCGAGAAATTGACGGATAGTGTGCCGTCTGTGTAGCAATCGCCGCCTGTCTGCTTCTCGATGCGGCCCAGCAGGGCCGAAACCTTTTTTCGGAATACACTGATCGGAAACGGCTTTGTCACATAATCGTCTGCTCCCAGCTCAAAGCCTTTTAGCATATCGCTTTCCATATCGTTTGCGGTCAAGAAAATCACGGCGGTATCAGGACGACGCTCTTTGATTTCTGTACAGAAGTCAAAACCGTTTCCATCAGGCAAATTGACATCCAGCACGATCAAATCATAGTCCTGCACTTCACAGAAATTGACCGCCGCTGATTTTGACATGGCAGCATCTACTATGTAGCCCGCCGCCGAAAGATTGTAGCAAAGAGTATTGTTCAAAAGACGGTCATCTTCAACGACTAAAAGCCTCATGGCTTCACTTCCTTTCCCTTATTAGGATAACATGAAAATGTCACAGAAACCTCACAACGGTTTTCGTATTGCAATACACAATCTAATTTTACGGAGATACGGCGAATAAATCAACACCCAGAATGTAAACAATAAAGATTAGTTTCTGTTCTGTATTCTTTATTTTCAAGCCAAAAAGTAAAGTATACAATATAGATGGGTGATACAATATGGCTAACATTCAGGATTGTCCCGGTTTTGAACCCTTTGGGGAGGATGTCAAGGCGGCGAGAAAAAAGCTGCGGCTGTCCAGGCAAAAGGCCGCTGAAATGGCGGGCATCTCAACGGTCTATCTTATCAACATTGAGAATAACCACATCATACCGGCCCTGCCAGTTATAATACAGCTCATTCAAATTTTTAATCTTCCCGCCGCGAAGTATTTCAACCAGCTTGCCGCAGGGGAGGAACACGACCAACGCCAGCGTATCAGCCGTAAGGTGATGATGTGTCCAGAAGAACATCTGCCGGTCATTGAGGGAGCATTAGACGGGGCTATCGAAAGCAAATAGAGGTCGCTTTGCGAGAACGCAGAGCGGCCTCTATTTTTTTGCGCTTTTTCGGAAATTTCCAGCCTTTGGCGCACAGTTTGGGTGTTCCAATTCGCTTTATTGCAATAAGCCGTGCATTGTTATATGCCATATCTAAAGTTAAACAAGTATGCCCCAGATACTGATCCCCTGCCCCATTTTTGCTCACGGCCAAAGCCAGATCAGGCACATTCTCACTAATCAGACAAATTGGTATCAAGAGCTGTATTTTCCCTTTATAATATTGAGGAACCGCGGTTTTGTAGTTTGCATTAATCATTAACTTTGCTCTTTTGATTGCACCATCAAAAAGCATGATTTTATTCATACTCTCCCTCACATTTTCGGGTATTCGCAAGAAATTATCCGGATCATTAAAAATATGTGAATATTGCGGAATTATCTCGCAATTTTTATCAAAAACCAAATCCACTGGATTAGCAAAATAATCTGCCCGTTGCGGACGCTAATTTTTTAAAATCATATTATCTGAATTAGAGCCAAAACTCCATTTTTCAGGACACAGTATACTCAAATTATTGATCTTTTTTTCATAATCATAACAATAAGCAAACTGAAATAGTCTCATTCGTCATTTCCCTCCCCTATCATTTCGCATCATACCAACTATCCCCCACATGGGCCTCCACCTCTAAGGATACCGACAAGCTGGCCGCTCCCTTCATCTTGGTCTCCAAGATCCCCATAACCTCATCCTTCTCCGACTTCCACGTCTCCACCAAAAGCTCGTCATGAACCTGGAGCACGATTCTGGACTTCATCTCCCGCCTCTTAAGCTCCCGGTCCACTTCAATCATGGCGATCTTCATAATATCCGCCGCCGTCCCCTGGATAGGCGAGTTCATAGCCACCCTCTCCCCGAAAGACCGCTGCATAAAATTAGCCGATTTCAGCTCCGGAATAGGCCGCTGCCTTCCATACATGGTGACCACGTAGCCCTTCTCCTTCCCCTCTTCCACCTGTCTGTCCAAAAACTCCTTTACCCCCGGATAGGTCTCAAAATATTTGTCAATATAATCCATGGCCTCCTGACGGCTGATGCTTAAGTCCTCGCTGAGTCCAAAGGCACTGATTCCATAGACAATACCGAAATTCACTGCCTTGGCATTGCGCCTCTGTAAAGGCGTCACCTGGTCAAGAGGAATGTGGAACACCTGGGAGGCGGTGATGGCATGGATATCCTGGGCCTGCCTGTAGGCCTCAATCAGCCGGTCGTCCCCCGACATGTGGGCCAGGACCCGCAGCTCGATCTGAGAGTAGTCCGCATCTACAAACACATACCCCTCCTCAGGCACAAAGATCTTCCGTATCTGCCGGCCAAGCTCCATGCGCACCGGGATATTCTGAAGGTTGGGCTCTGTGCTGCTGATCCGCCCTGTGGCCGTGATGGTCTGATTGAAGGTGCCGTGAATCCGTCCGTCCTCCCGGATAAACCCATAAAGCCCCTCGGCGTAAGTGGAATTCAATTTGGCAAGTTGTCTGTAATCCAGAATCTTTCTGACCACCGGATACTCCCCGGCCAGCTTCTCCAGCACATCGGCTGCAGTGGAATACCCTGTCTTGGTCTTCTTCCCGTGAGGCAGCTTCATATGGTCAAACAGCACTTCCCCAAGCTGCTTCGGAGAGTTAATATTGAAGGTTTCTCCTGCCAGCCCATAGATCTCCCCCTCCAAATCCCGGAGCTTCACCTTCAGTTCATCCCCGTATGCCTTAAGCCGGTCCTTCTCCACCCGGATTCCTGCCTGCTCCATGTGATGCAGACTGTAGATCAAAGGCATTTCCACCTCCATAAACAGCCTCCACATGTCCTTCTCACGAAGCTTCTTCTCCAAAACCTCTGCCGACTTCCAGGCAATATATCCCATGTAGCAGACGCAGATCCCTGCCTTCTCATCCCCCCACATAAGCATTTCCCCTGCCAGAGCTTTCTTCCCCAGAAGGTCTTCCTTGGATGCCACGGTCATCCCCAGATAATCCCTGGCCAGGTCATCATAATCGTAAGTATCCTTAAGAGGATTCAGAAGGTAGCCGGCTACTCCCCCATCCATAACCCCTGATTCCTCCCCAAGGTTCAGAAATGGCAGCTGAACCTTCAAGTTCAGAGTGGCACGGGTTTTACCTTCCGTCTTCTCCACCAGCTCCTTCACCTTTCCCGCCACATAGTCCCCGGTCAGAAATCCCTGAGCACCTATGGCATAGCAGTCCTCCTCGCCGAAACAGAGGGCCGTCCCCATAACCTGCCCCTTCTCGATAAGGAGCTGAAACCCGATTCTCTCTGCCCCCGAAGCCCTTCCAAAGACCTCCTCGGCCTCTCCGAAATCCGTAATCACCTTAAAATGCTCTTCCACCTTGGGGGCCTTCATTCCTCCGGCGTCAAACTTGGCCAAAAAAGACTTAAACTCCAGCCGCTTCATATACTCATAGGCCTCCTGGGTATACAGGTTTCCTATCTCCATGTCCTCATATGAAAATTCAATAGGGCAGTCAATACAGATGGTGGCCAGCTCCTTGCTCATCTGAGCCATGTCATAATGCTCTCCCAAAGCCTTCTGGGCCCTGGGGGGCTTGATCTCAGACAAATGGGCATAGGCATTCTCGATACTCCCGTAAGCCACGATCAGACTGGTGGCAGTCTTCTCCCCGATAGAAGGAACTCCGGGGATATTGTCAGACGCATCTCCCATAAGGGCCTTCACGTCAATAAATTCCAGGGGAGTCACCTGGTACTCCGCCTTCACGTCAGCCGGATAATAATCCTTCACCACCGTGGTTCCCTTGCTGGTCTTAGGGATACGAATCTTAATATGCTCATCGGCCAGCTGTAAAAGATCTCGGTCCCCCGATACAATAGAGACCTCCACTCCTGCCGCCGCGTTCTTCTTGGCCAGGGTTCCCAGAATATCATCGGCCTCATACCCTGCCAGAGTCATAATGGGAATCCCCATGGCTTTCAGCACCTCCTTGATAAGAGGCACCTGCTCCACCAGCTCCTGGGGCATAGGCTTCCTGGTTCCCTTATATTCCTCATACATCTTGTGCCGGAAGGTCGGTTCGCTTAAGTCAAAGGCCACAGCCAGATGATCCGCCTCCTCCTCATCAAGAATCCGAAACATGATATTCAGAAAACCAAAAACCCCGTTGGTGTGAAGCCCCTCGGAGTTGGTCAGCTCCGGAACCCCGTAAAATGCCCTGTTTAAAATACTGTGTCCGTCAATCAATACCAGTTTATTTTTCATAATTTCTTCTCTCACTCTCTGTCATTCAATAATTATGGGTTTTCTGGAAAAAAATATGGCCTTCCAGCCCTCCTTGATAGCCCAGTTCTGCATCTCGGCGTACATAATCCGTCTTAGAATCCTCATGCTGCTCAAGCCTTGTGAGCCCTAAAAGATCCGAAGGCAGATTCAGGGCAATCCCCGGATATCAATGTGTATCCCTCTTTGCTCCCTGCCTCAAAATATCCCCGTCTGCCACCAGATTCTTGCCTGCAGCATCAGCATGACCACCAGACTCATGACAAGCAGGGTATTGGCCGCATACCGAAGCACGCTTAAAAACCGCATATTATAAATATGCTGTCTCGAAGCCATAATATCCGCTTCCATATCTCCCTTGATGTTGTAGCGGTCCGTGTCCGTATCGGCATCCAGCTGCCGGATACCCGCCTCCACTGTATAATAAATCTCCAGCTCTTCCCGACAGTTCTCACACTGGTCAACATGCTCCAGGAATTCCTCCATCTTCTGCACATCCATATCGTGACGGACATAAGCCATAACCAGACCTTCGGCTTCCTTACAAGTCATGCCGCATTCCTCCTTTTCCCGCTTCCCAGTATCCGCTTTTTAAGGGAACTTTACCGGACCTGGATGCCATAGATCTTCTGTTTCTTAATTATTCTCTGCCTTTCATTATACTATCCGCCCTGTTATAACGCAACCTAAAAAGAACCGCTGTAAATCTGCTAATTTATAACGGTCCCTGACATAAAACATTTTGAAAATCTCTCTTTAAAAACACCATCAATAGTGAGTGAGCTCAATCCCTTCTGCCTTTATGTAAGCAAGTACTTCATCTGAACACAGAATATCAAGTTCCTGAACTCTGGCCAGATTATAGGAGCTTCTGCGGTAAAGTTCCAGATCGCAGTATCCTGGATGGACCATAATCTCAATGTCCTTTCCCGCATTTTGCCTTAACAGCTCTAAAAACCCCTCTCTTGAAACCGTCTCTCCATAAAAACCGGATACAAATTCATAGGGACAAAACCGTCTTAAAGCCAGATGATACTCTCCGGCCAGCCGCTGCGCCGTTTCCCTCAGCTTTTCATTCATAACATGCATATGATGGTGGGAATCCAGATGAGCAGGCATGCGGCCAAAGACCTCCCTGAAGCGTTCAATCTGCGCTTTCCACTCTTCATAAACTTCCTCCTGATTCAGATCCATGCTCTGAATCCTGGCCTTCGAAAGAAAATTGCCCTGATCATCAGTAAAACTTTTCACTCCCGTCAGCGCCTTGCCTAAGGTCAATGTCATATGGACGCCGATACCCAAATCCTGACAGTCTTTTGTCAGATTCTTCCCCAGTTCCAGCCATGGCATATTGGTAAGCGCGGTGGTTGACCGCACAATTCCCCTGTGATACCCCTCGATAATTCCCTCTGTGACACCCTTTGTATATCCAAAATCGTCAGCGTTCACAACTAATTTCATAAATTCACCTCTCCTTTTCCTTCATCTTATGTGAGATTCTTGTACAAAGCATAATAATCCGATTCCAAATTCTCCATAGCCTGTGCATGCCATCTCCTGGCATCATCCAGGGCCCGGTTATAGATAACGGGCGCCAGCTTCTCCTCAAATAACTCCACCAGCTGTATCTGTTCGATCATCCCAATTTCTTCCCCTCTCTCATCCAGATAGAATGCCCGGATTTCCTCATTCAGCTTTTCACGCTGCGCGTCTGATAATTTTATTTGAGACAAAGAATTTCTCTTTCTCATATCGTTCTCCTTTTCCTGCCATCCGCCTCCCTGACAGCCTTATGTACCTCTCTCTCCCACTCTCCCCTTTCAATCACATACCTGTCATGAGGCATGTCCACACTGCGGTAATGCTTCACCCAATGATCTCTCACTGTCATACCGTTTTTAACGGCCACATTCCTGGAAGGTGTGTTGGTGTCACGAATAATGGAACAGATCTCATCTGCACCCAGCACCTCAAATCCATACCTTTTACATGCCCCTGCTGCCTCCAGAGCATACCCATTATGCCAATACGACCGGCTAAAAAGATATCCGATCTCCAATACCTCCCGCTCCTTCCATGGCTGCATGGTCAGTCCGCACTGCCCGATCATCTCATCCGTTTCCTTTAAAATCACTGCCCACAGACCAAATCCCCAGGCTTTATAGCGGGCAATCTGCCTGTCCAGCCATTCCTGCACCTCTCTTTCGTCAAATGCTCCTTCGTAGGCATACATAACTTCATCGTCCTGCAAAATCCGGCACAATGCCTGAAAATCTCCCTGATCCATTTCTCTCAGATACAGCCGTTTCGTCTCAAGTATAAAATTTGACTTCATTGATAATTAAGCCTCTCTCTCACCCCACACCTGCGCAAAAGTCCGGGGCCTCTCCGGATTCTCGCAATGGTCTCCGATCCATTTCTCCATCCACACCATATGATACCAGCGGCCGAATTTATATCCGCATTTTCGAAACTCCCCCACCATCCGGTATCCCAGATGTTCATGGAACTCTGCACTGTTTTTTGTCAGATATTCATCTTCTTTTTCAGGATAGGCAATGCAGGCGTTCATATTGAGGATTCCCTGCCTTTTAAGCACATCTTCCAGGGCATCATGAAGCATCCTTCCGATTCCCATGCCTTTCTTATTCTGATCCACATAAATGGAGGTTTCCACCGCCCAGTCGTAAGCTGCCCGGTCATGAAAAGCGCCGGCATAAGCATACCCCAAAATCTCTCCTCTTTCCTCGGCTGCCAGGTAAGGATACTTTTTAAGCGTCTTCTCAATCCGTCTGGCAAATTCCTCTTCAGAGGGCACCTGGTACTCAAAAGTAATGGCCGTCCTCTCCACATAAGGGCCGTATATGCGCAGCAAAGCTTTGGCATCTTCCGGCGAAGCCGCCCTGATTCTTACATCCCTGTTCTCCAACCTGCTCTCCCCCTATCTCCTGCACAGTTCCCACACAATAGCGGCAAAGACCTCAATCCCCTCCACAAGCACATCCTCGTCAAAATCAAAAGCGGTTGTATGCTGGGCCGATGCCGTAGGCGTCACGGACCGCATATAGACAGCCTTCCCTCCATGGGCCTGAACCCGGTTCATCATCAGGGAAATATCCTCGCTTCCCCAGTTTTTGGCATTTTTACAGCTGCTGACTTTCAGATGAGGCAGCTCTCTCTCCACGATTCCCGCTATCTGCTCCAGGAAATCCACATCGCTGTGCTGGGACTCCCCGCCGCCCTGAAGAATCAGTTCACACCGGCATCCGGTGATCTGTGCCGCTCCCTGGCAGATTCTCACCGCCTCATCAGCCATATACTGATTGATCTCTGTAGTCTCTCCGCGCACCTCAAACTGAATCACCGCATGATTTGGAATCACATTTCTCCCTGTTCCTCCCTGGATCACCCCTACATTGACTCTGGTAATGCCTTCACTGTGCCGGGGAATAGCCGTCAATCCCAGAACTGCATGGGCCGCCGCTGCTATGGCGCTTTTTCCCTTCTCCGGGAATCCCCCTGCATGAGCGGCCTCCCCGTAAAAATGGGCGTCATACTTGTAATTGGCAAGAGAGCCCCAGGTTCCCGGAGTCACATCTCCGTCATCAGGCCCGCCCGATGGCGCAATATGAGTCCCTGCAAAATAATCCACATCGTCAAGATGGCCGTGAGCCACAATAGCCCTGGCTCCTCTTCCGCCTTCTTCCCCCGGCTGGAAGATCAGCTTTATGGTGCCTCTCATCTCACTTTTAAGCTTCATGAGAACCTCCGCCACCCCCAAACCTATGGCTCCGTGTCCGTCATGGCCGCAGGCATGCATCATCCCCTTGTTCACGGAAGAGAATCCCTCCCTAAAAGGCCGGTGGCTCTCCTTTTCATCCTCCACAAGGCCAAGAGCATCAATGTCAAACCGCAGCGCCACCACAGGACCTTCCCCGCAGCGCAGAATTCCTATGACTCCCGTATATCCTTCCTTCATGTCCTTCGTCAGATATTCCGCCGGCGCCCCCTGGGAAAGAACCAGCTCTCCATGAGCCCTCATCTCCTCCTCCTTTGGCAGTCCCAGCCTTGCTCCCTCCAGACACACTTCCCTGCCTGTCAGGACCTCATACCCCAACTCCTTAAGGGTTTTATGGATCATAGCCGAGGTCCTCATCTCCAGCCATCCTGTCTCGGCAAACCGATGAAAATCCCTCCTTCTCTCCCGGCTGATCCCATCCAGTTCCCTGGCATATTCGATGATTCTATCGTTCATTTTCCTTCCCCTTTCTTTCCGCGGGTATTTAAGCCATTGTACCCATTCCTGTCTTATTGTATATCCTATCATATCGGCCTATAATTTTCCACCAAATGTCACCGGTAAACAGGAACTAAAAAAGGTGTAAAGCCCCTGACCATTCAGAAAAGACCTTACACCTTACATTTAATTGTTCCTCATTTTTTTCTACACCACACTCTTAAGCCCCAGGGTTTTCTCGATCACCAGCATAACCCCCAGGGTAATCACCATCAAAAGCGTGGCAAGGGCCGCGATGGTGGGATCAAAGTGGTACTCCACATAAGCCATCATCTCAATCGGCAGCATGGATACTCCCGCGCTGGTGAGAAAGGCTGACAGGGACACATTGTTGAAGGAGTTGATGATTGCCATAATACAGGCGGACACAATACCCGACTTAATATTAGGCAGCAGGATATGGAAAAACGTATATACATTGCCTGCCCCCAGAATCCTTGCCGCCTCCTCCATGGAGAAATCAAAATTGGCAAGACTGGAGGTCACCACCCTCATGACATAGGGAATGGACAAAATAGTATGGCCGATCAAAAGACTGGGCAGAGCCGGAAGCTTAAACCGGTTTACCACATACCGAAGCATAACAAAACCCAGCACAATCACCGGAATGAGAACCGGTGACAAGAACAGGCTCTTGATCAGTTCCTTACCCTTAAACCGGTAGCGGTTCAGGGCATAAGCCGCCGGCAGTCCCAGAAGCAGTGCCACAAAAGTGCCTCCAAAGGCAATGATAATACTGTTTTTTGCCGCGCTTCCAAAGCTTTTCACCTGCATGATCTGCTGATACCACCGCAGGGTAAAGCCCTCTCCCGGAAACTTCAGATAAGTGGTGTCGCTGAAAGAGGCCGCCATAATCACAAGCAGAGGGCCGATCAGGAACACATATACCAGCAACGTAACAACAAACAGAGATTTGCTCTTTTTCATGGATAACTCCTTCCCGGACAGCCGGCGCCAGGGATAAGCCCCCGGCATCCGGCTTTCATAGGGTAATGAACGCAGTGTCAGACACTGCTTTTTGACTTACTGTACAGAGAACAGCTCGTTCCACTTGGCGGTCCAGTCGGCCTTGTTGACATTGATTGCAGTCCAATCTGGAATCAGCAGATTGTCGATCATTTCCTTGCCGTAAGTAAAGTTTGCCGCCTGCTCCGGTGTCAGTTCCACATCCGTTCTGACAGGAGAATCCACACCGTCAAGAGCCTCGGCCAGCTGCACTTCTTTGGAGATATAGAAATCAATAAATGCCTCAGCCAGTTCCTTGTTGGGGCTGCCCTTGATAATATTCAGAGTGTTAAAGCCGCTGTATACGCCTTCCTCCGGATCTACCCATACATAATCCTCGGAAGCAGACTTTGCAGCAGTGTAGGAGTAGTCAAGAAGCACGGCCACGGAGATCTCGCCCTGGTTCAGCATGGTAATGGTGTCATTGGCGCTGGTGTAGGTCTTCATAATGTTGGGCTTTAACTCCTCAAATTTTGCAAAGATGGCATCATCATCCGTTCCCGGAGTCAGACCCAGCATCTTGGCTACAGAGTAATATAACAAGGGGCCGGAAGTTGTAGTGATATCAGGAATGGCAATGCTGTCTTCCAGTTCCGGATTCCACAGATCCTCCCAGGAAGTAATCTCAACAGGGCAGGTAGACTTGTCATACACAATACCCAGTCTGTTAAATGTATAGGCAGGTCCGTACTCCTCACCTAAAGGAGCCTTCGCATTGTCATAGATATAGTCCAAATTAGTCAGTTTGCTGGAATCTATGGTATCAATGAGCCCGTCAGCAATCATATCCGCAACAAAGGCATCACCGATGATTACCACATCGTAATTCTCAGGCGTCTCTTTAATCTTAGTCACACGCTCTGCATTCTTGCCGCCTTCCACGATGAGTTCGCAGCCTGTGGCCTCCATAAAAGGATCATACACATTCTTCTGAAGCAGTTCCGCATTAAAGGAAAATGTGGACACTCTCAGCTGCTGTCCCTCAAAAGAAGGAAGTTCGGCACCCGGCGCTTCCGTCTCCACTGCCTGGCTCTCATCCGCCGCCTTAGGTTCCTCGGCCTTTGCCGCCGTGGTCTCCGCCGCCGTAGTCGCGGCTGCCGTGGTCTCCGCCTGATTGGAACCGCCGCAGGCTGTCAGTGACGCTGTCACAGCAGCAGCCATCACAACACTTAACAATCTTTTTTTCATAACTGTTTCTCTCCTTTTCTTTAAAGCAAGATAATTTTCCCCGGAGTCATGGATAATGTCACCCTGTCTCCTATTTTGTAAACACTCTCCTGGTCTGTGCTTACCTCGAACTCACCGATTGCAGTGCGCACGTTATACTGGTTGCGCTTTCCAAGAAATGTACTTACCATAACCTCACCAGTCAGCGGATTGGGGGCATCGGTTCCATCAGACACGATGCTGATATCCTCCGGCCGGATACAGGCCTTAAAGGACTCCCCGCTTTTTCCTCCCTCTGCCTGAATTCTGCTTCCGTCAGACAGAACGTAGATACCGTCCCTGTCCGTCCGCTTCAAGTCCATAAAATTCTCAAATCCCACAAACCGGGCGATAAACTCGGTCTTAGGGTGATTATAGATCACAGAAGGGCTGTCCATCTGCTCGATAACTCCGTGGTTCATAATGGCCACTTTGTCGGAGATGGCAAAACACTCCTCCTGGTCATGGGTAACATAGATGGCTGTGAAGCCGAACTTCTGCTGAAGGCGTCTGATCTCCACACGCATCTTCACACGAAGCTTGGCGTCCAAGTTGCTCAAAGGCTCGTCCAAAAGCAGCAGGTCCGGCTTGATCACCAGAGCTCTTGCAAGAGCCACCCTCTGCCGCTGACCGCCTGACATCTCCTTGGGAAAACGATTCTCAAATCCGCCCAGATCCACTGTCTCAAGCATCTCCATAACCTCTTTTTTCATCTGGTCCTGGGGAACCCTGCGCATCTTAAGGCCGAATGCCACATTGTCAAAAACCGTCATATGGGGAAACAGAGCATAGCTCTGAAACACAAAGCCGAAGTTTCTCTTATTTAACGGAACCTGAGTATAATCCTTTCCATCAAACATGAATTTACCAGCCATGGGAGTGGAAAACCCAGCGATCAGACGCAGAGTTGTGGTCTTCCCGCATCCGCTGGAACCTAAAAGAGAGACAAGCTCCCCTTTCTCTACCTGAAAATCCAGATCCTTCAGTATCACATTCTTGTCATATCCGGCAGTTATATTCTGCAATTCCAAAAGCGCCATATCCTTCTCCTTTACCTTTCCCCATGGGAGTTATCGAACCTATATGGTCGGGTTCAGCTTCCGGCTGATCCCGTTAATCACACTTGACACTGCGATGGTAACCACAATCATCACCACTGCCACCACAGAGGCCTGGGTCCAGTCGCCAAGAGACATGGCCTGCTGATAGATCATGGTGGCCAAAACCCTGGTATCCGTTCCCCCCAGCAGCTGGGGTGTAGTATAAGCCGTCAGACACCCGGTAAACACCAGCACGCTCCCCGTCACCAGGCCGGGAATGCTCAAAGGCAGAACCACATGCCGAAACGTCCCTAATCTGGAAGCGCCCAGACTTCCCGCCGCCAGATTCAGATCTTCGGAAATATTATCCATAATTCCGATGAGGGATAAGATCATCAGAGGCAGAAACAGCTGGATAAATCCAACGATCATGGAAAATTCGTTATACAAAAGGCCAATGGGCTTTGACACGATTCCTGACTTCACCAGAAGGTCATTGACGATTCCCTTCTTGCCCAGGATTACCATCCAGCTGAAGGAACGGATCACAGGGCTTGTAAACATGGGGAACACGGCAAGAGCCATAAGCACGCCTTTATTCTTTGAATATTTGGAGATATAATAAGCGGTGGGAAACCCTAAAAAGGCGCACACAACCGTGCTTGTCAGACTCAGACGGATACTCCTTAAGAATACCTGTTTAAAATAAGTGCTTTCAAACAACGCAAAATAGTTGGCCAGCGAGAATCTGCCGCCTTCATCGACAAAAGATTTAAATAACAGGGAAAACAGGGGTATCAGCATGAAAAATGCCAGAAACAGACAGCCTGGCAGGATAAACAGCCAGTATATTTTTGTTTTTTTCTCAAGCAAGGGGAGTCCCACCTTTCTTTTGTTGCTTTTATAAATATCTGACTAAATTAACATATCATTCCTGTCAGAAAATGTCAATGGGTTCATGGCTTCAAACTGAATATTTTGGCCCCTATTCCATTGCCTGCCGCCATAACCAGCAGATAGGCAAAAGCCCTGAGACTATAGGCGCCTGCCAGGTGGAAATAAAACATGTTTGCCACGGAATGTTCAAAGCCGGACAGAATAAATATCATAACCGGCGCTATGATGAAAACGATATTTTTCGACTTATTATAATTGTCTATGGCCAGATACATCATAATTCCGCAGAGAACGGACAGAAAAAACACGCTGGGAACGGCAGCTCCAAGTTTTTTCTCCGCCAGCTGCACCGTACTGATATTCACATTGGCCAGGCGGGCAAGAAGGGCCGCCACATAGGTGCCCGCGTAATTTCCCAGAATAATTATGCCCATATCCGGAAGTTCCTTTACACTTTTTACAAATCCGATCTTCCCCGTGTAAAGAAAAAAGCCCTGGGTCACAATGGTCAGAAGGCCGAAGGAAAATAAAAGGGAACCCACTGTCTTACTCTCCGCCGACAGATACACCATCCCCCCTATACCGATCATAAATCCTGCGTAAACCCCTTTTATCAATGTCTGAATTCTGCCCATGTCTTTTTGTCCTCCTGAATCCATCTTTCACTTCGCTCAAAAGAAAAAATCGCCTGAATTCGAAAATGTCCCGAATCTCCAGCGATTTTGCCCCTGCCAAGGAGTGCCGGCCGCGGGACTTGAACCCGCACGGTATTGCTACCAATGGATTTTGAGTCCACCTCGTCTGCCATTCCGACAGGCCGGCTTTCACTTCTTGCAACGTTAGTTATTCTAGCATAGATTTATTGGTTTGACAAGCATATTTTTCCTCAATTAACAGATTTTTTTTATATTGGCAACCGTTGGGACAGTCTGAACGGTTACTTGTATTGGTCATACAATCCGGCAAATCTGCCTCTCATCTCTTCATAGAGGCTTACATGTCCGTCCACAGGAAATAGGGGTTCCGCTTCCAATCCGGCCCTATGCTCCACGCCCTCCTTCACTGACGAATACCACCCCAAAGCTGCTGCCGCCATAAGGGCCGCCCCGGCACATGCCTCCTCTGTACCTTTCGTCCTGTATACCGGAAGCCGGAACACATCTGCAAAAATCCGCCGCCAGGTCTCTCCCTTGGCACCTCCGCCGGACATCACCAGATACTTCTTTGAACCCAGCCCCATATCATAAAACAGATCATAGCACAGCCTGAGATTCATGGCCACACCCTCCATAACCGCTCTCACCAAATGGGCCTGCTCCGTCTCCATGGAAAGCCCGGAAAATACTCCCCTGGCATAAGGATTCTCAAAAGGCGCTCTCTCTCCTGCCAGGTGGGGGAGAAACACAAGACCTTTGGAGCCGCAGGCTGTCTCTCCGGCTTCCCGGTCTAACTGTTCATAGCTTTTTTCTGTCTTTAATATCTTTTTTCTCAGCCACCCTAAGGCGCTTCCTCCGTTTAAACTGCCGCACTGAACATACCAGAATCCGGGAATGCTGTGACATAAGGTCTGGGTCCGCAGTTCCTTGTCATACAGAGGCTTTGAGGAAACCGCCAGAATCTGGGAAGCGGTTCCGATATTGCAGCACAGGCATTCCTCACTGACGATTCCGTTTCCCGTCAGCTGCATGGCTGAATCGGCCCCTCCCGCTGCCAGCATGGTTCCCTCCTTAAGTCCGGTCTCGCGGGCTGCTTCCTCTGACACCATGCCTGCCGGTTCATAAGGTCTTAGGACCTCGGGGAACAGCTCCGGTGAAATTTCCAAAGCTTCCAGCAGTTTTACGCACCAT
The DNA here is from genome assembly GCA_910574345.1 of Clostridiaceae bacterium. Taxonomy (GTDB): domain Bacteria; phylum Bacillota; class Clostridia; order Lachnospirales; family Lachnospiraceae; genus UBA3402. The sequence continues at coordinate 259,606 of CAJSZV010000001.1, read as the reverse complement.
TTCCGGTCTCTTACGGAAAACGCCAGGCTTCCTCCCGCATCGGTCTCGTCCGTGTCATAACCGCCGCCAAACCGATATCGGATGTAGTCCTTAGGAAGGAGCACATGGGCGATTTTCCTGTAGATATCCGGCTCATTGTCCTTCACCCATAAAAGGGAACAGATCATCATTCCCGTCAAAGGCTTATTCATCAATTCCTTCTCAAGCCCCTTCTCCCTGACCAGTTCCATGATCCGCTTCTGCTGGGCTCCTGCTCTCTGGTCCATCCAGATGACGGCAGGCATCAGCGGCTTTCCCTCTCTGTCCAAAGCCACCAGGCCGTGCATCTGACCGGAAAAGCCGATTCCTTTCACGGAATCCGGCAAAGCCCTCTCATGAGCAAGGACCTGGACTGCCGCTTCTTTTGTCTTCCTCCACCAGTCCTCCGGATCCTGAACGGCATACCCGGCATGGGAAATCATAATCTCGTATTCCCGGCCTGCTGCCGCTGTTGTCTTTCCCTCCCGGTTCATCAAAACCGCCTTCACTGACGAAGTTCCCAGATCAATTCCCATGACATATTCCATAGAGGGCCTTCTCCTTCCTTTTCTTACATATATTCTTTCACAGAGTGAATCCTGTGTCAATACCTGCCGCCTCTTTTTCCTTTCCGCACATAGTGAACCGCTGTAGCCCCAAGGGCCAATGCCGTCACAACATAAAGAACCGCCGGTCTTCCCACCCGTCCTGCCACAAAGACGCTGGTAGGTCCGTCACCTCCGCCCACATAAAAAGAAATGCCATGGCTTAATTTAATAAATATGAGCGTAGCGGTTACACAAACCAGACTGGCGCAGCACAGTATCACTCCCCTCACATCCATCTTTCTAAAACTCTCTTTCGGCATCTGTTCCAGAATACTCCCCGCCAGGTCTCTAGGCTGTCCCAACTTTTCCACCGCCTCTTCCTCGCTCATGCCCCCTTCCGCCATATCTTTTAAGAGCTCGTCAAAATACTCCAGCTGCCGCCTTCTCTCCTCTCTCTTCAGCTTCCCCAGACTCCTGCCTAAATCTTTTAAAAACTCTTCTTTCCTCATCCTTCTTCCTTTCCTTCTATGTATCTCAAAATTTTTCGGAGTTTCCACTGTTCCCGGTTAAATTCCGCCAGACGTTCCCTGCCCTTTTGGGTAATTCTGTAATACCGCCTTATCCTGCTGTTATATTCCCTGCTGTAAGTATCCACATCTCCTCCTCCTTCCAAACGCCTGAGAATGGGATACAAAGTAGACTCTGATATCTCCACTAAATCCGCCAGATCCTTTATCATCTGATACCCATAAGACTCTTCCCTGGAAAGTTTTGAAAGTATATAAAACTCTAAAAGCCCTTTCTTCACCTGAGAGTCCATTCTGCCACCTCCTATGTATAACACTATACTATATAATACATAGTATTTTGTCAAGAATAATCTGTCATCATCTATGATTTTTCCCTACAGCATCCGGGAAAAACCCTTTGCAGTTCAAAAGAACCGCAGACCGGCAAATGCCCGGCCTGCGGTTTTCCCTGCATTCTCTTTAAAAATTACTCCCGTTCCATCCCCAGTCCGACACCGGATGGTATGTGACATAGACAGACGAACCGGGAATCCCAAGTTCCTCCTCCAATATGCCGCATATTTTCCCTGTCATGCTGTCATAATCCGACGGCGACGCGCTGCCATAAAGGCTGACAGACACATAGGCGCCCCTTTCCAGCTTTTTGCCGGCCAGCCACAGGTCATAGTCGCTCTCAATGCCCACCATCAGATAGTTCTCCGTCTTGTGAAGAGCGGAAATTGCCTGGCCTAATTTGGCCTTAATCTTTTCCTTCTTTTCTTTGGTAACCGGTACTGTGATTTTGGAATCAATAAATGGCATTAGTTCTTCCCCCACTCCTTCAGCAGTATCTCGCCGTTGGTCTCGCAGATCTCCTTATAACGGTAATAGGAATTCTTGATCTTTCTCTCCAGGGTTCCTGTTCCGTCATTGAACCTGTCCACATACACAAAACCATAGCGTTTTCTCATCTCGCCCGTTCCTGCGGAAACCACATCAATGGGACCCCAGTACAGATAGCCCATAACCTCTACGCCGTCCAGAATGGCCTCATGAATATATTTCAGATGATCTTCCACATATTCCATACGGAAGGGATCGTCGATCTTGCCGTTCTCGTCCAGATTCTCGTCAAGGCCTATTCCGTTCTCCACGATGAACAGAGGCAGATGATACCGGTCATAATATACATTCAGCACATAGCGGATTCCCTTGGGATCAATAGGCCAGCACCAGGGTTCCGGGGAGCATCCGGTCAGATAGGGATTCTCCTTGCCCAGAAGTCCGCCTGTGTCTCCGCTGAGGGCGTAGTCTTTGTCATAAGTGGATGAGCGGTAGTAGCTGAAGGACAGATAAGATACGGGATAGTCCTTGATCAGCTTGATCTCCTCGTCATCCATCACAGGCGTACAGTCATGCTCTCTCCAGATACGCTTCACATATCCGGGAATGATCCCCAAGCAGAACGGATCCGCAAAATAGAAGTTCGCCATTCTCACAGACTCATAGGCGCCCATTACATTGTCGGGATCGCAGTTATATGGATAGGTCGCTACGCTGGAAGCGGTCATCATACAGCCCACCTTAGCCTGTGGGTCAATCTCCCTGCACAGCTTTACGGTCCATGCATTGGCCACCAGAATGTTGTAATAACCCTGCCATTTTTCCTTCTCCGTGGTAGAGCCGATGGGATCGGAAGGATCCGCCGGATCCGTAGCCAGGACACCGCCTGCAACCAGAGGATTGCGCAGCAGATTATTTACCTCGTTAAAGGTGAGCCAATATTTTACTTTGCCTTTGTAGCGCTCAAACACGGTGGACACATAGCGGTTCCAGAACCCGATGAGCTTATGATTGCTCCAGCCGCCGTACTCTGTCACCAGATGAAGCGGAGTCTCATAGTGGCTTAAGGTAATCACCGGCTCCATACCCAGTTCCAGCATGGTGTCGATTACCTTGTCATAGAACTCCAGTCCCTTCTCGTTGGGGGTCTCCTCGTCTCCGTTGGGGAAGATTCTGCCCCACGCAAAGGAAGTCCTGAAACAGTTATACCCCATACCTGCCATCAGTTCCAGATCTTCTCTGTAGCGATGATAGAAATCAATTCCCTCATGACTCAGATATTTCTTGTCCGGGTCAAGGGCCATCTCATATTTCTTCTTCTCCTCATTCCACTTGATTCCCGGATTCCTGGACATAATGCCCACTAACACATCGGTAACATTGGGCTCCTTGCCGTCTTCTAACCAGGCGCCCTCGCACTGATTGGCGGCTACTGCTCCTCCCCATAAAAAACCTTTTGGAAAACTCATGATTTTCTCTCTCCCCTCCAAATTTTGGTATAATAAAAGTTTAATACACCGGCCCGTTCTTTGTCAAGGAATTCAGGCATTTTCCTTGTGCCGCCGGCTTTTTATTTCTTTTTCTTTCGCTCCGTACTTTTAAAATCTTCTTCCATATGATATAATCAGGAAAACGCACAAAGGAGAATCATCTTATGAAACATACCTATAGATTGCCCGTACTGGTTTTCGCCTCGGCCCTGTCCATGTTCGGGTGCACGAAAAAGCACGAGGAAGTGGACTTATCCGGCATCCACGGCACTACTGCCGCTGTCCGTGAGACCATGGCTCCCACTACGGCTGCCGTGGAGGTAACTACTGCCCCTGAGACGAAAGACAGCGCTCAGACCCTTCCCGATTCCTCCGCCAATGTATCGGCCAGAATCGAGACATTTAAGGAAGACAACGTTTCCATAGAATATCCCGTGGTTTCCAATCTTACGGATTCCAAGATCCAGGAGGGGGTCAATGAGCTGCTCCGATCCAATGCCATCGCCATCAAAGATTATTATACAGCGGAAGATCCCGTGACCTTAGATGTCACATGCAAAGTCATATCCGTGGACCGGAGCCGGCTGACAGCGGTGTATAAAGGCACCTGCAAGACAGAATCAGCCGCCTATCCCACCAATATCTTCTACACCAATACCCTGGACTTAAAGCAGGTGAAAAGCCTTGGATTCAATGACTACTCCGATGCCTACACCATGGCCGGGTATCTGATGTCAGACGATGTACGGTTCTATCAGTCCACGCCAGATTTGACCCAGGCCCTGCTGGCTCACCGGGCAGCTTCTTCCATAGAAGAATATACGAAACTTTTCAATCAGGCCGACTTCCCCTTAAGCTCCGCGCCTGACGCCCTTTTCCCGGAATCTTTCAGTTATACCCATGAAGGAACCCTCTACTTCTCCATCCCGGTTCCTCATGCCCTGGGAGATTACGCCATTGTAACCTTTGATATTGACGGAAAATAAGAGAATAAAGAAAGGACTTTCTACCATGGATAACGTAACGATTTTCAGCCACCCTCTGATCCAGCACAAGATCTCCAAACTGCGGGACAAGAACACGGGAACCAATGAGTTCCGTTCTCTCATTGAAGAGATCGCCATGCTCATGGGATATGAAGCCCTCCGTGATCTTCCCTTGGAAGACGTAGAGGTAGAGACCCCCATCGAGACCTGCATGACTCCCATGATCGCCGGCAAGAAACTGGCAATTGTCCCCATTCTCCGAGCGGGCCTGGGTATGGTTAACGGCATTCTTGCCCTGGTGCCTTCCGCCAAAGTGGGACATATCGGCCTTTATCGGGATGAAGAGACTCACGAGCCTCATGAATACTACTGCAAGCTCCCAAGCCCTATTGATCAGCGGACCATCGTAGTCACGGATCCCATGCTGGCCACCGGCGGTTCCGGCGTAGCTGCCGTTGACTTTATCAAGGAGCATGGCGGCAGACATATCAAATTCATGTCCATTATCGCCGCCCCCGAAGGCTTAAAACGCCTCCACGAGGCTCATCCGGACATCCATATCTATGTGGGCCACTTAGACCGCTGCCTCAATGAAAACGCCTATATCTGTCCCGGGCTGGGAGACGCAGGCGATCGAATCTTCGGAACCAAATAAGCGCCGTTGCAAAGGCCGGATGCTCTCACGCCTCCGGCCTTCTTTTTTTACCCCTCTCTTTTTTTTGCAATCTCTCCCTCTCTCTTGTAGATAGAGTTTTTATCCACACATCCCCTGACGCTGGACAGAGGGTAAATGTTGCTGTGTCTTCCCACTACTGTTCCGGGATTGAGGACAGAGCCGCAGCCCACCTCCACATAATCGCCGACGGCAGCGCCGAACTTTTTAAGCCCTGTCTCAATGTCGCCCTCTTCCCCGTGAACCTTCACTAAAGTCTTATCGGATTTCACATTGGAGGTGAGAGATGACGCGCCCATGTGAGACTTATATCCCAAGATGGAATCCCCCACATAATTGTAATGAGGCACCTGAACGCTGTCAAAGATGATCACATTCTTAAGCTCCGTAGAATTTCCCACTACAGAGCCCTCTCCTACCAGTACATTTCCCCTGATAAATGCTCCTGGCCGCACTTCCACATTCTTTCCCAGAATTACCGGCCCCTTAAGAGTCGCCGTATGGGGAATCTCCACGGTCTTGTGAACCCAGATGGTTTCCCCTTTCTGCTCGTACTCATCTTCCGGCAGATTCTTTCCCAGCTCCTTCACGATCTCACCGATATGGGGCAGCACCTCCCATGGATAGGTATATTTCTCCAGGTACTCTCCTGCCATACTCTTATGCAGGTCAAACAGTTCCTTTATGGTCATCTGATCTTTTTTCATGTCAATGAACTCCTTTCCAAACTTCTGTTTATTAACGGTTCAGGCGGGCAGAAAGACGCACCGTCTGAACCGCCGCCTATTTATAATATTTGGCCGCCGCGTCAAAATATTCTCTCAGCTCATACTGATTATGAATCCTCAGCACGTTGTAAGTCCGCCCTGCCACGAAGCGTTCCAGTTTATCCATATATTCCTGGGGCGTGATGGTTCCCTCTGCCACATAAGTAAGCCCTTTTTCCCAGCTGGCCGTCAGATCTGGGTTCAAAAGCTGCTTTATGGAAGCGCTGACCACATCAAAGATCATCTCCCCCAGAAGGGTGGGCGTGATCATCTGGGTCTTGCCGTTGAGAGCCAGATACTTAATATTCACCAGCTTCTTTAAGATCTCCGCCCTGGTAGCGCTGGTTCCGATGCCGCTGCCCTTGATCTGTGCCCGCAGTTCTTCATCCTCAATGAGCTGTCCCGCATTCTCCATGGCCAGGATCATGGAACCGGAGGTGTAGCGTTTCGGCGGGGAGGTCTCCCCCTCCTTAACGGCAAACCCGCTGATATCCAGAATCATTCCCTTTTTGAGTGAGCTAAGAAGCCGAATAAATTCCGGATTGTCCACATTCTTCTGAAACTGGTCACTTTCCTCTTTTTCCTTGTCCCCGGCCTTGCCGGTCCCTTTTTCTCCTTCGGGTTCCTCTTTCTGTTCCGTCTTCTTTTTTCCGCCGGACACATCCGCCACTTTCAGATATCCCTGATCCGCAAGAACACGGAAACCGGCAAAAAAATGCTCTTTCTTCCGCTCAAGATCCAGACTGAACTTCTGATAGACTGCCGGCGGATAGAAAATACTTAAGAATCTTCTGGCAATCACCTCATAGACTTTCACAGACAGAGGCGGCAGCCCCCGCAGGGCGGACAGGCCCTGCCCCGTTGGAACGATGGCATAGTGATCTGTGATCTGCTTGTCATTGACGTACCGGGTCTTTGCGATCCCCTTAAAGGTTCCTGCCTCCAGGATCTCCGATGCGAAGACGCCCAAAGGCTCAAAGCCTTTGAGACCGCCGATATTCTTATGAATCTCCTTTGCCACGGCTGTGGAGAGAACTCTTGCGTCGGTTCTCGGATAGGTCACCAGCTTTTTCTCATACAGTTCCTGCACCACCCTTAAGGTCTCGTCAGGGCTGATCTTAAACATCCTGGAACAGTCATTTTGGAGTTCCGCCAGATTATAGAGAAGAGGCGGATTCTTTGTCTCCTTCTTCTTCTCGATCTTAGCCACAACAGCTGTGACAGGCGGCTCCTTCAGAAGGTCATCAATAAGCTCCTGGGCATGCTTTCGCTCCCTGAATCCGTTTTCCTTATAAAGACAGGGAGTCCCATAATACTTAGACCCCTCCACACTGCGCCACTCTGCGTCCATGGTCAAGGGCGCTCTAATTCCTTTCTGGTCTGCCCCGGTTTCCGAAACCGCGAATGTTCCCACAACGCGGTAAAACGGCGTCTTCACAAAATTGCGTATCTCCCGCTCCCGCCGGACAGTCATTCCCAAAACACAGGTCATAACCCGGCCCACGGACAGCACAGTCCTGTCTGTTTTCAGATATCCTGATATCACACTGCCGTATTTCAAGGTCAAAAGACGCGAAAAATTGATTCCCATCAGATAGTCTTCTTTGGCCCGCAGGTAGGCGGACGCCGAAAGATTGTCGTATTCACTCCAGTCCCTGGCGTCCCGGATACCACGCAGGATTTCCTCCTCTGTCTGGGAATCAATCCACACCCTTTTTCTCTTTTTATCATGGACTCCGGCCATCTGGTCCACCAGGCGGTAGATATATTCCCCCTCCCGTCCGGAGTCAGTACAGATGTAAATGATGTCCACATCCTGTCTGTTGAGCAGACCCTTTACAATGCCAAACTGTCTGCTCACATTCTCAATGACCTGATACTTAAATTCCCTGGGTAAAAATGGCAAAGTCTCCAGGCTCCAGCGCTTGTACTTTGGGTCATAGGCGTCAGGGTAGCTCATAGTCACCAGATGTCCCACACACCAGGTAACGATAGCATCTTCCGCCTCCATATATCCGTCGCCACGCCGCCAATTTTTCTTCAGTGCATTGGCAAATTCCTGGGCCACGCTGGGTTTTTCCGCTATGTATAAAGATTTCGTCATGTATTACCCCGCTCGTCTTATTTTTCATCCTGCCGGATATGATTTTGGCATATTCTTCTGTCCTTTCGCCTCCGGACTACAAAACCGAAAATTTATAAATGGTGGAAGTCTTGTATTCTTCCCCCGCCTTCACCACCGGCGACGGGAAATTCTCCTTGTTCACCGCATCAGGATAATTCTGAGTCTCGAAACAATATCCGTCTCTTGCATGATAATGAACACCGCCCTTTCCCGTATAGGAAGGACTTAAATTGTTGCCTGTATAGAGCTGAACGCCGGGAAGATCCGTATACACCTCCATCACACGCCCGCTTTCTTCATCTGCTGCCCTGGCGCACAAAGACATCTCTCCCGGTTTGTGGTTGAAGCACCAGTTATGGTCATAACCGCCTCCTGTCTTAAGGGGTTCATAATCCGCGTCAATGTCTCTGGCAAGAGGCTTCATCTCCGTAAAATCCATGGGAGTGCCTTTCACAGGAACAAGTTCTCCCGTGGGAATGGAATTCTTATCTGTAACCGTAAAATAATCCGCATCCATCCACACTTTCTGATTCATAGCGCATCCGGAATCATGACCAGCCAGGTTAAAATAGGCATGGTTTGTAAAATTGGCAATGGTATCCGCATCACATACCATATGGTAATCCAGTTTCAGGCTGTTGTCGGCAGTCAGGGTATAGCTGACAGTTACATGGGCATTGCCCGGATATCCCTGGTCTCCGTCAGGGCTGAACAGGGAAAACCGGATGGCAGTTCCCAGCTCGCTCTCTTCCGCTTCCGCATCCCACACACGGTTTCTGTAAAAGTCAGGACCGCTGTGAAGGTTGTTCACTCCCGCCGAGTTCCTAGCCAGCTCATACTCTTTGCCGTTCAGAGTAAAATGAGCCCCTCCGATGCGGTTGGCATACCGTCCTACAGGTTCCCCCAGGTGACCGGAACCGTGCAAAAACATGTCTACGGTATCATATCCCAGAACCACATCCGCCATCTTCCCGTCTCTGTCCGGCACCATCATAGTCAGCCATACGCCTCCAAGATCCGTGAAGGATGCCGACACGCCGTTCTCATTGGTAAGCGTGTAGCGGTATACCGGCTTTCCGTCATCCATGATTCCTAATTCCGTCTTTGTATATCCCATGTGATTTACCTCCTGATATGTACTTTTTCGCTGCTGCGGTTTCTTCCATTATTTTACTACAGTTGAAGACAGGAAACAAGGGAGATTTTTGCAAAGCCTCCTCCTTCTGTTTCTCCTAAAGGACTCTGTCTGCGGAAGGTAAGGCTATAAAATTTCTGTTGACATTTTCATCATATGGTTTTATAATACTTTCAAATTGATAATATCAACTTGATAATATCTAACATTCATATCTGGGGAGGAATTTCCATGATTTACAATATTGAGGATTTGAGGAAAGCCTGGGCAGCAGGGGAACATTTCAAGTATCTGTTTTTCTGGGGGCACACTCCCCCCTCTGACGGCCGCATTAATGAGGCCTGCCTAAGTCAGTGGTGGCCATGTCATTTTCAGGTGGACGGTGTGGAATACAGCTGTGCGGAACAATATATGATGGCCGAGAAGGCAAGGATGTTTGGAGATGAGGAGATGCTTGCAAAGATTATGAGCGCCTCCCATCCGAAGGAGATGAAAGCCTATGGCCGTGCCGTAAAAGATTTCCATAAGGAGCGCTGGGACAGTCAGTGTTATGATATCGTGAAGAAGGGAAACACAGCCAAGTTTTCTCAGAACCAGGAGCTTTGGGAATTCTTAAGAACCACACGCCGCCGGATTCTGGTGGAAGCAAGCCCCAGAGACCGGATCTGGGGAATCGGCATGGGAAAAACCAATCCGGATGCAGCCTGTCCTCCCAAGTGGAAGGGAACCAATCTTTTGGGCTTTGCCCTGACTGAAGTGCGGGATCTGCTTCTTAAGAAGGAAGAATCAGACGGCAATGAGGCTTTTCTCTCAGAAACTTCCTCTTTCAGTGCTCCCCCTGGTTTTGAAGGACTGCGGGACAAAGACGGACTGACTGAGGAAGAATTTCTGGCAGCCTATGAACCGGGAGATTACCCCAGGCCTTCTGTGGCGGCAGACATGGTAATCTTTACCGTCACCGATGAAAGAGAAGAAAACTATCGGAAGCTTCCCGGAAAGGAGCTTCGGCTTCTTCTGATCCGCCGGGGCGGCCATCCATACTTAAACCGCTGGGCCCTGCCGGGAGGGTTCGTCCGTCCCACAGAAACCACGGAGGAGGCAGCAGCACGGGAACTTCGGGAGGAAACAGGTGTGGATCATGTCTATCTGGAACAGCTTTATACCTTCAGCCAGCCAGAAAGGGACCCCCGCACCTGGGTTATGAGCTGTTCCTACATGGCCTTAATCGACAGCAGTCAGGTCACCGTCAAGGCCGGCGACGACGCGCAGCAGGCCGCCTGGTTTAAGGTAACCTTAAGAATGGTTTCCCAAGAAAACGACAAAGAACTGTGGGAGCTGGAACTGTCCCATGAAGATATCACCCTGAAAGCTCTGCTGGAAAAAGGAGTTCATGAGACCTTTAATCAATGCCGGATACGATCCAACGACGGCCTTGCCTTCGACCACCCACGCATTGCGGCCTGCGGCCTGGAACGGCTTCGCGGGAAATTAAAGTATACGGATCTGGCCATTCATCTGATGCCGGAATACTTTACTCTCACAGAGCTTCAGCAGGTCTATGAGGCAGTCCTGGACCAGGAGCTTCCCACAGCGGCTTTCCGCCGCAAGGCAGTAACTATGGTACATGAAACAGAACAGTTTGCAGAGCATGGCGGGCACCGCCCTTCCAGGCTTTATAAAAAAGGATGTGAATGAAATGGACCGAAAAGCGGTTGCAAGAGAAACCCTTGAGATCATGAAACAGGGATATTATGATCTGCCCTGGAAAACGTTTCCAAAGCCTTCTGACAACTCAGGCAAAAGCATTGATATAAAAGAGGACATGGAGCGCTCCCTGGAGGCCAGTTTTCTGATCACGCCTGCCCAAGGCCAGGAGCTTTTAAAACAATATGAGGAAAGGGAAAGAATCTCCTGCACACCAGAGGAAGTAAGAAGAAAAACCACACTGGAAAATCTGGCCACTGTGGCGGCAGTCCGCCGGCTAAAGGAAGAAGGAAAATCCTCCATCGGTGTGCTGAATTTTGCCAGCGCCAAGAATCCCGGCGGCGGTTTCCTAAACGGCGCCATGGCCCAGGAGGAAAGTCTGGCTGCCTCCGGAACCCTCTACCGGGCATTGACCCGTCATGAAGAATACTACCGGGCCAACCGGGCCCAGTCCTCCATGATGTACACCGATTATGGAATCTATGCACCGGATGTGATCTTTTTCCGGGATGAGACTTTCCGTCTCGTGGAAACTCCGGTGAAGGCATCTGTTCTGACTCTGCCGGCTGTCAACATGGGGCAGGTAATCATGAAAGGCGAGGATAGCTCAGAGGCGGAGGCCGTGATGAAAAGGCGGATGAAACTGGCGCTGTGCCTCTTCGCCCGGCAGGGCGCAAAGCACCTGGTTCTGGGTGCTTACGGCTGCGGCGTATTCCGAAATGACCCTTACAAGGTAGCCCGATGGTGGCAGGAACTTCTTCTGGAAGGACTTGGCCATTCTTTTGATACCGTCTTTTATGCGGTTCTGGACCGTTCCAGGAATCAGCAGTGTATCCGGGCTTTTCAGGAAATCATTCTGGGATAGTCCTTCCTTTTCTTCTGGGCCGCTGCTGTCTCCGGGATAGGGCTCTTTACTCCCGTTTCCCGGAGTACTTTTATTTTCCCATATAGCCTCGTTTACCCCTGTGATCTCGTTTTCCAGCGAATCCTCATCCATGGTCACCTCCCATGTAACGGTTACCTCAGGAGCTACATGGGTCAATTGAGACCAGTCTCCGTTTCTGTTAACCGCACCGGTAAGCTGGAAAGAATAGGCATGATATTCGCCGTCTCCCGCCCCCTCAATCCAGGCATCAATGGAAGCCCCATACTGGCTGTTAATCGGAACGGTCTCCTCCCCGTCCGTCAATGCCAGATATAAGCTTGGATTTTCATCATCCAAAAAATCCGGATCATCCGTCATGGCGAGTCCTGCAATCGACGACGGGGAGATATAGGCTGTAAGGCTTACATTCACCGCTGCCGTGCCTGCATTCATAATCCTGACCACATCGCTGAAACTGCTGTACTCTTCGTCTGACTCTCCGTCGGAACGTTTGAAGAATAAAGTGGCTCCCTCTTCAAATCTGCTTCCGTCATAAGCGGCAGCTTCCGTTTTGCTGATTAACTCCTGAGGATCCATAATAAAGTCAAAGATGTGAGCGGTGTTAGTCGGCAGAATAACCTGGAATACCTGTTCCTTTTTCTTGTCTTCTATGGGATGTACCTCATTGATTCGGCCTCCCCTATTTTCCTCAGAAGCATCTGTGCTCTGGTCTGCGCCGCTGTCCTGACTGGTCTCCTCCGGCTTGTCGGCTTGGGCTGGCTGGCTGGTTTCTCCTGGCTCGTCTGACTGGGAGGGATGGCTGCTTTCTTCTGGCTCGTCTGACCGGGAGGGATAGCTGGTCTCTTCCGGCCCGCCGGTTTGGGAGGGATGGCTGCTTTCTTCTGGTTCGCCTGTCTGGGAGGGATGGCTGCTTTCTTCTGGTTCGCCTGTCTGGGAGGGATGGCTGTTTTCTTCTGGTTCGCCTGTCTGGGAGGGATGGCTGCTTTCTTCTGGTTCGCCTGTCTGGGCTGATTGGCTGGTCTCTTCTGTCTGACCCTTTCTGCTTGGCTGGCTGCTTTCTCCCGGCTGGCCTGTTTGGGCCGACTGGCTGCTTTTTCCTGGCTCGCCTGTTTGGGCCGACCGGCCCCTTTCTCCTGTCCCGCCTGTTTGGGCCGATTGGCCGCTTTCTCCCGGCTCGCCTGTTTGGGCCGACTGGCTGCTTTCTCCCGGCTCGCCTGTTTGGGCCGACCGGCTGCTTCCTTCTGTCCGGTCCGCTTTATCTGGCTGGCCGATTTCTCCCGGCTGGCTCCTGTCTTCTGACCGGCTCGTCTCTTCTGCCCATACATATGCAGCCGGACTAACTGTTATCATTAATACAGACAGCATTATGGCAATGGCTCTTTTCCCGTTTTTCTGCAAAATCTTTCCCCTCTCTTTCACTCATCCCCATTGTGTCACAGCCTGCTTTCCTGTTCCGTCTCCGAACCCGCCGGGGGTCCCGATTTGTTTTCCGCCTTCAGACCAGCATGAGCCGTCCCACATGGGCTATTTTCCAATGATTTTTGTGATACATAAAATACAGAGTGGTCAAATTTTCTCCCAAATACCCGATATACCGATCCGCCCGCTCCCAGCCTCTGGGACTGCTCAGCTCTTCCGTCCTTTTCAGAATGGGAAACATCCATCCGCAAAATTCATCAAAAATCCGCCTTTTAGCAATAAGCATATTATAATTGTAGAAATAAGGCTGTGAAAATATGTCCGGCATCATCCGGGCGTACTCCGGTGCCAGCTCTTCTATGGCCGAAACCATGGCAACCCAGTCCTGATCTTTCACATAACGTCTGTGATGCTCGTCGATGGAGGGCGCATGAATGGTGGGATAAGGGAGAACTACATCAATGCCATTGTCAGCCATAGAATAAATATCCTCCTCCGTCACATCCAGAATCCGCCGGTAATGAAACAGACCTACATATTCATCTCCGGTCAATCCCTTCCCTGTATTCTTCCAGATCCAGTACAGAGCAGATAATTCACTGTAATTTCCATTTTTCTCGGAAATATTGTCTCCCGTATTATCCCTGATGGGAGCAACAGACCGGTCTGTCAAGGCCGCCCCGGCCTGAATCGGACAGGTCCACTCAGGCAGTTTCCACGTTTTTTTCAAAGGCACATCTTTATGAAACCTGGTTATGTAAACATTCAGTGAAATTTCTTTTTCTCTCTGTTTCTTCTGCTGACAGGAGCGAAGAGGCAGAAACATCTTCGTCCTTCTGTAGTACTGTTCCATGAGTCCGGCTTCTTTTTGAGAATCCATACAAATATAATCTTTCAGATTTCTCTTCATCAGCTCAGCAACAATGACGCTGTGATGATTCTCCGGCACTGCCACCAGAATCTTTATATCCTGTTTTCCGAAAAGCTTTGAGAATTCCTCCAGCGCCATGACCGGAATATGGTCAATCTCTTCCGGATTGTCTTTGGTTTCACTGACTATAAAGTAAACGATCCGGCAGTCCGGATGTAATGTTTTTATAGCATAATAAATGCTTACCGCAACCATACCGGCACCGTACAGGGCGATTCGTCTTTCCCTTTTTGCATGTTCCTCCTCTGTATACCCTTTATATAATCTCTCCGCCATATTCCTCCCCCGCATCCATTGGTTATTACCCTACTTAATCCAATCTTCCCGCTCCATATTCAATAACGCCTTAAAAACTTCCAGATCGTCAATGGTGGTAATCTTTACATTTTTCTCCGTTCCTTTGGAAAAATATACCCGCTCCCCCAGATGAAGCATGAGGGTATTGATATACACTTCCCCTTTGATGCCTCGCCTTTCAGCCTCCTCGTAGGCCCACAGTGCCTTCCCATACAGATAGGCCTGAGGAGTCTGAACACGCATAATCTCCTGGCGGCCGATATTCTCGTCCCCCGAAAGTCCATCCTCCGTTCTCACGATGGTCTCCTGGCACCGGACGGCGCTGAGACCGGAGCCTTTTCTCTGGCATACCAGAACAGCATCGCTGATAACCTCCTCCGTGATAAACGGGCGGATGGCATCATGGACAATGACCACGTCATCCTCATGGCAGATACTCTTCAAAGCTTCTATTCCCTTCTGTGTGGACTCCTGACCGTCATTTCCTCCCTTTACCACCCATTTCAATTTGGTGATCCTGTACTGTCTGGCATAGGCCTTCAGAACCTCATGCCACCCCTCCAGGCACACCACCGCGATCCCATGGATGTCCGGGTGCCGCTCAAAATTCTCCAGGGTATAGATAATCAGAGGCTTCTCGTATACGTTCATAAACTGCTTCGGCACGTCCTGCTGTGTCCTGCTGCCGTAGCCTCCCGCCAAAATCAATGCTATATTCATCCTGTGTCTCCCTCTGTACATTTCCTCTGCAGCTTTCTCCAGTCTTCCTGCAGCCTTCTATTCCTTCCGCTTCATGGACCCCCATGCCGTTCTTCACGTCTGCCCTTTGGGGCCTCCTACTATCTTCTCTCTTCCCTTTGGGGCTTCCTGCCATCTTCGCGCTTCCTCTCCGAGGCTTCCTACAGTCTTCGTTCTTCCTCTTCATGGCTTCATTCCGCCTTCACTCTTCGTCTTTATGACTTCATACTGTCTCCACTCTCCATCTCTGTGACTTCATACCATCCTCGTTCGCTGTCTCAAGCTTTCTTCTCTGCCGACTCCTCTGGATGCTTCATTCGGTAAAGGGCCTTGAACATCTCCACATCCTCCACGGTATTGATCTTCATGTTCAAACTGGAGCCCTTGGAAAAATATACCTTCTCCCCAAGATTGGTCAGAAGAGAGCTGTTGTCCCAGGCTCCCAGACAGTTCTTCTCGACAGCTCTGTTGTGAAGTTCCCAAATCAACTCAAAATCAAAAGCCTGGGGGGTCTGAACTTTCATGATCTCGTAGCGGTTAATGCTCTTGTATCCCTCCTGCCCATCCCATGAATGCATGATCGTATCCATAATATAGGTGGCCGCCACCCCCATGCCCTTCTTCCGGCACATCTCCATGCTTCTGGTGATCACTTTCTCCGATACCATGGGGCGAATGGCGTCATGAATCACCACCATGTCTCCTTTTCCCATCCGGTCCCGGAGAAGCTTCAGTCCCCGGTATGTAGATTCCTGGGCATCTTTGCCTCCCGGAATGATCTCTTTCAGCTTCGTAATATTAAACTGGTTCCCGTATACCCGGACCATCTCCTGCCAGCCGTCCACGCAGGTGACGATGATCTCATCGATATCCGGGTGGTTTTGGAAGATCTCCAGGGTGTAGACGATAATGGGGCGGTTGTTGACATTGACGAATTGCTTAGGGATATTCATCTGGAAACGGGGGTCAATTCCTCCGGCCAGGATTAGTGCTGTGTTCATGTTTGGATTTTCCTCCCTATAGAATAAAAATGATGTAATAAAAATCCTGATATAAGTATGGTTGTTCCTTCTTTCATACTTATATCAGGATTATCAAATTGTTGAATGTATCATCTGTCAAGATCATCTACAGGTCCGGCCACTGCTTCACCGTCTCCAGATCACAGCCCACTCCGATCGCCTGACACACGTCAACCTTCACCTCTTTCTCACTATACTTCAATCCGCTGTTTGTTACGGCTGTGATCACATCCACTGCCCTGCGCTCCACTTCTTGGAACCTCGCCTCATTGGATGCAAGGATCTCCTGAAGTTTCTCTTTATCCTTCGAGTACTTAATAAAGAGAAGTACTTCCCTGAGGCTGGTCTTAAATCTCATGATCTCTTCATCCGACATCTGTGCCGGAGCGATGAGTTTTACATGATAATCATCCAGACAGGATAAGACCCTGGGATCTGTCTCCTGCATCATGTCAAGAAGACTTAAAGGGCCATCCCACTCCTCACTTCCCAAGTAAAGGGGCACAGTCACAGAAGGAATCAGCTTATCCTCCTTCCAGAAACCTCCCAGGAATTCTCCGGTGTTTGGCTTTTTCTTATCAGAAGTATCTTCCGTTTTTCCTTCTTCCCGCTCTTATAATATCTGTTTTTGTCTTTGCAAACAGTATACTAAAAAAGCGAGTGTTTCAAGGCGAGTATCAAAAAATGGTAGATTTGATGTAATTATTGATATAAGTATGATGTTGGGGTCAAAAGGTTTTTGACCCCTGATGCCAACGGATTGCTCCGCATTTCATGCTCCCGCAATCCTAGAAACATTCAAAATCCGCCCTATCGGGCTACTTTTTCATGTTTTTTCGGGTCCCAAAGTCATGTATCGACATGCAAGCATGTCATACATGACCTTTTGACCCTGGCATCATAAGTATGAAGTTATCAAGGTTCTGTGCCGCTACCCTTCCACAAAATGCTTCTTCACATGTGCAATCTTATAATCATCCTCATGTCTCAAAAAATAAATCCCCATAAGCCGTTCTGCCAAAAAACCAATGTACCGCTTCTGATATGTACCCTCCCTCACATTGCAGCGCTCCTCACAGTACTCCAGTATGGGGAACAGCCATTCGCAGTAATCGTCCAGTATCTTCTTCCGGGCAATCACCATGTTATAGCCATAATAAAAATTTCCCTTTTCCAATTCCTGCGCTGTCTCTGCATAATCCGGTGCCAATGTACGGACCGCCTCCATCATCACATCCCAGTCCCTTCTCACATGGTCATGACGATAAACCTCCTCCACGCTTGGAACATTTAAGATAGGAATGGTCAGCACCACATCAATGTCTGAATATGCCAGCCTTTTAAGCATCTCCTCATCTAGTTCAAAATGCCTCCTGTAATGGCACAGTCCGACATAAGCGGAAGAATCGTGTTTCCATATCCAGTACAATGCCGTCAATTCACAGTACTGCCCGTTCTTATGGGAAATGTTGTCTCCCTGGTCATCGCGGACGTCACATATCCTCTGATCTGTCAACGCAGCCCCTGCCTGAATCGGTATCTCCCAGGAATAACGGGAGAGATCCTCCGAAAGAGCCCTGTCCACATGGCATCTGACCCTATAGATATGGACGGAATTATCTCCTTCTCCCACTTTTCCATGTTTTCCTTGTTCTCTTTCGGCTCCGCTCTCCCATAGATATCCTCTTCCCAGCTCTTCCTCCATCGTCCGGTACTTCTTTCCCTGTGACTTTACAAGGCTCCCATAATAATCCCCCTGCACCAGACTCCAACGGTCACTTTCAAAGGTAAGGGGAACCATGTGGAAATATCCATATTTTTTCAAACTTTCACAAATAGAATCCAAATATTTCTCTATGGTCGCTATGACAATAACAGCATCCTTCTCCACCATACCCGCGGCCTGTTCCAAATCAAGTACTGAAATTCCCATGATCTGATCCGGATTTCCTTCCCGGTCGGAGACCAGGATATAATCAATGGATAGTCCATAGGGCTCTGCCCTCAGGCAATGAATGACCTCACAGGCCACTTGCCCTGCTCCGAATACTGCCAGCTGTGTGCTGCTTTTTAATTCATCTATCACAGCCTTTGCATAATACATATCCTTCTCCTCTATTCTCTCCTTTATCTTTCCATTTACTTTCTGTCTATTAGTCCTTTATGTCCCGGCGCTTAACAGATTCCGGGGCGGTCTCCACAGGATTTTCTCCGGTGCAATTCCGTAGCCTTCCAACTCTTTTTGGATTTGCTGTGCACTGTTCCTTCTCTCTACGGCTATGAGCAGACGGTCAAACTCTGTCTTCAGTAAGGCTTCGATCCCCTCCACTGCCAGGCCTTCCTTCTTCAGCTTCTCATGCTGCTTGTCCACCCACAAAACCAACTGGTAAGGCCGCACTAACTGGAACATCCGGTGATAAGACCTTCCGATCTTTCCAGCGCCGTAGAGCACTATTCCGCTGGCCTCCTCCAGCTCTGGAAAGGGAGGAATGTAAAGGGGAATCGCAGCCTTTAGACCCAATCCCATCATGCCGTTCACCCCTCTGACAGCCGCATCAGCTACACAATATCTCACCCGTTCCATCCATTTATCCGAGTATCCTGCCACATGCTGTTCCATGTTGGAGTAAAAAATATTCACCTGTTCCAGCCAATTGGGAACGATGCTGTGACACAAGGACCGGCCTCTTTGACGGTAATAGTACATAGGCTTATCCAACAAGACGCATTTCCTTGCCTGGATCACACACAGAATCACCAGAGCCGCATCTTCATAATAAGTAAGTCTCCGGTCAACTTTCCCATAATTTTCAAGCATCAGCTCCCTTTCAAACAATTTTCCACAGAGGGACCAGCTAACCTCCTCTGTGACTACTCCCGCGGCTTGACCAATCTTGTGATACTCTTCACAGTGCTCGCTCCTTCTCTCGCTTTCCGCAAAGCAGCTTCCCGCCGTCTCATCAAAGATATATCTTGCAGAATCTACCAGGTCCGCCCCCTGCAGCTTCGCCTCATGATACAGGCAGGTGTACAACTCCGGGGTAATCCAGTCATCACTGTCCACAAAACTAATATAGTTTCCTTTCGCCGCTACGACCCCTTTGTTTCTCGCTGCCAGCACGCCCCGATTCTCCTGGTGAATCACCCGAAGCCGACAGTCTTTTCTCTCATAGGCATCACAGATCTCTCCTCCTCCATCAGACGAACCATCATCCACCAGAATCACTTCCAAGTTCTCATAAGTTTGTCTGCAGATACTGTCCAGACATGTCTTAAGATAGGGAGCCGCATTGTAAACCGGAACGATAACACTGATTAATTCCTTGGTCTCCATTTCCCTTTACCCTCCAATAAAATGTTTTCTTGCGTGAACGATCTTATATTTTTTCTCATTATATAGAAAATAGAGAGACATCAAATGTTCTGCCAGGAATCCAATATACCGTCCCTGATATCTATCTCGCTCTCCCCCGCACCGTTCCTCACAGTAATCCAGGAGCGGGAACAGCCATGCACAGTATGTATCCCAAATCTCCTTCTTCATAATGAACATGTTGTAGGCATAGTAAAATCTTCCGGCCTCCATCTCCCTTGCCGAAGATAAATACTCCGGACAAAGAGTGCCAATGGCCCGAAGCATCACATCCCAGTCGCCTGCCACATGGTCTCGCCGGTATACCTCCCCCACACTGGGAACATCAAAAATCGGAATGGTCAGCACCACATCAATGTCCGAACCGGCTAGTTTCTCCAGCTGTTCTTCATCCAGTTCAAAATGCCTACGGTAATGTCCCAGCCCTACATAGTCTGACCGGTCATTTTTCCAGATCCAGTAGAGAGCCGTCAGTTCACAGTACTGACCGTTCTTATGAGAAATGTTCTCTCCTGTATTGTCGCATATGCTGCAGATCCGCCTGTCTGTCAGCGCCGCCCCCACCTGAATCGGAATCTCCCAGAAATACCGGGAAATATCCTCCGAAAGAGGCCTGTCCACATGGCACATGGCTGTATAGATGCTTATCTTTTTATGGGTATCCCCATATATATCCCTCAAAGCAGGAACGCAGGCTTCCTGAAGCGCTTCCTCCAAGGTGATATAAGATTTCCCTTTAGACAACCGCTCCTCCCGGTAAAGATTGCCCCGAAGCAGCATCCACAGATCCCCCTCATAGGTAAGAGGAAGGATGTGATGATATCCATGACTGTGAAGACTCTCTTCCATGGACTCCAGATTTTTATCCACTGCGGCAATGATAACCAGGGCGTCTTTCCTTAAGACAGACTCTGCCTCCTCAAAATCAAGAACAGGGATTCCCCATACCTGGCTGGGATTCTTCTTTTTGTCTGATACCAGACAGCATTCTATGTGCAGACTATAGGGTGGGACTGTGAGGCAGTTCACAACCCCCAAGGCCATGACTCCGGCGCCGAATACAGCCGTCTGGCGGCTTTGCTTTAATTGGTTTACGATCTCTTTGGCGTAGTACATTGGTTTCTCCCTGCTGATTATAATGTCCTTCCTAAAACCTCTTCATAAATCCCCAGCATTTTTTGAATGCTTCTTTCTTTTGTATAAGCTCTCCACGCATAGCTCTGACCATTCTTAGCAATTTCCCTGGACTTATCAGAGTTTTCTACTGCCTTTGCAATCGTCTCTGCAAGAGCCTGGACATCTCCCCTTTTATACAGATACCCTGTCTTTCGATCCTCGATCAATTCCTGTGTCGCCCCAAAATCCACACCGATTACCAGACATCCCGACAGCTGAGACTCTATGGTCACCCTTCCATATGCCTCCCTGCTGCTACACATAAAAGAAATATCCGACTGCATATAAAGACGATACACATCATTCGCAGCGCCATAAAAAGAAATATGCTCCTCAAGATTATAGGCTTTTACAAGCTGACGCAGTTCCTCCACGTAATCAGAAAGCCCTTTTCCAACTAATAATAAGCGGAAATCCAACGCGTATTTAGTTTTTAAAATATGACAGGCTTCAATCAGGTCCTTCTGTCCCTTATATTCAATCAGCACCCCAACCTGAATCATCTGTAATGGTTTCCTACACAAAATTTCCCTTTCATGACAAGGCATTCCTCCCATATCTACTGCGTCATACAAAACCTCTGCTATCCCTTTCTTCTCAAATGGAACCAGATTCTTTATATATTCAGATACGGTAACGATTTTGCCCGCCTGCTGCATTAGGTTCCATGCACTTTTCTGTCTGAAAATCCGGTATCCCTGATGCTCCAGATTCTCTCTCAGATGCCATACAAACGGGATTTTGCAGTATCTCGCCGCAACGGCGCCTATATAAGTATAGGTAGTATTGCAGTGAACCAAATCCACATGCTGTTCCCTGATTAAAGAGATAAGCTCCCTTTTTGCCTTTTGGTTAGAAAGAATCCCTGCTATAAATCCTGCCTTCTGCCATAATGTCTTCGTATCCTCCACCTTATAAGCCCAATCCCTAGACTCAATATAGGTATAAGGAATGTCCTTTTCCTCCAGCAAAGAGGTACCCGTTCCGTAATGAGGCAGAACCACTCCGGCTCCGATTCCTTGCTCCCGCAACTGTTCACATAACTCTGCCATACAGAGAAACGCCCCAGAAACCCTGTTATTATCCGAAGCCATAAACAAGATCCGCGTCCTGACATCTGGCGGAAATGCCAGGGGAACATTCTGTTTATAGTTCCGAATCAGCCTTTTGCAAAGTTTCCTGTAAAGTCCTTCCGTTATAAAGATGACATGTCTAAAATTAAGCTCTGCCGCCCTTCTTCCCATGGCCTCATGAAGATCCGGTAAGGTTGCCACAATAACAAGAATATCGTCTTTTTGTGCCTCAAATTCGTCAATCCCATAGATCGGTACTCCATGCAAAGAACCCCTCTCCGATTTATCCCTCCGGCTGACGGCCGCCCCCAGCACATGTTTCTTAAGTCCATATATAGA
Organism: Clostridiaceae bacterium; assembly: GCA_910574345.1. Lineage (GTDB taxonomy): Bacteria > Bacillota > Clostridia > Lachnospirales > Lachnospiraceae > UBA3402. The sequence goes on along the minus strand of CAJSZV010000001.1, from coordinate 237,554 downwards.
CAGACACCTAAGTACCAATTCCCCTACCATACCGGCACCATAAATAATCACATGTCCATACTCCCGGACCTGATTCATCAGCTGTTTTTCCCTGTCACAATATTCCTGCATTGTCATCCTCATTTCTGAGCGTCCTTTTAAGCAAAACATGTTTAAAGAAAAATCCATAATCATTGCACACAATCATATTCCCATTATGAATCCCATATTGCTCCAGCTGGTCCTGTATCTCCTTAAAATGCTCTACATTAGCGATAATATAAACCCCATCAGGAAATAACCGTACCGTTTCTTCAGGCCTCAGAACAGGAACCGATCCTATATACGTCCCCCATAGCCTGCTGTCATTGTCCGCATATGCCGCGGCTTTCCTGTCCGTAAAAGTCAGATAACGATAAACTAATTTCCCCAGTGCACCGCATCCAAATATAACGATTGGCACTTTTTCTTTGATCTGTTCCAACCTGCAGTACATAACTTCAAGTTCCCGGTATATCTGCTCAAGGTATTCTGCCAGTGCCTCCTCTGACCACCCGGCCCTGATTACGACTTCCCTCTCTTTTTCAGAAAACCCCTTTTCCCAGAGGCCTTCCGGCAGCATATCCATAAGAAGCTCCTGGCGCATAAGCGGCACATACTCTTTTTTCAGCTTTTCCGATAAACTGTCATAAAAGCCCAGATGCCCCCTAATCCTCCATGAAAAAAGGGTATCCCTATATTTCTCAAAAAGCCCTTCCTCCTCCAGCCTCTTTTTCAACAGACGATACTCCTCCATAAGCATGGTTATCCTTTTGGGGTTATTCACAGAAGAATTTGGATTGTCCAGTCGATAGCAATAGAATGCCTTCCTGGATAACATGGCACGTTTCGCTTTTATGGCTGTCAAAAAAGAAAAAGTCGTGTCCTGATAGGCTGCCCCCTTTGTCTCATTCATAAAAAGCTTTTCATTTAGCAAAAAATCTCTTCTATATAACCCACTCCAAAAACTGTTGACACCTAACTCCACAACACGGCTGTCCTCTGTCAGGTTCAGCACACAGTCATAAAGACCATCCTCCTTAGAAAGATCTACATGAAAAGTATATTCCTTCCCATTGCTGTCCTCGACAAAGTGATTTGCATCCGCTCTCAAAACATCTAATTGGTATTGCTTTACAAGTTCATACTGTTTTTCATACATATCAGAAAGAAGATAATCATCAGACTCGCAGATACCGATATATTCGCCTTTTGCCTCTCTCAATCCTGTATTAAACTGTAATCCCACTCCTGGACCACTGTGAATCATCCGGATTCGTTTGTCTATGTGCAACAGGTTCCCAATAATATCCAGTGTACCATCAGTACTTCCACCATCGATTACTAATATTTCTATCTCCTGTAATGTCTGATTCATTACACTTCGGATGCATCTTTCAATATATGGCAGGCCATTTAGTACATAAATAAGTACTGATACCTTTATTTTCTCTATCATTTTATAGAAAACCCCTTTTCATCTTTTCAAAGCAAATATTCCCTCTTCATAAAATCCGCTGTTTTCTTAATTCCCTCCTGCAAAGAAATAGGATTTAATTTCCCAAAATGGCTTTCATATTTTGAAATATCCAAATAATTTACCGGAACATCTACCGGCCTTCCCTGCACATACCTTACTTTCAGCATGATACCTAATGTTTCTTCAATCAGATTTAGCAGTTGATTAATACTGGTTCCAACCCCTCTTCCTACATTGTATAATCTTTCAGACTCCTCACTATTTCCTATATTAATAATTGCCTTTATTGCATCATCAATATAAATATAATCTCTGACAACAGACCCATCTCCATAGACAAGAATCTCTTCCCCCTTTAAGGCCTTATATGTAAAAGTCGTTACCGCCCCCAATATACCATTTGGTCTTTGGTATGGCCCAAACGGATTAGAAAGCCGTATAATACGATAATCCAAACCATACATATAGTGATACAAATACAGTAATTTCTCATTCATTACCTTCTGAACACCATATGAATTAATCGGATTTGTCTCCATCCCCTCTTTTAAAGGACATAAATGATCACTCCCATACACTGTTCCCCCCGAAGAAAGAAAAACAACTCTTTTAACACCACAGGTTACACATGCCTCCAACAGCCTGGAAGTAAATTCAACATTATCACTAATTTCCTGAGGAATATGATAATTTGATGTAGTCGGAACTGTTGTGCTAATCAGATGATAGACTATATCCTGTCCCTTAAGCAATTCATTCAAACCGGTTTCCTTGACAAGATTGATTTGTCTCTTATCTATTTCTTTGGAAAATATATGTAATTTATTTCGTTCATCCCAATCCTTATCAACTAATGTAAGTACATCCCCATGAACACTGCTTATTCTGTTTGCCAAATTCGTACCAATAAATCCAGCCGCCCCAAGTATTATAATTTTCATAAAACCATCCTTCAATTTGTATTTCCCTTATTTATGTCATACCAAACAATCTTATCCGGGGCGATTCCTTCAGATAACAAAGCTTCCCTTATTTTTCCTGCTATCAACTTGTCCAGAATAGCGATAAAAATTAAATCAAACTCTAAACTATAAATTTCTTCAACTGGCCCGATTTTAACTGCTTTATCTGCTATTTCTTTATAGTTTTTATCTACCACAGCCACAAGATGAAATCTTCCTGAATTCAAAATCTGCAGACAGAAATCCCGTCCCACCTCCCCATATCCATAAACCACCAGCCTAGCGCCATTTGGAAATATCCCCTCTGGAAAATACCATCGTTTTCTTTCTATCAAATTTGAAAGACTTTCTATACACCGATTAAGCTCCGATATATGCTTTACCAAATACTCTTCTTCCGTCAAATGCATTACCTTCTGTATTTTGTCAAAAACGATTTTATCGTAATAAAAGTTCTCTGGATATGCTGATAATCCCAGTCCTGGAATCCCCTCTGATTTGACATACCGATAAAACTCATGAAAATAATCGGTACTGCACATCTCATATAGATTCCACACAATATATTCCGCTGCCCGATTAAGAAAACTTTTCTCCGTCTGCTGAAACAGTCCCCTCATCTTTAAAGCACTTTCTTCTGCATGTAGCATATCAAAGCCACATTTCCACCAGCGGTATCTCGTATGTTCAATAGAATTCATGACAGTCGTTCTGTGCGTCACTAACACATCATGGACAACTGCGATTCTCCCAGCCTCCGCAAAAGCAGTATCAACAAACAGTTCATCATTTGCCGCCCTGGTATCCTGGAAATAAAGACCTTTCCTCCTCACAAAATCCAATCGATATAATTTATCCCAAGGCCATCCGGCCGTAAGCTGAAAAATAAAATCCGGGATCTCTCTCCTTGAAAAAAAGTCCTTAGAAGGAACAACTTCCTTATTTAGTGCCCCTTTCAAAGCATAAATTTTCCCTTTATCCTCATCATAGCCCTGACTATTGCATATAACGATATCAGCGTCTGTATGCTCTGCCCTCTCAACCATTTTCTCAATCAGTTGAATGTCAAAAAAATCATCCGCATCCAGAAATATAATGTATTTCCCCTTTGAAGCCTCTATTCCCCTGTTTCTCGCAACTCCCGCAAACTTCCGCTCCTGCTTTAGCAGCTTTATCCTGCTGTCCTTTTTCGCATAGCCACAGATAATATCTCTGCTATGATCCTTTGAGCCATCATCCACACATACAATTTCAAGGTCCCTATAAGACTGTCCCAAGATACTATCCAAACATTCAGCTATATACTCTTCCGCATTATAGATAGGTACAACAACGGAAACCAGTGGTTTCATCTGTCTCTCCTTCACGATTGCTTTATTTTATACGGTGACCAGACAAGCTTATCTTCCGTAATACCCATTTCTTTAAGATCATGAAATACCTGATCCCCTATCTGCTTATCATCAATTGCAATGATTACATACTGATATTCTTCGCTTCTCTTCAAAAGCTCCTGGGGAGCATCTATGAGTTTACCGCACTGACTCCCCCTGTAACCCTTATCCACCCAGATTACCACCTCCGCATAACGGGTAATTTGCATCTGCTCATAAAAAGCTTTTCCAACCTGTCCTGCTGCATAGATTGCGATTCTGCTGCCCGGAAGAATACAGGAATAAGGAAAGCGAAAGAGCCCAAAACAATCAAAAACCTCCTTCTCTTTTCTCACATCCACAATATATTTATAAGCAATCCTTCTGGCTATCCCCGCCTTCTCTGCCAAATCCCAAAACAAATCTGCCATTGGATAATCCGGATGCGTCCAAGGTTTCATCTTTCCCGTAAAATGTATAATATAGGGGTTCTGAGCCGTTTTTTCATAAGCTTCCCGATATTGCTCATATACAGTCTCCATTTTCCAAAGATACTGCCACTGAAAATTCCATTTATCATCCAAAATTTTACATTTTTCATACAAAACCAAATTCAATGCATCATTATCCGCATAGATCAGTTTCCTCTTACTTCTCTTATAGTCTTCCGAAAGCAAAGCAAGACATTTCTCCCGCACATGGCTCCCTTCAAAAACATTCCTGTCTATGAGCATAACACCTGAATTAAAGGTTTTCTTACAATCCAAATCCCCTATTTCCCTGTCATGCCCCTCCAGATAGGCACAGGGAACATCCCTCACCACACCAACCCCATATCCTTCTAAATCACTGTCAAACAATTCCGAAACATCATGTAACACACACAGGTCCGAATCAAGATAAAGAATTTTTTCATAATTTGGAAAAGCCAATGGAATAAACATACGATAATATGTCTGCACCGGAAAATGCATAGACTCCTGCAAATCCACACCCCTTACTATGCCAGAAATATCCACACATTTTACCATCACATGTTCCCGTGACAGGCTTTCCAACAACTCTATATCCTTCTCTCCCAAACCCGTGGTCATTATGTATATATGGTAAATATTTCCTTTATCCGACTTATTTATAATAGAAAATACCGCAACATAACAGTTTAAAACATAAGCACTGTCCGTAGTTGTCACAACAGGTATTATCTTAGCCATCCCTTTCCCCCTCTTACAAATTAAATTCCAAAGCGTTATGCGGATCTATATCTATGGATCTGCAGATATTTTCCGGTTTTATTCCCATGTGGCGAAGCTGCCTGTCTATTTCTCTCCAAAAATCAACATTGGCAACAATAAAAAGTACCTCATCCTTAAGAATCTCATCCGGCGGCAAGATCTCTAATCCCATCAATTTATTGCGCCACAACGAAGAATTATTATCACAAAAACATATAACTCCTTCATAATGATTCTTTTTCAAAAAACCATAACAGGAAGTTCCTCTTTCCCCCGCTCCAAAAATAACTGCCTTTTTATACTTATTCACATACTCTAAAAAATCGTTTATGTTTCTTCTCCGACTCTTCTCGGCCCATCTTTCATAACAATCAAATGTACTATGATCTTGTAAAAACAATTCCATTTCTATAGAAGTATTCAGCTTCTCACATACCTGTTCCCCATAGCCTAAAGCCCTGTAAAATTCCCCTAATAACCGTTTGAACTTTTCAACAGCGCATTTTACTTCCGCCGTAGTATCCTCCCACTCCGGCAGCTGCCTGTAGAATCCGCAAAACAGCCCTAAGAATCGTTTAAATATGACTGCCTCCATTCTCTTATTTCTATGGTCTCTTTCATTCAAAATCTGATATATATATTCATATTCCTGCACAATAAACAACAAACTTTTTTGATCATACACAGAAGAGCTTGTATTATCCCTCCGATATCTGTTGGCATCCTCATGAACATACATAATTCTGTCCGCTGACATAAATGTCTGGAAAATAAACCCCATATCCTGAAATGCCGCTTTAGGCGTCTCGTTCAGTCTTATAAAATTATTCTGGATAAACTGCCGACTATATATTCCATTCCACATGTTCACATCACGATATAGAATATCCGGATAATCTGACGGACAAATTACTTCCCCATATAATTGCCTTCCTGCAGAACCCAAAATACGATAATTAAGAAAAATCCGCTCCTCTTTATCTCCAATAAACATATCAAAATCTGATTTCACAAAATCAAGTTCATTGCTCTTTGCCAGCTTATACAGCCGTTCAAACATAGCAGGAGCCAAATAATCATCGGCTTCACAGAATCCAACATACTCACCAGAGGCTTCCCGGATTCCCATGTTGGTCTGATATCCCATACTTTTTTTATCTGAATGAAAAAGATGAACCCTTTCATCGTTTTTTTCATAATTCTCAAGTGTCTCTAATGTTCCATCTGTCGATCCTGCATCGACTATAATAATTTCTATTTCCTTTAAAGTCTGGGCAATAACGCTGTCTACACATTCGGCAATATATTTCACTCCATTATATACTGGGATAATAACCGATACTTTTTTCATTTATTCTTTTCCTCAATACCTTTTTACTCTTTAACTATAATTCCAAATCACTTAAATCAGATTTCCAAAATAAGTATCATATTCTTCTGGCTCCCATGGTTCAAAACCAGCCCATGTTGAAAATGTCATTTCACCAAATATAATTCTCCCATCCGGTAAATTATACCAATCGACACGTACATGAAGAAATTCTTCACATAAAATCTCACTAAGCCTTAACATTTCATCTAGTTGTTTTGGTCTTTCCGCTATTACCGGATCCCTCGGATATCCATAACTAAATGGTTGTACTTCCCAATTCGTATCATAAAAAGAAGCTCGACAATCCGGTTTATGACTCCCCTTTATACACCATATATATTTTGGTTTTCCATGAAAACAAAATATATTATAATCATACACATTATCAGCTACACCTTCCAAATACTCTTCACATATAATTTTAGGAATAATATCTTTATAATGTAGTTCTAGATTTCCATAAGCAAAATTACAGTCTTTCCATTGATTTAATTGACTGCATATCTCTGATTTATCAATCTTCTCCTTGTCTTTTACAATAATATTTCGCACACTTCCATTATTTACTTTTAATACAAAAGAATTTGGTAAACTTTCAAAATCAATCTCATCTGCATTATCCCAAACACCATATAATTTTGTAAGGTATCTTTCACCAATTTTCTCTTTAATCCAATCCCTGACCAAATATTTATCTGCCAGTCTTGTTCTTCTTTCGTCTTTAATATTCAATTTTTCCCAATTAATTTTTTCATTATATGTCACTGGGTTCTTCCAATCTATCCTTTTACCAAACCGTTCCCAATACATTTCCTGCAATTCATCTTCATAGTATTTTTCATCCAAATTACTTAAATATTCATAGTCTCTAAATGCGTAATATATTATAATATCCCTTTTTTCAACCCCAAGCTTCTGCAGTTGGTCAAAAAATTCTTTTCTAGAATCCATGGAATCAACAGCTATAATATAAATACATCCATCTATTTTACAAGGTTTGATTATTCTAATATTATGTATATCATGTCCCATAAGAGCTTCATTATTATCAAGAAAATATACAATGGCATTAACATGCCATTCCTCTAAACATTCCAATAATTCATGCCCTCTTTTTCCGGCTCCCACTATCACTGCTTTATCTGTATCTTTTATCCTTTTAAGTATATAATCTATTGATCTCTTTACCATCTCTCTTCTCCTTCCAAAAAGTGTCGAATATTTTTTCCTACCTGCACTTCTGTACAATTTTACTTGATATGATATTTCTTATTCTTCTTCCCTGCATTGTGCAATAACAATAATATTCTCTTATTCCCATGCTCAAAAGTTGACTCTCTATATCCTTTTCGTGCTCTCTATTTGTAATCAAAATTTTTATTTTGTCCTTATATTTCAAAATCTCATCTGGAGCTTTTATTAAATAACCCTTAAATGATGTATTTTGCTTTTCTTTGTCGTTATCAACTAAAAATGTAATATTCTCTTTCCATCCATATTTGTTCAAATACTCTTCTGCCACTGCTCCCGCACCAAAAAGAACAATCGGATTCTGTTCCTTTATAAATGTTCTCCAGTTTCTTTTTTTATAGCTGTTTCCGTTTTCTTTATCTTCAAGCACATAATTACTGTCTTCCAAATACTTATATGCTAAATAAATAGGTATATATTTTCTTCGGTTCTCGGACAACATCATTAAACGAATTCCAAGTTTTGCAGGATATTGAAGAGAAAATCCCTTGATTACATCAGGCATCGGTAAAAAACTAAATTTTTCATCATACTTTCTCATAAAATTTTCAAGTCGGATCCAATACCTTATCTGCTTATAATCTCTGTAAGTATTACCTTTTTGTATAGAATTAAAATTATTTTTCCCCTTCACGCACACATATCGATAAGCAGCCATCACCTCATCGATCTGATAAATATCTCCTTTTAAGAGACATAGCATGTATATTGTAATATCTCCCATAATCCTATCTGCTTCAAAAACAATCGAGTAATCTCTTTTTGTAAAATAGTTTCTGGCAAAAAACGCAACTGTCATACCTGGTTCTTTCAAGTTTTTAAAGTCTTCCAGAGTGTAAACCTGATTCCTCTTTTTTTCAAAAACCTGGAAATCCAATTTATTGTCATTCTCATCCACCACAATCAGGTCCGTCATACAGGCTGAATATTGTGGATGAGAAATTAAAAACTCATATTGCTTTTGAATCTTTAAATCATCAGTCCAGTAATCGTCCCCTTCGATTACTCCATAAAACCTCCCCTTTGCTCTTGATAGCAGAAAGTAACCATTTTGGGTTGGATGATAGCTATTGACTTTTTTTAAATATAACGAAATTTTTTGGGGATATTTCTTTTTATACATTCTTAATATTTCAGGCGTCTTGTCCGTGGAGGCATCATCTATAATAAGGATTTCATAAGGAACGCTTATCTTTTGCATCAGGACACTATCCAGGGCTTTTTCCACAAATTGCTCCTGGTTATAGGTCATCATCAGAATACTGATTTCTATATTTTTTGTAACTTCTTTATTCATATAAAATTAAACTCCCAAAATTTAATAATCTTTTTTATCATATTATTCTCCCAACTCTCTCAACTGTATTATCTTCCCCTTTTATTCCGAATTTCAGTATTCTTCATGGATAAATCCTTCTTTTACAAAAATCCAGTTACTGGGAGTTTCTCCGGCCTTTTCATATCCACTACTTAATAATAAGTTTTTACATCTCACATCACTTTTTTCGATATTGAATATTTCAATATCATATCTCTTAAAGTCAAAATCCTTAAGTATTTCAAATTCCAAACCCTCAACATCTATGCTTATATAATTTATCTTTTTCCCATAATCCTCTATAAGAGAATCCAAAGAAATCATTTCCAATGACTTTTCTTCTATTTGTAATCCCTTGTCTCTATATCTTTTTACAGCCACTTCTGAAAAAGTATTTATTGTATCTATATCTTTAACCATATAATAAGTCGATTTTTTACCGTCATTTTCCTTGTTGGATACCCCTTTATTTATAACCTTATCATTAGGCCTGAATTTTTTCAGTAATTCAATATGCTGCTTATTTGGTTCCACTAAACACCCGGTTGCACCATTTAAGTAAAATAAAAAACTGGCATTTCCGCCATAAGGATGATTTGCTCCAATATCGATATAATGGTTAATGTTTATATGATATCTGTCAGAAATCCCTTTAACGATTGCATCTTCAGCAAATAAAGAAAAACCCCTCTTATATATTGTGTCTTTTTGAAACGGATTAGGCTCGATCATACATGGTAAGAAAATATCAAAAGAATTACTTATTTCTTTCATAATTTCTTTCCAATAAACAGAGCAAATTATAACAACTGTTTTTTCAGGTTTTTCTGACAATAACTTTTGCGGCGGTTCAATTCTTATTCCATCCCCTATTTTCTTCCCCCATTTTGTTTCATCAGAATCTATAATATAGTCAATTCTCATACCGCCGGAAAAACTGTTCTTAAAAGAACCTCCGGCACCCCAAACAATAATTTTTTCGTATTTTTGGTATATTTCATTTAAGCTGATCATTTAATCCTCCTGCTATAACTGATGAAAATTTATTTGCTTTGTCTAATTATTTATAATCCAATCCTTTCTGTCCACTTTCCCCTTTGAAGGCTCCCAATTATGCCACTCCATATCTGTACAATGTTTACAAAAGGTAAAAGGCGATAAAAATGCTTTCATTATATCCCAGCCATCTTCATTTCCAGATATCAAATTAAACGAGTTATAGATTACATCGTTTTTGTTGACATCTATTTCTAAAAATTCTTTATTTTCAAACAGCAATATTACACCAGGACAAGCATACAAATTCTCACCTCGAAGAAAATGACATTTTCTACTCATACACTTTGAGTAAATCTCTTCATAATTTTCAGAAATATTAGCTCCCATTGATATAAAAAATCTTGTTATTTTTTCTTCAATCTGGATTTTCAAATTGTTATCCCATGAAAATTGAAGAATCTTTTCGATCATATCTCTTGTAGGCGGATATTGAGAGATATCTATGATTACACCGCATTTTCTTATCGCCTCTACAGTTTCTTGTCCTGCCTGAGGTATTATTAATCCATTTGAAACCACCCTTATATCGGCATATGGAAAAAACTCTCTTACCTTGTAAATAAACAGTCCCAGGTCAGGATTTACAAAGGGTTCTCCCCCCATTAACCGAAACGATTTGACATTTCTAAATTTCTGTTGCAGCCCTTTCAGTGTATTCTCAAATTCAATAATATCCGGAAACTTTTTCTCCGTTACAAGATTAGAAAAATGGCCGCATCTTCTGCACTTTAAATTACAAAAATCAGAAACATGATATTCAACATAAGGTAAAACAGGTTTCATATCACTTATATGCTTTATATATACAGCCAATCCGCCATTAGAATTTAATACCGGAAGCTTTCCAGTCCACAACGCCTCGGGTATTAAATAAATATTTTTATAATCCTTATTCAACAGAGAAACCGCCAGTTCCTGCGCCACCAATTCATCTGATACTGCGATCAAAACAGCCTCTACCGTCTTACAGTAGCATTTTATAAAGCCTTCTAAATCTACAATCGGTATACCATATTTATCTTTATCCTTATATATAGGATTATTATCAATAAACAACATTGCCTCAATGTTGGATTTTTTTGCTTCCTTTATTTCTCTTATTATATACTCTCCACAGTTTCCTGCTCCATATATGGCAATTTTCATAAGTTTTTAAAATCCTTTCATTTTATCCCAGATTTCCAGACCTATTATTTTTGGATGTTTTGTAGTCTCTGCCTTCTCTCCCTTTCCATTGACAATACTTAAATACAAGTCAAGATTACTTTTAGGTTCGTATAGCAACTCCGTGCACATTCCAGAAGATAGGATCCGTTTTCTCACTCCCTCTGCTCTGTCCTCAATGTTCTCATGAATATCCAGGCCTAATGCTGTTCTTTGTCCCGGTTTTATTTTTAGTAATTTATTTCCCAGGCATGGATAAAGTAAAATTTCATTTTTGTTTCTCAAATATCCGTTAAAAACAGTTTCTATATTTACATTGATATAGTGTAACTTCCAATCATCTGGATACGGCACAACGATTTCCTTTTTTCCATCAAAAAATTTTATATTGGACTCCTTTGCAGGAATTAAATAAAAACAATTTTGTTCTGCAATCACATGTCCATATGGATTTTTTGTTCTTCCATGATATTGGTATATTAATTCTCTGTTATGTGTAATAATATTATATTTCCATACATTCCCCACAGCGGTTAATATCAACAGATAATTGTCATCAAACTTTTCAACATCAAAAATCGCTTTTTCACTTTCAGGAAATAATATTATTTCATAAGTGTCATTATGCAAATTGTATTTCATTATAAAACCATCAGACGAATTTGCAACATAGGCAATTTCCCCGATCTGACATCCCTGAAGAAATTTATCTTCTTTATTTTTCAGTTTATATTTATCCAACTCTTTTATCCAGTTTCTGCAGCACTTGAATTCTCCTTTTTCAATATCAAAAATACAGATATCATCTCCAACATGTGGAAACATAACGATCCTTCCGTTGTATATATATGCGGCTCTAAATTTTGCTATTTCACGGGTAATATTTTCCGGAAGCATCCAGTATCTGATATCTAAGGTTTCTGTATCTACTCTCACCAAATAATTAAAAAACCATGGAACAAAAAAAACAAACTTATTATGTACTAAAACCCGGCTAAATAACTTATCTGCTAAACTATCCGCATAGTCAAATAAACCCAAAAATTCCGTATATCCTGTCCTGACATTTATCTTATAATATCCATTCCACTCCAAGGCAGTTGTCCATAAATATTCATCCACAATAGCCCCGCCAATAAAGTGTATGTTTTCTTTTCTTCCCATTGTATCTGTATTGACAACATGAGACATATAATATTCTTCCCTTCACAATAAACTGCATATCTGTTTTCAGAGTTTTGCTCCATAAGCATCTTTATTCGCCCTTTTTCATTAAATCCCCCACCAACCTCTTCATAAACAACCCTCTCCCATTTTCATTCATACAGTCAGAATTCAAATATAATCCCAGATCATCAAATTCATCGCTATTCATATAGTCCAATACCTTCACACCCGTATGTTCCTTAACCCGGTTTAAAGGATCATATAAATAGACCTTTAAGCATTGCATGCTGACAGCCTTTTTCATCATACCAGATACCGGAGGAACCACAAGAACAGGCTCCAGCCCCTTATTTTCACAACACAAAATCATTTCCATTAACAACTCTTCATTTTCAGTTATATTCTTATATAATTGCTCCGTCATCTCACCACTTTTAACACTTGGGATTCCCAAATTATGCTCCCAGTCATAAATTCTTTTTTCTAAATGGTGTTCTTTTTCTTCAACAGATGCAATATGCCCCTCCCATTTCTTCTCTTCCTTCTGATAGAAATGCGTAATAGGCTCCGCTGCCGCCTTCCATAAAAGTCTTATAAAAAAACAAATATCATACTTATCTATTTCCCAAGGATACAATGCCTCATAATACACTTTTCTTTTCATATTTGTTTTATTAGCCGCAAATACGAAATCCGGAACACAAAAAAGAACTTTTGTACCAGCTTTTAATCTCTTTCCATACTTTTTTAATAATATGCTATCCACATCAAAATACTGTGGAATATTAGCCAGATTATAACCTTCTATGCCCAAGTTCCTATATTCAAAGTCATAGTAGGCGTAAGTACTTCCGAGATTAACCATATCCGCACTTTTCTTCAGCCGTACAAGACGATTCCTCTTCTTTTGAATATGCCAGGCAATCCATAAATACACAATAATACCAATCAGTAAAGCCCAAAACATCTCTGATATTTTCATTCTTTCATACTTCCCATTAACCTTCTGTAATTTTCTTTAAAATCCCCCTGATATATTTGCTCAAAAAACTTTTCTCTCTCTATGCTTTTTTCAGCATTCCTATATACCGCCCAGTTTCCCGCCATTAACAGTTCCGGATCATATTCTTCAAAAAGAAGTTTATTCTTAATCTGTTCAAACAGATCTGCCGCCTTGTCTGTATGAAGCAATAACGCTGACAGTCCCTTATTATCATTTAAAATACTCTTTTCACCCATTCCCCAGCAATCCGCAATCGTGAAATCACTATTTCTTTGTAACCCCTTAAACTGACATTCATAACATGACGGCCTCAAATTTATCCTTTCCAGGTAACTCTTCATGTACAAATTGTCATATCTTGAATAATAGTGATCCTCTCCATTTTCTCTTATAAAAACTTTCCAATTCTTCCAGCCCTCGGATTTATCCTTAAAACAAATCTCCTCTGCATGAGGATGAAATTCTGTTCTGTAACTTCTCCATAATCCCGGCGACCCAATACCAAAACATACCATATCAAGGAGGTATAATGACTCATAATCCCTTCCCAAATAAGAACGCAATCCCTCAATCTGACAAGGCAATCCAGAGAAAAGAACGGTTCTGCTCCTTGCAAGTTCCTTTTTTACATCCTGATAAACATTATTCCCTGAACATTGACTATATTTGGAACCCCGAAATTTCCCCAATTCATTTTTGTTGTCAGCGCTGCTGTATTCTGTCATAAAATTGTCATTGAAACAAACTCCATATACCTTTCCCTTTTTTTCTTCCAGCAAATACTCTGCTATTGCCGAAAATATACCGCCAGATGTACTCCTGGCACGTATCCCTTCCTCCTGGTAATAGCAGGCATAAGCCTTAAGAAGCGAATCCCTCTTTGACCTTCTCTTCACCGCCGGGCATACCTTTTCACAGATCTGACACTGAACACACACCTCTGCATCCACTCTTGGATATAGATACCCCTCCCTGTCCTCTTTCATAACAACTGCATCTGTCGGACACGCCGACACACATGCTCCGCACCCGCAACACTTAGATTTTTCTAGTCTATCTATCATAATTCCTCTTCAAATATTCATAAGTAACCAACGGGACTATCCCCTTTATTAATTCAAATTCCCGTTTTTGTAACAATCCTCTCACATAAGAAGCACTAATTACCATTCCATCTTTTGTTTCCTTTCTCGGAATTATTTCTAAAGAAATATGATACTGGGGAAAGACCTGTTTCATTTCTTCATTATATTTTCTCGTAACATAATCAAAAGGCTCCTCCCCTACAAATCGAACAGATATTCCAAGAGCCGGCGCAATATATTTTGCAAAAATCAATACGTCCGATGTCACATCAACATCTATTTCCTTATTCCCATCCTTTAGAAAATAGCCCGGAAAAGTCAGCGCTGAAATAATAAACTTCCCACTGGGTAAAACTTCAACATTTGAAATGCCTTTTGTTCCCTCTTTTATCAGCTGAAATCTCTCATCAAACGGAAAAAAAGATTTATTTTCCTCCACCACAAATACATAAAGATTGTCCACTTTCTTTGCCGACTGTTCTATCAAATGCAAATGTCCAAATGTAAACGGATTACCATTCATTACAATACAGCCATTATTTCCCGCTTTCTTTTTTAAACCAAGACCTTTTATATAATCTACAAATTCAGGCACCTTTGTATAGTCGGGCTCCGCCATATTCTGCGGAATGTTTGTCTGCTCTGTGCTTTTATTCAGACAATTTAACAAGCATAATTTTTCTAAAATAAAATCCGCAATTGCTTCATTTCCAATCCCATTGGTATGGCAGGTCATATCCGTAAACCATTCCCCTTTTTCATGGGGACGATTAAATATTTCAGAACAGTCAAAATAGCTGATTTTATTCTTTTCAAACAGTTCCACAGGTACTATCTCAAGGTTCGTACAGAATATAACAATATCATTCTGTCTGAAATCTATCTTTTCAGCATGAGCCATATCATCATGAATATCTGAGCCGCATCCAATTGCCATATTTTCGACCCGATAACAATCAGGGAACGCTTTATTAACTTCATTTTGCAGAAAACTGGCTATGGTATCTTTATCCTCAACCCCCGTTCCCCTTGCCGTACATTGCCCAAACATATAAATATGATTGCCATATTTCTCCGGCTGATAATAAGTTACCCTTTTCCCATTAATTACATTAACCAGATCACTTTTAAAATCCGCCAAATATTTTATTCCGTTCATTTCAAAAACCTTGGCACCATCATAAACCTTTTTTAAGTAATCTATCACATCATCCTTTTCACTTTCACAAGAATAGATCTGGCAAATACGCTTATAATCTTCTTCCCTAATATTGTTAAAATCAAAAGTCCAGTCAGAAAGTCTCTCCTTTTCAAATTCAGAAAGATTCTTTATATTTTTCTCCAAAGGTACTTGTACAAACAGAAAATATACGCCCTGCTCTTCCAGTCTGTTTTTCATCTCAACCATTTTCTGAAAGTAACCGTAAAATCTTGATTCTTTAAACCGCACATATTGTAAATCCTGATCCATATTATATCCTCTATCATCCCTCACTATGTTTCATCAACTCATTTAAGGCTTCCATTGTTCTCTGTGATTTCCCAAACCACTCCTTATTTTTCTCAAACAGTTTCTTCTTACGATATCCATAGTCCTTTTCTAACTCCATAAACTTTACTTTTAAAGTCTCATCTGATAATTGATCTATTTCTATCCCCCATTCATAAATGCCAGAATCCTGACAAAATCCCCTGATTTTCTGTTCATAAATAATGGGTATCATTGGCACTTCCATTTTTGCGGCAAAGATATTGGAATGATATCTAAGTCCAACAACCGCATAACATTTTGAGATCAGATACTGCTGGAATGAATGATCATATCTCTCGCTGAGAACAAACACATTGGTACATGCTTTTGCATATTTCATCAAATAATCTTTGTCATTTTGTTCTCCAAACAACTGCGGAATAAGAATCACACCTATTCCTTTTTCTTCAAGCCAATGTATAAATTGTTTAAACGAATCCTCTATCCTCTGTCTTAGTATTTCATCTTTTGCAAACTCAACATTCCAGTTTAGATCCGTTATTGTAATACCTGCTATTTTTTCATATCTCTTACAATATTCAACTAATCTCCTATCTTCCTTAAAAATATCATCGTTTTCTTCCATACTTACATTGCCAAGAAATGCAAGATCATTTCCCACCAAACAATTTGAAAGTTCAAGTTCTCCAACAGACCTTATTAATTCTGACTTTCCTATATTCTCCCGCAGACAAATTGTATTCACCTTACAAAGTATTTCATTTCTATATCTATGCTCTTCTGTAAACGGCCCAATAGACGGAGCAGCAAAAAAGGTTTTCATTCCACAACTCTGTGCGTATACCACAGGAAATAAATATTCCAATTGTTTTGTCCACCAAAATCTATCACTTATAACGCTTCCTCCCGGCGCGTATATTACCATATCAGCATTCCTTAAAAACTCCATTTCCCTTTTCATGTCAACATTTTTAGAGCTTTCGGGAAATGCTATTGCAGATTTTACTTCATCCTCTTGGGGACGAAATCTTGTCGTAATATATCTTATCCTTCCCTCATATAAAAACTGAGTGACTGTTTTTGTTTCCTTAAAAATAATATCTATCCTTATTTTTGAATCAAGCTTCCAGATTCCCTCTATTAATGCATATAATGCCGCTTCATCCCCTCTGTTATTCCAATGAGCATTCACAAGTACAATCCGCATATTCTACCCCTTACACGTTCCCAACAGGTCATCTGATCTAACACAGATCAGCCAGTTCCTTTAATAGTCTTTCTGTCCTATTCCACCCCAGACAAGGATCCGTTATGGATTTTCCATATATATTCTCACCAATCATCTGCGCTCCATCCTTAAGGTAACTCTCTATAAGAAGTCCCTTTACAAATCTGTTCAGATCCTTGTTTTCCTTACATAATACGGTTATTTCCTTTGCAATTCTTTCTTGTTCATCATAATGTTTTCTTGAATTACAGTGACTGCAGTCTATCAATACCGCCATATTTTTCAGATTCTTCTTCTGATACAGATCGTGGAAGTCACATAAAGCCTCATAGTGATAATTAGGGTGTATCTTCCCTGATAAATCCGTATAACCTCTCAAAATAGCATGTGCATACAGATTTCCTTCCGTCTGTACTTCCCAGCCCCTATATAAAAGAGATTGTGGATATTGGGCTCCAATAATTGAATTTAATAAAACTTCCAGATCTCCGCTGGTGGGATTTTTCATTCCTACAGGTATTTCCAGGCCGCTGGCAGTTAACCGATGCTGCTGATTTTCCACAGAACGTGCGCCAATTGCCACATAAGCTAACAAATCCAAAATATAATACATCGCCTCCGGGTACAGCATCTCGTCTGCACAAAACATACCTGTCTGCTGAATCACATGAAGCTGCATTTTCCTCATAGCAATCACACCGGAAAATATATCATCATGCCCGCTATATACGGCTGGCCTGTGAAGAAGACCTTTGTATCCTGTTCCGTTTGTTCTTGGCTTACTTGTATATACTCTAGGCACTAAAAAAAATTTATCCTTCAACTCCTCCTGAATCTTGGCCAGTTTTAGCACATATTCAACAACTGCATCTTCCCTGTCTGCCGAGCAAGGGCCGATACAAATTATTTTTTTATCAGACCTTCCCGACAATATTTTTTCTATTTCATCAATCCGTTGTTTTCTATTCTTTTTCTGTACATTGTCAAGAGGATACTGTTGTATAATCTCATCTGCATCCGGGAGTTTTCTCACATATTTCATTCTTATCACCTATGGTTCCACTGCTATACCCAGTTCAGCAGATTTATACGCCGCATAAATAATTTTCGTTGTATCATATGCCAAATCAAACTCCGATTTTGCTCTCTTATCATAATAAATCGCATCCATAAAATCACGCATTTCATCCGTATATCCACGTATGATTTCATCTTCAAGAAACGGATTATTCCAGCCAATCTTAGAGGGCAGCATTTCCGAAATATAGACGTCCTCCAGCCTGTCTTCATCCAAAAAATAAGTGCTCATAATATCGGACATTGTCAATTTGCAGTTAATCACTGCATCATTGCAATATAACTCTACATAATTCCGGCTTCCCCCTAACAATGTGTCTGTGGCAATAATTGTCGCCTTTGTTCCATCTGTAAATGTAAGCAATACGGTTCCACAATCTTCCACATCATGGGGATATGCCGCAATATGCCGGTGCTCGTAGGGAGTTAAAACCGGCGTGATCTGCCCCATATCTGCAAATACTGATTTAACTGCTATCTTTTCCCCCCTGGCATCAGCTTCCTGTCTTTTCAGCCACAAAATTGCCGCTAACGGATGTGCTCCGGTTCTCATAAACGTTCCGCCGCCTGTCTTATTCCATTCTCCGGCAACCGGTGAACTGGAGCCCTTTAAACTTTCTTCACCCTTGGCATATAAAATTTTACTCTTTTTCTTTCTGATAACTTCAGCTGCCTTATTGATAGCCGGAGCATATACAAAATTTTCTGCATACATGAACTTTCGGTCGGAAGCATCAATGATCTTCTTCAGTCTTTCCAGGGATTGAAGTACTGAGTCATACATTTTCACTTTAGAAACCTTCAATCCAATAGGCTCCTCATCACCCAGACTCCCAAAATATCCGCTTAATGGCTTTTCGCAAATAACATGTTTTCCGGCATTTAATGCTTTCATAATCATTTCCTCATGCACATATGGCGGCGTACATATATCAATCACATCTATTTCCGGATCACTCAATAAATCATCAAAACACAAGCTGGAATTTTCAAAACCATACCTTTCTTTCGCCACCTTAACTTGCTCAAACCTTCTTGCAATAATATGTTTGAAACACAATGGAACTCCTGAATACCGTTTCAAACCATTCATATGTAATTCTGTTGCCCGCCCCGCACCTGCCATTCCAATACATATTTCATTATGTTTATTCATAATATATTCCTTCTATCTATTATCTTTTATGCGCACAATAGCATTATCATATTCTTTAATTAAAATCTGATTCATCTCCTCTTGAGATGAAAACATAAAGAACAGAAATCCCACAGGTTCCGATTCATAATGCGTAATTCTGTCCCCTTTTTCCTTTAAAATACACTTCCTCACCAAATATTTCCTATATTTGGACGGAATATTAATAGACTCTATTTCTCCGTTTTTACTGCCCAAAATTGTCTTATATGCATAAAAACCTTCCTGATAAACATACTGAGGAAATCCTTCGCATGACAGCCCGCATCTTGCCCTTGCTTCCCAATATTCCCAATTAAGACCTGTCAAAAGATTACCCGGAACAAAATACATATTTCCGATTACCCGCCGCATCACTTCAATAATTTGAGGGATCCCGTCTTTATATATATATTGCAAATGAAAAATCCCATCTTTTAATCGTAATAACGAGGCAATCTTTTCAATTTGAGCAATTATCTGAGCAGATACTTTCTCATAATTATCCGCCGGATATGTATCTATCTCCACCCTATATGGATTTATAAAAGAATATTCATTATTACTACATACTGCAACAACCTTTTGGTTAATCAAAAACGTACAAAATCCGTGTTGTGTTCCCTCTATAAATTCCTCTATTACTATCTTTCCAATTCTTGACTTTTCAAAAGCAGCTTGCAGAGCTTTTTCCCCTCTGTCAAATGAATCAATTTTTTCTATTCCATTTCCAGCACTGGCGTCCGTTGGTTTTACAATAACCGGAAACGGAACATTTTTCAAAAAATCAACTGCCGCATCATAACTTTCAAATGCCTCTGTCCAAGGCGAAATGATATGATTCTTTTTCGCAAATTCCTTAAACTTATCTTTATTATGCAATATCCGCGTTGTCTCATAAGAATCATACCCTAGGAGTCCCAATTTTTCCGCAACATAGGCTGCTGTATATACACCGTAATCATTGCAACAAGCGCAAATCGCATCAATCTTTTCTTTTTGTGCGATTTCTAATATGGTTTCCTTCCTCGAATAATCCGCTTTTATATAAACATCCGCATATTTTTCCCCTATAAGCCCAGGTATACTGCCAGTAACAATAATCTCATACCCCAGTTTCCTTAATGCATACACCAGCCCCAAATCATTATGACTTGCGCAAAGCAACAATACCTTCATCACAGCTTTATCACCTACTTTAAGAATTTGACCTAATCGATTCTATTACATATGTCAGCGTTTTTGCCTCCATC
Organism: Clostridiaceae bacterium; assembly: GCA_910574345.1. Lineage (GTDB taxonomy): Bacteria > Bacillota > Clostridia > Lachnospirales > Lachnospiraceae > UBA3402. The sequence goes on along the minus strand of CAJSZV010000001.1, from coordinate 216,843 downwards.
TTGTCATACACTGGCAGTACCAGCACTTTTTTTGCCAGTTCCCGTGCACAGCCTAAACTCACACTTCGATATTTATTTTTAAAACATGCCTGATCTGAGGTTAAAGGATAAAAGTATTTTCTTGTGTGTATGCCCTGTTCTTTTAATTTTTCATACAACTCATCCCTGCTCAAAGGATAATCTTTCTCTATAAGGATTGGATAATATCCATAATTTCGCTCCACTTCCGGCTTCGTCTCAAACATCTTAATCCCTGGTACATTTCTTAATTGTCTGTCATATTCTTCACACAGGTCTTTCCGGCAGGCAATGGCCCCTTCCACATGTTTCAAATTGCAAAGTCCCATGATAGCACAAAACTCGTTCATCTTTGCATTGGCGCCAACCTCTGTTACCATCTCTTCCCCCCGGATTCCAAAATTTTTTAAATTAAACAATGTTTCATAAATCCGATGATCTGAGAAAACTGCCGCCCCGCCTTCTATGGTGTTGAATACTTTTGTCGCGTGGAAACTGAATATAGAAGCATCACCAAAATTTCCAATTTTTTTCCCTTTATAAGACACGCCAAATGCATGTGCCGCATCATAAATCACCTTCAGACTATACTTATCTGCAATCCTCTGGATCTCTTCTACGTTGCACACATTCCCATATACATGCACAGGCACAATAGCCACGGTATGTTCTGTAATTAATTCTTCAATTTTTGTCTCATCTATAGTCCCATCTTCCGGCTTTACATCGCAGAATACAGGTTTCAAACGATTCCGCACAATAGCATGAGTCGTAGAAATGAACGTAAACGGTGTTGTGATTACCTCTGCACCCTCTGGAAATCCCATGGCCTGAATTGTCAATTCCAATGCCATATGTCCATTTACCATCAGGGACAGTTCCCGCACACCCAAATATTCTTTCAATTTTTGCTCCAGTTCTTGATGATACTGCCCCATATTCGTCAGCCAGTGAGTATCCCACAGAGGCTTAATTGCCTCAATATATTCTTCATAATCAGGCATCGAAGATTTTGTCACAAATATTTTTTCATTTTTCATCTTTTGGCGCTCCTGCTACTTTAAAGAACTTCCTCCATCACTTAAAACAACTTCTCCAATTATATTGTCCCCTTTACTGCTTCCCAAAAATGCCGCTAATTCTGCAATCTCTTCCGGAAATCCAAACCTTTTGTTGGCATGACTGTCCCTATATACAGAATCACCCTCTTTCCAGCCCATCATTTCTGTCGTAATGGCTCCCGGCGCAATTCCATTCACTACAATATTTTTTGACGCCAGCTTAAGACCTAAACCTTTTGTCATCCCGACTGTTCCCCATTTTGAAATGCCATAGGTAACACAAGCCGGACGAAGCCCCATTTCAGATGTAATATTCACAATGTGGCCTTTTACATTATTTTTTATCATGTGCTTGGCCATATTTTGGCACATAAAATACATTCCCTTACAGTTCGTGTCCATTACATAATCCCATTCTTCCGGAGTCAAATCTAAATAATTCCACTTAAAATCGTTTTGAGTCAATACCCCTGCGTTATTCACCAAAATATCAATCGGCCCATTCAACAATACAGAGGCCTCTTCTATCTTATTACTGCAATTTTCAAAATCTCTGACATCCCATACCATATACTGGCAGCGTTCCCCTATGTGTGAACATGCCCGAAGCAGTTTTTCTTCATTTCTGCCTGTAATAATGACTTTCGCGCCCTCTTCACAATATTTTCTGGCTATTGCAAACCCAATCCCTCTTCCTCCTGTAATAATCGCCCTTTTATCTTTTAATAACTCCATATCTTTTTTATCCTCCAAAAAATGGGTTAAAAAATCAAACTGCTTCAAAATCATAAATTAATGCTGGGGCACACAGTCCTTAGGAAATAAATTGCATTCGTTGTACAGACTCTAAATCAAACAACACAATTTATGGTTATAAGTGATTTTGTCCCCAGCATTAATTTTTATTGACTATTAAGTAAATCAACTGCTTTGTCTATATCAACATGCCAATCTACTCCACATATACAGATTACAACATTCTATTTACAGTTATGAAGCCGGGAATGTAACCTCTGTAGTCTTCTCGGAATCATCTGACAATGTAAGAGTAAATGTTACTGTTTTCCCTTTCAGATAATCCATCCACTTAGCACTAAGCTGTATCCCTAAAACGCCGCCGTTCGCTTCACTCCAATTATCTGAAATATAATCAACTGGTGCAGCAGTTATATTATTTACAGTTCCGTTCTCTTCTGTAATTTTTACCATTTTATAATTCGCATCAGCAGTTAATCCTGTTATATTAATCAATCCTGCTGTACTCACTACTATCTGCGGCCCATCCACAAACTCAACCACATCCGTACTCGGTGTAGCATTATCAGCTGCCTTCGCCCAGCTCCAGGTCACATCTACGGTCGGTGCAGTGGTATCACTTGCAATATCAAGCTTGCTGACTGTACCGGTGAGGCTGATGTTCATGGCTTTCCAGCCTGAGGTGCTATCTTTTTCTTTATAGGCATACTCTTTTGTACCGTCATCTTTTGTATTAACGGTTATCTCAAAATTATTCTTATTTCCGGCAAGAGTTTTATTCACTGTCGCTTCTGTAGCAGATACTGCCTGTTCCGAAGAACCAACCTTTAAACCAAGATAAAGCTCAGGAGCAGTGGTTGACACTCCATTGCTTGATGCAAGTGTAATATCCTTTGCTGAATTCTGGGTTGCCTTTACTTTTACAGTAAGGTCTACATCGCAGCTACTCTTGTTAACCACCTGATAGGTATTACTTTCATTCGAGTATGTTTTAGTGTCCGTCAGGAAATATACTCCTGTATCAGCATCTGCAGCCGGAAATACGGTTCCCTCCTCATATTTCGCAGCATCCGTTCCCTGAATCAAACGCTCTGGATCCATGGTATAAGCGAAAGCGGAAGCCTGGTCTGACGGAACCGTAGGCAGAATCACATTCAGTACTTCCTTGTTTACATGTCCTTCAACCTCACCTGTACCAGAAACCGTTCCGCTTCCGCCTGGAGTAGCATCACCCTCAGCCGCAAAAGCTACAACAGAACTGCCCAGCACCATACTAGCCGCCAGTGCAAGAGCCATCATTTTCTTTGTTTTTCTCATAGTTTTTCTCCTTTTCATATTTTTTATTGTAAACTGTGCCATGCAGCGCAGCAGTTACCGTTGAAATATCAATTCTCTACTATAATCGTCAATGCAACGCGAAGAGTGCTTACTGTCTTCTGTTCCCCATCTACCAAGTGATAAATCAAAATACAGTCATGTGTTCCAGCGTCCAAGGATTTATCGAGAATAATCTCATCCAACTCGCTTCCTCTCGGTATAACCGGCGACTGATAGATCGGTTCATCCTCCTGTTCTGCCAAAAAAATATCAAAATAAACATCATTGGTATTCTCGGCAACATTCGCAACATAAGCATCATAGGAAGCTGCATCGCCTGTTTCAAAATGCCAGGTGGTTGTCATAGACGCACTGTAATAACCAGGCGCAACATACTCCTGGCTTATCATCTCGCCAGCGATTTCCTCTGCATTGCTTTGATTTACTACAACGTTTCTCTTTGGTTCCTCTGTCTTTTCTTCTCTCAAAAGCAAAAAGGCAATAACCCCAAGAAGCACAATAATCAGCAACATGCTTATGGCAATGATTATCGTTCCTTTTTTTCCCGATGTCTGCTTTTTTTCTGTCTCCTTATCAGCCATCCTTTCATACCTCCAAGTATTTATTCGTTAACACTAAGATTGTTAAGTACCCCCACATCCTGTATCATCACCAACTTCCCCGCCTCTTCACACAGCTGCACCACGCTGCTTCCATCCCCATAATAGGCATCGCACACCGCAATAGCCCGGTTAAGATCTGCCGAATCGTCATAAATTCCCCACCCGGCTTTTTGGTACTCGCCTACTAATTTCTCATAGCTCTCTAAGATTGCAGGTCGCATGGTTTTTACCGTATTGGCAAGGAGCGGATGGGGGCGCCACAAAAGCGCCACCTCTTCCCTTTCCTCCCAAAATATTCGGAATACATCTTTCATCTTATCCAGATACTGTTCGCTGTGCTGCAAAAATGCCGTCAGGCCTGTATTGTATAAGATCACCTTCCTGAAACTTCCATCCGGCTTTCGGATGATTTTCAGCCATTCTTCCGGTATTTCCTGGTCTTCCTTTTTTGTGCTCAGGACTTTATCCATTTTGGGTGATCCAAGACCTAATATCTTTTCCTCCCAGTCTTTTTTTGTAAACCCATGTCCCTCCATGAATTTTGTCATGACCTTGATATATACCTGGCGCATGTTTTCGGACTGGACGATGACTTTGTCTGCGTAGATGACTCCCGGATTCGTACAGAAATGGGATACTTGTTCTATAGAATCAGGATTATCCAGATCCGGCTCACCTAAAACGAAATATGGCACATACACTAATTTTTCTGTAAATTGTTTTAAGTTACGGGCATAAAAAAACGGATGCACGCTTGTTAAGTAGTTAAATTCATCATAAGGGTTGTGGATAAATATGATATCCGGCTGGCGCTCGGCAAACTGGTAATCGTGATAATTGGTTATGGGGACGTAATCCGGATACTGGCTGCCCTCATAGTGAAGCTGCCCGAAGCTTCCGTCCGGATTTTTGTCGTAGTATGGAATCGGAATTACATAGGCATCACATTCCGGGTCTTCGTCGGCTGCCTTCCATATGCTTTCTAAGGAATCCCACATGGAGGCTTTATATGGCAGGAATACGGCTTCTGTCCGTGTGTGGATGTCCTGTTTGATGCTGCTGCCTATTTTGATTAATTCTTTTGCCAAGTCGTTATGTATTTGATTTCCATTAACCGGGTATGGCTGTTTTACCTTTTCATATATCTGATATGTTAATTCGCAGTAACTTTCCAACAGTGGGATTGTGGATGCATTCTCTCCTTCTACGGCCTCTATCTTCTCTCCCAGGCTTATGGCACAGCTTTGACACTGTTCCAATAGCTCTAAGGCTGCAGGACGGTTTCTTGCATCCAGCATCTTTTTTATAAGGGTGTGGGAACGCTTTAAAAGCGTCACTACCTCTTCTGCCTGTTGTTTGTCTGCTTTTTTCATAGTTTCACCTTTAGATCTATATTTTTTCTGCTTCTGTCCGAAACTGCACGGCTCATTGCCTGAGTAAAATAGGGCATATTGGTTCATCTTGGCTGGTTTATTCCAGATCGGATGATGTGGGCTTTCCCACTTCGCTCCCCGCTACGTCATGCACTTATTCCGCTGCCGGTACTTTTGTACCGGTAACCTGCACACGCTTTGGCGTGACCTTACATGTTCACAGGGTCTTGGCATACCCAATGCGCGGTTTGCTGTCTGCACTGCTCTCCGCCTTCTAATGCCGTTCTCTCTTTTTCTATAACAGGTCTTGCCTGCCTTATCATGGACCTGCCTTTAGTCCTTTCGGTAAAATCCCGGCTCATCACCGGTATTTATCTAAATGGCTGTCCTTATGATCTTTACTGATTGTGACTGTATGGAATCGGTAACCTTTAAAGCCTCTCCAGCTTTCCCTCTCCCTGACCCCTCAGTTTCACATTCCGGGCTGTGTTGGTCTTCTCTCCCGCCTCATATCCGCATGTGCCGCACCGGAAGATTCCTTCCGTCTTTGTTCCTATGGCGCCGCAGCTGCTGCACACATTGCTGATGTCTTTCCCCAGCACTTCCACTAGCTCCACTGACTGTTCCATACACTTCTGTCTCAGGCGCTTCCTGATGTAACCTCTCTGCCACATGGATATGGTGTGGTTGATCTTAGGGTTCACCCCTCCCTGCCTGGGGGCCGGGAGACGCACCATATAGACGGTTCCAGGCTTTTCCTGCTCCAGAAAGCGGTTCAGTTCATGGTTAATATAACTGTGCAGCTGTTCCAGCATCCGTCTCTTTTTGGCGTTGTATTTCTTCCGTCCCGGATTGTTTTCCCGGTTCCTGTTATAGATTCCGGTCTGGGCACGCATCCACTGTGCGTATTCCATCTGGAGCTCTCCTAATTCCTCTCCGTAGCAATGGCCCTGGTCTGTTGTTATCATGGTGTGGAGCCCCATGGCTATGCCTGCCTGGCCTGTGTAATCCTCGTGGCTCTGCGCTTTTACATCTACCGGCACTTTTATCTGGATACTCTTTTTCTCAGGCAGGAGCTTTAAGTAGATCTGCCTTCTGTACTGGTTATTGTCAGTCAGCGGTATAAAGATGCGCTTTCGTTTTTCCTTTATCGCGATATGGATGCCATGGTCTTCATACCGGTATGCCTTCTCGGAAAGGCTGAACCCGTCCGCCGTATCTGTATGCTGCTTCGCATGGTATTTTCTTACCTGCCTGCACAGATAGCGGCAAAGTTTTTCTGTGTCGGTTTTTCCCGCCAGCTCATCATAGGTTTTCTGAATATCCTTCCTGAGCACCATCGGTTTTTGATTTACCGCGGCCTCAAATGCATTGTTCACTTTCAGGAGAAATCTTAAGTAATGCTTTTCCTCAGGGGAAAACCCTTCATTTTTATTGACCAGCTCCAATACCTTTGCCTTTGTCCTGCTCCACTGAGCTTTAATATCTCCGAGAGCATCGAATATGGCCAGATAAAAGTAGACCGACGGCAGGCCCAGGCGCGTCCGCAGGCCGCTTTCTGTCATCTCATTCTGAACCGTATACCCTGGATAGAGCTTTGACATGCTTCCGATTCCGCCGTATCTGGCATATACATAATTCCTCACAGTCCGGCAGTCCTCTGCGATCTCCTGCAGTTTCTGCATATCAGTATCCGGAACCGGATATTGATTGTATTGATGGATGGTCTTGCAAATCTTATTTTGGGACATGAATTCCCCTCTTTACTCATCGCTGCGGGCAATTTCCCTCAAGCAGTATTTCAAATCCTGTACTTTTTGATAACAGAGAAATTGGAGTGAAATTCCACAAGAAAAATCCTAAAGTTTATTGAAATTATGACGATATTATGATAAAGTAGTTAAGAATTTGTGCTACAAAAAATCGTATCAAAAAGTACACTTTTTGATACGATTTTTTGTATTTAAGCAAATGAGCGCCAGACTATATGGAACGGATATGGTCACTGAAGAAAGAGGATACAATCCAGTGTTCTGACACATTTACTTTCAGTTAAATGACGCAGAATGAATTTTCAGCCTGCAAGGCGGAGAAGGGAGGTGATGCGGTGGCATCGTTGACCGACGACAACATGGCAGATGGAAATTCAGGCAAGTCATTTGACGAAATGTAAATGTGTTGTAACACTAGCCGCAATTCTTCTGTTAGGAAGTCATGAATGTCTGCCCCTCCTATGAGACAGACGCACTTGTGCGCAGGTTGAATCTAGACCGATACGAAAATCGGGAGATTATCAGTACAAATCTGATTGAGAGTTTTGATCAGCTGATGGAATTTACCCGTAAACATCTTCCAGACAAATTTTTTCTGGAGAATGAAAGCAGAATAAGCTTAAGAAATATTCTTGCAAGGGAAATACCAACCGTGCTGCCAAATAAGGATTGATTACCCCTGACAATCTGGGAACTCAATCTTGATTTTTCAGACATAAAATATACTCCCTCCTAAGTGACAAGTTTTTGTTATTTCACTTGTCTGCCTAGAAGGGAGCATATTAAATCAATGCAGCAGCCCTTTCGGCTTTACGCATCCCTTTTCCTATCACTTGGCTTCAATATACCCTTGCGCCGTCAGAAGTTCCGCGCACAGCACAGCACCGCCTGCTGCGCCGCGGACCGTATTGTGAGAAAGGCCCACAAATTTATAGTCATACACGCTGTCTTCTCTCAGGCGTCCCACGGAGATTCCCATGCCCTTCTCATAATCCACATCCATGGTAACCTGAGGGCGGTTATCCTCCTCAAGATATTGGATAAACTGCTTCGGAGCGCTGGGAAGATTCAGTTCCTGGGGAAGTCCCTTAAAGGAAACCATCTTCTCAATGAGCTGCTCCCTGGAAGGTTTCTTTCTGAACTTCACAAACACAGCCGCCGTATGGCCGTTGAGCACCGGCACACGGATGCACTGGCAGGTAATCACCGGCTCCTCGGCCTTCACGATCACACCGTCTTTGATCTGTCCCCACAGGCGCAGGGGCTCCTGCTCACTCTTCTCTTCCTCGCCGCCGATGTAGGGAATGATATTCTCCACCATCTCCGGCCAGTCCTTAAATGTCTTTCCCGCTCCTGAGATGGCCTGATAAGTGGTTGCCACCACCTCGTAGGGCTCGAATTCTTTCCACGCCGTGAGAACCGGGGCATAACTCTGGATGGAACAGTTGGGCTTTACGGCGATAAATCCTTTTTTCGTTCCCAGACGCTTCTTCTGGAATTCAATGACTTTAAAGTGATCCGGATTAATCTCCGGCACCACCATGGGCACGTCATGAGTCCATCTGTGGGCGCTGTTGTTGGAGACTACAGGTGTTTCCGTCCTGGCGTAAGCTTCCTCGATGGCCTTGATTTCATCCTTGCTCATATCCACGGCGCTGAACACAAAGTCCACGCCCAAGGCCACTTTCTCCACCTCATTGACATTCATCACAACCAAGTTCTTCACTGCCTCCGGCATAGGGGTGGACATCTTCCATCTGCCGCCTACTGCCTCCTCGTACGTCTTGCCGGCGGAGCGCGGGCTTGCCGCCACTGTAACCACCTCATACCACGGATGATTCTCCAAAAGGGCGATAAACCTCTGTCCAACCATGCCCGTTGCGCCCAGAATACCTACTTTTAACTTTCTTTCCATATCCTTTTCTCCTCGTCTCAGGTAATATCTCCTGCAAAATGATTCCTGTATATCCTATACCAAAATCACAAAAAAATCAACTGTTTTTCCGCAAGAAAAATACATTTGTATTTCTCATGCATACTTTTTGTGAATCATTTCTTATTTTATACTCTTTTCACAAACAAAAACCCCTTGTTCCTCCCGTACCCGGAGAAACAAGGGATAACTCATCTTCCAAATATCCTGTCGTAATTCTCTTTCACAGCCAAAAGCAGTTCCTCCTGCTCCATTCCCCGGATGCGGCAGATCCAGTCTGTCACATAGGTAATATTCTTCGGTTCGTTTAAGCCTCCTGCTGCCGGAACCGGAGTATGGAAAGGAGCATTGGATTCCACAAGAAGCCTGTCCAATGGGATCTCCTCCACTGCCCTCCTGGTATTCTCGTCTCCCGCCTCAAAAGTAATATTGCCGGAAAGAGAAAGATACATGCCTATATCCAGGAAGTCTTTCATATACTTATAGCCGCCGCTGTAACCATGCATGATTCCCGGCACTCTCAGATGTCCTTTAATATACCGCCTGGTATCCTCCGCCGCCATGCGCATATGGATTATGGCCGGTTTGCCAAACTCATTGGCCAGTTCCATCTGCCGGATAAAAAGCTCTTTCTGCAGTACTTTTGGAACCACAGTCTCATAAGAAAAATAATCCATGCCGATCTCCCCAATGGCTTTCACATGGGGATTCAGAAGAAGCTCACACAGTTCATCCCAGTCTTTTCTTGACACGCTCAGGGCATCGTTGGGATGAAATCCAGCCGCCACATCAAACATGGAATCTTCACAGGCAGCAGCCACTGCCCTCCTTGCCTCCTCCACGCTGCCGCAGACAATCATAATCTTCCTGATACCTGTATCCTTAGCCTCTTTGGCAATCTTTTTAAGTTTTGGATACAATTCCCTCCCACACAGATGGGCATGACTATCTATTATCCCTACCATGTTCTTCCGTCCTTACTCAAATAGTTATAAACCCGCCGCCGTCCCCATAACGGCCTTTGTACGTCAGTCTCCATCAGGCAAACTTATGCCAGTTCCAGAGCAATCTCCATCATGCCCGTAAATGTATTCTGTCTCTCCTCAGCAGTTGTCGCCTCACCTGTGACTATGGAGTCGGAAACTGTCAAAATGCACAATGCATTGGCCCCGGCGTAAGCCGCGTTGCTGTAAAGAGCCGCCGCCTCCATCTCGACTGCCAGCACTCCCATCCTGTCCCAGCCGGTTCCCGCATTAGGAAGATCGGGATTATAGAACATATCGGAACTTAAGATGTTGCCTACATGATAGGAAAGTCCTCTCTCCTCGGCTCCTTTCACGGCTTTTGCCAGAAGTTCATAGCTGCAGATACAGGAATAATCCCCCGGCAGGCGAAACTGCCGCACATAGTTGGATGTGGTGCAGGCTCCCATGCCGAAAACCAGATCCCTGACTTTCACTTCCGGTCTCAAGGCTCCTGCTGTCCCCACGCGGATCAAATTCCTGCATCCGTAAAAATGGATCAGCTCATAGGAATAAATTCCTATGGAAGGGCATCCCATACCTGTCCCCATAACCGATACGGTTTTTCCTTTATACTTCCCTGTAAACCCCAGCATATTCCTGGTACTGTTAAACTGCCTTGCATCTGTCAGGAAATGATCCGCAATATACTTTGCCCTTAAGGGATCTCCCGGCAGAAGAACTGTCTCGGCGATCTCGCCTGCCCCTGCTCCGATATGGGGAGTCGGAATCATATTCTCAGCCATCTCATCTCTCCTTTTCTTTTGTTTAATAAAGAGTTACATCCGAACCTTGCTCCCTTTTCCGTCTCTTTTCCCTGTCTTTAAGCGGTTTAAGTGAACCTCTTTGTTCTTATATTGTATCACAGGATTGTTTCCAATTAAATACAAAGATTCCAATTCATCATCTTTTTCTAACTTAATGCCACGGACACCCCTGGAATTCTTCTTCTGCTCCGGGATTTCCTCCAAAGAAAACCTTAGGAAATACCCGTTTTTTGTCTGAATCGCTGTCTCTGTCTCCTCATTTACCAGGAGCACGCTCACCAGACAGTCTCCTTCCTGAAGCTTCGTAGCTGCCACGGTCCTGTTGTTGGTAACGAATTCCGTCCCCGGCGTCAGCTTGATAAGAGCCATTTTCGTGGCGAAAGCCAGCCTGTGCCCCATGACCTGTTCCAGACTTGCCAGAAGCAGAATCTCCTCCTTGGCGCCGTCGTATTTGCTTAAGTTGTCTATGGGAACACCCTTTTCCCGGAGTTTGTTCAGAGGAATATCCTTCACCTTGATCTGATGCATATTCCCAGTATCCGTAAAAATACAGATTTTATCCGTGTTCATGCATCGGACCACATAAGGGTACTCTCCTGTCACAGTCTCCTGGTTCCGCTCATAGACCGTCCTGTCAAGAAGTTTGCAGTACCCGAACCGGTCCATAACAAAGACAACCTCCTGGACTTCCAGAGGCGCCTCCTCATACACCGCTTCCTTGCCGTCCTCAATGTCGGTTCTGCGGACCAAGGCAAATTCTTCCTTGATCCTGTCCAGATCATCTATGATCACCTGATCCATGGTCTCTTTGTTTTTCAGGATCTTGGTGTACTCTTTGATTTTCTTTAAGGTCTCCTTGTATTCCTTCTGAAGCGCAAGGATCTCCAGGCCAATGAGTTTGTAAAGCCGCATCTCCAGAATGGCAGAAGCCTGTTTCTCCGTAAAAGCAAGTTCCCTGGCGTCTTTTTCAAATTCCGGATTCTTAAACCGGATATTGGACGTGTCACCTCTCATAAGGCAGGCCTTGGCGTCTTTCAGATTCTTAGACCCCCTCAGGATGGCGATGATCAGGTCGATGACGTCGCAGGCCTTTATGAGTCCTTCTTTTATCTCCTTTTTCTCCAACTCCTTGTCCAACAGGGCCTGGTACTTCTTGCGGTTATTTTCATATTGAAAATCAAGGTAGTTCTTAAGGATTCCCCGCAGGCTCAAGGTCTCCGGCCGCCCTTTCACAATGGCCAGCATATTGACGCCGTAGGTGTCTTCCAGCTTTGTCTTCTTATATAAAATATTTTTAATCTTTTCTACATCTGCGTCTTTTTTCAGTTCCAGTACAATGCGGATTCCCTCTTTGTTCGACTGATTGGAGATATCCGTCACGTCCGTCAGCTTTTTTGACTCCACCAGCTCCGCCACGTCCACAAGAAACTTGTTGATTCCCGCCCCGATCATGGTATAGGGAATCTCTGTGATCACCAGCTTATCCTTGTCGCTTCTGCGTTTGCCAAGTTCAATCTCCATCCGGCCCCGCAGTTTGATTTTGCCAAAACCGGTCTCATAGATCCCCGGAAGTTCCTTTTTATTGGCAATAATCCCTCCTGTGGGAAAATCCGGTCCCGGCAAAACCCCCATCAGTTCTTCTGTAGTAATGTCCCGGTTTTTTATATAGGCTTTCACGGCATCGATGACTTCCGCCAGGTTGTGGGGCGGAATGCTGGTGCTCATACCCACGGCGATTCCCTCGGCCCCGTTGATGAGAAGGTTGGGCACTCTTACGGGAAGCACCTCCGGTTCCTTCTCTGTCTCGTCATAGTTGGGCACGAAAGCCACAGTCTTATCAAGATCTTTTAAATACACTTCCTCCGCAAATTTCTGGAGCCTTGCTTCCGTGTAGCGCATAGCCGCGGCTCCGTCCCCCTCTATGGAACCGAAGTTGCCGTGGCCGTCCACCAGGGCCATGCCTTTCTTAAAATCCTGACTCAGCACTACCAGAGTCTCATAGATGGAGGAATCGCCGTGGGGATGATATTTACCCATGGTATCTCCTACGATACGGGCTGATTTTCTGTGGGGTTTGTCATGATTCAGCCTGAGTTCGCTCATATCATAGAGAACCCGGCGCTGCACCGGCTTTAAGCCGTCCCTGGCATCGGGAATGGCTCTTGCCGTGATAACGCTCATGGAATAATTCACATAGCTCCTCTGCATTTCCTCCGAATATTCGGTTGTTATAATCTTCTCCGCCATTATTTCCTCCTACTGAATTGTAGCGCCCCCTCGCCTCCAGCTCAGCGGCATGTCGTCGGAAGGCATCCTAAAAAATGCTGCGCATTTTGCCTTCCTCCCATGCGTCTGTAGCGCCCCCTCGCCTCCGGCTCAGCGGCATGTCGTCGGAAGGCATCCTAAAAAATGCTGCGCATTTTGCCTTCCTCCTAAGCGTCAATCTCCGCCTCGTCTGCGTGGTCATAGATAAACTGACGTCTGGGAGGCACATCGCTTCCCATGAGCATTTCCGTAATCTCTGACGCCATGCGGGCATCCTCGATCTCCACCCGCTTTAACACCCGGTTCTCCGGGTCCAGGGTAGTCTCCCACAGCTGCCCGGCATCCATCTCTCCCAGGCCCTTATACCGCTGCAGGGTAAATTCCCCGGTGTGGGTCTTCCGGTAGCGCTCCAGTTCCTTCTCGTCATACAGATACTGTTCTTCCCCCCGTTTGGGAATTACCTTGAAAAGAGGCGGCATGGCAATGTACACATGGCCGTTATAGATCAGTTCCGGCATAAACCGGTAGAGAAATGTCAAAAGCAGGGTGTCAATATGGCTTCCGTCCACATCCGCATCGGTCATGAGAATAATCTTGTGATAGCGCAGCTTGCTGATATCAAAATCATTGCCGTACCCTTCCGAAAATCCACAGCCGAAGGCATTGATCATAGTCTTGATCTCCGCGTTGGCCAGGACCTTGTCCATGGAAGCCTTCTCCACATTGAGAATCTTTCCCCGAATGGGAAGAATGGCCTGATACATTCTGTTTCTGGCTGTCTTGGCGGAACCGCCGGCGGAATCCCCCTCCACAATAAAGATCTCGCACTTCTCCGGCTCCCGGCTTTCGCAGTTGGCAAGCTTGCCGTTGCTGTCAAAGGAGAACTTTGACTTGGTCAGCATGTTAGTTCTGGCCTTTTCTTCCGCCTTGCGGATCTTGGCCGATTTCTCGGCGCAGGCGATGACTCCCTTTAAGGTCTCTAAATTCCGGTCAAAGAATCTCTGCAGTTCGTCTCCTGTTATGGTAAATACCGCCTTGGTGGCGTCGGCGCTTGCCATCTTTGTCTTGGTCTGGCCCTCAAAAATAGGGTCAGGGTGCTTGATTGCAACAATGGCTGTCATTCCGTTTCTGGTATCGGCTCCTGTAAAGTTGGAATCTTTTTCCTTTAATATGCCAAGCTCCCTGGCATAACCGTTGATCAGCATGGTAAACTTGGTCTTGAATCCCACCAGGTGGGTGCCGCCCTCCTGGGTAAAGATATTGTTGCAGAAACCGGAGATATTTTCCTCAAATGCATCTACAAACTGAAAGGCCACTTCCACTTCAATATTGTCCACTGTCCCTTTATAGTACACCGGGTCATGGATAGGCGTCTTTCCCGCGTTGACCTCCTTCACATAAGCCACGATTCCCTCAGGTTCGGAGTAAACCAGAGTCTCCTCCTCCCCTTTCCGCTTGTTGGCATAGGTAATGGTAAGGCCGGGATTTAAGTAGGCAGTCTCATGTATCCGGCTTTTCAGCCAGTCCGCCTTAAAACGGGTTCTCTCAAATATCTCGCCGTCGGGAAGAAAATTAATCTCTGTTCCTGTCTCTTTAGTCTTCCCCTTAGTCGGAAGCAGACCGTCTATGAGCTCCACTGTGGGTATTCCTCTCTTGTAGGCATCATAGTGAATATAGCCGTTCTTGTAGATTTTTATGTCCATATGCTCTGACAGGGCGTTGACCACAGAGGAACCTACCCCGTGGAGACCACCGCTTGTCTTATATGCTTCGTTGTCGAATTTGCCGCCTGCATGGAGGGTTGAGAGTACCACCCGCTCTGCGGACACGCCTTTTTTATGCATCTCCACGGGAATTCCCCGCCCGTTATCTTTTACGGTACAGGAGCCGTCAGCCTCCAAAGTGACCCAGATCCGGCTGCAGTATCCTGCCAGATGTTCATCCACGGAATTGTCAAGAACCTCATAGATCAGATGATTCAGTCCCTTGGTTCCCACTCCTCCTATGTACATGCCCGGCCTTTTCCTGACAGCCTCCAGCCCCTCCAGAACGGTGATGCTGTCTGCATTATATTGTGCCTTTGCCATTATTAATCCTCCATATCCTGCTGCGGTTAAATTGAAAATCTTGTCAGCAACCTTTCGGTTGGTGACCTGCTCGCGCTTTGGCGCGATACCTATTATCACATAAATTGCGGTAATTGGCAAGTGTCTCAATACTTTACTTGTGCGGCATACCTGAAAACGATAAAAAGGCATTAGCAAACAGTTTCGCTAATGCCTCTGACGATTGCACATCCTATCTCTATTTTTTCATTCCTTCTCTGGCAGATTATTCCGTCTTTTCATTTTTATCCGGATATGGTTTATATTGCTCTTCTCCGGTTTCGATAAAAAGAATAAAATCATTGATCTTCTTTTCACTCCATCCTGCAGCCCGCAAACCCAACAATAGTCTGGCAACTTCTGTCATATTCATATCCTTTTGTTCCTCCTTCCGGGACATTGTCTTTTGGTTTTCTTTTTGGCAATTAAATTATAACACTCTTTTACATTTTATGAAAGGTATTGATTATATTCTAATGAAAAAAGTCCCGCTAAGCGAGACCTCCAAAAGCAGGATACGGGAATCGAACCCGCCTCTTCAGCTTGGGAAGCTGACATACTACCAATGTACTAATCCTGCATGTCTATCAATATCACACTTTGTGTGCACTTCCTTATTATACCACAAAAAAAAATAGAATCAAGTGAAATTTTTTAATTCTAAGAGTAATTCTTAAAATTATTTGCTCTTTCTTCCCTCTTTGTTCCCCGAAAAATACAGAAAACCCATGGAATATCAACTTTCATTATGTTACACTATTTATACGACACCTAAAGATTGATATACCCTGTGTATATTTTGCAATCATTTATTTATGAAAGGACGATCTATCATATGGCATTACATGTTATGGATGAGGCAAACCGCTGCCTTGGCTGCAAGGTTCCCCAGTGTCAGAAGGGCTGCCCCATCAATACTCCCATTCCGGAGATTATTAAATTATTAAAAGACAACAAATTAGACGAAGCCGGAAGAATCCTGTTTGAGAACAATCCCCTGACCACGGTGTGCAGCCTGGTGTGCAACCACGAGAATCAGTGCGAAGGCCATTGTGTCCTGGGAAGAAAAGGGGCTCCGGTTCATTTTTCCACCATTGAAAATTATATTTCCGCCACCTATGCCAACAAGATGACAAGCGGCCCCAAACCATCCAACGGGATGAAGGTAGCCATCATCGGCTCCGGCCCTGCAGGCATTACCATCGCCATCATCCTGTCACGCTACGGATACGATGTAACGATTTTTGAGGGCAAGGACAAAATCGGCGGAGTCCTGCGCTACGGAATCCCGGAATTCCGGCTGCCCAAATCCGTTCTTGACGATATCAAATACCGCCATCTGGATCTGAAGGGGATCAAATTCCGCCCCAATGTCCACATCGGCGGAGCCATCGGGGTGGATGATCTGTTCCGCGACGGCTACAAGGCCATCTTTGTGGGAACCGGCGTGTGGAAACCCAATGCCCTCCATATTAAGGGGGAAACCCTGGGACATGTCCACTTCGGCATCAACTATTTGAATAACCCGGACAGCTACAATTTAGGGCAGCGGGTTATCGTTATCGGCGCCGGCAATGCGGCCATGGATGTGGCCCGCACCGCTGTGCGCAAGGGGGTCCGCGAACTGACCTGCTTCTCTCTCACGAAGAAAGTGGCGGCCAGCCACCATGAATTCAGCTATGCACAGCTGGAGGGCGTCCAGTTTGAATACAACAAGGCTCCCGTAGAGATCACTGACGAGGGCGTGATCTTCAAAGATATTACGGAACAGGAAGACGGCGGTTTTTCTGATGTCCCCGATTCCGAGACCCTCTATCCTGCGGACAGCGTCATCATATCCATCAGCCAGGGGCCTCAGAACCGGATCGTCACTACCACTGAAGGGTTAAAGGCCAACAGCCGGGGGCTTCTGGTGGCCGATGAGACAGGCCATACTACCAGACCCGGTATCTTCGCCTCCGGTGATGTGGTAAACGGGGCAAGAACCGTGGTGGAAGCCGTAGCACACAGCAAGGTAGTGGCGGAATCCATGCATGAATATATGCAGAGCCTTCCAAAAGAAGACGACTAAGGCGGTTCATGCCGCCAATGCAGTTGCGGGGCCAAGACCCTGCAGAAAGGAACGGTAATCATCCTATGAAATCATCAAGTGAACTGCGCACCCTGCTGCGCTCAGTTGACCATAAAAGCTATCCGGCCTACAAATCCCTGGCTGGAACTTATCAATTCGGAAACTTTGTTCTTTCCATTGATCATGTTCAGGGAGATCCTTTTGCTTCTCCCTCCAGCCTTCACGTGGAGATCCTGCACAAAGACGCAGGCTTTCCGGCAGCTTATTACGAGAAAAAGCCGGCCCGCGTTGCCCTCTGTGATTATCTGACCAGAAGATTTTCCTCCCAGTTTGAAGATTATAACTTCAAGGCAAAGGGTTCCGGCAAAAGCGGCCTTTTGTCCATCACCAGATGCGGACAGGAGGTCTTGGAGCGCAGCGCCTGCGAGATCAGCAGTCAGAAGATCACGTCCCGCTTCCATGTGGGTTTTCCCGCCTTTGGCCGCACCATCAATGCGGGAGAACTGGAGAAAATCTTATTCGAATTCCTTCCCCGCTGTGTAGAGAACAGCTTCTTCTGCAAAAAGCTGGACAGCAAAAAGGTGGAACAGGCCATCTTCCTGTCCGAAGACCAGGAATTTATCCGGAATTACCTGAAAGAACACGCTCTGTCGGCCTTTGTGGCCAATGGCTCCATCCTTCCGAGAAAAAGCGGCGTTTCTGATCTTCCCATGAAGGAAAGCGTGCCCTTTGTTTCCCCTGCCTCCTTGGAACAGACCATCCTTCTCCCCCACAGGGGAGAGATCAAAGGCATGGCCATCCGCCAGGGAATCACTCTGATTGTGGGAGGCGGCTACCACGGCAAGTCCACGCTTCTTGAGGCTTTGCAGATGGGAGTCTACAATCACATTGCAGGGGACGGACGGGAGTATGTCATTACAGATGACACTGCCCTGAAACTGAGAGCTGAAGACGGGCGCTCCATCCGCCAGGTAGACATTTCCCTGTTTATTAAGGACTTACCCAACAAAAAAGACACCTGCTGCTTCTCCACGGAGGATGCCAGCGGAAGTACTTCCCAGGCTGCCGGAGTCATAGAGGGAATCGAGGCAGGCGCCGGGCTTTTCCTCATTGATGAGGATACTTCCGCCACCAACTTTATGGTTCGGGACGAATTCATGCAGCAGGTGATCAGCAGGGAGAAGGAACCCATTACCCCGTTTTTGGAGCGGGCCAGAGATCTCTATGAGAAAGCAGGTGTGTCCACCATTCTGGTGGCGGGAAGTTCCGGCGCTTTCTTCTATATCGCAGACACCATCCTGCAGATGGACTGCTACCGCCCCATAGACATTACCCATCAGGTAAAAGCTCTCTGCAAGGACCACACTGCCCCCAGAATCCAGGCTCCTGATTTTAAAGTACCTGACTTTAATCGGGCCCTGACCCCCTCCCAGAGACGAAAATCCCAAAGCGGAGGCGACCGGGGCTACAGAGGCCGGGGCAATGATCAGAACCGAAGCGGGGGTAACCGCCACGAGCATATGAAGATCAAGACCTTCGGCAGAGATTCTTTTTCTCTCGACAAGGAGAGTGTTGACCTGCGGTATGTGGAACAGTTAGCGGACTCGGAACAGATGAACGCCCTGGCCCATCTCCTGCGCTGCGGCGTGGAACAGGTCATGGACGGAAAGAGAACGGTCCGGCAGACCATTCAGTGGCTTTCTGATACCCTTGAGAAAAAAGGCTGGGAACCTTTTTGTTCCTCCTATGTGCCCTGCGGACTGGCAAAGCCCAGGATTCAGGAGATTTATGCCTGCCTAAACCGGTATCGGGGATAATCAGGAGATTTATGCCTGCTTAAACCGGTATCGAGGATGAAAAGAAGGGGATGTTCTTAGTTAACTGCCAAGAACATCCCCTTATCTGTCTGTCAAATTCTATTTCATTTCTTCAATTATGTGTTTTGCCGCAACTGCCCCTGAAGTCCATGCATACCCTTGAGTCCAGCCCACGCCTTCGTAATATGGGTAACTAAAGTAACCGCCGCTGTCCTGGCCTGCCACATACAGTCCCTCAATGGGCTGATACTCCTGATTTAAGGCCTGCATATTCTCATTGACACGGATTCCGTTATAAGTACCGTCAATCGCTGAGATAACCTTTACGGCATAGTAAGGACCCTGATCCAGATCGGGCATCATATCCCTACGTTTTCCAAACAGCGGATCTTCTCCGGTTTCCAGAACCTGCCTGTAATCGGCAATGGATTTTTTATAAATCTCCTGATCAGTGAAGCCTATAGCCTCTCCCAGACCTTCCAGAGTGTCTGCTTTCCAGGCTTCTCCTGCCTCCAGGGCTGCCTCCATTTCATCATTCAGCGTATAATATGACGGAACGATGATACGGCTGCGCAGTTTCAGACTGTCAATGGTCTCTTCTGACAGAACTCCCCACAGCCCCTTCTCCACCATGGCATCCAGCTGATCCTGTGTAAAAATCAGATAAGCAAATCCCACTCTTCTGAGGGCTGACGCACCGTAGGATAATGCCTGGGTCACAAAAAACTCCTCGTTCACAAAACGCTGTCCGGAAGGATCCAGAGCCAGGAAACCGGCCTGGTTCATAAACTTCATATAGCCGGCATAGAAATCCATATTTTTATTGCTGCAGAATTCAGCCAGATGAGGGGCCAGCTCGTCAGACAAAGCCGCTCCTGCTTCCAGACACATGTTGATTCCATCCCCCACATTGGAAGACAAGCCGTTTAAATAAAAATTATTGTGGCCGAAGTATTCTTTTAACATCTCATCATTGCCGCCGAAACCGCCGGTACATATAAGTACATTGTCCGCGTATACGGTTACAGATGTTCCATCCTGCTTTTTGGCCTCCACGCCGACTACTTTGCTTCCATCCATTATGAGGGATTTTGCTGTAGTCTCCAGCATTACGTTGATGCCGGACGGAACAAGAAAGCCCTCATACAGCACATCAAACTTATCAATTCCTTTCCCTGTATCATGGGCTGTCACACCGGCCTTTACAATACCCGGATTGTCTGTCTGCTGCCAATAGGACTGCAGTTTGTCCGCTGTGTCTCCGCTGTGGGACAATATGTTATATACCAGAGGAGCGTTGGCCCGCCACTTACAGAAATCCATCAGCTCCCGGAAAGCACTGTCCACCGTATATTCATCTGTTCCCGCCGCTTTCTGCTGTTCTGACTGTATGGCTGCAAAACCAGTGGAACATGAAGATGTTCCGCCCAGTTTCCCGCATTTTTCAAGAACCAGGGTATCAATTCCCGCCTCCATCGCTTCTATAGCCGCCATGGTTCCGGCTGCTCCTGCTCCTACAATAACCAGCTGCACATGATACTCCTCTTTTTCCGATGATTTTGCAGCGGTCCGGCTGAACCCTGCCAGATCCGCTCCTGCCTCAGTCAGCGCCTGTGACACGCCGTTTAAGATAGCCTGGCTTGTCAAAGTCGCTCCTGTCACCGCGTCTACGGCAATGGACTGATGTTCTACGATATCCGCCGGAATTCTCTCCGTACATGCCTCCACAAATCCCGGTGTGTCCGAACAATCTACCACTTTCACCTTCAAAATACTGGTCTCATCTACAGTCACCTCAACCTTTGTAGGGCGAATCACTGCCGGTGAACCGAATCGTTCTCCCTCTATGGTCCCCTCTTTCCACTTTCCATATGCTTCACCTGTATAAGTACCTGGTTTCATATTTTGGACTACGGAAACTTCCTGTCTGACTAAAACAGCTCCGCTATCATCCAGAGCCGCTCCCGCCGCCTCCAAAATACCATTGCTGGTCAAAGTAGCTCCTGATATGGTATCAACCTCAACGGAATTGGCTGCTACCATTGCCTGAGGCATTAACTCTAATGCCCGGCCTCCAATATCCGGAGTTTCTTCCTCCCCTTCTGCCGACGCCGCCACCAGTACCCCGTTTTCCAGAGTCAGCGTCACCCTTACTTCTCCTTGAAATCCCTGGGCTGACCCTTCAAATGTACCGGACACTCCTGCTTCATGGGATTCCGATTCTTTGACGTCTCCCGTCTCTTCTGCGGCTATAGAAACAGTCGTCTCACTGCCCGGTTCGCTGCCAGGTGCCACACTGCCATTTCCACACCCTGCAGATGTCAGTACAAGACTTAAAGCCATGCCTGCTGCTATCCCCCGCGTATTTCTTCTTGCCATCTTTTCCTCCTTTGCTTCTGCCGCCTGCTCATCATCATCCAACCTTTGCAGCAGCAATAACATAATTTTGCTTTCTGCCTGAGTATAGCATGTAAAGCAGCTTTAGATTCAAGAGGAAATATCCATTTAATCCCTTTCGTCTGCCTTTATGGGAATCCAGTATTCATAGTATACTGCTTTAGGGGTAATCTGGCCATCCTGGCAGCTGTGTTCTCCTGTTTTCACCAGGCACCGCCCGACAGCATCGCCTGTGATTTCCAGACCCTTTTCTTTTGCATAGCTGAGAACATGGTTCATAAGCGATCCCTCAGCCGACAGCTTTGTAATTGTATGAATGGAATGTTCATAGCAGATTTTTTCTACTCCTTCTCCGTCATCCAGCAAAAGCTTTCCGGCCATATCCTCTTCAATACAGAACCCGCTTTTTCTGTCTGCCAGTTTATTGTCCTGAATCACAGCCTCATGTGGAATTATGGAAGCACTGTATACAAAAGCCAGTTCCTTCATCCAATTCTGTATCAAAGCTTCTGTGCTCTTTGATTCATCCAGATACTGCCCGATCTGATCAATCACGATCCAAAGTCTGGGAGAGGGAGATATTTCGCATTGATACAGCAGACTCTCAATCCTTTCCAAATCCGCCTCCTGTCTTTGCAAAGCCTTCAGCCGTTTCTTTAAAGCTGCTATCTCAGCCAGTACTTCTCTTTCTTTCTCCTCCATTCGATCTCTCAGCTGTCCCGGTTCATCACAGAAAAACAATTTCTGAATTTCCTCCATTCCGAATCCCAGATCATGATAACGCCGTATACTGGTCAGCCATTTCAAATTACGGGTATGATATCTCCTTGTTGTGGACATCTGTTCCCTGTCCGGCGCCAAAAACCCCTGAGCCTCATAAAAACGAAGTGCCTGTGTGGTAATTCCAAACCGCTTTGCCAATGTTCCTATTTTATAATACATGGCGTCCTTCCCCCTTTTCAAAACCATAGACTTCCCACGCCTCAGGCATCTCCATCCCGTCAATCATGCGCTCCAGTACCTGCTCCGGCAGGCTTCTCTCCCGCTTTTGATTCCTATGAAAAATCTCCTCATAGGGAACCTCCAGATAGATCAGGCGCACCCTGGCTTCATAGGAGGAAAACAGACTGCACAATTTTCTCCTGTTATCGGCGATCAAGTTGGTGGCATTCCAGATAAAGGGCTCTTTTTTTCTTAAGAATACTCTGGCCCTCTCCATGGCGATCTGCACCACCTTGCCTGAATGATTCCTGGGAGATATGCCATATTCCTGCCGGATGTCGTCCAGAGAGATAACGGGCAGGCCTTTTCCATGATGTTCAATCCAGGTGTCTTTCCCGGACAGAGGCAGCCCTGCCATCATCCACACATCAAAGGACGTAGAGTCAAAAAGTTCACTGCCTTCCCACAAAGAATCGCTGTGATAGTACCTATATCTGGTATAGTCATTGGCAAAGGGATAGGGCTCTTCCCATATTCCCAGCTCCTTTGCCGTCTGTCCGAAGAGTTCCACATATTCTTCCAGTTTTTCTGGTGCAGAGTTCATTCTTCCCCTTACATCTCCCTTGGAGAGAAGATAGAGGAGCTTCAGGGGAACGCTCTCTGCCGCTTTCAAAAGCTCATACTCCGGCCTTCTCTTTTTTAAAAACCACACAGGAAGCCCGTGACAGCGGATCAGCCTGGCCACTGTCTCCCGCTCTTCCCATGTAAGGCCAAACCGCTTCTGCTGCCGGTAAGCCATAGCCCGAAATATTTTCTCCCCCTCTATGGTATGGCGGGGAGAAGTCCATGTTCCGTCCTCCAGTCTGGTACAGGAAGGCTTCCCTATGTCATGGAATGCCCCGGCCGCAAAGAGAAGTTTTCGCTCCTTTGCCGTAAGACCTTCCCACTCCTCCAGGTTCACAAGTTCCCTGCAGACCATAGTCGTGTGGCAGTACACGTCTCCTTCCCCGTGATAGCGGGGATTCTGCTTCACCCCTCTTAACAGATCAAGTTCCGGGTATTCATCGGCCAGGGCTTCAAAGGAGAATCCTCCTCTCTCTGCCGCCGCCAAAATCCCCATCCCCGTCTCTTGTCCGCTGCCTGTCCCTACATTTCCTTTCATATTCCTTTCACTGCCTTTCTTTATACAAACTCCTTCCTCCCGCCAGCTGATTCGCCACCAATGGCCTGGTCATCCAGTGACTTTCCGAATCAAGAATGGCGTTCAGAAACGTGGGCCTTACATATTTTAACCGGTTAATCACATAATCCCCCTCTTCCACCTTGATATAAATTCCTTCCATGATTCCTGACAAATCGGTCTGAGCCATGGTCTGCTCCTGATCCGCTCTGCCCTTTTCACACTGCACCGCCAGGTTCTCTCTGGCCTGATCTGATATAAAATGGCTTGGTCCGATCCACTTAGAGATCTCGTCTGCGCTCTCATAATATCCCCTGTCCAACACCAGAACCGAATGGACAAAAGGCGCACCTGCAAGAATCTCTCTCCTTTTTGCCGTAGAAAAGAACCGCCCTGTCTCCTTATCCAGAATATCAAACTCCATAAAATAATGAGGCAAACGATCATAAAACACCGTATGCTTGGCATACATCCACTCGCCGTACATCACATATCTGCTCCCAAGAAGTTCCCACAGCTGTGCCCGGTACATTCCTGCCCACTGTTTGAACAAATCAAACTGCCGCTCTCCATATCCTCCGTTTAAAAAATGACCTCTGCTCTGAAGATACATGCGCCCGTCACAGTCAAAGCTGATCCCGCAGTTGGCGCCGTCGATCTTCTCCTCCAGAACGAGAAACTTCCCCTTAATCTCCCGAAAGGGGATATATTTTAAGTCTTCATCCCCTTTTTGTTTTCTGGAACCCTCCAGATGGCGGGTCCGGGGATATTTATAAATGGTCTCCATCATAACACACACCCTCCCTTACAAAAACAAGTACTCTTAGACACAAAAAAGTGCTGTGAGAGTAAAGTCACACAGCACAGATTGTTCCCTTTTGTCAAGCAGGGAATCCGCTATATTACAGAAATGTCTTTTGCGCCGTATTCTCTATCTCTTTGACTTTTTTGCACTAAAATCAGCGGTCGGCGCAGTGAATGCGCAAACCTGCCCCAACACTCCAGGGTCTTACTCTGCTATTTCATAAAATTTAAGTCAAATGATAGAAATTACTTGGCGTCCTCCTATCCGAAAGTCATCTGCTTTCTTAACCTGCATCAATATCCGGGGTTATAACACCGATGAAACATTGGTATTATAACCCCGGATGAAGAAAATTGCAAGGAGTCAAATTTCTTTCTTACAAAAATCGTTTTAATTTACCTTCGGCAATTTTGCAAAGGATTTCTCCAGTTCTTCATCGGTAGGAATATAATCCGACATCTCCCCGTCATTGAATTTCTGGTAAGCTACCATATCAAAATACCCGGTTCCTGTGAGCCCGAAGACAATATTTTTCGCCTCCCCGGTCTCCTTACACTTCAAGGCTTCATCGATGGCTACCCTGATGGCATGGCTGCTCTCCGGCGCCGGAAGGATGCCTTCCACCTTGGCAAACATCTGAGCCGCCTTGAACACTTCGGTCTGCTCCACGCTTCTGGCCGTCAAAAATCCCTGATCATACAATTCAGACACAGTGGAACTCATTCCGTGATACCTTAAGCCGCCTGAATGGCTGGCTGAGGGAATAAAGCTGCTGCCCAGGGTATACATTTTAGACAGCGGACATACTTTTCCCGTATCACAGAAATCATAGGCATACACGCCCCTTGTCAGGCTGGGGCAGGAGGCCGGCTCCACGGCGATGATCTCGTACTGCGCCTCCCCCTTTATCATCTGTCCCGCAAAAGGAGAAATCAGGCCTCCTAAGTTGGAACCGCCCCCTGCGCACCCGATGATCATATCCGCCTTGATGCCATATTTGTCAAGGGCCGCCTTGGTCTCCAGACCGATTACAGACTGATGAAGAAGGACCTGAGCCAGCACGGAACCGAGTACATAACGGTATCCTTCCTGTTTCACAGCCGCTTCTACGGCCTCGGAAATGGCACATCCAAGGCTTCCCGTTGTTCCTGGGAATTCCGCATTGATTCTGCGTCCCACCTCCGTATTCATGGAAGGAGACGGGGTCACGTTGGCACCGTAGGTCCTCATGACTTCCCGGCGGAAAGGCTTCTGCTCATAGGAACATTTTACCATGTATACCTGGCAGTCCAGATCCAGATAAGCACATGCCATGGACAGCGCCGTTCCCCACTGCCCTGCTCCGGTCTCCGTGGTCACGCCCTTTAACCCCTGCTTCTTGGCGTAGTATGCCTGGGCGATAGCAGAATTTAACTTGTGGCTTCCCGATGTGTTGTTGCCCTCGAATTTGTAGTATATATGAGCCGGCGTGCCCAGCTTTTCTTCCAGGCAGTAGGCCCTCACCAAAGGCGACGGACGGTACATTCTGTAGAAATTCCTGATCTCCTCAGGAATATCAAAATAAGGCGTGGTATCGTCCAGCTCCTGCCTGGCCAGTTCTACACAGAAAATACCGGACAATTCCTCCAACGTAATCGGCTTTAAGGTCTCCGGATTTAAAAGGGGGGCCGGTTTCTTCTTCATATCCGCCCGTACATTGTACCACTGCTTTGGCATCTCCTGCTCTTCCAGATAGATTTTGTAAGGGATCTCTTTGTTCATGTCGTCTCTTCCTTTCCTTTTTGATAATAACCGGGGGCGGCAGACGGTTTTGCTCTTTGTTTTATTCTTCCGTCGCATGGTATTGGGGCTTCCCACAATACCATTTCCCGCAAAAGAACTTAGAGTCCGGCACGCCGGACTCGCGCGCCGGAGCGCGGCTGCGACAGCAGCCATCTTCCTTTGCGCGTAGTGCGCATCTTAAGCGGAGCGTTTTTGTTTCATAGGACGCAATTTCCTATGAAACAAAAAAACTCCTGTCCTCATATACCTATAGGACAGAAGTTCTATCTTCTGCGGTGCCACCTAAATTCATCCCGCAAACTCGCTGCGGAAATGCGCTCCTTCTCGTGTACTGACATACACTCTCTGCTGTAACGTGCAGCCACGTCTCACCTACTCCCAAAGTTTCAGCTCGCCCTCACGGGTCCATTCCCTGATCTTCCCATCACTGCAATCCCACCGCCTGCAGCTCTCTGGCCATGTTCCAAACAGGTACTCGTCCCGGTCAATGGTTTGTGCTTCATTGACTTGTGTTGTGAATAGAATAAACCAGATTGGGGGAAATGTCAAGGCGTTTTTATCCTCCAGATACTTTAATTAGGCTTTGGGGAATTTCCCCAAAAGCCTGCTATACTTTAGCCAGGATAGGATCAAGAAGTCGTCGTACTTCTAAAGTGCATTCTGCATAGAGCTGTAGGAATTCAAGGAAGGGAAAAATGCCAAAATACTGTCCCACATAAATAATGACTGATTTAGGCCTTGTCTCTTTGTAGTTCTTCACTACGACAGGCAGGGATTTCCCTGCATATTTTTTCCCTTCGTCCAGATTTTTATATATCTGGAAATAAAGATATCCCACCAGCGTCATTACGATATGGTAGGTAATATAGTTGTATTTTGTGCTCTTGAAGTCTTCCAGCTTCCAGAAATCTTTCATCTGTCGGAAATCTTCTTCGATTTCCGGGCGCGGTTCGTAGGTATTTATGATCTGCCGTGCAGTCCTGCCGGTGTCTGTTGTCATGAATACAAAATATTTGTCTGTCTTCTTGTCATGCACAACACAAGCATTAATTGGGACATCCTTTTCCGGCTCGCCGCTTTCCCATAACGGACCCAGGTCTGTCACCAGCTGGATTTCCTGGTCCTTTCTTTTGGGGTTGGGGTGCTTGTGCCATTTCCCGCTGGCAGTGGCCAGTTTTACGGCATCCTGATAGACTGTCATGTTCTCCCTGGCAGGAATGTAAGTGTCTACCCTGCGTTCTGTCTTTAAATAGTTGGTCATTGTCCAGGTTGACAAGAACCTTTGTGCAGTCCAGTATGTGGACACATGGCTGGATATCCAGTTTTTTCATCAGATGTTCCTTTACATAACTGTTATAGAAAGAAACCCATTCTTCGCTTTTGTATTTCGCAAGGAGTTTGCGCATCACACTTTCTGAGAAAAGCCCGTCATTCACATCCCGTTCGTTATCCCAGATGTTCCAACCCAGTTCGGCCAGCAGTTCTGCTTCCGTCACTGCAAAGGGGACATCCGTAAGGCTGGTCTTGCATTTGAGTTTGGCAGCAACGGCAAGGCACAGGAGGATGTCAAAAGGAATGTCCTGATTGAGTAGAAATGGCGCATTACAAAAAAAGACAACAGGAAGAACCGGTTGCCGACAAGGAAGCACATGTTTTCACAGATTTTAGCCACTATAAAAGGGGCTATTGGAAAATACCGATTTAGCCCCTGATTCCTAAAAAAGAGAGAATTTCGTGAATTCAGGCTTTTACAAGCCTCTGGTGATTCATGGAATCCTCTCTTCCTTTTTAATTATTAGGTGTTTGCAAAACTCAAAAACTTGGCGAATATTCTATCAACTTTGACTTTCGCAATCACCTATTTTCATTATCATGATGTCTCAGCGTAATGCACACAAGCTCCGGCGGGTTAAGCACCCGTACCAGAAAATGATTCCCCAATCCCCTGCTCACAATAAGATGCTTCCCCTTTTCCTCAAAATGCCCCCCGTCATATTTAGGAAACAAAGTAACATCCGGCGACAGAACACCGCCCAGCCCCGGAATCCGGATAATCCCGCCATGGATATGGCCGGACAAAGTCAAATCAGCGCCCCAGTCCCTGTAAGACGGATAATAAAGAGGGTTGTGGGCCAGCAGGATGTTACAGCACCCTGGATCCGCATTTCCCAAAAGCTCCCTAGCATTTTCCCTGGAAAAATGGATTCCCCGCACATAATCCTTGCTTCTCGGATCCTTATAATACGGAAGAGGCATGACCAGGCCGTACAGTTTCAGCAAGGCATCTTCTTTGGAAATGGTATATTTTTGATTCTCAAGAACCGTCACTCCCGCTTTTCTCAACTCTCCTGCCAGACCGGCATATACCCTTGCAGGAAGCTCCTGTTCATGGTTGCCGGGAATGTAGTATACCGGACATAACCTGCCAAGCCTTCTGCTAAGATGAATCAGTCCCTGAATAGATTCTTTCCCCTGATCCGCCATATCACCTGTCATAGCTATCATGTCAGGTTTGAGCCCGCAAATCTTGCTCACCAGTGTTTTGTTGTCCCTGCCGTAAGCCTGGCCGTGAAGGTCTGACAGGTGGGCGATCCTGTAGCCGTCAAATCCTTTTGGAATCCGTTTTGACCCAACTGTATAATGAACTGTCCGAAATCCGTCCGGTTTTTTTATACTCTTTTCCAAAGCAGCTGTCCCTCCTCAAAGATCACTTCCAACCGCCCGCTATCCTTTAACCAGGAAAGATAGGAGCGCACCGTGCTCCCCACCAAGACATACTGCTGAAAATTCATGGCCAGGCCATAATCCTGAAACAGTTTCTGGAGCACCCTCTCAAAGATCACCGGCTCCCTGCAGATTATCTCTATTTTCTCTGCAATCTCATGGACCTTCTGAATATTCAGCTGGGCAAGGGCGGCGATGTCCTCCGAGGCATCGGCATGGGCCGGCACAAACACGGCGCCTTTCAGCCCCTTTACCATCTCCAGGGTCTTAAGATAGGCATCCACATCATAGATAAAACCGATCTGATATTTTTCCAAAGTCTCCCTGCTGGACAGGCAGTCTGCCAGATATACCACATCATCCTCCGTCCGGTATCCCACCATATCAAAAAAATGGCCCGGCAGCGCCAGAATGGTCATTCCCTTTGGCAGCGCCTCTTTTGTCAGTCTCTGGGCCCGGCTTTCCTGGGCCATCAAAAATTTGTGGCGCAGATCCTTAGGAGGAAACCCTCCGTAAAGAAATGCCGGTTCCAAAATAGGCGAATTGGTAAAATCGCACTCCATTCCCGGCGCATAGACGGCGCATCCCGTCTGGGCCTGAAGATACCGGTTGCCGCCGATATGGTCTGCATTGGAATGAGTATTGTAAATGGCCTTTAAGGTCCATCCCTTCTGATCCAGAATCTGCCGCACCTTCCGCCCCGCGTCTTTATCGCTTCCGCTGTCGATGAGGCATACCTCCGTCTCACTTATTCTTACAACACCGATTTTGGCCGGACTCTGTATATAATAACTGTTCTTCCCTACCTGGTTTAATTCATACATGTTAAGCTGTCTCCTGATTCTATGTGTACTTTTACCTGTTTTTCTAATAGATAGCAAAAGTATACTTCAAAAATATGCCCTCCGTCAATGCCAGATTCATTTCCTGGTCACGGCTTATGGAAAGTCTCTTTTTCTCTGGGCAGCCGCTCCTTTTTATGATAAAAATAATTCCGCCTGCGCGGTTGAACGCTTCCAGAAGCATCCAACCGGACTCCCATATTCGCAAAACCTGCACTTGCGTGATTATGCGTCTGTTACGCAGCCCCCACAGACAGAAAAAATTCGGGCTGCAAGGGGTACTATCCCCGCCTGCAGCCCAAACCCTTTATCCAAATATTTTTCCTTCCCTGTCATCAGTCTCTTCCGTCCAAAGCACACACTGCAATTCCTTCCTTCAAAAAGGCCTCCCGTATCTTCTCCACAAAAGCCAGAGCCTTCACTCCGTCTCCATGGACACAGACAGAATCCGCCTCTATGGGGATATCCTTTCCGGTAATGGCCCTCACTTTCTTCTCCTTCACCATACGCACCACCCGCCGGATGGCCTCGTCCTCATCGGTTATCATGGCACCCTCTTTTCTCCGGTCCACCAGGGTGCCGTCTTCCTCATAGGCCCGGTCTGCGAATACTTCTTGGGCCGCAGAAAGTCCCATATCCATGGCTGCTTTCGCCAGCTGGCCGCCGGACAGAGCCAGGACAATGAGATCCCGGTCAAACTCCTTTACCGCCTCGCAGACCGCCTTGGCCAGCTCATAATCCTTGGCAGCCATATTGTAAAGGGCTCCGTGAGGCTTCACATGCTGCATCTGCACTCCCCTTGCTTTACAGAATCCATAAAGGGCCCCCAACTGGTAAAGGACATAGGCTTTGGCCTCCCCAGGCGTAACATTCAGATTCCTTCTTCCGAATCCCATGAGATCGGGAAATCCCGGATGAGCTCCCACTCGGACTCCCGCCTTCTTTGCCAGAGCCACAGTCTTTTCCATAACCACAGGATCCGAGGCATGGTAGCCGCAGGCCACATTGGCTGAGGAGATCAGCGGAATCACTTTATCATCCATTCCCAGGTTATAACGGCCAAAGCTTTCCCCTAAGTCACTGTTTAGATCTACACGATACATAACTTGTCTTATCCTCCTATGGCTCCGAATGGTCAGAACGTCCGGTTCTTACCTTCATCAGTTTCTCAATAAATCCCGTATCGGCTTTCCCTTCACGGAAAACAGGATGCCGCATAATCTGGTACTGAAAATCCAGATTGGTCTTCACTCCCATAATGAGCATTTCGTCCAAAGCGGACATCATCTTTCGAATAGCCGCCTCTCTGGTTGGACCGTGGACGATGACTTTGGCGATCATGGAATCGTATTCCGAGGGAATCTTATACCCGGTATACAGTCCCGTGTCCACCCGGACTCCGTTGCCTGCGGGAAGATGCATATGCTCCACCACGCCGGGACTGGGCATAAAGTTCATCTCCGGTATCTCCGCGTTGATCCGGCATTCTATGGCATGGCCTCTGAGGACCATATCCTCCTGTGCAAAGCTCAAGGGCTCTCCCATGGCGACCCGGATTTGTTCTATGATCAGGTCCGCCCCTGTGACCATCTCCGTGACTCCATGTTCCACCTGGATTCGGGTATTCATCTCCATAAAGTAGAACTGCCCTTCAGGGCTTACGATAAACTCAATGGTTCCCGCGTTGGTATATCCCACAGTCTTTGCAGCCAAAACCGCATAGTGATTCATTTCCTCCCTGGTTTTTGAATCAATGGCCGGAGACGGAGATTCCTCAATGAGTTTTTGGTGGTTTCTCTGAACCGAGCAGTCCCTGTCGCCCAATGACACCACATGGCCCTGGCTGTCAGCCATAATCTGAATCTCCACATGGCGGGGATTTTCCACAAAACGCTCCAGGTACATGGTATCATCACCAAAGGCGTTGGCGGACTCCATCTGAGCCAGATTAAACTGCTCCTCGAACTCCTCATGGGACCTGGCCACCCGCATTCCCTTGCCGCCGCCGCCGGAAGACGCCTTGATCATCACCGGATAACCTATCTTCTCCGCTTCTTTTTTTCCCGCCTCTACATCATACACCGGTTCCCTGCTTCCCGGAACCACGGGAATTCCTGCCTCCATCATGGTCCTTCTGGCCTGGGATTTATTGCCCATCTTGTCAATCACATCCGCCTCCGGCCCAATAAACGCAATCCCGTTTTCCTGACATTTGCGGACAAATGCACTGTTCTCCGACAAAAATCCAAAACCCGGATGAATGGCGTCCGCGCCGATATTGAGAGCGGCGGTGATAATACTGTTCATGTTCAGGTAGCTGCTCTTTGCCGGACCCTCGCCGATGCAAATTCTTTGGTCCGCCAGCTGAACATGAAGACTTCCCTCATCCTCTTTGGAATAGATAGCCACACTGCGGATTCCCATATTCCGGCAGGCACGTATGATCCGCACCGCGATCTCTCCCCGGTTGGCAATCAATATTTTCTGGAACACTTTATGAACCTCCTCTCTCCTAGAGACGCTTTACGCGGAATAAAGGCTGACCGTATTCCACCTTCTGTTCATTGCTCACCAGCACGGCTTCAATCTCGCAGTCCCACTCGCACTGAATCTCATTCATCAGCTTCATGGCCTCCAGGATACACACGGTCTGCCCTCTCTTTACCCTGTCTCCCACTCTCACATAGGCAGGCACATCAGGCGCAGAGGCGGAATAGAAGGTTCCCACAATGGGGGAAGTGATAAACAGCTTTTCCTCTTCCTCCGGCGCCTGAACCGCACTTTCCCTGCTCTCCGTCACTGCCATGTAAGGCTGGCCAAAACCGTTTCCTGCCGCCACTACGGGAGGATGCTCCAGCTTGCTCATGGTAATCTTCACATCGCCGTCTTTATAAGTAAACTGTTTCAGAGACGAATTCTCAATGATTTTCACCAAACCTTCAATCTTCTCCAAATCCATTTCCATTTCTCCTCTCTTTCCTCTAATCCTCACTGGTAAACAGCCTTGTAAGCCTCTTAGCCGCCAGACGGCACTCCAGAACTTCCTTACAGGGCTGATGAATTTTCTTCCTCATCCGATCCAATTCCTTTATCTCATCCAGATACAGCTTCTGGGCCTCCTGCACCGTGATTGCCTGAAACCGTATCTTGTGATCCGTCTTTCTCTGAACCAGCTTGGGAATATCCACAGATGCCACCGTAGCGATCTTGGCATAACCTCCTGTGGTCTGCCTGTCAGCCAAAAGGATAATGGGTTTCCCGTGGGAAGGCACCTGAATGGAGCCGAAAGCGATTCCGTCAGAGATAATATCCGAGGTCTCCTTAGGCGCGATA
Organism: Clostridiaceae bacterium; assembly: GCA_910574345.1. GTDB lineage: Bacteria > Bacillota > Clostridia > Lachnospirales > Lachnospiraceae > UBA3402. The sequence goes on along the minus strand of CAJSZV010000001.1, from coordinate 183,938 downwards.
AAAGGTCCGTCCAACCGGCACCCCATCCGGTCAAAGTCGCTGGTAACAATATATTCACTGTTCAAAAATGTCTTGATTCCCTGTTTGCTGAACCGGTTCTCCTGAGGCCCCATGACCACCCGCAGAGTAGCCTCTTCCTGGTCAAATTCATCCAAATCCAGAGTCCTTGACAGGAAAAACGGAAGATAAGGCCTCTTAATCCGGAAATTAATATAATCCCCCGCCTCCAGTTTCCGCCCCTTAAATCCGCCCTGGCGGCTCTTCAGATTCGTACACCGGCTTCCCATGACCACAGGAATCCCCAGGTATCCGGAAAATGCCACATACCCCCGGCTCCCCGTCCTGGCGCTGCCGAACTTCAGCACATCGCCCTTTTTCATATAAATCGCCGTATACATAGGCGCCGGTTCCCCGTTAATGGTAGGCTGAAAATCTCCACCCGTAATGGCAATAATAGATGTAGCCGTAAATTCCAGTGTAGGGCCGATAAGGGTAAACTCCAGAACCGCTTCATTCTCCGGATTATCTAACAAAAGATTGGCGATTCGAAAGGAGCGGACATCCATGACGCCGGATACGCCAAATCCCTGGCTTTGATACCCGGTACGCCCCAGATCCTGCACCGTAGTCAGCATCCCGCCTTTTAAGATTCGAATTCCCATGTTACACCTCTCCTTCGCGAACGGTGCACTCGTATTCGTTCCGTTCCACTAATTCCTTGATCCTTTTATATTCTCCCTCATCCACAGGAATAAACCGGATATAATCTCCGGCTTCCAAAAGAATAGGATTTTTCCTTTCCGGGTCATAAGTCTTCACCGGGGTCATGCCCATAAGCTGCCACCCTCCCGGAGAATCCAGGGGATAGATTCCTGTCTGGGAACCTCCGATTCCCACGCTGCCCGCGCTGATCTTCACCCTGGGATTGGCAAGCCTGGGGGTATGAATCCGCTCATCCAATCCTCCCAGATAACAGAACCCCGGCAAAAATCCAAGCATATAGATCAGATAATCTCTTGAAGAATGAATCTTCACAACTTCATCCTCCGTAAGCCCTGCATGCTCTGCAATCGTCCCTATATCGGGCCCGTACTCTCCGCCGTAACACACAGGGATCTCAAATACCTTCGTTCTCTTCCCCCCGCCCTTCAAGTCAATATTCACTAAGGCCTTCATCCTCTTATACATCTTCTCATAGGACACAATTCTGGGGTCATAGTTAATCAGCAGGGAACAGAAGGCCGGAATCATATCCACCACTCCTTCAATGTGCTGATCCTTCATGAGCTGCACAATCGTGGTAATCCTCCCATTGATCTCCGGGTCGATCTCATTGCCGAATTCAATCAAAATAGAAGAATCCCCTGCCGCCACAATCTTAATATCCTGCATGATAATCTCTCCTGCTCTTTTCCATAAAATGCGTTAGTTATTGCTGTTCAGGGGGGAATGCCAAGAGGTCCGCCCCATGGTGTCCCTATTCCCATTCGGGACCGCTTCCGCTCTTGTTGCCCCTGCAGCGGTCCTTAGCTTGCGTCTTTTGCAAGCTTAGTACCGCTGCTGAGGAGCACTCAAACCCGCCACTGGCGGCTTTTCGGCACGCATGGCGAACCTAAGCGAAAGCGTCCCCGAATGGGAATGTAAGTATCACTGGGCAGATCTTTTGCCGACTGCTCCCCAAAACCTGTTTAACCCAGCAGCCCTCCAAGGTTCTTCACAAAGGTAGTCACTCCAAGGTAAGCTGACAGCACCACCACGATGGCGCCCAGGATCAAAAGTACCATGGGATGCTTATAGCCGTCTCCCATAATGCTCTTCTTCTGGGAGGCAATGAGACAGATTCCTAATGTAATAGGAAGAATCAGTCCGTTGAAGGCACCAGCCAGGACAAGGAGCACTGCTGGGTTGCCCAGGATCAGCATAATCAGCGTGGAAACCGCGATGAAACCGATGATTACCTGGTTCTCATGGGCCTCGATTCCTTTGTGGAAAGTCTTTAAAAATGATACGGATGTATAGGCTGCGCCGATAATGGATGTAATGGCCGCGCACAGAAGCACAAGTCCTGCAAAACGGTATCCGATCTCTCCTGCTCCCTGGCGGAAGGCATCCGCTGCCGGGTTGCCGGAATCGAGAGTCACGCCCTTGACCACAACGCCCAGGATTGCCAGGAACAAAAATACACGTACCAGGGCGGCAATGCACATGCCCATAACGGAACTCTTGTTGATCTCTTTTAAGTTCTTCTCGCCTGTAATGCCTGCGTCAATGAGGCGGTGAGCGCCTGAAAATGTAATGTAGCCTCCCACAGTACCTCCAAGAAGTGTCAAAATAGCAGGTACTAAGTTGTTCACTCCCGCAGAGGGAACGAATGTGTTCTTAATGGCATCGCCTACAGGCGGTTTTACCACCAGGATAATAACAAAGATTACTACAATCATTACGCCGCCCAGGATCTTGGTAAGGGTATCCATGGCCGCCTTGGCATTCTTTAACAGGAAGATGATAATGGCCATGATTCCGGCGATTATGTATCCTGCCGCCGTGGGGATGCCAAGCAGGGTATTGAGACCCAATGCTCCTCCGCCTACATTGCCGATGTTAAATACAAGGCCGCCCAAAACGATCATGAACGATACAAAATACCCAAGTCCCGGAAGAAGCTTGTTGGCTACGTCCTGACCGCGCAGTCCTGTGACGCACAGTACTCTCCAGATATTCATCTGTGCAATTGCCGCCAGGATAACGGAAGCCAGGATAACAAACCCGAAGCTTGCCTGATATTGTCCGGTAAATGTAGCTGTCTGGGTCAGAAAGCCTGGTCCAATAGCAGATGTCGCCATCAAAAAAGCTGCTCCCAACAACGCGCCGCCATTTTTTTTCTTTTCATTCATAGTATTTGCCCTCCTTATTTTGGAATCCGGCACTGTATTTCTTTGATTTTGCCCAACTCCTTATAAATAAAAAAATGCACACAAAAACTGTTTCTCACACGCCTTTGTATGCATCTTCCTATCTGGTATTAAGTTGGTTCTTAGTATAAACGATAAAAGATTTTCTGTCAACAACTTTTTTGCTGTTTCTTCCACAGCTTTTTCCTTGTGGTTTTGTGAGATTTGTTAATATATTACCAGTTTTTTGTCCTTTTGGTCTAAAACGCAGGTGCCGCCCCGCTTTAATTTTCCAAAAAGAAGAAGTTCGGCAAGAAGGGGCTTCACCTCAGCGGCAATGACCCGGTCGATCTCTCTTGCCCCGTATTCCCTGGTAATCCCCGCTTTCCTGATATGGATGAAAGCTTCCTCAGTTATGGTCAGGCTCACCTTTTTGAGAGACAGCTTATCCGCAAGCTCTTTTAACTTTTTCCTCGTGATCTTCTCCGCCATATCCTGGTCCATGCTGCGAAAGAGCACAATTCGGCTTAAGCGGTTTCTGAACTCCGGCTGGAACGTCCGATTAACCGCATCAAGAAGGGCATCTGTATTCTGCTGGCTGCTGCCGAACCCGATTCCCGGTTTTCCTACCTGGCTGGCACCTGCGTTGGAGGTCATAATCAGAATAATATTGCGGAAATCGGCTTTCCGCCCCTGATTGTCCGTCAAGGTAGCATAGTCCATAACCTGGAGAAGCACATTGAAAATATCCGGATGAGCCTTCTCGATCTCGTCAAGAAGAAGAACACCATGGGGATGCCGGCGGATCTCCTCCGTGAGAATGCCTCCCTCTTCATATCCCACATATCCCGCCGGAGCGCCGATGAGTTTAGCTACCGCATGTTTCTCCGAATACTCACTCATATCAAACCGCATAAAGGAAATTCCCAGCTGGGCTGCCAAAGCCCTGGCCAGTTCCGTCTTTCCCACGCCTGTTGCGCCTACAAAAAGAAAGGCGGCAATAGGTTTGTTATCCTCATTCAGTCCAGCCTTGGAGAATTTTACCGCATTGCTTACCTGCTCCACCGCTTCCCCCTGCCCGAATATCTGTTTCTTTAATTCGGCCTCCAGGACAGACAGCCGCTCCAGTTCCCCTTTCTCCACGGTCTGCTCCGGAATGCTGCAGATTCTGGCAAGCACCTGGTCAAGAAGAGCCTTCCCTACGGTCTGCCGCTTCTGGTCTAAGGGATGGAGACGTCTCCAGGCCCCCGCCTCGTCAATCAAGTCAATGGCTTTGTCCGGCAGAAACCGCTCGTTCATATAGCGGCTGCTGATGTCCACGGCGTGTTCCAACACTCCGGCTCCATACTTCACTCCATGAAATTTCTCATAGCCTGTTTTCAGGCCCTTTAATATCTGTACCGCTTCCTCCTTAGAAGGCTCTTTGATATCCACCTTCTGAAAACGGCGCACCAGGCTTTTGTTAGTGGAGAAATGTTTTTTGTATTCCTCATAAGTAGTGGCCCCCATGAACCGGATGCTGCCTGCCGCCAGATAGGGTTTTAACAGATTAGCCGCATCCAGGCTTCCGTTTCCCACAGCTCCGGCTCCCACAATGTTGTGGATCTCGTCCAGATAGACGATGGGGCTTTTCTCTTTTGACAGGCCGTTCATAATCTCCTTGAAACGTTTTTCAAAATCGCCTCTGTACTGGGTTCCTGCAATGAGGTTTCCCATATCCAGGGCATAGATTTTGGAATCCTCAAGAAGTTTCGGCACCTGTCCTTTTATGATTCTTAATGCCAGTCCGTAAGCCAGAGCTGTCTTTCCCACTCCCGGCTCTCCCACATGAAGCACATTGTTCTTATCCTTCCGGCACAGGATCTGGATGGTTCTCTCCATCTCCTCCTCGCGTCCGATAAGGGGATTCTGACTCTTGCAGGTCTCGTTCATATCCTCCACGAAGTCACGCCATCCGGATCTGCCCTGACGGTCCTTCCCTGACTCTTCTCTCACCGGCATGGCATCCCGTCCCTCCCCTATGTTCCCGTCCTGTTCAAACACGGGCCCGGAGTCCTCCTCGCGGCCCCGCTGCGCCCCAAGGCTTACCCTGGACATCTCCCCTATGACCTCAACCATATCCACGCCCTGGACAGTGAGATAGTAGACCCCGTAACAATCCTCCAGCCGCAGAATGGCCGACAGAAAGTGGCTGATATCTATGGCATCCCGCCCGCTGGATTCTGCCTGCCCCTCAGCCATACGAAGCACCCTGTCCGTATCTTTCGTCAGCACGGCACTGTCCCCGTCCGTGGTCCCGGCATGTTCCCTCAAAAAACCGGAAAGAGCCTTTTTGAGAGCCTGGACATCTCCGCCTTCCGCCTCATATTCTCTGGAAAAATCCTCGTCAAAGGTCATTCCGTAAATGATGTGTTCCGGCATAAAATAGCGGTGTCTCTCCTCTCTGGCAAGTTTTACTGCCTGTTCCATGACATTCTGCATATTCTTGGTAAATTCCATCCTTCTACCCTGTCCTTCTTCTTATGAAATTTTATATCTGCGGGATATGATGCAGCACTGCCTGAATGGCTCCCGCCAATCAGCGGCGAACTATGGTTCTAAGGCTGGCACACTGCCTCCACCTTCAGGGGATACCCTTCAGACCTGGCCCACTGGACTGCCTCCGCCGCTTTCGTCCTGGCGATATCCTTAGGATAAACCCCTGCAACCGCATAACTGCCTTTGTGAATGCTCATCATCAAGGTAACCGCCGCCGTTTCCTCTTTATCAAAAACCACCATCAGAACTTCCACCACAAAATCCATGGGAGTAAAATCATCATTATAGATCAGAACCTGATACTGCTTCGGTACCTTTACCTTGCTTTTTGCCTGTTCTTTTACTTGTTCTTTGATTGCCATAACCTTCTAATCCTCCACTATTCCATATAGGTCATCCCAGCAGCTCCATAATCTGATCCTGGCTGAGACTCCCTAAGGACACCATCCCTTCCGTCACCACCTGGTCCGCCAAAGCCTTCTTGGACCGCTGGAGCTTTAAAATATTTTCCTCTATAGTATCCTTTGTAATAAGCTGGAACACCGACACCTGCTTTTCCTGGCCTATGCGGTGGGCCCGATCCGCAGCCTGGTTCTGTGCCGCCACATTCCACCATGGATCGTAATGAATCACCATGTCTGCCGCCGTCAGATTAAGTCCTGTTCCTCCCGCCTTTAGAGAAATGAGAAACACCGGCACATGGTCCTTGTGGAAAGCATTGACCAGGCGGATTCTCTCCTCTTTGGGCGTGGCCCCAGTCAGTATATGAAAAGGGATTCCCTCCCTGGCAAGGCGCTGTCCGATCAGTTCCAGCATGGACGTAAACTGAGAAAACAAAAGGATCTTGTGATCGGCTGCTGCCCCCGATAAGACAAGATCTACACAAGTTTCCAGCTTTGCGCAGCCTCCGCCATATCCCTCATATATCAGCCGCGGATCACAGCACACCTGGCGAATTCTCGTGAGAGCCGAAAGAATCTCGATTTTGCTGCGCTCCTCAAGATGTTCCTTTAACTGCCAGGCATTGGCTGTATAAAGCTTCCTTTGTTCTTCCTCCATCCTGGAATAGACCACAGTCTCCAATTTTTCAGGCAGTTCCTTTAACACATCTCCTTTCAGTCTTCTCAGAATAAAGGGGCCTGTCAAAAGTTTCAGACGGCCTAAAGCCTCCTTGTCCCCCTCCTTCACAACAGGGGATTCGTATTGTTTCTTAAATCTGGTATAAGAAAATAAAAATCCCGGCATTAAGTAGTCAAAAATACTCCAAAGCTCGCTGAGACGGTTTTCCACCGGAGTTCCTGTCAGAGCGTACCTGGTCTGGGAACGGACCATTTTTACGGCCTTAGCCGTCTGTGTCAGAGGATTTTTAATATACTGTGCTTCATCAATAACCTGAAACCGGAATTCATAAGGTTCGTAGAGGGACAGATCCCTCTTTAACAGGTCATAAGAAGTAATCACCACATGAAAATCCCTGATGGCCCTCAGCTTTTCCTCCCTCTCATGAAGATTCCCCGCTGCCACCAGAACCTTCAAAGACGGCGCGAACATCTCGAACTCGCACTGCCAGTTATATACCAGGGAAGCCGGACACACAATGAGGGAAGGATACACATCCCCTTTCCTCATGGCCTCATCATACAGCACACTGATGATCTGAATGGTCTTTCCCAGTCCCATGTCGTCCGCCAGAATGCCGCAAAATCCCAATGCATCCAATGTTTTCAGCCACTTAAATCCGACTTTCTGATATCCTCTCAGCACCTGGTCAAAAGCAGGCGGAACTTCAAAATCACTGTCCTCCACAGATTTCATGCCGCGGATCATGGATTTGTACATCTGATCCCTGGTAAACCGGATATCCTCCTGGTCCCGGCAAAGACTGTCCAGATACAAGGCACGGTATCTGGGAATACGGATGCTTCCTTGTAAAAGTTCTTTCCTGGTCAGAGCCAGGCCGTCCGCCATCCTCGCCACAGCCATGAGCCCGTTGTCTTCCAGCTTTAAAAATTCTCCGTTTTTTAAGCGGCAATAGCTTTTCCTGAGCCTGTAGGCACTCAGAACCTCCGTCAGTTCTTCCCTTGTCATATCACCGGCGTCAACAGTCAGCTCCAGCCACTGATCCAAAGCCTTCACTCCCACAGATACCCTGGGCGGCTCTGAGATCTTCAGATGATTTTCCTCCTGAGAAACATACACTTCCCCCAAACGCTTAAGCTCATCCATTCCTTCGCTAAGCAGCCGAAAGATTCCTTCCTCATCATCCCGAATCATCAGGTCATTGGTCGCCGGATCCCGGTACTTAAAATATTTGGTAAGAACCTGACTGACGCGGAATTCCCCTGGCACATCCCGGCAGATGGTTCTGGGCACATGCTCGTCCTCCACGGGATGAAAAGAATAATCTCCATAACTTAAGGTGGGATGAAGGATTACTTCCCCTGGCCTTGGACTGCTAAGGATAAACTTCGCTTTCAATTCCAGGGGCCTTACCTTCTCCAGTTCCACTCCCTCTGACCTTAGTATCCCATATTTTTCCAGATGGCGCAGCACTCTCTCGTAGAACAGGGGCACATCCTTTTCACTGACCGTCACCTGGTATGGGGCGTCATACCCTTGGGTCATCTGACTGAAAAATACGGCTCCGTCTCTGGTAAACTCCTCATCGCAGATATATAATTTGTCTTTTGCCAGCACATAAAGATGGTTTTCCCCGCTGAAACTTATAATGGTTTTCTCCAAGGTAACCAGGAGTCCTTTCCTGCCCGCCTTTTTTACTGTGACCTGTATGTCAGGATTGTCATCGATGACCTGAACTAAACGCTTTTCCCCTGATGCATCCTGGATCTCCACAGTCTTTGCCGCAAACATCCCAAAAAACCGGTCCCTGTTTGTCCGGCTGATATTTAACTCCCTGACCGGAGACATAGACCCATAAACGCTTTTGTGAAACTGCTCATAATGCTCTTCATATGTTCCCATGAGCTCCAGAACAAGAGATAAAAGTTCCTGGCATTCCTCCTCAAACCTCTCCTTCCCATGGCGGAAACCCAGTTTCTTTCCGTATTCCACATAAGCCCCCTGCTCCATGGCTCTTGCAAATGCTGCCAGATCCTTGATCATGTAGAGCCGTTCCTTTCCCAGGCGGAATTGTGCCTGAACCCCACAGCGGCTTATGGCAAGCACAGGGACAAAACGAATGGTCTCCTCCTGAGTCTCCTTAAAGATTCTGGCCACCTCCCGGTTAGTATATTCCCGGATCATGACCCGCACCTGGGAGGATGTGGACACAGGCTGACTTAAGGTCTCTGACGCCTGCCTCTCATAATGTTCAAACAATGCTTTCCCGTGAGGGCATATTCCTTTATAAGAATTTCCCTGACAACAAGAACAAGAGTAGCTGTTGACATAGCTACCCTTGACTTCCAATCTTACCTGATACAGTTTTCCCTGGTCTGACACCTGTCCGTCAATTCCAACTTCGCCTTTCCAGAATGTCCTTGTCTGCATCTTGGTTATCTCCATTGATTTCCCCCTTGTGCTACATCCGCTCAGGAGCCTGGAAACCCAACACGTCAATACAGGTCTCCAGAACACCTTTTGTTAAGGTGATCAGCCGGATATAACTGCTCTGACGCCTTTCGTCCTCTTCCTTCAAAATCATGGTACTGTTATAAAACTTGTTGAACCCATCGGACAATTCATAGATAAACTGGCAAATCTTATGGGGCGCAATCTCCCCAAAACTGTTCTCCATAACCTCGTTATATCTGGCCAGCAAAAGCATAAGGTTCTTCTCCGCTTCCGATACAGCCGGTAAAATCCCGGAATCCTGAGACAGTTCCTTTCCCATGTCCTGATATTTGGACAAAATAGACTTGATCCTCACAATGGTATACAGAATGTAAGGCCCTGTATTGCCTTCAAAGGATATAAAACGGTCCATATCAAAAACATAATCCTTGGATGCCTGGTTGGACAGATCACCATATTTTAATGCCGCAAGGCCAATGATCTTTGCCGTCTTTCTTGCCTCCTCTGCGGATACTGTCCGGTTCTCCATGATGCGCTCATAGACTGCATCATTGATCTCCCCTATCAGATTCTCCAGACGCATGACGCCGCCGTCCCTGGTCTTAAAAGGCTTTCCGTCTTTTCCGTTCATGGTTCCGAACATGACATGGATCATGGGAGTATCCTCTTTCACATATCCCGCCTTTTTCGCTACCCGGAACACCTGGATAAAGTGAAGTTCCTGACGCTTGTCCGTAATGTAAATATATCGGTTTGGAGCCAGTTTCTTCTCTCTGTCAAGAATAGTTCCCAGATCGGAGGTGGCATAGAGAGCTGCCCCGTCGGACTTGCGGATAATACAGGGAGGAAGCTCCTTGGAATCGTTCTCCTGAGCGATATCCACCACCAGCGCTCCCTGGCTCTCATAGGCCAGCCCCTTCTTCTGCAGATCCTCAATCAGGTCAGGAATGTAGGACTGTGCGTCGCTCTCCCCCTTCCACAGATCAAAGGTCACTCCCAGGCTGCCGTAATTTTTCTTAAGATCCGCCAAAGATACATTCATAATATGCTGCCAGATGGCCTTAAAAGGCTTATATCCGCTCTGCAGCTTTAAGGTAGCCTCATGAGCCCTGGCCTTAAATGTCTCGTCTTCCTTGGACTTGGCGCTTGCCGCCGGATAGATATCCTCCAGCTCGCCTATGGTAAAGGGCGGTTCTTCGGGATAAGCGCCTTCATAAGACTCATCAAAATAGACAAGATCCGGCTGACGGTCCCTCAGTTCTTCGATAATCAGTCCCATCTGCAGGCCCCAGTCGCCCAGATGTACATCCCCGATCATATCGTATCCCAAAAAACGCCCCAGCCGCTTTACGCTCTCGCCGATAATAGCGGAACGCAGATGACCTACATGGAGAGGCTTGGCCACATTGGCTCCGCCGTAATCCACAATCACCCGCTCTCCTTTTCCCGTTTCTTCCAGCCCGAACTTGGGCTCCTTCTCCATGGAATTCATGTAACCGGCAAGGTACTCTTCGCTGAGACGGATATTGATAAATCCCGGCATCACCGCCGTGATCCGGGTGAACATGGGATGGCCGCTGAGATGGTCCGCCACCTGGCTGGCAATATCAATCGGTTTCTTTTTATAGGCCTTTGCAGCCGCCATGGCTCCGTTGCACTGGTACTCACACAGGTCAGGACGGTTGGAGAGAGTGACTTTCGCGTAGGACTCGTCGTATCCGTTGGCTGCAAAAGCGGGTTTTAATGCCTCTGCAATGGAGGTAAGAAGTTTTTTCATATTGGGTCTCCTTTTAAGGGGTGCTGTTTTTGGAGGTGACAAGAAGTCTGCTCCCTGGCAGCTCCGGACAAAAATTTTTTGACAGCTGTTATAAATCTTCCAATTCGTCTTCGCCCACCAGCTCGTCGTATTCCTGGGCGTCTAATAATTCGTCAAAGGCGTCGGCTACGATTTCGTATTCGTCATCGTCTTCGATATTCTCCAAGTAAGGTTCTGCGTCTTCCGGCTCGTAGTAACGGTATAAGTAGACCTCGCCTTCTTCGGCTTCTGCGCTGTCCATGGGAAGAAGCGCGATGTAGTCTCTTCCTCCTGCTTCAAATATAGTAAGGACCACGCATTCCACTTCGCTGCCGTCGTCCATAGTTAAAGTAACGGTCATCTCCTCCTGAGGTTCCATATTATCCATTGCCATCTTTTTAATCCTTCCTTTTCCATAAATGTAATGTGTATCCAATGTAACAGACCTTGGTCTAAAACGCAAGGACTTTTCCGGGGAGCTGCTGAATAGTTACGAATTTTCATAAGGATTCAAACATGCTCTAGTATTCAATTCCTTCTCTTGCCTTTAATCCCTGGTCAAAGGGGTGTTTTCTTTTGGTGATGTCGGATATGTAATCCGCCGTCTCAAGAAGACGCTGTGACGGGGCCCTTCCGGTTATGACGACTTCCAGGGCAAAGGGTTTTTGTTCTAGATTTGTCAACAGTTCTTCCTCTGGAACCAAGCCGTATCTGCATGCCGCCAGGATCTCATCCAGAATCACCATGTCATATGCTTCTTCCGCAGTTTCCTTCCATGTGTCGCGAAACAGCTGTTTATAATATACTTTTGCTTCTTTTTTTTGCTCATCTGTCATCTGGCTGTAGAAGCCGAAACATTTGCTGCAGGGCTTTAGGCGGATGCCTGGGATCTGCTGCAGGAGGGGCACTTCTCCTGAATCGTCGCTTTTCAGAAAGCGGGCGATCATCACCTTTTTTCCTCTTCCTGCCGCTCTCAGGGCAAGACCTAAGGCGGCAGTGGTTTTCCCTTTTCCGTCTCCGCAGTAGATGTGAATGCAGCCCTTTTGTTCCTTTCTTTGCTTATCCATTATCTGTTCGGCCTCCCTTGCCTGCCAAGGGGCTGAGACGGGGATTTTCCCAGGTATTCTTCTATGAAACGGGACATCTCCTGTTTTTTGCCGTAGCGCTCTCTCACATAGCACACATGAAGCCTCTCTTTGGCCCTGGTCATGGCCACATAGAACATGCGCCGTTCCTCCTCAATATCCGCGTCCAGCACAGCCTTCTGGTGAGGCGTGATTCCCTCATTTGCATCCAGTATATAGACAATCTTAAATTCCAGCCCCTTGGAACTGTGCATGGTCATAAGGGATACTCCCCTGGCTGCTTCCCTCTGGGTACGGGCCTGATGCTGGAGCTGCTTTTTATATTCCTCCATATGAGCAAACCATTGTTCCATGGTCTTATAACCGGCGGCGCTCTCTTTTAACTGATCCAGCACTTCCAGAAGTTCTTCCGGCTTCATGCGCCTGAACCGGGCGTATTCTTTGATGTAATCGTCGTATCCCACGCCCTTCCTGATATAGTTCACCGCAGCTGCCGGCGGCATATCCCTTATCATCAGAAGATCATACTCCAACTGCTCAATGCGCTCCACCATCCAGCCCTTATCCTGATACTGAGCTTTCACCTTGTTCCAGGACACATCTGCTTCCTCAAGGGCATCACGGCTGATATAGCGGTTAGGGCGATTTAAAATCTGCAGAATGTTGCTCCGTTTCAGATTCCCTCTGGCCGCCTTAATATAAGCGAGGACGTTTTGAGTGATCCAGTGCTCATAGAGATTGGGAAGAGAATCTTTCATGGTAAAGGGAATATTGTACTCCATCAGTCTCTCGATCATCAGACGGGGATTTAAGTTGGTTCGGTAGAGGATCCCTATATCCTCCAGCTCATATCCTGCTTTGACATAATCTTTGATCTCCTCCACAATCCGCAGAGTCTCTTCCTGGGGCTCCGTGCTCATGGAGGTAACCACCGGTTTGCCGGCTTTCCTGGCGGCAGTCAGTTTTTTTTCATATCGTTTTTCATTGTGGCCGATGAGAGCGCAGGCCTTCTCCACGATCTCCTCAGTAGAGCGGTAATTCATTCCCAGAAGCACAAGCTTGGCCTGGGGATAGTCTTTTGTAAATCCCAGCATAATCTCCGGCCTGGCCCCCCGGAAACGGTACACGGACTGGTCATCGTCTCCTACGATGAACAGGTTGTTATTCGGCAGCGCCAGCATCTTCACGATCTCATACTGGACTTTGTTAATATCCTGAAACTCGTCAATAAGTATATAGGAAAACTTGTTCTGCCATGCCTGCAGGATGTCTTTCCGCTCACGAAACAGTTCATAACACATGACCAGCATGTCATCAAAATCAAGAAGGCCCGCCTTTCTCATCCGCTCCTCATAGCCCTGATACATCTTTTTAAACACAGTCTCGGAACAGTTTTTGGAATAGTAATGATCAAGGCTTACCATCTCGCTTTTCACAAAACTGATCTCGCTTAAGATGGAAGCCGTAAATTCCCGCTCGTCCTCGATCTCCACGTCGTACTGTTCCATCATTTCCCTGATATACCGTATCCTTTGTTCCTCCCGCACGATGTCGGCAGCCTGGTAGCGGTAGGCATATTTAAGAATTGTGAAGAAAACGGAGTGAAAAGTGCCGAAGCTGACTCTTGCCGGCCGCCCCTCCATAAGTCTTATAAATCTCTCCTCCATCTCCTTAGCGGCGGCTCTTGTGAATGTAATGACCAGAATCTTTCCGGGATCAATGCCGGCCTCTTCGATAAGATACTTTGTCCTGTGGGTGATTACCGTGGTCTTGCCGGAACCCGGACCTGCAAGAACCATCATGGGGCCGTCTACATGGCGGATCGCTTCCTCCTGGGAGGGATGAAATGCCATAAATTATAGTTCCTCCAATATCTGTTTTCTCTTAGCCTCATATTCCTCGGCAGTAATAAGCCCTGTCTCATACAGGTTCTTTGCCTCCTCAAGGCGGGAAGCTGCATTCAGCTCCTTCTTAAAGGAAGCCCCGCCCCTTTCCGGCTCTTCTTCCTTCTCCTCTATGATGATCTCGTGTGTGGCAATCCCCTTGTCCGTAAAGGTATTGATTCCGTGAAATACAGTGATTCCCACAGCCACCAGGGTCCACAAAATTCCGAATGCTCCCACAGACGGAATTACAATTACAAGACCAATCAGACACATGAGAAGCCCCACTGCAAATCCCAGACCGGACTGGCCTTTTCCGGGCTTCATTTTAATCTGTTTATTCGACACCTGGCCACCCTCCTTTCCCAAATCCATGTATAAAACAGGGACGAAAAGACTCCTGTCGCCTTTTTGTCCCTGTCCCGTATTATGACTGGCTTAACAACTCCATTCCTTTTCTGATCCTCTTAAGAGACTCTTCCTTCCCCAGAACCTCCATGATCTCCGTGGCTCCTGCAGGGGTCATCTGTTTTCCGGACACGGCAGTGCGGACAGGCCACATCACATATCCGGTCTTTACTCCCTTGTCCGCCACATACCTGGACAATGTCTCATAGAGAGCATCGTTGGAGTAATCCTCCTGGCTCTCCAGAAGAGGAAGGACCTCTTTCAGAACTTCAAGGGAAGTCTCCCTGGTGGTCTTCATCTTCTTGTGAACATACATGGCGGGATCATACTCCGGCATGGTCTCAAAGAAATCAATATGACCGGCAATATCAGGGAATACTTCAATCCTAGTCTTTACCATAGCGGCAATCTTCTTGAGATCCAGATCCTTTTTGATGACTTGTCTGATATATGGCTCTGCCATCTCATAGAACCGGTCAAAATCCATGGATTTTAAGTATTCGCCGTTCATCCACTTTAACTTAGTCACATCGAATACTGCCGGGGATTTGCTCATGTGGCGGTAGTCAAAAGCCTCCACCAGCTCATCCAAAGAGAATATCTCACGGTTATCCTCCGGAGACCATCCCAGCAAAGCCACATAGTTGACCACAGCTTCGGACACATAGCCCTGCTCCATAAGATCCTCATAGGAGGAATGACCGCTTCTCTTGCTCAGCTTCTTATGCTCCTCATTGGTAATCAGCGGGCAGTGGACATACACGGGAACTTCCCAGCCAAATGCATCGTAGAGACGGTTGTACTTTGGTGATGAGGACAAATATTCATTGCCCCGCACCACATGGGTGATGCCCATAAGATGGTCGTCCACCACATTGGCAAAATTGTAGGTGGGATATCCGTCGGATTTGATCAGCACCATGTCGTCTAACTCGGAGTTGTCTACAGTAATATCTCCATAGATGTCATCATGAAAGGTAGTGGTTCCCTCTGAAGGATTATTCTGGCGGATAACATAGGGGATACCTGCAGCCAGATTCGCCTCTATCTCCTCCTTGCTTAAGTGAAGGCAATGCTTGTCATAGGTCATGATCTCCTCGCCGTTTACGGTTCTCTTTAAAGACTCCAGCCGCTCCTGGGTACAGAAGCAGTAGTATGCCTCCCCTTTCTCAATAAGCTTTCTGGCATATTCCAGATAGATTCCCGATGCCTGTCGCTCACTCTGCACATAAGGCCCTACGCCGCCGTCCTTATCCGGCCCCTCATCGTGAATCAGGCCCGTGTTCTCCAAAGTGCGGTAGATGATCTCCGTCGCCCCTTCCACAAAGCGTTCCTGGTCCGTATCCTCAATGCGGAGAAGGAAATCGCCGTCTTCATGCTTGGCGATCAGATATGCATATAATGCGGTTCTTAAATTGCCCACATGCATTCTTCCTGTGGGACTTGGTGCGTATCTTGTTCTTACTTTATGCTGATTGTTCATGATTATTGGCTCCTGTTCTTTTGCTGTGTTAAGTATACTATTAACATTGGAGAATTGCAAGTATGAGTAAGACTATATGGGAAGGAACCTGGAAGCAATCCGGAAATAAATCACCAGGCTGAAGGCATCCACAATCGTCGTGATCAGCGGAGCCGCCATAATAGCCGGATCCAGTTTCAGCACCTTTGCGGCCATGGGAAGAACACTGCCGACGGTCTTTGCCAGAATCACCGTCATGAACAGGCTCAAAACTACAATAAGACAGATCTTCTCATTGCCCGGAAACCGTATGATCAGCTGAATATAATTCACCAGCCCCAATATGGCTCCCACGATCATGCCTACTCTCAGCTCCTTCCACAGGACCTTTAAGATATCCCTGGGCTCAATCTCCCCCACGGCCATGCCGCGGATAATCAAGGTGCTGCTCTGGCTTCCTGCATTGCCTCCGGTGTCCGTAAGCATGGGAATAAAGGTTACCAGGAGGGGAATCATGGCAAAAGCATTCTCATACCGCGCCAGGATCCCTCCTGTAATCATACTGCTCACCATAAGGATCAGCAGCCACACAATCCGGTTTTTGGCAAGCATGAAAATACTGGTCTTCAGATACGGTTTCTCGCTGGGAACCATGGCGGCCATCTTCTCAAAATCCTCTGTGGCTTCCTCCTCAATCACATCCACCACGTCGTCAACGGTGATAATCCCCACCAGACGGTCTTCCTGATCCACCACAGGAAGACTTAAGAGATCATATTTGTGGAACGCCTCAGCCACCATCTCCTGATCATCCGTAGTCATGGCTTTGATCACATAAGGATCCATGATGTCCCTGAGCCTGGCATCGTAAGGATTCATGAGCAGGTCCTTAACCGTCACCACGCCCTCCAAGGTCCTCTTATCATCCATAACATAACAGGTATAGATAGTCTCCTTATCCACTCCATGACAGCGGATATAGGCAAATGCCTCCTCCACGGTCATATGCTTCTTAAGTCCCACATATTCCGCCGTCATAATGCTTCCCGCACTGTTATCCGGATACTGCAGGAATTGATTGATCAGCTTTCTGGTATCCGGCCCGGCAGTCTTAAGTACCCTTTTCACCACATTGGCCGGCAGTTCCTCCAGCATATCTACAGCGTCATCCACAAACAAATCCTCGATAACCGCTCCAAGTTCCGCGTCGGTAATGCGATCAATAATATACTGCTGCTTTTCCACGGGAAGAAATGCAAATACATCCGTAGCCATCTCCTTTGGAAGCATGCGAAACACCACTGCTGTCTTGTCCCCATCCAATTCTTCCATAAAGGCGGCGATATCCGCTTCCGGCATGTCTGCCAGGCATGTTTTCAATCTTCTGAATTCTCTTGTCTCTACCAGCTTCATCAAATCTTTCATCTTTTCTCTCCTTCCAGCGCTCATAATCTGAATTTTGAGTCCAATGAAAGCAGAATCTGAGTAAGGACGGCTTCTCCCCTACTCGCCGCGCCGCCTTGGCGGCATATTCTTCCGCGTGGGCCTGTACATAACAAAAGCCATCCTTCCCTTAAGGGGAACAATGGCTATCATAAACACATCCTGCGGCCTTTCCCTTCCTACAGACCGCACCCGGAAAGGCAGCGACGGCAAAATGGCGGTCTTCCCCCATAATTCTTCTCTGCTGCCATAGGTTCATGATATGCCGATTCTGCTTTCATCTTATGACTTCGACCTTCCATTTTTGTGCTTCACTCCTTTCTTCATGGTTGGTGTTTGTTGGCGTGAGTTGCGGGCAGAGACCCGGAAAATCTGTGATTTTCCGGGTTCGCTTCGCTCGTCAAAGGGTCGTACAGGCACCTGCTCGTGCAAGCCCGGCAGATGCCTCTATGACCCCTTGACTCTGCCCTTTGCGGACATTATACCCCTTTTTCGTGCACCAGACAAGCCTGTTGTGCATATAAATACAAAGAAAATATGTATATCAGGAGCTATTCATGAGCCGTTATTCACCTCTTCAGGGTGTCGTCACCTCCGTCACCCCTCTTCAGAGCGGAAACCGCACCTGCTGCACCCTTCTGCTTTATATCCAGACCCCCTACCAGGAGACTTATCAGGTTCTTATGGATTCCAATACTTATGTTCTGGACCAAAGGCCTGTGAGAAGGGGCGACACTATTATCGCCTTTTATGATACCATGGCGCCTATGCCCCTTATCTATCCTCCTCAGTACCGGGCAGCTGCAGTGGTTCTGCCGAACGGCGGCGAATATGCCACACTGGATTATTTTGACCGGAATTTGAGAAGCAGCGACAACACCCTGGTTCTCAACTTAGGCGGAGATACTGCCGTACAGACGCCAAACGGCCAGTACTATCTGGGAGTTCCCGGCGGTCAGTACATGCTTGTTCTTTACACTTCCCACACCAAAAGCATTCCTGCTCAGACGACGCCAAACCGCTTGATTGTCTTCTGTGCCGACACCTGACAACATTCTCTTACGTTTTATCTAAGCCGGTCATAGACACGGCGGCCATCTACATAAGTCTGTTCCACCACTGCACGGCTTATCTGCCTGGGCGGCATCTTTCGAATATCCTGGCTCAGCACCACGAAATCAGCTGTCATACCTTCTCTCAGCATTCCCTTCTTGTCTTCCTCAAAAGCCGCCCTGGCGCCCATGACCGTGTAGCTTTTAAGGGCTTCCTCCACAGTTAGGGCCTGCTGGGGAAGAAAGGTTTTGGCATTGTCCAGGGAACTTCTGGTCACTGCACATTGGATTCCCTTCATCACATCGGGCGTCTCCACCGGACTGTCGGAACCGTTGGACACATTACATCCCAGCTCCATAAGAGTCTTAAACTGGTAGGTCTCTGACGCTCTCTCCTTTCCTATCCGGTTTTCCACAATCTTGCTGTCATAATCCAGAAAAATAGACTGAATGTAAGCATGAAGAGACAGGTCCTTTATTTTTTTTAAAAGGGCTTTTGTGGTAATCTGGCAGTGGACAATCCCGTGACGATGATCGTTTCTCTCACATTCCCTCAGAGCCTTCTCATATGCCAGAACCACCCGTTCCATGATGCCGTCGCCGATAGCATGAACCGCCACCTGCATCATATGGCTGTTGGCATAGGAGATCATCTCGTCAAGCTGTTCCTGGGTAAACACAGGGATCCCTCTGGTATCCGTCTTGTCCCTATAGGGTTCTCTTAAGAATGCGGTCCTGGCTCCAAGGGAACCGTCGCCGATTATCTTTAAAGGTCCCACTTTCACGTAATCCGTACCGACCCCTGTATGATACCCTTTTTCTATGAATTCCTTCAACTGCTCTGTGCTTTCAAACTGAGACTGCTCATAGATCTTGACTGTCAGTCTCCCTTCCTCTTCCAGTTCTTTGTAAGCCTTAAGGATCGTCTCATAGCCCACTCCGCTTAGAGAAAGAAAGTCATCGGTATGAACGGAGGTGACTCCAAAACTGTTCAGAGATTTCTCCGCTTCCAGAATATATTCCTTCACCATCTCCACACCTGGTGACGGAATGGCATCCTTTACCATAGAAATGGCGTTTTCCTCAAAAATCCCCAAAGGCTCCCCCTTATCGTCCACCTGATAATGCCCGTCGGAGGGCTGGGGGCTTTCCCTTGTGATTCCCGCCAGTTCCATAGCCTTTGAATTTACCGCCGCCACATGGCCGCAGGTCCTTGCCAGAAAAATGGGATGCTTTTTTGACACCTGGTCAAGATCATGACAGTTGATAAACCGCCTCTCGTCCTGGAAGTAATCCTGATTCCAGCCCCTGCCGCAGACCCAGGTTCCCTCGGGAACCTTATTTTCCTCAATATATGCCCTCACTCTGCGGCATACTGCCTTTATAGAATCTGTATCATGGGCCAGAGGAATCTCCTTGAGAAGCTTTCCGTATTCTGCCACATGCATATGGGAATCAATAAAACCAGGCGTCACGAATCTGCCTTTCAGATCTACTTTCTCGTCCCATTCCTGCTCTGCTGCATTATCTCCCACCCAGAAGATCACTCCGTCTTCCACTGCCATAGACGATGCCTCCGGTCTCTCCTGATCGCAGGTGTACAGGCAGCCGTTATAATATAGTGTTTTCATTTGTTTTTCCACACTCCAATCCGAGATAATCGCTTATATGCTCTCTGATATAATTTCGCTTAAATGCGGCAAAAGGGCTTTCTCTATTTAACATTTGGTTCAAACTTTTTTGATACCTTGCAGAAGTCGGGCTTTGCTTATACTTTTCCAGTGTCTTGTAGAATATGTTCATTGTATTAGAAAGCTCTTTTATTCTATGATGACATGCCGCTATGCGAATTCCCGTATCCTTTTTTTCAAAGCAGTTTTCTATCAGATCAGCGGTCATTTGCCCTTGTTCATCCTCTGGCGCACTATATATTTTTACATGTCCATTGACAAAAACATGTTTTAATGTATCTTCCGGATCGCTCACGCAACAGTCTAATATTTTATCGTCATAAACTTTTGACGATTTAACCAGATTACAATGCCGACAGACATAAAATAAATTATTCCAGTCAAAAACACGCTCTTTTATAGTCCGATTATAATGGGGTTTTAAATGCTCTACTTCCGGATCCGATAAATTCTTTAATTCGCAGATATAACATTTATCATGAAAATCTTCTTTTAACTGTTTTACTACATCAGGTTCCGAGTAACTTCCATATTTCTTTTTCTCTTCAACTGCCAGAGAAGCCGGAGGTCTTGGACATCTCTCTATCTTCACCATAACCTCTTACCCCCTGTTAAGCAGTTCCAGCTTTAATCGGCTGTACTCCGCCATAAATTCCGGTGCCAGATAATCGGGAATTTCATCCAGATAAAATTCCAATTCATCAATTTTGGCATATTCCTCATGGTTCAATGTTTCTTTACTTGCCAATTTTTTATATTCCTCGAATTTTTGCCGTAATTCGTCTGACAGACGATCTGCTTCAAAATAGCCCTCTATGATTCCTTCATAAGGCAGATTCTTCATCCCATGGTCAACCAGCAGATTCTTTTCCAAATCGTAAATCACCACATGGTCCAGGGAGCTTAAGATAAAAGGGGAGTGAGTTGACACAATAAACTGAATATTGGGAAAAAGGCCGGTCAGGATAGGCAAAATCTTCTTCTGGAGCTCCAGATGAAGGTGGGTTTCGATCTCGTCAATCAGTACAATCCCCTCCAGATCAAAACTGTCTCTCAGTTTTGACTGAGCCTCCATACGCATAATCAGATCATTCACTATATCAAGAACAGCCCCGTAGCCGCTGGAAAGAGTGTTAAAGTCAAAGGGCTCCCTTCCTGTGGCATGAATGGTAAATTGAAAGGTCTCCACATTAAAATCCAATCGCAGAGCATCATCATCAAAAATATTCCTGAGAATCTCTGTAAATCTTTCAAACCATTTCTCAATTCCGTCTGCATTGGCAGCAGCTTCTTTCTTTTGAGAAGCAAATGCCTGTGTCGCTTTCAAATTCACCATATATTTTGCGAGTTTCGCACCTGGATTCTCTGCTATCTCGTAATACGGCTTTAAATCCACCTTTTCTATATTTTCATAATTCTCTATATGAAATTTGCGTTGATCTCCATAATATGCAAGTATAAATCTGCCTTCCTGAAACTTTTTTCGCAGTCTTTCATAAGAGATACATTCAGCCACAGCCCCCTTATTCCACTGTTCCCAGTGCTGGCTATACATCTTAAGATTTTTAACAGCCATTTCTTTTTGCGCCTCTGTTCCCACACGTGCCTTATTTAGCCAATAAGAATAGGATGAGCAGCTGTCGGCTAACGATTGATACATATCCGAAACCACATACTGCAGATGATTCACCAAAGCATTTAACACACTGGTTTTACCACTTCCGTTTTTTCCAGTCAAAATCAGATGTCTGCATCTATGTTCACCAAGAGGAATCTCAATATTACGCAAATGCCAGACAGACTTTATATTCACCTTTGTTAAAAACACATCTCCCATAAGCTATTATTTCCTTTCCTCGCTCTCTTTGAACATCATACCACATAGGATGTTAAAAATCACTAACAATGTAAAAAAACCGGAATCCCACAGCCCCTTTGCCGTTTTGGTATTCCGGTTTCCCTGTTCTCCTCATAGTCTCAGGCTATGACTGCTCCTCGCCCTTCTTTTCCCGCTTCTCTTCCCTGCCGGACAGATCAGCCGGTCTCATGCTCAAATTCACACGGCCCATTTTGTCGATCTCCATAACCTTCACGGTCACCTCGTCTCCGATGTTCACCACATCCTCCACCTTGGCTACCCGCTTATCTGACAGTTTGGAGATATGAACCATACCGTCTTTGTTGGGAGCCAGTTCCACGAAGGCGCCGAAGTTCATAATCCGCACCACTTTGCCTGTATAGATCTGCCCCGGTTCAATATCCGTTACAATGCTCTCAATGATCTTCACTGCCTTGGCGATCATCTCCTTGTCTGTACCGCATACCGATACGCTTCCGTCATCCTCTATATCAATCTTCACGCCGGTCTCCTCAATGATCTTGTTGATCACCTTGCCCTGCTTGCCTACCACATCGCCGATCTTCTGAGGATCAATGGTGATCTGCTCGATCTTGGGAGCATACTTGCTCACTTCTTTTCTCGGCTCTGCAATAGCCGGCTTCATGCAGGTATCCATAATGAACAATCTGGCCTCCCGGCATCTGGCGATAGCGCCCTCCACAATGGGCCTGGTAAGGCCGTGGATCTTAATATCCATCTGAATGGCAGTGATGCCCTCTGTGGTGCCTGTCACCTTAAAGTCCATATCACCGAAGAAATCCTCCAGACCCTGAATATCTGTGAGAAGCACAAATTCATCATCACTGTCTCCAGTCACCAGACCGCAGGAAATCCCTGCCACCATCTTCTTGATGGGCACGCCTGCTGCCATAAGAGACATACAGGAAGCGCAGGTGGAGGCCATGGAAGTGGAGCCGTTGGACTCAAAGGTCTCGGACACGGTACGGATGGCATAGGGGAAATCAGCCTCGCTTGGAAGCACGGGAATCAGAGCGCGCTCCGCCAGAGCGCCGTGACCGATCTCCCGTCTTCCCGGTCCTCTGGAAGGTTTGGTCTCCCCAACCGAATAAGACGGGAAATTATAATGATGCATGTAGCGCTTGCTCACTTCGTTCTCGTCAAGTCCGTCCAACTTCTGCTGTTCGGACAGAGGCGCCAGGGTGCAGACATTGCAGATCTGGGTCTGTCCGCGGGTAAACATGGCGGAACCATGAACTCTGGGGATCAGATCAATCTCCGCTGCCAGAGGACGGATCTGAGTCAGCTCGCGGCCGTCGGGACGCCTGCTGTCCTTAAGGATCATCTTGCGCACAGTCTTCTTCTGGTACTGATATACGGCTTCGGAAAGGATCTCCAGCCACTCTTCCCTGTCCGCAAAGGCTTCTGTAAGCTTCTCCGTGATCTCACGGATATTGCCCTCTCTGGTCTGCTTATCATCGGTAAATACAGCCTCCTCCATCTCCTGGGGAGGCACGATCTCCTTAATGGCCTCAAACATCTCCTCAGGAATGGCACAGCTAGTGTAGCCATGTTTCTCCCTGCCCACCTCTGCGGCGATCTTTTCAATAAAGGCAATAATGGTCTGATTCACATCATGGGCCTTATAGATGGCCTCAATCATCTTCTCTTCCGGAATCTCATTGGCGCCGGCTTCGATCATGATCACTTTCTCTTTTGTGGATGCAACGGTCAGGTTCAGATCGCCGTTCTTCCACTGCTCCTGAGACGGGTTGATAATCAATTCTCCTTCCATCATCCCCACCTGAGTCATGGCGCAGGGACCGTCAAAAGGAATATCGGAAATACTGGTGGCAATGGCTGCGCCCAGCATGGCCACCAGTTCAGGACGGCACTCCGGGTCCACGCTCATGACCATGTTGTTGAGGGTCACGTCATTGCGGTAATCCTTGGGGAAAAGAGGACGCATGGGACGGTCGATGACACGGCTTGTGAGAACCGCATTCTCGCTGGCCTTTCCCTCTCTCTTATTAAATCCGCCTGGGATCTTCCCCACTGCATATAACTTTTCTTCATATTCTACACTTAAGGGAAAGAAATCAATCCCTTCTCTCGGCTCCTTTGATGCAGTAGCCGTGCTTAAAACGGTAGTCTCGCCGTAGTGCATAAATGCGGCTCCATTGGCCTGCTTTGCCACTCTGTCAATATCTACGGTCAGAGTCCTTCCGGCTAATTCCATGGAAAAACTTTTGTACATGGTAATCTCCTTTTCTATACTAAAGATAGGGTGGAGCAAAACTCCACCCTAGCAAATTCATTATTCACTACTTTCTGATGCCTAACTTCTCAATCAGAGCACGATAACCGTCAAGATCTGTCTTCTTCAGATAATCAAGAAGACCACGTCTCTGTCCTACCATCTTAAGAAGACCGCGTCTGGAATGATGATCCTTCTGATTGTTCTTGAGATGCTCGGTCAGCTCTGTAATTCTCTCAGTCAGAATAGCGATCTGAACCTCCGGTGAACCTGTATCCCCAGGCTTTCTTCCATACTTCTCGATAATCTCTGCTTTCTTTTCCTTTGAAATCATGATAATTCTCTCCTTTTCTTTTCAAACCGCTGACTAAGTAGCTGGTTGGAGCATCCGGCAACTGAGCCCCGGCGTCTGTTCATACCGATTTATATTATCATAAGACCTTTTGCTTGTCAAGATAAGAAAGACCATATTCCTTATCTCGCTCCAGCTGCTGTTTCAGTTGGTCCAGAGAGCCGAACTTCCTCTCCGGCCGTTCAAAGTTCAGAAGCTGTACTTCTATATTCTTTCCATATAAATCCTTATCCAAACCAAAAATATAGGTTTCCACTCCTATGGGAGACTCTTTTTCCACCGTAGGTTTCCGCCCGATATTGGTAATTCCGCCGTAATAGATTCCCTCCGCCAGCACTCTGGATACATAGACCCCGAAAGGAGGAAGAAATTTTTCCTTCGGCGGAATCACATTGACTGTGGGAAACCCCAACACCGGCCCGCCTACATGGTTGCCGTGAACCACGGTTCCATGAATGGCATAGGGCTCTCCCAAAAGCTTGTTGGCCTTTTCTATGTTTCCTCTGGACAGCTCTTCCTTAATGTAGGTGCTGCTGATATCACGCTTGTCGTCCTGCTCTTTGACGATTACCTCCAGCTGGTATCCATATTTCCCTGATAATTCCCGAAGAACCTGGGCATTGCCTGACCTCTGATATCCAAAACCGCAGTCTGTCCCCACTACGATGGCCTTTGCATTCATCTTGTCAATAAGGATCTTTTTCACAAAATCCTCTGCTGACAGATGGATCACATCCCTGGTAAAGGGATACTCCGCCAGATAGTCGATTCCCATCTTTTCCATATTGTTGCGGCGTTCCTGGTTGGTGGTGATCACCTTCTGGGCAGTTCCTGAAAGCCTGGACACAGGCGCCATATCAAATGTAAACACAGCCGTCTCATAGCCGTACTTTCTCTTAAACTCCATCATACGTCCAAGAAGCTTCTGGTGGCCTTTGTGGCGCCCGTCAAACTTTCCGATCGTCACCACTGCAGGCTTATTGATCTTAAATTCCGTCTCTCCGATGAAACACTTCATCATCCTTTATCCTCCCAGAAACATTTTCCATGGTTTCAGCCGGGCTTTATCCTGTTCCCACTCATAGATTCCCATAAACTCTCCCCTGCTGTCGTATACCCGGAAATAAATTTCCCGCCGGGCATCCAGTCCCTTTTTCCAGTCTTCCCCGAACACGTCTTTCTCTGTAAGAGGATTGCCGTTTGTCACAAGCCGGTCAGAGGAGGGAAGGGTTCCAAGAGGAATACAGGCTTCAAACATTTCCTCAATGGAAACGATTTTTTCTCCCAGTCCGCCTTCCTCCTTAAGAGTCTCGATCTGGGAAAGAGTCAGGCTGTCCTCCAAGCGGAAACGGCCGACCTGAGTGCGCAGAAGGGATTCCATGCACCCTCCGCATCCCAGCCTCTGTCCTATATCGTGGCATAAGGTACGAATATAGGTTCCCTTGGAGCAGGCGACAGTCATGGCAACATGGGGAAGGTCTATGGATTCAATGACAATGTCATGAATCGTCACAGTCCTTGTCTGCCGCTCCACCACTTTCCCCTGTCTGGCCAGCTCATACAGCTTTTTGCCGTTGACTTTAAGGGCGGAATACATAGGCGGAAGCTGCTCATAGGTGCCCAAAAAATCCAGAATAACCTGCCTTGTCTCTTCCTCAGATACGTTTACCGGATGTTCAGAGAGGACCTTCCCTGACAGATCCTGGGTGTCAGTCTCCCTGCCCAAAATAAGAACCGCCCGGTAGGTTTTCTGTCTGTCTGTCAGCATATCGCACAGCCTGGTGGCTTTTCCCAGGCACACGGGAAGCACGCCCTGAGCGTCAGGGTCCAGAGTACCCGTATGGCCGATTTTTTTCTGGTGAAGAACCCCTCTCAGCTTTGCCACCACATCATGTGACGTGTAGCCCTTTTCCTTATATACATTCAATATGCCGTCATACATTGGCATCCTCCAAAGACAGCTGTTTTTCGATATGCTCCGAAAGATTGTTCACCACATCATGGACGCTTCCCGACATGGTGCAGCCTGCCGCCCTCACATGACCGCCGCCGCCGAAATAAGCGGCTATTTTGCTTACATTCACCAGATCATTGGAACGCATGCTGACTTTGTAGATATGAGGATCCGTCTCGTACATGAAGATGGCGCACTCCACTCCCTCAATGGTCCTTAACTGGTCTACGATTCCGTCCAGGTCCTTGTTGTCCACACCGTAAAAGGCCATATCCTGTTTTTTTATTACGGTAAAGATACATCTGCCGTCCATAAAGCGGATACTCTCCATGAGAGCTCTGCCCAGAATCTGGCTCTGCAGGTAAGTCTTCCTGAAAAAGGTATCGTCAATAATTTTCGTAAAATCAATTCCCATGGCCATAAGCCTGCCGGCAATCTCCATGGTCCTGGCCGATGTACAGCTGTAGCGGAACACGCCCGTATCATGAACCATCCCCGTGTAGAGACAGGCGGCAATATCCTTATCTATCATATCCGGGCGCAACTGCCCGTAAAGAACCTCACAGGAAGAACTGGCCTGGGCATCAATGACATTTGCCTGGGCATATCCCTGATTGGTAATATGGTGGTCAATACAGATACTCTGCCCTGCCTTGTCAAAATATTCTCCAAACTGGCCAAGGCGTTCTCTGTCGCTGCAGTCCAGACAGATACACAGATCAAAGGGGTTTTCCTCCTGCATCTCTGACTGAATCTCATCATACCCTTTCAGGTAGGAGAACTTCCCAGGAACCGGCTGCAGGTAAAGCCTCACATATGTTCCGGGGTTCTTTTTTTTCGCATAGTTGTACATGGCCAGACAGGAACCTGCACAGTCCCCATCAGGATTCACATGGCCCAGAATTACAACAGAGCCGCCATGTTCAAGCATCTCTTCCAGTTTTGTCATACTTATCCTTCTCCCTTCCCTCAGCTTTCCCACAAAACACGCCTCTTAAAAGTCCGTGTCCTTCTCTTTATGTGTCTTCCTCTTCCGGCTCATCATCCTGCCCGCCATGATCTTCCTCTGATTTCATGGCAGCGGTCACGTCATCAATCAGCTTTGACATATGGACTCCATATTCAATGGACTGATCAAGAATAAATTTCAGTTCCGGCGTATTGCGCAGATTCACTCTTTCAGCCAGTTCCTTTCGTATAAATCCCACTGCTCTTGTCAGCCCTCCATAAGCATCCCGGACACGCTCCTCGCTGCCCAGGATACTTACATAAGCTTTACAGTACTTAAGGTCAGGAGTCACCTCCGCTGACACCACGGTTACCATAACCCCTTTCAGGGCCGGGTCCTTTACCTGGGTGCGGATGATCTCACTTAACTCTCTCTGCACTTCCATGTTAATTCTTGTATTTTTAATACTGTTTTTGCGCATATGATTCCTTTCTTTTGTGCCGGACAGGGTTCCCCCCGGTACTGGCGTACTGACACACTTTCCTTTCGCTGAAAGCGAATGATACAGTACATCAGCGGGGAACCTCTACCATGGCATATGCTTCAATCATATCGTCCTCCTGGACGTCATTGAATTTTTCAAACACCAGACCGCACTCGTATCCTGTGGCCACCTCTTTCACATCATCCTTAAAGCGGCGAAGGGAAGCCAGAGCGCCCTCAAAGATCTGTTCTCCGTCTCTGGTGATTCTTACGGAGCATCCTCTCTGGAACTTGCCGTCTAAAACATAAGAACCTGCGATGGTGCCTACGCCGGAAGCCTTAAAGGTCTGACGCACAACGGCATGACCGATAATCTTCTCCTCAAAGACAGGATCAAGCATACCCTTCATGGCTGCCTCCACATCTTCGATTGCCTGGTAGATCACCTTATAAAGCCTTAAGTCTACTTTCTCCTGCTCCGCCACGGACTTGGCAGTTACATCGGGCCTTACATTAAAGCCTATGATAATGGCGTTGGATGCAGATGCCAGAGATACGTCGGATTCGTTGATGGCGCCTACGCCGCCGTGGATTACCTTTACCATAACCTCTTCGTTGGACAGCTTCACCAGACTCTGCTTTACGGCCTCCACAGAACCCTGGACGTCCGCCTTGACAATAATGGGAAGTTCCTTCACATTGCCCGCCTTAATCTGGCTGAACAGATCATCCA
Source organism: Clostridiaceae bacterium (assembly GCA_910574345.1). Classification (GTDB taxonomy): domain Bacteria; phylum Bacillota; class Clostridia; order Lachnospirales; family Lachnospiraceae; genus UBA3402. The sequence goes on along the minus strand of CAJSZV010000001.1, from coordinate 155,570 downwards.
GAGACAGCTTGGCCTTGGTGTCCTCAAGAAGCTTGTTTTTGCCCTCGGAGATAAATGTCTCGGCAAAGCTTCTCGCTTCCTTCTCATTGGCCGTCACCACAAATACCTCGCCTGCATTGGGCACTCCGTTTAATCCCAGAATCTCAACAGGCGTGGACGGCGTGGCTTCCTTCACTCTGCGCCCCTTATCATCCATCATGGCCCTTACCTTGCCGTAACATGCACCGGCAGCAATATTATCTCCCACATGAAGAGTACCTTTTTGTACCAACACAGTGGCAACCGGCCCTTTTCCCTTGTCAAGTTCAGCCTCAATTACCAGGCCCCTTGCATTCCGGTTGGGGTTCGCTTTTAACTCTTTTACCTCGGAAGCCAGAATAATCATCTCCAGAAGATCGGAGATTCCTTCTTTTGTATGGGCGGACACAGGCACAAAGATCGTGCTTCCGCCCCAATCCTCAGGAATCAGTTCATACTCGGAAAGTTCCTGTTTTACCCGCTCCACATTGGCACTGGGCTTGTCGATCTTGTTGATAGCCACAATAATTTCCACACCTGCTGCCTTGGCATGGTTGATGGCTTCCACAGTCTGCGGCATAACCCCGTCGTCGGCTGCAACCACCAGGACCGCAATATCCGTAGACTGGGCGCCTCTCATACGCATGGCCGTAAAAGCCTCATGACCCGGAGTGTCTAAAAATGTGATCTTTTCTCCGTTGATCTCCACCACATAGGCGCCGATGTGCTGGGTGATGCCGCCTGCCTCTCTGGCCGTCACATTGGTCTCGCGGATGGCATCAAGAAGGGAGGTCTTACCATGATCAACATGACCCATAACACAGACTACCGGCGGCCTAGTCACCATATCGTCTTCGCTCTCCGCATCCTCTTTCAGAAGTTCCTCAATAACATCCACTTTCACTTCCCTCTCACAGAGCACATCATATTCCATGGCGATCTCTTCCGCCTTTTCATAATCAATCTCCTGATTCAGGGTAACAATGGTTCCCTTCAAAAACAGCTTCTTAATAATGGCCGACGGCTGCAGTTTCATCTTCTCCGCCAGTTCTTTAATGGTCAGTATATCAGGTATGGTAATAACCTTGATGGTCTCCTCCACTTTATCCTCCGTTGTTTTCTGAGGCATGATAAAGGGATGCTTGGAAACCTTGCCTTTTGTTCTTGGCCCGTCCTCCGTCATATTCTTCTTATCATATTTATCGTTCTTATAGGCATTCTTATTGGCCCTGTTGCTCTGGGGCTTTGTGGCGATGGGAGTGTCAAAGGACTTTGACACGTCCTTCTGTCCCGGACGCCCTCCCTGAGGACGGCCGCCCTGGGGACGGGCTCCGTCACGGTTTCCCTGAAATCCCGGACGGCTGCCGTCTCGGCTTCCCTGATAACCACCGCCCTGGGGACGACTGCCGTCTCGGCTCCCCTGGTAGCCGCCCTGACGGCTGCCATCCCGGCTTCCCTGGTAGCCGCCCTGGGAACGACTGCCGTCTCGGTTCCCCTGATAACCGCCGCCTTGGGGACGGCTGCCGTCCCGACTTCCCTGATAGCCGCCCTGACGACTGCCGTCTCGGCTTCCCTGGTAGCCGCCCTGACGATTGCCGTCACGACCTCCCTGGTAGCCGCCCTGACGGCTGCCGTCTCGGCTTCCCTGGTAGCCGCCCTGACGATTGCCGTCACGACCTCCCTGACGACTGCCGTCTCGACCGCCCTGACGGCTGCCGTCTCGGCTTCCCTGGTAGCCGCCCTGGCGGCTGCCGTCTCGGCCTCCCTGGTAGCCGCCCTGACGGCTGTCGTCACGGTTTCCCTGATTCTGAGAACGATTATTGTCACGGCCCTGGAATCCGCTTTGACTTCCCTGCTGAGAACGGCCTCCGTCACGGCTTCCATCCGGTCTCTGGGCCTGACCGGTCTGGCTGTTCTGGTTCTGAACTGCCTGAGTCTGACCTTCCTGTCCCTGCTGAGACTGAGAATGACCGCTCTGGGAAGTCTGAGAGGAACTTACCGTACCCGGTCCGTTCTGAGAGCGAACCGGCTGGCTCTGCTGAACCGGCGCTGCCTGGGTCTGCTGTCCCGAAACTGTCTGAGAAGCCTGGGGACGCACTGTCTGGACGGGCTGGGATGCGGGAGACTGGGGGCGTACTGCCTGGGTTGGCTGAGGACGAACCGTAGGAGCCGACTGTCCCTGGGAACGGGCGGGCTGTCCCTGACCGTTCTGGGGACGGGATGCCTGACCTGCTCCTTGAGGACGGCTGCCGCCCTGGGCAGGCCTCTGCCTCATAGTCTGGGCATTCTGGGGACGGTATACTGCCGTAATCTTTTTCTTTGGCGGATCTGCCGGTGCTGCCCCGCTGCTTCCTGAGGAAGCCGGCGCCGGTGTCTGAGGTGCTTTCGCAGGCGCCGGTGTCAGGATCCTCTTTACCATCTGAATATGCTCTTCACTTATATTTGACGAATGCGTCTTATCGCTGACCTGATTCTTCTGTAAAATATCTAATATCTCTTTACTGGTCTTGCCCAGTTCCTTTGCTAACTCACTGACTCTCATACTTACTACCTCCGTTGATATTCATTTGTTTTACCACTGCCTTCGCGAATCCTTCATTCAATATGGCCAGAGACGCCCGCATCTCTTTGCCCATATAGTGACCCAATTCGTCCTTCCCGCCAAAAATCACGATTGGAACCCGATAGTAAGTACACATGTCGGTAAATTTCTTCCTTGTGTTGTCTGAGGCTTCCTCCGACACCACCACCAGATAAGCTTTACCGCTTTTTACCGCCTTTTCTGTGGAGAATTCACCGCTGGCTGTCTTCCCCGCTTTGGTGGCCAACCCGATCAGGTTCAGAACCTTCTTTCTATTGTCCGACAAGTTGTTCCATCTCCTTTTTTAGCGTTTCGTAAACCTCTTTTGGAACCTGCATCTTAAAAGAACGGTCCAGTCCCCGGCTCTTTATGGCTTTCTTAAGACACTCCGAAGAAGGGCAGATATAAGCGCCTCTTCCGTTCTTACGCCCCGTAGGGTCCAGAATGATCCCTTCCGTCTCCGTCTTCAGAATACGAATCATCTCTTTTTTGCTTTTACTCTCTCCACAGCCAATGCATTGGCGAAGGGGTATCTTTTTTGTACTCACCTGAGTCTTCACTTCCATTCTAATCTTGTTCTGGTATTATATCGTCCTGGTAATCGTCCTGATAGTCTTCCTGGTAAGACTCTTCATAGCCTTCCTCATACTCCTCATAGCTCTCCGGATAATCCTGATACGCTTCAAACGTACCTTCTTCCGTCTGATATTCGATTCCCATCTCTTCAAACAAGCCAAGCTCTCTTGCCTGGGTCTCGCTCTTAATATCAATCTTGAATCCTGTCAGCTTCGCCGCCAGTCTGGCATTCTGTCCTTCCTTGCCTATGGCCAGAGACAGCTGGTAGTCCGGTACGATGACCTGAGCTTCTCTGGCTTCCTCATCCGCCACCACACAGATCACCTTGGCAGGACTTAAGGCATTCTCGATCAGGTAAGCCGGATTGTCGTCCCAGTTGATAATATCAATCTTCTCCCCTCGCAGCTCGCTGACCACAGAATTGACTCTGGCTCCGTTAAGGCCCACGCAGGCACCTACGGGATCTACGTTGGGATCGTTGGATTTCACTGCGATCTTGGTTCTGGAACCTGCTTCCCTGGCGATAGACTTGATCTCTACAGTCCCGTCCTTTACCTCCGCCACTTCCAGCTCAAAGAGACGCTTTACCAGATCCGGATGAGTTCTTGACACAGAGATACGGGGGCCTTTGGGTGTGTCCTTTACTTCCAGCACATACACCTTGATCCGCTCCGTAGGCTGGAAGATCTCTCCCTTTACCTGCTCCGATTCATTTAAAATAGCATCTGCCTTGCCAAGGTTAATGCTCACATTCCGCCCCAGATATCTTTGTACAACACCGGGAACGATATCCTTCTCCTTGGCGTACCAGTCCTTGTACAGGGATTTTCTTTCCTCCTCCCGGATCTTCTGCAGAATCACATTCTTGGCATTCTGAGTGGCAATTCTTCCAAAAGATTTGGATTCAATGGGAATCTGCACAATATCTCCCACCTCATACCTGGGAGCCATCATCTTCGCCTCCGTCAGGCTGATCTGCAAAAGGGGATCTTCCGTCTGTTCCACTACTTCTTTCTCTGCCAGCACCGCAAAATCACATGTCTCAGGGTTAATATTGACTTTGATATTATCAGCCTTTCCGAAATGGTTCTTGCATGCAGTGATCAGGGAATTCTCAATGGCCTCCAGCATGGTTTCCTTGCTGATGTTCTTTTCCTTTTCCAGAATCTCCAATGCCTCTAACAGTTCTTTGTTCATTTCTTTATCCTCCAACTATCTTCTTAATTAGAAATCGAATGCTAAACGAATCAGTGCAATCTCCCGGCGCTCAAATGTCTCTCTGCTTTCATCCTCAAGTTCAATGGTAACGGTGTCCTTATCATATTCTTTAAGGATACCTGTGAAATCTTTCTCTTTGTTCCTTGCCCGGTACAGCTTTATGTCCACTTCTTTTCCTATGCTCCTGGCAAAATCCTTATCCTTCTTTAAGGGCCTTCCCAGCCCCGGAGAACTCACTTCCAGAATATAGCTGTCGTCGATAAAGTCTTCCTTGTCCAGCCAGTCACTTAAAATCCGGCTGATCACTTCACAGTCATCAACGGCGATCCCACCCTCTTTATCAATGTAGGCTCTTAAGTACCAGCTGGTCCCCTCTTTCACATACTCCACATCCACCAGTTCAAAATGATGTTGTGCCACTAAGGGAAGGAGGAATTCCTCCGTCCTTGCCTCATACATCTCTCTTTTTGTCATCCGGCATCACCTCTCTTTCTGCTGCTGTCCTTTTCATATGACTGAACATTCTTCACAGGACACCTGCTCCACAAAGCCCCTGGCCGTATCTTCCCATGACAGAAATGAAAGAGTGGACTCACGCCCACTCTTCATCAGTCAATATATCATGTTATCGTATGTAGTATAGCACTGGAATATGACATTTGCAAGCATTTTTTCTAATCTTTTCCTTCACCGAAAACAATACCCAACCCCCGCCAAAACTTGACATGCCTCTTTCCGCCGTTTAAAATAGAAACTATCATATTCAGAAAGGATTCTCTCTATGAAGATTACGATTATCGACGGACAGGGCGGAAGGATGGGAAAAACCGTCATTGAGCAGCTGAAAAGGAGTCACCCCAACCTGGAATTGTATGCCATTGGTACCAATTCCATCGCCACGGCCGCCATGTTAAAAGCAGGGGCCGATTACGGAGCTACGGGAGAAAATCCCTGTATTGTCAATGCCAGAGATTCCGATGTGATTATCGGCCCCATAGGGATTGTCTTTGCCGATGCCCTTCTTGGGGAGATCACTCCTGCCATCGCCCATGCCGTCGGCGCAAGCAAAGCCTACAAAATTCTCATACCCGTGAACCGCTGCAACCACTATATTGCAGGCTGCAGTGATTCAAGCCTGGGCGAATATATCCGTCTTGTATGCGAAAAGGTGGACTCCCTTTTATAGGAGCCCACCTTTTTATTCTATGACAAAACCCGTTTTTCCAGTATGGCAATGGCCTGATAGAGAACCGTGGACACAATGCACAGAATCACGATAGACATTACCAGCATATCCATTTTAAAGAGGTGTGAGTACGGGGTGACAGGATTGGATAGAACCCGGCATCTCCCTACAGGCCGCCGGCCCTCATGCTTTCTTCTTTATCCGGAAGCTCTTTTACAACCTCCCACATCCCGCGGCCTCCCCGCCCATGAAACCGGATATATCCTCCCCTGGTCAACTCCACCATACGGTTCCTCACCATATACCCGGAGCGTCCCATCCGGTCTGCCAGCTTCCCTGCAGTCAGGGAGGGGTTTTCCTTAAGCAGCTCCATAATTCTCCTGCGGTCCAAGTATCTTCCCCTGTCGGTTTCCGGCCCGAAGGGATAGTCCGCCCACAAGGTCCTGCCTCCTGACAGCAATATCTCCAGCTGCCATTCATGTACGCGGACTCTTTGGATATCCTCCATCCTTCTGGCCGCCCCGGCCTTTTTGACCCCTTCTTTTTCCAGCCAGTCCTTTATGGCTTCTATTCTCTGTTCCGGATTCCGTCTCTCCTCTTCTCTCTGTTGAATTCCTTCTTTCTGCGCCTTAAGCCTGGTCAGCTCCTTCTCCAGTTCATCATGTTTTTTCCGGTAATCCTTGTCAGGGATCACGCCCTCCAGAAGCTTTGTAAGAAGAACATCTTTTTGTTCCTCCAGCCGTTTTTCTTCCTTTTCCAGCTTCTCCCACTTCTCCCTGCCGGGCATACGGTCAAATGCTTCCCTGAGAATCCGGATCGTGCGGTCTATGATCCTGTCCTTCTCCCTCCTTCCCAAATCGCCATAGGCGCCGCAGGCCTGCTCCAGGACAGCAAGGATGGTCTCTTCCCTTAAGTGAGCCCCCCTGCATCCTCCCCGGTCCTGCCTTCCTTTTTCCAGATAGGTGCTGCATTTCCATTCGATGATCCTCTTGTCCCTGCCGCCGCCATACCTCCATGTGCGGTAATAAGGCTTCCCGCACTGGCTGCAGACCAGCTTCCCGGACAGATCATACTGCCCCCCAAAGCTGACTTTTGGGACGGTTCTGTCCTGGCCATGCCGCGACGCCCGGTCTGTCATGGCCCGGTTCGCCGCCTCCCACAGCCTTTCATCCACAATGGCAGGCACCGCTTTCTCCCTTAAGATCCATTGTTCCTCCGGGACCTTCATTCTTTTTTTTGTTTCAAAATCATAATGGAGCTTGTTCATCACCATAGTTCCTTTGTATAGAGGATTGCGGATAATCCTTGTCACACAGGTGGCTGTCAGGGCATTTCCCGTCCTCTTTACATACCCCTGTTCCCGAAACAGGCCGGCAATCCTGCGGCTTCCGTATCCGGCTGCGCTGTACTCATAGATCTGCCGGATGATCCCGGCCTCCTCCTCTGCCACTGCCGCCGTTCCGTCAGGCAGCTTAAGAAACCCGAATGTCCGGGAAGTCAGCATGGCTCTCCCTCCGTTTTTCTGGCGGTTTTTGTGGGCATTGTTTATTTTCTTGCTTAATTCCCGGCTGTACTCTTCCGCCAGTATGGCCTTGATGCCGGTAATCAGGGCGTCGTCGGCAGTATAAAATTTTTGCTCTATGTACATGAACAGGCGTTTTCCATGGCTCAGCATCCGGTCCAGAAACAGATACCAGTCCTTCACATTGCGCATAAGGCGATCCTGGCTTTTGATAACGATAATCTCGAACTTGTCAGTCACAAGATCATGAAAAAGCCGGTTATATTCGTCCCTTCCCCTTGTAGTTGTGCCACTTTTCAGCTCCACATACCTGTCCGCCAGAAGCCAGCCATGGTCTCTGACACATGCCTCGCTTTCCCATATCTGCTTGCAGAGGGCATCTGTCTGGCTTTCCTCCTCTGTGCTGCATCGGCAATAGATCACTGCACGAGACAATATCATCTACGCTTCCTCCTTTAAAAGAGAAAGAAAGATAAGCTGCTCCTGGGGATTTATCAGTTTTTCTCTCACAAGATACCTGGCCACACAGCCAAGGAAGGCTGTCTCCTCCTGATTTGACGCTGCATCCCTCTCCTCCCCGTCCTGTCTGAAAACCATATTGTCCATATCACTGGTTCCGTTTTTTTATAAGAATATGGCCGTTTAAGCCGATATATGTTATAAGAACCCGTTTCTTTAGCACAGAGAGGGAAAATGATATGTCCAATATGAATGTGACCGGTACGGCCCCCGAAGCCGCTGCCGTTACAGAAAAAGAGCTTCAGTTTGCCAAACAGCAGGCAGAATTAAAGAGCGGCGAAGCGCTGCTTAAGGGAATTTCCAGAGAGGTTATGGAACAGCGTGAAAAAGTCCGGTCTTCTGACAAGGATGAAGAACAGGACCATTCCAAAGACACAGCGGAGATCTCTGAAACCCGCAGCCGTTTTCTCTCTGACGGAACAATTTCCGCCAAAGATATCCTCAGATGGATCCTGGAGATGGAAAAAAAGGACTGGGAATCTCTTTTGGAATGGCAGCCTGATCCCAGTCTTGCTCTCCCCACCCAGCTTGAACAACTGTCAAAGCTGTATCTTGCCCTCCTTGAGGCTGCTTTAAAATATGCGGAGGGAGAAAATCTCACAGAACAATTGGCCCGCCTGGACGCCCTGCTGGCCGAAAAGCTAAACCTTCTCATGGATGAGAATCTAAAGCAGCTTGTGGCGCTCCTGGAAGAATCCGGTCAAACCTCTGCCTTAGACAGCATCCGATCCGGCCTTTACAGACAGACTGCCGGAAAATCCATCTCTCCCCAGGCCGCACATGCCCTTTTTGTCTCACCCGCTTTCTCCGGGAAAGGCGTCCCCTTCCAGCCATCCCTCTACACAGGCCCCGCAGGCAGACACTCCCCTGCAGGTTCCGGGCAAAATGGCATGATCTATCAATCCTCCGGGAAACAAAATATACGGTTTCAGCAGGCCTATAACACACACGCGAATTCCTGGAAAGAGCAGATCAGACAGAGAAAGGAAATCATCGGCAATGCAAGAAAAGGCACCCCCGAAAACACCTTTAAACGAAGCGGAAGCATCTCTTTTTCCGGCAGAGAATTGGAGAGAGCCAACGGATTTGCCGCACACATAACAGGCAGGGGCAATCTGTTCAAGAATCCCGGCATCAGCGCCAGAAACGACGAGGTAACAGGACTCCTGGCCGCCGTCATGTCCATCAAAGGGCAGGTATATGCCGCCCAGAGCAGACAAGACGCTTCCATTACCTTTCCTCTTCAGAACGCCATTGAAAAAATCATCAATCAGTACATAAGCCGAAAGGGCGCTTCCAACGTATATTACCACACCCTAACTGCTTATAAGCAAATGCAGAATCCCCAGAAAGCCATTGAGGACGGACAGAACTATGCCTACACAGAATTTCGAAAAAAACAGCGGGACCCCTCCTATCAGAAATCCCCTCAGTATGCCAAAGAATCCGGCTTTTTCCGGGCCATGTCAAAAAACCTAAGTCCGGAAAAGGAATTTGCCCTTGGAATCAACATTCTTAAAAAAGATTGGGAGACCTTTTTATGGGCCATGGGAAACCGGCAGAATTCTTCATATTTATCAAGAATGGATATTCGCAGTCCCTGGGGTGTTCTGATGGATACAGGAATCCACAAAACCGGCAGGGACAGTAATATAGAAAAGCTCCTTCTGGGCAGTGCTTTGGTGATCATCATAGGCGTCTTAGCCGTCATATGCTTCCGGCTTATCTAATCCATGGTCTTTCCTGTCAGAGGGTACTCACAGGTAAAGACCTGAGATGCATAGATAATCAGATATCCCAGACCCGCTTTGGCTGAGAGAAATTCTCCGATAATCACGCCCACAAGGCACAACCCCACATTCACTTTCATGTTGCTGATAATCAGGGGAACGGATGAGGGAATCAGCACTTTTAAAAGGATATCCTTTTTTGTTCCCCCCAGGGACTGAATCAGACGTATCTTGTCTGGGTCTGTCTGCATAAATCCCGTATGCAGCGTGAGAATGGACCCGAAGACTGCCACAGACACTGCCGCCACAATAATGGTCCTCATGTTGTTGCCCAGCCACACGATGAGAAGGGGAGCCAGGGCAGATTTGGGAAGACTGTTCAGCATAACCAGATAAGGTTCCAGAATCTCCGAAAGGCTGCGGCTGGCCCACAAAGCCACTGCCGCTGCCACTCCCACTGTCACCACCAGAAAGAAGCTTACCAAAGTCTCCCACAAGGTCACGCCAACATGAAGGAAAATACTTCCGTCCGCTGCCATTTTAATAAAGCAGGAGCCAATCCTCCTTGGAGAACTGAATATAAAAGCGTCAATCATATGAAGACTGGCGCACAATTCCCACAGTGCCAGAAGCAGGACCAAAAGCATGATCCGGCAGATACGAACCTTATTTCTATGATATCTCTCCCTCTCAATAAACTCCTGCTGGGACAGGGAAGGCTCAGTCATGGGTCTTCAACTCCTTCCATAATTCATTAAAATAGGCGGAGAATTCAGGAGCATTCCGCCTGGACAAGGGCCGGTCATACTCTTTGTCAAAATGAATCTCCAAAACATGTTTTACTCTTGCCGGACGGCTGCTTAAAATTAAAATCCGGTCAGCCACGGAGATGGCCTCCGACAAATCATGGGTGATTAGCAATGCCGTCTTTTTCTGCGTGCGGATGATAGTGCTGATATCGTCGCACACTTCCAGCCTCGTCTGGTAGTCCAGGGCGGAAAAGGGTTCATCTAAAAGCAAAATATCCGGCTTTAAAGCCAGGGTACGGATCAGTGCCGCCCTCTGTCTCATACCGCCGGACAGCTGAGCCGGTTTGGATTCCTGAAACTGAGACAATCCGTAAGTTTTAAGCATTGCCCTTAATTCCTCTTTCGCTTTCTCATCCAGTCTCTTCTGAATCTCCAGGCCCAGGGTTACATTATTAAAAATCGTTCTCCATTCAAACAGATGATCTCTCTGCAGCATATAGCCGATAGCTGCATGGCTGTCTCTTCGTTCGACTCCGTCAATCCGTATCTTCCCCTCCTCCGGTTCAATCAGGCCGCACAGAAGGGACAAGAGCGTGGATTTTCCACAGCCCGAAGGGCCTACTATGGCGTAAAACTCCCCGTCTCTCACATCAAAGGATATATCCGAAAGGGCCTTTGTCTCGCCCTCCAAGGTATGATAAGAATAACAGAGGTGTTCTACCTCCAGTTTTGATTTCATGCTGACACCTCCCATCTAAGAAACACTGTCATACCCCAGATTCATGAACCGGGGCTCCGACAAAATATTTCCCATGATAATCTATCATATGTGGCGGACCAAAATACGTGTCAGCAGTTTAAGGAGCCGGTCATAGTCCTCCGACACAGCCGTGTGACCGATTCCTTCTATATAATATACAGAACATTTCCCCAGATCCTTCTGCAATTTTTTCATTTTCTCCCGCCTGATGATCCTGTCTTTCTCGCCCAGAATCAAAACCACTTCTTTGCTCTTCCAGTTTCTAACCCGCCACTTGTCCCATGTCAGTTCGAACATGGCCCCTGCGGCTGTCATGGGAGAAGCTTTCCTTGCATCCGCCACGATGCGCTCATCAATCTGAGTCCAGCGATTCACCGTAAAAAGAGCCATGGTTTTTATGAGAAAAGACGTCAGGGCACAGGGCACCTTCAGCAGCAAAAATACCAGGGGAAGAACCGGCATAAAGGGAGTGCATGGTTTTAATAAAGGAATTCCGCCATACTCCGGGCTCAGAAGTATCACCCTTGTCCTCCATCTCCTGCCGTCCATGGCGCGCAGCAGAACATTGCCTCCCATGGAATGGCCCACTGCATAATCATAATCCCCTGCCGCCAGTTCGCCTTTTATCTTATCAGCATCCTGCTCCAATACATGACGCCATGAAGACGCCGGCGTATCTCCGAAACCGGGCAGCTCATAAAGCGTGACTTCACAGTCTCCCATTGCTTCCAGGTCTGTCTTCAGTCTTTTATATCTGGCAGAGGAGTGCATAAAACCATGCACCAGCAATATTTTTTTATTCATCATAACCTCCGTTTTTCCGCATCGGACGAACACCCCAGTTTTTGTCCGTCGAAGACGGGCAAGAAGATGCCCCTCCCATAGGCAGCAACTAATCTCCCTGTCATAAAAACAATTTTCCTCTTGCTATCCGGTTTCCAAAACTATATAATAGATACAATGAGGTGACGACATGAAACTAAATGAAGAACTGCTCAGGGAAATTCTTTCCCGATTTGATGCCCTGGACTATGTAAAGCCGGAGCAGATTCCTGATATTCCTCTTTATATGGATCAGCTGACCACTTTCATGGATGAACGGCTGGAAAAGTCCAAGCGCTATCCGGAGGACAAGGTTCTCACAAAAACCATGATCAACAATTATGCCAAGAATAACCTGCTGCCTCCCCCTATAAAGAAAAAATACACCAAGGAGCACACTCTCCTGCTTATTTTTATCTATTACTTTAAGAACATGCTGTCTTTTCATGACATTGAAATCTTGTTCGATCCTGTCACGGAAGGCCATTTTCATACCACTTCCCAAGCCGACGCAGATTCTTTCAACTGGTCTTTAGAAGACATCTATCGCCAGATATTTTCTCTTGAAAAGGAGCAGATGAAGCGGCTGAAGGAAGACATCATGCGCAAATTCCGTTCCGCCCAGCAGACCTTTCCTGACACCACTGCTTCCGCCCGCGATACAGCCTCCTCCGACGGAGCCGGCCGGAGCCAGACCCAGGATGACCGGGAATATCTGCAGATTTTTTCCTTTATCTGCGCTCTGGGATTTGATGTATATCTGAAAAAACAGCTCATGGAACTGCTCATTGACCAGATTGAAAAAGAACATCCGGCAAGCGGCAAAAAAAAGAAATAGCTTTTCGGGGCTATTTCTTTTTTATATTTTTTATTCAGATTGATCTTCTTTATTCAGACGGGCAAATACCATGTCATATCCGTCATTGCCATAATTCAGAGAGCGGTTCACCCGGCTGATCGTGGCCGTGGAAGCCCCTGTCTTTTCCGCGATCTCCAGATAAGTCTTCTTGCCACGGAGCATCCTGGCCACCTCATAACGCTGGGAAAGCGACAGCAGCTCATTGACCGTACACACATCTTCAAAAAATGCGTAGCACTCTTCTGCGCTTTCCAGAGTTAAGACGGCCTCAAAAAGATGATCCACTGCTGCTGTCTTAATCTTTTTATTCATTTCCTGTTCCCCTTTTCAGACTTTCTCCTGTATACCCTCCGTGAACGGAGGAAGGTATACTGCTACGATACATTTTAGCACAGTAAAACCGTAAAGTCTATAGTCCCAGGAAAAAAGATCATAGAAATGTTTCACATCGTTATCATAAATTTCTCCACCACATGGGCCACACCGTCCTCATTGTTGGACAGGGTAATATAGTCAGCTGCCTGACGAACCGGCAGCACGGCGTTCTCCATAGCCACGCCCAAACCGGCGAACTTAATCATAGACAGATCATTGTACCCGTCTCCGCAGGCAATCAGTTCTTCCTGCCTGTATCCTGTCACTTCCAGGAAACGCTCCAGGGACTTGGCTTTGTCAATGCCTTTTGGAAGAATCTCCAGATAGTATGGATCCGAGCGGTAAACACTGTAATTCTTCCCCATAGCCGCTTTCACCTTAGGCTCTACCATAGCCAGATAGTCTCCGTCGTCAGTCAGGATAAACTTGGGAACCTGGAAAGTAAGATATTCCTTCATCTTCGACCTGTCCTTTATCTCGATGACATCCATATGATTCACTCTGGATTCCAGGTCTATATACTGATACCTGGCATCACTGGCTATGATCTTATCTCCCTCATATGTGATAATGTCAACTCCATGCTCCACGGACTGATCAATAATCTTACTGTTAATCTCCGGCGGCAGCTGGCTCTCAAACACCACCTTACCGGTTTTGCAGTTCACGATCATTCCTCCATTAAAAGACAGGATATATCCCCCATACCTTTTCAGTTCCAGCTCCTCGGCCAGAGGCATCACCCCCATAGTGGGGCGCCCCGATGCCAGCACCACGATTTTTCCCATAGCCTGAGCTTTCATCAGTGCTTCTTTCGTCTTAGGTGTAATAACCTTATCCCTGTTGGTCAGCGTGCCGTCCAGATCCAGCACAATCACTTTGTATTCCATCCTTTGTATCCCTCCCCGTGAATTCCGCAAGCTCTGCACCCTGCAGCTGGTCTGCGTACCCTTCAGGCCCGCAAGTAAGGTTTGTTTGCCTGGGGCTTTTGCAGGCTCACGGCTGATGCTATCATAACCCAACTTTTTCCTTTTCGCAACCGTATTTGCCATGCCCAAGCACTCTTTTCCCTCATTCCCAATATCATAACATATAAAAAACCATATGGGAGAATGTTATGAAAAGAAAAACTGCCGCCGTTCTGGCCGCCGCACTTACACTGACCTCATTGTCTTCACTTTCCGGCTGCCAGGCTGCCCCTGCCAAAAGCAGTCTTACCCCAGTCACCTTAAATGAGGTGGCTCACTCTATCTTCTATGCGCCTCAGTATGCCGCCATTGAGTTAGGGTATTTTGAGGAGGAAGGCATCGACCTTACCCTTGTAAACGGAGCAGGCGCCGACAAGGTTATGACTGCCCTGGTATCAGGGGATGCTGATATCGGCTTCATGGGTTCCGAGGCCAGCATCTATACTTACGCCGGCGGCGCGGAGGACTATGCCGTCAACTTCGCCCAGCTCACCCAGCGGGCGGGGAACTTCCTGGTAGGCCGCAAGGCGGATGAGAACTTTGAGTGGGGGATGCTTAAAGGGAAAAAAGTACTGGGGGGGAGAGCGGGGGGTGTACCTGACTATGATGGAATACAGATACGTTTAAGGACATATTATTGAGACCTGCCAACCTACTCCAGCAATTTTGTAAATTCTATCTTTCGGTACTCATATATTCAAATATGTTCTGGATATATTGTAAATCCAATTTTATTGGACTACATCTGACTTAAAAAGCGCCTCCTTATTATACCATTTTCATTCAGTTAACTTAATACTGGTTACTCAAAAGGAAATCCGCCACATGCATGGTCTTAATCCCCTCATAGTTCCCACCGGCCATCTCATCCATCCTCAACACATATTTGGGATAATTATCGGAAATAGAAAGCAGATTCCCGTACTCACGTCTCCCGGTCTCTTCCCTTTCTATCCTCTCACATATCTGGATATAGATTTTTTCGTCCTTCTGCACCGCCACAAAATCGATCTCCGCCCCGTCTAATCTACCTACATATACATCATAGCCTCGTCTGAGAAGTTCCATATACACAATATTCTCCAGACTTGAAGATACCATGTCCTCATGATAGCCAAGAACCGCAAACCTCAACGCCGAATCTGCCAGATAGAATTTTTCCTGAGTCTTAAGAATCTCTTTCCCTTTAATATCGTACCTGGAACAGCGGTGAAGAATATAAGCATTCTCCAGCTTATTCAGATAACTGTATACGGTCTCCGGATCCATCTGCCTGTTCTGGCTCTTCAAATATTTGGAAAGTGTCAGTGCGGAAAATGTCTGCCCTACATTGTCAAATGTGTATTTTACCACTCTCTCCAACTGGTCAACTTTACGGATCTGATTGCGTTTTACGATATCCGTAAAAATTGTAGAATTGTAAATATCCTTTACAACCGTGTATGCTTCTTCCTGGGTATATTCCTTTTGCTGCAGCGCCGGAAAACCTCCCATGCGGATATATCTCTTAAACTCCGTATAAAGCTCCGCCGGTTGCGCATATTCCTTTCTGAAATCCAGATATTCTTCAAAAGACAAGGGATAAATTCTAAATGAAACATAACGTCCGGTGAGGTATGTCGATATCTCTCCGGACATCATCCTGGAATTGGAGCCGGTTACATAAATGTCTGCGTCAAACTCTACCATAAATGAGTTAACGGCCTTCTCCCAGTTGTCTATCTCCTGTACCTCATCTAAAAAGATGTATGTCTTCTTCCCCTTGGCCAGACGTGATTTAACTTCTCGATAAAGTTTGGAAGCTGTATCTATATCTTCATACTCCAGACTGTCAAAGTTGTAGGATATGATCTGTTCTTCAGGTATTTTATTCTCTCTAAGTTTCTCTTTAAGCATGTTGAGAATCGTGGATTTGCCGCAGCGGCGTACGCCGGTTAGGATTTTTACAAAGGGAGTATCAATGAATGGGAGTATTTTCTCCATGTATAGTTTTCGGTAGATCACGTGGTATGCCTCCTTTATAAGAGTATAATACCATGTTTTAGTGATTGTTTCAATAGTTTATCGGAGTATATCCCGAAATTTCAATGAGAAACTTGAAAAAAATATATGCTATGCTTCCCAACCAGGCAATTGTTGTTGTATTATTAATACCATCTGGCTGCAAATAAAGTCTACTATAACTGCCAGGGTATCAGCAATAACAACCTTCTATGTAAATCCAAGTATAAAACTTCTTATTCCCTCTGCATGCAATATAATTAATATTATTCTCCCTATAAATAATCTGCTTCTCGATATCAGAATACCTTACAATAGGGCCTGCTATCAATTGAGGATATAATGATAAATATAATGCAAAACTTGATAAATTTTTCTGTGCCTTTATTTTACCACTATAAACATCAATTAAGCATGAAACCTCTTGAAAAATATAAAAGGAAATTCCTACGGGTAATATGATTTTCGGTATGAAGATTACATTAATACCTTTAAACAAATGTACAATACCTAAACACGAACAAAAGGCCAAAGTTAAAACTAACACCTATAGCAAGTAATATTTTCTTTTTTATAGAATAAATATTATATTTATATCCTATTAAATATGCAATCAACCAATTTCCAAATATGTATAAAACAAAAAGTAAAATATACTTAGGCTGCATCCAGGAGCAGAAAAGCAGGCTAATGATTAATAGCCATATATTTTGCAATATTATTTTTCTGAAAGAAAGATAAATACAATATATCACAAGGAAAAATAGAAACAGAAAAACAGCCTCTGCGCATTATCAGCCCTTATCCTTGCCCATAATATGCATTCTTCCCATGTTTGCGCATATAATGTTTGTCCAAAATATACCGATCTAATTTACTATCCGGGTTCAGCAGCAATGTCTTGATATCCATCTCCGCAATTTTTTCCATTACCACTGCATTATGCACCGCATTCGCCGCACTTGTTCCCCATGCAAATGGTCCATGATTTTTAACCACGATTCCCGGAATTTCCATTGGGTCATATCCTGTCTTGTCAATGGTTTCTATAATAACCTTGCCTGTATTTTTTTCATATCCCTCTGTCACTTCCTGTCCTGAAAGTTCCCTTGTACAAGGGATATCCCCATAGAAGTAATCTGCATGTGTCGTTCCCAATGCCGGAATGCATATGCCAGCCTGTGCAAAAGCCACAGCATTTACCGAATGTGTATGAACAATTCCTTTGATAGACTCATATCTTCTATACAGTTCAAGATGTGTATTAGTATCCGAAGACGGTTTCCATTTCCCTTCAACGATTTTTCCTGTCCAAACATCCACAACCACCATATCTTCTGGTGTCATTATGTCATAATCCAAGCCAGACGGCTTAATAACCATATACTTCCTATCCTCAGAAATCCCACTAACATTACCCCAAGTATAGATAACAACTCCCTTTAATACCAAGGCCAAATTTGCTTCATAAACTTCCTGTTTCAATATATCCATTCTATTCTTCCTACTCTTTACTATTATTTTGACTTTCTTTTTATCAAATCCTCAGCCGCTTCCACTTTACTTTAACAACTTTGTCCAAAATAGCAGAAATACAAACTGATAAAACAACAGTTAGCAAAAAGGGAATTGCCCCGCTTGTTTTTTTACCATACAACACTAAATAAATACCCGTATAAATATACATATGTATAAAATATATCCATATACTCATTCTTCTCATATATTTTACAACACCAGAGTACTTGATATCCAAATGTGTTGACCATCCAAATAATCCAATTGCACTTAACATTGTACTGTATCCACGCAAAAACTGATTATCCAAACAACATCCAATTGTTATCCCAAACAATAGTAAAACAAGATAATTTCTTTTGTCAGACCTATTTTTTGAAATATATAGACCAAAAGGAATATATATTGCACCAGTCATTACTCTGCCATTTTTTATAGATTCAGAAACAATATCTTTTACAAACTTTTCAGTAAATATCAAACTGCTATTGTCGGCATTTACAAGAATATTTAATGAAAAACTAATAATGCTAATCAATATACTATACTGAATCAACCGCAAGTACGTTGCCTTCCCGGCCCGATGGACTATCATTAAATATACAGTCGTCCAAATACTGGAAAGCAAATACCATAAAGGCCATGAATTATAATGCTCTCCTACAAACAATAAATACAACACATATGATTTAACAGCTTTTTTAATTGTTACTCCCCCAAGATAATAACCTTGAATTGCCAATGGGAAATATATTATAGTCCATATAAAATATAATTTCAGTACTTTCCAAAAAAACTTCTTTAATATTCCAACATTTTTCTGTCCATTAAAAGGCTCTTCCAACTTTAACCCTAGCAGAAAACCTGAAGCCAGGAAAAAATATGGAACTGCCACCGTAAAAAAATTATTATATACGATTACCCCCCCCCGCACAGATTCTAATAACCCTGTGTGAATTGCTACAACTACCAAAGACATTATAAATTTGGTCAGATCGATACCAGAATAATATTTCTTCGTATTTTCTTCTATCCCCACACCTGCAACGTACGTACTTATCCTTTCCACTTAATCTTCCCCCACATTTTATCCTTCTAATTTAATGATACTCTTAAAATTGAAAATAAATAAAATTCACTTCATTATATCCAGGTCCCCATATGCCGAACAACAGTATTGCACACACGCTGAAAGCGATAACAACACTCTTGCACCACTCATCCTGGCTTTGAATAATTTCTCTTATGCAAACCTTTTTTCGTTTTAAGAAATCTGCCGCAAAAAGTAATCCGATTCCAAGAATCATCAATCCAAAATTCTTGCTGTCAAGACCGCATTCGTATAGAGCACCATTCCAGAATATTACGGCATTATCTAAGCATTTCATCTGCTCAATAACGATTAATGCCTCTTGAAAACTGTTTGCCCTGAAGAATATCCATGAAAAATCAACAAGCATAAAAGTTCCCACCATATGTACAAATTTATGGCCTATAGATTCCCTGTTCAGAGCAAAACTTTTTACCAGAAAGTCCCTCAGTGGCATAAGGGCTTCACCCAACACCTGATATAAACCATTTAATCCGCCCCATACGATATACGATAAATCCGCCCCATGCCATAATCCGCTGACAAGAAAGACCAAAAGTTTATTAATATATTTTCGCATCTTTCCTTTCCTGCTGCCGCCCAACGGAATATAAAGATAGTCCTTGAACCATGATGTCAGAGATATATGCCATCGTCTCCAAAATTCTGCAACAGAACCAGAGAAATATGGTGCATCAAAGTTTTCCATTAGGTTAATCCCAAGTATTCTGGACGCACCCATAGCAATCGTTGAATATCCGGAAAAGTCACAATATATTTGAATTGCAAATAGAGCTGTTGCTACCACCAGATAAAATCCTCTGTATTGACTGACATTTCCGTATACTGTATCAACAAAAATTGCGATTCTGTCTGCAAGAACCATTTTTAGAAAATATCCCCATAACATTAACAGCAGACCATCTATAAATCTGGAAAAATCAAATTTATTTTTTTGAGCCAATTGCTTTAAAAGATTTTTCGATCGCTCGATAGGGCCGGCAACCAGTTGAGGGAAAAAGGAAACAAACAATGCATATTCAAAAAAATTCTTTTCTGCATATATCTCGTCCCTATAAACATCCATAGTATAACTTAATGCCTGAAAAGTATAGAATGATATCCCAACCGGCAGCACAATATCAAAGACGGGAAATTCAACAGACAAATGAACTACTTTAAAGGCATCTGCAAATATTTCCAATGCAAAATTAAAGTACTTAAAATAAAAGAGTATTCCCAAATTTGAAACAAAACTCAATGCTACTATTATCCTTTTGTAAAAATCCTGTCTGTCTTTTGAACAATTCTCACGGTTTTTTACAACTTCAAGCAGTAATCCACTTAAAAAAGTAATAACTGTTGATATAAAAATAAGCAACGCATATTTTGCATTCCATCCCATATAAAAATAATAACTACACACAAGCAGCCAATAATTCTTTATTTTGTCAGGCATCATAAAATATGCAATTACCACTATTGGAAAAAAGATCAGAAAGTTCAACGAATTAAATAACATCTTCTTTCCTCCATCTCTTGTATTTATAATTCAAATGTCTTTATCAGCAACAACTCTTCGCTTTCCTTGTCAGTAACAACAACACGAATCTCATTAACTGTCAATTGCTTATTGAAAGTAATCTTTAAATCATTTCCTAACTGTCTTAATAATAATTCTTCTATGTGATCAGTATAATACTTGCCATTATATTCAATCTCCGCACTGAAATTTTTATTGGAAAGGAGCATTAAAACATCTTTGTATGCTTCTGAATCCTCAATTTGTTTTACTAGGAAATTATAATAATAATTATAGTCATCTTTCCAATCCAAAAATAAACTATTATTCCTTTTATCCTCAAAATGATATTTCTCAGATAGATATTCTCCCAAAAAATCTGTCACCTTGTATTCTCCTCCTGGATTTAAATGTGACCAGGAATCACGCATATCAACATTAAAATCAACGATATCCTCATACATCAAATTTATTGCATCAACATTCTTATTTCTGGCTAAAGCCATGGCTGAGTTAGCCGCCCTCTGGCTACGTTCATCTGCAATGTAAGGAATATTGATTATCAGTGGGATCACGTCCTCTTCTATACAAACTTCTATAAATTTAGAAATATATTCCAATCCCATTGTCTGTCCATCTAACAGACAGGATTCCTCTATAATTGAACTCTGGTTTGGAACAGCCACCCCAGTATATGAATTAGCACCCTTTTCATAATTATATCGGGGCGGCGTAAAAGGTCTGTTCAGCATTTCTGAATCCATGGAACTCCACCTGCTATGATAGGCCGAAAAGGGAAACAATAATTCAAACTGGGATTTACTGTCGCCATCATACAAATCTGCAGCCATTTGAAGCTTTGTGATTGTCAATGGATACACATCAAAATTATCATGCAGTAATTCTTTTGTTCCCTCTACCTTCAAATTACTTTCCGCATAAAAAACATCCAACACAGCCACCCTGGGCTTGTGATACCGAAATGCATTTCTCATCATCCAATAGGATACGGGTATACTGCCCCCCCCCACATCCAAGATTGTAAGAGGTTATACCATAATCCTTCCAAAGCTGCATTGGGGAGATTGCCGAATATACATGACTGGATCCAAAAAACAATACATCATACTCTGTATCGCTGGCTAAAAATTCAGAATAAGAATACCTGCTATTATCTCTCATCAGCAGACAGTTAAGAAAGTTCAGCAATATACAGATCAATCCCACTGTCATAAGACAAAATAATATATTCTTTCTTTTCTGTCTTTTCACAGAAAAAATCATCTGTTCGCCCCCTTTCATTCATGGACAATCTTGTCAGCAAAAACGGACACCCTATCAACAAACTCCAACGTTTCAGATAACTTTACTGTAATTTGAAAATCAGATCCTTCCTCCTGCTTTCCTTGTATTTCAATGCTAAAATCCGGATCGTTTAAAAGCATTAAATACTCTTTTAAAAATGTCTGTTCTTTTATCAACTGCATTTTGTACTTTTGGTACTCTCCAAATTTAATCCAATACTCAGAATATCCATCATCATCCCGGTGGTCTTCTATGCTGTAATGCTCTGTTATAAATTGCCCTAAAATTTCTGTGACTTTTTTGGCCCCTGACGGATTCAAGTGAGAAGACGAATCATATAAATCTGTAGTATAATCCACCCCCCCCTACCTCAAGAAAATTAAGGAATTCTATGTCTTTCTGTTTCGCAAAGTCCGAAACTGCATTTGCTTCTTTCCATGCACTGCTATTTGCCGGAAACGGAAGATAAGTTAACATCAGCTTAATATTATGTTTTGTACACTCCTCTACGATATAATTTAAATATTTAAATCCGATTGTATCATAAGATGATTTTTCTCCGGTGTTAACAGCGATATTTTCAGGGACAGCCACACCTACTCTCGACTCAGCTCCCAGCTCAGGCGTGTAGTTTACTGAAAAATCATACCATTTTAAGTCACTCCATCTGCTATGGTATATAGAAAAATTCCACAACAATTGAGAGGCTCTTCCCTGCTTTTCAACAGATAATTCTCCTTTTTCTATCATTTCAATTCTGTTTGGATCATCTGTTAAATCCATAGCTGTTTTCAACTTTGTAATACTAATGGGAAATGCATCAAGCGCTGAGTGAATGTAGTCAAAGCTCGTAGTTGTGACTTTTGTATTTCCGCTTACTCCATAACAATCCAACACAATCAGTTTCGGACTGGTATAATCCAATGCATTCATGATCATCCAATAGGATGTGGGTATTGTAGCAGCATCATTTCCGAAATTATACGATACAATTCCGTATCTGTTCCAAAGTTCCATAGGAAATATGCCGTTTATAACATGACTTGTACCTACGAATAAAACATCGTAATCCTGTTTTGCATTTAGGAAATCTCGATATTTTCTTATGCTTGTCTTTCGCTCAAGCAGTTTCCCCAAAGGCAAAAGGATGGATACCATCAGGCATACAGTCATTATAATGAATCGTATTCTTTGTTTTTTCACTTTTGAATCTCCCTGGTGGATCGCTTAACAAATAATTGCCCAATAGTTAACGGCAAGCAGGTAAATATTGGATATACATAGCGTAGTTCACTGTCCAATGGTGTAGCTATGTATATTGTGACAACAATAAGAGCTACTGGCACCACAGTAATCAGCGCCTTTCCATTCTCTTTGCATACAAAAACCCAGATAGAAATAATCCATATCCATATATGAAATCCTATAGATATGCATGGCTGCAGTAAACTGCTCTTTGCAATGAATCGAAGAGAAACATCATAGCATTTGCTTATTAGCGGGAAAGCATTACTTCTCCTAATACCTAGATCATTATCCTTCACATAATTTGCCCACTTAAAATAAGGATAACCACCGTTCCAATATCCTCTTGTCATATCAATCCATGCTTTAACATATTTGTCTGGATAGCGCAGTCCGATCTGTACATATGCTTTAACAAAATCAAATATGTTCCTTTTTATATATTGCTGATTTCCAAATGTATAAACTTCTCCCTTTATGGGATCGGAAACATAATATACGTAAAGATCAGGAATCTTTTCTAAATCTGCTACTTGTCCAAGTATTTGTCGTTGTTCATTCGTAATTTCACAGCCATCAGCCAATACTCTCGATATTTGCTGCAAAGGAATCGATAAGGAGTCGACAGTTGCTGTTTTCTCGGCCCCTGTTGCTTTCATTCCTGTAGATATCAGCACGAATGCCAGACCGAATGCTGACATAGAAACAGCTACTATCTTTTTTTCAATCATCTTCCGTAAGCAAAGCATAAAAATCAATACGCCAATAAAAGCAATCTTTCCATTATGCCGAAAAACCGTAAAACCAATCCCTCCTAATAATAAGCATATATAATTTATTCGTTCTCTTCCCAAACCATACAAAATTCTCGTCAATGCACATACAAATAATGCTACTGCTCCCGAAAAAATGATATCTTTCCACACACTAACATTATTGCAGATATGTATTGGATTTACTGCATACCATCCCAAAAAAGCTAATGCAATCTTTTTTCCTGCTATATTGTTTACTGTGTCTATTATAAAAGCATAAATCAAAATCATGGCAGACATCTGAAATAAGATATACAAACCTATCCCCAAATTAATATCTGACGAAAATATTCTGCCAATATCCAGCCAAAACTTTACAAGTAATGTAAAACAAATCGGATGATGATCAGAATAATTTCCGCTGAGAATCTGTTTGATGGAACGAAAGCTATCCGTATCAAGATTTCCCGGCCATGCTGCCATTATGAAATAAAATCCATAAGAAATAAGCAACACGCAAAGTGATACTATAAAAATATGATTCGTTTTTGAAGCCGTGTACCCCCCAACCTTCTCAGACACATTCTCAACCAGCATGACCCAGCCATCAAAGACAAAGATACCCATAAAAAAGCAAATGACTGCTTTTAAAACTCCGGATCCATTCACAAAAATTCGGTAATTGGCAGATATAACCATGACAGAAAGAACAGCAGATACTATGACTCTTCCCACCCTATTATTTTCCATCATAACTTTTTGATTATGGCCATATACACTTAATACTGCACACAGAATATAAACACTAAAGTATGAATCTGTATTTTTGAGGAGGATAAGCCAGAAATAAGGCGCTACTATTTCCATACATAATATAAATTGGGGATAATTCATTTTGGATTTTAAATAATGGCAGATATTCATGTATCGTTCTCCCCTTCGTATTTCTTAAAAGATATATATCTGAACTCATTCTTTCCTTTTTACTATTCTGGCCGGAACTCCGACTGCTGTACAATGGTCAGGAATACTTTCTAAGACAACAGCACCTGCACCGATTCTTACATTATCTCCTATGTGGACATTCCCCAAAACAACCGCTCTGGCACCGATGAAACAATTCCTCCCAATTATGGGAGCCGCACCATTATATTGTATTTCTCCAAGTGTCACAGAATGCTGTATCGTCGTACCCCCCCCCACGACAACTTTGGGATTAATTACTATTCCAAAACCATTATGACACAGCCAAACACTCTCATCAATCTGGGCCGAAAAATCAATATCGCAATTATAATAAACTCGCATAATAAATTTGCAGAGTTTCACTATCAATTTATTACCGTTCCTGTTAGCTTTCTGCCCATAGTGAAAAATTTTATGAAAATTCATAAAGTATACCTCCACCGGCTTCTATCCTTTTATTTATAGACTTTGTAAATATCTCATAAATTTTTGCTTATTTTCAATAGCCGAGGTTGTCGGTCTTCCAAGATCATCTCGTGAGCCTATGGAACATTTAACTTCGATCATACATAATTCATTCCTGTCTTTTACCGCCTGCAATTCCTGATCCAGATCATCAAAATTACTAACATTGACTGCGTATGGATACCCACAGCCTTTTGCAATCGTAACCAGATCAATCTGTCCCGCTACCGTCGGCATCCCCCCAACGGTTTCATGTGCGCCATTATTGATTATTACATGGATTAAATTCTTTGGTTTATTGGCACCAATCACCGCCATAGCCCCCATATGCATAAGCACGGCCCCATCTCCGTCCACGCACCATATCCGTGTATCCGGCTTGCTGACCGCTGCCCCCAGGGCGATGCTGCTGCTGTGTCCCATGGAACCTACTGTGAGGAAATCATATTTATGGCTCTGACCATTGGCAGTCCTGATTTCAAATAATTCACGGCTGGCTTTTCCGGTTGTGGATATTATGGGATCTTCACCACTCACTCTTACAATATGCCGGATTACCTCCTCGCGGGCCATAGTATTCCTATTATCATATATCACCTTACTATCATAGGAAACAGCCCCTTTGCGTACAACAAACGCTACATTTCCGCCCAGGGCCAGCACCTCCCGGTACTCCGCCATTACGGCTTCCACTTTGTCGTCCGTCGTATCTTTTCCGATAATAAAGGATTTAATATTCATATCCTCCAGCAGCTTTATTGTAACTTCACCTTGGTAAATATGCTGCGGTTCGTCATGGATACCCGGTTCTCCACGCCATCCAATCATAAATATACAGGGAATCCCGTACACTTTCTCATTCAGAAGACTTGCAACCGGATTTATGATATTGCCCTCGCCACTGTTCTGCATATATACAACGGGTATTTTCCCGGTAGCCAGATGGTAACCCGCCGCCAGCGCCGTACAATTTCCTTCGTTCGCTGCAATGATATGGTGTTTTGGATCAATTCCGTAAGTATCCATCAAGTAGTTGCAAAGCGGCTTAAGCTGGGAGTCTGGTACTCCCGTATAAAAATCTGCTCCTATTATTTCTAAAAGTTTTTCTACTTTCATTTCCTTTGTTCTCCTTTATCGTGATTCAGCACGACATAACCTCTTACTCTGCTAACATATCTCTCCATTTATCAATATTATAATATTTGGTACAAATAGCATCTATTTCTAATCCCTCTGATGCTATTCGTTCCGCATAAAATTTTATATCGTCCTGCCTGCCTTCAAGTTCCGGAGATACAAAACAAAGTTTGTACCCTAAATCGTGCAGTTCATCTGCCTCTCTTTTCCCTATTGGAATCTTTGTAAAACAATCAACCCAAATCCATTCAATTCGTCCAGCCATATTTCGTGCTGTATCTATTCCTTCAAATTCCGATATCCGTATCGCTACATTTTTTTCTCCCTGCTCACTCAGCAAATAAATCATTGGAAATGTTGAATCAAGAAAAAAATAAGATTTAACACCATACTGCAAAAGCATCTCCAATATTTTAAACTCAATACGTTCACTTTTTACATTAAGTATCATCGTTCCATGATGATACTCCCTTAAATAATCCTCAAAATCTTCTCCCGGTTCAAAAGGATTATGTTGTATATATATTCTACCATTAAGGTTATCTCTCAAATCAAGTTCAACACCATAATTTGTCGGAAGCCTCCGAAGTTCCGCCACTGTATTTATCCTATGTGCTATATATTCCATATGCTATATGCTCCTCCATTGTCGAATTTTATTTCATATTTCTTCTATATTTCTCCGCATCCCAGTTCAATAAAAAATTCTGCTCTTTATCCGTCAACAAATTATATTCATTTCCCATATTTAATTGCATAACCTGTGCGCTAAAACTCATAATGCTCTGTGCTTCCATTGCCTTTTTTACACTATCTGCCAAAAGATAAAACTGATTCTGCCATAATATAACAATGGGATTTCCATATTTATATTCAAAAGATTTAATATCCGCTTCTGTAAAGGCGGTTGGCAGTTTCATAGGTTTCTTTCCAAGAAATACTACACAATCAGGACAAAAAGAGCTATCCCAGGCATCCCCCATCTGATGAAATGCCGAAATGATATGAGTATCTGTGACCTCCCACACAATCTTATCAGGAAAATATCTCCACAAATTAGTGAGCCGATGATAATCACTGTAATCGCAGCCGAGATAATCCTCGATTTTTTTTATCACATACTCTGTTTTTTCAATAACTTGATCCGCTGTCTGCGCACTTACCACAAGACCATGGTTTTGAAGAAAAATATACTCAAAAATCTGATCTGGATATTCCGCATTTTTCTTATAAGCATGAAAATATGTCTTTGCAAGTTCCACCCCCGGTGTAGCATAAGGAACAATTAATGCTTCTGGAAATAATTCTTTAAGTACCTCCATACCATCCTTACGGCACGCAAGTGCATTTACTGTGATAGGATGTGTATGTAGAGTATATTTCCCGGATATAGCATGAAGAAAAGTCTCTATTGAGGGATTTTCCCCTTCAATTAGCGCATCTGATAATATTTTTTTACTGCTTTCTTCTGTTAGTTGATCCAAATGACCATTACTTAAAAATGCTTCTGCAATCTTTTTATAGCTTACAGCAGCATATCCCGTTTCTTCCGTCAGTTCTGCCAGTTGAACACCCGATGCTTTTATTATCATCTTTGAATCATCTATTTTATAAGATGAGTTTCCACCTCCAGCCTGCACCAGATCCTCTCGCATTCCAGCATATCTCGATATTTTTACAAACCCATTCATATCAGCACCCCATCTTCTTTAATAAATCTAATACATTCACTCCGTTTTTGTAGAGAATACCCTCTATTCCGCATGCCTTTGCTCCAAGTATGTCCTTCTCTAAACTATCCCCTAGCATGAATGCCTCACTAGGAGCACAATGTGCCTTTTCCAAAGCTTTCAAAAACATTTTTTCGTGTGGTTTTTCACATCCAACTTCTTCACTGGTAACTATATAATCAATATATTTCTCGATCTGCAGTTTTTTAATCTTTTTAAACTGTATATAAACCGTTAAATCAGTCAAAATACCTATTTTTATTTCTTTTTTGGCCAAATACTCAAACGTCGGGATCACATATTCATAAGGATAGCACACATTTAAAAAAATATCCCAATATATCCTGTACCAGTTATACGCATAGCGAAATGGATAGATTTTCAGCAATTCGCATATATATTGCATATAAAGGAATCGATTATGTTCTGCAGCCGTTCCTCCTACTAAATCCTTTACCCCTCTTTTTGCGAACTTTAAATATTGTGCCGCCTCATCTTCCGTTATCAAACAATCTTGTGATATTTTCCTATATAATGCCTTTTCAGCTGCATAATTACAGTCTTTATAACTGTAAATCGTATCATCTAAATCAAAAATTATCGTCTTCATACGCCTGATCTCAACTTCTTTCCTATTGCAACAGCCAAAAATAGTTGGACTATTCCGTTGATCCCAATTTGCCAATCTGGTTCAAAAAGAAAAAGTTCTTTATACAAAGGTATTGTAGTTTGTGCTATTTTCTCAAAATCAATATTCTTTCCATGTAGATATATTCCATTTATCATTACTGTCTGCCAATTAAAATCCTTAGATATTTCGCAACATATATTCAAACCATACTTATTTAACTCAGCTATCAGCTGCTCAAGATTATTTTCTATCGAAAGTGTAATAGTTACACTTAAAATCTCTTGATGATTTTCTTGATAGGCGTTTTCTAATGTGCTATCAAAATATCTGATTATAAGACCGGCATACTGCCGTTGTGGATATATATATTCCTCCACATCATTACGCCTTTTTTCAATCTGGGACAATATTTCTTCAACAGAATAGCCACGTTCCTTTTTATCTCTTTTGATTTTCCAATATTTCTGAAGCTTTTCATCCGTATCAAGATATATTTTCAAATCAAGTTCTTTTCTCAGAAGCGGGAGAAATAATGCATGAAGACCGCTTAGTACAATATACTTCCCATTCTTTACTCTATGTGCCTCAGTAAATTTACCTGATTGATGATCATATTCCGATCGATAAACGGATGCATGCTTTCTTAAAGAAATAATATCATAGGCCTGTCGATACAAATAGTTTGCTTCTGGATTCAGTGCAGTATAGTTACTCCAATTTTTGTCTCCCCGTTCCCACTTATGATCACCATCACCTTCAATAAAAAGGGTTGCCTCATTCGATGTCAAAAGTTGCTTTATCAACTGAATCAGTGAACTTTTTCCAGCCCCGCTATCACCTCCTATTCCGATTATAAATGGATTGATGCCGCGCCTAAATATCATATCATTTCTTGTAATAATACAATAAATCTCGTAACCCAACACCAAATACCCCGCTGAGGCTGCACAGTTAAGTCCAATAACACACTGCGCCACTTTACAGTATAGATAAATCGTGGAAATCATGATTTCAAATGCATAAATCGACACTAATAAAAATTTCTTTTCGTTGTCCATATAACCCAGTGTTATTATAAAACAGGTACAAAAAATATAGATTGCAGATACCTGAAACGGATTAAAAACAATAATCCCAATACTAACAATGCACAAAAAATATGACAGTGTGCATTTTGTATGAAAATACATCCCATAACATCCTATATAGGCAGAAGCAAGAATAAGTAAGGTAATAATAAGAGGTATCTCCCCATAGTTTTGTAATAAAACAACTTGCTCTTCTACTGTATCAAGCAAATCGATATTCGTTACTACAATTCCTACTAAAAGGACAGCAAAAAATATGAAAGAACTTAATATAACTTGTCTGATTTTTCTTGTCCTATAAATATAGAAAAAAATAATAGGGATAAAAAAGCAAAACTTTAAATTAAGTATTAAAGACAATGAAAAGCATATTACTCCCAGATAAAGGAATCTTTTATTTCTTATCTCAGTTAACAAAAAAAGAGAGATTATAAAAAATAATATCGAAAATGCCGTTACAAAATTATGGTAAAAATATAGTTCCATATTCCAAACAGGAAGCAATATAAGCAATACTATTAGCCTTTGCTTTAAAGCCCTGAGTATCCTCAAGAAAAATATTACTAAAATTTCAATTCCTGCTCCAGCAAAGACCTGTAATATTATCCTACTGTTTGTTTCAAATGCTCCTATTCGCATTTTCCAGAACAGCAATGTAACCATCATACAAATGATAATTTTTACAATAACTATAGCAATTAATGTTTTATTGTTATCTATTATATGTTTAATGTGATGACACATTATCTAACCAATCCTCTTTTTTCCATCCTTAAGGTAAAAATCCCGCCAATATTCAAATGTATTCTGATAAAGTTCATAATCGTTTGGTGTTCCCCATCCAATATACCTATCTATCTCAAGCACTTTCGCTTTATAGCCTCTATTCAAAACATACTTTATTACCTGATCAACATAGAATTCACCGTTAATTCGATCATTTTTTTCAAGCATATCCTGTGTAGCCTTTACAAATATTGTTCCTTTCCGGAACCAAAATGTTGCAACCACAGCATGATCCTCCATTGGGGTATCAGAGATTGCCTTTTTTATAGATGTATCTAAAATATTACCTCTCTCATCTACCTTCATCCATCCAATTGAATTTGGATTGAGCAATACAGATTCATTATGCCTATATGTAAACACAATACAATCCATATCCTTTCTCATTTCATCAAACCTGTTCAAATCGAATTCCATACCGTTATCGCAACCGGCAATCAGGAGTTCTTCTTCATTATCTATTCTATTTTCTGCCAACATACATGTACACGCCTGTCCTTCCGTCAAATGATCAGAAGTAATAAACGTTGCATCTTTGAAATACTTATGAATTAGGTTCTCTGTTCCATCCTTTTTATGGAAATCTCTATTAACATATATGACATTTGCTCCATTCTCCTCTACTCCAGGCAAATCCAATGTTGCACATACAACCATCGGTTTTTTCTTCCCATCTTTCCTATCGTATGTAGGAATACACGGTTTGCTCACAGAATATCCCCTATCCGCAAACCTTTTTCCTTCACCAGCCATTGGAATTAATATATTCATCCGAACACCCCCTTCATTATGTCAAGCCAATATATGGAATCTTTCATATCTTCTGGTGTACCCCACTGACAGAAATAATCTACATTTGTAGGTATCCAAACTTTAAGGCCGTCCTGAACCATAAAATTATAGGGCATACTGGCATAAAACTCGCCATTCAATTCCTGTTTGGAATCAACCAATTTCTTACAATACTTTTTTAAAAGTTTTCCTGTCTTGAAATAATATACCCCAGGAGAATGCTTAGCCTTGGTCTTATCTTCATTAAACGAATACTTTTCCCTTATCTCAACAAGATTATCCTCATCGTCTGTGCGACAAGAAGCATATAGATTCTTTTTGGGCACCAAATGTGGATGAAATCCCGTATAACATGGTACACAGCCATCACAGCCGCGGGAAATAATAGACTGTTTTACGTCATTCCACTTCCAGGTCATGTAAAAGTCACAATAATTAATGATTGCCGGTTCCTGATCATCAATCTCATCCGATGCCCTGAGCACATCATATACAGGTCCTTTCTTAACCCAATCATCAATTTCATAAATGACGGCCGTAGGGGCAATATTTAATAATTTTCTTCTCATACCATCCATGTTATCTATGTGTTCTTTCCTACAAACGAACAGGATGTCCCTTTCACCGGGATACATTCCGTTAATAATCCACTCTAAGATCGTCTTACCTTCAACTTGAATAAACGGTTTTAACTCCTTATAGCCAGCTGCAACAAATCTAGAACCATAACCTGTCATTGGAATAATTATCTTCATATTTCCCCCTATTGCCTGTATACATAACATCTTCTATCACACATGGTTTTATAACTGTCATCATAATTTAAGTCGTCTGATAAAAGATTAAGCCAAGAAACAAAATCAAAATTATATGTTAATAGACTATCCTGAGAGTCATTTTTAAAACAAGTTCCCCAATCCATAGATTCCAAAATGCGGCGTTCCTCATATTTGAACCAATATCCGCCAATCATACTTCTGGGAATCACCATGAAGTACCCTTTCATAAATTTCCAATATTCATCTACCGTAACAATCGGCTCGTTACCAGTCATCCTTCTATAATAATCAATTGCAAGCCTTGCCTCGATTAATAATCCTTCTTTCGCCCTCCTGCTCCACGAGTATTTATTGGTACGTATATGTTCATCCAAACCTCCTTTCGTCATTTTCCCTTGCTTAGATACAGGATGATCCCAGTAGTTTTTCATATCCTGTATCTCACCAAACTGAAAAATGTCAGAAATCCAAAATGGATAAAATAAAATGGAGGTTTCATCTGTTGCTATATCCATCGCTATAATTCTTTTATTTTGCTTGAATAAATATTCCTTACATGGAAATGTTTCCAACAGATGTATCATAAAGCGAACAGCCCCCTGATGATACATTCTCCAATCCGTTCTGGTCTTTGCAACATACTTTAACTCCAGTTCCTCCGCTTTTAAAATACCACTTCTTGTTGATATGCATTGGAGATTTACATTGAGCACTCCAGGATCATCAGGGACCTTACTTGTGACAATGGTACAATTCTTTTCTTTTGCAATTAACTCAAGTTCCTCTTTGTTTTCATTTTCCCAGGTTGATAAAATAACCTTTGCGGAAGGAAATAATTTCCGATAAATTCGTATAGTCTCTAAGGTAAAATGATCTTTCAAAACTAATGGCCCCTGAATAATAATGCCCACCTGCCCATCATAATCATTTTCCTCTTCTATGCTAAAAACTTTCTCGGATTTTTTTGCTATGATTTTGTATGCGGCATAATAATCTGTGTTTTTTTCATAACACTTAACCATAGACTTCATATACGCATCCGTCAGTCCTTCATATCCACACATTTTTGCTATTTTACAGGTAATGTTTACAAAGCCACTATTTATACTTATCAAACTTTTTTTAACAATTTTCACAATCACCCGATTAAACGTCACTTTTCTCATTATGCCACCTCTCACCCCCGAATGAAACATGAAGAACCCTTTCGACTATTCCATCTGCGGCAAGGCCATTCTTTTTGAGCAGTACTCTTCCTTGTTCCCCATAGAAATATTCATCATTTATCCCTACCATATGTAGTCTTCCTTTCCTTTCCCTGACTGCCAGCTTCTCAGCAACTGCACTCCCCAGACCACCGATAATACTATGCTCTTCAATCGTTACTATGGTTTCAAAAAGTGAAATGGTTTCTATCATTTCTTCATCTAAAGGTTTCACTGATCTTGCATTTATGACCGTGGCTTCTATTCCTTTTTCATAAAGAATCTCTGCCGCCTTTATCGTTTCTTTAAGAAGTATTCCGATTGCAACAAGTACAATATCCTTCCCTCTCCTTATCACATCTGCCTTCAGCGGTGAATAGGCAACTGGCTTAAAATAAGTATCTTCTCCCGTGGTTACCCTTAAATACATAGGTCTCGGATTATTCACAAAATACTCCATACTTTTCACCGTTTCATAAGTATCCGCCGGGGTAGTTACAAGTATATTCGGAATGCTCCTTGTATTCGCAATATCCTCAAATGCCGTGTGTGTAGCCCCCAGATCACTCCCCGCCATACCCGCGCTCAATCCAATCAAACAAACGGGTGCCTTCATATATCCGAGATTTACTCTGATCTGATCCAGAACTCTTGCAGTAATAAACGGCGCATAAGCAACTGCAAAAACATGAAACCCTTCATGTGCCATAGCTGCCGCCATCACTATCTGATTCTGTTCGGCGATTCCTGCCTCATAACATTTTTCAGGATACTTTTCATGGAGACTCTTAATCCCGATTCTATTAGCACAATCTGAGTAAATAAGAGTGAAAAGTTCATCCTGTTCTGCTAGTCGGAAAGAAACCTCCCCAATAGTATTCTTGATGCCATAACTTTGCCAAGATAATATCCGCTCCTCCGTGTCGGGAATGGATATTACTTTCCCTTCAGAATTTTCTTTTATCTTTATCCTTCTTGTTTCGAACCTCTCTGCAGCGAGTTTTTTCACTTCTGAAAGATCCCTGCCACCTAATTCTTTTATTCCCTTCTCATACAGTTCATCACTCAAGTAATTATCATGCCATTCCGTTTTATTTTCTGCGAACGATATTCCCTTTCCCTTAACCGTATGGGCAATGACCGCCAATGGCTGTCCCACATGCTCTGTTTGCAAAGCTTTATAAATCGCCTCTATATCATGCCCATCAACTTCCACTGTTTTAAATCCAAAGGCAGTCCATCTCTCAGCCATATTATCCATGGAAAGAACATCATGCGTTGGCCCGTCAAGCTGCAGCTTATTCATGTCCACAATGACTGTAATATTGTCAAGTTTTCTGTGACTGGCATAAGCCGCGCTTTCCCAAACAGAGCCTTCATTGCACTCTCCATCACCAATCATGACAAACACCCTCTGGTTTGTTCCTCTCCTGCGAAAAGACTCTTGCAAACCGTTTCCATATCCCAAACCCATACCAAGACTGCCTACTGAGCATTCAATTCCATATCCGATATTTCTTTTGGGATGCCGGTAAAGGATAGCCGTCTCTCCTCGAATGGGTCCATTGATCATTTCCTGTGAAACAAGCCCTACATGCTTCATCGCCGCATACATGGCAATCCCGGCATGTCCTTTACTCATAATAAATCGATCCCTTTCAGACCAGTCTCTATCCGAGTGGGCGACTTCATTGATATTCATGATCTGGGTGTAAAGTACCGCAAGCACTTCAACAGCAGACAGGCACCCTCCAAGATGACCGTTTTCTTTCCCACAGTTATATACCATTTTCAGAATATCATGCCGCATGTCACAGGCTATATTTTCCACTAGAGATAACGGTATTGGGACGTAATTACTCACCGCATTTTTCCTCCTTATTCGCAGTTTGTACCCCATCACCTTGGGCATTTCTGCAAAGTTCCTTCACTGCTTTATTATAATCATCTATACAATCCACTTCTCTCCACACACAACCAGATATATCCAACGTGGTTAGCCGGATGTACGGATGACCAATATAGTAAAAAAATACATACTCAAAATAACCTTGCGTCTTCCCTTCCTCTATCATGGTAAGAAGCGTATCCTTAAAGCTGTCGATGCTGCCTTTAGATATTTTATCAATACCAACATACTCATAGTCTCTTCTCTCCATTGGAATATCCGGACCGTATTCGTCTATTGTTCCATCCTCTGCCATGTGAAAAAAATAATCTCCGTCGGCTACACGGCTGGAATCCGTGACCATAATGAGATCGCCTTCCATCTGCATGAGTTTTTCCAAAAGATCTCGATCAAAAATCACATCTGCACTCAAAACAAGACAGTCGTCCCCTTTTAAAAAATCCTGCGCAAACCACAAGGAAGCGATATTATTCGTTACGTCATAAAAAGGATTGTTAAAATATGACACCTTCAAACCTTCCAGAGCCTCTTCTATTTTCCGGCGGCGGTATCCCGTGCATACAGCAACTTTTATTTGGTACTGCTGAAGCAGTTCCACTGTACGACGGATGATGGGTTTTCCCCCAATTTCCAGTGTTGACTTCGGAATCGGGCCTATCTCATCAGAGATGCGGGTTCCTTTCCCCGCTGCTAATATAATTGCCTTCATATAACTCTCCTCATCGGTTTGATCATTCTTCGGGTATCAGCCGGATAATATCTTTTATCGGCATACAGATATCATCGCACTCCTTCGCCCTGTGATTCTTAAGTATTATTTTTGCTGCACTCTGCATGGCCGGAAAGCCTGTCCGCGTCAGTTGATTTGCATAAATCACAATATTTACGCCCCGTGCCCTGAACTCTTCCTCTGTCACTTCATTAAAAGATGTAGGAACAACTACCAGAACCGTTGACGAATCCTCAGCGCGGAATTTTTCTATAAATTCAAAAATCTCAGCCGGATCCTTTTTTCTGCTATGTATCATAATTGCGTCTGCCCCGGCATCCGTAAATGCATATGCACGTTTAAGGGCATCCCTCATCCCCTTTTCCAGAATCAGGCTTTCAATTCTGGCACAGATCATAAAATCATTTGTTTTCAATGCATGTTTACCGGCACGGATTTTCTCACAGAAATCTTCAATCGCTGCCTGGGTCTGTTTTACTTCATTGCCAAACAAAGAATTTTTCTTTAGGCCGGTTTTATCCTCAATGATGACCATGGATGCACCGATCCGCTCCAATGTTCTGACCGTATACACAAAATGTTCTGTCATTCCCCCGGTATCCGCATCAAAAATAACCGGCTTTGTGGTAACCTCCATAATATCGTCAATGGTCCTGAACCTGGATGTCATATCTACCAGTTCGATATCAGGCTTTCCCTTCGCTGTGGAGTCACACAGGGATGAAACCCACATGGCATCAAACTGTCTGGCCCCTCCGTTTTCCTCATAAACTACTGTATTTTCTGCAATCAGTCCTGTAAGTCCGCTATGGGCTTCAATTACAGTGACAAGTCCCTTCATGGCAATTTCCTTTTTTAATCTGGCCCGCCGTATATCCGGGAGAGAAGCCTGATCCCGAAAATATGCATCCAGCTTTTTATATTCGCTGTTTGAGGAATAGGGAAATTCCACAAGTTCTCCCCCATATGACTCAAGGATTTCCAGGCATTCGGTTCTGATTGGTTTCAGATGGTCCGTCCTCCAGTTGTCTCCATGTACTACGATATCCGGCCTGTAATTTTCCAGAACCCCTTTATAACTGATGGTATCCTGACGTACCACCCTTGATACGCCTTTGATCTGTGAGATAATTTTTACTCTCTCCTCATAACTGAGAAGGGGATACCTTTTAAAGCTTGCCACAGCCTCATCGGTCAGCACTCCTACTGTCACCTCTCCCAGAGCCGCTGCTTTCTCTATGATAGCAATATGGCCTCCATGAATAATATCTGTGCTCATTGATATAAATACGGTTTTTCTCATAATCGTTTCATTCAACTCCTAACTTTCTTAATAATCAAGCGATATAGCCCTTTTAAAGTTTCCAGATTAATCAAAACTGCACACCAAATTCCAATCAAAATCAGACATATATTATTAAATAATCCTTCGATATCAGTTATAAAATAAAAAGGTATCAATAATAAAAAAACTAATTTGGTCTGCATTGTAATTTTGATCTTTACCAGACCTTTCAACCCCACAAGGCGAATCAGCCATATGGCAATTGATCCCAAACATGTTGATATACTTGCCGTCTCAATTCCATACTTTTCAAGAAAAATCAAATTTATAAAAAAATTAATTGCGGCAGCAGCAATCGTACTAATAGACACATTTAAGGACATTTTAAAGTATCCATAAAATGCACCCAGTAGTGCACCAATTGAACTGAAAATAAATCCTATATACAAAAAGTAAGTATACTTATATGCTTCCACAAAATTCCCGGATATAATATATTCAAACAAAAATCTGTTCGATGTAATCAAAACAATTGATACACCAACTAAAAGTCGAATATATAAATTATAAATCTTCTCTGCATACGTTTCTGTCTCTCCAATATTCGTAGAGGATAGGATATCATCCGACCATGCTGCCGAAAAAATTCCATGAATCACGTTTAAGATTGCCGGAATTTTACACGCCATGGCATATATGCCATTAGCCCCTGTACCCAGGAAATAAACAATCATTAATCTATCTGACACATTCAGAATCCACCAGCTTAACTGATTAGGCAATAATGGCACTGTATACTTTAATATTTCCTTTTTGAGCACTCTTGACGGACGCCCCCGCATGGTATATGCAAGAACATGTATTCTGCTTTCCAGAAATATAACTGATACCGCATATGCAATACAGTTTGATATCATCAAAAACCGATAATCCTGTTTCAGTACAACTAAACCAACAAGATTGCCTACTAATGTCACTGCCGTTACAAGGATACCCGTCATAGCATAAAGCTTTTGTTGGTTCATACCACGGCAGGCTTGAAGCCATGTATTATATGTAGAAAAACTAAGAAGCCAGAATATTACCCATTCTATATATGAAATTGATGCTATCCGATTTATGATAAAACATATAACGATTGCCAAACATCCATTCCCAAACAGTGTTTTAACAGCAAAAGCTATAATATCATCTTTTCTTCTCTCATCATTTGTTCCAATAAGGTAAACATACAGCGCATTATCAAGCATGATTGTCACCGCCGGATATGCAATTTGAATGATTGTATTGATCAAATCATAATTTCCATAAGAATCAGTAGTCAAATAATTGGCATACAAAGGCAGAAGGATAAAAGAAAGCAACTTACTTCCAAAGGATCCTATGAAATATATCACTGTATTTTTAGCCAATTTTCCTTCTCTTGACATCACTCATCCTTCCCCAAAAACATATCTGTAATTCGCTCACATGCATGCCCGTCATTATACCGCGCTACCTTCATACGAACCTCACGCCGTCGATTTGCATGAGTATCATTTTCTGTAACTACATCTGTGATAAATTGCTTCATATCCTCCATGCTGTAAATATAATTACCTGGCATAAAATCCTTAGGGTTATCTACTGCAAATCCAAGCTTATATGTCTCATAGTCACTCAGTACATATGCAATAGGCTTATCAAGCAGCAGGTAATCAAATGAAATCGAGGAATAATCCGAAATAAGCGCGTCTGTCTGTGTCAACAATTTATATGTATCAATATCGATATTCTTTAATTTTTCAGGCGATAGCAATATAATATTATGAGTTTCGCTTATTCTTATCTCACTCATGTCCTGGGCCGGATGAAATTTTATGAGCAACAGAACCTGACTCATTCTTAAATAGCTATCAAGTTCATCATATATACTAAATGTGTCTGCCAAAGCCAGTCCCGTTTCTGTATCTGTTTCTGAATCATTTCGTAATATGTTATAGCTGCTCTTTCTGAATGTTGGCATCCAAATAATAATTTTCTTATATTGTGCACCAACCTGCAACTTTTCAATTTCATTCCATTGTTTATATAGAAGATCCGTCACAGGGAAACCAGTATGGATCATCTTGCTTTTCTCGCATACATATACATCTGACATAAGCTTATCATTGTCTTCTGAACTGCTGCAGACATAATCAATACTCTGTGGAAGTGGAACTTTGCCTCTGCAATTTTTCATAGCTCTGGTAGCATGTCCCAAATAAATAGTCTTCTGCTCATTCTTCCATTTCAGAACATGAGTATCATCATAAAAAATCCATTTGGCTACAGAATTCCAATAATACCGCTTAATACAGATTCCCTTAATGGGAATTTGCTTAACTCCTTCTGGTAATTGCTTATTTTGCATATGTTCAACAAACCATATGAGCCTATATTTCTTATCCTGATCATATTGCAGAATATACTCATATAGTGTGCCGGCATTCATATCAAAGTCGTTATGACTTGCAAAAATAATCGCATTCCGGAGTTTTAAATTTGAAAATATTGCCTTGAAAACTTTCGCAGCAATTGGTTCCATTTTGAAATAGTAAAATATACGGATGGACTGTTTTATTCCATATTCTTTTAGTTTATTCCAAAATATCATTAAACCCATCCTTCCATCAATCCGATTAAGTCATTTGGATATATCTCTTCTTTATCACTTTCTTATTTGAAACATTCATATACCTAAATGCAATCGCATAAAATGCAATTAATATAACGGAGCGTGCATCATTAAATACAGGCAAATATAAGCTGAATATAACCATTACCGCCAAAATAGCAAGAAATACCCAACCATCTTTTTTTCTTCCTACATGAATAATGGAATACAGCATTTTAGAATACATTAATATATATAATAAGTAGAACCAAACTCCAAGCAATATGATATAGGAACCTGCACTACATATCCCAAAATGGAAGAACCCATGTGCATCGGCTTGAACGAATTTTGCCGTACCAAATCCCTTCCCGATTAACCAGCCAAATGAATTTGATAACCCATATTGGACTTGATATAGTCTTTCATTGCTTCCGGTCATTCCCGCAGCATTAAAATGAAGCATTACCTCAACCCGGTTTCTTAAGTATTTATCCAAAACATCTTTTGTTGCCGGAACGTTAAAAAATAAAATTACAGCAATAAATATGATAAACGAATATTTTGCAAAACTTTTTGTTTTTCTCAAAAAATTTTTCTCAATTATTGCAAAATCGTACAGCATATATAGACCCGCAAAGAGCGCAGCAACAATATAGAATCCGGCATTATCATTATATTTTGATATGATAGCCATCAGCGCCTCCATAGTTATCGTGTAGATATAAATTTCTCTCTTTTTCAACTTGTTCTGTACATCATTCCTGGCATATGCAAAATTCAGCAACATGATAAAGACCGAATACATCCCTAGATGATTGGTTGCATTAAAGCCAAAAAGTCCTGCAACCTGATCATCATAATACGGATTCTGAACCAGCCAGGAATCTTTTATAAGAAAGCCAGTACCCCTTGCCTGAATGGCTGTAACAAATATATTAATAATCAGTACTACATTCAGCAAGACTATGCGTCTCTTAAGGACTTGAAGGATAAGTGTATCATTTCTTAATACAGCGATTGTAATAATGATCAACGCAAACAAAGAATACCCCATTGATCTTAAATTACTCAATATAATTGACCAAGAACCACCATATAACCAAGTACTGATAATAGTGATTAGCAAACATCCTCCTACAATAAGGATCATTCCAACATTACCAAATATTTTTTTTCTTTCTTCTGGATATACCATAAGCAGAAATGTGCCTATCAATAAAATCACTATATGCCAAATAATTCTAAACTCTACATACCCTGAAAATAAAAGCATGACCATCAGATAAATAAATGACCAATATGCATATCTGTCTTTTTTTGCAACTGCTATTTTCTTGTCAATCGGACTCTTCATCAATGGTCTCCTTAAATCCTTGTATTAATTGTCTCCGTCTATAGGATAAAAGAACAAAGTTTTACTTCCTCGCCTCCAAGATTATATTTATATTTTTCATCTCCCCTAGTAAAGTCAACAATATCAAATTCATTTTCTTCGTATAAAACCTGTACAATATAATCAAATGCTCCACAAAACATCGGGGAATAAAACTTGTATTCTGGTTTTACACAGTTCTGAAGGATACGAATCGTTCTTTTATCAACCAACCCATAGAGGTATCCAGAAATATTTCCATTTAGCCTAACTATAATAATCCGCGCCTCTTCCATTGATTTCATGCTATTGCTTATTATATTGTTATGGTTTTCCTTATATATACGATATTTCAATTCCAACCGCGGAAGGAAACCGTTTCTGTCCTGCGCGTTTTTCTCCAGCATGCGTTCTATATGAATATCCCTTAATTCATCAACCAAACTCAAGTCATCAGTTCTTCCTAAAACCATTAATTCATATAACATTCCATCCTTATTCATTCTGTTTTTTGCTGTGCGGAGATTTTGCTTAACCGACTTTGACAATTCTCCCGTGTATTCTTCTAATGTACTGCGTTTAACAACTTGGACCGCAATATTCTCAGTAAATGTATTTGTACTATTGATCAGATAAGAGAGAAATTGTGTATTCTGCCTTATATCATCAATATGAATCTCATAACCTATAAAATCATTTCTAATCTGAGAA
This sequence comes from Clostridiaceae bacterium, assembly GCA_910574345.1. Taxonomy (GTDB): domain Bacteria; phylum Bacillota; class Clostridia; order Lachnospirales; family Lachnospiraceae; genus UBA3402. Next base: position 114,027 of record CAJSZV010000001.1, on the reverse strand, counting down.
AGTACACTCTCAAATATATCAGATTTGACTGTTCCTTTGTATATCACATTCAGGTAATCGGAATAACTGCCACTTCCTAACAGATAGATTCCTTTCCTTCTGCTCTTCTTTCTTATATTACTGGAATGCTTTTTTACAACAATTGGAAAAATAACAACTGCATCCTTCTCATCTTCTATGACATAGATGTATATGCTCAATAAAAATCTCGATAACGGTTTTGACAATTCTTCTTTGATCAACAACCTATTCCAATCATATGATTGGTAGATTGTCATCTCTGTTCCTGTTTCAATTGAACGCCAGATTCCTTCTATTACCGATAAATCTTCTTCACTCTTCATTTTATACTTTCGTATTCTATACACAACTTCATTATTCCCTTCTCTTTCTTCCCGTAATTTTTTTCTTAAATCTGAAAAACTTTTCAACTGGGGAAAATCTATCCCAGACAAGATCTATTACCATATAATTTTCAGAAATATTAAATGTATGTGTACCAACATATTTTTTCTCCATATTGCAGCTTATATCTTTTGGAAAAACTCTATATAACTCCTTCTCTTCATATTGAGGCCATTCAATGACACACTCTTTAAACACCATTCCTGTTCCATACAATGGCTTACATATTTGAGATACTGCTATGTTCTTATCATTGTCTCTAAAAATCTTTCCAGCAGGCCTGGTTAAATAATATTCAAGAGTATTTAACTTTTCCATAGATTCCTGGCATCCATCCTTATATACCCTAAATAATTTCAACTTGTGATCCTCTATTCCATGCCACTCACATGTCAAACCATATACATTAGATTCGCTACGACAGAACACAGTATCACTATAATTTACATTCGTTGCCAGGACTCTGTCCTTTTTCCATTTTTCCGGAAATTCAACACAGCGATAAAAATATAGCTGTTTTGATGCGCTTGCCTCAGGGCACATATATAAAATGTCATTATCATAAAATAAATATGGAAATGACATATGATAATCTTCTTCAACAACTATTTTCCATGGCGTAAATTTTCCATCTTGAAGCTTCGTATATCCAATACATCCTTTTACTTTTGAATATACAAATATCTCCGCAAAAATATATAGTATTCCATTCACTTCAACAGGAAATGGATCTGCGGCCCAGCAATTAATACCGTTTCGGATCACAGTAAACTTTTCTTTACGAGGATCCGTACCTATTCTTTTCGCTACAGCTACCGCATACTCTCTGCTTATCAATTCCATTAACCAAAACGCTCCATCTCTTCATTCACGTTAAATTGTATCAATGCTTCTTCCTCTGAATCCTCTCATAAAAATTCTCCAGCTTTTTAGCCTCCGCCGCGATGTCATACCCGGCATCAATGATTTCCCTATCGTGTTCGCAGCGCTCCGCGCGATTATTCAGAAATGCCTCTATGGTATCCGCCCAGTATGCTGCATCTCGTTTTAATGGCACCTTTATCATCAAATCCGTAATCCTCGCTTCATCGGGAACTGCATCCGATGCCACAACCGGAAGTCCTGCCGCCTGAGCCTCTATAGCGGCAATTCCCAGTCCCTCATACATGGTCGGAAAAATAAAACAATCCATTGCCATAAGATAAGCAGATACATCTTCTTTTTCTCCCCACAATACAGTCACATCAGAAAGTCCATAAGCCTCTATTTTCTCCTGAATCTGGCTACGCATAGGTCCGTCGCCAATCATCCACAATCGTGTATCCGGTTCTTTCTCATGTAAGCGGTCAAATACATCTATCAAAAAGAGCAAATTTTTAGACTCTGCCAGACGCCCGACATAACCATAAATCCTATCATTATCATCTATATTATTTTGCTCTCTGATGCGCAAACGCACTTCCTTTTTATAACTGAATTTTCTCAGTTCAATAGCATTATGTATAATGCTAAACTTTTGGCTCTTTAACACCTGCTGTCCAAACAAAGCCCTCCCCGCCGGCCCGGAACATGCCAGAAGATAATCATTTTTCTTTCTGATAAAGTATTGACATCCTGGTTCAAACAGCCTCTTAAAGAATACTCGCAGCTGATCTTTAATCTTTGGGTTCGCCATAACCGGTTTGGAACTGTGTGAATGTGCAATTCTAATACTGTCGATTTTGACAAACAGCGCAATCGTAAATTGCAGCATAATATTAGAAGTATTCACGTGGATAATATCATATGGACTCCCGGACAAATATAAATGGATATCTCGTCCCATAGATATATAGTTTTTAATCCTATTTCTTCCTGGTTTCAAATCCTGCAGGGCCACTATATTCGAATCATCCAGCACAGCATCTCCTTTTATCTTCTGCAGTGTGTCATTTCCGCAGAACAGGAAATCAAAAACGACTCTCTCATGATCTATATTCCTGTAATACTGAATCAGAAAGCTTTCCACACCACCAAAAGTTTCCATGCCGTGTGCTATCTGCAATACCTTTATACAATTTGACGATTTCTTTTTATCATTGTCCATAGCAGGCACACTCACCGCGCTTTCCCGTATCATGATTATTTTCCCCACAGGATATCTATGGTATGCCGAATTCCTTTTTCTAGGGAAAAAGCTCCTTTCCATCCTAATGCTTCTATTTTCCCGGTACTTAAGACTTGTCTTGCAATGGGTGTCCGATTTGCAATATCCATCCTGTCAGGAACCTTAAAAATAACTTCCCGCCCTGCTGCAGAAGCAACAATCCTGGCAAACCGGGCAATGGTTACTCTGCACTCCGGATTAGCCAGATTATATGCTTCTCCTGAATTCCCATTAATTAATACCGTCAGTAAAGCTGACGCACAATCTGCAATATAGTTATAACTTCTCATCTGGTCTCCAGCACTTTTCATGATTATATCCTCGCCCCTCAGAACATTATTCATGAATTGAACACTTGCCCGATTATCAGATGATGTCATCCACGGGCCATAAGTATGACATGGTCTTACCACAACAGTCTCCAAACCATACTGCATACTATAGGAAGCACAAAGATTCTCTGCAGTTCTCTTACTGGACGGATAGCAGAATCTTGGAGACTGAGTGTTTAAATATCCTGCATAAGTTTCCTCAAACTCTTCCAGTTGTAAATCCCCTTGCCCATACACTTCCCCTGATGAGACGTACAAAAGCCTTGCTGCCCCATGAGTCCTTCCATAATCAAGCAGATGGTATGTACCATTTACATTTCCAATGATTGTACCTACAGGATCACTGTTAAATGCAGCTGGATGGGCATTTCCAGCACAATGGATGATATAATCAATAGGAACATCAAATTTAATTTTTTCTTCCAACTCATAAGGTAAGGCAGTGACGCCTCCAAAATTCTCAAAGATTCTTCTTAACCTGTCGGTATCTCTTCCCGCCGCAAAGATACGAATGTTTGCATCATTTTTCTGATTGTTCCTTAATAACATATCTGTTACAAATGAGCCGATGGTTCCTGTAGCTCCGGTAATAAGGATTCTGCTTTCTTTTAATTTCTCTATACCAACCGTATGTTTTATGGCTGTGTCCAGGTCAGAAAGATATATACCACTTTTATGTAAACTTCTATCAATTCCCATTATTTCAACCAGTCCGATCTTTTAGCTGCAAGCAATGCTTTGAAAATATCAATATCCTCAACTGTGGTAAGCTTTATATTTTTTTCTGATCCGGACGAAAAATATACCTGCTCACCCATTTCAATCATCAGTGTACAGGATGCCACAGAATTTGTAATGCCTTCCTCCAGCGCCCTTCTGTGAAGATCACAGATTTTCCCTATAGGAAAGCCCTGTGGCGTCTGCGTTCTTTTTAATCTGTCCCTGGGGTAACTGCCTGCCGAAACCACGCCATCCTCTGTCTGCATCATTGCTTCTGCACATGGGATAACGGTAATAGCACTGCCATACTTTTGTGTTACCCGGATACAATCCGATATAATCTCAGCAGAAACCATAGGCCGAATTGCATCGTGAATCAAAACAATATCATCCGGCTTATGAGTCTTTTCTAGTTCAAACACACCGTTTCTAATGGAATCTTGTCCATTCTTTCCCCCAGGAACAACCAGCTTAATTTTCGTTATATTAAATTGTTTTGCATAAGCCCATAAAACAGATTGCCAGTCTTCGATACAGACAATTGCAATCTCGTCAATCTCCGGATGATTCTGAAACGCTTCCAAAGTGTAAACAATGACAGGCCTGTCATTTACCGTCAAAAACTGTTTTGGTATATTCTGATGCATGCGTGCTCCCAAACCGCCTGCAATAATCAACGCTATGTTTGCCATATTTATCCCTCTTCTACAAATTTAACTCCATGACTGACTCTTTTTTCAGCAGGCGGCAATTTTCTCCAATCCCCATAAATATGATTCAGATACTCTTCTGCTTTTGCGGCGATTGATACAGTTCTTCCCTCAAAAATATCTTCCCTCTGCCCTCCAAGCTCCAATTTAGGTACTATTTCCCGTTTTCCATAACATCCAGAAAAATTCCATGCCCATTCAGCTGATTCATAATCATATTTTTGCAAAGCCTTGTCTAATTTCTGCAATGATTTCTCCGGATCAATAAATTTTCCTATATGAGTAATCATCGCAAACTTTATTAAAAACCGTTCTGATAACGGTCTCTTTTTGTTCGTGGTTATATAGTCTATCTGCGAAAATTTATAGATTGCCTTATGAAAGTTCACATTAAAAACATGAAGCTTCCTCCTTATAGGGTCACTCGGCAATCCGTCTAAGGGAAACACATCCGTCCAAATACCTATTTTTGCAGTATACTGCCCATGATCCCAGTAAATCCTGCGCTTGTTATTGATCAGCCGGGTAAAATAGCATTTATAATTCGGATCGGAGGTCATAGTTTTCATGTCCATATGATCAGGTAACTCTTTTTTTGCAATTTTCACAAATCTATTGTAATCCGGACGCGGCAACCCGACATCAATATCGTCGTCCCATGGAATAAAGCCATGATGTCTTAACACCCCTATAAGTGTTCCGCCTATCAGGTAATATCTCAAACTATACTTTTTGCATATAGCAATCAGAACGTCCAGATTTTCCAGTTCCAGCTGCTGAATTGATCTCAAATCATCATTTTCTTTATCCACTTCTTCCATATCCCTCTTCTCCTGCTAATCTATTCTCCCATCTGCTTTGCAATATCAGCAGCCACAATCTCTTCTCCTGTCTTATCCGCCAACTGTTCTCTTGATGCCTTACTGAGACCATCACTGATGTCCCCACACAAATCGCATGTACTGCAGGCATCTAATTCCGCTTTCGTAACAATCCCATTTTTGTAATCACGTACAATCTTATTTTCATACATGGAATATTTTTTTCTGCCAAACCGCAGAAATTTATGTCTGACAACCCACCATGCGGGTTTCCAAATATACTTATGCATCGCCGGAGACACACTGCCGATCATCCAGCAATCGCGGTCACAGGAGCGAACTTTACTTCTGACTTGCTTTGCTTTCTCACTATTCCATAATTCATCCCAGGTCTGGATATTTAGGTTGCCCATAACTTCTTTATCTTTTGTTCCATTACATGGCATAACATCTCCGTAGGGATCAATAAAAAAAGTGTCGAAACTCATATCACACGGAAGAAGCCGTTTCTGTCCGTAAATATAGTTAATCAGTCCATGATTGAAATAAGCTCTGAACCACTTCTTAGGACTTTTGCTTTGTAATAATTCATTGATAAGTTTTTCAAATTCCTTCGCAACCATGGGACGGTTATGAATGATATTCTTTGCTTCTACAAAATAAAAACTGTTATGAAGGCTGGCTGTGGCAAATTCCATTCCCATTTCATCTGATATCTTATATAAAGCCACTAAATCCTTACAATTATCATCCTGAACCGTCATTCCAAAGCCCACATCTTTCATGCCCATTTCAACCAGCTTTTTCAGAGTTCCATAGCCGCGCTGGAATCCATTATCAAGACCTCGAATCTTATTGTTGGTCTCCTCCAGGCCTTCAATAGAAATACGGATACCTATCTGCGGAAATTCTTTACAAAGGTCCACAATACGATCGGTAAAGAAGCCGTTTGTAGAGATAACAATACGGTCAGATTTCTTATATAATTCTCTGACAATATCCTTTAGATCAGTTCTGATAAATGGCTCTCCGCCGGTAATATTCGTAAAATACATCCGGGGCAGTTTTTTAATTGTCTTTATGGATAATTCTTCTTCTGGTTTCGAAGGAGCCTTATAACGATTGCACATGGAACAGCGCGCATTACATCTGTATGTAACGATCACCGTGCCATTTAATTTTTTCATGCTCATAATCCTATCTCCTAATACAAGCTTAAAATCTGGCCAACAACCTTGTCCCAATTATATTTCTCAATTACATAATCCGCCGAGGTATTCTGCAGATATCTTACTTCATCTGGATTCTCCAACAGGTCCTGCAGTTCATTTGTTAAAGATTCCAAAGAACCTTTCCTAAATGTTTTCCCATAACCGCTCAATACATTTGCACATTCCGGGATATCACTGGTCAGGCAGCAATTGCCATAACTCATTGCTTCAAGGAGACATAATGGCATCCCCTCTATATCGGATGGAAGGACATATAGATAGGTATTGCTGTATAATTCTTCTAATAATTGGCCATTTACAAAACCTGTAAAAATAATCCGCGAGTCGTCTTTCGCAAGTTCTTTCATTTCTGCAAAATAATTTCCCGAACCAGATTCACCGCCTGCAATTACCAGTTTCTTATCTGTTTTCAGTCTCTTAAATGCCTTTATCAGTAAATCAGCTCTTTTCTCGGCAGTAATACGTGACAGATACAAAATATAGTCCTGACCTTTCAATTGATATCTGTCTGTAATCAGCTGCGGTTTTCGAATCATTGGCCTATTTACTCCATTCGGAATCAGCCGGGTCTCCCTGTTATATGTATCCTTAAAATACTTTTCTATCTCCGGGCTCAAAACAATCAATTCATCAGAAAATTTTGCACTCATCTTTTCACCGAATTTAATAAAGCCTGACCCTAATTTTTTCCAACGAACTCTCTGATGATCCAATCCATGATTTTGAGCGATTACTCTCTTGCCAAATAATTTCGGTAGCCAGCAAAATGCAGCCGGACCCTCAGCATGGATATGCACGACATCGTATTTACCAAAAGCACAACATACTGCTGCAAAAAATGATGAGGATACTGCTGCTAATCCGGTCTTTGGAATTGTCGGCACATATTTCATATGTACATCATTCCATTCTTTCATCTTTGGTACATCGAACTCGGCTCCGCTTATATGGTGTCCGCTTCTGTTATAAACTGTCACATCGTATCCTAACGAAGCCTGCCTGCTTGCTAATTCAGCAACAACTACTTCCACACCGCCTGATCTGTCCAATATATTTTTATTTCCAAAATGTGCTATACGAAGCCTGCCTTTTTTCATCTTTTATATGCCACCAATACCTTTTTCTTATAAATACATGCGGATATCTCTCACCCACACCACTCCCTCATCATCTCCACCGCATATCTTTTCATGCTCTTCTTCAGATCCTTAGGTGTAGCCTCCTTCTCAATCCCTGCCATCTCCCGATACTTATCAAAAATATTGGTAACCATCTTCATAGAGAGTGGTTTCCCCAGCTTAGACAAAAACATCCGCTCATCATACCCTTCTGCCCGCTCAAAGTACTCATGGACATCAAGCCACTTTACTATCTGTTCCTGAAGCACTTTAGAAAACACACGGGTCGAATAGTCCTTTCCATTCTTCCTTCGCACTGTCAAAACCGCATTTTTCCGGTCATAGTCATCTGTTTCCATGCGCAAAAGTTCACTGATCTCGATCCCATGATAAAAGAGCATCCCCATCATCACCTGGTCCCGGAGGCACACCCGCTTTCTGAAATCGCTGTCCAGATCCGTATATTCCCGGCTGATTGCCTGAAAGAAAGCATCAATTTCTTTTTTGGTCAGGATCACATCTTTTTTGATTTCTTTCTGCACATGTGCCTTTTTCAAGGGACGGGATTTTTCTATAATCCCCTGGGCTGCCAAGTAGGACAGATAGTATCCGAACACCCTCTGCTTCCTGGATATAGTAGATGGCCGTCGGTTTTTCTCCGATGAAAGATAGTCCAGATATGCCTCAATCTTCCCCTCCCACTTCTCCCTTCCGGTAGATGACTCCAGCTCCAGCCACTGATGCAGATGTTCCAGATCCAACCGGTATGCCTTGGCAGTCCGTTCATCCAGTCCCTTCCCGACGACCTGGCTGTCAATAAATCCGTCTATGAGTTTGTTGGAATTTGAATTTCCTGGCACAGAATATACCTCCTACGGAACATGCCCCATACTAAGGCTGGTTAGGCCGCTTACATAAATCTGCCATATCCGTGACAAATAGAAACTATATTATGCAACCGGCAATATCTTCCTGTTTTGATAAATAACTCAAGTTATTTGTAGTTAATTGCTCATAAATTTCGCAGATTACCTAAATCTGCGAAAATCCCTTTATTTTCCCTGTAAATCAAGGCTTTTTTTCACGGATTTGACCATAAATTTGACCACAAATCAAGAAAGTACGCTCGTATCTTTGTATAACCTCCCTCTTCTCCTTTCCATCGGAATTTGACCACAAATCTGACCCTGAAACCTAAAAAATCATCCATTTTTATGCTCTGTTGCTCTATATTTACAAAAAATCTTGAAAATTTAAGTAGCATTTTCTCCAAACATATGATAGAATGTCTTCGATGTAAGACATATGAACGGAGATTTGATCGATTTTAAGGATAAATATCTGTTTTTTTGTTTCGCAGATTTAGGTAATCCATGAAAAAAGCTGCTGCACGGATGGTTAATAAACCATCTTTGCANGATGCAGATGTTCCAGATCCAACCGGTATGCCTTGGCAGTCCGTTCATCCAGTCCCTTCCCGACGACCTGGCTGTCAATAAATCCGTCTATGAGTTTGTTGGAATTTGAATTTCCTGGCACAGAATATACCTCCTACGGAACATGCCCCATACTAAGGCTGGTTAGGCCGCTTACATAAATCTGCCATATCCGTGACAAATAGAAACTATATTATGCAACCGGCAATATCTTCCTGTTTTGATAAATAACTCAAGTTATTTGTAGTTAATTGCTCATAAATTTCGCAGATTACCTAAATCTGCGAAAATCCCTTTATTTTCCCTGTAAATCAAGGCTTTTTTTCACGGATTTGACCATAAATTTGACCACAAATCAAGAAAGTACGCTCGTATCTTTGTATAACCTCCCTCTTCTCCTTTCCATCGGAATTTGACCACAAATCTGACCCTGAAACCTAAAAAATCATCCATTTTTATGCTCTGTTGCTCTATATTTACAAAAAATCTTGAAAATTTAAGTAGCATTTTCTCCAAACATATGATAGAATGTCTTCGATAATTTATGGTCAAATCCGTGAAAAAAAGCCTTGATTTACAGGGAAAATAAAGGGATTTTCGCAGATTTAGGTAATCCATGAAAAAAGCTGCTGCACGGATGGTTAATAAACCATCTTTGCAACAGCTTTTTTACATTTTCTTGTGGCTAATTCCTTTTTTATCGTTGAAATGCCCATAGATTCATAGTAAAATATCTGTAAATAAAGACGCCTGTCTTAAGGTCAGAAAGGGGTATCCTATGGGCATCTATGTCAATCCAGGCAATACTGCGTATAAACAAGCACTGAACTCCATGGTCTATGTGGATAAAACCAGCCTTATAGCCTACACAAACCGTGTTCTAAATACCAATCAGAAAAATATCTGTGTCAGCCGCCCCCGCCGTTTCGGAAAGACCATGGCCGCCGATATGCTTGCCGCCTATTACAGCAGGGGATGCAGCTCCGCCGAGCTTTTCTCCGGACGAAACGTAGCGAAACAGGAATCTTTTGAAGATCATCTGAATCAGCACAATGTGATCCGGCTGGATATTCAGCAATTTTTATTCCATGAATCCCATCTGCGCATTTTCCTTGACAAAATTCAGGAAGCAGTCATCAAAGAACTCAAAGCAGAATATGAAGACTGCTTTGAGACGGATCAGTACGGCCTGCCTGGGGTCCTGAAACAGATCTATGCCCACACAGGAGAAGGATTCATCTTTATTATTGATGAATGGGACTGCGTCTTTAGGATTGCCAAAGAGCAAAAAGAGATTCAGAAAAAATATCTGGATTTTCTCCGGGGATTATTCAAGGGTACGGATTACGTGGAACTGGCTTATATGACAGGGATTCTTCCCATTAAAAAATATGGAGAACACTCCGCCATTAACATTTTTGACGAATACTCCATGGTCGATCCCAAAAATCTGGGCGAATTCTTTGGTTTTACCGTAGACGAAGTGCAGGCTTTAAGCCAGCAGTATGACATGAATTACGCAGAAATTCAGAAATGGTATGACGGATACCTGATTGGCAGCCATCATATCTATAACCCCAAATCTGTGGCTGATGTGCTGATGTGGAAAGAATTCCAGAGCTATTGGACAGGAACAGAAACTTATGAAGCTTTAAAAGTCTATATTGATATGAATTACGATGGCCTGAAAGAGTCCATTATCGCCATGCTGGGCAACAGCCCCTGCCCTGTCAACACCAGGAAATTCCAGAACGATATGACTACCTTCTCCACGAAAGATGATATTCTTACACTCCTGATCCATCTTGGGTACCTGACCTATGATAAAAAGAACAGCACCGCCTCCATCCCCAACCTGGAAATTGTACAGGAATTCCTGAATGTGGTGGACGAACCCGGATGGGAAGGAGTGATACAGAGCCTGTGGCGTTCCGAAGCGCTCCTTGAAAGTACCTGGAGTCTAGACGCCAGGGCTGTGGCAGACGGTGTCGCGGCCATTCATAACGAGACGGCCTCTATTCTAAAATATAATGACGAACATTCCCTGTCCTGCGCTCTTCTCATGGCATACTACAGCGCCAAGGCCTATTATATGAATCCCATTATGGAGATGCCCTCGGGAAAAGGGTTCGCTGATGTGGTCTACCTTCCCAAAAGAGGCGTCGACCGTCCGGCACTGGTAGTGGAACTTAAGTGGGACCAGTCAGCCAAGGCGGCTATCCAGCAGATCAAAGACAAGCAGTATGCCTCCTGGATTCAGGGATATACCGGGGATATCCTTTTGGTGGGGATCAATTACAGTCTTAAAGATAAGACCCATACCTGCGTAATTGAACGGTGTTGGAAGGCATAGAAAACGATGAATTAAACGGCCTTAAACCGCCCCGCTAGCTGTCGGCAGACATGATGACGGGGCGGTTTAGGGTTGTACTTTGCGGTACAATATTCACTATTCATTTTTGATGCTCCATTGCTTGCAAAGGGTGTTGATTTGCTGCGCTCTCCTATCATGCAAGTTATGTGAAACTAAAAAGTCTTCCTTGTCTTGTTCTGCATATATTTATTCTATTTCACCTTTTTTTGTACAGTGTTTTTTTTAAAAATACTATATCACTCTGGATAATATTTTTTCTATATTCTCCATGAGACGTCTTAGAAGAAACAGATAATTCAACTTTATCAAAATCATCTGCTAGTCTTCGCAGTATTCTTGAAGTAACTTGATTAACATCCTCTAAGTAACACGTCCTTATTCCGTAATATCCTGTATAGCCATATGCATCGGATAATTCTTTTATACTATAATCAAGCCCCTCAAACTTATTAGTGCAAATACACACTCCATACACATATCTTATTTCATATCTAAAATTATCTTATATGTATTATCATAGAAGCATGCAACAGGTACGGAATAACTAAATAACGGGAGAAAATATCCTCCCATCTCGTTTATACGTTTATTCGATAATAAAAAAAACTTGAAAATCAATCCCAAACATGGTATATTGATTATGGAGGGAAAGCCAGAGAAGCGGCCTACCCCCTAAACAGTTGTTACTAACCTTTTATAAGGTCAGCCGTCACTATTGGTGGTAGTGGCGGCTATTTCTCTCCCTTAAAGACCGTGTAACACAGACCAACAAGAGCGACGATTAAGATACAAAACTGAAACAAATCAGCATATATCGCCCTCCTTTCTATGAAAAATAACTTCGCGTTGGATTGTGTAACTGATAAAAAATAAAACCATATCAATAACAACTTTTACCACCACTTCCGATAAGGTACTAAATACTCTGCAACCAATATTCACAAACAAGGCACTACAGCACATTTGTACGAAAGCTAGCAGTATATATTTACTGACAGATTTTGAGTGGTTCTCATTACTTTGGAATACCACCTTATAATTCATCAGATAATTGTATGTAGCCGACAGTATTCTTGCAAGGATCGTAGCTATCGTCAAATAATAAACGGTTTCCATCCTAAGTACCTTGGTAAAAAGGTAAAACAGCATTAAATCAATCACGCTGGAAGAAAGTGATGAAAATAGAAATTTAACAAACGCACCTCCAAAAATTTTATAAATTCGAATAGAATCCTTTATTGGGTCAAAATGCGTCTGGTGATTCTCTTTTGAGTCATACACTGTTTCGATCTCAATCTCCTGAATCGGAAAATGTTCTTTGCTCTCCAGGAGCATACGAGTTTCATATTCAAAACGCTCACCTTGTACATTTAGCATGTCCGCCATAAATTCCCTGGGTATCCCCCTCAGTCCTGTCTGTGTATCTGATATTTCCAGACCGCAAAGCAGTTTGCAGACCTTCATGGTAAGCTTATTACCAAAACGACTTTTTGCAGGAATATCTTCTCCATCAAAATTACGGCATCCCAGAATTAATTTATCCGGGTTACTTAAAAGAGTTTCCATACAGCGAAAAATATCCTTCGGCTTGTGCTGTCCATCAGAATCCGCAGTCACACAGCCTATCATATCCGGAAATTTGTTGAGGCAATAATTAAATGCATCCTTCAACGCACGACCTTTTCCCATATTTCTGTAATGCCTCAATACATCACAACCGTATAACTCTGCCGTTTCATACAGATGATCATACTCTCTTCCACTTCCGTCATTAACAATGATAATTTCCCCTGAAAAGCTGTCTCTCAGAGACTTTAGCAGCTGCACCATCCTCTCATCAGGTTCGTATGCCGGTATTATTAAAGGAATATTGTTGTAATCCATTTCTGCCTCCCCTTAGTTTACTCTGCGTAGGATTTCGTTATCCTTGTCCACTATCCACAAGGATTCACCCACTACTTTGCTGTCAAACAACTCCGAATAAGTATTTACAAGGTATTCATCCACCTGATATATTGCCAGATAATCATAATTTTCGTTCAAGACATCAAGCAACTGCTCAGGATTATCCTGTAAATACCCCTCTGTCAAGAACCAGGAGGACCAATTTCCAACCAGTCCCAAATCAATCGGGCGCACATCAAATTTGATTGTCACATAAGGGTACAGCCAGCTGTACTGATCAATAAAACAGACCCTATCATCTGCCGTGCAATGATTTTTTATAATATTTCCTAAATTTTCGTATTTCTGCCTCCTTGTATAACTCTGCTCTACATAAGTACGATCCACATAGTTTATCACATATATTTTGGGTGATATGCATAATGCAGTCACACAGACGCCTGCACAAATGAGGGATGTCCACTTCCTCATACAAAAACCGATCTTTATAAGGTATAGCATGATAATGATATAGAAAATCAGGAAAGGAAGCTGTACATACCTTGAGAAAGCAGCAAGGATTTCCGCCTCGTGTTGTGAAAAATTTGAAATATATGCCGCCCCGATACCGATGATATAAACCGCTGCCAGCAGTGTATATATCACTGTCAGGATTTTTCTCCTCAGATAGTCCGACTCATCTTTTTCAGACCCATGTACCACATAGCTGCAGTACACCTTATTTAAGGCGAATAGCACCATAATAAAAATTAATGCCAGACACAAGTAAGATGCTTTCCACGCAGGCTGTACCAGAGGAGATGATGACCAGGGGCTGTCAATTAATACTGATCTTTGGAATAATGCCTTGATAAAGCTTCTCATTACCCCCTGCCGGTAGGATTCATCCCTTCCGATCAACACCATCAGCAGAGTCTTTATGCTAACAGTCTGTGGAAATTTAAGCTGCGTGTCCGTTATTTTCAACTGTATATTCCACACTAGTTTCGGCACTGCTACACTGCAGATTGTAAGGAGGATACTTTTTACAATTCCAACCTGCCTTTTGGCATCATTAACTATTTCCATGAATCCGGTCTTATGTCTGAATAGTAAGTCTATCACATAGGAAAACCCTATAAATACCGCAAATAATAGTCCGGCATCCTTGAGTAACGCAACTACGGCACAGGACAGGAAAATATAGGCCGAGTAAGCCACATCTTTTTCCCGTTCCAGTAAAATTCGCGCCAGGGCAGAACCTGTTAGAACTGCAATTGCAATCTCAATGGAAAGATCATAATAAGCCATATAAAAGGCTGTCGGCAGCAAGAAAAAAGTGACTAAAACAAGTAAAGACTGATGTATTTTCCCATTCCTCTTTAGAAATGGGAAGCATGATCCTATAAGAAGAACATGGTATGCGTAATAACAGCGCCATTCACAGAAATCACCTGCGCCATTTGTCAGTACAAACAGACGTTGTAACAAGTACTGAAATAATGCCATTCCAGGAGGGTAAGAGGCAAACATGGCGTTTGCTGCAGGGTTCGTGGCAAAATCATTGAGACGAGTCATCTCCTTTACGACATATATCCAATGCGTAAAATCGTCAGATGTACACCCCCCCCCTCATACCAATATCACACCATAAAAAGAACAGCAGTGCCGCCCATATAGGAAACATAGTCTTATTAAAAAAGCTGGCTCTGGTTCTGTTCAAGACATCCTTTCGCAGACAGTTGTAAGCACCCCATACTAAAAATACCCATGACAGCAAACACACACAATAGAAGGCTATGTTTAGATTGCTTACAATGCCAAGTATAAACAAAATAACAATAGTCCCCATACAGCTTATCGGAAAGATATCTTTGACATGCTTCCCATAAGTTGCCGCCAAAAAGCAAGCTGAAAAGATAATCATCAGAAATAGCAAAATGCTTATCATTCGTCTTTATCCTCCCAATTCCCAATTTATTGAATATTCCTTAGATAATGAAAATTTTACGTTCTAAAGCGTTGGCTCTTCCTCAACCAAAATGCCGTTCCAAACATCCCGCTCTGTATTAATGCTATAACTGGCTTTCAAACCGCTCGGCTTGGCATCATTAACCAGGATTCTTTCTCCGTAAGGCGCCCCATAAATAATATAATCATAGCGAACACCATTATCATTTAGAAACCTTTCTGTTATCTCCTTATATGCAAGCGACCTTGAAGTCAAAAATATAATCATATCCTTATCCGGAAGAGATTTCAAAAACTCTTTTGCGCCATATAAAAAGCTGTCAAATCCATCAATCTTATAACCGTTATGTTTTACAATCGTTCCATCCAGATCAAGTATCCATGTATGTCCCAGATTTGAAAGTACTAATCTATTATTATTCATGCCGCAATGTTTCTCCTATAGCTCCACCTGGATGATTAGGTTTAAAGTCTGTTTCTAGCGTAAGGTGCATACGTTTTGCCAGTTCTATTGCTATTTTCTGCAAAACGATCAGATTGATAGTAGTAGAGTGATTAGGCACAATATCCCACATATCTCCCTCATGGAGAAGGTCAATGATCAACTTATTCCTCATCCTGTCTGCAAGTGGGCTTTCTCGTTTAAAGCTAATCAGCCAGAGGCAGCACCCCCCCCTCTTTTCCAAAAGCTCCTCAAGATAAATGGACTCTGCCGTCGCTCCGCTCTTTGTCAGAATGATAACTAAGTCGCCTGGTTTACACATACCCATATCGCCGTGAACCGCTGTGTTTGTATGAAGGAAATTAGCATTTAAGCCAAGGGAAAACATAGTTCCTACAAATTTGTCACAAATAGGAACATTCTTTCCCAAGCCAGAAGCGATAATCTTATTTCCATTGCGGATCGTTTTTTCACAGGCATTTATCAAGGAATCCATCTGCTGAATGTCTATTGACTTTAATGCTGCAGATATGGTCAACCCATCGGCAGCAAAATAATAATCATATGCGCTGCTTATGGAAAAAGCTTCTTCCAGATAATACACTCCCTTATAAAAAGCCCCGCAGATAGAGTCATAATCCTC
This sequence comes from Clostridiaceae bacterium, assembly GCA_910574345.1. Lineage (GTDB taxonomy): Bacteria > Bacillota > Clostridia > Lachnospirales > Lachnospiraceae > UBA3402. The sequence goes on along the minus strand of CAJSZV010000001.1, from coordinate 97,793 downwards.
CCATGCATAGGTTGTCAGACTCAGCCATACAATGGCAAGGAAAATTTTCATTTGCTGCCTGGTAACTTTGCCTTCCAGCAATTCAAAAAAATAATCCTCTAAATCCTCCCAGTTATTAGAGGCGGTCTCAATATCGACAGCCTCCTCACCGATATGCAGACGGAAACGCTTTAGATTAAACTGATCATAATTGCTAAACAGTGAATAATACAGTTTAACCCAGTCATATGCCTCATCTCCGTACAACTCAGTTGTTCCAAAATATCCGCGGGGATCAATCAACATAGGGATTGAATCATTTTTTAACATTATATTGCTAAATGTGCAGTCCCCATGTATCATCTTGAATGATGTGGGCAGGTATTGCATCACCAAAGATTCCAGTTCCTCCTGATGATAGAATATATTCCTACATTGTTTACCATTTACGATAACTATCTCATCATTTGCAAAAGGCACCAGATTTCTGACCTTCTTTAATCTCTCATAAGTCTTTTCAAGATAAGCAGTTCTATAGCTCTCACTATCTGCAGGTATGCTTTCAAGGGAATGTACCTGTTCCAGGCAATCAACTATCTGTCTAAGAATACACCTTTTGCTGTCATAAGAAAGGTTTCCATATTCATAGATATTTTTGCCCTGAATCAATTCCATGCACAGAGGCTCATATTCATAGATATCTGGTATATTAGCGAAATGCTTTCCTTTAAGTGCCTTATACCAGGCGACTTCTCTCTCTGCGAGTATTTTTCCCTGCTCATCTATGGCTTCCTTATAAAATCTATTTTCCTCCGCCCGGACACGGTTAAAGGGTCTGCACTTCGTTTTTGGAAGTTTATCCCACTCCTGATATAAGCCATATTCATGTGTATGATATAAGCCCTGAACCTCAAATTTATATCCTTTTGTTTGAAGCCATCGTACAAATTCTCCATCTGTCGGAACATCTGCCAAATAGGATTTATCCTTAAATATAAAATGTCCGGCCACACCATATTCCTGGCTTTTTTCTTCGGTGAACAGGTTGTTTTCATACTTCCATCTGCACGTAAAATCTTTTGAAAGACCTATAACATTATTGTCTGTTTCCGGCATCTTATAATCAGCAGGCAGCACCAAATCGCACCAGATCAGCATGAAACGTTCATTTTCAGGGATGAGGGAAACAGCCTCAGACATTCCTGCGCATGTACCTGTATGCCCAGTACCACAGACCATCTGATAATCGACCTTTGCAAATTCCTTCAGATATTTCTCCAGCACATCATATCTATAATCCCCGATAATTATAAATTTACACTTAGGATATTTTCTAAAGAGATGAAAGAGCATAGGGAGATTATTTACCGGAACCAGCGCTTTCGGCTTATTCTCCGTAAGAGCTTCCATTCTTGTCCCTTTTCCTCCTGCCTGGACAATGATATAAGTTGCTTCCATAATTCAAGCCTCCTCGATTTCCTTTAAAAATTCTTCAAACCTTCCATAACAAGTTTCAATGCCTTCCGATGTCTGTACTTCCCTTATTCTGCCCTTGCATTTCCAGCTTTCCACGGTAAAAATTTTCAGCCACTTTGAATCAACCTGATCATAAATCACAAACATATTCACATTGGAAGATACAACGGCATCCAAAACTCCGCTGCGGATAGAAACAACAAGCGGTATGTGCCTACATATAGCAAACAGCTCCTCTATGCTGCAATTCAAACGCTCTGTTTCTGCCAATGGCTCCTGATCTCCAATTGCATTTGTGAACAGACGGCAGCCTCTCTTTTTTAGAACTTCTACAATCTTTTCAAACAGTTCAAGCCTTGCGCCTGCAAGCGAATTTGAATAAGGATTTAAAACCGCTATTCTATGCTTGTCCTGTTCAAAGTCAGTAATCGCAGTTATTTCCACATCATCGAACACGGGATATGTAATCCGGGAATCTTCACCAATATCTAAAATGTGTGTTCTAAGCTGATATAAGCTGTCTGGGTTCTCTGCATTATAACATTGCCTATAAAAACAAGTTGTTGTATTGATGATATTCTCTTTAAGTCCTGTTTCTGACGCTTTTGAACTCCATATAAACTCTACAAGGCCTTTCCTGTTGCTTTCAGACAGATCTGAAAAATAAACCATTCTGTCTACCGATTTGTAATTTTTCAAAAAATACGCATTCTTTTTTGCACAGATCACCCATATTTTATGATCCGGGTATTTTCTCTTTACCTCATCGACATAGGCCAAGCCATATATGGTATCGCCCAAAAGATTTGTACAGATCAAACATATTGTATTCGTAGGTATTTCCTTTCGCATTTCTGACAGCCACTTCATACCATTTAGATAATGGATTGGCCTTTTTACCCGGCGAAACAAACTATTCCATTTGCGTTTTATAAAAGCAAGTCTCTGACTACACATCTCTCTTATCCCTTATTTCCACTAGTTCTCACTTTCTGATATATAAAGTGTATTAAAAAACACAACAATACAAGCGACAGAAGATACATAATATATTGTACTCTGTCACTGCACAAAACCATCCCTGAATGCTTTATAATATTCTGATACCAAAACAGCCACGGCATATGCATTATGAATATTTCCATGCTGATTGTTCCCATTACAACAGCAGGCCTGACCTCCAGCAACCTTCTTAGCCATACCACATTTGCCGATAAATATATAACCGCCGCGCATATAATAGAAATCACCGTGACCTTATCACCCCAAAACGCATCTGTTCCCAACAACGCACTTCCAGTCAAAACCAACACAATACCCCCCCCTATGCAGATTTTGACGATTTTTAATTTTGCTCTTTTGTGGGCTGCATCATAAACTGCATGAAGCAGTGTTCCAAAGAAAAAATTCATATACCCTTCTCCGCTCGTCCGGTATAAAAATGGTATTTCAAGACCACTATGCTCCAGATAAGATCCCAAAAGGACCATCATCGTAATTGCAATCAGATATGCATCCCTCGATTTGGAAGTTATCCTGCATATTATATAGTAAAGACAATAACAACAGACCAAAACACACATAAACCAGGTCGGTCCGTCATAAGGTCCCTTCACTCCACCATCAATCCATCCTGTTGTAATAAACAAAGCATCTGTCAACAAATGCTTAACCGTAATCGCCCCCCAGCCCTCGTGGAGTAATTTGTATGCTATAGCCAGAAATTCTCCAAGCAAATATATGGGATATATTACGGCCACTCGTTTCACCAAAAATGTTCCAATAGGGATATTACCTTTACTTAACCTGTCCTTCCATGTCATAGCCATCAGTACGCCGCTGAGCATAAAGAAGAAATAGTTACAGAAAAAACCGCCGTACCTATAGACAAAATACAGTTTACTTGTTCCACATCTATTAAAATATGAATTTGTATGATACAGCACTACTCCGATAATAAAAATAAACCTCAGAGTGTTCCATGCGTCTATTCGCTTGTTATTCCCCATCCTCTACTTCTCCTTAGTTGGTCTTGTGCATGATATCGGATATTCTTGTCATAAAATATAGCGAAATAAAAAGTATTTACATTTATTCTTAAATCCTGGAATTTTGCAAATTTGTGTTTTGTCGCCACTTATCTTATCTAATGCCCCTTCTCTTGCCCAGTTTTTATTCAAGAAGTGTCCTCCCATATCCAAAAATTCCTGTAGGCAAATTCTAAGCCCTTCCTTTACATCTGTAAATATCAAGTTCTTATTTAACACTTCACTTAACTTATCCGAAGAAAATCTTCGATTAAACATGCGGTCATAATGAGCTTGATAATAGAAAAGTTTTCTCTGTGTATACCCATCCACTCCCTCAATCCAGACTACTTCTGGCCGAAATCCCATATATTCCTCTAAAATATCCAGATAAAGATTAAAAATATCGTTCCACTTTATGCAATAATGCGACGCAATCTGAAATATTTCCCCTTTAATTGTATCTGATACAACAACTAGCTCTGAAATATATTTTGCTACATCATATCCATACGTCAATGTTGTATACTTTTTGGCTATTTCTCTGGAAAAAACAATTTTCTTACCAGATAGCGCCCGCTGAAGCCATGCCTCCTTTTCATAAATACCTAATTGCAGACGATCTGTATTATATGTAATATATGGTCTGATAATGACAAAATTTCTTTTTTTGCCATCAAGGAGAATGTTTTCTTCTCTAGCCTTTTCCAAACTATAGTCCGTTGTATTTAAAAACTTAGCATCTTCTGCCTTATCCAAAAGCCGCGGCGATTCCTCAGTAATAAGTACCTCATTAGAATCCGCATAAACTCGCGCTGAGCTTAAGAAAAAATAGCATTTGGTATTTTCCAACAGCATTTCATATCTTTTTCTAAAGTCCTGCTCGTTATATGACATAAAATCGACAATTATATCCCATCCACGTTGAATCGTCTCCCTTAAAAAATCTAAATCTAAAGCGTTTCCACGGATGTAGTGAATGCCTATATTCTTCTTATTATCTTTTTTTGTTCTGGAAGTAACATAAACAGAATGTCCCATCTCTGACAATATTTCAACCAGTGGTGTTCCCATTGCACCGGTTCCGCCTAGTACAAGTATGTCCATCTTTCCTTCTCCATACATTATTTGGATAGAGGAGGAAATCTAAGGACCACCATTGACATCAGTGATGCATAGTTATTGTTCCACTTCCACCGGTTATATAAAATGTATCTCCAACCACCATGTCTCCTGCCCCACTAACCATAAACACTGCAAGTGAGGCTATTTCTTCAGGTGTAGAATACCGTCTGCTGGGTGTAAATGGCTCATAGAGAGTATCTGATTTCTCTCTTTCCAACATTGGAGTGGCTGTTGGCCCCGGCGCAATCGCATTCACGATAATTCCGTATGGAATTAGTGTGTCAGCCAACCCTAATGTAAATCCTCTCACAGCCCACTTAGACATTTGATAAGGCGTCCAAGCTGGTCTTAGTGCTGATGAGGATGACACATTCAATATATGTCCTTTGATATTCTTCTCTATCATCAGTTTTGAAACTGCCTGACTAACAAAAAAGGTTCCTTTTGCATTTGTATCCATAATATTGTCATATTCTGCTTCACTGATGTTTTCAAATTCATTTTTTGCAACAATTCCGGCAGAATTTACTAAAATATCTATTCTGTTCTCATCATACAATGCTATGGCTTCTTTCAATTTTTCAGGCAACAAATTTATATCCTTAACATCTAATTTAATATGTTTTGCAATACCCCCCCCCACGCTAATTTTTCTTTCTGCGTCTATTAGTTTATTTTTGTTTGTACCTGCAATAATTACTTTTGCACCACTTTCAGCAAAGGCCTTTGCAATCGCAAGACCTATTCCACTGCTGCCGCCAGTTATCAATGCTATTTTCCCATCTAATAAACACTCCTTATCCTTTGCCACAATTATGGGCTTTACAACTTCTTCTTTTGTAAGAAGAACCAATGCCCTTATAGCAGATTTTAATTTTGACTTAAATCCCATAGTGTTCATCTCCTCATTCTTCTATCAGCATGAGCATTAAAGTTTTTTTCGTATAACATTTTTTAATTTGTTATATCCTTCATTACCCAATACATTTTTGACAGCATTTTTTACAAGTCCTATGGACGATGTTTCCAATGTCTGCATAATTTCTATTGCATCTGTCTCGCATTCACTATTTGTAAATACTTCAAATACAATCGGTTTCTTTGTCTCCGAAATATTCAAAAATGCTTCTGTCTGGCTAAGAAATTCATCTTTTGAAGAAGCTGATAAATAGTCAAACCCTAAATCCTCTACATAATGTTTTACCAATACAGGAGATTTCCTTCCAAAATGCCCTTCGGCTGCAATAAAGCTGTTTGTATCTTCACCAATACCCGCCCGTATAGCCAAATTCATATTTGTCTTAAATTCTGTGCCTAATCCATTATTAACAACTAACAGTCTAATGTTATTGCATACATGTCGATTTCCAAGAGAATTCATATCATAGAAGAAGGCCAAATCGCCGAAAAACCCAAAGAATATTTTGTCAGGTGAGGATAGGGCCGCACCTATCAGAGAGGATATCCCCCCATCTATGCCAAATCCCCCTGTATTGGAAAAGCTTTTAATCGAAGCATCTGTTTTAAACATATTCCAACATCTTAAAGAATTTAAAATACCCAAATGTAATACTGTATTTTGTGGCAATTTATCATGCAGCCGCATAGCTATCCATGCATTAGAAAATGGAATAGATTCATTCACTTTTGCCTTATTTAACAATTCATTGTATCTTGTATCCCATCTCTTATACTGTTCATTTACATATGCTGTTTGACTCTCCCTTCTTTTGTTATACCTATTAAAAAAATCAAACTCTGACATTTCAAAAACATTACTGAGTTTTCCAAATGTGTCTCTTACCTCACCATCTCTGCAAACACGCCATACTTTTTTTGTTCTTGTATAGGCAGATGCTGAAACATCCCCCAAATGTATCACCAGATCCATTTCCGTATAGGGTTCATAAAGCATTTTTTGTTGTACTACCAGATTATAAAAAACCCTATATTTACCGGTATAATTGCTAATTTGATCAGCAAGCACAACCGCATTATATTTTTCGCAAAAAGACTCTACCTCCGCTGTTAACTCGTTATTCCATGCAAGATGAGAGCCTACAAATATGCCGACTCTTTCTTCAGATATTTCCGGTAACTCGTCGTCATAAGTGTGATATCTTATAACTCTTTCTTCTGGCAATTCCTTAACCGAAAAGTCATCATTATATACTGTTACCAAATTGAGATGTACCGGACCGCCTCCCTGTCGTTTCAATTCAATAAGTGCTGTGTTGACTTTAACATTACACTCCCATTCTTCGTCAGCAGTCCTTGGAATTGGCAATTGAAAGCTTCTTCTAACAATATCATTTGGTATTTGTGTTCTATCAATCACTTGGTCTATATTTTGTCCTATCATTCCAAGAGACTTCGTAGAGGTGATTGCCAGAATAGGCAACTTCCGGTAAAATGCCTCCGTCAAACCAGGCATATAATTTCTTGATGCTGTTGCCCCCGTGCAGCTTATAGCAACACACTCTCCAGATTCTGCGGCCATGCCACAGGCTATGTAAGCTGCGGAGCGTTCGTCAACACTTGAATACAATTCAAAATACGGATCTTGTTGGACGCTTGCAACAAAACATATGTTTGTAGCACCCGGACTAATCACTATTTTTTTTATCCCATGGACCTTCATAAGCGCAATAAGAATCTGTACATTTCTTTCAGCCGAATAATTAGTATTCATTTTATTTATTTCCTTCCATACCAACAAACTGGTTTATAATTCCTTTTACATACCGCCTTTTAATAATCAAAATGACAAAAGATATTATTATTATTCCATAACGTACTATTACATGTTCGTATGTTATCGTCATAGCAAACCCGACACTCAAAAATGTAGAAGCTATAAGCACTAAAACTCGCCAATCATACGGCTGACATTTTTCAAAATTCCTTATACAGATATGTCTCATGAATAGGTAATGTAGAAGTGCATATATTACATAACAGATCAAGGTTGTATAACCAGCTGCATAATATCCAAAAAGCCTGATGAACACTGCATTTAGAATGATATTTAACACTGCTCCACCCATACTTGCAAATGCGATATAGCTTCTTTTCTCATAATAAAACTCAAACGTAGCAAAAAAGGTATAGGTAAACATGAAAAATACACTCATTGTCACTGGTGGAATAACCCATATAGCATCATAATATTCTTGTGGGGCAAAGATACGTACTACCTCCGGAGCAAACATTATCAAAACAGTATTTATACTAGCAATTACCCCAAATGATAGATAGGCGATTTTGGATATATCTTCTATCGCACCGGCTTTTATTTTTTTATACAACCATGGCTCCACTGTTTGAAATAACGCATTATTAAACATTGTCATTATCAGGGAAATTGAGTACGCCAAGCTATATATGCCCGCTTGTGACTCCCCTATGATCCTGCTTATCATAATACGGTCAGCTCCGCTTAGAACAGACATTGACAAATAATGCGGTAATAACGGTATATTAAAAGATAATCCATACAGCCAGTAATTTTTAGAATAAAACTTTCGTCCTGCTTTCATTTGCGAGATAAAGCACCACATATAAAAAACCATTTCCACGGCTGCAAGGCCAATAATTCTGGCTGTCACTTTATCATCGCAATTTAGAACCAGAAAAATACCCAGAGAAGGTTTTAAAATTGATACAGCAATAGTAACTAATACTAATTTCCTATATTTAAAATTAACACGTTGCTCACTCGCCCAAAAGTTAAAGACACTGGTTGTCCATATAAGGCAAAGCATCGCTGTCATCTGAAGCGTGTTTAAAGAAAAACGTTCATTCCAAAACTCGCGTAGAAAGAAATATACAAGACCCCATATCAGCACCAACGTTAATGTGAGCCCTTGAAAAGATGAACTTAGTTTTTTCCTTTCATCTTCAAACTTCACCATGCCTTGCATATACACACCTCCCCATAAATTGAGAGAGATAATGATAGATGCAATGCTTAACCATGAGTTAAACACACTGTAACTACCATATTCCGCTGTAGTTAACAAACGTGTAAATATCGGTGTGGTAATACTGGAAATTGCCTTTTGAAAAAATGCACATATTAAAAACCAAAATGATGCCTTCGCCTGCAAAGGCAATTTACGATATTGATCTATAAACTTCATTTTCCTTCTAATATCTCCCTGACTGCCATAGTTGAACAATATGATTTTTGTCTCATATCTTCATGGATAGTCTGTAAGTGCTCTTTATATATATTATAATTATCTTCTAATAGTTTAAACTTATCTCTCAAATTTTCGATGGAAAGGTATTCTATTCCCAAACAGTATTCCTCCAATCCCACAGATTGCATAAAACCTTTCATCTTTTGCTCATAAGAAACGGAAATGAAGGGTGTTCCCATCTTTGCTGAAAAAATATTACTGTGATATCTCATGCCGACTACTGCATATAACTGCCCTATTAAATATTGCTGAAAATACGCATCATATCTCTCATCATTATCTAGTAGAATAAATGTATGTTCTGCTATCATAAACTGCTTCATCAGATCATAGTCATTACCCATTCCAAATAATTGTGGAATAAAAATAATTCCAGTCCCTTTTTGGACCAGTTCTTCTATAAATTCGCCGAATATTTTTTTAATTCCATTCCAATACTTTTTTTCCGCATGTTTAGGATGCCACTTTAAATCTGTGATTGTTATTCCTATTACCTTTTTATGGCTGACAAGAAATTTTTGTAAATCTGCATATTCAACAAAATCTTTCTCCACCCTTTCTTCCAAAATATCATGTTGAATCGCAGAGTCCATAGCATGTTCAACTCTTACTTCCGGTAAATAGTCATTCACATAGTTTATAGAAATTGGATCTCTTAAGATTACCTTTTCTGCTCCAAGAATAACCTTTTTTCTGAGCTTGTCGTTCTTCTTTTTATTAAACGGTCCCATAGATGGCGCATAAAACATATATGGCTTCTTCATCCTTCTGACTAAATCTAAACGCCACAGATACAGCCACTCCACTTTCTCATAAATATCCCCTATAGAGGGTCCACCTGGAGCATGGATTACAATATCAGCCTCTCTAAGATGCTTCAGATATTCCTTTCCATCAGGTGTAATCGCAATATTCCCTTTACTGAAAATAGAGAGGAAAAAACTGATTTGATCCATTCTGGATTCATTTTTAGGAAATCTTTCTATTTGCTTTACATTTATCGGCATATTTGAATATTTTCCTTTTCCTTGTTTTGATACAACAATCTCCGCATGCGGGTATATCCCAATCACCTCATCTACCATCGCTTTAATAGCTGCTTCATCGCCCCTGTTATCGCTATGTGCATTTATAATCAATATCTTCATAAAGAACCTTTCATCATTACAATCATTCAGTTTTTTATTTTTACACGAAACACAACATAAATAACCAGACTATAACATATATACACAAAATCAAAGGTGCTACTATAAAAAATCCATAGTGCCGTATAAAAAGTATATCCATACCACACATATGCCCATCTTGAATTGGTACTAAGGCATTTTTTGTAGGCAAAATTAGTCACCCCACAATATAATAATGTCGCCAAAAAACATCCTATATAACCAAAATCCGCATACCACGATGCCAAATACGTAGCTGTCAAGTTTGCATAGAATCCATTATCTAATACTTCGTTTTGTACACTGCCTAAACTTTTTCCTAAGTCCACAAATGGAATTTGCGGCAATATGGAATAATCACCGAAACCGAAAGGGTGTATTTTAGGAAATATTGACAAGTCAAGATTTAATACTTCGAAGTTGTTTGTAAATGTTTGGTAGGCAGGAGTAAGAAAAAATAATCGAGGATATGTACTTATATTTTTCTGCCCTACAAAATAATGTGCTCCATACATTCTATACATTCTTATGATTGGCCATGCTCCAACCACAAGCATCGCTAATATTCCAGCAATAATATATACTTTAAGCGATATTTTGTGCCTTATTGCATAATATATAAACATAACGCAAGGAGCCAGAATCAATTCCCCACGAAATGCCGTACAATACATAAAAAACATTGCCGCTGAATATTCAATAATAAAAATAAAATCTTTTTTAAGAGAAATTTTTTTATCCATTAAATAAATTCCAATTACCAGGGCAACTATTTTATTCAATATTGAAAAAATATGAACAATTCCCGAATATGAAGTTTTAAATCTAAACGTTTCAGAGTCGTTTCTAAATGCCGGGATACCGCCTGCCTTATACCATTCAAAGCATATTGCTATTGCAGAAACAGCAAAACAAATCGATACTATAATCAAAAAGCTTCCCTGAGAAATAACCCTTAGTTCCTTATTCTGAATGGTTTTCTGTTTTTTTACACCTAAAGATGATAATGAAATATATTTCCACAAAAACATACATATTACTATGACTATCATAGATACAAAAGTAAGCTCCGTATATGATTTTACCAGCCGCATACCGTATAAGGCAAAACATATCTCAAATACAAATGCCGGGGTGACTGGCGTAAAAAGCAAATCCTCCTTCAACGCTTTTAATCCTTGTATTACTATAAAAGTCAAATAGATTAACCCCATCGCAAAGGATGACAATACTCCTATTTCCATAAGTGTGACTGCAATAAGCATACAGACAGCTTGGAATCCTATATGAAAAAACCAGCTTTTTCTAATATTAGCACTCAAATCTCTATCTCCTATGGAATATCCTGGAAGCAAATATATAATCAAATGTTCCAATCATGAATGTGATTTTTAGTAAAAACAATTTCAGTTTGCCAATTTTCAGGTAATCTCTGCAATATATCTCCCGGCTTCTCTCACTGATTTCCAATCGCTTCTTGACTGAATCAATACTCTTGTTAATGCTGACTGAATGATTATGGATATATTCCTGATTTGTAATGAGATAATTCTTGTATCCCTTCTCATTCAGCCTATACGATAGCATATTCTCCTCATAATACAGGAAAGTGCCCTCATCAAATCCATTAATCTCTCTGAACACTTTCCCGGATATTATGAAAAAGGAACCCGGAAGCGACTCTACTTCCACCACATTTTCTTTAAAATAATTCTCCGGATATAAGTTGCGCTCTCCTACCAGTCTTTTTAGTATAATGAAATTTTCCAGTATACAGTCTCTGTATTTTGGACGTTTCCAGGCAATCGGCAGCCTAATGCTTGATGTACAGTGCATTCTGCCTGTAACAATGCCCGCTTTTGGCTTTTTTTCAAAAACCTCTTGTATACTATCAATCAAGGTATCACTCAAAATCACATCCGGGTTTGCAATCAACAGATATTCTGGATCATATTTTTCAAGCGCATAAAAAGCTCCATAGTTATTGCCATAGGCGTAACCGCCATTTCGCTTGGTCTGTATGACTTCAATACTCTCCACTTCTGCCGCTTTCAGCTTATCGTAAGAATCATCTGTTGAATGATTATCTACCACAATAATTTTTTGTATTTCTTTTAGCTTACGCGCCGATTCCAGAAACGATAAAGTTGTTTCAGCATCGTTATAATTCAGTACAATCAGTGCATTCATCTCGCTTTATTATTCCTTAAATATACAGATTGTCCCATTTTCATTCTCCCTGAATGGGCAATCTTTTTTATACTCGTGGAAATCTCTTACACTTCCTCTCCTGGCAAATGTATGGCTCATATACACTCCCGGCTCTGTGATATCATGATTTATGACTGTACCGCCCTGGCACACTACCTTGTCACAAATTCTTACTCCAAGATTAACGATACATCCTGCACCAATATAAATTTTATTTCCCATGTTAATCGAACCATCCATCCGATTACCTTGCAAGTCAAAACTATGTGTATAAAATTGAGACCATTTTCCGGCCACTGTCACATGATCGCCAATACTTATCGGAGCAACCACATCAAAATAGTGGGAGCATAATATATCTGTATTGCTTCCTATTTTCAAGCATCTTTTATGAAATTTGTTCTGTTCACAGGAACCGCAAACTATAGTGCTTGATCCAATGCTGGAACCATCCCCTAATACAAATTCATCTAAGAATTTCATCCTCACCATATTTCCGATAGTGCAGCCCTTTCCAATCTTAATCGATGCAGCATCTATATAACTTCCAAATCCAATTTTGAAACCGTCTTTAATGCCCCCCCCTTGACAGGATTTTGTATAAATTTCCCCGGAATTTTGAAGTTACCGGTAAGATAGCAAAAAGCAGTCCTACTTTCTTGTTCATGATACTTTTCCTTTATCCATAAGTCTCTTCAATGCGTTCTCGCACTCCTGTAAAGTGACTGATCTGATACATGCCTCTGTACCAAGCCTGCATATTGGTAATGTACACGGTTTACATTCATGCTCATGGGATATCGTCACGATCTTTCCGCTTCCTCTTGGGCAGGCAGTTTCTGATTTCACAGGGCCAAAAATCACAAGTACATTTGCACCGTATGCCGCTGCTATATGTGCCGCTGCACTATCGTTGCAGATCATAAATTCACAAAGACTCACAAGTGAAATGTATTTTTTCAGCGCCTCTTTAACCCGACAGTATAAGTATCCTCTCTGCTTAAGCGCATTACACACTTCATCCACAATATGCGCTTCGTTCGGGCCTTCAAAAACCAGAAATTTTACGTTTCTCTCTTCTGGCAGAATGCCAGCCGCTGTACATGCCAACTCTGGAAAATGGCGGTACTGTTTGTTAATATTGCTGGCTCCCGGATGGACACCTATCACGCAACAGTCTGTCAGATTCTCTTTTTCCTTAAAGCCCTGGATAAAGTGTGCCATATCATCTGACATCTTCAGCTCTGGAATGCGGTTATCAAGCGTAGTATCCCATCCTATCATCTCCAACAGGTCTAATTTCTCATCAATCAGATGTTTTGTATCCTGCTTTGGCGTTAAGGAATCTGTTATCAAATAGTTTCCACCGGTATAATTGTAGGAGACTGTTCTCTTAGATCTTGTATAGTGCATAAAAAAAATATGTCTCAAGTCCCCTTTTGGCTCGATGCCTACTTCGTATTCTCTTTGATTGATCTCCCTCAACGCATTTCTTATAATTCTCCTGCTCTCCAGCATTTTCTTCGGGGTACTGAGCAGGTTTTTTCCATCGAATATAATAAAACGGTCCACCAGTCCCTGATCAGCCAAAACTGTCTCTGCCCAAGGCATACATACCATCGTTATCTCCGCATTTGAACAGTTTTCTCTTATAACGCGCAAAAATGGTATGTTCATCACCATATCCCCAATCAGCGCAAAATCAACGATCAGAATATTGCGTATTGGAGCGGGCTTTATCGAATTATCACATTTTGGCTTTTTAAAAAATAGAGATAACAACCTGTCTATTTTATCTAACTGCCTTGTTTTCTCTATATTGAATTTTTTGATCATCTATGTCACCACTAATAGATTTGAAATCCCTTGTGCAGATGGTTCAATACATAATCTCTTGCTCCTGATTCCAAATCCATAAATTTCATCCTAAATCCGACATCTCTAAGCTTGTCCATTTCAGCCTTTGTATAATACTGATACTTTTCTTTTAAACTCTCCGGCATATCAATGTAGACAATATTAGGCTCCATATTTAAGGCATGGAACGTTGCTTCTGCAAGTTCCTTAAAACTTTGTGCCTTTCCGGTTCCGACATTAAACAGCCCATTAATCTGTGGATGATTTATAAGCCAGTATATAACCTCGCAAACATCCTTGACATATACGAAGTCTCTGAGTTGCGCACCATCCTCATATTCTGGATTGCAGGATTTAAACAAGCGTATCTCTCCCTCTTCCATGATCTGCCTATATCCATGGAAGAGCATGCTTGCCATGTTTCCCTTGAAATATTCATTAGGACCATATACATTAAAGAATTTCAACCCTACATACTGTCTCGGAAATACTTTTGCCTGATGCTTTACCCAAAGGTCAAACAACTGCTTTGAATATCCATAGCCATTTAGCGGGAGCAGCTTATCAATATTCATCTTATCGTCAAAGCCTTCCGCCCCATCACCATATGTTGCTGCTGAACTCGCATAAATAAAGCTAACCTTATTCTTAGCGCAGTAATTCCATAATGTCTTGGTGTATTCAAAATTATTCTTCCATAAATAGTCAAAATTTCTCTCAGTTGTTGCAGACTGCGCACCCATATGTATGATAGTTTCAACTCCTCCGTATGACGGAAGCTCCTCTAAAAATTGTTCTTTATGAACATACTTCAGATATTTCTTATTCCGCATATTCAGCCATTTATCAGTAGAATTGATATTATCTACAATTACAATATCCTTGATACCTGCATCATTGAGGGTTCGAACCACACAACTTCCTATGAATCCCGCACCGCCTGTCACAATAATCATGCTTTTTTCCTCCGAAAATTGTCTTAATACTGACAGATCATTTTCTCATAATATTAGTCCTTTAATTTATTTATGATATTGGTCGTTGACTTCCCTTCCACAAACTGTATAAGATGAAGTTCCCCGCCTCTTGCCTCTACAATGTCTTTTCCTACTACTTCATCCGACTTATAATCCCCACCCTTTACAAGCACATCAGGCTGAATTTCCCTGATCAATTCATAGGGTGTATCTTCTTCAAATACTGCCACATAATCCACACACTCTAAAGCACACAGAAGTTCCGCGCGGTCGGACTCTGGATTGATAGGGCGCCCTGTCCCTTTCAGTCTTTTAACAGAACCATCGCTGTTCAATCCTATGACAAGAATATCCCCAAGCCGGGAGGCTTCTTCCAGATACCGGATATGCCCAATATGCAAAATGTCGAAGCAGCCATTTGTGAAAACCAGTTTTTTGTCCTCATGGCGGGTTCGGAATTCTGATATTTCTTCTAATGACAGAAGTTTATGAATAACTCCCTGTTTCCCACTGGAAAGTGCCTCTGAGACTTCATGCAGGCCGACAGCGGAAGTTCCAACCTTTGACACTTGTATTCCGGCAGCATAATTTGAAATCTCAACTGACTTCTGTATGTCTATTTCATTCGCCATACATGCCGCA
This sequence comes from Clostridiaceae bacterium, assembly GCA_910574345.1. Classification (GTDB taxonomy): domain Bacteria; phylum Bacillota; class Clostridia; order Lachnospirales; family Lachnospiraceae; genus UBA3402. Next base: position 82,125 of record CAJSZV010000001.1, on the reverse strand, counting down.
AGATATGCAATTGTAGTATCCCCGGCACCTGTCACATCAAACACTTCCTGCCCAACAGAATCAACGGTATATTCCCTTTCTTTTCCCGTCAGAATCATACCTCTGGCACCACAAGTAGTAAGAACATATTCGTTCTCGCAATCATGTAAAATCTTTCTTGACGCTAAAATAATCTCCTGGTCATTATCCGCAGGCAAGCCGGATAACGCTCTCAGCTCAGTCAGGTTCGGTTTGAGAAGATATGCTCCTTTATATTTCCCATAGTTTTTATCCTTGACATCAATGATTGCTTTTATGCCATACTGTCTTGCCCGCTCTATCACTCCCTGGGTGAAATCAAATGTCATAAGGCCTTTCAGATAGTCTGAGAAAACAATCAAATCATATCTCCCAATATGCCCCTCTATGCCATCCAACAGCTTCCTACACTCCTGTGCCGAAAGATCATAGGTATCTTCCACATCCAGCCTCATCACCTGCTGGTTATTGCCTGCAAGGAATCTTGTTTTGACCGTGGTCGAGCGCTCCGTCTTTAATACGAATGATGTATCAATTCCCTGATCTAAAAATCTGTCCAGGAGAATTTGCCCATATTCATCGTCTCCGATGATCGTCAGTATTGATACAGTTTGACCCGCCGCAATCAGGTTTGAGGCTACATTGGCTGCACCACCTAAAACAAATCGTTCTGCCTTTTTACGAAAAACCGGTACCGGTGCTTCTGGAGAAATTCTTTTGACATCTCCGCTGTAGTACATGTCGAGCATGACATCTCCAATGACAAGTATTTTTTTTCTCTTTAACAGCCTTTCCAATTTCATATCCATTTACTCGATATTATTTATTAAGGTTTTCAGTTACTCTCTATAAAAAGTTTCTCATATCTATCAGCGATAAATTGCCATGTATAAGTATCTGAGATTCTTTTTCGTGCCTTATCTGCATATTCTGCTATCTCTGACAGAGTCAAATCGTCCGCACTGTCAATCAAATCGGACAGATTTCCTTCTTCTTTCCTCCAATACAATGCCGCATCTTCCGCAACTTCCCGGTTGAAGCCCACGTCATAAATCAGATTTAAATCTGTGCTACCGAGAGCCTCCAACAGAGACGGATTTGTGCCGCCTACCTCATGCCCATGCAGATAACAGTAAGCATTCTCCCGGATTTTCATGAGCAACTCTTTATCGTAGACGGTTCCAACAAATTTAATCCGTTTGTCCTGCTCAAAGTGCAGCTTCTGCTCTAATTGCTGATAAAACTTACCGTTGGCATTTGTGATAATTGCAAGGTCTTTACTTATTTTGGAATGCATAAATTCTCGGATCATAGTCTCATAGTTATTCTCCGGCACAAACCGTCCCACAATCAGATAATAATTCTTGCTTGTCAATGCGTACTCTGCCATCCAATCCGTATACTGCTTTGCATCATCAGATAGGATGCTTTTTCTCACTTCTGCGCCATATGCGATAAATGTAGTTTTGGGCTTATACTTCTTATATTTTTCAAGTATTCCTTTTCTAATGTTCTTGCTGTCGCAGATTATTAGATCAGCATGTTTTATCATCAACTGCTCTGACAGTTTCCAATAGCAGCGCACCAAATAGTTATATTTCTTCCGGGCGTATTCTGCGCCATCGGGGTTATGGTAAAATACCCCTCCAAGCTTATGGATCACTTTTGCATAGTGTCCCATAAATGGGCCAATACGAGATGAAAGAACATATACAATCGGATGTTCTACCTTTCTCCTCTTTATATCTTTAATGCAATACTCCAACGATCTGATGTCATGCAGTATCGCCTGTGCCGAACCGATATCCGGGGTATATAATTTGAAGCAGTGCGCGTTATGGTAAATAAACTCGTCCTCCGAAATCCTTTTTACACCTGTCAACTTATCCTCATTCATTGCACCTATACCGTTCTTTTTGCAGGCGATGTAGTATTGGATATTTTCATTATCCTGATGGTATTCTGTCAGCTTATCCAGGAAGGTCTCGTAGCCTCCGTATCCGCCGACACATTTAGCGCCGCATATATAGCAGCAGACTTTTGTCATCATGTTATGCCCCCTGATGCATTTATTTCTGAAATGACCTTTAATCTGTCTCGATTTCGCCTTAGCTGAGCTCAGCTGCATCTCTCCACCATCAGTTCCCTTGCATACCCCTTCATACTGCACTTCAGATCCTTGGGCGTAGCGCCTTTTTCGATTCCTGCCAACTCCCGATATTTATCAAAGACCAGAATAACCATCTTCATGGAAAGGGGTCTGCCAACCTTGGAGAGAAACAGCCAGTCAGCGTAAGCCGGATCCCGTTCAAAAAAGACATGCTCCTTAAGCCATCCCTCCAGCCTGTTTTTTAAAACTCTGGAGAACACATATTCTTCCCGGCCCTTTTCCCGCTTTCCCTGAATCCTTAGGATTCCAGTTCTTCTGTCGTAGTCGGACACTTTCAGTCCCAAAAGTTCACTGATCTCGATCCCATGATAAAAAAGCAGTTCCATCATAACTCTGTCACGGAGGCAGACCCGGCGGCGAAATTCCTGGTCCAGGCTTTCATACTCCTGGTCCATAGCCACAAAGAAGGCGTCGATTTCTGCCTTGGATAAAGCATGGGTTTCCTGGCTCTGATGTTCTTTTTCAAAAACGGGGCAGGCTACAACGTATTCATCTGGCAAAACTCCCTGGCTGGCTAAATATTTTATATAATAGCAATATACCCGATACTTTCTTGTTATCGTGGAAGCCTTTAAATTTTTGGCTTTGAACAAATATCTTAAATAGTCTTCTATTGCTGTTCCTTCTGAGAGTTCTCTTCCATGCTGTTTCAACCATACATGCAGATGTTCCAGATCCAGTCGGTAGGCTTTTTCTGTTCTCCCATCCAGTCCTTTTTCCTGAACTTGTTTTGCGATAAAACTTTCGATTCTGCCATCTGAATCCACACTGCCGTTTCCGCTTCCATTGTTTTCCAAAAAGGACAATGTTTTCACTGATCATCACCTTCCAACAGATTTGAAACCTTCATATATATTTAAATATAATGAATTATTTAAATATATATGGATATAAAAAACTTTATTGTACACTTTATACATCTTCGGGAAAACTCTCCTTTTATCCAAATGATTTTCGCAGATTTCCTAAATCTGCGAAATTTATTTGAATATCTTTGAATATACTGCTATTGTAGATATTTCCTATCCTGTTTGACCATAAATCTGACCATAAAACATGGAAAGAGCATTGAGATGTTTCCTCTTTGTATCCATTGACGGATGTACATACCGATTCAACGTAATCTGTACATCAGAATGCCCCAAAATTTCACTGAGGCTCTTTACATCTGTTCCTCCTTCCACACAATTGGTGGCAAATGTATGTCTGAGAATATGAAAATTCTTATTCGGCAGTCCGCTTTCCCTGATGATTTTCTTAAAACGGTTCTGCAGCGTTCTTGGCTCCATAGGCTTATGACCTCCAAATACATATTCCTTGTCATAACGGAACGGAGTAAGCAGGCCTACAACAGTATCAGATAAGGGAATCTCACGTCTGGAAAATTCACTTTTGGGAGCTGTCTCCAATAAAATCGTCTTTGTCCGATACCCTTCTACATAAAGTCTCTGAACTGTCCGATTTACCAAAATCAGCCTGTTTTCCAGATCAATATCCGTCCATTTAAGAGCACATACTTCTCCCAGCCTAAGCCCTGTGTACAGACACAGTAAGATTGCCGCCTTAAAAATATCCATCTCACAATACAAAACGGAGAATAATTCCGACTGTTCTTTTCTGTTCAGTACCTCAATAGGCCTGTTTTTCCCACAGGAAGAAGCATTTAAATTCGATATGGGTATTGAATATTTTACAGAAGCAAACTTGAGAACCTGATTTAATACACAATAAACACTTTTACGAGTACTGTCTGATAGTGATTCCGGCAATCTTTCTTTGACGAAAGAATCCGTAACAATATGTAATCTGGTTGTTCTGAAATTCTTTTCAATGTATTGATCATAAATAAATTGATATTTAATAAAAGTTGACTGCTTTCTTTTGTCCTTTATCTCCATAAGCCATTCTTTCGCCGCATCTGTCACAGTAACGCTCTCGGCCCTTAACATTCTTTGGATTTGAACCGCCTCTTCCTCGCACTCAACCATCGCCTTCAGGCTGTTTTTTTCTGCAGCCAGCTTGTCTTTTACCTCAATATAAGTCCGGCCATAGACAGAACGATAGATCTTCTGACCCCTTTTTTCGCTATACGCAGGATAACGTCCTTCCCAGCGTCCATCTGCTCTTTTTCTGATATTCTCCCCATGTCTTGCCATAATTGTTTCCTCTCTCTCCTTAGATTTTGACCACAAATCAGACCACAAAAGGCTAATTGGGTGCCATTTTCATGTTTCTCTACCTTTAATTTACAAAAAAAGTCAAAAAAACAAGTAGCATTTCTTTTCAACATGTGGTAGAATTACGTCGATACAAGCACATCACAAAGGATGAGTCCTCTCCTTTGCCTGGGAATCATCCTTTATGATCTTTTCGCAGATTTAGGAAATCCACGAAAAACAGACGCCCGGTTTTATCGGGCGTCTATTTTGGGGGCGTATTTGCACCTTCCTCATCTTCCATTCATTTTTCTGAACGCTTATTCAAAGATTCCCCTTAAACAACAACTTATCCCATCTTAATATTTTCAGCTGCTTCGAAAATGGCCGCTCCTTAATAGGCAGCGGTCATTATTACGTAATCTTTCCATATTTCCAAATAGGACACTCCCCCTCCTGCATAATCTGTAACAAACCCTATTTCGAGGTAATCGCCATAAAAAGAGAAATTCGTTATTTTCTATGTCGCACTCACGTATCCTCTTCCGATATTAAGAGGCAAAAAGAACAGCTCATTAGTCAAGGATATCTTGCAGCAGCCATCATAGGAAGCACTGAAAGTACTAAGACTCTGGAAAAGACCTTGCGGGATATCATTCAAAACCATTGGCACCAGCAGACATTTTCATAGGAGGGCACCGCCATGCTTTCAGCATCCACTGACATTCCTATTATCATAGACGGTTATGTTCGGCTTTCCAGAGACGACAGCAAGAGAAATTATTCGTCTATTGAAAATCAAAAGAAAATCATCGAAGCCTATGCTAAAGAAAATCATATGATCCTGCGCCATATTTATGAGGACGACGGAATCTCCGGCTATTCCTTCGATCGGCCTGATTTTCAGAATATGATGGCCAATTTGGCCTCTATTGATGTGATTGTAGCAAAGGATCTTTCCCGTATCGGCCGCCATAATGCCAAAGTACTGCTGTTTCTGGAAAAAATGGAAGAACAGGGGAAACGGGTCATTCTCATTGACGATAATTACGACTCTCTCTACTCTGATGACGACATGATTGGAATCAAAACCTGGGATAACGAACGCCATGTAAAAAACACCAGCCGGAAAGTCAGACGAATCAAACGAATGGAGCAAAAAAACGGCACTCTCAAATGTCTCCCTCCCTTCGGCTATACAAGGCATCCCCTGAATAAGCAGCTGATTCTCATTGATGAGGAGGCTGCTTCCATTCTCAACCTTGAAAAGGACCTGTATCTGGAGGGAAACGGAATCCGTAAAACCGCGGAACTGCTCTCAAAACGCGGTGTCCCCACACCAAGTATGCTGGAAAAGGAGCGGCATGAAGCTCTGGGCCTTACCTATAACCGGACAGTCGCTTATACCTGGAGTTACGGCATGGTAAAAGATACCCTTTTTAACGATTACCACAATGGAATCCTGCGCACCCACAAGCGAGAGAGAGCTGCCATCAACGGCAAGGAAAAAAAGGTTCCCAAAGATCAGCAGTATGTTTTTCCTGATCACCATCCGAAAATATTTGACGATGACACCATAAAACTGCTCCACGAGGTCAAGAACAGCCGCCACCACAGCCATTACAGGGGACAAAAAAAGCACATCAACCTCTTTTCCGGATGTCTCTATTGCATGGACTGCGGCTGCAAACTGACTGCCATCAACCGGCCTGACGGCAGAAAGTACTATGTATGCGGCACATACAACAAAAAAGGCAAAAGTTTCTGCTCCTGCTCCCACCTTGTCACAGAAAAGACCTTAATAGATATTCTCATAAAATATCTAACACTCTGCCGGGACACTTTAAAAGACACCATTAACCATTTTGATCTGTCCTCTTTTGAGAAAAAGGTCTATTCTTCAAAAGGCGGACAAAAAAAATTAGAACAGGAACTGGCCAGGGCAAAAGAAGAACTCAAGACTCTGATCACTCAAAAAGTAAAAGAACTCACTGTCAATCCGTCTATGGATCACATTATCCACGAAACTTATGATTCCCTTCAAAAGGAAAAAATAGACCGCATATCTGCCATCGAAAATGCTTTGCTTCAGCTGCCGCAGCAGACGGAACCGGCATATTCCCATGATGCAGTTTATCTTCCTAAAGCCCCCCTGGATATTTTGGACGAAATCATTAAACAAAAAAGTCTGACCAGAGCAGACATCGAAATCCTCGTTGAGAAAATAGTTGTGGACAAAGACGGAAACATAGATCTTTACTTAAAACACAGAACAGATGAACTCAATGCAGAGGGATAAACGAAAACCATCATGCTGAGGCTCACCGGCGGTATGCCTGAAATGGTATTCGAGTATATCTTAAAGAAAAACGGCATTGACCCCAAAACCGATTTAACCATCGACCAAAGCATTAATTTCGGCCTGACTGCCGCAGCTTTCACCAGCAGCGACGCGGATTACACTGTGGAATTCGAGCCTTTTGCCACAAGTCTTGAGCTGGAAGGCAACGGCCATGTGGTGGCTTCTCTCGGTACGGATTCCGGATATGTACCCTACACGGCTTACAGCGCTAAAAAAAGCTATCTAAAAGCTCACCCGGAAGTGGTTCAGAAGTTTACCAATGCCATTCAGAAAGGAATCGACTATGTAAATTCCCATTCCGCTGAAGAGATTGCCAAGACAATCCAGCCTCAGTTTAAAGAGACTCCCCTGGAAAATATTACCAAGATCATAGAGCGGTACAAGGAGCAGGATACCTGGAAGGAAGATACGATTTTCGAGAAAGACAGTTTTGATCTTCTGCAGAATATTCTGGAGGAAGCCGGAGAACTTCCTGCCCGGGTTCCCTATGAAGACCTGGTAACTACTGAATTTTCCAAAAAGGCCAAAGAAATCAAGTAGGGAAGGCTTCTCCCTTTACTCGCACGCCGGGCACTCATCAGCTTGGTTGACAATTTTTCTTAGAGTGCTCGTGTGCATAAAAAGAAGCCGGGTAAGGAGTATATTCTTCTTACCCGGCTTCTTTGACTCTTTGATTTCATTTATCGAATTTTCCTTCTATATTCGTCTCCTTGCACAGATAGATGGGCCTCTTTTTCACCTCCAGATAAGTCTTGGACAGATACTCTCCCAAAAGTCCCAGACAAAACAGCTGAATTCCGGCAAGCAAAAGAATAATGCACACCAATGAAGGCCATCCTGCCACGGGATCGCCAAACATAAGTGTCCTGCCGATTATAATCAGAATAAAGGTGAATGCCAAGAGGCAGAACATCAAACCGAGCCAGGCGGCAAAACGGACCGGAGCCGTGGAAAAAGCTACGATTCCGTCTATGCTGTACATAAGCAGTTTGAAAAACGACCATTTGGTCTCTCCCTTGGTCCGTTCAATATTTTCATATTCCAGCCACTTGGTCTTATATCCCACCCATCCAAAAAGTCCCTTGGAAAATCGATTATACTCTTTCAGTTCCAAAAGACTCTCCACATACCGCCTGCTCATAATTCTGAAATCTCTGGCTCCGTCCACGATCTCCACATCGGAAATATGCCTCATCAGTTTATAAAACGCTCTGGCAAAAAAGGAGCGGATCACCGGCTCGCCCTTCCTGTCCACCCGCCTGGTGGCCACACAATCATACTCTTTTTCTCTCAGTACAGAAAGCATTCCCGGTATAAGCCCCGGAGGGTCCTGCAGGTCCACATCCATGAGTCCCACCCAGTCCCCTCTGGCATGGGTCAGGCCGGCATAGATAGCCGCTTCTTTTCCAAAATTCCTGGTAAATGACAAGTATCTGATCCAGGAATTCTCATGGGCCAGCTTTTTCATGCCATCCAACGTAGCGTCTTTCGATCCGTCATCTACCAATATCACTTCCAAACTGCACTCCATGTTCTCAAGCTGCTCTCTTATTCTGTTGATTTCTCTATAGTAATCTTCCAAAGTCTCCTGCTCATTATAACAAGGGACGATGATGGACATCAGTTCCATAGAAGACCTCCGTTTTGTGCTTTGCAACTCCGTATACTTTCTAAGTATATCACGTTTTCCTGAGCCTTTCCATTTCTTTTTGCTTTTTCATCCTTCTCTCATACACCAGGCCCCCAGCATTTTTCTAATATAGTCCATAAATTTTGCCTCTCTCACGCTTCCTGCCGTCACGATAGGCAGCTCTCCCAGTTTTTCTCCATTGAGCCTGTATTCCAGGACTCCGGCTGCCTGCCCTTCCTCCACCGGAGCTTTTATAGATTCCGGCAGGACAAATGTCCTCTCCACGGCCTCAAAATCTTCTCCATGAAGCCCTAAGTAGGAAAATATCCCCTCATACCGCAGTTCAACCTCATCCTCCACACCGTTTTCCACAGCCAAAACCGGAAGCTTAACAGGTTCCTTATCTTCGTAGAGGCGACAGTTGGCGTATCCGTAGTTTAAAAGAGCGGCTGCATCAGAAAATCTGGCCTTGTAGTCCGGCGCTGCCATAATAGCCGCGATCATGCGGACTCCGTCCTTTTCCGCTGTTGCGGACAGACAGTATTTCGCTATGGAAGTGGAGCCTGTTTTCAGACCTGTCACTTGAAAATTCGTAGCCATCTTTAATAGTTTGTTGGTGTTGGACAGACCGAACTCCTTGCTTCCCTGTTTTGTCACATGAGTAATGGTATCCATCCAGATGGTAGAATAATTGTGGATCTGAGGATAACGGTTGATCAGTTCCCTGGACATGAGGGCAATATCTCTTGCTGTGGTCACATGGGTTTTTGACTCTGTCAGACCGCAGCAGTCCTCGAAATTGGTGTTTGCCATGCCAAGGCCTTTGGCTCTCTCATTCATCATGGCCACAAAGGTCTTCTCATCGCCTGCTATGTATTCCGCCATGGCCACACTGGCATCATTGCCCGATGCGATAACAATGCATTTGATCAGAGTCTCCACAGTCTGGGTCTCTCCCTCTTCCAAAAACACCTGGGAACCTCCCATGGACTTGGCGTAGGCGCTGGTCACAACCTGGTCTGTCATCTGAATCTTACCGCTTTCCAGTGCATCAAAGATGAGAATCAAGGTCATTATTTTTGTGATACTGGCAGGGCTTCTGGCCTCATCGGCATTTTTTTCATAAACTACCTGCCCTGTGGATGCCTCCATGAGAATGGCGGAGGGAGCCGCAATCTCCGGCCCCGGCTGACCCGCTGCCGCTGTCTGTATGTTCTCTGATCCTGACCAGCTCACAGCTGTGGCCTTTGTACCCTTCTCTGAATCTTCATTTTCCTGTACCTGACGGGAAGACACTGCAATAGCTGCATCGCTTCCCGCCACCAGAATCGGTTCCGATGCCCATACCGGCAGCGTAAGTGGCTTAAGCCCCGTAAACCACAAGCTTCCTGCCACAGCCGCCGCCATTACCCTGACAGCTGTCTGTCTTTTAAACTGTCTCATTCTATCCTCCAACACATAGTTTCTTACTAATGTATTGTATGGTTTTTACATGTTCTTCTATTACTTTTTCTGCGGAATCCATACTCTCTGTAAGCAGGGAAACACACAGCCTGTCCGCGGAGGGCAGGATCTCCATTGCGCTGTTTTAAAAAAATTACAATATTTATTAATATATTAGGTATGTATTATCATTCTATTACATTTTAGATTTCTGACAGTTTCCCATTTACATAATTCGACGGCTTGTGGTATAATGGCGACAGACATCATACCTGCACCTCAATCGCCTCCACAGGGTGACGATTCGGCTTTCACCAATGAGCTGGTGCAATGTCAAAAGCTGTATGCAGGTTTACTATATAGAATATCTGAGGTACCATATCATGAATGAAACTATTCGCCGCAGCGACTACCGCCACCGCGCCTCCAAACGGCGCAGGCAGCGCTTTTTCCATAGACTCCCGCTGATTTTGATTATTCTGCTCCTTTTCATCCTTCTTACTGTGTTCTGCTGGCTGTTAGGAAGGCACTTTTTAGGCAAGGATTCTCCGCCGACTATGTCATCTCCGATTCCCAGCAGCACTGGTGAGGAACCTGTGAGAACGGAATCTTCCACTGAACTGGAGATTTCCACTGACCCTGAACCTACTATGGATCCTATGGTTGATGAGCTCCTTGATGATGCGGACCGGATTGCCGCCGGATATGATTATGACCGGGCCATCGCGCTTTTGCAGGATTCCAAATTTTACGGCTCCAACTCCGCAGTGGATGAAGCCATAGCAGAGTATGAGCAGATCAAATCCACCCTTAAACCCTATGATATCACCCAGATCACCCACGTATTTTTCCATACCCTGGTCATGGACGAATCGAAGGCATTTGACGGTGATTCGGACGAAAGCGGTTATAACCAGGTCATGACCACCAAGGATGAATTTTTAAAGATCCTTGATGCCATGTATGAAAAGGGATATGTCCTTGTCCGTCTCCATGATATGGCTGAATTGGCTGACGGGGAAGACGGAACGAAGATGACCAGAAAGGCCATCCTCCTTCCCGAAGGCAAGAAGCCCTTTGTCATGTCTCAGGACGATGTGTGCTATTATGAATATATGGATGGAGACGGCTTTGCCACCCGAATGATCATCGGCGAGGACGGCAAGCCTACCTGCGAGATGAAGATGGAGGACGGAAGCATCCAGGTTGGAGCCTTTGACCTGGTTCCTATTTTGGAGGAATACATTCAGGAACATCCTGATTTTTCCTATAAAGGAGCACGGGCTGTCATTGCATTTACAGGATATCAGGGAATCTTAGGATACCGCACGGCGCCTTCCTACAGCGATTCCCCTACCTATGAGCAGGACAAGGAGGCCGCCGCCGCCGTAGCCCAGTGTCTGCGGGACAACGGCTGGGAGCTTGCCTCCCACAGCTGGGGGCACCGTGATCTGGGAACCATACCGTGGGACAACTTCAAGGCTGACTGTGATAAATGGAATAACGAAGTGAAGTCTCTCATCGGACCTACGGACATTATCCTCTTTCCCTTCGGCGCCGATGTAGGCGACTGGCACCCTTACGCTTCTGACAATGAACGTTTCCGCTATCTTAAGAATCTGGGCTTTTCCTACTTCTGCAATGTAGATTCCAGCCGATTCTGGGTTCAGGTGGGAGATGATTTTCTCAGACAGGGCCGCCGCAACTTAGACGGCTACCGCATGTGGATGGACATCGCCGCCGGAAGCGACACTTCCAAACGCAAGTTAGACGACCTCTTCCGCGCCGAAGACATCTTCTCCCCTAACCGTCCAACTCCCGTAGTATGGGAATAGTTCATATAAAACAGCCAAAAGCAGCTGCAGGAATTTTACCGTTCCATGCAGCTGCTTCCTTATATATCATAATGTTTTGGGCAAAAGGCATTTTCACCTCTGACGCCTGCGGATCGCTCCCCGTTTCATGCTCCCGCATCTTCGATCCTCTGCGGTCGGCGCTGAACAAACATCCACTGAACGTTTAGCGCCCTAAAACTGCACAATGTCTGTAATCCTCTCACCCGGCACCACGGATTCCCCGTAAAGCACCGGCCCTACACCTCCGTAATCCTGCCATTCCTCGTACTCAATCCTAGCTCTCACCCGCACCCACTGCCTGGTCTTTAGATTTTTCGCTTCCCTGGCCTTGCACACATATCCCAGGAAGGTCATATCCGCCTCGCAGCAGGTCATGGCCATACGGCCCGGAACGAAATAGTTCTTGGGAAATTCCGGAGATTTTAACACCATGGCCGTAAATTCCACTACCTTCCCCCGATAGCGTTCCGGCTTGTCCATACAGTCAATATACCAGATTCCATAGGCCTCCGGAGCAATCTCAATCACATCCGCTGTCATATCATAAGGAAGATCTGCCTCGGACACCTCGGATATCTCGCCCTCTTCGTCCTCAAAAATAATCTCCGCATGATTATTCATTGCCAGGAGAGTCCTCCGGTATCCTTCCAAATCTTCAATCCCGTCGCAGCGGTTGCAGATAATCAGTTCTGACCCCCGCACCATGGCTCCCAGAAGGGGCTTCATGTTCTTCACATACAGATCAAAAGTAGAACCGTCTATAATCGTCACCTGCTGATAGATGGTCCAGTCCTTTGGAATCTTAAGCTCATCCTGGTTCCACATGCCGTTCCATTCCATGAGCACCCGCTCCGGGTTGTACAGAAGTTCCAGCTCTTCTAACCGCTCCGGCGTCAGCTCTTCCTGGCTGTCCACATAGACCACGGAAGTCCTTGTCTCTTTTAAAAGTTCCTCATCGTATTCCGTATCTCCCTCTTCGCAGACAATCAGAAGGGTCTTTCCCTCCGTCTGAAAATATTCCTGTTCCATAGTAAACTGGAGGAACTGGGTCTTGCCTGCCTCCAGAAAGCCGTTGATTAAAAACAACGGCATTACATCATCTTCTATTGCCGGTCCCATATTCTTTTATCAACTCCTGCCAAATGCTTGATTCAATGCGTCTTCTCTCAACCGGGCTCCGATTACACACACCTTGCCTGTATAGTCCGGTTTGCCTGTGCGGATCTCAAACTCATCGGGAACCAGATCAAAGTAGTACCATTCTTCCGGGTTCTCACTGGGTACCATACCCTTGGCCCTGAGAACGTCGCCATATGCGTTGCCGTTAGCCAGTTCATCCAGGATCTCTTCCAGCTTCTTTCTGTCGCAGGCCCCCGCATTCTCCAATCCCCAGCTTGAGAACACCTCATCTGCATGATGGTGGTCATGGTCATGGCAGCCGCATCCCTCGCCGTGCTCATGGTCGTGATGATGATGCTCATGCTCCCCGCAGCCGCATCCCTCGCCGTGCTCATGGTCGTGATGATGATGCTCATGTTCCCCGCAGCCGCATCCCTCGCCGTGCTCATGGTCGTGATGATGATGCTCATGATGCTCTTTCACTTCCCGCATGAGATCCTCCGCCATGGTATCGGGCTTTTCGATGATCTCCAGAAGCTGGTTTCCCGTCAGCTGTGTACAGGGCGTGGTAACGATGGCAGCCGACTGATTATGCTCCCGAATCATGTCCACGCTTTTCTGTACTTTTGCCCCATCGGTCACATCGGTTCTGCTGAGTACGATGGTTCCCGCATTCTCGATCTGATTGTTGAAAAATTCACCGAAATTCTTCATATACATCCGGCACTTCGACGCATCCACAATAGTCACTGCGCTGTTCAATGTCACATCCACAGTGGACGCCACATCCCGCACGGCCTTCATAACGTCTGACAGCTTTCCCACACCGGAGGGCTCGATGATCACCCTGTCGGGCTTATACTTGGTCAGCACTTCCTCCAGGGATTTTCCGAAATCACCTACCAGGGAACAGCAGATACAGCCGGAATTCATCTCCCGGATCTCAATGCCCGCATCCCTTAAAAAACCGCCGTCAATGCCGATCTGGCCAAACTCGTTCTCGATGAGAACTACCTGCTCCCCGGATATGGCCTCCTCCAGAAGCTTTTTAATAAATGTGGTCTTGCCGGCTCCCAAAAAGCCGGAAATAATATCAATCTTTGTCATATTCTTTCCCTTCTTTCTTAGCGTCTATTGTGTCACAAACCTCCTGCAAAGTCAAGGTTTTGGCAGCCAGTCCTGTCACACTCCCATGAATCTTTTAATGCCCTGAAATGTCTCATCACTGATAATGTGCTCCATCTTGCAGGCGTCTTCCTCAGCAAGTTCCGGGCCGACTCCGCTTACCTTCTGTAAAAACTCCGTCAAAAGTTTATGGCGTTCGTAAATTCCTTCCGCCTTCTTTCTCCCTTTCTCTGTCAGATCTATCTCTCCGTTAGGCGCCACTGCAATGTATCCGTCTTCTCTCAGGATACCGACTGCCCTGCTGACACTGGGTTTGCTGAAGTTCAGGTTTCTGGCTATGTCAATGGATCTGACAACCCCCTGCTTTTCTTTCAAGATCAGAATTGTCTCCAGATAGTTTTCTCCGGATTCGTACATAACACATCCCCCTTTTCTTTTTTAGATTATAGCAATCTAATCAAAAAAAAGCAATAAGAAAGAGGAGCGACCGTCTCAGAGCGGTCACTCCTCACACCAAAAATAGCTGCATATGCCCATTTTAAATCCCATGCTGTGACGGGGCATGCTCTTTGCTTCTTTTTTTGTTTTATGCCGGAAATACGGTCATGCAAAACAGCACGCAGGTAGTTCCAAGAATCAGGCAGGGAAGCCAGCTCATTTTTATCAGATCCTTGACCGAATAGCCGCCTGCAGGCATTACATAGGCAATTGCCGGGCTTGCCATGGGCGTAAAGAAGGAACAGGAGCCGGCTACACGCAGGATGCACAGTACACCGATAGGATTCATTTTAAGAGACATACAAACCATAATAGCTAGCGGTGTAAATACATTGTCTACGGCCGTGTTAGACATAATCTGGGTCAGCAGGAACGGGAGAACGAAGAAAATAGCTCCGATAATATAGGGGTTGGTAATTCCTCCCATGGCTGACTGAAGCCAGTTTCCAACCAACTCCGCGGCTCCTGTCTCTGCCAGTGCGTTGGCGATGCCCAGAGAACCAGCCATGAGAAATACGATATTCCAGTTTACAGAACCAAAAGCTTCCCGGTCGTTGAGGATGCCGAATAAGCACATGGCCATTGCTCCCAGACTGGCAACTACCCAGGAATCAACATGAATCAGGCTTCCGATGAGCATGCCTGCAGTGGTAAGTACAAAAATGATGTAAGCCAGCTTTTCTTTTTGAGGAGACAATGCTTTTTTATCATTGCTTCTGATCTTAACTTCCTGAACGGCCACAGAAGGCATTTTAGGAGCCATTTTCCATCCAAGGAACAGCATAAACAGCGTACAGAGAATGACGGCTGGAAGACGTCCGTACCATAAATCCCAGATTCCCAATCGCTCTGTGGCACCCAGAGTTTCCAGGAATCCATTATAGCGTCCATAGGCCGATGCTCCGTTGGCAACCGGGAACCAGCCCACCCAGCTTAAAGCACCGATGGTTACGGGAAAGATAATCCGAGTCGGTGTGGTTTTTAATTCATCACATACAGAATAAATAATGGGCATTAAGATTGCCAACGCAACAGCCGCGTTCATAAACTGGCTAAGAATGCCTACCATCAGATAAAGACCAATGATGATGCTTTGCTCACTTTTGCTAAAACGATAAGCGAATTTTGTGACATGGGCGGCAAAATTGGTTCGATTCAGCCCGCCGGTGACGATCATCATAGCAAAGATCAATATGACATTGGTATTCTGAAAACCGGCAAACGCCTGATTGGCTTTCAATACGCCGGTCATATAGAGAACAACACAAGCTCCGGCAGCCGGCAGGGCGAAAGGAAATTTTCCGCTCATAAACATAATAATCGTAACAATAAGTACAAGTATGGTAATTGCAACAGGTGACATTTTATAACCTCCTATCGGTTCTCTTATTGTTTATCAAAGAAATCAAACACCTGGTTCAGCGCATAACTCCATGCAAAACTGTGGTTTCCGCCGCCTACATAGCACATGGTATAATTGCTCCCGCGTTTTACAAATTCTTCGGCAGCATCATCCTGATGATAGGCACCGAAATCATCTTCAGTTCCTACAACAAACAGGACAGGTGTGTCGCCCAGGCTCTCTACCTGGAAATATCTGGGGCTGACATTGCCGCCGCTGGGGCTGATCGCCCGGAACATGCCAGGATTCTGCCCAGCTAACCAGATCGTGCCGGCGCCTCCCATGCTATTTCCCATCATGAAAATTTTTTCTTTATCAATGGCATAGTTTTTCATTACGGTATCAATGGTTGCCATAATACAGTTCTGGCTGAGCCAGCGTTCTTTTAACTGCACGTCCGTAAGCATCAGAGGATTTTCTTCGTTTCCTTTGATATTGCGGCTATTAACGCCTCCGCTGGTCGGATAACAATAGCCATAGAAAGACCGGTAATACAGACCGTTGACAGCAAGAATGATATATCCGCGTTCTTCTGCCAGCCTGGCAAGCTTTCCGTTGCTGCGTTCAAAAATGGCGTTATGGTCACTGTTGGCTCCGTGAAGGCCGACAATTAATTTGGATGGAGTTCCTTCGCGGTATGTAGTGGGAATGTAGAGCCTGTATGGCACGATGCGCTGCGTCTCCTCATACCAGAATGTTTCATAAAAATCCCCATATGTTTTCCGCCCGGAAAGGATGATGTCCATATAAAGCCAAGCTTTCTTTCTGTCGATTTCCTCCAACGTATCACTTATCATGTAATAGGGATCACTGTAAGCAAAATGATTGCCTAAAACTTCTTTGAAAAAGCCTTTCATTGGAAGAAACCATTCACCGTCGAATCGGCCTGCCGGAGTTTTCATATCCTTTTGGCATGTCTCCGGTTTATCCTTAGACCGGACAGAGACAAGACTCTCTTTGTCACCGATCTGAATTTCGAGATCATTGACAATGATAAAGAGTTTCCCTTCCTCCTCTCTCCATGACCAATCAGGCGAAAAGATTGTTTCCAGATCGGCATGACTCAACATGCAATCGCCGGACGCCTCCCTCGGTGCATGCGTTAACTGCCATGTATGACGTCCCAAAAAAGCAGTATAACATCCGGGTTTGCAGTAAATAGTTCCGACACTGGAATAGTATTGCGCTTTTGTCTGTATCAGCATACACATTTTACCTCCTATGATTATGCCGCCGTTAAAATTTTTTGAAAACTACGTAGTTATTGTGATTTATTTATAGCATGACGCTTGAAAGTTGTAAAATAGAGAGTTATAATCAAGTCATAGATATAAACGAACGATTGGAGACGCTATGGAGGATTTTCAGATGAGATATTTTTGCGAGGTATATCGACGGATGAGCATCAGTGATGCAGCACGTCAACTGCATACCGCACAGTCCACCATAACAATCGCGATTCAGCGGTTGGAACGGGAACTGGGCTTTCCTCTTTTTATCCGACTGCACCAGCGTCTGTACCCGACTGCTCATGGAGCGGCTCTGTATGAGAAGCTTTGTCCGTTTCTGTATTCCATGGATCGCCTGGAACATGATATGCATAATTTTGGCTCTAAAAAGACGATTATCCTGGCAAGGAACATTCAATCCTCTGCTCTTTTGTTGGAAGCCATCAACCGCTTCCGTATTCGCTATCCTGATATTACTGTTGGCGGCGTGACATCTTCCAGTTCCCAAAGCAGTGATCTTTTGCGTCAGAACAAAGTCGATTTGGCATTTGGAAGCCTGGAATACATCAATCCAAAGGAAGAGGAAGCACGGTTGTTTATCGAAGAAGAACAGCAGTATTGCACCAATCCGGATAATCCTCTGTCCTGCCGCCACAGTATCCGAGTTACGGATATTGCAGATCGTCCTCTGGCAGTAATGAATCATGGGTTTGACCGCCACAGCCAAATTCGAAAGAATTTTGAGCGGGCTCATATCAAGCCGAACATTATTCTTTATGCCAAGGGGCTCCATTCCCTGATTGAACTGGCAAAAAAAGGAATTGCTGACACTTTTCTTCTCAGTCGTGTGATTAAAAGCAATCCCCCTTTATGCGGGGTCCCTCTTCTTCCGGCACGTTATATGCATATGGGATTTTGGTGGAGAAAGGATCACCGGCTTACGGAGGCAGAATACCTCCTGATGGATTTTATCTATGGGGAATTAAACGGAGAACATCAATGAAAATTCAACAAATGATTTATTTTACGACTGTCTGCGAATGCGGCGGACTCCGAAATGCTGCGGAAATACTTGGCATATCACAGTCAACACTCAGTGTAGCAATCCAACATCTTGAGAAGGAATTTGAAGTGCCGCTTTTTTATCGCCAGCACCGCCATATGGTTCTTACGGAAGCCGGAGAATACTACCAGGCAGCGTGTCGGAAGCTTTTGGCGGAATTTCGCGGAATCCCCGGAAGTGTGCTGCAAATGGTAAGAGACAGAGCTTTCGAAATCGCTTTTTCACCGGCTCTGGGAGCACAAATCATCTCCATGGGAAATGTGTTGGAGAGTTTGGGAGGCATAGATAAGAAGATAAGATTTCAGGAACGGAAGACATTCCCGAGTTTGAATGAAATGATGCAAGAGGGTCTGGATTTATACTGCTGGTATACCGTATCGCCATTTCAGAATAAAGAGGACGGAATCTGCAGGCAGACTCTCTGTCAGGATAAATGGGTAGTTTCAATGGCTGACGACAATCCCCTGGCACAGGGCATTATAGCTGCCGGTGGTAAAGTTTCCGTATCTGACTTAAAGAATCAGCCGGACCTGTCATATATTCTATATGGCGGTGAAGATGAGCTCTTTCAGGCAGTATCAAAGTTTCTTGCGGATACTGAAAAATCAACCTGCGATCAGCTGCATACTCTGTTTGCTTTTCTGCATCATCAGCAGAAGCTGGCAATTCTGCCCAGTACGGTGACACAGCCAGAACAAGGACTGTGCAGCTTTCCCCTGTCGGATACCGGCTGTATATGGATCGCCGCTGCATACCCGGCAGTCGGCCTGGATACTGCACAAAAGAGCAGAGCCGCTGCCTTGATCAGAAATTCTTTCTTTTCTAAACCTCTCATTTTGTAAGGAATGGGACTGTTACACAATTTTAATGCAACAGCCCCATGGTATGGACAGTATTCACTCTTCTTTCTCTTCACTTCACGCCCTTGCACCCTCCAGATCAATGCGGTACATATTTTTCCTTTGAATCAGCCGGGTCTCCTCCAGGGTTTTGATCATCCGATAGACCGTAGCCATGCCGATATCCGGATCCTCCTTGATGGCCTGGTAATAGATTTCCTTGCAGCTGCAGCACTCATCTCTCAGAATAATATCGATCAATATCTTTCTCTGGTTGGTGATTCGGCAGCCTTTTTTCTTCAGTTCCTGCAAAATGCAGCTTTTCTTATCCTGGATCGACAAGTGTTCCCCTCCTTTTCCTTGTTGGAGCACTCCCGGAACCTTTTCCGCACCCATTCCGGGCCGGTTTTCCGAGAGCACCCGGTTCCTATTTAAAATAACATACTTCCCACTACATTGATCAGCAGCGCCACCACATAAGCAGTCACCATCTGGAATCCTACGGCCCTGAGAGTCCATTTCCAGGAACCATACTCCCTCTTCATGGCGCCGACCGCGGCGAAACAGGGCATGCACAGCAAATTAAACGCCATATAAGAATATGCGGATACCTGGTTGAATACTTCTCCGATTGCCGGAAGGGCCTCCTCGCCTGCCATAATGGCCTCCACGGTCTCCTCGCTTACATTTCCAAAGAGCTGTCCGAAGGTCGCCACGATGTTCTCCTTGGCAATCCACCCGGTTACCACGCCTACAGAAGCCCTCCAGTCTGCAAATCCCAAAGGAGCAAAGATCCATTTGATCCCGTTTCCGATTGCCGCAAGGAGACTCTCCTCCATATCGCACATGCCGCTAAAGTTAAAGTTGGACAAAAACCAGATCAGCACAGTAGAGGCAAAAATTACGGTTCCGGCCTTGACGGCAAAGCCCTTTACTTTCTCCCAGGCGTGAATCAGAACACTCTTTAAGGTTGGGATACGGTACTGGGGCAGCTCCATGATAAAATTGGAAGTCTCGCTTCTAAATGCAAACCTATTTAAAATCAGGGCGCCTAAAACGGCCACAATAATACCTAACATGTAGATGGAGAATATCACCATGGTCTGATTGCTGTCCGCAAACAGGGTAGCCGCAAACATGGCATAGATGGGCAGCTTCGCCCCGCAGGACATAAAAGGGGTAATCATCATGGTAATCTTTCGGTCTTTGTCACTTTCCAGGGTACGGGAAGCCATAAGGGCCGGTACGGAACATCCGAATCCCATAAGCATAGGGATAAAGGAACGTCCGCTTAAGCCGAAATGACGGAAAATCCGATCCATAACAAAGGCGACTCTGGCCATATAGCCGCTGTCCTCCAAAAAGGACATGAGAAGGAACAATACCAGTACCAGAGGCAAAAACCCAAACACTGCTCCCACGCCGTCAAGGCAGCTGCTGACCAGGCCCATGGCCCACTCAGAGGCTCCCATACCTTCTACCGCCCCGATTACACCGTCAGCTGCTAAAGCCCACACTTCCTCCACAATCCCGGCCAGCCAGACTCCCGGACTTGGAAGTTCCGGTATAAACAGAAAATTCTCACTGAAGGTACATGCAAAAAGGATGTACATGATTCCTGCAAAAATCGGCAGAGCCAGGATACGATTGGTCAGTATCTTATCCAGCTTGTCGGACTTAGTCTCCACATGTCCTTTCCCGCTTTTCTTCACACATTCTTTCACAAGCTTTGCTATGTACTGATAGCGGCTGTCTGCAATCTTAGCCTCTGCATCCCCGCCTGCAATCTTGTTGACCGCTTTTACAAGTTCCTCCACAGACCGCTTCTTATCCTCGGATATTCCCGCCTCGATTAGGTCGTCGTTCTCCGCAAGCTTAATGGCTTTCCAGTTATTTTCGTCAGAATCCGCACCGCCCAGGACATCTGCCACTGCTGAGATAGCATCCGCTAACTCCTTGTCAAAAATCCGGGGCAGTTCCGGCTTCTTATGCTCCTTCGCCGCAGCAATGGCAGTCTCCATCAACTCCTTCAGCCCTTTTCCCGTCCTCGCCACAATGGGAACCACAGGCACGCCTAAGAGCCCGGACATCTTAGCGCAGTCGATCTCGTCGCCTCTTTCCTCCACCTCATCCATCATGTTCATGGCCACTACCATGGGAATCCGGGTCTCCATAATCTGTATGGTCAGATACAGGTTTCTCTCTATGCTGGTGCCGTCCACGATATTGATGACTGCATCCGGTTTTTCCTTTACAATATAATCTCTGGCAATGATCTCCTCCGCCGAGTAGGGCGACAGGGAATAAGTTCCCGGAAGATCCATAATGATTACTTCTTTGTCCCCCCTGCAGACGCCGTCCTTTTTCTCCACCGTAACTCCGGGCCAGTTCCCCACATGCTGCTTCGAACCGGTGATCTCATTAAATAGTGTAGTCTTCCCGCAATTGGGGTTGCCTGCCAAGGCAATTGTTATACTCATCTTTTTCATTCTCCTTTTGGTTAGTTTCAGCTAACTTCTATACACACCTGGGCAGCCTCTTCTTTTCTGAGACTCAACTCATATCCCCTCACATTGACCTCAATAGGATCGCCCAGGGGAGCCGTCTTAATCACCCTCACCTCAACCCCCGGAGTCACTCCCATGTCCATAATCCTCCTCTTCATAGGGCCTGTAGTTCCTATGGCCGTTACCTTTCCCTTTTGCCCCGGTCTCAGCTCTCTCAATGTCATTCTCTCATCCTCCCTTGCGAAAATCATTTAATCTTCCACCATGATTCTTTGAGCCAGCCCTCTGTTCAAGGCTATTTTCACATCTTTCACCATAAGAATCATGCCTCCTCCGTTCTCACCCAAAACACGTACTTTCTCACCTCTGACAAAACCAAGATCCTGCAGATGCCGATTCGTCTTTTCCCGGCCCTTGAAATCCGTAATTATCCTGGTCTCGCCTTCTGCAACCATAGCCAACGGCATAGACATGTCACTCCTTTTGTTTAATTTGATATTGATTATCATTTCCTTAGTTATCATACGCTAACATCCATAAAATGTCAAGCCGCCTTATTGATGCTTTTTTCTCAATAAGACGGCTTATTGTCTGACTATCCTATTCCATTCCTTTCTGACACCTCTTAAAGATTCCCCTAAGCATTACCACTGCGGCAATTGCCAGCACAAGTTCCGCCATGGGCTGAGCGTAGGGCAGCCCGTAGAGGGGGAACAGGGCATTGAGAACAAACAGGGCCGGAATCTCCAGGATAATCTTTCTCATAATGGCAAAGATCAGGGCGTTTTTCCCCAGTCCCAGGGCCTGGAACACGCCTACAGCCAAAAAGTCCAGATAGATCAGAGGCTGGCTTAAACAGAAGGCCCTTAAGAATCTGGTCCCGTATGCGATAATCACATCATTGTCCATAAACATGCGGATCAGCCCTCCGGCTCCCGCAAAATATCCGACGGATACGATGATCATGGCCGGCAGCATAATCTTTACGGCAAATAGAATGGTATCCTTCATCCTCCTGTGATTGCCGCTGGCGTAGGTGTAGCTGATGAGAGGCATAACTCCCTGGGAGAATCCCAGTGCGATCTGGAAAGGCACCATGTTGATCTTCTGAGCTATCCCCATGGCGGCCACGGCATCGGCGCCGTAACCGGATGTAAAATTATTCAGGATGGTACTGCCTGTCACATTGAGAAGATTCTGGATGGAGGCAGGAACTCCCACTGCACAGATACCCAGGACGATAAATCTCTCGAATCCGATCTTTTTCGGACTGAGGCTGATAAAGGTATGCTTTCTCTTCACATACATCAGCACAAAGAAATACCCGCAGGCAAAACAGTTGGACAGGAAGGTGGCAAGTCCTGCTCCGGCGGCTCCCATGTCAAGTCCCCAGGGAAGGATGAAAATAGGATCCAGAATCATGTTGAGGAAACATCCGCTCATGGTTCCGATGCTGGCATGAAGGGAATTGCCCTCGGAACGCACAAGATAGGCCATGACCACATTTAAGATGGACGGCGCCGCACCACAGGTCACGGTCCACAGCATGTAACTGTCCGTGGCGGCTCTGGTGATTTCATCTGCTCCCAAGAGGGTTAAAAGGGGGGCTTTGAATATGGTGCACATGGCGGAAAAGAGAATCCCGCTGAACAAAGAACAGTAGAATCCGAAAGCAGAACTTCTCTTTACCGTCTCATAATCTTTGCGTCCCAATGCTCTGCTCATCATGCTGGAGGTTCCCACACCGAAAAGGTTATTCACCGCATTAAAGGCAAGCAGCACCGGATAAGCCAGAGTTACAGCCGCATTCTGCACCGGGTCATTGATCATTCCCACAAAGTAAGTGTCAGCCAGGTTATAGATTACCATAACCAGGGAGCTTAGGATTGTGGGGATGGCCAGTTTCGCCACGGCCCGCGGTATGGGCATCTTTTCAAACATCAGCACTTTCTCGTTCTCTTCCAAAATTAAAACAGCTCCTTTCTTATTGCCTGTCCGAAGACATTGTAAAAATTCTACCATGTTTTTACAGAAAAGACAAATATTCTTCTTTTCTTTTTTATGAAACCGTGGTAAACTGTTACATATCGCAGACCTTAACAGGATAGAGGCGCGGGATTCAAGAGTATCAAAAAACTATAGCCGGACCGCCGTTTTTTGAGAAAGGGGATTTCGCCGAAGGGTTTTATGCCGGGTCGGGCATGACTTCCTGGGACGACGCAGAATATGCGGCGTACTGTCACAGATGTGGAGCGCTATCACTTGTCTGGTTTCGTGTACTTATTATATATGCACACACCGCAGACGCGCTTTGCAGAGAGCAGCGCCGTCTGCGGTGTTTTTGTTATGCCTGCGCGCTGTACTGCTGCACAGGAATGCCGACCCTTTTTCGGGGCGGCTTCCCTGATCAAAGAAAAAAGGAGAATGATCATGTACCCTGCAAGAAAGAAAGCATTGCTGACCCTGGGAACAGTCCTCATAATGAGCCTGGCCTGTTCCGTCACTGCTCTGGCGGCTGAGGGGGAGGCGGAATATATTCCCGCCGTCTACGCCACCTTCTGGGCCCTGGTTCCCCCTGTGGTGGCCATCGGCCTGGCCCTGATTACCAAGGAAGTCTACAGTTCCCTCTTTGTGGGAATCCTCATGGGCGGCCTTCTGTATTCCGGTTTCCGGTTTGAAGCCACCTTCACCCATATTTTTGAGGACGGCATCATCGGTGTCCTGTCCAACAGCTACAATGTTGGAATCCTGGTATTCCTGGTTATTCTGGGAACCATGGTAAGCCTTATGAACAAGGCCGGCGGTTCCGCCGCCTTCGGCCAGTTTGCCGCTGAGAAGATCAAGGGCCGGGTAGGGGCCCAGTTAGCCACCATCCTTTTAGGCGTTCTTATCTTTATTGACGATTATTTTAACTGCCTGACTGTGGGAAGCGTCATGCGCCCTGTATCGGACAAATTCAAAGTGTCCAGGGCCAAGCTGTCCTACCTTATCGACGCCACCGCGGCTCCCGTATGCATCATCGCCCCCATCTCTTCCTGGGCTGCCGCAGTTACCGGGTTCGTGGAGGGTGAAGACGGATTTTCCATTTTCATAAGAGCCATTCCTTACAACTTCTACGCCATTCTCACCATTGTCATGATGGTGGGCATGGTGGTGATGAAGATGGAATTCGGGCCTATGAGGACCCACGAATTAAATGCTGTCAAGGGCGATCTCTATACGACTCCGGGCCGTCCCTACGGCCTTGTGAAAGATGAACTGTCGGAAGCCAAAGGCAAGGTTATGGACCTTTTGATTCCCATTGTATCCCTGATTATCTGCTGCGTACTGGGTATGCTTTACACCGGCGGCTTTTTCACCGGAACGGATTTTGTCACCGCCTTTTCCCAGTCCGATGCCTCCCTGGGACTGACCTACGGCAGCTTCTTCGGGCTGGTTATTACCATTGGCCTTTACCAGATCCGCCGGGTTTTAAAATTCTCCGACTGTATGGCATGTATTCCGGAAGGCTTTAAAGCCATGGTTCCGGCCATTCTGATTCTGACCTTTGCCTGGTCCTTAAAAGCTATGACCGACAGCCTGGGAGCGGATGTATATGTTGCCGCCCTTGTGGAATCCAGCGCCTCCGGATTCTTAAACTTCCTTCCGGCTATTATCTTTGTGGTAGGATGTTTTCTGGCTTTTGCCACGGGAACTTCCTGGGGAACTTTCGGAATCCTCATCCCCATTGTTGTAGCCGTATTTGAGAACAGCAATCCTCAGCTGATGATCATCTCCATCTCCGCATGTATGGCAGGTGCCGTCTGCGGTGACCACTGCTCTCCTATCTCCGACACCACCATCATGGCATCGGCCGGAGCCCAGTGCGAACATGTGAACCATGTCATGACTCAGCTGCCTTACGCTGTTACCGCTGCCGTGGTGTCCTTTATCACCTACATCATAGCCGGTTTTGTCCAGACTGCCTGGATTGCCCTGCCCGTAGGCATTGTTCTCATGATGGGCGTAATCTTTGTTCTGAAATATTTGGATAATACTGTAGAAGGGGTGTAATCTCTTCCGATATAAGAAGAGGCTGTAACTAAAAAAGAACATTTCCAGAATGAAATCTGAAAATGTTCTTTTTTGATAAGAAGACTTTTCATAGTCCTCAGCATTCTCCAGGCAAATGCCTTTTACAACAAAATAGCTTTACATCATTGCAGCTGTTAAAAGCTTTCTCCATTTAGCTTTTAATTTCGACTATTTTTCTGCGTTTAACATCTTTTTAGCTTAACAGGAGATAGTTGACTGTATCCATCAAAAGTTTTTTCGTAAAGAATCCTCCCCTTATGAGAAAACTGATATTTTTTATATTGTCCACCAGCTGGTAATACTCATCCTCTGTAATGTTTTTCACAATATCTGCCGCCTCTTCTGCCGAATCAACAGAAAATCCCAGCCCATATTCCAAAATAGCCTGTTCTCTGGGAAGCCCTTTTCGTAGGATAACCGGAATCCCGGCGGCCAGGTAGGTTGATAGCTTATAGGGCTGGTGATATTTATAATAGCTTGCCGGAACTGTCTGGGGCCAGATCAGGCCGAATCCGCCTTTCCCATATTCCATCAGGAGTTCGGTTATATTTTTCCAGCCATTCAGATGAATATTCTGCCCGTCTGCCGCAAAATCCTCATTTGTAAACAGTTCCAGGGGAACATCATAATTCCAGGATGACACAAAGCCAAACCTTTTAGGAGAACCTGGAAAAAATACGGCTCTTCTGAACTCCGGTACCTTAAGTTCCCCTGAAAACGGCAAATCCCACATGGTCTGAATCAGAACCCGTCCAACCTTTAATCCGTTTTTCTGTAAAAAGGCCAGCATTTCTTCGGAGGGGACGATGACAAGATCAGCCATGTTGTAAATTTCTATTGCCTGACTATAGTTTTCTTCCGGAACTCCCTCAAACATCATGGGAATCACATCATGGATAAAAACTGCAAGCCGGATATCTCTGTGAAGCCGGATTACTTCCAGCAGTTTCTTATCATAATATGTGGCATTCCATGACGGAGACTGAAATATAACAAGATCTCCGTCTTCTACTGCCGAAGTAATTCCATCAAGCCTTTTTCTCAGTTCCCCAGGGGTATCATACTCTGCACCATAACTGTAGAGAGCTATCTCCTTGTATCCCATCTTTCCGGCAATTTGAGCAACATTCTGCTGTGCAAAGGCATGGGTACCCCAGGCGCCATATAAATTCGTAATATGCATTTTCATAGGCCGTTTCTCCTTGCATCTGTCCTTTTAACCCAACATCAGATAATTAACCGCATCAATCAGCAGTTTCTTCGTAAAGAACCCGCCCTTTACCAGATTGCCAATGGGTTTCGCATGGTCCGCCAGACGACGGTACTCTTCCTCCGTCGCCTGTTTCACTCTGGCAACTGCCTCTTCAAGAGAATCTGTCACAAACCCCAGCTCATAATCCAGCACCGTCTGTTCATGGGGCAGCCCCTTTTCCATAATCACCGGAATCCCGGCTGCCAGATAGGCCGCTAGTTTATGAGGCTGACAGCTCTTATAATAGTCCGGCTGAACGCTCTGCTCCCATACCAGTCCGAACCCGCCCCTGATGTACTCCATGAGCAGCTCGGTTGTATTCTTCCATCCTTCCCGGATGATATTCTGTCCCCCTGGTTCCGGCTTCCCGTCTCCGAACAGCCGCAGGGGAATGTCATAATTCCAGGACGAGACAAAAGAAAACCTCTCCGGCGATCCGCTGAAGATGATCTGTCGGTTAAATTCCGGTTCCCTTAGTTCCTCAGAAAAAGGCAGATCCCACATGGGCTGAAGCAAAGTTTTCTTTACTGTCAGGCCCCCCTTTCTCAGGAAATCCAACATACTCTCCGTGGGAACGATAATCAGGTCGGCAAGGTTGTAGCCCTCTATAACCTGTTGGTAGTCATACTCTGTCCCTCCCGTCATCAGGGGCATGACATCATGGATAAAGATGGCAAGACGGATGTTTCTGTGGTGCCGAATCTCCTTTAGAAGCTCTTTATCATAAGCTCCCCGGTTCCATGACGGAGACTGGAAAAGGACAATGTCATGATCCTGAAGGGCAGAAGTAATTCTGGCTGCCTCTTTTCTCAGATTGTCTTTTGTCACAGCGCCTATCTGGTACTTAAAAACAGGCATCTCCTTAAATCCAAGTTCTCTGGCAAGACAAGCCACATTCTGTTGGGCCATCACCCTGGTCTCCCTGGAATTCTCTCCATAAAGGTTCGTGATATACATGGTGACAGGGCGGTTTTCCTTCACGATTCTTCTCTTTTTCTCTTCAAACTGTAAGTATCCTTCCTCTGTCTCCGCCAGGGCCGCTGTCCTCTGGCCCTTAAGCATCCTGTCCAGTTCCTTCTCATCCTCCAAAGCCCGCCTGATATCCGCAGCCATCCTGCTCCACTCATCCAGACCGTATATCCGCTCATCTGCCACATAGTCCTGGTTGTGTATGGTCTCTTTAAATGCAAAGATCAGATGGTCGTGTAAAAATGCCTGATACACTGCTGACACGATCTCAGACTCCCGGTTAATATCCAGGTAATAGTCACATCTCTCAAAAAGTTCCTCTGTCATCTCCGCCTTTATCCCCGGATAAAGGGTCACGTTCTCAAAGCTCTCCATGGACATAAGCTTAGACGACATCTCCGTAAGGGCTGCAATATGGAAATGCAGTCCGGGAAGAGCTTCCACCATCTCCCTTACGTGTTCGATCCGGTCAGAATTGGTACAGATCAGTGCTTCCGGCCTGTGCCTGTTGGCCTTCTCAAAAGGATAGATAAATCCCAGCTTGTGCACTGTCTCCGGCGACGCCCCCAGTTTCATAAGTCCGTCATAAGTCCGCCTTTTCTGCACCATAATCTTTGATGTGCGGCTGGCCTGCCCCCTCAGGATGATCTGCATATTGCCCGGAATGTCGTCCCTTTCCGTTTCCTGCCAGAACAGAATATCCCTCTTATGCACCCCGTGGAAACGCTGAGATACAAAAAAGGGCGTAGACAGGGAATTGTAGAAAATCCTGTTCTTCTCAAACCCGGCGCATTTCAGGGCATAGAGGACAAAATCCGTCTTATTGGGAAAGATCCTTACCTGATCCTTATCATTGAGAATAATATCCCCTGTCACATAGTTCTCTACGATCACTTCCCGCCCTGCCCCTGAAAAATAGGACTTGTTCACCTTTTGTCCCCTGGCGTTAAAAGTGGTTCTGGCATACAGCGCCCCCCAGCGGTTATAGTGGTCACTGGATCTGGGGATTTTATTTTCATCATACCAGTCCACGATCTTCACCAGCCGCTTGTGAGAAGGCTCTGTATAAAAGATCTTCCCTCTCATCCGGTGCAGGTCATGAATCTCTCCTACCGTATTGTTTCCGCTGATCTCCCAGTGCTTGGGCACCCTGATCTCGTTAAAATATCTGGGTTTTCCAGGAATTCCTTTCTCGCCTTTAAAGTTTCCCAGAAAGAACCCGTATACGGACATTACATCCTCCGGCAAAAATCCGTCATCCTCGATGACCACGGCCCTGAAGCCGTATCCGGCTTTCCGAAAAGATTCACAGAGGTTTCGGCTGTCTGAAGAATAATAATTCAGCAGCAATACTACATCATCCGGTCTAATAAATTTATCCATCTCTTTTCCACCTCCTCTGTCAGATAGGTACGGGCCTTCTCATAGGAATGTCTGTGAAACTCCTCCAGATCCGCCTGGGTAAACAACCGGATGATACACCGGGCCAGGTGATGAATCCGCTCCTTTTTATCCATCCGTTCATCGTAAGGGATCTTATACCCGTTCTTACCCTCGTCAATAAAGTTCTGATTGCCATAACGGACATCAAACCCTACAATAGGAAGACCGGAACCGATGGCTTCCATCAGGGAAAGGCCGAACCCTTCGCTGGCGGATGCCGATACGTAGGCTTCATACCCCTTGTATACCTGGTCCATCCGGTGCTGTCCCCTCAGACGTATGTAATCAGTGCAGTCAAGGCTTTCCATGAGCCTGCTTAGGCTCTCCTCCTCTTTCCCTTTCCCGTAGATATCTAAGGATACATCTCCCACGGTCTTTCTGACCTCCGCCACAGCTTCGATCAGCCAGTCTATGTGCTTTTCCCCGGCAAGTCTTGAAGCGGTAATGAGGGAATGCTTTATTCTTCCGCTTTCCGGGTACTTAAGTTCATCCAGGCTTCCTACAGGAATCGTCACGATAAAGGGAGCCACACCCATATATTTCCGGAACTGTTCCGCCAAAAGACTGTTCTGGGCGTCTGTGGATACAATGTAAAAATCCATATATTTGTGTTGAGAGAAGGCATACTCATAGTAGTTATTCCACAGGATATGATCTTCGTCTGTTCCGCTTTCGCTGAAATGATCCGCATGTATAGCAATGCCGATCTTTGCCGGCGCTGCATTCTGCATAATGGTCTGGCCGATATCCGTAGTCCTGTCGATGATCACCATATCCTCTTTCGTAAGGTTCAGCCTGGATACCAGATAGCCCACCAGTTCTGCTTTGGAACAGATGAGCCTGTCCGGAAACTGGTACATAACCGCGTCGCCATCCATGATCTCCTCATAGGCTACGGTCCCGTCCTGATTGAAGAACCTCCGCTGATACAGGTGAGCCTGGCGGTCTAAAGGGGCATAATATTCCGTGTAGATCCTGCAGTAGGTAAAATAATCTTTCCGAATCAGGTAGCCGCCGGAGACCATCTCCACCCTGTGGACACGGTCTTTCGTATCATCAGTCAGATAAGCCATGTAATACATATTGGTTCCCTCAAAGGTGTATTTTACCCTGGCCCCCTCTCTTGAAACCGAATAATTCCGATTACCGAATGTAGATTCCAGCTGCGTCAAGGTGTAAGTCACCGGAGCGATTTTACAGTCTGTAAAAAAAGTGTACAGCCAGATAACCTCCGAATCCAGAAAACCAATATTCTCCGTCATATGCTGAATATTATCTGTCGGAAACATATCCGTAAAAATAAATCTGGCCTCCCGGCCTATTCTCCGCAGCACACCTGCCCTGTAAGCCTGGGCATATTCCACGCCGCTGCTGGCCCAGCCGATGCCCAGATTAAAATTATAGATCATAAGTCCCCCTTCTCTACGGAAACAGAATATGAATCCTCTTGTCTGCATCCATATATACATTGCTGAGAAGAATATTTCTCATAATATTCTCCAGAATCGTAAGTTCCATCTTTTCAAAAGCCTCCAGACCGTCTTTCTGGAACTCAAACAAAAGATTCCTCTGGGCCAAAGCCCTTCCGGATATGGCGGCCTGCATCTGCTGCAGATAGTCCACCTGCTCGATCCATGCGCTGTCAATGGCATTTAAGGCGGCTATGCGCATAAATCGGTTTAACTGCACCTGGCTTCCTGTCCTTTTCTTCTTTTCCTCCAGGCCCTGACGCACCCGCTTCATCAGATACTCTTCCACGGCAGATGAGTCATCCAGACCGATCTCACGGGTCTTTCCATCCAGCCTGTAAGAGATATGATCCAGGATATATCGGTGAAGACTCATAAGGGTCATGGAAGACTGTCCTCTGACAAACCGGCTGATATTTCCCTCTGCAATCTCAAGCAGTTTCTTCTCATCCATGCCCCCGCCGTCCAATAGCCGGTTTCTGGTGTCGTACATCAGTTCCCGCTGCTGCTGAATCACCTGGTCGTAATTTACGGAGCGGCTCCGGGACATGACAGCCAGTTCCTCCCCCAATGCCTGGGCTCTGTCAATGATCTTTTTCAGTTTCCTTCCGCTTATCCCTTTTTTGCCTTCTATATATTTGTCCAGATCAGAAGGACCGTTTCCTTCTACCACCCCATCCTGGAGAGATACGAAAAACTGGCTGATTCCAGGGTCTCCCTGTCTTCCTGCCCGGCCTCTGGCCTGACGCTCCTGCCGGACATTGCCCATACGCCCCACTCCGATTACTGCAAGCCCGCCTAACTCTTTCACTCCTTCTCCCAGTCTGATATCCGTCCCTCTTCCTGCCATACCGGTGGAGACGGTAACGGCGTTGATCTGCCCAGCCTCTTTTATGATCTGTGCTTCCCAAAAAGCGTTGTCAGCATTGAGAACGCTGTGAGGGATATTGGCCTGCACCAGATAGCCTGATGCCAGTTCCGTCTCCGGAATCGTAGTGACCACGATGAGTACCGGCTGCCCTGTCCTGTGGACAGCAATGGCACGCTCCATAGCAGCAGCAAACTGCTCCCCTTTATTTTTGTAATACTGATCTTTTAAGTCTTTCCTCTGCACCGGACGATTTGGGGGGATCACCACTACATCTGTGTGGTAAATATCCCGAATCTCCGGGGCGGCATCCGAGATGGTGCCGCTCATGCCTGACATCCTGGGAAACATCCGAAAAAGAGTCTGAAAAGTAACGGAAGCCATGGAACGGCTGTCCTGGGATATCTTCAGTTTTTCCTTGGCCTCTAAAGCCTGATGCTGCCCTCCTCTTAACTTGACCCCTGCCATAAGCCGGCCTGACCCGCCGTCAAGCAGCTGCAGTTCGCCGCTGTCCGAGATCATATAGGACTTTTTCTTCTCGAACAGCGTGTGGGCTCTGAGGGCCAGGGTTACATGCCTGTTGATCTCAAAATACCGGGAATCATAAAAATTGTCGATCTGAAAGAAACCTTCGGCGTAGCTTATGCCTTCTTTCGTCAGCCAGACTGCGTTCTCCTCTTTCTCATAATCCCTGCCCTCTGCCAGAGTCGTGACAAAAAAGTCCGCCAGTTCATAGAGGTTGGACTGAACTCTGGGGGAACCGGAGATTACAAGAGGAGTCTGGGCAGCGTCTAATAATACGGAATCTGCTTCGTCGATAATCACATAATAAAATTCTCTTAAAAAGCGGTCCTCCGCCTTGGTTACCAGGTTATTGGCAAGATAATCAAAACCAAGGCCGCCGTGAGTGGTATACACAATATCGGCGGCATAGATTTCCTTTTTCTCTTTGTTGGTTAAAGGTTGTTCCGCCCTCCGGCTTACTCCCACAGCCACGGAAAGCCCCATAAACCGGTAGACCTGCCCCATCTCCTCGGCATCCCTTAAGGCCAGATAGTCATTGCTGGTCAGCAGCATGGTGCTTTTTCCAGACAGGCCGTTGAGATATAAGGGCATGGTGGCTGTGAGAGTCTTTCCCTCCCCGGTGTTCATCTCCGCCAGAATTCCTTTATGAAGAGCGATTGCTCCCAGAATCTGGACATCAAAAGGGAATTTCCCCAGAATCCGGTAATCGGCTTCGCAAATGGCGGCATAGGCCTCCGGTAAGATGTCGTCAAGGGTCTCCCCTTGTCTCAAACGTTCTTTAAACAGATCCGTCAGATGAGACAGGTCCTCACCGCTTAAACGGCTCATGTAATCCCGAAAGCCTTTGACTTTCTGTAAAATTTTGTTAAACTCTTTCAGATGCTTCTTCTGTCTCATAGGTTATTTCCTGAATCACAATAGAATGATAATGAAATCCCGTAAGACCCCCGTTGATCAGCTGCATTTCATAGCTGTAAGTCTTAAGGGGACATTTAAAATCCGTGACCTTATCCCTTATGATCAAATTTCCTGCTTCTGTCTCATACCTGTCATAAAACACCAGTTTCACCAGCCACGCCTCACCCGGAAGAGTATCAATATTGACAACCATCCGGTAAGCGCTCTCCCCGTCGATCATGGGAAGGGCCGGTTCGATCTTCTGCGCCTGATAATTGGTCCTGGAATACCACCGTTTGATCACAGTTCCAGGAGCCATCATCTTATTCACAAACTCCACATCATCTTTCCGGTGATATGTAATCTCTGACCCATACAGATAGGTATCCGCGGAATATTCATTCCAATATATGCTCCATCTCTCCCCTGTCATGACCTGTCCGCCTTTCTCTGGAAATCCTCTATCAATATCTGTTTTAAACGACTGGAAAACCACTCTATTACTCCGTCCGAATTGTCGTTATGCCTGCCGTGAAACCCTTTTCCATATAACTGTACTCCGTCGGAATGGAGATGGGACAAAAGCCCCGGATAAGCAGAATCATCATAATCATCTTCGATCATATAAGAGGCAATAATTTGAGATTCTTTCCAGTCCGTCCTGTCGAATTTATCCCAGAACCGTTTGTTCAGCCTCTCCACTGCCTCTTCATCTGCACTGCCATACAAATACCTTAAAATATCAAGAGATGTGGAAAATCCGCCTGGACGGTAAAGCTTCTCTTTTGCAGCCACCATGCCGATACTCAGCAAAGGCTTTGCTAAAAGAACGGCATAGGGCCTGATATCACATCCGTAATACATGGCTCCGAAGCTTCCCATGGAAATCCCTGACAGGATAACCTGATCCGGTGTAAACCCAAGCTCCTTCATATACTTCATGATGGCGCCGCACAGCATAGATTCATATTCCTCTGACCCCATATAGAAGCATCCGCCTTCCAGTCTGGCCTCGGCGATCAGAAGAAACGGGCAGCCCATACTTCGTATCAGATGGTAAGCCTCAAATCCTTCTACGGTTTTATAACCGGAAAAATACACATTCAAAGGCGGCTTCATATCCCCCGGATCAAAATAACAGAATACTTCTTCCCGTTTCGAGGTAATATACCGTTCTCCTCCAGGGAGAAAAAGTCCCCATCCTCTCCTGGAATACCTGTTATGAAGCCCTATAATCCGAAGTTCTCCCCTTCCTTTGGCTAAAACAGAGACGAAAAGAATACCATCGGAAGATTGATTGTCGATCTGAACTTCCCGTTCCAGTTCTTCCTCTGAGAACCTCCACTTTTGCTGAACATCGGCAAGGCCTCCGTTCACAAACTGAATCACTGACAGCGCAATGGATACCTGTTCATCCTTTTGATACTCCAGCCACAGATCGAGACATTGACCTTCGAACAGAGGAATATTGTTTCTCCAGTATACTGCCTGGTTGAATTCTGTTCCAAAATCTCCATTCAGGCGGACACAGTAACTGCCCTCCCACTTTACGCTGCCGTGAAAGCCCTGGGCAATGGCCACATGATATGGTTTAAACTTCTCTCCATAAGGTTTTGAAAAATAATTTCTCGCCTCGTGAAGCAGGAATCCCTGAATATCCGCCTCCGGAATCCTTCTCCCTTTTTTGCTTTTATAAAGCCATTCCATTCTGTCTGTCATCTCTGCCTGGTCTGTCACAAACAGGGTATAGGCCTTTGTAGCTTTGTGGAGCAGGTCTGCCTCTCTGTCATTTAAAGTCCTGTCCAGAAAAACCAGGTCATAAAGTTTCGGAAGGGGTTTATTTAATCTGCTCACATGGCAAAGCTCCAGGCTGTCCGGCAATGTATAGACTTTTTTCCAATTTTTATGCCCTACTTGTAATACCTGAATCTTATCCAATGTAATCCATAACCTCTTTCCACTTATTGATCAATGCCTCCGAAGTGTACTTTCTGCCAAGCTCATAGGAATAAACCATGGCGTCGTTCCAGTTCGACAGACTGTCCAGATAGTAAGTAAGGGCACAGGGCAGTTCATCTATGCTATGAATGACCCTTCCGTTGCCGCCATGCTCTACAAACGGAGTCTCACATCCCGTAATCAGGGGAATCCCGGCGCTGACTGCCATGACCTGCAGATACAGGGTGGGGGCTTCTCTCATATCCAGAATCACTCTCTGCTCCCGTATGCATTTGCTCACGGATAATTCATCTACACACTGCTCTGCAAAAAAGCGGGCCTCAATCTGATCTGCAGGGTCTACAAGATTCTCTGAGACTCCCTGGCGTTCTTCCTTTTTCCCCCACGCTTCTATAAGACCGGCGGATCTAAGATGCATACGCACCTGCTCTAAAAGCCGGTCCTTTCTGTCGTACTCCGCCTGCCTGGTAAAGAGATGAACCCTGGCGTTTTCATTTTTCATAAGATACTGTCCCAGGACTGTGATGATTCTGCCAAAGTCTTCTTCCTTCAGACCATCTACAGGCACCAGGATCTTCTGCACCTTCAGCTGCTGGCTGATACCGAAATCCACCCTGGTGTCATAAGGCGATATATCCGTAATTTTCCTTACGGCCCCTCCGAGACTTTCCCCGATCTTTTTGGAAGCCTCACGGGAATCCGTGACGATGCAGTCTGCCATCGCGACAGCATCCCTATCCAGTCCATGGGTTTCATAATCATAGCGTTTTTCGAAAAAGGACAGGATTACTTTTTTATCCTTTAAAACCTCTCTGAGCAAATTGGCATGGTGTCCATCCATGGCTGCACAAAATAAATCCGTCTCTTGTGTCAGTTCCAGATAGGATGAAAGCACCTCCCGTATCACCTGCTCCATACTGTCATAACGAAGACTCACAAATGTCCTGGTCTGCTCCTTGTCCTGATAGGCAAGACGGTAACCGGTCCAGGCAGGATTTACTTCCACATGTCCGTCATCCTGAAAGCATCTCAGTTTCCAGACACCGTTTTCCATAAGATAATCCCGGTACAAAGGCTGTCCGTCTCTGTAAATGGTAGTGGCGGAGACAAACCCGCGGTCGTCATAGATATTGCGGCGGTAAAGAATACCGTTTTTATAGATATCAATCTCAATGGGATTGCCATCCTCACCGAACTCCACCTGGGCGTATTTTTCCCCTTTTAAAAGGGCTGTGACCACAAAGGGACTGTACACAAACTCCGTGTGGGCCGGCCACTTCATATTATGAAAGGATAATATGACAGCTTTCGTCCTCTTCACTTCCTGAATCCCATCAAAACAGGACCAGTATGGGGCATGATAGACGCCCTGCCTGTGAAGAAAATGGCGGAGATTAGGTGAAAAACTTAACAGCAGAAGCCGGTACGGATAAACCTTATTGCGGTGAAACAGCTGTATCTGTTTTACCGTATCGTCAAACTCTGTGTGCATACGCCGCACATACCACTTCTGCTCATTTTCATGCCATGTATTCTGTTGATACCAGGCTGGTATAAAATGTAACATCGTCTCCTCCTAGATAAACGGCTTATAGGTTTCAAAACTTTTTACAGCCTTAAACTCCTGGTCAATGCTGTACCACAGGCTGGTCATCATCATAACGGATGCGGGAAACATCACCAGTTCTCTGTCAATACCGCCTTTTAACTGCAAAAGCATGGGAATTCCAAGACATATGCTCATCACTGTAGCACTGAAAAAACCGATACCTAAAACCTGCCTGGTAAGGTATCTTCTGGTATCCCGCCCTGCATGAAGGTTCATAATACTGTCCCCTCCTTTTAAAAACTGCTCTGCAATCCCGACCGGACTGATCATGATCATGGCAAATCCAACCGTAAGAAGATACAGGATGACAATGTATACCCGAATCCCTGGAAGTTCTGTCAAAATCAGATTCTCCTGCCACCAGATTATGGTTTCATTTTCCGGGAAAATCAGATGAAGCCCGGCGAACGCCATCTGAGGCAGCATAAAAAAAGCTGTGGAAAACATCACCGGCATAATCCCTACAGGGTTAAGTTTAATTGCAAGATAATTCTTATCTGCATAGATATTGTAGATAGAAATGCGCTGCATAGGAATCCTCTTTTCCCCGCCTTCCATTATCAGCGTGACAGCCATGACAGCTATTGCCACAGTCAATGGCAGGAAAAGAGATGCAATACTGTGCCGTATCAGGGTTTTTAAAATTCCGTCCAGAATATTTATGTAGATCAGGACCGTATGTCCGCCCAGCCCGTACTTCCTGTTTCTTCCTGACAGCCACATAATCAGCATGACACCGGCTATCATCTCCGTCACAGCAGCGGTTCTGACCAGAAGAAGCATCGCACCGTCTGCCTTAAACTTCAGCTGCTGTACCCGCATAACAGCCTGGTATATGGCAAAAACTATAGTCAGTGCAATCTGCATACGGTTCATTTTTCCCGGAGACAGCCTGACCTTTTTCCCGGTATTGCGAAATGCCGTC
Organism: Clostridiaceae bacterium; assembly: GCA_910574345.1. GTDB lineage: Bacteria > Bacillota > Clostridia > Lachnospirales > Lachnospiraceae > UBA3402. The sequence continues at coordinate 44,718 of CAJSZV010000001.1, read as the reverse complement.
AAAATCTGAATCAAAATCATGGAAAGCATATAGGGGGACATTCCCAGAGTAAAGAGGGAGTATCGGTTCACATCTCCGCCGACAGCCTGTATCAGCAATGTTTCCGCGTCACCGGATACGGCTCTGTGGGCAGACACATCAACCCCGCATAATGGAATCCTTCTCCCAATCAGGTACACAAGTATGATGATCATGGCATATGCAAGTTTATATTTCAAAATCGGTGTTTTTTCTTCGGTCTGCGTCATACTCTCTCCCCAATAAGACGATGCCAGGGGCAAAAGGCCGCAAAATCTGAGGCAGACTTGCTTGTAAAAGGTTTTTTGGCCCTGAAACCCGTGGTATCATAATATCAGCGACCACCTTCACAAAAAAGATGGCCGCTAATATTGTTATTGACTTACTATGAAAGTCCTGGACGGCAGCCATGATGAGAGCAAGCTTGCTTGCATCGAATCATGGGTATCGGCCAGGCAAGCCAGTATGAGCAAGTAAGGCGATAGCCTGGATTGCGAATACTGGCGGCGATTGCGTGAGGGCGTAGCCCGGAGCAATCGACTTTCATAGGGTGGCTGGTGCAACGTCAAAGGTCGCATGGAAGTTTACTATGAAAGTGTTGACCGGCAGCCATGGTGAATGCAAGCTTGCTTGCGATGAACCATGGATATCGGGCAACCAAGCTGGTATGAGTAAGCAGGCCGACAGGCCGGATTACGAATACTAGCGGCGATTGTGGAGCGCCAAAGGCGCGGAGCAATCGGCTTTCATAGGGTGGCTGGTGCAACATCGAAAGTTTCATACAGGTTTACTTATATTTCGTCTTTCCGCCTTTTTATAATTCCCACAGCTCCCAGGAAGGACATTGCCATAGTTCCCAGCAGTCCCTTAGGAGACAGAGAGGAATCACCCATCTTGGGAAGTCCGGCAAGAGGTACCTCCTCATCAAAAATTTCAAGATAATCCTCGTCAATTACCGCAAGAGGCACTTCTTCATCTACGATGGTAACCGTCTCAGCCGGCGGAGTTACAAATGAGCGAGAAGGCTCTTCCGGAGACGGATCATCTCCTCCGGGATTCCTGGTGGATTCACTGGTGCTCGTCGACTGGCTGACACTTGTTGACTCACTGGTGCTGGTCGGCTCACTGGTGCTTACGCTCTCACTCTGGGACGAGCTGGTGCTGGCACTCTCACTCTGGGACTGGCTGGTGCTGGCGCTCTCACTTTGAGATATGCTGGTACTTATGCTCTCGCTCTGGGACTGGCTGGTGCTGGCGCTCTCACTCTGGGACTGGCTGGTGCTGGCGCTCTCACTTTGAGATATGCTGGTACTTATGCTCTCGCTCTGGGACTGGCTGGTGCTGGCGCTTTCGCTCTGGGATAGGCTCGTGCTTACACTCTCACTCTGAGACAAACTTGTACTAGCGCTTTCACTTTGAGATATGCTCGTGCTTACACTCTCGCTCTGAGACAAACTTGTACTAGCGCTTTCACTTTGAGACAGGCTCGTGCTGGCACTTTCGCTTTGAGATATGCTCGTGCTTACACTCTCACTCTGAGACAAACTCGTGCTCGCACTTTCACTTTGAGATATGCTCGTGCTTACACTCTCGCTCTGCGACAGGCTCGTGCTCGCACTTTCACTTTGAGATAAACTCGTGCTGGCACTCTCGCTCTGCGACAAACTCGTGCTCGCACTTTCACTTTGAGATATGCTCGTGCTGACACTCTCACTCTGAGACAGACTCGTGCTCGCGCTTTCACTTTGAGATATGCTCGTGCTTACGCTCTCACTCTGAGACAAACTCGTGCTCGCGCTTTCACTTTGAGATATGCTTGTGCTTACACTTTCACTCTGCGACAGACTCGTGCTCGCACTTTCACTTTGAGATATGCTCGTGCTGACACTCTCACTCTGAGACAAACTCGTGCTCGCGCTTTCACTTTGAGATATACTCGTGCTTACACTCTCGCTCTGCGACAGGCTCGTGCTCGCGCTTTCACTTTGAGATATACTCGTGCTGGCACTCTCACTCTGAGACAAACTCGTGCTGGCACTTTCACTCTGAGATAAACTGGTGCTGGCACTTTCACTTTGAGATATGCTCGTGCTTACACTCTCACTCTGAGACAAACTCGTGCTCGCACTTTCACTTTGAGATATGCTTGTGCTTACACTTTCACTCTGCGACAAACTCGTACTAGCGCTTTCACTTTGAGATATACTCGTGCTTACACTCTCACTCTGAGACAAACTCGTGCTCGCGCTTTCACTTTGAGATAAACTCGTGCTGGCACTTTCACTTTGAGATATGCTCGTGCTTACACTCTCACTCTGAGACAAACTTGTACTAGCGCTTTCACTTTGAGATATGCTCGTGCTTACACTCTCGCTCTGAGACAAACTTGTACTAGCGCTTTCACTTTGAGACAGGCTCGTGCTGGCACTTTCGCTTTGAGATATGCTCGTGCTTACACTCTCACTCTGAGACAAACTCGTGCTCGCACTTTCACTTTGAGATATGCTCGTGCTTACACTCTCGCTCTGCGACAGGCTCGTGCTGGCACTTTCACTTTGAGATAAACTCGTGCTGGCACTCTCGCTCTGCGACAAACTCGTGCTCGCACTTTCACTTTGAGATATGCTCGTGCTTACACTCTCACTCTGAGACAGACTCGTGCTCGCGCTTTCACTTTGAGATATGCTCGTGCTTACGCTCTCACTCTGAGACAAACTCGTGCTCGCGCTTTCACTTTGAGATATGCTTGTGCTTACACTTTCACTCTGCGACAGACTCGTGCTCGCGCTCTCACTCTGAGACAAACTCGTGCTCGCGCTTTCACTTTGAGATATGCTTGTGCTTACACTTTCACTCTGCGACAGACTCGTGCTCGCGCTCTCACTCTGAGACAAACTCGTGCTGGCACTTTCACTTTGAGATATGCTCGTGCTTACACTCTCACTCTGAGACAAACTCGTGCTCGCGCTTTCACTTTGAGATATGCTTGTGCTTACACTTTCACTCTGCGACAGACTCGTGCTCGCGCTCTCACTCTGAGACAAACTCGTGCTCGCGCTTTCACTTTGAGATATGCTTGTGCTTACACTTTCACTCTGCGACAGACTCGTGCTCGCGCTCTCACTCTGAGACAAACTCGTGCTCGCGCTTTCACTTTGAGATATGCTCGTGCTTACACTCTCACTCTGAGACAGGCTCGTGCTCGCGCTCTCACTCTGAGACAAACTCGTGCTCGCACTTTCACTTTGAGATATGCTCGTGCTTACACTCTCGCTCTGAGACAAACTTGTACTAGCGCTTTCACTCTGGGACAGGCTCGTGCTGGCGCTCGCACTCTGAGACAAACTCGTGCTCGCACTTTCACTTTGAGATATGCTCGTACTTACACTCTCACTCTGGGACAAACTCGTACTAGCGCTTTCACTCTGGGACAGGCTCGTGCTGGCACTTTCACTCTGCGACAAGCTCGTGCTGGCGCTCGCACTCTGAGACAGGCTTGTGCTTACGCTCTCACTTTGAGACAAACTGGTACTGGCGCTTTCACTCTCACTCTGGGATATACTGGTGCTGGCGCTCTCGCTCTGAGACAGACTCGTGCTGGCACTTTCACTTTGAGATATGCTCGTGCTTACACTCTCACTCTGGGACAAACTCGTGCTGGCGCTTTCACTTTGAGATAAACTGGTACTGGCACTCTCACTTTGAGATAAACTCGTGCTTACACTCTCACTCTGAGACAAGCTCGTGCTGGCACTTTCACTCTGCGACAAACTCGTGCTGGCACTTTCACTCTGCGATAAGCTGGTGCTCGCACTTTCACTTTGAGATATGCTCGTGCTTACACTCTCACTCTGGGACAAACTCGTGCTGGCGCTTTCACTTTGAGATAAACTGGTACTGGCACTTTCACTCTGAGACAAGCTCGTGCTGGCACTTTCACTCTGAGACAAGCTCGTGCTGGCGCTCGCACTTTGAGACAAACTCGTGCTGGCACTATCACTCTGCGACAGGCTCATGCTAGCGCTTTCACTCTGCGATATGCTCGTGCTCTGGGACAAACTCGTACTAGCGCTCGCACTCTGGGACAAACTGGTGCTCGCACTTTCACTTTGGGACAGACTTGTACTGGCACTCTCTCTTTGGGACAGGCTCGTGCTAGTGCTTTCACTCTGAGATAAACTGGTACTGACGCTCTCGCTCTGAGATAAACTCGCGCTGGCACTCTCCCTTTGGGACAAACTCGTACTGGCGCTTTCACTTTGAGACAGACTCGCACTGCCACTCTCCCTTTGGGACAAACTTGTACTTGCGCTTTCACTCTGGGACAGGCTCGTGCTGCTACTTTCACTCTGGGACAAACTCGTGCTGCCACTCTCGCTTTGAGACAAACTTGTACTGACGCTCTCGCTCTGAGACAGACTCATGCTGCCGCTTTCACTCTCGCTCTGGGATAAACTGGTGCTCGCTGATTCACTGGAACTTAAACTGGTACTCGCCGATTCACTCCCACTCACTGATCCGCTTGTACTGGCAGACTCACTCTCACTCGTCGATCCGCTTGTACTGGCAGACTCACTCTCACTCGTCGATCCGCTTGTACTGGCAGACTCACTCTCACTCGTCGATCCGCTTGTGCTGGCGGACTCACTCTCACTATTGGCTCCACTTATGCTAGTACTCTGTTCCATACTGGTACTTTTAGCAAGACTTTTTTCTATACTTTGGCTTCCCTGCACAATTTCATCCAGCACCTTATCAGAAATACCACCATCCTCTAAATCAGCACTGTCTTCCGGATCACTCACATCACCTGTCTTTTCAGAATCCCCGGTTTGGCCGCTATCCTCTTGCAGAACATTATTGTCAGCCTCATCATTTCCATGGTTATTATCCGGCGTTTCGTCAGAAATTTCATCCTCGTTTTCTGTCCCGTCTGTTTCTAATTTGATATCATCAGGAGTCTCATCCTGATCCTCATTTTCATCTAAATTCTCATCATTATCAGAACCACCATTGTCAGGAACTGCGCTGTCCTCCGTATTTCCGCCGTCTCCTGTATCCGGTACATCCTCTGTACTTCCGCTATCTCCTGTATCTGACGTGTCCTCCGTACTCCCTCCGTCTCCTGTATCTGATGTGTCCTCCGTACTCCCGTTATTTCCTGTATCCGGCACATCTTCCGTACTTCCGTTATTTCCTGTATCCGGCACATCCTCCGTACTTCCGCCGTCTCCCGTATCCGACCCGTCCTCCGAGTCATTTATCTCATCCGAATCTAAATTTTCCTCAGAATCGGAATCCTCTTCCGGGCTGTAATCGTCCTCATTCGAACCACAGTCCTCCGCATAGTCCGACGATTCATCATCCGACGGCAAAACAATATCCTCACTGCCTGATTCTTCCAGTTCAGAGGCATACACTACATCCATATCAGAAAACAGGGCTGAACCGCCAAGAACTGTTCCGACGGCAAATGCACCCTTTAAAATATTATTAACCTTATCTCTCTTCACTTTTTCTCTCCTTTGCCAAGTTTGCTCGGACGCAAAGTATCCGGCAGCTGGGCTGACATAACATATCTCTTTGAACATCCTTCAAAAAAGGCTGATGCTTTAGTCCCCTGGCTTTGCGATGCCGCCCTTTCGAACGGGTTGCCTGAATTCTAGCAGCCGGGCTAACATAGCACCGCACCTTATATAACGATACTTTAGTTCCCATAGCTTTGCAGTCCCACAGTTTCCCGTGGTTTGCCCCTGCGCCTTCTTCCCTCTGCTCCTGCCGCCAGAGGCGCATGTGCCGGCAGGGCTTATCACTGTAATATCTTCCTGTTCCATACAGCCTCCCCTTCTTCATGGACAATTCCTGTTATAAAGCAGTGTTGTCAAGACGCTTGCATTCACCTTATTTGTCGGGCAGCAGTTTCGCAGTGAACTCCGTCAAAAACCGATCGTGTAAGTTCTCTTCTGCCCTTTTACGTGCTTTTACAGCATCATCAAAACATCGGTAACTGCCAAGATAATACCTTTTTCCCTTGAAGCAAATGGATGCCCGCCATGTACCCTTTGACCTTCTCCAATCTACCCCTGGAACTCCACTGGTATTGTTGCAGCGTACAGTCTTGGCTCGTAACATCTCCACGCAGGTCCCGTCTACATAAGTCAAACTCTGAAGTCCTGAAGCTGTTCCTATACATCCGCAGCTTGTCACATGTCCGTTCCTTAGATAATAGGTTTTAACCACTGCTTCCTTCCCACAATCACACCGGCACAGCCATGCCGTCTTGCTGCCGATATTCTCAGCCGAAGCTATGACCGTCAGATTCCCGTACCGCTGGCCAGTCAAATCCAGTTTTTTCGTGGAATGTCTCATTTCACCATCCTCTCCCCTGTCAGTCTCCTGTCAACGGAATCCATATTCTGTTGCACATAACTCTAAAATGTTACGTATAATAAAACGGAAAATCCGTGTTTAAGGCAAAAAAAGGCACCGGCATAAGATATCCGGTGCGCAAAAGGCACAAAAAGAAAAAGCGGCAAATAATATTTTTTTGCAGCCTTTATTTCATATACATTTTTTTCAATCCGCCCATAAAATCAGCATAAAATTTCTTGCAGCTATTGCATTAGGCATTTCCCCTATGCTATAATATTGAAGAAAATATGTAATTGTCTTTCTGTTATTCAACAGAATATGGATTCTGTTACATTCAACTGACCAGTCCCATCCTTTCCAGCTGTTTCAAATGCTCCATTCCTGTTGCAATAAGATAAATACGGGTCGTCTCCACTGAACTGTGGCCCAACACATCCGCCAGCTTAACAATATCTCGTGTCACGCGATAGAATGTAGCAGCGAAAAGGTGACGCAGATTATGGGGGAACACTTTAGATGTCTTCACTTTTGCTTTTACACACAACATCTTCATGGCTTTCCAGATTTGATATCGTGACAGACTATCTCCTTTGCCGGTGCGGTAGATTGCCCCGGAAGCGATTTTTTCTTTTTTAGCGTATTTTATTAATTTCCGACACAGTTTGTCAGGCAAAAGGATGGTTCGAATCTTACCTTTAAGAGAGATGTCCGTACGCCCTGCTTTCAAAGCTTCTATTGTAATATATTTCACCTCCGATACCCGAATTCCCGTAGCGCAGATCGTCTCCATGAGAAGTTCCAGCCACTCCATGCGCTGATTCCTGGCTGCATTTAACAGACGGTTATACTCTTCCCGTGTCAGTTCCTGTGAAGTATCACGGAATACACGCCTCTGAACCTTCAGAAACTTTACTCTGCAGTCATTCCAACCCAGGTAGCGAAACAAGCCGTTGATGGCGGACAGCTTTGTGTTGACCGTAACCGGCGCCTGACCGCTCTCTAACAAATGAGATTTCCAGCGGATAACCGCCTCCTTTGTCACCTGACCGCCATCCATCCACAGAACAAAAGCCCGAATATCCCGCAGATACTTTTCGACTGTGGCAGCCGCCCGCTCTTCTTCCTTAAGAAAATGAGTATATTCAGTAATATGTGATAACGTTAATACAATATTATCCATAAAATGAGCCTCCTTGAAAAATTTTAGGTTCATTGTAGCATTTTTCAAGAAGGCCCATCTAGGGCTACCTTTTATTTTTATTTAATATCTTCCAGCAACTTATCAATATCCGTCTTCTTCCCGATTATCATCATATGATCGTCAGACCGGATAATATAATCCGCCGGCGGCATCAGATTGGCATGGCCGTCCCTTTTGGTTCCCAGGATGTTAATATGATGGCGGTTGCGGATATCCGACTCCTTTAGACTCTTTCCCACCCACTGGGGAAGGGGCGGCGTCTCATAGATGGAATACTCGTCTGTCAGCTCTATGTAGTCAAACACATGGTTGGCGCTGCAGCGCACTGCCATCTTCTCCGCAATATCCCGGTCCGGATAGATCACCTCGTCCGCACCGTTGCGAAGAAGGAACTTGGCATGAATATCCCGGTTGGCCTTGCTGATCACATACCGGCCTCCCAGTTCTTTCACAAGGCTGGTGATCTCCAGGCTGCTCTGGAAATTGGTTCCGATGCAGATAAAACAGATATCAAAGTTATCAATGCCCAGGCTCCTTAACACGTTCTCATTGGTACAGTCGCCGATCTTGGCGCTTACTACATAGGGAAGCATCTCCTCCAGGTTCTCTTCCACCTGATCTACAATCATAATCTGGTTGCCCAGATCCGCAAGGTTCTTGCACAGATGGCGGCCAAACCGCCCCAGTCCGATAATCAGAATTGATTTCATCACCTATCCTCCTGACACAATCTAAAATTTGCTTTCCTCTATCTTACGTTCTAACCAAAGCTCGTGTCAAGATATTTTTCTTTTTAAGTCAGCAATCCTGCCCTATGCCATCACGTCAATGTACCTCTCCTCTCCAAAGGGATCCGCCCACCGGCCTTCTTTCTGGCCTTCCTGCTCTTCTTCCTCCTTGTTTTTCTTCTTCTCTTTCTGCTTTAACTCTTCGATCTGCTGTCTCACCTGTTCAATCTCTTTTTCAAGTTCCCTCACCTTATCCCGGTTTTTGCTTTTGACAGCCTTTTCTTTTTCCTTGTTCAGTTTTTCCAGTTTCTGTTCCAAAGCCCTGAGCCTGGGATTTTCCCCTGCCTGAGAACCTCCCATGGCAATCTGGGACGATGGAAATCCAACTCCGCTTACGTTCATATACATACCTCCTGTGTTCAGATTTGTCTTTCCTCTGTTTTATCGGCAGGCGCTTCCCTCATCACTACAGGATTGATGCAGAAGGCCTTTTTCTTGTTGTTCTTCCACAAACAGCAGCTTAAGCTTATAGACGCCGCAGGAAACCTTGGTTTCCGCCATACCCTGATTTCTCTCCATTACCCTTCTTATGTTAGCCAAACCCGTCCCCTCCCTGGGCATTTCCCTCAGACCTTCATCACAGCTGTTCTCTATGGCAACCAGATAGAAATTTCCCTTTTTCTTTCCCGTAATTTTAATATATCTGCGTTCCTTTTCTACGGCTTCACATCCATGTATGGCGTTATCAAGGGCATTGGCCAGGACAATGCACCAGTCCATATCTTTTAATGCGCTGTCCTTTGGAACAGAAAATTCACAGGCCACATCAATGGCCTTCTGGGCCGCTATGGAAAGTTTACTTCCGACCATGGCGTCCACAACCGTGTTCCCTGTATGAACTGGGTAGGAAAGACCTGCCGAAACCTCATCCAGACGGGCCAGGTACTCATATGCTTCTTCTGTCTCCCCGGCCTTCAGAAGCTCTGACAGCACCGTCAGATGGTTCTTAATATCATGGCGGAAGGAACGGGTCTGTTCATAGCGCAGTTTCGCCTCCTCTACATAAACTTCCTGCTCCTGGGAACGCTGCTTTAACAGGCAAAGCTCCTGTTCCTCATGAAGCACCCGGATGATTTTCTCATAAGAAACAAAGAGGGCAAAGAGGGCGATGCAGGCGAACACCTGCAAAAACAACAGTTCCCCATGGTTAATATTGATTATGGACACCGAATTCCCTGTTCTGGAATCCACCATAAATTCCTTCCCGTAAACGGAGGACTGTATAATTCTTTCCGCCAGGGAAATAAAAAACACGGGTATTGTCAGCTGAAATAAGGCCTGACGGCTGGACTCGGCAATGCTTTTTCCGAATCTCCTTAAAATAACTGTATAACCCCCATATACCAGGAGTATCTTCACCAGTTCCCGCACCCCGTCGGACGGCGGCACCAAAGCTTCATTAGCGATTACCAAAGGCAGAAAAATCCTTCGGTCCACCCAGCTTATGATACCGCTGCACATACTGAAAACGGAAGTAATCAGCACGGAGATCATGAAAGCCTCCGTCCATTTACATCTCAAAAAATACTTCCCGCAAAGAGCCAGAAGCCCGATGTCCAGAAAAAGCCCAAGGCTTCCGGGCAGGTCCCATAGGATCTCCCCGGCGGACACGAAAGCGGACAGCAGGATATAGACTATCCCCAGCCTCCACTGAAAGGAGCTGCGGCAGTACCGGCAGAAAAAAAAGAAAGTAATCATGGGCAAAACCATAAAAGACAGCATAAGGGGTACAAGAAATCTCATGGTTCTTCCTCCATATACTCCATCATTCGTTTCATAAGGGCCTGGCGGTAGTTTTTTGAAACAGGAATTCTTTCCCCATTGTCTAACATCACCTGACCATCCCCATATTGGGACAGATAATCAGGATTGATCAAATAGCTCCTGTGGCATCTTATGAAAAATGGGGCGGTCTGCTGCTCCACATCCTTTATCTTTCCGTAATACTCCATGATCCCATTCCTTGTATGAAGAAAAATCTTTCGGTTCATGACTTCACAGTAATAGATGTCCCGCAGCTTCACCGTCCTGCACCAGTTCATGGTCTGAATGATCAGATGCTTTTCCGTCTTTGTCTCAAGGCGTTTCATGCTTCGCTTCAATGTGCGTTCCAGACGTTTTTCATCAATGGGTTTTATTAGATAATCGGCAGCCTCCACCTCAAAGGCGCCAGGCATACATTCTTTCAGCACGGTGACAAAGATCAGCACTCCCCCGAATCCCTTCTCCCGAAGCCTTCGTGCCAGCTCCATTCCGTTTAAATCCGGCATCTGAATGTCAAGAAAGATTATATCAAAATCCAGAGGAGTAAAAAGAAGCTTCACTGCGTTGGTACAGCAGGTTATCTTATACTCTTCCTTACAAATGCTCAGTATTGAGGAAACCTTGGTTTTCAGTTCCTCACACATTACCTGCTCGTCGTCGCAGATCCCGATTTTTACCATAATTTTTCCTCCTGATTCCTTTATCATGCACAGGGAATGATTTTCTAACCCCTATGTCGCAGAACATCGGAAATATGTTGTATCTTTTCTGATTTTATATTATACTGGCTGTATTGTCCTTTCGCAAGCCAATGCCTGTTTCCGTCCGGCTTGTCGGCTGCGGAAAGCTGCCGTTCATGGGAGGCGACATCTTCTTGCCCGTTAAAGGCGGACAAGAAACGCCAGGCGTCCGCCCGATGTGGAAAAACGGATAAAATCAGTCTATAAACAAGCTTAACGCCTGTTTTTCTCCGTTTTTCCCCGCCCCGTGAACGCGGAAATAAAATACGTTCAAGGAGGAAACTATGATTCTATCATGCAGTCATATCTCCAAGTCATTCGGCACAGACGTGATACTGGATGATATCTCGTTTCACATAGAAGATCATGAAAAAACCGCCATTGTAGGCATTAACGGAGCCGGCAAGTCCACTCTTTTAAAGATTATCGTAGGAGAACTCAGAGCCGACGAGGGGGACGTGGTCATTGCCAAGGGAAAGACCTTAGGCTACTTAGCCCAGCATCAGGATCTCACCAGCCACCGCACCATCTACGAAGAACTTCTGGAAGTGAAGCGTTCTCTCATTGACATGGAAGAGAGGATTCGCAGTCTGGAGGCAGAGATGAAACATGCAGATGGCCGGGAACTGGAGAAGATGCTTGAGACTTATACCCGCTTAAACCACCAGTTTGAACTGGAAAACGGCTACAGTTATGAGAGCGAGATCATCGGTGTGTTAAAGGGCCTGGGCTTTTCGGAAGAAGATTTCCAACAGGAGATCTCCACCTTGTCAGGAGGCCAGAAGACCCGTGTGTCCTTAGGCAAACTTCTCCTTTCAAAGCCGGACATAATCCTTCTGGACGAGCCTACCAACCACCTGGATATGGGATCCATCGCCTGGCTTGAGACCTATCTCCTCAACTATAAAGGCGCCGTGATTATCGTGGCCCATGACCGGTATTTTCTGGACCGGGTGGTGACAAAGATCGTGGAGCTGGACCAGGGCCGCGGCCATGTCTTTGCCGGCAATTATTCCGCCTACAGTCAGAAGAAAGCCATGGTTCGGGAAGCCCAGATGAAGGCCTACTTAAACCAGCAGCAGGAGATCCGCCACCAAGAAGAGGTTATCGCCAAATTAAAGTCCTTTAACCGGGAGAAATCCATTAAGCGGGCCGAAAGCCGCGAAAAAATGCTTGCCAAAATCCAGATTCTCGACAAACCCACAGAGGCAAATGACGAGATGAACCTTCGCCTGGAACCGGATATTACAAGCGGCAATGATGTGATGACCGTGAGAAACTTAGCCAAGTCTTTCGGCGACAATCACCTGTTTTCCCATATTGACATGGATATCAAACGGGGGGAGCGGGTAGCCGTCATCGGCAACAACGGCACAGGCAAGACCACCCTTTTAAAGATCATCAATGAGATGGTTCCCGCAGATGCCGGGGAGATCACCCTCGGCACCAGAGTCCGCATCGGGTATTACGACCAGGAGCACCAGGTTCTCCACATGGACAAGACTCTTTTTGATGAGCTTCAGGACACTTATCCAAACCTGAACAACACGAGAATTCGCAATGTCCTGGCGGCGTTTCTCTTTACCGGCGATGATGTATTTAAAAAGATCGGGGACTTAAGCGGCGGCGAACGGGGAAGGGTCTCCCTGGCAAAGCTTATGCTCTCCAACGCCAATTTCCTGATCCTTGACGAGCCCACCAACCACTTGGACATTGTGTCTAAAGAGATTTTGGAACATGCCTTAAACCAGTACACCGGCACCGTGCTCTATGTCTCCCATGACCGGTACTTTATTAACCAGACAGCCACCAGGATTCTGGAACTGACCGGGGAGACCTTCTTAAATTACATCGGCAACTATGACTACTATCTGGAAAAAAGGGAACTCATGAACAGCCTTTACGTCCCTGACAGCCAGAACCTCTCTGACAGATCCGGGACAAACGAAACCTCTTCGCCATTAAAGCCGGGCTCCTCCCCATCTTTGGAGACAGACGGAAAGCAGGACTGGAAAGCCAGAAAAGAGGAACAGGCAAAACTTCGGAAAAAGCAGAATGATCTGAAAAAGACGGAAGAAGAAATCGCTTCCCTGGAAGAGCGGGACGGAGAACTGGATCAGGAGCTGGCCAGACCGGAAGTGGCCTCAGATGTGGGAAAACTGATGGAAATCCACAAAGAACAGGAATCCGTCAGAGAGCGGCTGGAAAAGCTGTATGAAGTGTGGGAGAGCCTGGCGGAATAGGCCCGGCAGAAGAAAGGAGTGTTTCATCATGCCCGGAAAACGTATTATGGCCATTGCCGCCTTGGTTCTTATCGGCGTTTTGTATCTGGCCACCTTGGTTCTTTCTTTTATTGACAGTCCTCTGGCCAGAAGTTTTCTTATGGCTGCCCTGTTCTGTACCATTGTGGTTCCCGCCATGCTTTACGGGTATCTGTTATTTACGGAGCGTTTCGGCAACAAGGGACATTCACCAAAAGATTCCCATGAAAAAGACATTCAGGGGGAGCCATAAGGCTCCCCCTGATCCCTTCATTGCCTTTGGCACAGCCTGATCATTTCCTCATCCTCCGGGGAATCTCCCGCTGCCGCAGCGTCTAAAAACGAGATCCCCGTCCAGCCACACAGCACCCTCACTCCTTCTGCCTTACAGGCATCCGCCGCCACGATCTCCATACAGGCCCCCTCCGCAAAAAACCGCACAGGATGTTCACACAGAGCTTCGATTCTGCCTCCCGCCTTTTGGAGTTCTTCCTGTCTCCACATGTTTTTTCCCGGACGCAGAAAGGTGACTTTATAGGCGGTTTTCTCTCTTTTGTATATTATGACCCGGCTTCCCAGTTCCTCTCCCAGACACTTAAGGGCCAGACAGTCCCTTTCGCTTATGGGATAAATCCGCTCCTTTATTCCCTTTTCGTCCTTCCACAGAACATATCCGCCGCCGCCGAATACGCCGCCCTCAAAGAGATGCCATACTTCACGGCACTTCCTTGCGGCATCCTCATAGGGCCGGGCTGTGGCAAAAAACAATCTTGCGCCCTGGTTCTTTAACAGTTCCAAATCCAGCTTTGTTCGGTGGGAAATCCGTCCCTCTTCTTTGGGGCCCTCTTTTGATGCTCCCTCCTTTGCGGTTCCCTCTTTATCTTCCCTAACTTTATGTTCCCCGGCAGGAATCAGAGTTCCGTCAATGTCCAGAAACACAGCTTTCGCCTTTCTTGGAATGCGAAACAGGGGATAATCCCCAAAGATCATCCGGTTCATGACGTCAGAGCGCCCGCCGTATGCCAGGTAACAGGAGCACAGCTTTCTTGTACACTTAAGGTTTTCTTCCGGCAGGTGTCCCAAAGAACCATACCAATTTCCCTCCATAACGGGGCTTATGTTGCATCTGCGCAGTTTTCCGTCTGCCTCCACAAAGATTCTTCCCTGACACCGCCCCGGATCCGCCTTCACAGGAGCCAGCTCCCGTTCAAAAAAAGGATCGATTTGGCAAAACGCGGCTTTTTCCCCCTCTGTATAACGGCGCCTTAAGCCGTCCATCTTATTGACCCACAGATAGATTCCCTCCGGCAGCAGGCTCCGAAGACGCCGTATCTCTTCCATCTGTTTCGGAACTCCCACTGCCCCCGCGCACAGAGACACGCCTTCCCCGGAAAGCTGCCTGCACCTTTCGGCAAAGGTTTTGGCTTCTGTCATTTCAGGATGGAAGGTAGCCCAAAGGCGAAGCTTTTTTGTCTGTCCTCCCGCCTCTCCATATCGTTTCAGAGATTCTTCTATAGGAAAGCTGAGATTGGTCTGGGCCCCTACAGCATCCATATGACAAGATGCGGCCAGCCGCCCCAGCCCTTCCCAGTACCAGTGATGAATCAGGGCCTCCCCGTAAGGGACGATCATAACAGCCCCTATGCCGGACTCTGCTCTCCCAAGAACACATTCCGCAAATCTCTCCCACTGCTGTCTGTCTCTCTCATATTCTCTCTCAGAGCCCCTGTGTTTGGAAAAGGGACAGTAGGTGCACTGATAATTACAGCTTTTTAAACTTCCCCGGTAAAGAACCATGGTCTTGCCTGTCATCTTGTCTGTGGCCCTCATCCCATGCCTCCATTCTTCTGCTTATATAAGGGGAGATCAGCTTTGGCCCCAGATAATCGGACAGCCCCATACCCTTTTTGGTAAGCCTTAAATAATCTCCATGACAGGCCAGCAGTCCCTCTTCCATCCACTGAGTCAGAACGGGATAATCCTCATCTGCCACCGTGCCAAAGCGCTGACGGTACTGACCGGCGGGAAGACCGGGATGAATCAGCAGATGGCGGATGACATATCTTCTCTTTTCCTCATCCTCTGACAGAAAGATTCCATGAGTAATCCGGGCAAAATCCACGGTATTTTCAAATGCCTCCAACTCTCTTAAGCAGTCCTTTCTTGTAATGGCATAAGGCGTGCAGAAATGCAGATTGCCCACATAACTTCTGCCGCCGCATCCCAGTGCCAGGGAAGAAGAGAAACCGCAGTCGGAAAATTCTCTGTCCCCTTCCCTTTGCCGCACAAAACGCCGCATGGAATCCTGCCTGTACCCCATTCTGTCAAGATACTCCGCTCCCGCCTCATATTCCGCCATCGCTTTCTCCGGCTCCAGAACCATGCCCTCTCTCACATCCCTTTCCAAACCTGCCCCGTGTTTCACATAGAGGGGATAGAGGAAGATCTCCTCCGGATCATATTCCAGGGCTTCTTTCAGAGACTCAAGGAGAGAATTCACGCTTTGCCCCGGAATTCCGTAGATGAAATCAAGATTCATACAGGGGAAATGAAACTCCTTTAACAGTTTTACTCCTTCCCTGGCCCGGTCAGCGCTGTGATTCCGTCTGAGAACTTTCAGTTCTTCTTCCCGGAAGCTCTGAATCCCCATGCTGACTCTGGTGGCTCCTGCCGCCTTCAGAACAGCAAGCTTCCCTCTTGTGGTCTGATTGGGCGCGGTCTCAATGACGATTTCCCGGTTTTCTTCCAACGGAAAAGAAGCCTCTGTCATAGCAAAGACTTTTTCCAGCTGTTTTTCTGTCAGGAGCAGAGGCGTGCCTCCCCCTATGGTAAAACTGGAAAATCCGGTTTTGACCGGGGAAAGAATCTCTCTGTACTGTTCCATCTGCCCCTTGACTGTGTCCAAATATCTGTCTACAGCCCTCTCTGTCTGCCCTGTAACGGAAAACAGGTTGCAGTACCCGCATTTGGACTGACAGAAAGGAAGATGAAGGTAGAGCCCGTGGCCCGGTCCTCCAAGTCTTTCCCTGTAGTCTTTCAGATTCACCCCAAAAAGAGGGCCGTAGGCCGTCTTATGAGGGTAACTGTACATATATTGAATATACGGATTCATGGCCTTCCTTCTCTCACAGGAAAAAATGTTTGTAGGGAATGGTATTCACAGCCGGATGATTGATACCGTGGAACTGGCAGCCATCCTCCCCGTAGCAGGTTCCGTGGTCGGAACAGCAGATCACAAAGGCGCCGCCTCTTGTTTCCTTCCACCCTTCAAAGAGCCTTCCCAGTTCCTTGTCCACATACCGCAAAGCCGCCCTGTGGCTTTCCATGCTGTCCTTCTTTGCTCCCTCCAGATAAAAATAGTTGGGATAGTGAATGGCATCAATATTCAGATAGAGAAAGATTCTCTGATCCCGGTCCGCTTTTTCAATCTTCTTCAATAGGAAATCCACCTGATTTCCGGCGCTGTCCTTCACCCCGCATCCGAAGGAGGGGTTCCAGTAGCTTTTCTTAAAATATCCGGGAAACACTTTCCCCAGGTCAGACCGCTTGTCAAAAAATGCCACGCCTCCCACGCACCAGGTGTCATACCCTTCTTTCTCAAGGCCTTCCATAATGGTACTTCCTGAAAATCCAAAGCTTCCTTCCGGTCCTCTGCCTCCCATGCCGATCTGTTTTGGAAAAAACAACAGCTCTCGGTCAGTGAGATTCTTGGCCTCATAAGCACAGGGAAGAAATCCGGCAAACATGGCATGGTGAGACGGATAAGTAAAATTCCCCGGCGCCTGCCGCTTCTCCCAGGGGCCATACTGATTAAGCACCGGTGTCCCTCCTGCCTCCTGTTCATGGACAGCCCCGTCATAGCGGAGAGTGTCCAGACAGATAAAGAGAATATCCCTGGTTCCCACCACCTGGTTCATATCCACAGTCGGTTTCTTTCTTCCTTTTGATGAGGATAACATGCGGAAAGGCACCTCTCCCTCCACTCCCTTTTTTTCCTCAACCATTTCCTCAGTCTTCTCCATGGAGCCACTCCTTCATCATCTCCGCCTGACGGCGGTAAATTATATTTTTATTAAAAATATCCTGATAGATCAGATCTCCCTGACCGTTCATCTCAATAATCCTCGGCCTCATGCTCCCCTTTTCCATAAGAACATCAATCCCCGCGCTTCTTAAGCCCTGAAAGCAGGCTGCGGCTCTCCTGCACAATTCTTTTGCCTCTTCCAAGACATTGGCGGAAAGTCCAAGATCCGCCGCCTTAAGAGGATGGTTATTCAGATGAAGATTGGTAATGGGGCCCTCAGAAAGCCTGGCCAGCATAAAATCTATCCTGCCGTCCTGGACCACAGCCCGCAGATCATAGGAATAACCCTGGTATGCTGCCTTGGCATGCCAGCGCTCCACTATGCAGTCAAGACCAAGCAGCCGGTCAAGATAAGCCATAATCTCTTTCCTGTCCGTAAAACGCCGAAGCCGCTTGGTATTCACCAGGCGGCCTGTGGCGGGATCCCGCATCCCGCAGGTATAGAGGATCATGTCTCCTGTTCTCTTCTGATACCGGAAGGCAGCGATTCCCGCCGCACCGGACCCCTGCACCGGCTTTACAAAGACCTGAGGAATATGGCAGCGGGCCATGGCTTCCAAAAGCTCGTCCCCCCTTAATACCCTTTCCTCCAAAGCCTCCGTCACGCAGATTCCCGCCTCTTTTAACTTGTCCTTGCACTTTCTCTTGTCCAGAAGGCTTTGGATGGCATCCGGGGAGTTAAGAAATGTAATCTTCCCCCCGGCCAGATTCTTAAAGAGCCCAAGGCTCATCTTAAATCTCTCAGCCAGATGGCTTAATTCCTCCAGGTTGCTGCTGTCCCAGAGAGGCGGGTCGATTTTTAAGAAAATCTCCCTGCCTTTCAAATCCTCCGGAATACACTGCTGCTCCCTAAATGTCTTCCAGTCCCAGAAAGCCAGTTCCACCTCCGCCGCCCTTGCTCCCTCTTCCAGATACAAGGTCCGTTTCGTGTCGGGATTCCCAAGTAAGACTGCCTGCCTCATTCTGTCAGCATGGCGTTCATCCAGATTTCGCCGCCATAGGTCTCCGGTTCATTGAATTCGGAAGCGTCAATCTCCACGGGAAGGGTCTCCAGTTCTTCCACCATATTCTCGGACATATAATGGTAGTGAACATCCAGTTTTTTTATATTAGGATACTGGGGAAGCTTCTCAAGAAGCAGCCTGCCCCCTTTATCTGTCAATGTGCCGTTTGCCAAGTCCAGAGTGCGGATCTGTTTCATGTATTTGCTCTCCAGCACAATCTCTGCCAGTTCATCCTGGATCTCGCTGTCCTCTATCCCTAAGTATTCCAGTCTTGGGAAATCCGACTTTTCCAAAAGGGTTCTCACACAGTCTCCATCTCCGTCAAATCCGTAGTTCTCAATGCCGATATAGAGCACCAGTTTTTTCAGATTGGGCAGTTTGGCATTCTGGACAGACTCCATGACAGACACGGGAAGTCCGCCGCAGATAATCGTCAGGGATTCCAGCGCTTCATGGCTTACATCTCCCAGTTCCAGGTCCGTGCTGCCCTTAATGGTCAGCTCCTTTAACCGGGGCATGGCTTTCCACAAGGCCTGGTAATTGCCCTGGATAATCCAGGATACTTCACACTCCTCATAATCCATGTCTCCCACAAACAGCTTCTCCACATGGGCAAACTTGTCTGCATTGTCCGCAATCCCGTTCAAAATCTGCTGGCAGTCCTCCTCACAAGGGTTGCCCCAGCATCCGATAACCAGATCTGTCACCTGTTCAAACTCCGGGTCCTCCAATATCTCCTTTATCATGGAGGCAGAACCTTTCCCCTCTTCATACTGTTCCCAATCGTAAAAATATTTTTTCGTTGTTCCCATAAGAAACCTCCTCGTCCGTCATACTGTCATATTTGAAACATTTTGTGCTTTTATTATAGGGTAAAAGTATGGGAATTACAATAGGATTCAATAGCCGTACTTCCCTTCTCCCAAAAATATCTCCCCCAATTCCTCATCGCTTTTCTCCAAAAGCCAGCCGCAATAACCCCCCCCTTTATAAAATCCCTTCGGTTCTCTGTACAAGTTGCTCCTTTCGGATTATTCTTTCTTCACATAAGTCAATTCGACATCATACCCCGGGGATTCAAGCATCTGTATGAACGTCTTATTTACAATTTTTTCGCTTTTCTTAATCAGCCGATTCGCATAGGACGGCGTGGTACCGATATCTTCGGCGAGTTTTGCCTGTGTAGCTTCCGCTTCTATGCATTTGACCTTTACATCGGCTTCCATGGCATTTTTGGAAAAAAGTGCTTCCCTTTACATGCAGTCTGTGATATACTGACACCAAAGTCTATCGTCTACTGGTTTAAGAAAGCGCAGAGTTTTCAGCCGGTAGATTGAGTGGCTTTTAATTTGCGTATTGACAAAAAAATATCAAAAAAAGGAGCGACAGAGACGTGACGGGAAATCAAGGGGGCTCCCGCACCAGCCGGGGGATGAAACGAAGTTTGAATGGAAGGATATTGAGACATACCACACTCAATATTCTGATGCTGGTAGTTGTATGCTGTGTGATCATGGCTCTCTCCATGCAGTCACTTGCCAAAAGCATTTTGCTGGACAGTCTTCAGCCAATGGCCCGACAATCGGCTAAAACAATGGAGGCTAACATACATATGCTGGCGGACCGCATGATGACTATTGCCGCCGATTCCAGGATGAATACCGTGACCTCCGTCAATGGAGCGGAGGGAGAGGGGACACTCCGATCGGACGACGGACTGACCAAGGAAAATCGTTTGGCCGTGCTGGAGGAGGCCGCTGAAATTTATGAACTTTACACCATCGCGCTGTATGATTTGGACGGAGGGCTGGTGCTTGGGATTGAGGACGCGCCGGAGAGCCTGGATGGCAGCTTTTTCGGGCTTTTGAAAGAAACCGACAATCTCACAACCGATTCCTCCACCATTTTCCAGGGGAAACTGGGGATCAGGATGGGGATGCCGGTGAAAGAGAACGGCGAAACGGTCCTGTACGTGGTGGGTGTCTATAAATACGATACAATCAACGATGTGATCAGCAGCATCAACCTGGGAAAAACGGGTATGGCCTATATGGTTAACGAGGAAGGCGTCGTGACCGGGCATCCGGATCAGTCTCTGGCTCTCAATAAAAGTACACTGGTACAGCTCAGCGGCGGCAACGGGAACGCAGCGGAGCGTGTAACCACCGGTGAAACGGGGGCAGCGGAATATCCCGTTGACGGAAAGCAGATGCTGGTGGCGTTCTCTCCCATTCGCGGGACTCAATGGTCGCTGGTGATTCAGATTCCCAAATCGGATTACAACAGCCTGATCAACGGGGCGATGCTGGTATCGGTTCTGGCGACTATGGCAGTGTTGGTTATATCCATGCTTCTGGTTCTTCGCTTGGCCAGCTCGATTTCCAATCCGGTGAAGAGCGTGACAGGACGAATGGTAGCCCTCTCCGACGGCGATCTCCATACAGAGGTGACGCCTGTTTACAGCGGGGATGAGCTGGAGGTTATGACGCAGACCCTGGATGCTACACTGGAAAGCGTGAACAGGTACATATCCGACATCCAGCAGGTGCTGACACGGGTTGCGGACGGAGATCTGCGCACCGAGCCCCAGGTGGATTACAAGGGCGATTTTGCGCTGATCCGCAGCAGCCTGTGTACGATCACCGGGTCCATGAACGAAACGCTTCTTGGCTTCCGAGGCGCGGCGGCGCGGCTGGCGGAGATGGCGGCGCAAATGAATGGACAGTCCGCTCAGCTGCATCAGGCGTCGCTGGAGCAGAACCGGTCCACCGAGGAGCTGGTTCATGAGGTGACACATGTGAAAGAACGGCTGGTGGATGTTACGGAGAGCAGCGGTCAGACGCGGGTTCAGACGGAGGAGATCACGCAGCGGGTTCGGGGCGCCAACGAGCAGATGGAGGCCCTCTCCTCCGCCATGGACGATATCAGCGCCAATGCCCAGCAGATTACAAAAATCGCCAAGGACATTGAGGACATCGCGTTCCAGACCAATATCCTGTCCCTCAACGCTTCAGTGGAGGCTGCCCGGGCCGGAGCTGCCGGAAAGGGGTTCGCGGTGGTGGCCGGCGAGGTGAAGCAGCTGGCAGCCAAGAGCGCAAGAGCCGCCCAGAGCGCCACGGAAATGATCCGCAACACCCAGTCCATTATCCGGACCGGCGTAGCACTGACTGCGGATACCGCAGATTCCCTTCATGCGATTTCTGCCGTTTCTTCACAGATCAGCGTTATTTCGGACCAGCTGACAGAGGCGGTACAGGGGCAGGAGACGGCTCTTGCCGTCATGGAGGAGCGGATCGACGCCATTTCCGCCATTGCGGACCGCAACCTGCAGAACGCAGAGGAAACAGAGCAGTCAAGCGGACTGCTGGAGAAAGAAGCCGAAGCGCTTAAGTCCCAGGTTCAAAAATTTATTCTAAAGGAGATATGCGGCAGATGAAACGAATTTTTACCATTCTTTTGAGCCTGCTGCTGGCGTCGTTTTTGACGGCCTGCGGCGGTCAGACCGGTCTTCAGGACGGCTATTACACCGCTCAGGCGGCTGAGTTCAATTTCGGCTGGAAGGAATATGTTACGATTCTGGTGAAGGGCGGAAATATTATCTCCGTGGAATATAACGCGGAGAACGCCAGCGGCTTCATCAAAAGCTGGGACAATGCCTATATGCAGACGATGCTGCATGAGAACGGCACCTATCCCAACGAGTACACCCGATATTACGCCGGCCAGCTTCTGGACGGCCAGGGGGAAGGCAGTATTGACGCACTCACCGGCGCCACCTCCTCCCACGGGACGTTTCGGGTGCTGGCCCAAGCCGTGCTGGAGCAGGCCAGACAGGGAGATTCCAGCATTGTGTTCGTAGACACAGCCCACTGAGAACCTTCTGCCCGCCTAATCAGACAAAAAGTCCTGGCCGGACAGAAGAACAGCCGTGAAGGACAGAGAAGAAAGCAGCGGCTAATTCGGGAGCGGGGATAAAGCGTCCTGAATCACAGCCAATTAAAACAGGGATAAAGCAGAGAGAACCGCTAAGGACGGTTCTTGCTTTATCCCTGTTTTTTATTTTACCGAAAAATATTTCCCCGTCTTATCGGATCAAAATTCCAGATCACTGCCAATAGGCATGTAGAATACATTCACTACCGTGGGTTCTATATTGGCCAGGGTATTAAAATCCACAATGGCCATATTCTTTGCGTCATTTACATAGTCCTGGGAATCCGTATCCCCGAATGCCCCCCAGCCGTTGCCGTGTTCTGTCTCCTAACGGAACAGCCATTTCAGCTTCGATGCGCTGGTCAGTATGGATTTGGTGACAATAGTACCTCCCGTTCCCCGGATATACACCTTCATCTCCTGTTTCGTTTCCTCGGATTTTCTTGCCTCCGATTTCTCTTTCCTTTTTTTCCAAATAATCCCATATAATTTCCCTTTCTATGCCCATATCAGCAGCAAATCTGAAATACCTTTTCTCCATATTCCTAACCATAAAGCGCTTTGTCATCATCTAAACCGTCCACATCATTATCTCCTGTCACAAAGAACGTCTCCCCTCTTCCGTCTTTATGTTCCCTTGTTATTCATTTTTTTCAAATCTCTCTTGAACAATTTCTTTTAAAATCTTCTTTCCCAAAGAAGTTGTTATTTTATTTTTCTCATCTTTCCAGTCTAAAATCTTTTCCTCTGTAAATTCTGCCCCTTTATCTTTATACACATAGAATTGATACAAAGCTTGTATCTTATCTAATTCATATGCAATCTTGCCGTTAATATCAGAAGTATCTTTTTTATATACATTCCACACCTCTTTATACTGCGCCATGTTTCCTATTTGGTCATAAGTATCATGCATTAATAACATACGCATTCTGAAATCTTCCAGTTCTTTACGTTTCTCGCTGTCTTCTCTTGGGACGGCATCCCCGACGTCAATCTCGGCCCAATCATGAATTAAAATGGTATCTAATATCTTTTTCTTATCATAAGATTCATATTCCTTTTCTTTCGGTGATTCCTCCGGCAAATAGAGCATCCCTAAGACCCATGTGTAATATATATGCTCCGCTACATTTTCATAAGGTTTTTTTACGGCATCATTTTTTATTTCTTGTTTCCACCCTTCACGCACGATATCCTTGACGCCATATAACTTTTCATATAAACAGCGAGGTGCATAAGTATCTTTCTCGATATCTTCTTTTAACATCATAAGATACGCTCTAAAATCAATATTGATATTGCTCTGTTCTTTTTTCAAGGTACTGTCAATAATTCCTTCCAAATTCTGCATAAATTCTTTCGATAAACTTCCTTTTCCAAGCCGCACCTGTATTAAGGAACACAAAGTAAATAAATTAATTTGGAAGTTAAGATCTTCTGTCCCTTTAGTCGAAGACAAATAATGTTCAACACGATTCAGAAGCATATTATATGTTATATCTATATCTCCTGTGCCATCATCATTATAATTATATATTCTACTATCCGGCTTTCTTGGAACATCTCCATAGTATTCCAAATGAAAGCCTCTATTAATCTGGTTTGCAATAGGATAATTTAACAGCATCCCCAAATATGCTTCCCTTTTATCCTTCTTCCCCAGATACACAAGGCTTATAATCACAGAGCGCAGTAGCAAGTGCGTATCTCTCTCTTCCTGCTCCGTCTGTATTGTTTTCTCCTCGATCAAATTTTTATATAAATCATCGTAATATCTTTCTAATGAAGACAAAATATCCGCCCTTAAACTTTTATGGGTGATTCTTCCCATCATATACAGAACTTGTGATTTTGCAAGAATTCCCCCTTCCTCATATATTTGCTTACATTTATCAAGAATCAGTTTTTGAGTTTCAACATCCTCATTAATCAAAGGCTTTATAAATATATTCACATCTTTCGGAAACAGATACTCTAAATATTTAATATCTTTCACACCGCTATAGTTTTTTATTTTATTTACAAAATAATAGGCAATGAGAAAATTAGAGACCGTCTTGTGTTGGTGAATTAAATTCCACTCCCTATTATTATCAGCAATTTCATCCTGTGTGAATTTTTTACTTGTCATAAAATACTCATATGACATTTTAGCGCTATCTTCAAAATAATCTGCATCTTTAAGATACGCCATACAATAATTTTTATATAAATCACTTATGGATTCCAATCCATCCAATACATCGCTATAGTAGCAGTCTTTAAATACACTTAAGATATTCAAATCCACCTCATCCATATCAAACTTATCCAAATAACTATTAATCGGCTCTGACAAATCTTCATTTTCTTCAATAGTAGCAAAAATACTCACAAACCTTTTCAACTTTTTTGTTTCATAACTGCTTATAGCCTTGAACTTAAATGTATAAAGCATTCTTGAATACATATAAGTATATTTTTTTCTCCCTCTATATGCATGAACATTTGTCTTTTCACCAATACAAACAATTTTTTTATGTGCAGAAATATTATTTATAAATTCATTAAAATATTTAGCAGATTTTAATGTTGTCCTAAAATAATTTTCATTGCCGTCAATTATAATAATATATGGAATATTGGGGCACGCATGTACCAATTCCTTCAAAATTTTCAGTTCTTTATACATTACATCTTTTACGGCCTGCTCATCTGGCATTGCATCGTTGATAATCGAATCATAAAAATGCAAATTAATGTAAAAAGGATAAAAAGAAAAACCGTTATCCAAACAATATCGATACAAATATATATACAAAATTGATAAAAAGGTACTTTTTCCGGTCCCGTCCGGGCCTAATATTTTTATTAAATTGCCCTCCTTCTCAGTCATAATGACTTCTCGTACAAAATCAAAAATATTTTTACCAATCTCCATCTTTTTTTCATTATCGAAAACATCAATAGATAATTTAAATAAATCGGAGTATAGTTCTATGGTTCTATCTGAAAGTTCTCTCTCCCTATATTTCTTCTTAATATAATTTGTCATAATTAGTTCATGAAGTTTTTGGAACAAAGCATTATCAGCAATTTTTAAAAAAATCTCTTCCTTTTTTCTGTTGATCCCACCTGCTTTGTTGACCTCATTTATAATACTCTGTCCGCTTTTCCTTATCTCGCCTACAAGATCGCCCTGCTGCCTTTCTAATTCCTTTTTTAATTCATTAACTATTATTTCACTATTCTCTGCAGATAAAAATAAATCTGTTTTGTCTATTTGCATTCTGTAAAAATTACAAAGAATATCCAATGAACCATTTATCAGCCTTTCTACCCTGTCCCTTTTCCTTCTATCATCTGCTTTTGAATAGGAATATGCTTTTGAGACAATAGTTTTCTTCATAGCCTCCCTATCTGATTTTTTCCCAAACAAATAAATTCTGACATCAAGCAATAACTCCGATGACATGTAGCCTGCCAGCCCCTGAAAATCTATTTCTTCTGCCAATTCATGCATTTCGTTTATATTGTTTTGTATTTCTATATAATCCTGTATGCACTTTTTTAATTCGGCATCCTTTTTCCTGTCAATTAGATAATCCTTCCCTGCATCCAGCCCTAATTCGGCTAAATATTCTACAAAAAAGCTCATAATCCTTCCCCCAGCGACATTATTTGCTTTAATTGTACCAAAATTTGGCAATATGTAAATATTAAAATTATCTTTTAGGGATAAGTGGAAAAGAATAAGCAGCTTTGCTATCAGAATTTTCTTCCATAACAAATACTGCTTATTTTTTATTAAATGACTACAAATATTTTCAGGTATCTATTTATCTTACATCTTCTCCGTACAGAGAATCATCTGTCCCAGCAGCATATAATCCTTCACATCCTCCAGCCGGATAATCTGGGGAACTATCACAATTACCTTGTCATCTGTCTCCTTCACAAAAAGACGATACTTCTTACTTGTCCGAGTCAGAATCCACTGATGAAACTGTCAGAGCAACACACTTGGGGATACGTCTTCCATTGGTAATCCTCCCTTACTTTAACCTGAAAATGAAACTTCCACCTTATTGAACCGGTTCATGAAGTCCACATATTCCTCTCTGGAACGGAACTTGGGATGGTATTCCTCTTTCAGCCTTTTCGCAACTTTTGCACCGTCCTTCAGCAGCCGGTAAGCGCTGACAGCAAAGATTTTGGCAGTCAGGATATAAGCTTCTTCTTCATCAACTACATCAAAGGCGCTCTCATGGAGATTGCCCACGATTCCCCCTGTCCTGAAAGTCAATACAGGCATGAGATGCTGTACATCTCCCACATCTGTAGAACCGCCGCTGTGTTCACTGGAAGGCACTTCCCGCACTTTCCCTCCCACCAGTTCTTCTACTCCCTCTGTCAGCTCCCTGGGGAATGCCTGGGGAAGCTGGGGAAGATATCCCGGCATAGTTTCGATCCGATAGCCTGCCCCTAATGCATAAGCGCCCGCTTTGAAGGAGCGGTCCGTCTTCTCTGCCGCGTCTGCAAAGGCTTCCAGTGTCTTTCCCCGAACCAGAGTCTCGATCACAGCCTCGTCCGGCACTACGTTCACTAAGTTGCCGCCCTTTGTCATAATAGGGTGAACCCTCACACAGTCCTCGTCACGGAAGGTCTCCCGGTTATAAGCCAGAGCCTGAAGGCCCAAAGAGGCGGCGGACAACGCATTAATCCCGTTCTCCGGTCTCGCCGCCGCATGAGATGCTTTCCCGCGGATACGGATGACCTTGGACACAAAGCCGTTGTTACTTCCGCAGCCCACATCTAATCCGCCGGCGGAGGTATGGTGAACCAGACAGGCATCAATATCATCAAAGGCCCCGATTCGCAGAAGTTCGCATTTCCCGCCGCCATATTGGATTTTCCCTTGTTCAATCAGAGTATTTTTAAATTCCACCTCCCCGTATTCCTCCGCCGGAACCGCGAAAAAGATGACTTGTCCGTCCAGCTTTCCCGCAATCTCCGGACTGCTTAAGGCCAGAGCTGCTCCTACAACTCCCGCCAGCTGTGCATGATGACCGCAGCAGTGAGCAGCTTGTGTTTCGGGATTTGCATGTGCATGATCCGGAATCCGCAGGGCATCCAATTCTCCAAGGAGGGCCAGGGAAAAGTTATCCTTCTTTTCCTGGTTCATATATGCCTTTACTCCCGTAATGGCCAGATCTGTCTCAAGCCTTTCGGAACATCGGCTCATGATCTCCTTAAATTTCCCGCTGGTACGAAACTCCTTATATCCAAGTTCCCCATGATTATAGATATCCCCCGCAAAATTAAGGATCATCTCCCGATTCTCTTCGATCACTTCGATTATTTTCTTCTCAGTTGCGTCCATAATTGCCTCCTTATTATACCAATAGATCAGCAGCATTTTGGTCAATTTCTTCATACTCATCCTCCTGCGAGATTTCGTCCAGATCCTCCTCCATAAGCCTGTACATATTTGCGCTGCCGCCTTAGAGGAGATTCGCATCCCCAAGCTTGTCACTCTATCACTTCCACCTGATACTGCTCTGCTATCTTCTTTACTTTATCTGCCGGCTCTTTTGCCTTTACTGCGGTCTGTTGAATGCTTTTCGTCTCCAGCAATGTTCGATATATCAAAATTCACTTTTCGACGATCCATATGCCCGCAGCCACTACGCTTTTATCGCATATCCTGCGACATCTCCCTGATCAGCATTTCCTGATACCCCGCTCTCTTCCACTCACGTATCTTCTCTGCCGTCCTTTTTAATACAGGATGTGTCAGATTCTTCATCATCTCTATCCTCCGCTGTGATACCTGCTCCTGGGACAAAGCCTTCTCATAGTCCTTTGGACTCATCCTCCAGATATGAACCCTTCCGGGAAAGCTTAAAGTAATCCTCTGTGCAATATCTAGCCCTTCCGGATCCATATCTCCGGCATACCAAAAAGAAATCTTTTCACAGCCTTCACACAAAAGTTCCATCAACTTGTATGCGGCAGTTCTCGGCTGTCCGGAGGTACACAAAAGCGTGATCGGATAACCAGAAAGCCGCTGGATCAGTTCGCTGAAAACCATTTCATTCTCCACAATATAGATTTTCTCAGATTCTCCCAAAGCACTCCTTGCATGTACCAGATTCGCCAAAGAGATAATGCACGCCTCCCTCTTTCGCCAGTAACCCTCATAAGCCGGATGCAGTCCCTCATCCGTCATCAGATGAATACCAAATGCGGCTACTGTGCTGGACAACTCATCAATCCATATTCCATTCTTCTCATACAGCTCTTTCCACTGTCTGGCATTCTCCGGAAATGAACTTCCATCACGCCGGCACAGAACATAAGACAGGAGAGTTCCCGCAGCAGTCTGACGATCCAGGGCGTGGGGATTTCCCGTAGTTTCTGCCGCCAGGACAGCCAGCCGGACTCCCTTCCACCTGTATCCCTTCGTTCCTTCCTGCCCTGACAGAGACCGGCATATTTTAAGACACCGGACAATCTCCAGTATTCGTTCCTTTGCGGATTCGGGAGACTTCTGGTACTCTTTCATCACGACACCATACCCCTGGCTTTTCTGTTCCCGCATCTCGCGAATCCAGCTGACGATCTCCTCTCTCACAGCTTTGTCTGCTGCCTTGTCCTCACCGGCCCCTACTTCCCCTAACTGTCCTTTCCCTTCCGTCCCCCTGATCTCACACTCCAGTTCCTCCCAAAACTTTGCCTCCCTGTTCTTTTTCTGCTGCCTTCGCTCCTGGTTTCCCACCATAGGTTCCCCAAAATATTCCTCCAAAAGCTCCTTTAACGACACCTGACCATACCTGGTTTCCCCGAGAGCCTTCTCAAACTCCGAAAGGGAAAATGTGATCCCCTCTTGTTCCATAGCTCTGCCCAGAAACCGTTCCAGGGCCTTTCTCTCCTCTGACCTTGCCTCAGCCATGGTTACCCTGCCGGACGTCCGCCCCAGGCTCTCCCATTTTTTCCGCATTTCTTTAAAAATCCGCCTATACTCCGGCTGACTCTTAAAATACAGCCCGCATTCTTCCCTACTGCTCATCCAATATCCTCTCATGTCCGTTCCAGGTATAGTGAATCACCGTTACGGTCCGGGCATCTGCCGGACGGTAAAGTTCAGAAATCCGAAGAGCCGGCACCGTCTCGTAGCATCCCCAGATCGCCTGAGAATTCATAATATAATCAAAATCCAGCGTATCCACCAGCTTGAACATACTGCTGATATTCTTGTCGTCAACACCGGCAAATGCCTCGTCAAGAGCCATCATTCTGGGAAAATCCTGTTTTGATGATTTTTGATACTGGGCATTGACAGCCGCAAACAGCGGTACATACATAGCCATAGCTTTCTCACCTCCGCTGAACTTGTTAAAGGCTCCGTTAGTCAAAGGCTTTTTCTCCCCCTGATTCCGGTAGTAAAACATCCGAAACTCAAACCATTTCCGATAGTCCAGGGCATCCCGAACCATATCAATATAATTGACCGTCATACCGTTCTCTTCCAGTTTTGCCTTTTCCGTCTGGACCTTGCTGCGGAAATGACGTGCCACCCGCTCCACATCCTCAGAGGTCAAGAGAGCCTGATCCCTTCTCAACAGCTTTTCCAGCTCCAGAGTGTCGATTTCCTGCTCCCCCTCTCCGCTTCGGGGCTTCCATTCCAGAGAAAAACTCAGCCCCATGGAGGTATCCATCTCCTTCATCAGTGCCGACATGCTCCGAATCCACTGGCGGCTCTCCTCAATCCGGTCCGTCAGCTGCTGACTCAGGGTGCGGGACAAAATATCCACAAAGATCTCTCTGTCCTTCTCCTGAATCAAAAGCTCTGTCTCCTCTATGGTACTCTTCAAAGTCTGGACAAACTGGGCAAAATACAGCTTTTTCCCGTTCCACACTGAATAAATCCTCTGACGTTTTCTTAAAGACTGGCCGTCTGCCGCCCCTTCCTCAAAACAGTCTTCCATAGCAATGCCATACCCCAGAAGGCTTCCGCTGTACTTATGGTAATTCTCATGAAGCGCTCCCACCAAAGCGCCGGGCTCCCGGTTCCTGTCATTTTCTCTCAAAGAAGCCCATGCCTCATTCGCGCACTCTTTCAAGGACTTTGTTCCCCGTTCCAGTACCAGCTTCAAGTCAAGCTCTTCCTCAAAATAACCGCGAAAACCCGTTTCTCTGGCAATCTCCCAGGTCAGGTCGGCTTTGGACTCCTCCAGCCTTTTGGCCCCCGACTCTTTCTGGTCCTGAAGTACAGCCAGCCGTTTATCCCATTCCTTTAAGTTTTGTTCCAGCTTTTCTCTCTCTGTCCGAAGGGTTTCAAGGCGGCGGGCAAGCTGACGGTTCTCAGGACGGTTTAGGAATTCCTCTGCCTTCCTGATGGCCATCCCAATGATCTCCAGTTCCTTTTTCTTCCCGGAAATCTCATAGAGAGCCATATCCTGGCTGTCCTCGTATTGAACCGCTTTCTCTTTTTCATTGATAAGCAGCGCCTTTTTATGACTTAAATCCCGAAGGAACGAACATGTACTAAGCCAAAGCTCCAGATACTCCCCTGATGTCTCCTGTGCCTCCTCATAGGCTCTTAAGGTTCTGCCGTAAGGAAGTTCCCTTCCCAGACGGATCACCTGCTGCAGACACTTTTCTTTTTCTGCCTTTAAGCTCTCCTCCTTTCGGCGAGCCTCCTTAAGCCTCTCCTGCTCCTGCTCCAAATACCACCGGCATTCCTTTTCCTTATCCAGAATCTCATCCAAAGCCTCGCCGTCCGGCGCCTGGGCAAGCTCCTGTTCCAGTATTTTCTGCCGATTGTCCACAATTTCAAGTTCCCTCTCTACAGCCTCTTCCTTTTGCTTAAGGACTTCAAACTCCTGTAACAAAAGATCAATCTGCTGTTTCAGCCTGTGTTTCCTCGTCAGATATCCGATAAAGGAAGCCTGCCCTCGTCCCAAGCTGCGCCCTTCCAGTATTCCGTTTCTGAAAAATCCGTTTCCCTGAAAAGCAATTCCGGACATTTCCGAAAGCTTTTGTGCTTTGTCCGGAAAATCTCCCGTCTCATCCCTCATAGCCCTTAAAATATATTCCGTCTCAATTCTCAGATCAGCCGGCAGCCCCGGCGCGGGGACCAGCTTCTCAAAAAAAGTTCCATTTTCAGATTCCGGGGCACAAACCATCATATCCGCGTATTCCGGAAACTCCTGCCGAACCCTGTCCCAGTGGCGGCGGCCTACTATCAGAGCATCCAAAAAACCCGCCTCTGTAAACTGCTCCTCCAAAGTATTCTTTTCCATCTCTGTAAGATGGGGAGCAAACTCCATAGCCTGATAAAAAGGAATCCAGGAAATCCCCGCCTCTGTAAGCATCTGCCTGGAGCGAATACGCCCTGTTGCTCTCTCCGGTTCCCAGTCCTTCTGCTCTCGAAGGCTTTTCAGCTCCTCCTGCTTTTCCCTCTCTTCGGAAAGAAGGTTCTCCCTCTCCTGATCTTTTTGAACCTTAAGCTTCAAAAGCAGACTCTGCCTGTCAGACGCCCACTGCTCCCATTTCCTGCGAATCCCGCTTCTGTCCTTTGCGCCCTCATAAGCCAGAATCTGGGTTTCCAACTCCTTTAAAAACTTCTGGTCCGGTATAAATTCCTGATTCCTCTTCGGCAGTTCATACCATTCCTGAATCCAGAGGTCTCTGGCCTGCTCTTTCCCCTCTTCCAGCTTTTCAAGCTCTGCCTCCCGCTTCACCGTTGCCGCCAGACAGCCGGCAGCCTCTGCTGCTGCCTGATCATACCGCCGCTCCACCTCTTCCTGCTCCTTAAACGTCTTGATTCCCTCGGTAATCTTCCGGCTCCACTCCCGGATTTCCCTGGAAATGTCATCGATTCCCTCTACCGCTTCTTCAGCCATCTTCTCCACTGCCTGTCCGTGGAGCTTAAACTCCATAACTGCCTGGAGGCTCTCCATTTCCTTCCGGTTCTCCTCTACCTGGCCCCGAAGGTCCTCCACACCGCCCTCATACTCCCGTATCCTTCTGTCCGTCCCCACCAGATTTTCCCTGGCTTTCTCTGCCTCATCCTGCCATTTCTTCCTCTCGCTTTCCAGTTTTTCCTTACGGTTACGGTTATCCAGCAGCCGCCTGGTGACCTGATCCAGATCCGTCTCCTTCAGACTGTCAAGCTCCACTTCAAGCAAATTTTTCCTTTGCTCCCCCTCTTCTCTCAGCCTTCTCTTCTCAATCTCCTCCTGCCTCAGCTGCTCCAGCCTCGTCTCATCCTCCTCCAGAGCCAGTTTTAATGTTTCCGCTTTCTTGCTGGATTCCAAATATGCCTTGGCCTTTCGCCCCAGCATAAACTGATTATAGCGGGTATATTCCTTTTGAATATTCTGCGCATCCTTTTGCGCTGCTTTTAAATGATCCAGATTACTCTGAATGGCGTCCATTTTCTCCATAGCATCTACCATGGCCCGAAGCTCCTCGTCTGTCAGAGTCTGCAGGGACTCATTTAAGATGTCATAAACCTTTGTGGGTTTAAACTCCTTGGAAAGCTTAGGCGCCCGAACCTTTACCAGCAGGCGGATAAACTGCTCATACTGCTCCATTCTGCGAAATCCGAAAATATACTTGTTGACCATGGCCTTATACTCGCCGGGTGAGTCGGTAAAGGGCACCTCCGGCCCAAGAACCTTTTTTAAATCCTGCTTAGAATAGGGAAGCTTCTTGCTTCCCACCTCTTTATAGAGGTTCAAATCATAGCCAATCCGCCTTCCGTCTGTCAGCACAAACCCCCAGAATGTCATAGGCGCTCCCCTTCTGGCTCTCTGCCCAATACCTATGGTACGGTACTGACCTGAATCCCCTTTCTTAAATTCCAGAAAAAGATAGCCTGTAGACTCTTCCTGCTGTCCCTCCCCTAAAAAATAATACTCCATCTTCCGGTCGCTGGAGCCAAAAGGATCCAGCCGGCTTGGCGTTCTGTCCCCATCCAGAATAAACGGAATAAAGCTCTGGGTCGTAATTGATTTTCCAGAGCCGTTCTGTCCCCGAAGCAAAAGCTTCCCATCTTCAAATGTAAATATTTCCTCATCATATAGCCAAAAATTCACAAATCCCATCCGGTTCATCTTAAAGCGGCTGCTCATGATTTCTTCTCCTTTGTTTTTCTGCTTCCTGCTGGATGACAGTACTTTCGCTGCTGTAATCTTCCGGATAAAATCCCTCCTGCTTTACGGCTGCCGGAAAAATAATGATCTCCTCTTCTGTCTCCTCAATCATCATCCAGTCTTTCATATACCCTTTTACCACTGCCGCCAGCCTGCCTCCATCCATCTCCCGATACTCTTTACTCCAGGCATTCTTCCATTGTTTTTGGCATGCAGCCACAAGAACCGAAAATTCCTCCCGGGATATGCGAATCGTCTCATTCATTTCCCGTTTCCATCTTCCCGCCTTTACATTTTCCCGAATCATACCTCCAAGCAGCAGGATTACCTCTGGAAGCTGTGCATCCTTTGGATGCAATTTCCCATAGGAATCCTCATCCTCCAATACCCAGAAGGCAGCATTCTTATGAATATCCAGGCGTCCTCCAAACTGTTCCTTCATATTTTTTTCTATCCACTGCCTCTGATTTTTCAGATACAGAGAATCCGCATCCTCCACCGTCTCCCAATACATGGCAGGACAGGCTGTCAGCCGGCGGTATACCCGGTGAATCCGGTATCGTCCCCGATCCGTCTCCTGATCCTCAAGCCGTTCCCTCTCAAAATCCTCCCATGAGCTGCATTCTTTTAAATCAAAAGGAAAGCTGACAGCAAAATAACGGGACAAGCCGGTATTTTCATACAGAACCTCCTGGCCCACCTCCTGACTTAAAAGCTGGCTGTTTCCCTCATAAACCCGCAGCATTCCCAGATTTTCCCCATACTGAAGAACCCGGACCAGGGATTTTCGCTGGGAAAAAGAATTCCAATCCACCTCCATCCATTTTCTCAGCTGCATTCCCACATAATCGATGAGTTCAGACAAAAGAAACTGTTCCTGCTCTTCCTTGTCTTCCAAAAACATAAGCACAATACAGAGGATTACATAATCCCGTATCTCCTGAAATTCCTGAATCCCCATAAAGCTTTCTGCGTGGGCAGGTATTTTCTCCAGCTTAAGAAACTGCTCATGATTCAAAAGCTTCCATCCCAGCTGCTCTCTGACAAATTTCTGAAACCTGGGAATATCCCGCTTTACTTTATTGTACAGCTCCCTGTTCTGCTCACGGCAGATCCAGTACTGTTCCACCAATGGTGTAATCTCGCTCATTTAACTGCCAGTCCTTTCGCTTCCCACAAACCATAAGGTATATCGGGGGAGTTTTAAATCTCCGTCCTCGCACTTTAAGACGCAGTACCCTGCATCTCTCTTTAAGATAAATTCCTGGCCGTACTCAGTCCTTCCTCTTCCTGAAGGGCTTAATGCTGCCTGGGATATCCACTGAAGCAAGGTCTGCCTGACTGATTCCGGAACCTCCTCCGTAATTCCTTCCACCTCAATCTTCCCGTCTTTTATATAGCCCATCATCTCCCTGCGCTCACGTTCAATCTGTTTTAAATACTGCAGTCTCTGGGATAATTTTTCCAAGGATTTATCCGTAAAGCCTGTACGGTCTTTTTTCTCTCTGTAGGTCCGGGTGTGGGGCTTTAAGTAAACAGCAGAGGCAGCTTCCTCATATACGCTCTGGTTAATGCTGTCTGTCTCTCTTTCATCCCGAATCTTAAAATGTTCGATCTGCTGAATACCGAACAAATGGGCCGACAGTTTATGGGCGTCTTCCATGGTCTGACAATTAAGAAACATCTGAAGCATATTCCGGTAGTCCTCCTTCCGGCTGACTCCCCAGTTCTGAAGCTGCACAATCAAAGCGGCATTCTGGATCATGCTGCGGATAATGTCATTGGTAATAGCCAGCACCTTGCTGCTCTCACACTCACGCCCGCCCGTTGGAAGAAACCATCCCTTTAATGATTCCCATTTACCATAGACCTGCTCCCGGATATCCTCTTTGCGTCTTCTTTCCCCATCGGACAAGGCGCGGGGAATCTCCATCTCACTTGACACCACTTTTTCCAGCAAAGAGTTTTCAATTACGAATTCCCTTTTCTTTATAATTTTGGAAATCCTGACGGCATGAACCTGCATTTCCTGTATAAACTCTTTCAGATAAGCGATAAAGCGGTCTTTATGAATGATAAACTCCACTGATTTTAAAAGTTTTTCCGCCCTTCCCGAATAGAATTCCCGCAGATAATCTTGATAATTCTGATTTAGCCGTTTAAAGTCCTCCTGAAGATTGCTCCACCATTCATTGATCTCTTTTCCTTTTTGTTCATTCAATACTTCCGCCGCTTCCAGATTATCCTCCAGACGCCGAAACAGATTGGTTGACAGATTCCCTGATTCCAGAAACAGATTTTCCAGACGCACCGTCAGACGCTCTATCTCCACCGCATACTCTGACATGGTGTAGCGGTACTGCTTATTTTTATAATCTTCAATCGTATAAACTTTTCGCGGATCCTGCAAAGGAGTCAGGTTTTTCCATCCCACCAATGCATCCAAATCCTGCAGAAGCTGGGCCATGGTATAGTCGGCAAATTCCTCCTGGCGATGTAAAAGTTCCAAAACATCTTCTTTATACAGCTGGAAATGCATCTTCTCATATTCGCGAAAAAAAAGACGCATAATCGCCCGATATTGACGGACATTTTGCGCCGTTAGATAGGAGGCCTCCATAATAAGGGATAAATCCATCTTGCCGCCTGTATATTCCATAGTGCCCTCCGCTTTATCTATTTTAAATACTTCTGTAATGCCATTCCTGTGTGTTTACCTTGTTTTCTTAACTATTATATGGCAAACGGAAGGGAAATTCAATTACTTTTTAGTTGTTATGAGCCTCTATAGTCTCTTCAGCTGTCAGTTCTATTCTGACTCTGGACATTTTCCGCTCGGTACGGTTTGCCCACAGCCATGTGATCTCCAGATTGTTCAGTACTCCGCTCAGCGCGTTTTACTATACACTGAAAACAGATGCCTATGATCGTAAACGTAAAACTATTCGGATATTCTCAACAAATTATTTATAAAGTTCTGCTCTAAATCAACTACTCAAGTTTAGCCTAAATTCTTCTTGTTCAATAATACATTCTTATTCTGCCTCAAAAAAGCTCTGATATGGTTTACCAACTGCAAAATCAAACGTATATTCGTCCTTCACAGCCAATTTTGCCTATATTCGCCGTTCTTCTGGAAGCGTCAAGTCAAAATTTGTCTGATTCAGAAGATATTTTTCATATGTCTTAGCCTCAATAAAATTAATCAGAACTCTCTTTGTCCAGCCAAATCTCTTTGTCATCTGCATATAAAATTCTCTCTGTAAATCATCTTTACATTTTTCCATAATAGCGATATTGTTGCTCCAGCTAATTTCTCGCACCAGCGGTGCGAGTTTTTCAGAATTGCAATATGTCAGATAAAAATTACGCATTCTCCACAGATTTGCCGCTGAATATCCCTGTGTTCCTGGGAACTCCTTTTGCAACTCCTTCGCCAATATCTGTACAATGGATTTTCCCCACCCCTTTTCTCTTTGCTGACGATATATCTCTTCACCGATTTCCCAGTAAAGATTAATAGTTTCTGTATTTACCATTTTAATTGCCTGAAATTGCTTCCTTTGAATCAATTCCTTAATTTCATTAACAAAAGGCTGATATATAATAATATCCATATCCATCATATCCTTTCAACTCTCGCACCACTGGTGCGAGAGTTAGTGACACTATTAATGATTATCCTTCTTAATACTCATAAAAGAAATAGCTTCCTCTTTTTGAAAACATGAATCAATCACTAACCTGAATCCGTGAAATTGGTTGTTTTATGAAGCCAATCCTAAATCTGATTGGCTTACTCTTGATAAATTGTCCTTCAAAGACAGTATTTTTACGAATGATGATTGATTTTGGCTCTAAATGACAGTTAGGAATACTGGAAAACCTTAAAAATGGCATACTTTCCCCTTGGTTTTTCATATGGTTACCTGGTAGGACGATTTTACAATTGAAAATCTGCGAAAGCTGTATATGCCTCCGCAAAAGCATGCTGCCATATATTACTTCGGCCAAGACCTATTAACAACTGACGGGCATGCTCTGTAACGCGGCTTGCCATCATGATCATGTTTCCGATTACCGTGCGCAGCCTCCTGCGTCTGACTTTATGTTTTGTCTCGGTTCCCTTCCTGCCCATGCTTTCCTGTCCGATCATTCGCAGGATGTTATAGGCCAGGATTGTCAGTTCCAGTACCAGTTCGTTAGTCTCAAATTTGCCGGATGGCAGCCGCTCTACATCCATATCAGTCTTGATCTCGCTGTGGAACTGTTCACATTCGCCGTGGGCATGATAGAGGCCGATGACTTCACGGTCCGTCATCCCAAGGTTTGTCCACCAGGTATTGACCTCTGTGTCGCCTTCCAAAAGGTGGTGCTGTGAACGGTTTGGGGTTACACCCATACGGTTGCAGCGCTTTACAAAGTCGCATTTGCCGAGAATAGCACTGACAACTGCAAGGCCACTGGCTGGAATGATACGCTCATTGGTAAACTCAATTTTTATCTTTTTCATGAGGACTGCCTCCATAGTTTTCTTATGGAGTATTGTATCAGAAAACATCACCAAATGGGTGATATTATTTCATCTTAAAAAAATATCGGAAGGCCGCATAAACGTAAGCGATTATAGCATGGAATAATAATTAAGCTTCACGGATTAAGGTATATTTCCCAACTTGAATGGCATTATCCAACATAAAAACCTCCCCGTCATGCTAAATATTCTTTTGATATTCCAAATTCTGCCCCATAAGCCCTGATGATGATCTTAATCTCCTGAAAAGAGCCAGTTGCATCCTTCCTTGATTATCATCTAAGATACACTTTCATTGTATTTTATAAGTTTTGTTCAACCATATTCTTATTTACAACAAAAAGCTATTAGGGCCTTTTATTTGTCGCAACTTATGTATATGATCCTCTCATCTTTGCTAGAGTGAGGATATTTCATTCAAAACTTTTATCCCTTATTAATATAAACTTCCTGTATTTAAATATTATAACTTAGGTCAGTTTACAAGGAACTACACGCAGACCGTGAAACGGGCTGCTGACAACAAACAGGCGGTATGCTCCCGGAGAGGGCAGCATACCGCCTGTTTGTTGTCTGGGGTTTCCAAAGAGGTGCCCCCTTTGGCACACGACTTTGCTTGCAAAGTGTAGTGTGTTATACGCTCTGTCGGCGTTGCCGTGAAAATGCCGTTGCCGCCGGGGAGGGCAAGGGCATTTAAAGCGGCAGGAAAACAGGGCTTTGTTTGAGGCTGGGAAGCCGGAAACAAAGGGCTGATTTCAGCAGCAGACAAGGCGTATATGAAAGCCCTCGTCCACCGTCCCCAGCCTATGGGACAAAATGTCCCAAACCCTTGGACACCGTGACTATATGTGTGGCCACACTCATTTTTTGGAGCTGTTCTTTTCTCAAAATCAAAACGGGCGGGAAAGCCATTTTAGGGCTTTTCCGTCTTGATTACCCATCAGCAAAGACGGACGAGACTGTCAACGGCGGTGCTGAAAGCGCCGTTCATCTTGACCGTTGACTGGCTCGGCTGGCTTTGCTATTTTCTTGGCTAATAGATGATAAACCTTATTGTGAGATATTGGCAGATTCTAATTCATAGGATGGGTGATACAATCCCGTAGGCGGATAAAATTTATCACCTATGTAAATGAATCCCAATTTATTTAAGAGTTTTTGCGAAGCAACGTTATTCGGATTATGCCCTGCAAACAGTTTTTTGGCATTTAACTTCGCAAAAGCATATTTGATTATAGCAGTAGTAGCTTCGAAGGCATAACCTTGCCCCCAAAATTCGGGAAGCAGGTGAACTCCCATTTCATATTCATTTTCTTTATATGGCCGCAGTCCACAACATCCAATAAATTTGCTTGTAGTAACTTCAAATATAGGCCAATATTCTATATTTTGTGTTTCACCATTGGCGATTTCCTGATTTAGCCGATTTTCTATTTCTTGCCTACTAAATTTTCCACTGGCACAGATATATTTTGTAACATTCTGATTGCCCCACAACATTTCAGCAAAAGGAAAGTCACTTTCAGACCATTTTGAAAATCCTATTCGCTCAGTTTGCACAAAAAAATTTCTTTTCATTTCCGCACCTCAAATCTTTTATTTTCGCTTTTTCCCTCTCTGCGTTGTATGCGATTTCAGAAAATCCGATTTAGAACCTATCCGTATCAACCACTGCTTTTCTTCCTCCGTTAGTCGGTTATAGGGGAGATGATTGTGCTTGTAGTAGATTAAAAGCCATTGTTCAAGACAGCTCCCCTTAAAGCTGGCGACTTCCTCTAAATCTTGCTTCATTTCCTCTATAACAGATTTTTTCGGTGCACTGTCGCTACGGCCTCGGTGGGCTTGCCGCATATCCTCCATGATAGCGTCAATGTCCTTATGTACCCGGCTGTTGAAATAGTCGCCCTCATCTATATGAGCGGCTTGCAGAAGATAGGCTGTCTGGTCATGTTCTCCCGGCTGGTATTTCTCTACAATCTCAGCCCTTGCCACATCTACCCATGCGTTCAAATTCTGTACCTGCATGGCGGCGATACCCTCTACATAAATCTGTATGTCGGCCAGTAGTTTTACAAAATCCGGGTGCGCCGCTAATTCGCACAGCAGAGCATTATCCACCCGCCCGCTTTTCAACAGGTCAATCATTCCGTCACTCAAACGCAGGTCTGCAAGATTGGTGTTTGGGTGACGCTTCATTTCAGACAGTCCCAGCAGATAGTCGGTAGTCACGCCGTAAAACTTCGCCAGCTTGATAAGGGCAGAGTGGCTGATGTCCTTAAAATCGTCCGCTTCATAGCTGCCCAGCGCAGACTTGGAGAGATTTGTCTGCTCCGCAAGCTTTCCAGCGTCAAACCACGCTCTACACGCAGGTCTTTCAATCGTTCTTGGACTGTTAATGCCAAGTTATCGCCCTCCTTGTCTGTTCAATCAACTGGATGCTGTCTATTTTCTCTATAATCGGATTTCGTGAGTAAAACTGGTGTTACATTACCTTTATAAAACTTATATGGCTTTCCAATGATTTTACCGCCCATTCGACAGACAATCTTAACGGTTGCGTCACGGGCATCCATGTAGATTTCCTCAACATCATCTGAAAACAGGTCATCAAAGGAACACCTTGCCAATTCTGTACCGAGATGTTGTCCTCGTACAGCTGGAAATGTTACAAACCGTCCCCAATGGATTTTTCCTTTTTCTTTCCATGCTGCAACTGCCGCATAAATTTTTCCATCTTTTTCAGCACACCAGCAAATAGGCGATTTCTCCATGAAAACATCAAGATCCTCACTGGGTATGCCTTGTTCGCCACTGAACACATCAGACTGCATTTGGATAATACGAGGCATTTCCTCAACTGTTGCTCTTCTGAAAACTACATTTTCCATAATTTCCATACCCCACGAATCTTTATTTGCTATTTTGTCCCCCTATTATACCACAATTCCGAGAGCGTGGAAATAGCGAGTTTTCCGGGCTGATTTCCTACCTTATGGATATACGGCACAGGCAATCAAAAAAGTATACACTTGAGATAGTTCATCGATGGACAAGCTCCTTGAAAACCGAATGACCGTCTGAAAAGGAATACCCCGGCCAGGGAAGTGCGCTATGACCTTACTTCCGGACACCGTGACCAGAGCAGGCGAGCGCACCAACGCCGGAACACGCCGCAGAAATGGGGCAGGAAGCCTTTTCGGGGAGAACGGCAGCAAGAAGAAAACGGAGGGACAGCATGAAAGAAAGGCCCTATCAACATCTGCCACCACTGGAACACAAGCCGGACGGTTCCCCTTACCGATGACCCCGGCACAGCGGAAACAGGCAACCGCCCTTATTCGCCGGGAGTGCTGCAACTGTGACGGTGGAAACTGCCTTGCTCTGGACGATGGCGACACCTGGCCTGTCCACAGATGATTACATTCTCCGTCTGCTGCAAGTGGTTCCGCTGGGCGGTCTTGCCGCTGGACAGGACTCTGGAAGCGGAGATTTACCGTGACAGTGCTTTGAAACGCTGCTCGGTCTGCGGAAAACCCTATGTGCCAAAGTCCAACCGGGGTAAATACTGCCCGGACTGCGCCGCCAGAGTTCACAGGCGGCAGAAAGCAGTCAACACCCTGCGGGAGTTGCAGTATGCGGGGCTGGTGGAGATACAGAAACAGGGCTGCGGAAAACCCAACCGCATTTACCCAAAATCCTATGAAGCGGTTCCAAACACCGACTTCAAGAAGTCCGGCTGCGGTACGCCGGAGGGCTGAAAACCGTACTTAGCAAGTACGAAAATCAATCCTCTTGGAGTACGGAAACCGGATGGTATATAGAAATACAGAGATTAAAACCATCTATTTATATTGATTCCATTCCAATCCTATCAGAGATATTTCGGCGGGAAAACCCGCCGGAATGGAATGGAGAAAGGAGCAGTGCGCCAGCAACCCGGGCATTGACACCAGCCGGAGCAAGTACAATTTCCATATCGTCAAGCCGGAGAGCCGCTATTACCATTTCATTCAGAGCCGTATCGAACAGGCCGGATGCCGCACCCGCAAGGACAGCACACGTTTTGTCGATACGCTGATAACCGCCAGCCCGGAATTTTTCAAAGGTAAGTCCCCGAAGGAGATAGCGGCCTATTTCCAGCGGGCGGCGGACTTTCTGATTGAACGAGTAGGCCGGGAGAATATCGTATCGGCGGTGGTACACATGGACGAGAAAACGCCCCACCTGCATTTGACTTTTGTTCCGCTGACAAAAGACAACCGCCTGTGTGCTAAAGAAATCATAGGCAACCGGGCTAATCTGGCGAAATGGCAGGACGATTTTCACGCCTATATGGTGGAGAAATATCCCAACTTGGAGCGTGGGGAGAGCGCAAGCAAAACGGGAAGAAAGCATATCCCCACCCGGCTTTTCAAGCAGGCGGTCAACCTCTCATAACAGGCGAGGGCGATTGAAGTCATGCTGGACGGTATCAATCCAATCAATGCCGGAAAGAAGAAAGAGGAAGTCCTCTCTATGCTCAAAAAATGGTTTCCGCAGATGGAGAACTTCTCCGGCCAGTTGAAGAAATACAAGGTCACGATAAATGACCAATCTCCGCTGTTCCAAACGGATAGACAGCAAAAGTTGTCCGGGCTGTGGTAAAATCATCACAGCGGAACTGGAAGCGGTTGTGTACCAGCAGATGGTGAAGAAGCTGGACAGCTACAAAACGCTGACGGGCAGGAAGAAAGCGGCGAAAGCCAATCCCAAAATCGCCGCCCTGCAAGTAGAACTTCTCCATGTGGACAGCGAGATTGAAAAGTTGGTGTACAGTCTGACGGGCGCAAACAATGTGCTGCTCTCCTATGTGAATGTGAAGATAGCCGAACTAGTGTTGTGTACCATTGATATTTGGTATATCTGACTCCCATCATTGAGAGTCAGATATTATAGTCGGGTATAGGGATATAAGCTTGGTTCTGGCATCCACAGTTTGAAAGTGCCACAGAATCTTTTCCTGGTTCTGATTGCGCTCTGCTTCCCATGCTGCTATCTCTGACCTTAAGGCATCGAGTGTCCCTATCCTTCGTGACAGGCACTGCCTGGTCAGGACATTCAGCTCGATTTCGGCCATGTCCAGCCAGCTGCCGTGTTTAGGTGTGTAATGTATCTCCAGTTTCTTGATGATGCGCCTTGCTTCCTCTGGGGGATATTTCTTATATAGGGAAGCCGGCTTATGGGTATTGAGGTTATCCATTACAAGGATGATCCTTTCAGCATCCGGGTACATGACATCCACAAGGTACTTGATCTCTTCTGCCCAGTCAAGAGCCGTCCGATGCTCATGAACACTGGTGTGGTGCCGGCCTCCAAGCGGCTCCACGAACGCAAAGATACTGCAGGTGCTGTTCCGTACATACTCGGAATCCACCTTCTG
The DNA here is from genome assembly GCA_910574345.1 of Clostridiaceae bacterium. Lineage (GTDB taxonomy): Bacteria > Bacillota > Clostridia > Lachnospirales > Lachnospiraceae > UBA3402. The sequence continues at coordinate 1,453 of CAJSZV010000001.1, read as the reverse complement.
GATGTCGCCCGGACGCATCGGCAGGGTTTCCCTGGCATCGTCCAGCAGCTGGTATGGCTTTTCGTCCATGCACACGACCGGATGCTGCGGGTCATAAGGAAGCTCGTAAACATCGAGGACATCCTCCATGCATGCTACGAATTCGGCATCCCCCTTTTTGGGGATGCACCAGTATTCGCTTCTGTGAGGCTGAAGCCTGTTTTTTTTAATGCCCTTCCAATGGCATTCTTCCCGACAGGCGTGTCAAGCGCTACTTTGGCTTCCTCTTCCAACAGGCGCAGCGTCCAGCGGGAATGTCCCTCCGGTGCCGGGCTGCAGGCGATTTCAATCAGGCGGGCTTCGGCACGTCCGTCAAGCTTCCGTCTTGCATTGTCGGAGTTCACGCTCCTTTTGATGGAAACGACCGAGTCGACACCGCCATCAGCATACAGCTTTACTGTGTTTGTCACTGTCGACATGCAGACTCCATTTGATCTGGCTGACTGCTGGTGTGTGAGCACATTCCCATGTGCCTCGTCAAGGTCGATCAGTATCTGGCATCTGCACTTTATGGTTTTTGATGTATCCTTTCTTCGTATGATGACTTTTAATTTTGCCAGTTCATCATCGGTTAAGGAAATTGCATATATCTTAGGTCTCGCCATGTTGAATCACCGCCGTTTCTTTTAGTATATCACATGGCGAGAAAAATAGCGATGACTATTTAGATAAATATCAACGGTACATTACACTAGACGGACGCAAGCAGGAGCTTCTGGCGAAGATAGCGGAGTTGACCGTGGAAGCTATCAGCCCGGAACAGGTCAGCCAGATTTCCGGCTACCTGGATACATGGGATAGCGTATCCTTTGACGACAAGCGGCGGGTGGTGGATTTGATGATTACCACCATAGCCGCCACAAGTGACAGCTTGAACATCACATGGAAAATCTGACGGGCATATCAGCGCCCGTCAGACCGTTACCTTGTATAGTCCCTTGTAAACTGTACTTAGAAAAAACAAAACTACAATAAGCAGGCTAACGAATTTTCCATTCATCATCCTGCTCATAAAGCTAATTGCCAAATTACTATTCTACATTCCTATTCTCTTCTCAAATAACCCCCATCACTCCCCCAACCCAATAAATCACACCAAGCACCCAGCTGGCCAATATCCCATAAAGTATCACCGGCCCCGCAATGGTAAAGATCTTACACCCAATCCCGAACACCTGCCCCTCCGAGTGAGTCAATATAGGACAAAAAAATTTTTTAGAGAAGTTATAATATTACAGTTTTATTTTGATTGATTTCTATATTTACAGATTTTAACCACAATATTATCATATATCCTTTTAGTATAATGATATGATGCCGGGGTCAAAACATAGTGTTTTCTATGTTTGATACTCTGCAAGAACCTTGAAAATTTAATATTTTATAGTAGATTTTTTGTAAAAGACTTCATTGC